>NZ_CP017415.1:772500-2169720 GCF_001753245.1 Acidihalobacter yilgarnensis | reverse complement strand
TCTCGGTCGGACCGATCTGCTCGGCCGCATCGCGAAGTTGCTGACGTGTTGCGATGATTTCAGCGGTCTCGCGCATTCGGCTCATCTGTACGTAGGTCGATTCGCGGCTGGTCATGGAGCCGCCGGCTAGGGCCACCGCTCGGTCTACGGTCGCACCCTGCGCGGCGTGCGTCGTCACGGCATAGCCGTGACGGAGCTGGGAATATTCGGCCGGGTCAAACCGTACTAGCTCAGCCGTGCGGTCGAGGCGCGCGATGACCTGTACGCCCGAGGGCGTGTATTCGATGCGCTCGACTGTCATCAAATCCCCGTTTTTGAGCGACGTGGCGCGGTCGTTTTTTTTGGCTAGCAGCCTGTCGCCCTCGGCTACGGCCAGCTTTCCCGCGGACCGGCCTTGGCGGTCGTGGACCTGAATCTCGATTTCATTGCATAGCCGGTGCTCGGCCTGCATTCGGGCGCGCGCTGCAGTGTTCAGTGCCGCCACCTCGGCATTTGTGCTCGCCATCAGTAGCGCTTCGGACGCGCCAACTTCGGCTGCGTGCGCCGCCCAGCGATCTACCGCCTGGGTGATGGCCGTCTGTTGGTCATCGGCGACGTGCACCAGGTCACGGTCGAGGAATCGGCCGATAGCCTCCGCCGCGTCGCCGCGGCTGAACTCCCGAACAGCATCGCGCGCCCAACCCTCGCGCTGACGGTGAATCTCTGTGATTCGCGCGCTGTCGCGTTCGGCCAAATGCCTGAAAACCCCACCAGCGCCCACGCTCTGCAGTTGTTTGTGGTCGCCAGCCATGACGACCCTGCAACAGGCGGCATTCACATGCTCCATCAGTCGATGCATGGTACGGCTATCAACCATCCCAGCTTCATCTATGACCAGCACGTCGGTGGAAGACAATGCATCGCGGGGAGCACGCACCTCTCCTGTCTGGGGGTCTGTGGTGGGCTCCAGCGTGATCAGCAGCGACGCGATCGTTCGGGACTCGATGCCCGAACCTTCCTGCAACCCGGCGGCGGCCTTACCTGATATTGCGCAGCCGATCACGCGCTGGCCGGCAGACTCCCAGGCCATGCGCGCGGCAAGCATCGCAGTCGATTTGCCGGTGCCGGCGTCGCCAACGATCACCTGTACCGCGCCGTCGCGCTGAGTGACATGCCGGACAGCGGTCTGCTGCTCGGCGCTGAGCGCGAACCCCTTTTCTGTGCTGAATTGCTCCAGCGCCTGGTCCACCAGCGCCGCCGGGACGGCGTGGTGATCCTCTTCGGCGCGCTCTTGCGCTGCGGAGATGATCTGGCGCTCTTGGCGATACAGCTCGCGGGTCGTGTAGCGAACGTCGCCAGTTTCTGGGTGCACCAGGCGCATACACGCGTCTGACGCCAGCACGTCCTCAACGTGCGTGCGGATCGCGTCCAGCCCCATGCCGCGATGTTGGGCAGCAACTGCGACTGCCTGCCAGATATGGCGGTCCTCGATCACTGCGTCGTGTTCGGTGGCTCGACGCAGCAGCTCTTCGGGTGCGGGCATCGGGCCGAGGTCATCCTTGGTTTCGACTTCCAGCGCCTGGTCGGCGCTGAAGTGCAGAGCGCTGGCCTCATCCTGCCAACGGGCGTGCAATTCATCGAGGTTGAGATCCCTGGACTTGGCCTGGCGAGTTCCCAACGCGGCGAGTTCTGACGATTTCGCGCTGCTCTGGCCAGCCTCCGCCAGAGCAGCCTCGATCTGCTCGCGGCGCTTAGAAAACTGCCGGCATACCTCATGGGGCACGCCCGAGACCCGGAAGCTGTCGCCGTCGGCCTCGATCTTGTAACCCAGTTCCCGCATAGAACTGGCCAGCCCGGCACGGTAGGTCGCACCCAGGGCTAGTTTCCACTGATACAGCTCGCGCGGGTCGATTCCGCCCCAGGTGCCGTCGGCGCGCTGCGCGAGGTTGTGCAAGAACGCGTGGCTGTGCAGCTGTGGGTCTTGTTCGCGGCTGGTTCCGTGCTGGAAAACGGACCACAGCAGCTTTGCCTGTTCACGCTCCACGCCACCTTTGCCGCGTCGGGCAAGGGTGAATTCCTGCTCAATATGCTGCAGCGCGCGCTCAACGGCCTGCCCGTGAGCGGCTTGGATTTCAGTTTGGCGGGAAGCGTCCGCGATCCCCCATAAGACGGATACCGATTTAGGAGCTGAAAGCGTCAGGTCCCACCCGGCACGATGCTTATCGCCGGCACCTTGCACCAGGTTCTCGCCGTCTGGCGA
Organism: Acidihalobacter yilgarnensis; assembly: GCF_001753245.1. Taxonomy (NCBI): domain Bacteria; kingdom Pseudomonadati; phylum Pseudomonadota; class Gammaproteobacteria; order Chromatiales; family Ectothiorhodospiraceae; genus Acidihalobacter; species Acidihalobacter yilgarnensis. Next base: position 2,167,481 of record NZ_CP017415.1, on the reverse strand, counting down.
GCGGCCGGCGGCTGCGAGCGCGAAGGCCTCCGGCGTGATTTCACCGGCGATGCCCAGCGCCTCGGCGCCTGCACCGAACCACTGGCCGGCGCCTTCGGATGAATAATATTCATCCTGTCTGCCGCGCTCGTCCTTCAGGTGTAGGTAGTAAGAAACGGCCTCGGCCGCAGATCCGCGCGCGCTGATGCTCAGCATCAGTGCAGCCTCGGCGGCTGCACGCAGAGAACCCACTCACGCCACCAGGTATTGGCCAACCTCCTCGAGTTGAACCACGCGAGACCCTGGATCTGATCGGCGGCGAGCCAGGCTGCTTCGAACAGCATTCGAGAGTCGGTCAACCCCGAGATTTTCATGAGGTCGCGTGAGGTGAATTCTCCTCCAGCTGCTGTGTGGTTGAAGATGATGCGAGCCGCTGCGAAGAACGATGGAACTGGGAAAACTAGAGGGTCGCTGGCTTGGCGTTGCATTATCAATTCTCCTTATTGATCAGATGTCGTCGCTTGCTGCTTCGTTTTCTGGCCGGAGCCTGAGCCGTCGTTTCCGAGGCTTGGGGTCTTCTGGGGGCGCGGCAGGTGTTGCCGTTGGTGTACCGGCGTCGCTTGGAGGTCCGGCAGCATCATCAAGGGCCTCAGCTAGGTCGGCCGCTATACCAGCACCGGGGATGACGGCGTCGATTGTGGTCTTCAAAACCTCATCCACGAGCTCGTCTCCGACCTCATCAGATGGCGATTCATCGGCGTCGGCGATGAATTGCTCGCTTGTAGAGCCTGCAGTGGTGTTTTCGTCTAGGGTGATTATGGGCGTGGGCAGTGGGGCCGACTCTTCGGCAGGCGATTCGGCCTCGGTCTCAATCTGGACTGTCGCTCGGCTTTGCTTGTTGTTGTCGTTCACAGCCAAGGGCGCAGAAGGGTTTGGGGAGACTTTTCTTCGGCGGAGTCGTCCGACTCTGTTGCTAGCCCCTGAGTCCACGCTGCTGGAACGTGCGCTGGCGCGACCTCTCTCCAGTTTTGAGGAAACGGCCAAACCATTCGATGCACGGTCTGCCCGCCAGTAATCAGCATTGCCTCTACGCCGCCTGCTCTCGGACCCAGCGCCGCGAATTCTTCCGGTCGAACGACATCTTCGTCCGCGATTTGCTCGCTTATGCTCACGTTTCGCGCTCTCGACATGTTGCGCGAGCTTAGAGCCGTAGGATCACCGCTGGCGCTCCTGACCTGCCGGCGTACCTGGCGGCGTCCGACTAGTGCGCTCGCCCATTGCTGCGAGTCCGGGCCGATCAAACGGCAAATTAAGTGGGTGCCGATCATCGAATCCCAGCTGTCGGCCACGTCTCGGCCGTAGATTGCTCGGCGTTGGCCTACGTCTTGCCATCCCGAAATCAAGCAAACGCCTTTGCTGCGCCCCGTTTCGATCAGCGGTGATAACTCAACCTTTCCAAGTTGCGCGAGCTCATCCATGACGAGCCAGATCCGCCTTGTTCTGCTGTCAGGCATCGAATCCAAATTGCCCGAGATGGCGCGGATGATTGAGGAATTGACGGCCTTTGAGAGCTCGCTGAAGCGTGTCGAGCCTTGCAAAATAACGATTCGGGGGCCGCGGCCGGCAAGCCAGGACCGGGCGTTCCAAGACCCTCGTGTGGCACGGTCAGCGGCGGCTAAATCAGAAATCAGACCGCCGGCGGCGGCCGTCAGGTTGGCCATGTAAGAGGCCGTTGTGGCATTCGGTTCGGCCGGGAGCAAACCCGCCGCCATCGGCGCGCCTGTGATTGCCGACGCACGCATCTGTGAGTAGGGCTGCGCGATTTCATCCTGCAGGTCAGCCCATGTCCAGCGGCCTTTCGTTCCCTTCGCAAGCGTCACGACCAAGCCCGCCAGAATCAGCTGCGCGCCCTGCGCCCATTGCGCGTTCCCCGTTGTGGGAGTGGCGATCAGTCGCGTGGCGAGCTCGCGTGCATCAGCTGCAGACCGAATGTCGGCGGCGGCGGACCAACGCGCGGAGCGTCGGTCCCAAGGGGCAACGAGCGAAACACGTTCGTCCTCGCGGAGGATTGAGAATATGCGCGACGTGAAGTCTCCTTTGATGTCATGGATTAAGACCCGCGCGCCCGGGTCGCGGAGGATCTGCTGCAGGAGCCACACAATGATTACGGTCTTGCCGGAGCCAGGGGATCCGGTTAACTGAATGCCGCGTGTCTCGCGATCACGAGAGATTTGTAACTGGGGGTGAATCTGGATGCCTGGGCCGGAGACCTTGGTCTCGATGGCCGCCTCGGCGCGCGCAGCGGCATGCCCCCGAGCGACTGAGCGCCCGCGCTCGGCCTTGATTTCGGCGACCGACCCGGCGAGCCAACCGAGGGCGATGCCAGCGGTGATACCAGCGGCAGCGCCGACTGTTGCCCATGCGGGCCAGGTTGGTGCGAATCTTGCGAGCCACACCTGGGAATAGATGGGATTCGGGAGCCTGAGAGCATCTGAAAGCAAGGAGGGTAGATGCGCACCGGCGATCGCTCTGGCAAGCGTGCTCAGTGGCGGCAGCTGGTGCCCCGCGACGCCAATTGAGAGCGCTGCGGCCGCGCCCAGCGCGCTCAGGGGAAGACCGACGCCAACTGCTATGCCTGCCGTCGAAAGCCAGTCGCGGGGCACAAATCAGTCCTCGACGGCCAGGCGACGAATGAGCGCGCTCAGATCGGCGATCTGAGCTTCCAGGCGAGCCTCCATAGCAGCCAGCCGATCACCTTCCTGTTGGCGCTCGATCTCATTACGCACCGCCCTACGTAACCAGTCCGCCAAGGTTTGTCGGTCCGCCTCGGCGCGGCTGCAAACCTCATCGTAGATCGCCGCAGGGACTCGGAATGCCACATTTTGATTTTTCATAGATGATCCTTTGTTTACCCGATTCCAAAATCCAGAAATTTCAAGTAACCGCGTAATCGCGAGATTACGCAAAGCCTGTCAACAATCGCTCCGAAGTGCCTGCAATAAAATTGATTACGCGGTTACGTAAGATCCCGCCTAATTAATCGCAGATTTATCGGCGATTACTCATAAGTCAGTAGATTAGGGAACAAATGGCGTCGACTTCGGTCATAATTGGGTATGAAGAACGATGGACGGACATTGACCCGCGAGACGCTGGAAGCGATGCGCTTCATGGCGCTGGAGCGGATGGCGGAAGGCGAATCGCCGGCAGCGGTCTCGGCGTCGTTCGGGATGCACCGGACTTGGGCGTACAAGGTACGGCTGAAGGTGCGCGGGCGCGGCCAAGGCAAGCAGGCCCTGCAGTTGCGGCGGGCCCCCGGGCGGCGCCGGAAGTTGACCGATGCCCAAGGACGGCAAGTGTTCCGGTGGGTCAACGGCAAGAACCCGCGGCAGTATGGCTTCGACTTCGGTTTATGGACACGCCAGATCGTGCGCGAACTGATCGCACAGCGATTGGGCGTTTCGCTGAGCTTGGCCTCAGTGGGCGCGTTGCTGGCGCGGGTCGGCTTGACTGCGCAAAAGCCACTCCAGCGTGCGTATCAGAGGGACCCTGACGCGATCGAGCGCTGGCAACGGGAAACCTATCCGGCGATCCTTGATTCGATCTTTCTTCAAGCATCCAACTGTTGCCTATATTCCTGACTCCTGAGTAATATCTCGCGAATCACCCTGAGCATTCCTTTTTTCAAGGTGAATTGATCGCAGATATCGAGTACAAGCCCATCGATTCCCAGACGCGTTAATTCCTCGACAAAGGGTAGGCGAGGCTCAGGCATTTCCGTTTCCGTGCAAGAAACTCAAGATTTCGATCAAGGTGGCCAACAACAGCAGTGCCATGAACAGCTCAACCGACCAATCAACGATAGGTAGGCCCATCAAGGGATGAGCGCCGGCCGCCGCGCAACTGGTGATGGCACCCGTGAACTGCAACGGACAGACGAAGGTTCCGGCATTCACCTCGCCAAATTGAATCCAGGCCGCGACCAGCCCCCCAAGCGCGAGGGCAAAAGCTAGGCGCAGACCCCATAGCGGCCTGCGGGCGCCGATCGCGTAATACCCAAACCCGACCATCGCAAGCGACAAACAGCCTCGCTGCAACCAGCACAAGGCGCACGGTCGCCAGCCGTCCCCCCATTGCAACCAGAATGCCGCCAGCAACGACGCCATCGCCAGCAGCACACCCAACCAAGCGAGTACGCGCCGAATATGTGGGCCGGAACGTGACTTCACCAGAGCAGGTGGGCCATTTAGAGGCCATTTCATTTGACCGGCTCCCCGTCGACTCCAGTCCGGGCCTCGACGAGTGTCCGGGTAATCATGTGATGACGCGTCACAACGAAGCGATGCGGCAGCAATCCGGGCGGCAATAGCGCCGATGCGAACGCGCGCCGTATGCCAGCTTGAGCGCATAATCGAATCGGCAAATGCGATGTCCAGCGAATTCCAGCCAGCGGCCGAAATGCCTCGCAAACGCATTCAAAAAGGCTCGCAGTTTCGTTTCGCCAATGGCGTCTTCGGAAGGAGATTCAGACATCAAGATCGCGGTCGAGGTCTGTGCTTGTGATGCTGTCTCAGGCATTTTTTTCCTCAATCGAGCCTCAGTTGGCAATATTCGCGAGTTCGACATCGTGGCCATGATTACTCGTATTCGCATGGCCTGCGTACGGGTTGGGGGTGAAGCCATTCCGCATCGTAAAACTTATCACGCGCGTGGCATAATATGCGCTGTTGGAAAAACGTAAGCAACGCGACAGGACTCGACGGCCAGCGACCAATTGCCATCCCGTAGAGATAATCGCGCGACAGACTGTAGGAAGCCGCGAGCACGTTGGCGAAGACGTTATGGCGCAGCGCGCGCGTGATCTCAAAGCGACGACGGAGCAGAAACTATCAGAGACATTTGGCGCTTGCATGACCCCGAAATTTCGCGTTCCGTGACCGTCGTGCAGATGCCCCCAAGTATAATGCTGTCTTCCACCCTGGCGATGCCTGCCAGCACCCGCGACAAGGGATGCCGGTCAACTGATGCTCGAGATGTGCGCATTGATCAAAGGTCGTCGCAGCACCCCGCGAAATATTGGCGGCGTCAGCGGCGCGGCCACTGCCAAACCGGGACGGATCCCGTCCACGATGGCCTCGGCTAAGCTGGCCTGCGGAACGCTGCCAAAAGCGTGCCCAGATGCTTAACACCATTGGTCTCCTGCTGCCTTACAACCAGGCGAGCCAGATCGAAGCGCGAGCGTTCATTGAGCGGAAAAGGCTGTGCGGGCTCGTATGCAGGCTGGAAAATATTATGCTGCTCGCTTCCATACGGGTGAAGCCGGGCGCACAGTTGTGGAGGCTAGACAAACCCCTGGCAAGTTTGGCGCAGCACTTCGATGTTGCCTATCGACCGCTGTCGCAACCCGGATATTTCACGACTTTACACGGCACACGCTTATGACGGCCAAGGCTCCTTCTCCAGAAGAATCTTTACTGACACTGCAAAGTTGCATTCTTGAGGCGACGCTAGCCCATGAGCCTCCCCAACAACTGCTTGATCAGATTTGTCGCCTTACCCAGAAGTGTCTGTCGCGCTCGGTTGCCAGCATCATGGTGCTGGGAAAAGATGGACGATTGCACATCGCCGCCGCACCCGATGTGCCAATGGGCGCGCGCGCCGATCTGGAAGGTTTGCTGCCGGGTACACAGGCCGGTTCATGCGGCCATGCCGTAAGCTCGGGTCAGGCGCAGTTCATCACCAATGCCCTCACCGATGATCGTTGGCTTAATCTCCTGCCACTGACCAATCATTATGGCGTGCTTGCCTGCTGGTCGCACCCGATAGTTGACCGCAACGGATCAATCGTCGGTAGCTTTGCACTGTCGAGTTTTGAACCTCGTCATCCGGCTGACTTTCATCGTCAACTGTTGCAAACCGCTGCGACTGCGACGGCCATTGTACTGGAGCATGCGGCGAACCTCGAACACCGCCATAACCTGCAACGTCAGCTAACGCGAAAACTCGAGATTTACCGGGCACTGGTGGAAGAAGATGACCTCGTGTTGCGAGCAGACACCGAGTATGAATTACTTCAGGATACCTGCAAAACGCTCGTACACGACACACCCTTTTGCGCTGTGATGATTGTCCAGCCAACCCAGGATGGCTGGCGCAATTTGGCGGCAGCGGGTCCTGGCAGCCGCCAAATTGAGACCCTGTTGCCCTTGGTTGACGAACGTTCGTTGATCGCACGCGCGTGGCGCGAGGGCCGATCTCTCTGCGACAACGACAACCTTGCAGCCGTGCATGGCACGCCCTGGGAGAACTGGGCCATACACCATCACTGGATTGCCACTCTGGCCACCCCCATTATGCGAGCCGGTGTCTCCTGGGCGATTTTGGTATTTGCGGCCGATCAACCACAGGTTTTTGATGGCGACATTGAGGCCTTGTGCCAACGAATAGCCGCATTGCTTGGCCATGGGTTGGATCAAATCGACCTCAGGCAACACCTGGTTGCATTGAAACAGAAAGAAGCACATGCCGCCCGCAGTGATTATCTCACTGATCTGCCCAATCGCCTGTCACTGGAGGAGCGTCTGCGCGAAGTCGAGATGCGCTCGACGCGTCTGAAACGACCTTATGCCATCGTCATGCTGGATCTGGATGGGTTCAAACCGGTCAACGACCGCTACGGTCACGCCGTCGGCGATCTCTTACTGATTGAACTGGCCACACGCCTGAGAAAAATCCTGCGTGAGAGCGACTTCATCGCTCGCCTGGGCGGTGATGAGTTCGTCCTCGTACTCGAATATCTCGATGGCAACGACTTTCAGGATAATCTATCCCGTAGCATGGAGCGGCTACACCGCGTGGTGGAATTGCCGTTCGAATGCGAGGGCGCGAGTATTCGCATCAATATATCGGCCGGGGTCGCACTGTCCAGTGTCGGTCGGCAAGGCGACACGTTGTTGCGCGAAGCGGATGCCGCACTCTATCAGGCCAAAGATCGTCAGTCAGGGGGCTCCTGGTGGCAGACGTTGGGGAGGGCGGCGCAAGCGCCAAAGCCTGAGTTCAGCCCCATCAATCCCTTCTCGGCGTCGGCTGCTCATTTGCTAGACCGATATCAAAATGCACTCGGACCGTGGCTCGATGGCTTTGTTGAAGCGTTCTATCAACAGCTTGTTCAGGATGATTTGATTGCCCCAATTCTGGCCTCCGTGACCGACACCGAGATGGTCCAGCTCAAGCAAGCCCAGGCCGGGCACCTGCGTTTTCTCGCGACCCCGAGTCTGCAGCGCAACGAGCTCCAAACGGTGTCCGAACGGCTCGGACGCATCCACTTTCTCACTGGCGTCGATGCTGCGCTATTACTGCGCGCTAACGCTGCGTACCGAGATTTACTCGGTTCGCACCTGAACCTCACGGTTGATGCCCGCGCGGCGCTGTCTTTGCTCAATATTATCGATGCACGCCTGGGTTTGGATATTCAGAACCAAGTTGATGCCATGAATCAAGCGCGGCTTGCCCTTCGGGACGTACTGTCCTTTGTAGCCAACGCAGCTCTAGGAGCCATGGACAATTTGCACGCGCTGATCAGTCAACTGGGAGCGCTATTTGGTATCAGGGCCGTCGTCTTGTATCGCCCCGATGCGGAAGGATTTTTTGACATCGTGGAGGCTGAAGGGCCTGCGGCTGCGCGGGGGCGCGTGCAATTGTCCGAGCCTACCTACCGGGTTGGGCTCGTGTCCGGGCACCCTCGCGGGAAAGGGGTCGTCACTCGCGCTTGGCATTCCTTGCGTATTGAAACCGTCGATCATGTGGAAAAAGACGCCGGCATGACCTTGTGGCGGGATATGCAGTTGGCATTGGACGTGCGCTCCGCTGTGGCGATGCCCCTGCGTGACGCACAGGGCCATGTGTTGATGGTGCTCGCGCTCTACGGCGCCTATCCGCACCAGTTCACGCACGAAGATGCCCAAGCATTCGTGCACCAGTTGCAGACAATCGCGGAACACCTGCTGTTGATGCCAAACTCATCCCCGAAGACCGGATCTATTCCACTGCTCACGCATAAAGAACAGACACATCTACGTCAGCGCTTGTTTGGCGAGGGATTGATGCTCTATTTCCAGCCGGTCATCGACCTGCGCACAGGCCAGATGGTCAAGATCGAAGCGCTGGCCCGATTGAATCTGGAAAATGGCGAGCCACTGTTACCCGGTGAATTCCTCCCTATTCTAGGCGCGGCTGAGCGCTATCGGCTCTTTTGGTTGACGTTGCAACAGGCGCTGGCAGCATTGAAGAGGATCAATCATTGCTTTCCGACACTCCAAGTCACGGTCAACCTGCCACCTTCATGCTTGCTAGAATCGGACCTTGTTGCCCGCCTTACCAAGGTTCTCGACGTCTACGATGCACTTCGCCACCGAATCGCGTTTGAAGTGTTGGAAACGGAGGAGGTTGATCCGTGTCGTGCACACGAAACATTGAAATCACTCCGCGAATTGGGTGTCGAACTGGCTTTAGATGATCTCGGTGGCGGTTACGGTAGTTTGCTACGACTGATCCAGGAGCCTTTTGATGTCCTCAAGATCGACCAGAACGTGGTGCGACGCATGACTGCAGATCCTTTGTCGACGTTGATATTGTTGTCGACTTTAATCCGGCTGGCTGATGATCTAGACCAGGCACTGGTCGTAGAGGGGTTGGAGACGCCAGATCTTATCGAAGTCGCACAATGGCTGAGAATCCCTCTGGGGCAGGGCTTTGCAATTGCTAGACCCATGCCGATCGAGGACTTGCCTGACTGGGTGACACATTTTCGTCTTCCGTCTAAACCCACATTACCAACTAGCCGATTGGGACTGCTGGCACTTTTGTTTCAGCATCTGCCCGGTAAATCCATGTCTACGATTACCTACGACAACTGTCCGGGTAAGACGGTCTTCACCACGCTAGATGTCAATGAGGGTGACGAGGTCGATGCCTGGCATCGTCGACTGCATGACGCCAGCATTTCCAAAGGTGACCGGATGGTTGCCTTGCGCCATCTATTTCAATGGGTCGGAAGTGATCATGGAATTGAACACTTGGCCGCACGGGTTCTAGACGTCTGACCAGAGGCAAAACTGATGAACCTTGAGGTTGATTGCTTGTGAAGACTTATACAGCGTTGCCTGAAGTAACGGTTTTCGCATCAATGCGATGCCCTCGATTTACACCACGCGTGAGGGCTTGGCTAAAGGAGCACCGGAACACGTCGCGGTCAGGTTTTTCGTTATTGGGTCCGCAAACGCATCTCGACCTGGCAGGTCGAAAACGGTATCTTTTGGAAAGCAGGGCAATTTATCAATCAAATTTTGAGTTTCGCAACTAGCTGCTAAGAGGAATCGATTATGCCAAGCAGAAACGTAACGATAATTGCATTGTCAGTTGGATTGACTTTATTCAGCACACAAGCGCTGGCCTTGACACAGCAGCGGGCGGAGAGTTTGGCCGCTAACGCGGCCGTTGGCAATCAGCAGATGCTTTCTGAATTATCCAACTATGCGAAAAAAGGTGACTCAGCTGCACAATAATGGCTTGGTGTATACTACTCGCTTAAAAAATCACCCAGTAAATCAATATATTGGTACAAAAAAGCCGCTGGCGAGGGCGACTCGAGAGCGTCGCTCAGTCTTGGACTCGCCTTTTACAACGGCGAGGGTGTGCCGATCAATTATGCAGAATCAGCCCGCTGGTACAGACAGTCTGCGGAATCGGGCAATGTGACCGCACAATACAATCTGGCGATTTATTATGATCTTGGTTGGGGTGTGATGCAGGACCATGTGAAGGCAATTCATTGGTATGAAATGGCGGCCAAGCGAGGTAGCACAAAAGCAGAATACAATCTTGCGCTATCCTATTATGAGGGCAATGGACTGATAAAAAGCCTCCCGAATGCCATCAGCTGGTGGCGAATGGCGGCCAAAGGTAATGACCCCAGAGCGGAATATAATTTGGGTGTCCTATATTACAAGGGACATGGATTCGTTAAAAACATCGAGAATACTGTCGAGTGGTGGCACAAATCAGCCCTGCAAGGAAACCCGGATGCTGAATATAATCTTGGCACCTTGTACTACAAGGGCGTCGGGGTGAAGAAGGATATCGCAAAAGCCATGAAATGGTGGGAAATGGCTTCAGCGCAAGATGAACCCCTAGCCAATAAAGGTATGGATTTAGCCGCTTACACCACGCCGGATACGCGATGAGCTTGCGAGATTGTAAGAGAATCGATGCCCATTAAATTCCGGCATTCATTCAGCCTTGCCAGGAGTTCTGCCTAAAATACCGCTACGCGCTAATTTGTGATGAGAATTGTGACTTCATGTGGCCAATGATCGCGACAATATAGACATTCATCTACTATCGGCGGTAAAAATAATGATTCGTAGTATTATAATTGGCCAGGCGCGCATCTTGCCTGATGTGCAGCATGCAATACTCGATCATGCTGAGGATTTAGAGCTTGTTGCCGCAGTATTGAAAGCGATGGGGCATCCGTTGCGTCTGCGACTATTATGCACAGTGGGAGATAGTGAGCTGTGCGTAAATGAGCTAGTCTTGTTACTCAACACCACGCAAACCAATGTCTCACAACATCTGAATATTCTGCTTCGGAGTAGGGTTATGGTACGACGTCGCCTTGGTGTGCGACATTACTATCGCGTCAACCATCACCGGACCATGGTCATCATCCAGAATATACGAGATGTTTTCTGCTCGCATGGCAACTTGCGACGCTGATCAATTTCCCTCATGGCAATGGGGTGTGATCGCTGGTAATCAAACTGAAACAGATTGTATTCAGGGGGCATACGAGACTGGCATCCTTTTTTGATATTCGGTGTGTGGGGGCGTCCCGTTTCTCTTGGCTCAATGGTTGAGTATATGGTCTAGCTCTGCGACGTTTTGTGCGATGCCCGACGGGGAAAGCGGAATACCGAGCAGACGACTGATCTGACTGAGCGAGAAAATACCACGTATTCTTTGCTCCCCGTCTGTATGGTACTCGACGACAAGGGCATGCTGGCGGTCATGTTCGCGTAATGTCTGGATGACGTCTGAAACCTGGGCGCGTAAGACCTCTGTAAAATCCAACACTTGAATGGCACTGGCGGGCGTCATGATGTGTTCTACATGCAGTTGATCGTAAGATAAATGCTCACGGACTGCCGCCAACATGGGTTGCTCACCCATTAGGTCGCGCGCGCTAATTAGACCGGCCACGCACCCCTCCCTGTCGAGCACGAACAATAAACGCACACCCGTATGGATCATGCGTTGGTGTGCGTTACTAAGTGACGCTCCGGTGATTGTGGTGACCGCACGGACATGCTGTAGATCGGTCATTACATCAATCGCTGGACTCTCGCCTCTGATGTGTTGAGGATGATCTGAATGTTTCTGCTCCACACGCGTGGCAGGCTGTAGTGGATGAAGGTTCAATCGTAGCGAGGGCATATCCAAATTTCCTTATGATGGTAGATGCAGACCATCTCAGTGGCGACGGCAATGCGCTGATGCCTTCTGAGTGATTAGCATTCAGGTAATGATACTTGTTAAGCGTATCGATTCGCGTTGATCAATCCAGTCGGATTTTTCAGCCGGAGACCTTCTTTTCATGTTACTTGAGGCACGCCAAACCGTCACCCTGTACAGCGCCTATTTCCTATAGATACGCCTTCGGTGCAGGACAAACATGAACCTCAATGCGGTTCATCAGTCCAACGTATCACTCGGGGTATGCGGAGTATCTATTCAATGGAAGAACTCGACCTCATTGTCGTGCGACACGGCGCGACGCCCTGGAGCGTCAGTGGTCAGCATACATCGCATACCGATCTCGGGCTGACTGCGGCCGGTCGTATTGAGGCAGAACGTCTGCAGCCTTGGCTTGCACAATGGTCGCCTGCGGCGGTCTGGACCAGTCCCTTGCGCCGTGCCCGCGAGACTGCTGCCATTTGCGGTTATGCCGAAGCCGAAGTGGTGCCGGAATTGCAGGAGTGGGACTACGGTGACTATGAGGGCCTGACGACCCCGGAAATTCACCTTGATTCCCCAGGTTGGACGGTCTTTGTTGGGGGGGGCGCTGGTGCCGGCGGCGAGAGTCCGATGGCGGTTGCCAAACGTGTAGATCAACTGATCACACGCATTAGGGACCAGGATTGCAAACCAGTGCTAGCTTTCGCTCACGGACACGTGCTGCGTTCACTGGCGGCACGCTGGTTGGGTCATGATATCCGCCTGGGTGCCCGGCTAGGGCTCGACTCGGGTGCAATTGGCTTACTTGGACGTTTGCATGGCGAGGCGGCGTTGTTGGCCTGGAACCTGCGCTCACCGAAAATAATCAACCTTGCAAATGATCCTGCTCCGACAGGTGTGATAAACCGCAGTTGATGCCTTCCCCTTATCCACTTTCTCGAGAGGACAGCTTCACATGGTCCATATGCAACACTACTTCGCGCGAGAATTGCCAGCGGGCCTGGAATCCCTGGGTGATTTGGCCTTGGACCTGCGCTGGAGCTGGAGTCATGCCTCAGATACTCTCTGGAAACGGATTGATCAAGAGCTGTGGGAGGCTACCGGTAATCCTTGGTTGATACTGGAGAACACTTCTCGCGACCATTTGGAAGCGCTCGCACGCGATAACGATTTTCTCGACAAACTCAGAGGTCAAGTTCGGGCCCGCGATGAAAGTTTGAATGCGCCCACTTGGTTTAGTGAGCAGGATGATACTCGCGAGCTCGACTTGGTCGCGTATTTCAGCATGGAATTTGGGTTGAGTGAGGCGCTACCAATTTATTCTGGTGGACTCGGTATTTTAGCTGGCGATATGCTCAAGACCGCCAGCGATCTTGGTGTGCCGATGGTGGGGGTCGGTCTGCTTTATCAGCAAGGTTATTTCCGACAAATGATCAACGTCAAAGGTCAGCAACAGGCTTATTTTCCTTATAACAATCCTGCCATGTTGCCGGTACTTCCTGTACGAAAGAGTGACGGCAGTTGGTTGCATGTTAATGTCGAATTTCCTGGGCGTATGCTCCGCTTGCGTTGTTGGGAAGCACGCGTTGGTCGAGTACGTCTATTATTGCTCGATGCCAACGGCATGAGCAATCATCCCCGTGATCGCGGCATTACTGGGGAACTTTATGGCGGAGATGAGGAAACGCGTTTACAGCAGGAAATCGTTTTAGGAATCGGCGGCTGGCGGATGCTAGACGCACTAGGACTTACTCCCACAGTCAGTCATCTTAATGAAGGTCATGCGGCATTCGCGGTACTGCAACGGGCGGCACAATGTGCACGGCAACATGATCTTGATTTTATCACGGCATTACAAGCGACACGCGCAGGTAATCTGTTTACCACGCATACCCCGGTGGTTGCGGCATTCGACCAGTTTCCGTCTGCGCTCATTCGTAAATATTTCAATAGCTTCGCCAAGCAGTGGATGGTCGATATTGAGGCGTTACTCGACTTGGGGCGTACTCATTTAGGTGATGAGCGTGAATTGTTTAACATGGCGTTTCTCGCTTTGCGGGCAAGCGGAGCAATCAACGGTGTATCACGCTTGCATGGTATTGTTTCCCGAGAGTTGTTCGCCCCTCTTTTCCCACGATGGCCTCTAGCTGAGATTCCGGTTGGGCATGTGACCAATGGTGTACATACCCCTAGCTGGGATTCTGCTGAGGCCGATGACCTGTGGACAAAAGCTTGTGGAGAGAATCGATGGATATCCAGCTTGGATGGCATCGAAGTCGCAATCACTACACTTGATGACACCACCCTGTGGGATTTTCGCACCCGACAACGTCAACGGTTGATCAGTACAGTCCGTGTGCATGCCGCACACCAGCGTGCTGGACGTGCTGAATCGGAACGCCGGATCGAAGAATGTAGTCTTCTATTCGATCCCAATGCGCTTACACTCGGTTTTGCAAGACGATTCACCGGTTATAAACGTCCAAATTTATTATTGGTGCAACCTGAGCGTCTGGCACGTCTATTGTGTAATCAACGACACCCAGTTCAATTGGTATTGTCAGGCAAAGCGCATCCGCGTGATCTTGATGGGCAAGACATGATTCGCCAGTGGATCGAGTTCATTGCCCGAGCGGATATACAAGGTCGAGTGGTCTTTATCGAAGACTACGATATGGCAGTGGCGTCCGATTTGGTACAAGGTGTTGATGCATGGATCAATACACCACGTCGACCCTGGGAAGCCAGTGGCACCAGCGGCATGAAGATACTGGTTAACGGTGGGCTTAACATCTCCGAGTTGGATGGTTGGTGGGCAGAGGCCTACAGTCCAGAAGTCGGGTGGGCGTTAGGCGATGGTAACGAGCATGGGATTGATCCAGCCTGGGATTTCGAGGAGGCCGATGCCCTATACCAGCTACTTGAAACATCCATTGTTCCTGAATTCTATGAGCGCAATGACGATGGGATACCCTCACGGTGGGTGTCGCGTGTGCGCGCTAGTATGGCGCGACTTACGCCTGCCTATTCGACCAATCGCATGCTGCGTGAATATGTTGAGAACTATTATTTACCCCGTGCGGAAGCATTCTCGAGGCGGATTGCAAATAATGGCCGCGGTGCATGCGACTTGCGTAAGTGGTCGGCACGTGTTGCAGCACATTGGTCGGCTGTGCGTATCGGCGATCTTGAATGTCAGAAACAGGACAACGGGATGATTGCCAATGCGCAAATATTTCTCGATGGTTTGCCACCTGATGATATTGCCGTGGAGCTGTATGCTGATGGTATAGGGGCGAATGGGGCATCGGAATGTTATTGGATGGAGCGCGTGCAAACCCTGGCTGGAGCGGTTAACGGTTTCCGCTATCGGGTGTCATTGACGACAACTCGTCCGAGCAATGACTATACCGTACGTGTGAGACCTGCACATCCGTTGGCTGAAGTGCCACTTGAAGAACCTCATATTCTATGGTCACGATGATGCATCGGATGCCCATAGAGATGGTTCTCATCCAGAATGGAACCATTGGAGAATAGCATATCAGAAATGAAGGTAATCGATTTTTTTAGACATAAACCCGGTATTCGATGAAAGGACGAAATAAAGAGCGTCGTGTCTCTCGAGAATTAAAGCATATGTCGTTCTCATAAAGAGATTTATGGCAACGGGTTATCTATTACGCTATCTATTAGGTATTGGTTTTAATGCCTGTTAATCAAGAGTAAATTATAGCCTTGTGTCATAGAGCAATATCTGGATAAATAAGTTGAGGAGATAGGGAATGCAAATCGGAATGGTCGGATTAGGACGCATGGGTGCAAATCTGGTGCGACGTCTTGTCAAAGATGGCCACCAATGTGTAGTCTATGATGTAAATGAAGACGTTGTAAAGGATCTCCATGGGCCTGGGATTATAGGTGCCGATTCGCTTGAAGACCTAGCTGAAAAACTTTCGGGGCCACGGATCATCTGGCTAATGGTGCCTGCTAGCGTAACGCAAAAAAGTGTTGAAGAATTAGCTGAACATCTGTGTGCCGGCGACATCATAATCGACGGCGGAAACAGCTATTATCGGGATGATCTTTTGCGCGCGGAAATGCTCAAATCAAAAGAGATACATTACATTGATTGCGGTACCAGTGGCGGTGTGTTTGGGCTGGAACGTGGATACTGTCTGATGATCGGCGGAGAAGCCTCGATCGTGCAACTTCTGACACCTATCTTCGAAAGTATTGCGCCTGGTGTGGGTTCGGCATCACGCACTCTCGGAAGAGTGGGGCCACCTGATCCATCCGAACAAGGTTATCTCCATTGCGGGCCAGCAGGTGCTGGTCATTTCGTCAAGATGGTTCACAATGGCATTGAATATGGATTAATGGCGGCTTGTGCCGAGGGTTTAAATATATTACGGAATGCGAATGCTGGTAGGCATGCGCAGGAAAATGATGCCGAAACAACACCGATGCCTAATCCGGAATATTATCAGTATGATTTTAATCTTCCGGAAATAACAGAGGTTTGGAGGCGTGGCAGTGTAGTGGCTTCGTGGCTGCTTGATTTAACTGCAGCTGCTTTGGTCGAAAATGCAGAGCTTAACGGATATTCAGGACGCGTATCAGATTCAGGTGAGGGCCGGTGGACTGCATTGGCTGCGATAGACGAAGGTGTGCCAATACCTGTTATTAGCGCCGCACTATTTGAGAGGTTTGCTTCACGAAATGGGGCGGATTACGCCAATCGTGTCTTGTCCGCGATGCGAAAGCAGTTTGGCGGGCACAATGAAACATAATCGGAGAGCTGAGATGGCTAGTAAATTGCACTCAAAGCAGTTGTCCGATGTCCTGGTGGTTTTCGGCGCAACCGGAGATCTCGCGTATAAAATGATTTTTCCAGCGCTTTTTGCGTTATTTTTGAATGATCGCCTTAATATCCCGGTTATCGGTGTCGCCTCATCTAAATGGGGTGTGACGCAATTGCGTGATCGAGCGAAGGCCAGTATAACCCAAGCTGTTGAAAACACGGACCTGGAAACGCTCGAGAAATTTCTTTTATTGCTAGAATATGTGAGCGGTGACTATTCGAATCCGGAAACATTCACTACACTTAAACGAGTAATCGGCCACGCCCAGCAACCAACACATTATCTTGCGATTCCGCCTGCTCTATTTTCTACGGTGATTGAAGGACTTGATGCGTGTGGTCTGGCGACGCGTGCACGCATCATCATTGAAAAACCATTTGGCCACGATCTGGCTTCGGCACAATCACTCAATCGTACTGTGCGTGCAGTTTTCCCCGAAGATTCGATCTTTCGAATAGATCACTATCTGGGAAAAGAAGCGATCATGAACATCCTTTATTTTCGCTTTGCAAATTCATTTCTTGAACCCATCTGGAATCGCAACTATGTGGCAAGCGTTCAGATCACGCTAGCCGAAGAATTCGGAGTCGATGGTCGTGGCGCATTTTATGAAGACACAGGTTGTCTGCGCGATGTTATACAAAATCATCTTTTCCAGATAGTAGCCCTGTTGGCTATGGAGCCTCCTGCTTATCAAGGTTTTGGTGCAGTTCATAACGAGAAAGCAAAAATATTGCAAGCGATGCGGCCCTTGCAACGGAAGGATATTATACGAGGCCAGTATGTAGGTTATCGAAATGAGCCAGACGTATCGCCAAATTCTGATGTTGAAACATTTTGTGCGTTGAAACTGTACATCGATTCCTGGCGTTGGAGTGGGGTGCCATGGTACCTCCGCTCTGGCAAAAAGCTCGGCACTACAGCGGCTGAGGTACTCGTGGAATTGTATCCACCGCCGCAGATGCTTTTTGATGATTCCGTACAAAAAGGGATCCGTGCCAACTATCTGCGTTTTCGATTGTCTCCTAATTCTGCTGTCGCCCTCGCTGCTCGCGTCAAGCGAGCAGGTAAGGAATTCGTCGGTGATCAACGTGAACTATATCTACTCGAAGAACAGTCGGGAGAGGAGAAACCTTATGAACGATTATTAAGCGATGCTATGGCAGGTGATGGGGCGCTTTTTACTCGTGAAGATGCAGTCGAAGCGGCATGGGCGGTCGTTGAACCTATTCTCAAGGTGCATGACCATATCTATCCATATTCACCTGGCAGCTGGGGTCCAGCGCAGGCCGATGCACTGATCAAAAAAAACGGTACTTGGCATAACCCATAATCGAATGGAAATATTGTAACAATCCAATTGAGGTCGGAAATCAATAAACAAAACCAACGACTTTTCGAGAGGGTCTCTAAGAGGTGTGATGCATATGAAAAATTGTAACCAAAATACTGATCGACCTCATGGGTTGATGCGACGCTCTGTTATTCTGAACGAAGTTGGATCTCGGTTGCGCCGTGCAGATGTATTGTGTCCGTCGAGTACACAGGGTGTACCGCGCCCCTCCAGAGAGACAGTCTGTTCGCGATAGCATCGATTGTATCGGTGATTTGCTGGCCATCGATTTCCCCACGTTGCTGGGGCAAAAATCAGCCCGTCGTTCAACACAGGAATCGCCATGAACTCGACCCAAAAGTTGCACGATCTCGGCCAAAGCATTTGGCTCGACAATATTACGCGGGAGCTACTCACCAGCGGCATCCTGGCCGGCTATATACGCGATTTACAGGTGACGGGCCTGACCTAGAACCCAACCATTTTCGAGCATGCCATCGGACACTCCACCGCCTACGACGCCGCAATTCGCAGTCAGTCGGACAATGACAAATCGGACGAAAGCCTGTTTTTCGATTTGGCGCTGGAAGACCTGAGCCAGGCGGCCGATTTATTCCGCCCCACCTTCGACGCCAGCGCCGGGGTGGATGGCTGGGTCTCGCTGGAGGTGTCTCCACTGCTGGCCCATGACGCCGCGAAAACCCTCAAGGAAGCGGCAGAACTGCATGCGCGTGCCAATCGGCCCAACCTGTTCATCAAAATTCCGGGCACCACCGAAGGCTTGGTGGCGATTGAAGCGTCTATCTTTGCCGGCGTTCCCGTGAATGTCACGCTGCTGTTTTCGTGCAAACAATACCTGGCTGCGGCCGAGGCCTATTTGCGCGGCATCGAGCGGCGCATCGAGGCCGGGCTCGATGCGAATGTCGGCTCGGTCGCATCGCTTTTCATCAGCCGTTGGGATGTTGCGGTGAAAGACACCGTTTCACCGCAATCGCGCAATCGTCTCGGCATTGCTGTGGCCATGCAGACCTACCAGGCCTATTGTGACTTACTCGCGTCGTCCCGTTGGCAGACGCTGGCTGCGGCTGGCGCCAGCGCACAGCGCGTGCTGTGGGCCAGCACCGGCACGAAAGACCCGCAGGCGTCTGACACCTTGTATGTCGAGGCGTTGGCCGCACCGCATACCATCAATACCATTCCAGAAAAAACATTACTCGCCTTTGCCGACCACGGCCAAGCCAAGCAGGTGCTGCCAATGGATGGAGGCGAGGCAGGCGCCGTGCTTGCGGACTTCGACCGCCAGGGCATCGACATTGATGTCCTGGCCGAGCGCCTGCAGCGTGAAGGTGCTGAGGCGTTTGTCGCGTCGTGGCGTCAACTCTTGCAAGCGATCGGCACCAAAGCAGCGCATCTTGCGAGGAGCAGCGCGTCATGATTCGCACAGCATCTTCCGCATCGTCCCGCTTGCCGAACCCATCGACACTAACACTGATTCAACTTCCCGCGTGGCAGGCACTTGTCGATCATCACCGCAGCATGAGTGCGCGGCACCTGCGCCAGTTTTTCGCCGATGATCCCCAGCGCGGAGAACGCCTGCAGGTCGAAGCGGCCGGGCTTTATTTGGACTTTTCCAAAAACCGGATCACCGACGAAACACTCACATTGCTGGTTGATCTGGCTCGGGGCTGAGCACTGTGTGTGTCGGAATCTCCTGATCGGAAACGGCGAAAAAAGTAGAAATGTGAAGCAAACGGATATGATGAATATCACTATCGGATTCATGACTGGTATTTGCAATTACCTCTTCGGAGCGAGCCATGCGACTGACTTCTTTTTCCGACTTCGGCCTGCCCGCCTTGCTGGTATTGGCCGGTAGCGATCGTGAGACCTGGTCGAGCGTGGAGATTGCGGGCAAGCTCGACATTTTCGCGCGATCATCTCGTTAAGGTACTGCGACGACTGGCTGCCGGCGGCTATATGCTGACCACGCGCGGTGCGGGCGGCGGGGTGAAGCTGGCCAAGGAAGCGTCGGTGATTCGCCTGAGTGAGGTGTTCGATTGGCTAGAGGATGAATCGGCACTCGCTGAATGTTTTCGTGACGATGGCGGGCATTGTTTGCTCCCCAGATTTTGCGCCCTGCGCCTTAGGCTTGAGCGTGCGCGCCGCGCCTTCTATGCCGAGCTTGACTCGGCAAGTTTGGCCGATGGCCTGAACCCGGCGCTGCGCGAGTTTGTCGGCCAGCCCTAGCAGGTGGCGTAAATGGTTCTGGCCGTCACGTGCAGCTTCAAGTCGCGGTTTCGAGGAACAAGCCTTTCTCCTCCCGCTCGAAATGGTGTTCGAGTAGGTGTTGCAGTGGCAGCGAAGCGTCGAGCAGGGCTAGGCGCAGCACGGACGAGTCGATATGTGCGCCGTGCTGTTGCAGACGTTCGTGCCACTGTTCGATCATCGCAGCGAGCTTGGCGTGCTCGGCTAGGTAAACCTTGGCCTGCCAACGCGCGGCAGCCGGCAACTGCGGAATCAGTTCGGTTTCCTCGGCGGCGATGTGCGCGACGTGCAGTCGCTGCAAGACGTCGCGTGCCTCGTGCGCGGAATTGATGTCGCCGTCGAGCAATGCCAGACGCAGGCGTTGCATTGCCTGCAACATCGCTTGATGTTCATGAGTCAGCGCGTCGATCAAATGCTGGGGCATGGTCGTTCGGGATCAATGGCTCTGCTGTGGTGTCACGCTCAGACGGTGAGATCAAACCGAAACGTCGCGCGCCTCGTGATCTTGATCAGCAGGGTCACGCGTGTTGTGCTTGCAGGTAGCGCAACAGCACGACGGCGTTGTTATGTTGTTCGTCGTGCGCGGCGTACAGTAGCGTAGCACCGCGCACGTGCGCGGAAAGTTCGCTTCGAAGTGCTGCCATTGCGTCGACGTTTTTCGCCAGTTCAGCAGAATAACGGTGTTGGAACACGTCCCACTTTGCTGGGTCGTGTCCGAACCACTGGCGCAAGGCGTCACTCGGTGCCACATCCTTCGCCCACAAGTCGATGCGCGCAGCGGCCTTGCTCAGGCCTCGCGGCCATAGTCGATCAACGAGCACGCGAAACCCGTCGTCTTCGGCTACTGGCGCATAGACACGTTTCACCACAAGCATCGTCGGCATGGTGCTTTCCTCATCAGCCAAGTGCGGGTTCCTCTATAGCGGTATTATAAGGCATCTCGTAACTACTCACCCTTCATTGGCACTGATGAATTATAGATTCAGCACACTAATGATGTGAACTATTGACCGTGTCATGCAAAAACCTTGCGTGGACAAACAAGACGCAAGAAAACTGGAGCAGGCGGCGCAATAAAAAACTGCGCAAGCAGATTATCCGGGCACGGAAACGCGAGCGTAATCGCGTTCAGATCAGCGAAGAGATTGGTTTGAGCTACGTCGCGGTCTGCAACATCGTAAAGCGCTACCGCGCGCGTGAAGACAAAGGTATCAGCGCACTGGCTCCTGCACGACGTGGACGTCGCGAAGGAGAATCCCGGCAAGCGTCCGACAGCTATGCCCTATTCAGTCAGCACTTGATGTGTTGGAGCCGCTGATTTGTTAGCGTGATATCGAAGTCGGTCGGATCGAAGTGACCGCCGCACCATTCGATCATGGCTTCGTGTTCTTCGTGTAGCGGATTGGTCGCCGCCGCGAGGAACTCGAAGTAACCAACCAGTCCGCCCACGTCTTCCGGCGGACAAGCCATTTCACCGGCCAGACACAGAATTTGGGGCCGAGGTGTTGTTGTGAGCGGTAGAACACCCTCAACGCGAAGCTTATGCCACCAGTTGTCGCCGAAGTCGTACAGGTACTCGAACTGCCGTTTTCGACCCAGCAGGTTGATCAGTTTCTTGCGCCGTTCGTCGACCAGTTCAGGTTCCATGCCCAGGAATGGAGCCTCGTCGAACACCTGACCATAATGGCAATGGTCGATCACGAACTCATGCAGGTGGCCACCCCACCAGCCCATCGCCGCTTGGATGACGCTGTGCAGCTTGACGAGGGTGATGTTGCTCGGTACCACGACCGTGCGCCAGATCAATGGCTGGCTGTGTTCGAGTTCGATGCGCAGTTGCAGCTGCGCCGTCGGGCCCAGTCGCTGAATCTTGCTCATGCGACCTCCTTGGCGGCATCGGGCACCGACGGCAATGGCAGTTGCCAGGGCAGCAGTTCGTCGTTTCGGTTGATCGGATGAGTGGCGATCATGGCAAGAGCCTGCCGCAAATAGGTCATCGGATCAAGGCCGTTGATAGGCCGTCCAGCCTGTGCACGTAGATCGGGTAGGTGTGGTAGACAAGGCAGTCCTTCAGCACGAAAGTACTCATGCCGGGAGTCTCTCGTGTGTACGTCGCCTATAGACTCGGCACGATTAATCCGTGAACTTTAAGGTGCGGTGATGTGTCTCATTGGTCATGGAAAAAGAAGACGCCCGCAAGCAGTCGCGAGAAGTACTGCACGAGAGACGCAAGCAAGTCATCCGCCTGTACCGCAAGGGAATGCCCGTGATGCGAATTGTTGAGCATAGCGGCCTGAGTTGGTATGCCGTGAACGCTGCGATCACGGCTTATTCAACTGCGGGGGCGGTGGCCCTCAAGCCTGCTGCGCGCGGCAAGAAACAAGGAAGCGGACGCAGATTGAGCGGATCGCAAGAAATGGCTGTACGGCAAATCATTTGCGACAAGCGGCCGGAACAGCTGAAGATGGAATTTGCGCTGTGGAACCGGGCAGCGGTTATGCAGCTGATTGAGCGCGAATGCGGCATCAAGCTATCTGTACGGGGTGTTGGCAACCATCTCAAGCGCTGGGGATTTACTCCGCAAAAGCCGATCAAGAAAGCCTACGAGCAATCCCCAGAGGCGGTGAAGGCTTGGCTGGACAACGAATACCCGGCCATTGAGCAACGCGCCAAGGCAGAAGGTGCCGAGGTTCATTGGGGAGACGAAACAGCGGTGGTCAATACCGATGTGCGTGGTCGCAGCTACGCGCCGGTGGGAAAGACCCCGGTGACTTTAGCGGTGGGCGGCACACGCCAGAAACTATCGATGATCGCCACCGTCACCAACCAGGGCAAGACTCGCTGGATGATTATTGATGAGGCGTTCAACGCGGATAGGCTGATTGAGTTTCTGGAAGCACTGCTCCGGGACGCAGCAAAGAAAGTGTTCCTGATTCTGGATAATCTACGAGTACACCACAGCAAGCCGGTCAAGGCTTGGGTTGAAGCGCATAAAGACAAGATTGAGTTGTTCTATCTGCCCAGCTATAGCCCGGAATTGAACCCGGAAGAGCGGCTTAATGCTGACTTGAAACAGGCTCTTTATTCGAAAGTTCCGGTACGCACCAAAGCCAGGCTGAAAGCAGCGACAACCGAGCACATGCGGACACTGGAGAAGTCGCCTGAACGCGTCAAAAAATATTTCCAGGATGCTCGCGTAAAATATGCAGCGTGATTCGCGGATAAATGTGGCCGGATCAATAGTTCGTGGCGGTTCCCGCCGTGAGCTCGGTGAGCATCTCCACTTCGCCGATCGGCAGCGGCGGCCACGCCACCTACCTAAAATTGTATTGGGGCCACCCCGGACCACAGTTGCTCGTCCGTGTATGCGACACCGAAGTCTGTGGCGAAGTCGCTTCCGCCCGACGAGGCCCAAGGGAAACGTCAGCCCATCCGCCGTTGGTACGCCTGCAGCTTTACGAGCGGCGCCCGAGACGTCCCCCAGAGCATGACATCGTACGTGACGAACCCGTTGAAGCCATCTGCGATCGCAGAGCTGTGCGGACCCCTCCGTGTAGTCGGGCCCGAACATGAAGTGGTAGACGAGCAGCTGCGAGCGCCCTCGGAAGAGGTCAGCCAGCGATGCGCTCCCCTCGTCGGTCTCGAATCGATAGTCCTTGTCGATCTGAACCCATGGCAGCTCCTGCCGCTGTCGCGCCAGCTCGTCGTCGCACTGCCAGCCATTCCTCACGTGTTCCGGTTCTTTCGCCTTACTGTAAGCGCGCATCACAAGTGGCTGATCGAGCCGGTCGTCAATCGACGACCGGCTCGATGCGTAGCGTAAAACCTGTGGCCACGTGTTTGAGCTTGTGATGTCTATACTCCTTGGAGTCCTGTTTCCCTGCGCGGAGTTCGCCAAGGTCGCCAGGACGGCCGAACCCTAGCGATGAGCGAGTCGACCCATCGGCGCGGGTTCGTCATCTACCTGCAAGGAGGATACGTCGATGTCACTCGTGAGTACGGTAATCGTTCTTCTGACCATCATTGGTCTTGCCATTTGGACGGGTGTTCTGCTTTCAACCGGGCTGACCACCGGTGCGGTAGGTACCGGGACGTTGACCATCGTCATGATCTTTTTCACCTGGGCAGCCTTTGTCGGTGTTCGTAGTGGCCAGGATTGACGGTTAATACGCCATTAAGCTAAACATTTACGGGACCACGCGGGCCTGGTTCAGTTGCCAGGCCCGTAATTGATTTCCGGCGGTTGTTTCCGGGATCCGCTAACCATTACAAATTACCCATCGTACTTCGAGACCGCCCAGCATGACGCTTGACCCTGCGCGTGAACGGCGGGAGTGAGGTCCGCTTGGCACGGCCTGCTGTGAAATGACGATGTTGCGCAGGATAGGGTCCATACGGCAATGCGGTTTCTACCCGAAAACCGGGCAGACAAGATATGTAAGCGGCGATTGCCTCTTCATGATCAGTGATCGCCACGGGATAGCCATTGTCAGACGGCCCGATGAATATTTGGATGTCTCCGGCGTGCTTCTGGTTGTAACCCTGTTGGTTGGTCTGCGTTAAGCACCTGTAAGTTCGATATTTTTACGTTGCCGCGCGGAATGGGCAACGGAGGCTCGATGATTTTGTATTGTTGCGCGGTAATTGCCAGGTAGTCCTTTTATCAAAATTAGTGTGAATGGATATTAGTGCGCATAAAAAATCCCGTCGATGGCTACACCGGCGGAAATTTAAGGCAACGCTGAAAAAGTCTCTTACCTCTGCGAAAATTGAGTTGCTCTGACAACCAATGGGGACCGTAACGATGAAACAGCAGACACTGGCGATGGCAGCGGACTCAGGCGAAGGATTCGAGGTCTATCGGCGGGCGACGCGTCGTGATGTGTTTCTATCGACGATGGAGGAACTCGTGCCGTGGTCCGCGTTGTGTGCGGTGATCGAGCCCCACTACCCGAAGGCAGGGAAAGGTCGTCCACCGGTGGGGCTGGAACGGATGCTGCGGATGTACTTCGTGCAGCACTGGTTCAACCTGGCTGACGAGGCGTGTGAAGAAGCGCTGCTGGACAGCACGTCGCTGAGGCGATTCGTGGGCATTGATCTGGGCCGCGAGCGGGTCCCGGACGGAACGACCCTGCTGAAGTTTCGTCGCCTGTTGGAGCAGCACGACCTGGGTGCGACGTTGTTCGCACAGGTCAATCAGACCCTGCAGGATCGGGGCCTGAAGGTCGGTACTGGAACGATCGTCGACGCCACGATCATCGGTGCGCCGAGCTCGACCAAGAATGCCCACAAGACACGTGATCCCGACATGCATCAGACCCGCAAGGGCCAACAGTGGTATTTCGGTATGAAGCTACACATCGGTGTGGACAGTCGTACCGGCGTGGTGCACAGCGCGGCGGTCACCGCCGCCAACGTGCACGACAAACACCTGCTCGCGGACCTACTGCACGGCGAGGAGCGTCGAGTCTATGGCGATAGTGCCTACGCCAGTCAAAAAGCGCTGATTCGGGCGCATGCCCCTCGGGCGAAGGACTTTACCAATCAACGCATCAGCAAGCGTGGCGAAGTTGACGAGGCCGAACGTTCGCGTAACCGCAACAAATCGCGGATCCGGGCCCGAGTCGAGCACGTCTTTGCGGTGGTGAAGCGGCTGTGGGGGTTCAGCAAAGTGCGCTACCGGGGTTTGGACAAGAATGCCAACCGCAGCTTCGTGGTCCTCGGGTTAGCTAACCTGTACCTATCACGGACCCGAGTACCCACCTGATAGCGCGTTGAGGGCCCACAACGTGCCTCAAGGCGCGAGAAGGGTGAAAACCGAGAGCAAAAACCGGGATCTAGACGTCTGATCAGGGGCAAAACTGATCAACCTTGAGGGTTGATTGATTGTGACGACTTATTCAGCGTTGCCTTAAGGTACGTAATTTCTTTTTCGCGTAATGTCGCTTCTGCCCTCTTTAGCCGTTCTAGCAACAACGCCCGGTGAGATCCATGTTCATCCATTGATTGTTACCGAGCCGATAGCTATCCACAATGGTCTCATCCTATGTGGGGTGATTCTGTGACACAAATCACATGCCCCCCCAAAAAAAAGGCCCGCCACATGGGCGGGCAGATACCAATACAGTGGCCGATGCTAGAGGGAGATGACCACCACGCACAAATACTTACACGAATGTGGGTCAACAGACAACCCGTAATCGACTTAGAGGCGATCAGCTAAGCTGACGATTCCCCTGTCGCACCAGCCGGCATGCGGGTTCGCACCGGGCGGTTTGAGAAATCGAGGTCATGAGACGCGGATTTCCAGCCGGTCGAAGTAGGCAATCGTCACAGCACATGGTGCACAGCAGAGAGGCTGTTATGCCACCAGCGGTAACTGGGCGGCGTTGTTGCCTAGCCGGCGTCGATAGCGTAGAGATCCGAGCGCAGCGGGTTCTCGGCGAAGTGCTGCTTCCACTGTCGCGGGGTGAGTTCGGCGACCCGCGAGGACGGATGCTGGCCGACCCTCTGCAACACATCGACCAGATAGGTATAGGGGTCGATGCCGTGCAGACGGCAAGTGACGATCAGGCTCTGCACGATGCCGACGTGCTTGGCACCGAGTTCGGTCCAGCAAAAATTCCAGTTCTTGCGGCCCATCGGTATCACCCGCAGGGCGCGTTCCAGATGGTTGGTGTCGATCGGCACATCCAGATCGGTCAGGAAGACTTCCAGACCCAGTCGGCGTTCGCGCGCATAGGCTAGTGCCTTGGTGAATGGGTTGCTGGGCAACAGACCTTGGAACTGGCGATCGATCCAGTCGAAGAACCGTTCCACCTGCGGCTTACTGTGGGTCAGCCGATGCAGGCGCTTGTTCTCGCCGGTCAGCTTGCCTTCGCGGATCTGCTCCTCGACGACATACAGTTCCAGCGCCTCGCGTGCGCCCTCAGGCGCGGCCGCTTGGGCCTCGAAGAAGCCGCGTCGTGTATGCGCCCAGCATTGGGCGTGGGTCAGGCCGGTCTTCTTCGCGTAGCTGGCGTAGGCGCCATAGCCATCGGACAGCAGCACGCTGCCCTCGGCAGGGGACAGCCCCAGCAGGTTGATTACGTTGGCATGGGCGCGCGAGGGGAAGAACGGAAAACACACTTCGTCGTGTTCGCCATACACCGGCCCGAAATACTCGACCTTCATCTTGCCATCGCCGCGTCGACCGGCCTTGATTGGCGTCTCGTCCATGGCGATCACCCGGCCGCCGCGAATCACGTCGAACTGAGCGTCGTGGATCGGCTCCAGCAGCGCGATGTTCTTCTGCGACAGCTGGGTCAACCACGGCCGGCTGACGGTGATCCCGTTATCGGCCAGCCGCTGGTTCAGGCGATACAGCGGAAGGTGATAGACGAACTTGTCCACCAGCAGCCCGGCGGCGAAGCTGACGTCGGCGCGGCCACCCTCGATGACGCTGATCGGTGCCGGCGGGCAGCTGATCACCTGGGTGTCGCGGCGCTTGGTCACCGGGCGCAGGTACTTCAGCACCACGAAGCTGCCTGGCCGCTGTGCCAGGCGGTAGCTGACCTTCTCGCCGATCACCTCGAACTGATCTTCCGTCAACCCGGCCGTGGCGGCATCGGGCACATGGATCGTCTGGATCGGCACCCGAGACTCGTCGAAAAAGGGTACCGCCTCGCTGTCGGTCGTCAGGTCGCGCTGGGCGACGCGCCGCGTGTGGGCAGTTACCGTGCGGGACGGCGGCGCTGTCGGCGTGGACGGCGGCGATATCATCTCGCCCAGATACAGCTCTGGGTCGGATCGGGCAGCGGCGCCAGGTGCCCCGAACAACTGGCGTTTAAACCAGTCGAGCTGGTGCTTCAGCGTCTGGATCTTGGCATCCTCGGACTGCACTAGGGTGATCATCTGCGGCACGCTCAATGACGCGATGTCCGTCGTGTCCTCCGTGCGGGTAGATGTCGCTTTTTGCATGCCTGTATTTTTACCCGAAGCATCGACATGCATGGCCGTATTGACGGCTGTTTTGGTCACTATTGATTGAGCCGACAACGCTTGCGCTGGCGTCCAGGCTCGATGCCTTCGAGCATCAGTTTCAGTGCGGTCCAATCCATCCCGTGCGAGCGCCAACGCTAGAAGCTCGCCGGGCTGACCGACGCGTGCTGGCAGAATACCTTGGCCGTCTGGCCACAGTGGGCAAACCGCGTCAACAACGCTCGTCACCCTTCCGCACTTCGCCGCTGCCACCTGATACCTGACATCGTTTCTTCTCCGAGCATTGAACCGGAGAATCATTGTCCTCACCACGGCGCGAAACGGAAAAACCTCGTTCAGTTACCGTGTACCGCGGGCGTGCCGATCTAGCCAGGGGCGATGAGCTGGGAGGGGGCGGCTGGTGACGGGGGCATAGCGTTCTTCGACGCGGACGGTCACTTTTCACCCCGTATAACCTATATTTCTGGAAGATTCGCTCCCCGTGCTGGACAAACATGAACTTCAATGTTATTCGCCAGTCTAGAGATATAACTCTGGTATGCGGAGCATCTGTCTATCGGTGGCTGGCATAATCCATCATCAAAGTGATCAACGGATAGAAGTCAGGTAATGGATCGGCAGTACTTTGGCAAATTCTCGGGAGTTGAGTCAAAAGAGAGGGGACTCCCCGTGAATGGAATTAATATTAACCTTGACCACTATCACACATTGGCTCAGCGCTACGCCTTTCTGGGTGAGGTGGGTTCGCAACTGCGTTGCGCAGATGTGTTGGTGCTGGCCAGAGCCTATGGCGACCTTGCTTCGCCGCAAGGCGATGGCATGTTCGCCATTGGTCACGACGCGCGCGCCAGTTCCGCGTCGCTGGCAGAGCTGGTCAGCATCGGTTTACGTTCGGGAGGGCATCACGTCACCCACCTGGATGAATGTACTACGCCCTGCTTGGAGTGGTCGATTTCGGAACTCAATTTGTGTGGTGGCATGATGATCACAGGCGGGCATGCGTCACCCGACTGGAATGGATTGCGCTTCTATCATAAACAGGCACAGCCTATGCCGGTCGCACCCATCGCAGAAGCCGCCTCCCGCTGGTCCCGTATGGAGGATTTGCTCAGTACGGAATGCACCCAGACACTGTGCCGGCTTCCAATGCTGTCAGATTATGCGGCATCCCTTCGCCAGTGGGTGAGGTCAGTCGCGCTGATGAAGCTGGCGCTCGACGCGGGGAACGGTCAGATTGGCGTACAAGTAGACGCAATCCTTTCGCACCTCAATGGCATCCGTGTCTGGCCGCTGGGATTTGAGTCAGATCCTGGATTTAAGACCAGTGGGCCTAATCCATTCGGTCGCAATAAATTAAAACGTCTTGCTCGAGTGGTGAAGGATAACGGTTGCAATTTCGGAGCGGCCATTGATGTCAGCGGTGAATGCTTGGCTGTAGTCGATGAGCAAGGCAGTAGCGTGTCGCCCGAAGCATTAGGTTGGCTGTTGGCACGTCAGCAAACCGAAGTGTATCCTGACCGCAAAATCTTGTTCGATCCAGCTTGCCATCCTCGCCCATCGGATATCGAAACCGCCGAAGCAGTGGGTGGAGGTGCCTTCGAAGCATGGGGAGCGTTACACAAAAACGCCGCCAGCCTTTATTTTGATGATCACGGTCATTATGCGTTCTCAGACATACCCGGTACGTCCAATGCGCTGTTCGCGCTCATGATGTTGATCAGATACATAGATGAGCGGGGTACAACACTATCCGAACTGTTATCCATGTCTTCAAACAGATAAAACCCAGTTACTCGGGGAACACATTGTCCTCGCGCATCCCGAGTACATGACTGCGATACTGAGGTATGAGCAACTCGGCGAATGCCACCATGCGATCAAAACGTCATGCTCTCGACAAATCGCGCAATGATAGACAACATGAAACAAGATAGGGTGGTGCGGAGTGAATGGGAGCTTTAATGGCTTGGTAAGCATATGGGAGGTCATGCGATTGGGATAGTTGGTGCGCGTCAAGGTAGAAGGTGACGAGGTACATTGGGGTGACGAAACAGCGGTGGTCAATACCGATGTGCGTGGCCGTAGCTACGTGCCGGCTGGCAAAACACCTGTGACTTTTGCGGTGGGCGGCACGCGCCAGAAACTGTCGATGATCGCCACCGTGACCAACCAGGGCAAGACGCGCTGGATGATGATTGATGAGGCGTTCAATGCGGACAGGCTCATCGAATTTTTGGGTGCTTTGATCAAAGACGCGGGACGCAAAGTGTTTTTGATTCTCGACAATCTGCGGGTACACCACAGCAAGGTGGTTAAGGCCTGGGTTGCTGATCGCACAGACAAGATCGAGTTGTTTTACCTGCCCAGCTACAGTCCTGAACTGAACCCGGAGGAGCGGCTCAATGCGGATTTGAAACAAGCGATTTATACAAAAGTGCCGGCGCGCACCAAAGCCAAACTGAAGGCCGCAACCGCCGAATACATGCAGACCTTGGAGGGCTCGCCAGAGCGCGTCAAAACGTATTTCCAGGACCCGCGCGTGAAGTATACCGCGTAATACTATTTGCCGGCCGGATCAATAGGCACCCGATATGTGCGTCCGTCCTTGAGCGCATAGGCGCAGTTGGCGCCACGCCATGCAACAGGACGAAACCAGGCATCGCCGCTCTTCACTGCTGGAGTGGTCAGGACTTCTGCAAGATTCATCGTTCGGTCTCCAATGATGTCTTGTGTTTACCAAATCGTCTTAACGTGACGATAGGCGCGGATTTTTGAGTCTGCTGTCACAAGCGAAGCCGATAGGTGTCGAGCCAATGCGACGATCATCCGATCCGCCGGGTCGGGATGAAAGTCGCCGGGTAGGCGTACCGACTGAACGGCCAGCTCCTGAGTCACCGGGGCAAACTCCACGACCTCGATAGCGTCCACGGTCGCCAGC
Source organism: Acidihalobacter yilgarnensis (assembly GCF_001753245.1). Taxonomy (NCBI): domain Bacteria; kingdom Pseudomonadati; phylum Pseudomonadota; class Gammaproteobacteria; order Chromatiales; family Ectothiorhodospiraceae; genus Acidihalobacter; species Acidihalobacter yilgarnensis. The sequence continues at coordinate 2,136,607 of NZ_CP017415.1, read as the reverse complement.
CAGTCATCAACATCTTTCGACAGCACCAGCTGCCCCTTGGATGCGAGCATGGCAATCTCCCAAGCGGTGATCGCGGAAACGATTACCTGGCCATTTCCCCTCTGCTCATTTTCGATGGCCTTTTGCGCCTTCGTGGAGAGCTGCTTATCGCCGCTCACCCACCAGAGCAAGGCATGCGTATCCAGTACGATCATGCGAGGGCATTCCAGTCGTCATCGCCCACCGGCTCGAAAGGATCGACATACTCAACGACGCTGCCCTTCAGCTGCTCCAGCGGGCTCCGAGTCGTGTCGCGATATGGGCGAACTTCAATGGTTGGTTTGCCGTGATCAGTGACCACCACCGCTTTACCGCTGGACTCTACCTGGCGGAACATCTCCAAGGCCTTCGCTTTGAACTGCGACTTCGATACCTGCTCTTGCATATACTCACCATGGTCATATTACGATAGTCACTACTGTACCAAAAAAAGACCATTTCAAGTAGTCATTTGCTCAAAACCTCTTTTCAACTGGCACGCCAGGACTACACGGGGCGTTCGGGTTTCGCGATACCTGCACCAGATCGCCGCAGCGCTCGTAGCGCGCTGCAGCGGCAAGCTTGAACGCTTCACACTCTGTCCTGCTACCCACCATAAACGCCTTGTTGTACGGCTGGCCCGTGGACGGTGGAAACACTGCGACCCAGTACACTTGCCACGCGCCGCGTTTGAAGCGCAGCGCGCGATGCAACCCTATGTAACCGCTCGTGTTAGAGGCCGATGCTTCGTACTTCGTCTTCTGTGGCGGCGCCTTGCCATCATGGAACAAACTGTTTCGGTACGTCTTGGCAGATTCCAATGCGACCAGTCGCCCTTGTTTGCACTTATAAGCAAACGTCTTTTGAGGCTTCCCTGGAACCCGCACCAAGAAATAGCTGCCATTGCGAGTTGTGTGCGCCTCAGTTATGTAGCGCAATGCAGGATCGATTGCTCGCATCCGAATGCCGTCTTCCACTCAGTTGAGGCGCTGAATGGCGGTGATCTGGCCACGCGGAATTCCGCAACTCAACACGCATCTCTGCCTACCAGCTTCTCGCAACAGATCGGCAAGAAGCTCTGCGGGGTCGCGTCGTCCTCGCCCGGTTGCTTCGACCACGCGTTCGAGCGAAACCGGGCCGTCCTTATACCGCAATATGAAGATGTGCATTCCTGCTCCACGTTATCCAATCAAACAACCAAGTCGTCTGGCTGGACTCTAAATGCCCCGGCAGCGGCAATTCGCAGTCCGCGCCGAATCTCGTCCAACTGCTCTCTCAGTGCCTCATTGCGGGACTCGCACTCACTCTTGCCCCCGGCAACCTTGCACGCCACAGCGTAGGTTTAGTCACTCACATAGCTAAGCTCTGAAAATCCGCTAAGTGAGTACCCAATCAACTGAGCGAACTGTTCGCGCTCAGCTTGGGAAAAATTCATAGCGGCTATGTCGTTCAAATCGATCGGCGCAACCTCCAGCTCCAGCAACTTTTCGACGATACGATTCGACACAAATCTACCATCACGCACAGGCTGAATAGGCATCATTTCGTCAGGCATATCGGTTCTCCGTTCTCCACTAATTCACAACCTTATTGATCCGGCCAGCAAATAGTATTAAGCGGCATACTTCACGCGCGAGTCCTGGAAATACATTTTGACGCGCTCTGGCGAGCCCTCCAAGGTCTGCCTCTATTCGGCGGTTGCGGCCTTCAGTTTGGCTTTGGTGCGCGCCGGCACTTTTGTATAAATCGCTTGTTTCAAATCCGCATTGAGCCGCTCCTCCGGGTTCAGTTCAGGACTGTAGCTGGGCAGGTAAAACAACTCGATCTTGTCTGTGCGATCAGCAACCCAGGCCTTAACCACCTTGCTGTGGTGTACCCGCAGATTGTCGAGAATCAAAAACACTTTGCGTCCCGCGTCTTTGATCAAAGCACCCAAAAATTCGATGAGCCTGTCCGCATTGAACGCCTCATCAATAATCATCCAGCGCGTCTTGCCCTGGTTGGTCACGGTGGCGATCATCGACAGTTTCTGGCGCGTGCCGCCCACCGCAAAAGTCACCGGTGTTTTTCCAGCCGGTGCGTAGCTGCGACCACGTACATCGGTGTTCACCACCGCCGTCTCGTCGCCCCAATGAATCTCGGCACCCTCAGTCTTGGCGCGTTTCTCGATAGCGGGGTATTCCTCTTCCAGCCAGTTCTGAACTGCCTCCGGACGTTGCTCGTAAGCCTTCTTGATCGGCTTTTGCGGGGTGAATCCCCAGCGCTTGAGGTAATTGCCAACACCCCGTACGGATAGCTTGATGCCGCATTCGCGCTCGACCAGTTGCATGACCGCAGCCCGGCTCCACAAGGCGAACACCATCTTTAACTGTTCCGGGCGCTTCTCGCAGATCAGGCGCTGCAGGTGTGTTTCCTGTTCTGCCGTGAGCGTGCGGGATTCTCCTTCGCGACGCCCTCGTCGTGCAGGAGCCAGTGCGCTGATGCCTTTGTCTTCGCTCGCGCGGTAGCGCTTGACGATGTTGCAGACCGCAACGTAGCTCAAACCAATCTCTTCGCTGATCTGAACTCGATTGCGCCCGCGTTTCCATGCCCGGATAACCTGCTTGCGCAGTTCGTATTGCGCCGCCGGATCCAGTTTTCTTGCGTCTTGTTTGTCCATGCAAAATTCGACATGACAATTACTTGATAGTTCGTATTATTTGCGTGCCGAATCTATAAAGAAACACTCTCCGCCCTCTCCAGCATGATTTCCAATCGACTTTTCCCAAAATAAACATGCCGAAATTTTTTGATGGCTTTGTAACTCTTGGCAGCATCACGGCTAATTTCATCTGTGCCACCAGTGGCAAGACCTTCATACCAGGTTTCAGTACAAACACATGCCAAGAAAAGTGCCTCGGGACTATCGTTTACTCATAAGTCAGTAGATTAGGGAACAAATGGCGTCGACTTCGGTCATAATTGGGTATGAAGAACGATGGACGGACATTGACCCGCGAGACGCTGGAAGCGATGCGCTTCATGGCGCTGGAGCGGATGGTGGAAGGCGAATCGCCGGCAGCGGTCTCGGCGTCGTTCGGGATGCACCGGACTTGGGCGTACAAGGTACGGCTGAAGGCGCGCGGGCGCGGCCAAGGCAAGCGGGCCCTGCAGTTGCGGCGGGCCCCCGGGCGGCGCCGGAAGTTGACCGATGCCCAAGGACGGCAAGTGTTCCGGTGGGTCAACGGCAAGAACCCGCGGCAGTATGGCTTCGACTTCGGTTTATGGACACGCCAGATCGTGCGCGAACTGATCGCACAGCGATTGGGCGTTTCGCTGAGCTTGGCCTCAGTGGGCGCGTTGCTGGCGCGGGTCGGCTTGACTGCGCAAAAGCCACTCCAGCGTGCGTATCAGAGGGACCCTGACGCGATCGAGCGCTGGCAACGGGAAACCTATCCGGCGATTGCCCGCCAAGCCAAGCGGGACAAGGCCGATATCTATTTTTGGGACGAGTCAGGTTTTCGTGCCGACTCGGTGCATGGCAAGACATGGGGCGCCAAAGGACACACGCCGGTCGTCTCGGTGCCCGGACAGCGTCAAGGGATCAGTGCCGCCTCGGCGGTCAGTGCCAAGGGGGCGTTCTGGTTCGCGACTTACAAAGGCGGCTTGAACGGCGACCTGTTCGTGACCTTCCTACAGCGCCTGATGCGCGGCCGACGCAAGCCGTTGCATCTGATCCTCGATAATCTGCCTGCGCACAAGACCCGCGCCGTCAAAACGTATGTCGCCAAGTCAAAGGGCAAGTTGACGTTGCACTTCCTGCCCGGCTATGCCCCCGAACTCAATCCCGACGAGCTGGTCTGGAGCCACGCCAAGCGCACGGGCAATGCCCGCCGGCCGTTGCGGGCCGGAGAGCGTCTGGAAGATCGCATCCAGTTTCAACTCGCCAACATGGCCGCACAGCCGAATCTGATCCGCTCGTTCTTCAGGCACCCAAGTGTTGCCTATATTACTGACTGCTGAGTAATGCCCGTCGGAGCGTTTTTCCGCGCAAACCGCAGACCATCTCTAGCTCATGTGTTGCTTCGGCGAAGTCATCTTTACTGCCGCCGGAAACCAAATTTAGATATTCTCTCCGGTCGCCAATAGCGCCGTACACAATATCTCGCATCAATGCTTTTTGCGTAAACCTCGGCATCAATCATGCTCCGTTAATAATTAACACTTAGGCTCCGCATGCTTGAAATTGCGGGGTCAGTGCTGCCCCCGGAAAACGCAGGGCGCCGCCGGCTAGATATTCCCAAATCAAATCAGAGGCGATCCAGTGACGCCCCAGCAATTCGGCCATGACGGGCACCGTCAGCGACCCGGCCATAAAGTCCGCAACCAGGTCTCCCTCGACCGTCAGGAACTTGATGAAAAACTCGGCCAGTTTAGCGGGAAACGGCGCACCGTGAACCGGCAGGCCAGCCGCCTTCGCAGCCGCTTTATAGGCGCTTTGCGAGGCGCATCCATGCGGCAGGTCAAGAAAGTTGCGCGGAATACGCCCAGAAGTGACCTAAATTGCCGCGCAAGCCCCTGGCTTTAGACATGGGGTGAGCGGCATACAGTTTATTATCTGATACTCAACTTTTATAATATACACATGTCAGAATACAAGGTTACCTATAAATCGAATCGAAACGTGGTTTTTTCTTGTATGTACCACGTTGTATGGTGCCCGAAGTACCGACGAGACGTGCTGGTGAACGGCGCTGATGCGCGACTCAAGTGGATTATACAGCAGGTGTGTTCCGAGACGGACAGCGAGATACTGGAGATGGAAGTCATGCCAGACCATGTGCATCTGCTGGTCGAAGTAGACCCGCAGTTTGGGGTGCATCATCTGGTTAAATTGATCAAGGGTCGCTCTTCGCGCCTGCTGCGCCAGGAGTTTCGCTGGTGCCGTACCCGGCTGCCCAGCCTCTGGACCAACAGTTATTTCGTTTCCACCGTAGGTGGTGCACCGCTGGAAATCGTCAAACAGTACATCGAGCAGCAAAAGCATGTCTAAGCCGCGCGCCCGGTCTGGGAAACCCACTTTCGTTCTGGAGTTGCCCTTGGTGGCAAACCCACACGAAAGCCGGATGCTCAGCGTGCGTTTTGAGGCGGGCCGACAGCTCTATAACGCGGTGCTGGGCGAGGCGCTACGGCGACTGGATCTCATGAAGCAATCCAGGGTCTGGCAAGCGGCTCGGAAGATGACCAAAGGAAAGCCGGGTTCCCCCGAACAAAAAGCACGCGCCACCGAGTTTTCGCTGATCACCAAAGCGATTGGCTTTACGGATTACGACCTGCAAGCCTATGCCACGCAGTGCAAGAATGCTTGCTGGATTGGAGAACATCTGGATGCCCACGCCACCCGGAAAATCGGCACACGGGCATTCAAGGCTGCACAACGCTATCAGTTCCGCACGGGTGGCCGACCCCGCTTCAAACCCAAGTGGAAGTCGCTGGCGTCCATGGAGGGCAAGAGCAACGCGACCGGCCTGCGCTGGCGCAACGATCATCTGGAATGGAACGGACTCAAACTCAAGGCAATTTACGACTGTAAAGATACACACGGTGTCCAGGCATTTGCCCTGCAAAACTCGGTCAAATACTGCCGCCTGGTACGACGGATACTGAATGGCAAGACCCGCTGGTTCGTGCAGTTGATCCTTGCTGGAGTTCCAAAGTGGAAAGATAAAAAAACCGTACGCCCAGGGAAAAGTGCCATCGACATCGGCCCGTCCACCATCGCCGCCGTCAGCGATACAGACGCCTTTCTGACGCAGTTCTGCGCCAACGTGCCCAATCTGCAAAAAGCGATTCGCAGAATACAACGGGCCATGGATCGGTCGAAGCGTGGGTCGAATCCGGATAATTACAACAAGGACGGAACCATCAAAAAGTCGGCAAATGGCCGGCGTCTGCAATGGGTGTTCACCAACGGCTACCTGCGTCTGCGCGCCCAACGGCGAGAATTGCACCGATTGCTGGCCGCTTACCGGCGCTCGGAGCACGGCAGGCTGGCAAATCACGTTATCGCCTTGGGCGATACGGTCATGGCCGAAAAGTTAAGCTACAAAGCCTTTCAGCGGATGTTCGGCAAGAGTGTCCGCGACCGGGCGCCCGGAGAATTCATGGAGCACCTACGTCGCAAGGCTGCAAGCGCCGGCGGCGAGATAATCGAATTTCCGACCCGGACCACGAAACTCTCGCAAAGCTGTCAATGCGGGACTGTGGTGAAGAAACCGTTGAGCAAGCGCTGGCACGATTGCGCGTGCGGCGTGCGTGCGCAGCGGGATTTGTATAGTGCGTATCTGGCGCTGCATGTCCTTGAGGACGGTGGCGTTTGGAAACTGGACACCGAATCAGCCCGCAAGGGTTGGTGCGCTGTGGAATCGCTGCTGGGGAAAGCGGTGTCCGGTGCTGTTCAAGCGGCGAAGGGCGGGCCATTGCCCGCCAGCTTTGGCATTCGTGCCAGAGACAGACGGTGTTAGGGCACCGCCGGCTGGCCCAGCGGATTAACCCCCGCTGCGGGTCCGTAATGAGCGATGAACAGACGATACCCGAATCGCAGAGAACGCAAATCCAAGTCCGTTGAAATCAGCATGCGCCATATAGAGGGCAAGGAAATCACCGAATAACCGTGCTCAGGGAGAACATTCGGAGATTTATCGGTAGCAGCCTGCGTTTATGCTGTTGTGCATGTCGAATATCTCCCTTGAAACGGATATCACAGAGCCGCCGCGCTGGCCGCCGGTGGAGCAGGGCATTCCTGCAATATCGGAGCACAAATTACTGGCGACGCAGCGTGAGCTGCTGATCGCACTGGAGCAGGGGGTGGGCGAATCGCCGGACGTATGGGTTCGCCACTACCAGCCGGTCATTCGTCGCTATGCCCGCTGGATACATCTGTTGCCGGCCTCGCGCGAACATCATCATTACGGCGCAGGCGGATTGCTGCGGCACGGCCTCGAGGCGGCCCTGGCGGCGGCCGGGCTTTACGATCGCCGAGTGGTGGGCCTGGAAGTGCCGTCCGCGGACCGCAAACGTTACCAGCAAGGCATGCGATGGGCAGCGGTTATCGGGGCGATGCTGCACGATTGCGCGAAGCCCTTGACGGACGTGGATGTGGTGGGCGACCGCTCGGGCGATCTTTGGAATCCGGTCAAGGGCAGCCTGACTGCGTGGCTCGCGGCTGGGAAGGAACGGCGGTACCGCTTGCGCTGGCGGTCTGGACGTGAGGATCGCCATAAGCTGGGTGCCGCCGTCATGTTGCCGAGGCTGGCCGGCGCGGACGAGATGGCCTGGTTGTGCGAAATCTGCGGACAGGACGCCTTGCTACAACTGGTGGACGCGGTGACGACAGGTGCAACCCAGGGGTTGTTGCCGGAAATCATTCTCGAAGCCGATAGGATATCGGTGGCGCAGGACCTTGCCCGTCGCGGGCAGATGAACGAAGACCACCGGATACCCGGCGTCGCGGCCGAATCGCACATTCTGGATGCCGCGCGGAGTCTGCTGCGTACCGGCGAATGGAAACCCGGCGGCAAGGTGTGCCTGCGTACCCATGACGATCATGTGCTGCTGGCTTGGCCCAAGGCGTTGCGCGATATCGGAAACTGGCTGTCGAATCACCGGATACCGGGCGTCATGCGTCAGCCGGACGCCATTCTCAATGTGCTCCTGGACACGGGTACGGCCAAGGCGGGACCTGACGAGGCGCCTACCTGGCGGTATCGGTTGCCGGAAGGATTGACCATCGCGGGCGTCAGGCTCAAGCCGGGCGCGCTAGAAGTGGAAGGCGAGCGCGTTGCCGGCGAATGGCTGGGCGACGAGAAGCCTACAGGCGAGGCGGTCGAGTCCACCAATACTCTGGCGCCGCAGGCGGCCGACCAGGCCCGCGAACCCGCCGCGCCGGATACGTCGGCAGGAGGGGAGAAGCCGCACCAGACGGCGCAGGCGCCGGAGGCCAAAAGCTTCCGCGAGCGGGTGCTTGAATGCCCGGCGGCGGAAGCCGTATTCGGAGACCTTGCCAGCGGGGTGAAGGCTTCAACGCTCTTAGTGTTTGCCGAAGACGCGGTCTATCTGCGCTATCCGGAAGCCTTTGCCGGCTACGGCATGACGCCGCTGCAAGTCGCCAAGGATCTGGTCGAAGGGGGCCTTGCCGAATCCGAAGGCAAGAAAATCGCACACGACATCGAGGGCGGCAAAGGCGTGCGTCTGTCCGGCTTCGGCCCCGTGTACGCGCGTAGTGCGGCTCGCGACTGGCTGGCCGAATGGATAGGTCATCAAACGGAGGATGTTCGGGACATCAAGGCGCAACGCTACGTTCCGGTCGTCTTGTTCGAGTCCTGGGGGCGTTTGTTCGAAGGCGAGGGCGCTATCGTCGATTGGCTGGAATCCGAAGGTTTGATCGTGACGGGCGTGCTGGATAACGGCAAGCAGAAGGACAAGCGCTACGCGCGTCTTCAATCATCCGCGAAGGCGAAAAAATCATGAACAACGATACGCTGAGTTACGAACCGCCGTTCCGCGCACCCTATGAATACAAGGCGGCCGTCGGCTGGGTGGTTTCCGGCTTGGGCACGCTGGGAATGACGGTTGCAACCCGCTTGCCAGCCACGCTGGGGCTGAGCATTGCCTGCGGGTCGTTCGGCATGGCCGGATACCGATACTGGAAAGGGCGCCCCTTCGAAATCGCGAGAAACCGCCTCAAGCAGATCGACTCGCTGTGGTTCATGCCAAGATCGCGGGCCAACCAATGGTACGCCTGGGCCAGGGCGCAGCACTCGACCTGGCTGGGCGAAGGATTCGAGATCACGCCGACGACGGCCGAAAAGATCCGCTTTGTAGCCGCCAGAGGACTGGGCGAAACGCTGAATCTCAAACAACGCGATGGGCGCGAAAGCGCCGGGTGGGTACAGCAGATCGAAGCGCCGAAGCCGGTCCTGCTGAACGACCGCATGATGGACGGGCATGTGCTCATCGTGGGCTCGACGGGCAAGGGCAAAACCCGGCTATTCGACCATTTTCTGACGCAGGCGATACTACGCGGAGAACCGGTCATCGCGTTCGATCCGAAGGGCGACCATGATCTCGAAGACCTGATGCGCGATACCTATGCGAGATTGGGTGTACCCGAGAAGTTCGCGGCGTTCCGGGCTTCCCGTCCGGAGACCTCGGTGCGTCTTGACCCGCTGGCGAACTGGAGTCGCTCGACAGAGGTGGCCTCGCGAGTCACCGCGCTGGTCGAGGCGGACGGCACGTTCAAGGCCTTCGTCTGGCGAGTCCTGAACAACCTGGTGCAGGGCGAGCTGCTGGCGGGTCGCAAACCCAACCTGATGTCCCTGCGCCGTCTGGTGGAAATGGGTTCTGCGGGCCTGGTGCTCGAGGTGCTCAAGTCCTGGTGCGCCCAATACGCCCAGCCCGAGGAATACATGGGCTACGTGAACAATGCGAAGACCAAGACCGGCATGGAGGTACAGGGATACATCGAGTTTTACGAGCGCGTGCTGAGCAGACGGCAGGGCAAGGGCAGTGGGCATTCCCCCGAAATCGATGGCTTGATCCAGGACTTCAATCACGACAAGGAACATTTCAGCAAGATGGTGGTGTCGTTGACGCCGATCCTGACCATGCTGACCACGCCGCCGCTGGATGACTTGCTGTCGCCCGTGGTGACGCCTGGCGATACCCGCGAGATCACCACAATCGACAAGATCGTGAAGCAGGGACGCGGTCTCTATGTGTCGTTGTCCTCGATGTCGGACCCCATTATCGGCGCGGCGATCGGCTCGATTCTGTTGGCCGACACGACGGCGCTTGCCGGTGAGCGTTACGACAGCGGGGACATCGGTCCGACGGTCAACCTCCTAGCGGACGAAGTGGCCGAGATCAGCAACGAGCAGCTGACGCAGCTGCTCAACAAGGGACGCAGCGCGAAATTTAGGACGCTGATCGCGACGCAGACCTTGGCCGATCTGGTGGTTCGTCTGGGCGGAGAACCGGAAGCCCTGCAGCAGATCGGCAACCTCAACAACGTCATCATTCTGGGCTTGCAGGACCCGAAGACTGCCGAGATGCTGGCCAAGGCGCTGCCGCGCTATCAAGCGCGCTCGGTCAAGCGCAGCTTCTCTCAGTCGATACAGCCGACGCCCGGGGATGCCTGGGGCGGCGGCTACAGCGAAGGGCTGGAGCAACAAGAGGTGGACCTTGTGACGCCGGACCTGCTGATGCGTCTGCCGCCGCTGCACTACATCGCGCGTTTTTCGGACGGGCGGATCGTCAAGGCCCGTTTTCCCATCGTGGGCGAGGACAGGCGCTGATGGCCGGCGGCGGGAACAAGGGCGGCGGCTTCGATCGCAAGCGCAAGCTGGTGGGCATCTGGCTGGTATCCTGGATCGCCATCGTGCTGTTCGCCCCGCTGCCCTGGTTGGAGGTACTGCAACACGCGCAGGAAACGGCCACGGGCGGCGAGATGGGTCTGGGCACGGTGGCGTTTTTCGATCATATGGCGTTGCACGCCACCCGTGCGATCTATGCGTCCACGGGGCTGGCGAACATCTACCAACAGGCGACCGGGTTTTTCCGGGAGCGTCTTGAGTCCGGCTACATGGGGCTCTATCTGTTCATGTGGCGGCTGTTTTTTTTCATGGGCGTGGCGATATTGTTTTCGCCGGTGCTGGCCGGAGCACTGTTCGACGGCATGATCGCGCGTCGGATATTGCAGTGGCGGTACGAATACACCTCGACGGCCCGGCATACGATGGCGCGCAGCACGGTGCTGTGGGCAATCGACCTTGCCCTGCTGTTGGTGGCGCTGCCGATCCCGTTGCCGCCCGCGGTCGTCATAAGCGGTTATCTGCTGGTGGCGATCAGTCTCAGGTGGTGGGCGGCGTCGATGCAGAAGCGGATTTGAATCGTTGGTATCCAGTCCGATCATCGCGCCGATTTTCCGCGAGATGCAATGGCAGCGTTCATGTCCGCGATGGACACGGTCTTGACCGGCTTGCCGAACATGCCCTTGAGCTCCGTTACAGACCGATTCGCCGCCACGAACAGGAACTGCCCAGGTTCAATCTGGACGAACTCCACCCGGTCCCCGGCGTCGACGGCGAGCGCATGGCGCACATCGGCTGGAATCGTGATCTGGCCTTTGGAAGTGATGGTAGCGGTAGTCATGTAGGCGCCTCCCGTTCATCCTTACATTAATGTAAGGTCTGGCGGGTTGCAAACGGGATGCCATTTAAAGAGGGCACAGGACGTGATGCGGCAACCATCGCACAACTGATGAGTTAGGACCTGGGGCGGAGACCGTCTGTCGACGGCTTCGTAGTCGTATCGACGATAGTTTCGCCACGAATAACCACCCGCAATCCAGCCAGCTTGCCAAAAACGGATGAGACCTCCTGGATCAGTTCTGCGACATCCGGTGCTTCTTGCTGAATGCGGTTACAGGCAGCCTTGCGGCTGGTACGTTGTTCGGGTAACCGGGGCAGGGGGCCGGGCAATCGCTCCAGGGACGCCCTGGCGGAAGTTTTGTCGCCGGTTAAGGCCTTGGCCGCATCCAGATGTTTTCGCGCGTGTTCGGAAAGCATGGCCGGGCCTCCGGCTAAATGGCCCTATAACGTTCAAGCCAAAGCGCGGCGGCATGCCGCGAAGCAGCCCATGGACGGGCTGCGACCCGCCGGCCTTGAGTCATGTGCGGCGGCAGAGCGGACCCGCTTCAACCCGTGCGTTGTCCGATCCGCGAACGGACGCGCCGGCGCGATCTTCATGCCGTCGCCGCCGTGTAAGCGTAGCCGTCCGCCCGTTGCAGCAGACGAAACTCCCGCGCCGGGCGGTCATGCTTGTCCAGCACGAACCAACCGCGACTGCGGATGCTTTTGATGCGCCCGACGTGCGCGCCAGCCGATTTTCCAGCGAGACATTTCAGCTCGGCCAGATCGCCGGTCTGGAACCCGTAGACGCGCTTTTGCGTGCGCGGTTTCCCACGCGGGAAGCCATACCGATCGTTACCCCGCACCCGGCGTCGGCCTCGGCCCGTGGCCTGGATGATCAAAGGCTGGAAGCCGTAAGGGACCTTCACGTCGCTGCCTTCCTCGCCCACGCAGGCCGCATCGATCCAGTGCGCCTTGGCGTAACCCTGCGCTGTGCGGTTGAACTTGGTGCGGCCACCCGACCAGAACGACACCGGCAGGCCGAATGTCTTGAGGGTGTCGCCGATGGCGTAGCGTGTGGCATTGACGGCCGCGGCGTCCTTGAGCGGCGCTTTGGCTTGCGCCTTGATTCGGGCGAGACGCTTAAGATCTCGGGCCAGAAAATCCTCTACGGGCCGGTTGCTCTTTGCCTGGTTGCATGGCACGCAGGCCAGCGTGAGATTGCTGATGCGTTCGGAGCCACCTCGGCTTTTGGGGTGGATGTGGTCGATTTCGAGCGGTACGTTTTCTGCCCCGCAGTAGGCGCACCGCCGACACCATTTCTCCAGCAGATATTCGCGCACCTCGTAACCGGCAAGCGTGCCTTGCTGGTACTGGACGCCGGAGATGCCTGGGGTCTGCATCGCCTGGGTATCGAAGCGCACGGTTTCGACCTGGGCCGCGGTGATTGGCGTCCGGTCGAGCAAACGACTGTACCAGGCGCTCACGTTGTTGACCCGTGACATGAGCGAGGGCGGCAACCAGCCCGCTTTGCGCGTGCGGTTGTCAAAACGTGCCGGGCGATATCGGCAATGACGACCACGGCGCCCCCTGCGGAACATCCGTCGGTCGGTCAGGGCCGCCTTGATGCGATGCCCGCGGTGGGTGAGGTTGGCCGCCCATACGACCTGCCGACCCCGTTGGAACTCGGCTACCAGCGCCAGTCCAGTGGTCTTGCTGCCAGGGTCGGCCTTGAAGACCACGGGCTGGATCTCACCGGCCTCTCGATCCGACAAGATGATGGTAAACGGTTGCCGCCGAAAAACAGCCGCGCGGCCGTGGCGCAACAGCTTTCTTGCTCGTGCTGGATGGCAGGGCATAAGCGGCGTGCGGGTACGGCTCAATACAAATACTCGGTTCATTGTTACCTCATGGCGCTTACGCGCCTCGATAGACTCGCCATGGCCCGAAGGCCTAGACGGTTACGGTCTCCCCGCCCGGATCGCAAAGGTCGTTCAGCCTGATGGTCGGCGGTATGCCGCGTCCTACCGTGTCCACTTTGGCCTCAGAGCGCCGGGCTGGAGAAGCACCCGGCGGTGAGTCGTTTTCACTTCACTTTGCGTCGTCTGCCTCGAAGGGCGGGCTGGTCAAGTCTCCTGGCGCCTCCGTTCAGTCATGGATGACTGCGCGAAGGTGGCAAGGCGGCGACTCGACAATCGGGATCTGCGGGTCGATCAGGGTATCGATCGTGGGCTCTATGCGGCCGTCGGGATGCAGCAGGGCAACCGCGGCCTCGACGGGCCGATCTTGTTCCAGATCAAGCCCGGTGGCCTCGCAATCGATGACAGCGAAAGTGGTGTCGAACAGCATCCCGTTTACCCTCGAACGCGCTTGCGCAACACGGCATTGTCGGCGTCGGCCAGGGCTTCGGCCTCGCTCTTGCGTTCGGGCGAGCGCGGGAGCAAGCCGCCTTTTTCTGCCCTATCGGAGCGGACGACGTTTTCGCCGGCAGGGGTGAATTCGGGTACGACGTACAGGGTGCCGCAGCGTTGGCATGAGAACGTCCGCTGCCAAACGGCTTCGCGTTTCGGCCAGACCTTGAGGTTGTAACGGATACCGAGAACGAACGCGGCGATTACGATGGACGCGATGACGGAGGCCGGTATTCCGATAGCGGCATAAAGGATGCGCTGCTGCTCGGCATGCGAGGCATGCTGAGGATTGATATGAAACAGCGACACGAGGGCATGGGCTGAGGCCCAGAAACCGAACACCTCGAACACCCAGCCGACGATCAGCGTGAAGAAAACGGCCTGCACCAAGCTGCGCAGCACGCGAAACCGCCAGGGCGGCCGAGTCGCGGCGGAAAGCACGCTCTGGCTGGTGCCCCACGAGTAACCCGCGTGGACGAACACGGCGGGGAATGAGAATGCCAGGGTGAAAGGTATGACGACCCATTTGAAAACCATGGCGACGAGCGACCAGGGCATGTGGTTGAAAAAGAGAGCGGCGCCGGCACCGACGCTCTTGGTCTTGGTCTTTGAGAGGCCGGACGCCCAGGTGAGCGCGAGGCGCTTGGCCTGCTGGCTGTGGCAGTTGGGGCATTCGAAATCCACGGCAAAATCCTCCGATAAAAGATGTTCTGATTATCAGGATAATGGTTTCCGAGAAAACGCAAGCCGCGTCCCGAACGAGGACATGATGATGTGGTTGTCTGGGTCGTTTCCCCTCAACTAATCCGAAATAATGGGTCTTTTCGTGATTTCCGATTCGCGAGACGGGCATTGATGCCCGAATCGGGACATGATCCGGGCATGAACCTTCGTTTCGTGAGCAGGACGATCATCGCGGTCGGCCTAATGGCCGCCGGCAGTCTGCCGATGCCCGCGTGGAGCGCTCCGGCGCCCGCGCCGCGCTGGCCGACACCGCAATGCGTGTTGACGGTGGCCAGAGCCGACAAGCTCAACCCCTGGGCATTGCTCGGGATCATGCAAACGGAAGGCGGGCGGCCAGGGCAGGCGGTGAAGGACGGCAACGGCACCTACGATCTAGGCCCGATGCAGGTGAACACGCTCTGGATGCCGAAGCTGGCGCGGATTGGCATCACGCGGGCGGAGGTACAGAATGACGGCTGCATCAACCTCGCGGTGGCCGCCGCCATCCTGAAAAACTACTTGTCGCAGGCTCACGGCAATCTCGCCCGCGCGATCGGCTGGTATCACTCGCACACGCGCCGGCTGGCCGCCGGCTACCAGCTGAAAGTGGCCGCCTCGATACGCGATCTCGCGGGCTTGCACAGCCCAAGATAGCGTGATATATATTTTCTGGAAACCGTCCCCGCGAACGCATCGCGGCCAATGATTCCGGCAACGCCGGACTGAATTCCCGGGCAACCGGACATCTGTACCGCGGCAATCGCCGCACTCATTCGCGCCGAACGGCGCACTTCCTATTGGTTTTTGTGTACGCGGGATACCCGTGCGCGCGTTTTGCGCGTCTGGGGCTTTTGCGTGCGCGTCTTAAACAGGAGATACCTCATGTTCAAAGTGGAACGCAAGGCGCTGGCCGACGCGCTCGGTCGTGTTGCCGCGCTGGTCAAGCGCGCGAACGTGCTGCCGATACTCGGTCATGTGCTGGTATCGGTGACACAGGATACGCTCGTCATCACGGCGACAGATTTGAAGTCCTGGGCGTTCGCGATGCTGCCTGCCGAAGGCGGTAACGCAATGTTCACAGCCCCACTGGACAAGCTGACGGCTATCGCTTCCGGCGGTTTTGGCGAATACATCGAATTCATGCCGGAAGAAGGTGTTGAGCCAAAGATCAAGGTGACCTGCGGTCGTGGCCGCTTCACGCTGGCGAGTTATGAGGTCGGCGATTTCCCGATGCCAGAAAAACCGGGTGAAGACGATACCCGCATCGAGGTTGGCACATCGGCGCTGCACGCGGCCATGAAGTCCACCGCTATGCACGCCGCGGAAAACGACGTGCGCACCTATCTCAACGGGGCCTATCTGCAGCTCGACGACGGAATCGCCACCTGCGTGGCTACCGACGGTCACCGTTGCCTGGTACAGAGCATGATCTACACGGGTGATGCCTCCGGGGTGAGCGGAATTATTCCGCATGCAGCCTTGACGGTATTGAGCCGTGCATTGCCGAAGAGCAACGGGACGATGGTCATCAAGTTGAATAAGCATCAAGCGCGCTTCGAGGTGGAGGGCTTTGCCCTGACCACCAATCTGCTCGACGGCACTTACCCGGATTATCGTCGAATACTGGCGAAAGAAGTGCCGACACCGGTCGTGGTCAACCGTGAGCAATTGCGTGAGGCCGTCGATTTGATTGGCGGTTTTTCTGATGCGAAATATCGGGCCGTGGCCGCGGATATTGCTCCCGGAAAGCTGGCGCTGAATGCCCATTCAGCGATGAGCGCCGATGCCGGCAACATTGAGATCGACTGCGAGTATCAGGGTGACACCTGTCGGGTTGGCTTTACGCTCAGCTATTTGCAGGACGCAATTTCAGTATTGTCCGGGGAAGAAGTCAGCATCCACATCGCGTCCAGCAACAAACCGATGCTGCTGACCAGCGAGGACCCGGAACTTTCGGTCACGCTGTCTCAGTGCCTCATCTAAGGAGGTGCCAATGAAAACCCTGAACGAACCAGATTTTTCGGCGAATCACATCGTCGAGAAAATAGAACTATTCCGCTGCGAAGAATGCGGCGCGGAATACGAGGATTATGACGAGGCGCGGGAATGCTGTCCGCCAACGATCAGCGAGGTCGAATACTGGGTTTGTTCCGAATGCGGAGAATATTGCAAGACGGAGGTTCAGGCGATCGAGCACTGCACTGATCAGTCGTATCGCACAAAATTGGAGAGCCAGGGTCAAATCCGGCTGTTCCCATAACGTAATTAACACCGATTTGCCGCCCTTCGGGGCGGCGCATTTCAGGCATTGAGCGATGCCCGATATGCGAGCGCTTGACAGCGTGGGCAGCCAGGCGTAACGATCAGATTTCACATAGCCGCTTGCGAGCTTATCGCAAGACAACTTCCGGGAGGCATCCCGGACATTGCACCCATCTGCGGGACATCTCTCCCGCGATGGGAGTCATGATGTCCTCTCCGCTACGCGGATGGGACATGAGATTTTCTTCAGGGAGTAGCGGCCCCGAGGAGAACTGTCATGACCATGATTAACGACCGTGAAAACCCTATCGTCGCTGCGTTCATCAACCTGCATTCGCGTGACCGTCGCGTGCGGCCGCTTGCGGTGTTGGAAGCGCGTTTCGACGCCCTGTATGCCAAAGATCCGGATCTGGCGGAAGCCAAGGTCTGGGAGGCGGCCGACAGGATCGGATTGTCCAGCGAGGAGGTTCACGGCTTTCTTGCGGGGTATCGGTACAACTGATACGCCCTATCGCGAAGAGCCCGCTTGATGCGGGCTCTTCTTTTACTCGATTCGGTGCCTGGCGGCGTCTAAATGTCGTTTTCTTCGCAGACTTTCTGTACTTCCGGATCTTCGAAGATTGCCTCCAGTAGTCGGTGATGCTTTTCGGCCAGATCCGGCTTCTCTTTGCGGAGACGCTCGTGCCGACGGGTGAGCACTCGGTTGCGCACTTCGGGACGCTTGCGGTAGCTGACAAAGTCGATGGTGTCTTCGGTATTCATCGATGCCCTCATGTGTGTTTGTTGAGAGATGCCATCATCCTAGCATGCCTTCCTGGGCATGCCAGAATGATGGGGTTCTCCAAAGGATCGACGGCCTTCTCCGTCGAACAACGCCAACGTTAATCAAGAATGAGGAAATGAAGATGAAACACGCCCTGAGACTGATGTCTCTCGGGCTGTGGGGAGCGGTTGTGCTCGGGATGAAGCACCTGGCTGCAGGTGGTGACCCGACGCCCTGGGATATCGGGGCAACCGCGCTCGCGGCGGGCGTGTCATTTGTCTTGCTTTTCCTTTCGAAATAGAATGGAGCAGACCATGCACGCCCGCCAACAGCCCTTGAGCACGAACATGAACGGAACACACGCCAAAGCACGTCATGCGATCGCCTGGGTTTTGGTAGCCGCGACTTTTTCGGCCGTATTCGTTTCCATGTTCATGAGCGGAGCCGTGAGTTTTTGGCTTCCGACAGGCACAGGCATCATCAGCGGCCTGCTGATGATGGTCCTGTATTTCGTGGAAAAACACTCGCGGCGGTAATCCACCGTCGCGGGTGACTCCGCCGCCATCGCTGCGGCTGTCACGCTATCCCATCGACTTTAGGCCAGCCAAACCCTATCCGGATGCCCGCACGCATAGGGTCTGGTTTCAACGTCAGCCGGCGCGCAGCCCGGCCTATCCCTTAAAAACCACAGGAGCCTCGTCATGAAAGACTGGGACGATCCGCTTGCGCCCGCAGTCAGGCGCGAGCCTGATAACGCGGGTGCGCAAGACATTATCGGGTCCGCCGAAGATGAACGCGAGAGCCAGCCGGTCAAGGCCGACGACAAGCGCGTCGTCAACGGCCTCACCGACGTAAACCAGCTCGCGCCGTTCAAGTACCCCTGGGCGTGGAACTACTTCCTCAACGCCAACAAGAACCACTGGACGCCGCTCGACATCAACATGGCCTCCGACGTGCACGACTACTTCCACAAGCTCACCCTGGAAGAACGCCACGTCTACGAGAACGTGCTCGCCTACCTGACTACCTCCGACATCCTGGCCATGCGCAACATCGGCCTCGCGGTGATGGAAAAGATGTCCGCGCCCGAGCTGCAGATCTACCAGGCCCGCCAGGTCTACGAGGAATCCCTGCACACCTGGACCTACCAGCACTGCATCGAAACCATCGGCCTCGACCAGGGCGAGATCTACAACCGCTATCGCGTGGTCCCCGAGATCCACGCCAAGATCCGCATCGCCAACCGCCGGCTCGACTCCGTCCTGCGTCCCGACATCGACCTCAAGGACCGCGGCGAACTGATGAACTTCCTCATGGCGTACATCTTCTTCGCCGCCGTGTTCGAAGGCAGCTGGTTCTACAACGGCTTCACCCCTATCTTCGCCCTGCAGCGCCGCGGCCTGATGAAGGGCACCGCCGAACAGCTGCAATACATCATGCGCGACGAGGTCATGCACGCCAGCTTCGGCATCCGCGTGGCCAAGCAGATCATGCTGGAGGAAAACATCCGCCCCGATCCCAAGGCCATCCGCGAGATGTGGGACGAGGCCGAGGCCGCCGAAAGCGGCTACGCCTGCTACCTCCTGCCCGACCCGATCCTCGGCTACACCGCCGAGATGCACAGCGACCAGTTCCGCTTCGTCGCCAACCGCCGCGCCAAGCAGCTCGGCCTCGAAGAGCCTTTCCCGGGCGCGGAGAACGCGATCGAGTGGCTGGACGAGCAGGCGAACCTGCGCAAGGAGAAGAATTTCTTCGAGACGCGCGTCACTGAATATCAGACCGGCGGCGCATTAAGCTGGGACTGATACCTCCACCTTCCTCCCGCCGGCATCAGCCGGCGGTCTTCTGAACCGCTTTTCGAAGCGAAGCAGAAGACCGGAGTCTCCGCCTCCCTTCATTCGCGGAGCAATCGAGAGGAAACCCCAATGAGCATTATTGCCGAACTCGCGGCGGCCATGGGCGGCGCGCGCGTGCAGGATTCCTGCGCGTGTCGAACGCCTGACGCCACGCATCATTTTTGGTCGATCTTCGGCGGTAAAACCGCCTACCTGATCGAACGCAAAGGACGGTTCGTGACCTGGGAAATCAGAGACGAGCCGATGTCGGTCGTGTACCGGCAGTTCATCGGAAAAAACAGCAACCCCAAAGGAGTGGTGGAACACCATGTCATTCAATCATCCGCTGATGAAAAAACTCAAAGGCCGAATCAGCGTCGCCCTTGATGGTCAGGTGCTGGAACTCGTTGACCCGGAAGACGGGTTGACGGGAGAAGCGCATCACAAGCGCCGTCTGCAGTTTTTAGTAAGGTCAGACAGGCTGCTGGCTTTTCGCCGGTTGCCGCCTCGATCCGTGGGCGATTTCAATCCGGGCGAAGGCGTCAGCGCAATCTGGTGGGAACCGGGTCTTCAGGCCGCAGAGAAACTGGGGCCTGACTATCGGGAACTGGTGACGGGCTGGTGGCGCTCACGCCTGCCTGACGAAGAAACCTTCAATTCGGCCCTGGTGCGTCAGTCGTATCTGCTCGACGTAGCCGCCTGGACGCCGGATGGCGACGAGGTGACATACGACGCCGTGCGCGACCAATACGTGTTTCGCGTGCCGTGGGTTGGTCGCCAGCTGAGCGTCAATACGCTGCGCGCCGCCCGCATGATCTTTCACCATGATGGCGCGACCGCGCCTTAGGGTTTTCACCCTATTTCGACCGGGGCATAGGTCGAACAAACGATCAGCGGGACGCCGCTGAACATCAGCCTCACCATGGGAGGTTTATCATGCAACAAGTGGAAAATGCAGTCGGGTTTTTCATGCTTTTCCTGTTCGATTCCGCCATCATTGCGATGATGGTTTATTTGCCCTTGCGCCTCATGTTCAGGGGTACGAAGCTGTTTGCCAGAAAGGCCGCCAAAGCGGTCGAGCCTGTCGCTCGCGCGTCAGGTGAAGCGGCGGCAGCGCCTGTAGCCGCCTTCAAGGCCGCTGCAGCGGAAAAAACCGCGCGTGCCGAACAGGCAGCGCGTGAGAAGGTGGAAGCCCAAGCCCGCAAGCGGGCGGAAGCGGAAGCCTTGAAGCAGGCCGAAGCCGAAATCAAGGCGGCGGCGAAAAACCGGATCGTGGTCGACACCACGCCCGGAAAACGCGGAGCGTTCGCGCCTCCGGCCGGCTTTGCCGGCGATTACACGGCGCACATGTGTGCGCGCTGGCAGTCGGAAGGCCGTCAGTCCATCGAGAAGGTGGTCAACGCGGTGCGCCGCGGCAAGGAAGTGCATTTCTCGGGCGCTTATGCCGAGGAAGCCGCCGCGATCGTCTCGGCCATCATCCATAAGACGCGGGTCAGTCTGAATCCCGACACCCCGCGCGTGCAGCATCCCAAGGTCGTGCATCTGGACGAGCGTCGGCAACCTGCGGCGACCGAACCGGAGCCGGCGGAACTGCCGCCGGAAATCGACCCGGATTTCTTCGAACCCATGCCTCTGGACGAGGCGATGGATTATGAAGACGTGCGCGAGCACAGCCATCACTGAAAACCCTTTGAGTGCCCGGGTAAATCCGGGCACTTCATTCCCCAATAAAAACCTCTGGATTTCATTACCGCAAAGCCCAGCCGGTTTTGCCGTAACCGCCGATTCATGACGGCACCGTCCGCCTTACTGACTGGACGGCAAGGAGGTAATCAATGTGAAGATAGTGAATCTCGACCAGAAGTCAGAGGCCTGGCTCGACTGGCGAAGAAATGGCATCACGGCCAGCGAAAGCCCCGTGACCACGGGCATAGTCCGTACAAGACCCCCTGGCGTCTGTGGGCTGAAAAAACGGGCAAGGTAGCCCCGAAGATTTGTCGCGAAACCCCAACGTCAGGCGTGGCGTGGGCAATGAAGACAGAGCGCGTCAATGCTATGAGGAACGACACAACGTTGTTCTGCTGCCTGTCTGCGCCGAATGGTCGGCAAATCCGTTATTCCGCGCTTCGCTCGACGGTCTGACAGATAAACGCATCCCGGTCGAACTCAAGGCGCCGTCATCCAGCGTGATGGCGGAGGTGCTTGAGCAAGGCGAGGCATCAGAGGCCTACCAGCTGTATTGGTGGCAGGTACAGCACCAGATGCTGGTGACCGAAGCTGACAAGGGCGTGCTTTGCTTTTATCTGACACCAGAAGAGAGCGACACCGGCGAAGAGGTTTGGAAAGAGTTCGAGATCGCGCGCGACCCGCAGGCGATCGACGAAATACTCGTAGCTGGCGTGGCCTTCTGGCAGATGGTCAAGGACCGGAAAGAACCGCCCAAGGACCCCGAGCGCGATGAGTTCGTGCCCGAGAATCTGGCGGACATTCGCGCCTGGAAAGCATCTGCCGGCGCTTGGCTCGAACATCAGTCCAACCTCAAACGTCTCGAGGAACAGGTGAAGGACCTCAAGCAGGCGATGGGTGCCGAGCAGGACAAGCTCGTTCAACTGATGGGTGAATTCGTCAGGGCCAATGCGTTCGGCGTGCAGCTGACACGTTTTCAGGTCCAGGGATCAGTAGACTGGAACAAGGTCCGCGAGGACCTGTTGCCGAACCTCAGTGACGCGGAACTGGACGGCTATCGCAAGAAGCCGCGCCAGCAGGTGCGCATGGCGCCTTCCTCGGAAGTTTCCGAAAAGGCAGCCAAAGCTGATGTCAAGGCCGCAATCGCGGAATCGGCGCAAGCCGAGCAACAGGAAGGCGAGGGTCAGTTCGCCTGGTGATTTGATTCAAGGCATCACCGGCCCAAACGGGCCGGTGATGCCCTTGTGCTGAAATAACGCCAAACATTCGGCTGATCGGATAGCGCGCCAGTGCACGTTATTCCATCAACGGAGCCGGACCGTACAACCGGCCTTCCATCAACCCCCGCGGGGCTCATACCCCGAACAGGGGTGTGCGCCTCCATCAGGAGGATAACTCATGAGTATTTCCCTTTACGACGCCTTCGGCGTGACTTCTCCGGTGGCGGATACCAAGCAGATCCCGCTCGACAAGATCTGCCCGCTGGGCGACCACGAGCAGGTCCAGCCGGACCCGAACTATGTGTTCGAGTATCGCAATCTCAAGCGCGTGCTCAAGAACATCAATAACCGCAAACCGATGTGGATACACGGTCCGTCAGGCTGCGGCAAGACGGAGTTGATGGTTCAGGTCGGCGCGCGTCTCAAGCGCCCCGTCCACGTCATCAGCATCGGCGAGGAAACCAGTTTGCGCGAGCTGCTGGGAACCTTCGAGCTCAAGGCGGCTGAAAGCAAGAACGGGTTCGAGACGGCGTTTCGTTACGGCACGCTGACTCAGGCCATGCGGGAACCCGGCGCCATCGTGGTGCTCGATGAGTTCAACATGGCGCCCTCGACGGTGGCCGCGCAGTTCAACCGTTTGCTGGAAACCGGGGAGGTCACCATCCCGGAAACCGGCGAAACCGTGAAGGCGGCCGATAACGTGACATTCGTGGTCACCGCCAACACCGCTGGCGGGATCGACGAGTCCGGCATTTACGCCGGCTCCCAGGCTCAGAATGGCGCGACGCGCTCCCGGTTCGCCGGATTGCGGGTGAATTACCTGCCCCCCGACCTGGAAGAACAGATCATCACGCGGTCGTTCCCGCGCATCAACGCGGTGGTGGAACTGCCTGAGACCAACAAGACCTTGTCTTCATTGATGGTCGAAACGGCCTGCGCTATCAGGTCGCTCGTGGCCGAGCAGGAAGTCTCTCTGCCATTCACGGTTCGCAACCTCAAGGAGTGGGCGGGTTCTACGCTGGCTTTCCGAGACATTGGAGAGGCCTTTGCCGACGCCTATTTCGACATGCTCGGCGAAACCGAACGCACAGCTGTCGGAGAAGTGTTCCAGCGGATGTTCGGCTTGAACCTGGGGTGATGCTATGGAAAGCGTCCTTTTCCACGATAAAAACGGCTCAGACAAGTTCTGGGCCGTCTCCGTCAGAAACCGCACGTGTTATGTCTTCTGGGGGCGTAACGGCACCAAGGGGCAAGTGAAAACCTATTCGTTCAGTTCGCCCTATAAAGCGAATGCCTGTGCCCGCGCCAAAGTGGATGAAAAAACCCGAAAAGGTTATGGCCCGGCTGTCGCAAATGATCCCAACTTCGACCAGGAACGATTCTTTGACGAAAAGTTTCTGGAACACGGGGTGCTTGTCGGCAAGGGTGTTTCGGAAGAACCGCCCGCCAACCCGGGTCGCAGCGTCGCATGGTTAGCTCCAAAGCCTATAACTATCGACCATCTCAATGATGCGGTCACGCTGGTCAATACCGTGCTGAATACGGCGGGACTGGCGCCTTGCGTTCATCTGACGCCAGAAGGGCAGGTGACTTTTTCCGCCGTAGATGACGACGACCTTCATTTCGGTTATCCGCCGCAAGCGTTCATAGATGGCTTGTTGAGCCCAATAGCGCGCAAGGCAATTATGGAGCGCAACGTGAGCCGCGACGGCTGGCTGTCTCTCAATGGTGGGGGCAGCGGAACGCTGGAGTACGGCGAGTCGCTGCATCAGTTGACCGTGCCGTTGTTTCTTGCCGTTTTGATTCGAAACGCCGACGGTTTCTCCGCTGTAGATGACGACAAGGGAAAATTGGGTATCTGCCTGGACTGGGATCGGATAAAAATCCCCCAAGGGTACCCAGAGGAAAACCTGGTGCGCGCTGTGCGCGAGCGCTGGTTTACGAACGACACAAAGGTTCGCATTCTTGAAGATGCGAACACCTCTGAGTACGTTTACTGGTAATCACATCGCCCCCATTGATTGGGGGCGCATTTTCCAGCCTTTCCGGCTGTGTTACCGCAAAGCGTAACGAGCTTCGCCGTAACAGCCTCTCCGACGGCTTTGAGTCGGATTATCGAATTCCGCATTGCGGATTTTTTAACCCCGGCGGGGCATATGGCCCCGGCGCGGGAAATATGCACCTCCGGTAAACACCTGGTGCGTCAGGTTTGGAGGTCTTCGTGAAAGAAGGCGATATTGTGCTTGCCTTATTTCCCAACATGGAAAACGAAATTAAAAAATATAGGCCGGCTTTGGTGTGGGAAACTACGCCAGTCTCCGCCAGGCTGGTTTATATCTCGACACAAAAACTTGTCGAGGCTTTCCAAACGGAAATAGTTTTAAGCCAAGAAGAAGCCATCATGATTGGATTGTCGCGATCGAGCAGGATTGATTTTGGGAAAAGAGTGAATATTCCCATTGTCGATGTCAAGAAAAAGCTAGGGCACGTATCTTCTTTGCCTAAGCAAACATTACGCAAGTTATATTACGCTGCGCTCGCAGCAGGCATGAAGGATTAAGCATAATGCGCGCCACCTGATTATAAGTGGCGCGCATATTCAATCATCGCTTTCCGCGAACTCTTCCGAATATCGAACAATGAGCCGCCGCTTTTCCAAGTAATCGTCCGTGCCTCGCACTTCAGCCTGCTGCTCAGGCGTCAAGAAGACGGTAAAAAACAGGGTGTGTTCTAGGTTTTCATCGTCCGTTTCAGAAAGCGGTATTCGATTCCGTTTACGCTCACTCACGCGCGATTCGTAGTCAAGTTCATCGGACATAGACATTGCCTCTTTTTCGCAACTGTGTTTGCCGCTAATAGCTGCCTAAAGCATACCAAAAGACAACGGAATGCAACTCATCGCAATCAACGCTGACAGTTAACCGCTCTTACCGCAAAGCCTGTCTGGCTTCGCCGTAACAGCCTCTCCAACGGCTCTGAGTTGGAGTATTGATTCATTATCAGCCTGTCGGCTGAACACCTATGGAGATCAAGATGATCTTAGGACTCACGGGCGCGGCCGGCTCCGGAAAGGACACGGTCGCCAATTATCTGGTGAGCGCACACGGATTCAAACGCCATGCGTTCGCAGACCTGTTATACGAAGAGGTTTCGGCGGCGTTCGATGTGCCGTTCAAGGTCCTCGCAAGGCGAGATACCAAGGAGCGACCGATGGACGCGCTGAAACTAAGTCGCTGCCATAAGGCGGACTTCACGGCGTACCTCGTGGCTAAAGATGGGCCGAAATTGGACGCTGTCTTTTCGCCGCGCTATATCCTCCAGCGATGGGGAGATTTCCGCCGGGCGAAGGAGCCGGATTATTTCGTTGAGCCGGTTATTCCAGACATCCGTGCCGAGCCACAGATGAATCATGTCGTATCAGACATGAGATTCCCGAATGAACACGCTGCGCTCATGTCGCTGAATGCGTTTTTTTAGCGTATTGAACGGACGGGCATTTCTTCAGTATCTGCGCATATTTCAGAAACTGCTCTGGCCGAAGCGCTTGTAGACAAAATCGTCCCCAACCACGGAACGATTCACGATCTGCAGTGCGTCGTCGACCGGATGTTGCTCGATTCGGAGGTGGCGTAATGAGTGTTATCGAAATAATCATCAATTACCTGGAAGCCAACGGCTTCGACGGCTTGTACTCCCCTGGCGAGTGCGCCTGCAAATTGGGAGATATCGCGCCCTGCGGCCAAGTTCTTGAAGACTGCGAGGCCGGTTATCTGAAGCCTTGTCCGCCAGAGTGCGGCGATCACGATTTCCACATTGGGCCGAAAGACCCTTCTCTTTCCTGACGCATCCGTCGCTTCGGCTTCGGTCACTGAACACTTGCCCACACGGGCAACAAGGAGGACGCATGAAAGTCCATGTATTCAATGTCGCCATCTCGCTGATCTCGCCGTCACGGTTGGCCGGCGAGAACGACATCAAGCGCATCCTGGGGATTGACCATATCCCGCAGGCCATGAAACCGCTGCTGCGTCAGTCTGTGCTGCCGCAGGAAGCCATCAACCCCCTGGCGAAACAACGCGGCCGCGCGCGTTCGCTGCTGATGCAGCATGCGACCCGTTCGGAGTTCTTTGGTTGGGTCATCAACCCGGGCCGGCAGGATGAACTGCTGCGCGAACTCGAAACCATCAAGGCCGAGTTCTACGCCGAGAAGCAGCTTCTGCTCGACCACTACGATCAAGTCTGTGAGCAACATCTGGCTGCATTGCGAGAATCGTGCGACGCCGAAGGCTTCGAACATACCGATGCCTTTATCAGCGTGGTCAGCGCTGCGCAGCCTTCGAAGGACTACCTGGACGAGCAGCTGAGGTTCGAGTATCTGAATCCCAAGACCATCGAACTGGTGCCTTCTGAAGAAGGGATTGTCCGCGAGGGCGTACTGGGTAGCGCGTTGCACGAAGTGGCGCAGCGCGCAGCGCAGGCGATGGGATCGCAGACGCCGAAAGCCAAGCTTTCCGCGCTCGATGAAATCGCGCGCAAGGTCGAGGGGTTGGGCTACATCGCGCCGCCGCTTCGTCTCATTGCGCAGGAACTCAAGCAAATACTGGCCAGCGTGCCTCGCGGCATCCGCAACGCGGATTACAGCCCGCTGCACGCGCTTGCGCTCAGTCAGATGCTGCTTCGCCTGAGCGAAGAAAGCGACTTCGCGCGCGCGCTGAAGAATGGGCAAAAGCTGTTTGATGTCACGCTGCCGTCTGATCTGTTATCCGCCGGGACTGAAACCGGAACGGAAACCGTGACGGCGGAAGATCTTGAGGTCGAAACCCAAGCAGAAGCAGAATGCGAAGCTGATGCCGATGGAGAAATCGAGAGCGAGACAGCTGTCATCTGGTAAATTCCGTCTGCTACAGCCACGTGTGAGAATATCAATGGAACACGTTAGCCGGTACCCGGGTTGATCGTTGTGACCCTTCTTGTGGTGGCTTTCGGCATCGTCGTGTGGTGGAACGAGCACGATTCCGACCATCGCAAGGACACACATCACAAATAATTCGCCGGTTTTCGGCACACATGGAGGGCGCTTTGGCGCCCTTCATGCTTTTCGGGTGAAATAATCGCCTGCCTTAAAGCACATTCGACTTTAATTTTCCATAAATCAGCCCGCGTTCGTCTCAACCGGGTCCTTCCTGCTCTGCCTCCTGTTGTCCCTATCCCATACAGGCCGTTCCCTGTATCGGTTTGGGATTTCAACCACGAGCGCCGGCGTTATCCGGCGCGCACACCGTAAGGAGAATCGCCCATGAACAAGGCGAAGAATCTTGCTCGCTCGTTACCGGCCGTGTGTCGGGCGCTGACCGGGCAAAAAGGCATCAAGCTTGTTTTCAGGGGTCCACCACGGACCGACGGGAACACAATCTATTCGAACCCGTTGCCGTTGGACGCCGATGAACGCCAGACCCGCATCATCACGGGAGATATCGACCACGAATGCGGGCATGTGCTTTATACGGATTTCTCTGCAGCCGAAAAGCAGCTGGGGAGTGTCGACCCCAAGCGTCGGCAGTTCGTACACAACCTGCACAATGCCATCGAGGACACCTTCATCGAACGACGCCTGGGCGAGGAATACCTGGGTTGCCGTGAAAACCTGAAACTTTCGGTGGAATACATGGCGCAAGATGAAAAAGCGCCGTCCAGCACCCTCGCACCGGGTCCCGCGTTGACGCACTACGTGGACACCTGGGGCAGGATGCACGTGCTAGGGCACGACGTGGAGAAGCTTCACGCACCTCTGATCAAGCCCGTCGAAGAAGCCCTGGGCGAAAACGGAAGGGTGCGTCTTAACGCCCTGTTGTCGCAGCATCTTTATTCGGTCGATTCGACCGAAGCCGGTTTCAAACTGACGCGAAAAATCGAGAAACTACTCGAGGAAATCGCTGACGAAGCCGATGAAGAACAGCAGCAGCAAGACCAACAACATCAGGGCGCTCAAGGCAATCAAGCCGGAAACGACAATGGAAGCGGCGCCTCCAACGACGCTACTGAAAACGATTCCGGCGCACCTGCATCGGGAGGACAGCCGTCTGGCGACGATTCTGGTCAGAACGCGCCGAACGCTGGTGACGAAAAAGCGCAGACGGGCGGCCACGGCGCGGGCGGCGGAGAAGCCATCCGGGCAATGATGAATGACAACCCGGAAGTCAAATCGTTGCTCGATCGGTCGAAAGCGGCCGAGCAGGCCATCAATGAGGCGACGGCGGAAGCCGAAGGCGGCTTCACGGCCGGCGAGTCGCTACATGATGGTTTTGGCGGCAAGAATGCCGATGCCTATCATCAGCTGGAAGAGACCGTGTGGGGCGAAACCCGCGAACTGCAGCGGCGCATCGTCGCCGAATATCAGTCGATGACTCGTCGCCGTCAAATGGTTAGTGAGGAAGGCCGCCTGGATAGTCGGCGTCTTCATCGAGCCCTGATGGGCGATCGGCGCATCTATCGTCACAAGGTCAAGCGGCCGTTGCCATACCCCGCGGTTTCCGTGGTGCTGGATTGTTCCGGGTCCATGGCTGGACAGGAAATCCTGCTGGCGAAGCAGGCGTTGATCGTGCTGGCGGAAGTCAACGAGATCATCAACGTCAAAACCGAACTGCTGGCATTTGCAGGCAGTTCCGTTCACATCCTCAAGCACTTCGAGCAGCCCCTGCAAACCGCCCACGCCATCATTGGCGGCGTCGCCGCCAGCGGCGGCACGCCGACGGCGGAAGCCTTGTGGCATGCCGGGTTGAGGCTGGCAGCCAGACGCGAGGAGCGCAAGCTCCTGATGATCGCAACCGATGGGATGCCGAACAATCTACCGGCGGCCCAGGCAGTTGCGCAGCGTGTGGTGAATTCCGGCATCGAACTCTATGGGCTGGGTATCGGCGCGGATGCGGTCCAGCAGTTCTGCCCGCGTTATTCCGTGCTGTCCAATCCCACGCAGATCGCAGAAGCGGTGCTGTCCGCCTTGCGTTCGCGCCTGATGGCGGCTGCATAACGTCTTTTCCTTACCCCGGCT
Source organism: Acidihalobacter yilgarnensis (assembly GCF_001753245.1). NCBI lineage: Bacteria > Pseudomonadati > Pseudomonadota > Gammaproteobacteria > Chromatiales > Ectothiorhodospiraceae > Acidihalobacter > Acidihalobacter yilgarnensis. Next base: position 2,107,473 of record NZ_CP017415.1, on the reverse strand, counting down.
TCGGCCGGGGATCTTTCCAGAGCGCATTCGCGCTGCGAAAAGATTGATACCGCTCCGGCGCGGTCATCGCCGGATAACTCAATAAAGCAAAATTCGGATAAAACTCATGCAAAACGGTTGAGGAATTACTGATGAAACGCAGGAACCCGGTCGCCAAGCAAGTCCGTACGCCACGGTTTCGGCCGCGAGTGGTTCAGGACAAGAAGAAGCAGAGAAATCGCAAGGCCTGCAGAGGCCGGTAAACCAAGCAGGCCCGGATATCCCGGACCTGTCTCCTTGCAGACGGATGATCGCAGACGGTTTGACACCGCCTCCCATTTTCACGTCTCCGCGGCGTTATCGCGGAACACAGGGAGAAAATACATGCAGAAACTGCATTACTGGGGCACGGCGATCCTCATGTGGGTCGCGTCGGTGCTGCTGCAACTGATGGCGCTGATCGGTCTCGTTCATGTGGCCATCGATCTGGCCATCCCCCGAGCAATCCGCTCGACATTCGTTCGATGGTCACTGACGTTCTGACCTCGCTTGCCTTGATTGAACTCGCCTGGATGAGTGCGACCTGGGCGATGGAGCATGCCTTGCGCCTGGCGTTTCTGCTGGACGTGTGCCTGATTTTCATCGCGCGAGAAATCATCGACAAGACCTACACGGGCCATGTCACCCCCATGGGTGCCGGCGTCCTCATCGGCGTCTTCCTGGCGCTCCTTGGTGGGCGCTGGTTGACCGGGAAAATTTACAGGCTGACTTGAGCCGACATCATCAACCCCAGCGGGGCACAGTCCCGCTGGGCTGTGTCTCCGCGTTCAGGAGACTTTTATGATCGACAATCAGTTTTATCCAACGCCGCCGGATTTGGCGGACCGCGCGTGGGCATTGTTTCGCAATCGACGGTTCGAGCGCGTGCTGGAGCCGGAAGCAGGAAGCGGAGCTTTGCTCGAAAGGATGCCGAATAAATACGAGTATCGTCGGAACTTCGACTGTCTCGAGATCGACATGCGGCATCATCCAAGATTGCGCGAACTCGGCGCGACCGTGCTGGGTTTGGACTTCCTGTCTTACGACAAGGGCGCCCAGTATTCTCACATCATCATGAACCCGCCCTTTGCCGAAGGCGTCAAGCATGTTTTGCATGCCTGGGACATTCTTTGGCATGGAGAGATTGTAGCGATTCTCAATGCTGAAACGATACGCAATCCGTTTAGCCAGGAGCGTCAGCATCTGCTCAATCTCATTGAAGATCACGGCAGCGTGGAGTTCATTGAAGGCGCTTTCACGAATGCCGAACGCAAAACCGATGTCGACATCGCCTTGGTGCACCTTGAAAAGAAGGCGGACAGCCGGGATTTACTGGGAACATTGCTGGCCGATCTCAGCAAAGACAGCGGAGCGGCGGATGGCATCGAGATCGATTGTCATCAGGATTTGGCGATTCCGAACTCAAACATCGAAAACGCAGTGCTCGCATTCAATGCGGCCTGGGTGGCCACGCAGGAACTGGTGCGCGCGGAAGCCCGCGCCGAGTATTACCAGAATCTGCTCGGTCCCACGTTCGAGCAGATCGTCGGCGAGCAGGGCGATGTAAGAGATCATCGTTCAGCCGAGTGGGTCAGGGATGCGCTGCATGATCGATATCAGAAACTGAAGAACTCGGCCTGGGCCAACATTCTTCGGATGACTGAGATCAACTCGCGGCTGACAGCCGGTATGAAGGCTGAATTCGCTCGACGCTTCGAAGAAATCAAAGATTTGGACTTTACCGTGGCCAATGTTCGCGGTTTTCTCTCTGGTCTTGTCGAAAATCAGGGGGGATCCAGGTTGAAATGCTGTGCGATATCTTTGACGAGATCACAAAGTATCACACGGGAAATCGCGTGCATTATCGCGGATGGAAGTCCAACGACAAGCATCGCACTTGCGGTATGCGCATCAAGGGCACGCGTTTTGTGCTGCCTTATTTCAAGCCGAATTATTCCGGCAAAGCCCTGGATTGGGAGGCCAAAAACAAGCTGGAGGATTTCGACAAGGCCTTTGCGCTACTGGACGGCAATCCACAGGCAAAACATTTCGGGCTGGTGGATCTTTTTAATTCGCAGTACGCAGAACTCGCGGCCGGCAACAGGCTTTCGTGCGATTTCTTCGACATTCGCTATTACCCTGGGACGGGCACCATTCATTTCTTCCCCGGTAACAGGAAGCATATCGACCGACTGAACATGATTGTCGGAAGACATCGGCAATGGCTGCCGCCGGAAGATGAACGCGTCGACAAGTCATTCTGGCTGCAGTACGAAAACGCCGAGAAGTTCGACAAGGAAGTTTGCCGTCGGGCTAAAGCGCATCCTGGGAACAGGACGTTCTGGAATGGCTTGATTCGCGAGGTGTCTCGTACGGCCGATTCTGAAAACCAGGCTAAAGCTAACGCATTGCTCGATGAGATCCTGAAAGATATCCAGAAAGAAAAGGGTATCGATATCGACACGGTCATCGAGCACGAAAAACGGGATTTGCCCGCATTACTCAGCAGTCAGTAATATAGGCAACACTTGGATGCCTGAAGAACGAGCGGATCAGATTCGGCTGTGCGGCCATGTTGGCGAGTTGAAACTGGATGCGATCTTCCAGACGTTCTCCGGCACGCAACGGCCGGCGGGCATTGCCCGTGCGCTTGGCGTGGCTCCAGACCAGCTCGTCGGGATTGAGTTCGGGGGCATAGCCGGGCAGGAAGTGCAACGTCAACTTGCCCTTTGACTTGGCGACATACGTTTTGACGGCGTGGGTCTTGTGCGCAGGCAGATTATCGAGGATCAGATGCAGCGGCTTGCGTCGGCCGCGCATCAGGCGCTGTAGGAAGGTCACGAACAGGTCGCCGTTCAAGCCGCCCTTGTAAGTCGCGAACCAGAACGCCCCCTTGGCACTGACCGCCGAGGCGGCACTGATCCCTTGACGCTGTCCGGGCACCGAGACGACCGGCGTGTGTCCTTTGGCGCCCCATGTCTTGCCATGCACCGAGTCGGCACGAAAACCTGACTCGTCCCAAAAATAGATATCGGCCTTGTCCCGCTTGGCTTGGCGGGCAATCGCCGGATAGGTTTCCCGTTGCCAGCGCTCGATCGCGTCAGGGTCCCTCTGATACGCACGCTGGAGTGGCTTTTGCGCAGTCAAGCCGACCCGCGCCAGCAACGCGCCCACTGAGGCCAAGCTCAGCGAAACGCCCAATCGCTGTGCGATCAGTTCGCGCACGATCTGGCGTGTCCATAAACCGAAGTCGAAGCCATACTGCCGCGGGTTCTTGCCGTTGACCCACCGGAACACTTGCCGTCCTTGGGCATCGGTCAACTTCCGGCGCCGCCCGGGGGCCCGCCGCAACTGCAGGGCCTGCTTGCCTTGGCCGCGCCCGCGCGCCTTCAGCCGTACCTTGTACGCCCAAGTCCGGTGCATCCCGAACGACGCCGAGACCGCTGCCGGCGATTCGCCTTCCGCCATCCGCTCCAGCGCCATGAAGCGCATCGCTTCCAGCGTCTCGCGGGTCAATGTCCGTCCATCGTTCTTCATACCCAATTATGATCGAAGTCGACGCCATTTGTTCCCTAATCTACTGACTTATGAGTAACTCATCGGCAGAACGATCTGTTCGCTGCCTGAAACATCACCCGAGCGCCTTGCGCGCTCGGGCCTTTCCAAAGACGCCGTCCGGCGATTTCGGAATGGATTTCACGTCCCGCCGCAGACTCTCGCGGCCTTCTCTCTCGCGCTTCGTCGCGGGAAAACATTCAGCAATCTAATTCGCGCGACCGCAAGGCCGCGCATTCAAGAGGATGACTGTCATGTATCCATTCCCAGAGAACACCAATCAGGCATCTATGATTTGGAACGACATTCAAAACGAACGTCGAGAATCCGAACCCGAACGGCTCATACTCATGGCCGTGATTACAGAAGCGCTCGACGAAGGTTTGTTTTACACAACGGATGTTTTCAGCTATGTCGAGAAACGGATGGGTGAGACTTTCGCCTACCCGAACGACCCGGAACTGAAAAGCGTCGAAAACGGCATCAGAGGCATGGAGGTCTATTACGCCAGGCGTTGCGTCGAACAGTGGCGCGCAGACACCAGAAACGAGGTTGCAGCCGCCACGTTGAACGTCAGGGTGGGTCAGAAATATCGCAATCTGCAACTTGGAAGCCAGCGTTTCAGCAGCGGCGTCATAACAGCGAGATTCCCCAAAGGTCAGGTAAAGCTGCTGCTCACAAAGCGTGGTTCAAAACATCGTTACGAAGCCACCGTGGGCGCGGCCAGCCTCATGGATCAACGCGCATGAACAGGAGAGACAAAAGCCTGCTGGAACGCCTTCGCGTTGCCAGGAAACGTTTGCTCAAGCTAGAACATAGAAAGGCCACACCGGCCTACGTCAAGGCCCGCACGCGGTTGCGCGCGCTAGAGCGGACCTATAGTCATCGAAGCAAAACAAAGCAAAGTTGAACACGCCTGCGCCCCTTATCGGGGCGCGTTTTCAGGGTTGCCTCCGCCCTGAAAACGTTTACAGGCGAATGCCGGCGCTTACCGGCATCCAATATTCATTTTGGAGGCACACAGTGAATCGTGAATTCTGGCAGGAATTTTATGCGCTAATCGAAAACGCAACCGAAGAATCCCTTTTGTCACACAGGGAATATCTGGTCTCTCTCTATGCAAAACTCAAAAGTTCGGATTTGCGGCCTGAAATCAAGAGGGCTATACGCTTGATCGATGAAGAAATGTTAGCCAGGGTCGAGTCTATGGCTGCTCGCCGCGTTGAACGCTAACAAGGGTTGCCTTTTTCGATAGGCGGCGATCGATGTTGAGCATTTCACGTTCAGCATCAGCACGATCTTTTTGTGAAGCGCGTCGTAAGCTTTCAAGCAGGCACTCGCCGAGCCGTTTTACGGCTTGGTCTCGATGGCCCTTTATCAGTTCGAGATCTGGCATGTGATACATCTCATATTTCATGTTGCTTGAAGCATAGCGCATAAAAGGATAGATGCAATATACGCCTGCGCCCCTTATCGGGGCGCGTTTTCAGGGTTGCCTCCGCCCCGAAAACGTTTACAGGCGAATGCCGGCGCTTACCGGCATAAAATCTCGTTGGAGGCAAGATGGAAAATCCAAACACAAACTGCCTTGAAGGCATGCAGTGCCAGAACTGCGGAAGCTTCTGGCCTTTTCATATCGCGACCAACGTTATGTGCGTAGTGCATGACGATGGCAGCGAAACATTCGGTGATCACAACTGGACGGATGTGTCCAGCTGTAAGTGTCCTCGATGTGGGTATGAAGCGACTGTCGCCGAATTCAGTGACGAGACATATGCGGTACTGTCCCCCGAAAAGAAAATGCGTCGGTTTGTCGAATCCATTGCAGACTTGCCGCTGTGGGAATGGGACTGCGATCAGGGGAGACCGACAGCCGAATGCGAAGGACCGGATGGCGGCTATATCGAGTCTCACCAGGCGTTGATGAATTACATCGAAGCCGCTCGGCTTCTGCTCAAGGAGATCGGCGATGTGTGATGGATGCAAGCAATGCAAGAACATTCGTGTAATGCCGGACATTCCGGAAGACATCGTACTCAGTCTCGAGACATTGCATGAAGGACTGGAACCGGGGTCGCCGGAGGCGGCCGCAATCGATGCACTGGAATCCATGGTACTGGCGCAACAGCGCGCTGGATTCGATATCGATTCTCAGGCCTATCGTGAGGCACTGGCGACAACGCTGGATGCGTTGGCAAACAACCTGCCAGACGAGACACTGCCGGCCGGCGTGGTGCCTATGGTCGATGCTTCGACCGCGCACCTCTCGCCTTCCGATATCAAGCTCTTGGACGACATGGCCGCGCGTAACCAAGCCGGATTTCCCAGGACTGTTTCGCACGAATATGGCTGGACGCTGTTTCTGCCGGAACTGCTTGACGACGAAGATTTCGTTTACCTGGACCCCGCGCTCGGCGCAAGCGATGAACTGTCCGGTCTGATTCGTTACGCCATGTCCAACGGCGCGTACATTCTCAACCTGGATGCGGATGCAGAACCGATTCCGGATATCCAGTGTTGTGAAGAAGATTCCTGTTCGACGCATACGATCAATTAAGCCTTTCTGAAAAAACCAATCCATATCCTCATGGGCGCCTTTGGCGCCCATGTTTTTTTGACGAAAAAATGCGGCAAAAAAACACTCCAACGGCCGCCGGACCGCATGCCGGCCATGACATGATCGATTAACAGAACAGGAGAGATCCAATGACGAAGTACGTTGTTTCGTATTCACTCGACTACGCTCACGAAGTGCATGTGGGCATCGAGGCCGAAAACGAAGAAAAAGCCCTTGAGAAAGCTGCGAACGCTTTCGACGAAGGCACGATATGGGACGATACGCCTGAAATGCCGTTGCTCTACGACGAATTCGATGAGGTCGAGGGCTCATCCCTGGAATTCAATATCGAATCCGCTGTCGAGGCTTTTCCGAAACCGGACGCATCGGTGATTCAGATGAGGCGGGAAAATTTCGCACGAAAGGCGTGCGAAGATCTCGTTGAAGCTTTCAAGCCGGAAAATCCATCCGATGGGTTCTCGCCTGATCTTCTTTTTGAAGCATACCAAAAAGCCCGCCTGGCAATAGGACTTGAACGATGAAAACGCAAAAGGAGATTTTCTGGGAAGCGCACAAGCGTATCGCAGAAGCCGACCGGCACGTGATGGAACTGGCCCGGCATCCAACCAACCCGCTAACCAATAGCGACCTCGAAACATTGGTCAATCGCTATCCCGAACGATGGGGGAGGTACCGCGGGCTCATCGGCAAATTGCCTAACTGAGGATCGAGATATGAATCTTCTGGAAGAGACCTGCACCAAAAGCCGCCATTCGGCTGTCTTTCTGGTTAACGACCTGGTGGATATGCAGAAAGCTGCCGTTCCATCAGACTTACTCATTCCTGATCAAACAGGAACAAAGCTGACTTCCTGCTTCGTCGAGGCGGGTTTCACTCCGGTCTTGCGACCGGAGCCAGTGCCCGCCTCTCCACAGGCTGATGCGGTGGAACTCACCGCCAGGTTCTTCAAGTTGATCGCGGCATTCACGTCACGGTCGTGGACTGTGCCGCATTCTGGACATGTCCACTGACGCACCGACAATGCAAGGTCATCCAGCGTGTATTTACAGACGGGAGTTGAACACATCTTGCTGCTCGGGAAAAAACGATCCGCCACCACGACCACGCCACCTCGCATCGCCGCCTTGTACTCCAGTTGCCGCCTGAACTCAAAGAAACCCATGTCTGCGATTGAACGGGACAGACGGCGGTTCTTTATCATGCCGCGCACGTTCAAATCCTCGATACCGATGGTATGGAACCGGCGCGTGAGGTCGGACGTGAGCTTGTGTAGGGCGTCATTGCGGATATTTGCAATGCGGGCGTGCAGTCGGGCCAGTTTAGCTTTGGCCTTGTGCCGGTTCGCTGATCCCTTCTGTTTACGGCTCAGACTACGCGAGAGCCGTTGCAGCCGGGCCAGCAGCGCCCTGTGTGGCTTCGGGCCGTTGATGGTTTCTCCCGTCGAGAGCGTCGCGAGTGCCGAGACGCCCAAATCCACGCCCACCGCGCCTTGGTTTTCGGCTTTGGGTAGGTGTGAAGCGTCGGGTACATCCACGGCAATGCTGACGAACCACCTGTCGGCCAGCCGGGAGATTGTGGCCGACAGGATCTTGCCCGCAAAGCGCAACGGCTCGCGCATGCGCACCCAACCGATATAGGGGATGCGTATGCGACAGTCGTCGATGGCGAACTGGTCGTTGGTGAGCGTGAAACGGTCGTGTACGCCTTTCCTGCGAAACTGCGGATAACGGGCGCGACCGGCAAAGAAATTCTGGAACGCTTGTCCCAACTGGATGATGGCCATCTGTGGGGCGTTCTTGGTGACTTCGAGCATCCACGGAAATTGCTCGCGCTTGATGGCGTTTAATTGTCGGCGCAGCGCCGCTTGCGATGGCCTGGACAGGCTGTTGTCGGCTTTCCATGCCGCGTACTGGCGCTGCCATTCGGCCAGCGCCCAGTTGTAGGCAAAGCGGGCCGTGCCTGCTGCGCGGGCAAAGTAGGTCGCCTGCGCGTTGTTCGGGTCAAGCGCGATTTTGTGGGCGAGGATCATGTCTGCGCCTCGTCAACGGCCTTCTTCACGCCATCGAGCAGCTTTTGGTTCTTGCGTGAGCGGCTGCCATACAGTCGTGCCGAGAACACAGTGATGATTTCCAACACGTCCTTGGCCAAGTCTTCCTCGAAGGTCGTATCCTCGCCCTGGTTGAGTATCACCACTTCAACGCCTGTGGCCTCGCAGATGGCGAACACCAGTTCCGCGCCGAAGCGCAGCAGCCGATCTTTGTGGCTGATGACCAGTCGCCCGACATTCCCGGCAAGAATGGCATTGAGCAGGCGCTTCAAGCCCTTCTTGTGATAGTTCATGCCGGAACCCAGATCGGCAATGACCTCGAACGTCCAGCCTTGGCGGGCGCAGTACAGTTCCAGCACCTGCTTTTGGCGTTCCAGATCGTCTTTCTGGTCGTGGCTTGAAACGCGGGCATAGGCGATGGTTCGACGTGGCGCATCATCCGCACGAAACTGCTCAGGACGCAGCCGCGCAAGGTCATAGCGCCTGCGTCCGCCCGGTGTGCGTTCATCGGGCAAAAGTTTGCCTTCGCGTTCCCATCGCCGCAGCGTTTGAGGCACGACGCCCAGGAACTCGGCGGCTTCGCGAATACTGACCATCTTACTAGACATGTTCAAATTGTATATGAACGCGCAATATCGAGCAAGTAATTGCTTAACTGCTCAAGCCCCGGCAGCTTACAAGATCGACGTGCAGGCACTGATCGACCGGGCCAACGACCTGGTTTATGGTCTGCAGGCGCTGAGCGACAAACTCAATGCCGATCACGTCACCGGAGGCTCGACATGAGTTATCGCAAAGTCTATTGGCACCATGGCGGCTATCATAGCCACTGGCTGGGCCATGCGATCGGCTCAGCCATGATCCACGGTGTTATTTACGCGGCCATTTTCAAACTGATGCACGGCATCACACCCCTAGGGGCTGTGGCCGCCGCCATTGTCGTTATCGTTTTGGCTTGGGCCGTTTGGTCCGCCATCGGCGACTAGTTCATCCAGCGCGCTCCGACCAGTTCGGGGCGCGCTTTTTTTTGGGTATCCAAATTATCTGGTTGAGACTGGATACCAGTTGCCAAGGCTTTTCAGCCAAAAACTTCACGGAGTACATCAGGCCGCTGCCTGGCAATTTGAATTAGAGATACAGCAGCTCGACTTGGCTGCCTACGACCCTGCTCCCAATCTTGGAGAGTACGGACAGACACACCTAAAAGCTCAGCAAACTGAGACTGCGGCAAGCCAGATTTGCGGCGAGCCTCCACGACCGGGGATAATTCCACTGTGCGAACAGTACCTACCTCCCCGGCCTTGATGCTCTTAACTGCATCTAAGGTTTCCTGCCAAACGTCTCGCTTGAGATCACGCTCAATCAGTTCCTTTTCACTCTTGTCCATCGATCAACTCCTGCCGCAATCCTCGGAGAATATGTGCTGGTGCATTCTCCTGACGAGACTTGGCGTAGATGGTTAGCAGCCAAATCAGGCTTTCGCCAGTTTGACAGAAGTAAATAACCCTCACGCCACCACGCTTGCCTTGACCGGCCCGTGACCAACGAACCTTCCGCACACCTCCTGAACCTGGAACTACATCTCCAGCTTCAGGATTCTCGGCCAACCAAGCTGCAAATTCACCACGCTCTTCTTCAGTCCAGTAGTCCGGCCACAGCCGGGTAAAAATTGGAGATTCGATGAGCGTGAACATAACGAATAATATACGGCATTGCCGTAGGATTGGCAACCACGCTTACCCGGCATCTAGTTAGAGATACGGAAGTGATGTGCCGGTGAGGCTTTCAACCAGATAATTCGGATACTTTTTTGGGGGTCAGAAAAGTTTCCTGCTCTGTCTCGCCGGCAGATTTGACGAGCGCGGCCCTTTGAGCGATACTTGTATCGCATTTGAGCGGAAAGCGAGACCATGCCGATTTCAATCCGACTCCCCAGCGATGTTGAAGCCAGGCTTAACGAGTTGGCGGCGCGCACGGGACGCAGCAAGACATTCTACGCCACCGAAGCGATCATCGATCACCTTGATGATCTCGAAGACGTATACCTCGCCGAGCAACGTCTTGTAGACCTGCGCGCAGGCAAGTCGGACGCTGTTTCGCTTGATGATCTGATGGCGCGGTATGGTCTGGACGGTTAAGTTCGAGCGATCGGCCGAGCGCGAACTATCCAAACTCGATCCGCAGATCGCGCGCCGCATTCTCGTTTTCTTGCATGACCGCCTGGCGCAGCTGGATGACCCGCGAAGCATTGGCGAAGCGCTGAAAGGGGCCAAGCTGGGCGCATTCTGGAAATACCGGGTTGGCGACTATCGCGTTATCGCCAGCATCGAGGACGCCGAACTTTGCGTTCTCGTTCTGAGAATTGGAAACAGGCGGCACGTATACCGTTGAGCCGCGCGAGGCTGCCGGGCGCATAGAGCGCGCAAAAAACCCGAATGTTCGCGCTATTTAGGGTTATTTGGGTTACTACGCGGTGGTTTGCCCATGGATCATGGGATCTTCCACAAGGAGATCTCGCCATGCACAACCTCATTCGATCGATTCACAAGACCCTCTACCGCACGGCTGCCGGCACGCTGACGGGCGCGGCGCTGTTGTCCATGCTGGCGCTGCCGGTGGCGTCCTACGCGGCGCCGCCGGCGTTCCACGACGGGATCGACTACTTCGGCCAGTGCCAGGTGACCAACACGGAGCAGCGCATGGACGACTCGACGCCGATCTACAACCAGTGGGGCGCGGTCGCCCACCATGTCGACAATACCCTGCAGGGCAAGCACAGCCTCAAGGCGATGGACGCCGGCATCGCCTACGTCGACAACCTGACCGGGGCGATTCTGCTCAAGGTGCCCGAGAAGGACCTCAATGGCCGCATCGACTTCGAGTCCATGGGTGCGGCGCCGGTGGTCATGGCCTTCTACGACCCGCAGACCTCCGTGGGCCGGATCTGGATCGACCGGGCCATCCGGGTCAACGGTCAGGTGCTGGTCGAACAGATGCCGTTCGCGCCGGAGGACGGCATCATCCTGTCCTACGGCTACGACAAGAACAACCCGTTCTGGCAGTTCGTGCCGGGCAATGCCGGCAACCCGACGGTGAGCGACCCCTACGCCTTCGTGAATGCCGGCGTGAACGGTTTCTACGCGGCGGTGGGCATGGTGCTGCGCAAATTCAGCGCGCAGCGCGGGCTGATCGCGACCATGGACGTGACGCCGCACGTGAGCACGCAGTCGTCGGGCAACTTGTTTGTCAAGCACACCAAGGAGACGGTGACCTACGACGCGAAGCCGATCTGGACGCTGGTGCTGCCGTCTGGCGAGGTGCCGGGCGGGTTCACCACCGGCTACAAGCTGCCGCTGTGCAATCCGGTGAGCGGTACGCCGATGACCGCCGGTTCGCTGTCGCAAGCGAAGCAGCAAGCGCAGCTGTGGTCGGACACGACGACCGAGGGCGGGGTGTCCTCGATGACCTACAAGGGCCAGGACTGGGCGGCGCTGACGATCCCGGCGGGGGTCGAGTACATCCACCAGGGCGCCGACCCGATCGGGCTGGATACCAGTTCCTGGCCGGTGTATCAGTACAGCCAGTCGCAGAGCGGATTTTCGCTGTTTACGATGGCCGTCTTTGCCGTCGCCCTGGGCGCAGTGACGGGAGGATTGGCGGCGTATGCGTTGACTTCTGGGGTAGCTGGCAGTGGGGCCGTATTGGCCACAACCCAGGCCATGACCGCTGCGGGCCTTTCGGCTGATTTTGCCGGTGGCGCGCTCGCGGGGGCGGGTTTCTCGGCCGCTGCCTCGCTGCTGTACGACACCGGGTTCCTGGGGATCGCCGGTACGCCGAATGCGGGCGCGGCCTATGGCGTCAAGTCGCAGTGGGGCTCCCTAGCGGGCAACGGCAACAGCAAGACCGGAAGCGCCGCGGTCTCGCAGTACAATCTCGCGGCCTACATCGCGGCGCTGGACTCGGCCAACGTCACGGCGGGCACCTCGACCACGGCGCAGGCGAGCAACCCGAACGTCTCGGGCGGTTCGAACGGCGTCATCGGCGCGCTGACCAACGCGACCACGAGCGACCAGCTGACCGCGCCCGGATCGCTCGGCAGTCAGGCGCGCACGACGCTGAAAGGCGCCGACAACGTGACGCCCGACACGCCCGACAGCATCACCCGGCAGTACACCAACGGGCAGTCGAGTTCGATCTACGGCGCACTGCCGCCTGCGCCGTAAGGGGCTGGTTGCTTCCACAAAAAGGGCCGGGGTGCTCCCGGCCCTTTGCGTTCCTTCCCTGGAAAGTTACTTCCCGGCGATCCTCGCCTTGCAGATCGCCGCCAGCTGCGCGGCCGACTTGCCCGTGATCTGCTCGTACTCCTTGACCGTCATCGGATAGGGCAGGGTAACGATGTGGTGGGTGAATCCGCCTTTGTCGCCGAAATATCCGCCAACCGAATCCGACCCGAAAAAATCCAGGTTGCTGTAGAAACTCTTACCGTGCTGCACACCTTTCAGCCCACCCGTAATCGCTGCAGCCATGGCCGGCATGATCCGTTGTTGCCGCGTCCAATAGGGACCTGTGTTGAACCAACCGGCACCGCCCACCCCGTAAATATGCATGATCACCGGAAACCCCGCGAAGGTGAGGGTTCCGACAAGGCCGGAGGGGCCAAGCCCCTGAGCGATGTTGTCCTTGAACGCTCGATAAGTAATCTCGAAGTTCACCGGCACGGCGGGGCCTTTGCCCTGAGTCAGCCCGGCGCGCTGGAAGGCGAGTTCGAGGTTGTACTTCATCATCTTCGCGTACATCGGGTCGGGCAGGCAGTGGTAGACGGTTTCGTGTACCGGGCGGGCGTCGGGGGCGACGGTGACTTTGCCGACGGTGAAGGCGCGGCCCTTGAGGAAGGCGGTCTTGGCGGCCGGGGGCGGGTTGTTGAGGGTGACGCCGTGGTTGAAGGCGCAGCCGCCGAGGGCGAGCAGGCCGAGCAGGGCGGCGGCGAGGGCGAGCGGGCGGATCATGGTGTTCTCTCCTGTGTATCGTGTTCTTGGACAGGGTTAGGATCGCACGGGAGAGGGGGAATGCAAGCTCAGGTCGTATCGCCGGAAAGCTTCGCGCTGACTCATCCCCAGAAGCAACCATGGACGGTCCGCGACCCGCCAGCGTCAGGGCGGCCGATGGGGGGTGGCAAGGGGACTCGACATCCATGACAATTCATGCCGATGGACAGTAAATACCACGCAGAGTAGACCGTGAAGCAAACCAAGAACAAGAAAGGAAAGGCATTTTGAAGGAGCCCGAGAACATCGTCCGGTACTGGCATGCAGTCGAGTTGCTGCAGCCGCAATCGGCCCCCAAGATCAAAAAACGCAGCAGCGCCTATGGTGCATTCCTTCACGATACGCCCTGCACGCGCCCTATCCCTCCTTGGGCACCCCAGAGCATCGTTAGCAAGCAGGCGCTTCCCGAGAAGCGCGAATGGAGCCATAGGCTCTATGCACACCTGTACGACAGCCGGCTCGTCGCCGCCGCGCTCCAGAAACTGTACGGCGCCGACCAGGGCTACCGCGAACCACAGCACCGAGAGTCTGCGATGTTCGCCGCGAAGTTCACCATGCGCGGGCAACTGGTGGAAGATAGTTTCGTGCTCTCCAGCGAGGCCTGGTTCCTCGGACGGGCGCTGGCGAGAAAGGACTGGACACGCGGATTCGAGGACGATCAGCGGGCCGCCGCCGAGCAGGCGCGAACGCAGCTACAAGGCCAGGTCTCCGGCGATGCGCTGCGGGACTTCACCCGGTGGGTGCTGCAGTTTCTCGGCGTGGCGGATTTCTTTGCGACTATTGAGCGCCCGCCACTGCGATTTTGTTCCCAACCTGTCAAACCCGACAAGCCCGCATCGGAGGACGATCCGCTCAACAGCTTCCTGCTCGACGACCTAGCCACCGTTGCTGACAGCCTCAGCAAGGGCGTGGCGAGCGAAGCGTTGAACCAATACCTGCGCCGCCACGATCCGCAACTGCGGCTGCATATCGACAGCGACGACGCCTCCCCATCGCTGATCGAGCGGCTTATGCCGCAGGCCCATGCCGATAGCTGCTGGCCCTCCGAACGGCACCTGGGGCTTGTGCATTCCCAGCAACTGGCCGTGAACACCGTTCTGTCCAAGCTCGCTGACGGACAGGGACTTCTAGGAGTCAATGGCCCGCCGGGCACGGGCAAAACGACCCTGCTGCGCGATTTGATAGCCGCCATCATCACCAGCCGGGCGGACGTGCTTGCCACGCTGCGCCGCGCATCCGACGGTTTTGCCAGCAACGCGCGCGAAACCGGCAACGATGGCGGTAAGGAGCGGGCTGCCTTCAAGCTCAATCCTTCGCTGTACGGCTTCGAGATCGTGGTCGCTTCGTCCAACAACGGCGCCGTGGAGAACGTCACCCTTGAACTGCCCCAGCGCGACAAGATCGACGAGAACTGGCTGCCCGAGGCCGAGCACTTCGCCGACCTGGGTGAGCTGATCACTGGCAAGCCGGCCTGGGGATTGATCTCTGGTGCGCTGGGCAGCAAGGCGCGGCGCAAGGCGTTCGTAGACCGCTACTTCTATGGGCAGAGTCCAGCGGCCGGCCAAGACAAGGTGGACAACAACGAGGAAGCCAGCGACGAAATCGACGATGAGAATGTCGCCAAGACCCTGTTTGCCGGCCCGGCCACCGCTGCCGAGACCAATGATCAGCAAGCATCTCAGCAACCGCTGAAGAAAGCGCCGCAAGGCCTGATGGCATGGTTGGGCGAGCACAGCCAGCGCAACAAGGAGCGCAGGCCGGAAGAACGCCAAGCCCTGTGGCAGCAGGCGGTCGCCGAGTACGAGAAGGCCAAGGCGCAGGTTCGCTTGGTATGCGCCGAAGCCTCCCGCATCCGCGCTCTGATCCAGACGCTGGAAACGACCAGGAAGAAGATCACCGAAACGACTGCCACCGTGCAGGCGCTTGAAAAGCGCTTGGCGCACACGGCGGAACAACAGGCACGCCTGGATGCCGATGAAGGTCGTCCCGCCAATGCGGCGTTCAAACATGCGCTGGAGGCGCTTGCCCAACACCAGGCCAGCAAACCAGGGTTCTGGGCGAACCTATGCAGTCTGTGGGGAGCGTCACGCACCTGGAACACTGCGCTGAAACTGCTGCAAGACCGGCATGGCCTCGCCAAGGCTGAGTTCGACCGCATCGCACGGCTTGCCAAGCAATTCGAGGACTCCAGGCAGCAACTGGATAGGCAGATCGCCAATGCGCAGCAGGCGTTGAAAAAAATGCGGGCGGAAGATCAATCCCTGACGCAACAGGCCAGCGATTTGGCTAGCGCTTGTCGAGCCGACCATCTACTGGCATGGCTGCGCGACGGCGTGATCGGCCGTGGCGACGCCATCGAACTGGCCGAACCCTGGCACATCGAGGGCTGGCGACAGGCCCGAGCGCGTGTCTTCATTCAGGCACTGAAGCTACATCGGACATTCTTCGAGCTGGAGGCGGCACGGATGCGCTTCAACCTGTTTCTGATCAACGCGATGTTGACCGGCGCGCACCTGCAGGGATTCTCGCGCGAGGCGATTCGCTCGGTTTGGGCCTCGTTGTTCATGGTCGTGCCGGTACTCAGCAGCACCTTTGCCTCGTTCGCAAGCTCTTTCCGCTCATTGGGGCCGGGGGAGATCGGCTGGCTGCTGGTGGATGAGGCCGGACAGGCCCTCCCGCAAGCGGCGGTGGGTGCGCTGTGGCGCTCCCGACGCGCGCTGCTGGTGGGCGATCCACTGCAAATCAAGCCCATCGTCACCGTGTCCGACGCTGTGCTGGAACACATGCGCACACGCTATCGCGTCGATGCGCATTGGCTCCCCAACAGACAGTCCGCGCAGACCTTGGCGGATCAGGCCACGACATGGGGCCGCCTGGCGGGGCCAGCCGACAGCAAGACGTGGGTGGGGTTGCCATTGGTCGTGCATCGGCGCTGCGACAAGCCGATGTACAGGCTGGCCAACCGTATCGCCTACGACGGTGCCATGGTGTATGGCACCCTCGCACCGCGCGCCGACAAAGAGACGCGCGCCCGCCTGCCGACGGGATGGATTCACGCCAGCGGAGCATCCGACGGGAACTGGGTGCCGGCCGAAGGAGAGGCCTTGCGGGCGCTGCTCGCCCTGTTGCGCGTGGATGGCGTGGATGCGGCCGAAATTTCGGTGATCACGCCCTTCAAGGCTGTTCAGGAAAACCTCAAACGCCTGCTCGGTGACTCGATGGTTTCCGGAACCATCCACGCCATGCAGGGCAAGGAGGCTCCAGTCGTTATCATGGTGCTGGGCGGCAATACCGAAGGTTCTGGCGCACGAGATTGGGCGGTCTCAGAGCCCAACCTGCTGAATGTGGCAGCGACGCGGGCCAAGCGACGTTTTTATGTTATCGGCGACCGGAACGACTGGCAGAACCGGTCGCTGTTTCGCGATGTCATGGATCTCTTGCCGCTCCAGTGCCTTCCCGAGTGCGAAGCGATAGTGGCGCCCTAACCTTAGTAATCGTGCTGGGCTGGGAGCGATGCGCGTGCGGGTCTTGCATAGATCCGCTGGAGGCAAGCGAAGCCGCAGCGCCATAGGCACGAAGGCGTGAGGGATTGAAGCCGAATGGTTGTGACGGCAAAGACGGCATGGGGCGCAGTCCGAAAGCCCGGCGGCGCATCGCGCCGACACGCCCCTGCTCCGAGACTGCTATTACGCCGCAGGTCAACTACATGAAGAAGTTGCCCTGATCGGAGTAACCCGCAGGCTCGATCCCAACATCTGCAATGCGCGACTGCAACGCACGCTTGCAGTGAACATCCTCGCCACCATCCTGAAGCCAGGCACCCAAGTGCCGCTCCACCCTACCAGAAGCCACCGCGTCCCCACTGCTCAAATCGCAATACCACTCCGGCTGAATGTCAGCTTTCTGAGGCTTGAGAACAACATTGATGGAAAGCTCGCCGCCGCTGATCGCATCCACACTGGCGACCGCCGGCAGATCCCCATCGAACACGAAGCGATGGGTGCTGCGCTCGCAGTGATGACTGTCTTCGGCACCACCGGGCCAGTTCTCGCCTTCCGACAGCCCGAACAGGCGCTGTTCGAGGCCAGCGTTGACAAGCCGACACCATCAGATTTCGCCAGACCCACCAGCGCGCGCTGCGCTGCGTTCGCAGCGGGAAGGTCTTGAACGGCGAATAGGAGCGCTTGAACTTCGGCAGCCGCAGGTCGTCGGGTGCGGCGTAGCCGAATTGCCGCAGGCGCTGCACCAGCCGGGCATTACTCGGCTTCTGCGCCTCTGCGGTTGCGCGGCCGGCAAGGGCTGCACGCAGCGCCGCATGGTTTTTGAATCCCAAGGCTGCGGCACCGGCTCGCCGGTTGCCGTCATATCGGCCACGACCTGCTCGACGATGCGGCGGATTCCGGACAAGGCGGCTCGGGCTCAAATACAAAGCCAGACATAATCACTCGCCCGAGTCACGGCGACATAGAGAGCGCGATGATAATCTTCGGCGCCGGACTTGCGGACCATGCCATACAGATCGCGGACATCGACAATCGAGCAATAAAATGTGCTGCCCTGCGATTTGTGCGCGGTCATGGCATAGCCGTGCATGACCGGCGCGCAGGCGCGCGTCACCGCCCAGGCCCGGCCGAATTCTTCTTCGCGCAGCCGGTGGTTTTGCTGCTCGCGGTAATGCGCCCAGGTTGCTGTCTTGATGCGGGTATGCTCGTCCGCATCGTCGGCGATATAGAATTCGACCTCGCCGTCCTCTGAAGTCGAGGTCAGTATTCGCCAGCTGGGGATATGCAGATAAGGGTGCTCCATCGCACGGCATTCGCGCACGATCATTTCAGTGTTGTTCTGAATGGAAATGGGTTTGAACCCGGCCGCGGCTTTTTCCCGTTCTTTGCGCTTGGCTTTGCCATGCCCATATGATGTTTTCCCGGGCGAAAGCATCGCCTCCCAGAATAGTTCGTCTCGCCACTCGCTGCCGCATCCGGCGGGGAACGCATGCAGCATCTCGCGCGCGATGATCGTTTCGCCGGACCAAAAGGGTGCGTCACCCGTGCCTTCTTGGCTCTCGTACAGGTCGGCCAGTTCCCGGTGCACGAAGGCGTTGTGCTGGTCGACGACGCGGTTGCGCCATGCGACGGCGCGAATATCTTGATCGGGCCTCGCGCGCCTGAGCTTGACGAGTCCTGCTCCGACATCCGAAACCGAGGCGATGCGGACCCGGCCAGCCAGATTATCGCTTTGCCGAACGACATATTCACGGACGCGTTCCGGCGTAAACACGCCCTCTGTGTCACCCTCGATATAACCACGGACGACTTGGGCGAACTGCACGATCGGATGGGGGCGTCCGGTCGCTTTCTGGCGCACGATCTCGTTCAGCTCGTGCTGCATGGAAACGGTTTCAAAGACGGGCGGGAGCCTCGCCAGCAAAGCGCTCGTGCCGGCGTTTTTATCGGGCTTGTCCTCGACTGGCAGCAACTGTCCCGGATCGCCGACATAGAGCACCCGAACATCGCTGTCCTGCATCGCTTCATGTATGTGATAGAGCAGGGTGTCGCCCACCATGGAAGATTCGTCGATCACGACCAACGGGTAATCGTCGAAGTATTCGTTGCCGGGGTTTCTGTCGATTTCCACCCGATAAGCGCCGAATCGGTCCTCTTTGAGACGCAGACCCAGCAACGCATGCAGGGTGCCCGTCCGGATGGCTATCTGGTCGCTGGTTTTGCCAGCGCTGGCGAGCGCAGCGTCCAGTTTGTCACGAATGACGGCGACGGCCTTGTGGGTCGGTGCGCAAACTGCGGTTTTGATGCCGAGTTCGGCTGCCAGCAGCACCGCCTGCACCAGCAGCCAGGTCTTGCCGGTACCGGCATAGCCCTTGAGCACGCATTCCCCGGGCGGCCCCCGCATGAAGCGGCGCAGGGCCTCGAACGCGCGCGCCTGATCTGCATTCATCGACACGGGAGGTGCCTGCGGTGCCAATGCAGCCGCCATATTAGAAGTCGTTCGAATCATGTCCGTCGCCCGAGCGCAGCGCAGGTGTGGAGCGCATCTGTGGTTGGTTTGGCGCGTGCCTTATCATGTGCCGGTAAAGATCGCTAATGTACCGATGCCAGCTATCGCCGACCGATGTCCGCAGAGCGAAGGACACGCCGGCCTGGACCATCTCCGTCGTGGGTTCAGTCGGTATACGGCACGCTTGCAGGGCCTCAATTTCAGAGTGCAGGCGAGCAATTTCTGCGTCCTTCTCACAAAATTTGCACTCGCGCTTGAGTCGTCCGTGTTCGCAAACAATATTCATTAGCTTGATTCCATTTCTGTGGCATCACCAGACCTTTTTATCGTCAGGAACCGGGCCGATGTAACGACGATAGGCCGAGATCCAGTCGTGCGCGATCATGTGCTGAGCGGCGGCGAGCGGCAGCCTGCCGGAACAGACCAGATGGTTGAGCTTGTTCTCGAGACGGTCCTTGGCATAGGACCCCCATCCGCCGGCAACGCGATGAGGCTCAGGCCAGAGGTTGCGAGGCGAAGACGGCGATCCGCCCAATTCGAGACTGATGAGATGGTCTTCCTCGAAGAACCACAACCGGTTCATACCGTGTGGGTAGTCGTATTCTCGAATCTGGCGCCGCTTGAGCGATTCGGTATACCGTTCAGGCGGTCGTATGCTTCTCGTATAGCCGCGCACACAAATGGTTTCGTGGATGTTCGCCTGGGTTACGGCAGGGTTGAGGGCACCCGGCGTGAGGCGCGGATTTGGCAGCGCATCGCGGCGCGGGAACACCGGGTGCCTGGCGTCGCGGTAGTCATGCCACCAGGCGCTGGCCGGCGACGTTGAGAACGCAGCGAACAGGGTGGCCGTCAGGAGAAACACGGGGCGCCAGTACATTAGAAAAGCTCCGAAAAAACCTATGTATCCACAGTTTACTGCGAGAGCGCGGAACGCAAGCCGATTGTGCAGGTTTTGATAGGCGGCACCCGCATCGCGATCTTTGATAGACTGGCTTCGAGGTGAAGCGATGCTACCGATCGGACATCTGTTGACGGGCGTTGAGGCGGCAAGTACCGCAGCCGGCAGCCTGTATCAAACTCACTGGGCCACCGCGCGCATGCGTCCTGGACGCCTGTGTCTCGAACCGCTGGTGTCCGCCAGCAGCCTGCGCCAGGTCTGCGGGGTTGAGATCCTGTACCGGCCGCAGTTCCCGTTTCGCGCAATGCCGTCGGAAGACAGCCGCCGCTGGCTATCGTGGTACCGCCATCTGGCCGACCGCGGCATGGCCTTTGCGCTCGACCGCGCGCCCTATGTCACTTTCAACCTGACCACCCGGCAATTGGCGGACGATCGAATCTATCGTGAAATCCAGCGCCTGCCGCTGCATGGGCGCATTGTCGTCGAATGGGTGGAAACGCCGGCCTTGCCAGCGCAGCTTGAGAAGGCCACGAAACGCTTGCATGCGCTGAAATCGGAGGGCGTAGGCGTCGCCATCGACGATGCCGGTGCGGGCCACGACTGGATGGACCGCGCGACCCGTGTGCGGCCCGACTGGATCAAGATCGATGGCGCGCTGTTTCAGGCCGGGGCGGCGGGCTACCGGAGTGCCGCAGACATCGCGTGCCGCGGGATCGTTGAGATCGCCCGAAACCTGGGCGCCGAGGTGGTGGCCGAGTGGGTGGAACGCGATGCGCATGTGGCCTACGCGCGAAAGATCGGGTGTCGATATCTGCAGGGGCGCTACTTCGACCGCGCACTGGAACGGCAGCTTGCCAGAATGGGCGCTTGATTTTAATTACGCCAAAAACAGATAACTTATTGAATCCATAAGTAACAGTGGTGCCGGGAGCGAGAATCGAACTCGCACTTCCTTGCGGAAACCAGATTTTGAGTCTGGCGCGTCTACCAGTTCCGCCATCCCGGCATGGACGCGGGAGTGTACCCGAATTTGTCGCGTAGGCAAATCGGCGCGTGTGGCGTGCTAACATCGCGCGCCATGTTGACCCGTGACTTCCATTACGATTTGCCCGAGACGCTGATCGCCCAGGCGCCGCAAGAGCCCAGGAGTGCCAGCCGGATGCTCGCGCTCGATGCCGGGCGCGGTCTTGTCGATAGTCTTGTCGCCGAGTTGCCCACCTTTCTGAGCGCGGGCGATTTGCTGGTGTTCAATGACACCCGTGTGATACCTGCCCGTTTGTTCGGGCAAAAGGAGACGGGCGGGCGCGTGGAGGTGTTGGTCGAACGCATCACCAGCGAATGCACCGCGCTGGCGCATGTGCGGGCCAGCAAGAGTCCGCCGGCGGGTAGTTTGCTGATGCTCGAAGGCGGGCTGGAAGTCTGCGTTCAGGGACGCGAGGGCGAGCTGTTCGTGCTTGAGTTCGTGGGTGTCCCCAGTGTATTGGATGCTCTGGAACGCCACGGTCACATGCCGTTGCCACCGTATATCCGACGCCAGGACACAGATGAGGATCGTGCGCGTTATCAGACGATATTTGCGCAACGCTCGGGGGCGGTGGCGGCGCCGACGGCTGGGCTGCACTTCGATGAGGGGCTGCTGGCGCGTATCCGCGAGCGAGGCGTGGAGACGGCGCGCGTAACCTTGCATGTGGGTGCGGGTACTTTCCAGCCGGTGCGCGTAAGCGATCCGACGCAGCATCATATGCATGCGGAATATGCCGAGGTCGATGAGGCCACCTGTGAGGCAGTGCGTGCCTGCCGCACCCGTGGCGGGCGCGTGGTGGCGGTCGGTACGACCTGTGTACGGAGTTTGGAAAGCGCTGCGGCGGATGGAGAATTGCGTCCATTCGCTGGCGATACCCGCCTGTTTATCACGCCGGGCTACCGCTTTCATGTGGTGGACGCTTTGGTGACCAATTTCCACTTGCCGGAATCGACGCTGCTGATGCTGGTCTGCGCCTTCGCGGGTTACGAGCCCGTGATGGCGGCTTACCGGCACGCGGTGTCCGAGTCCTACCGATTTTTCAGCTATGGCGATGCCATGTTTTTGACCCGAACCCGATGAAATTCGAACTATTGACCCAGGATGGCCCCGCCCGGCGCGGACGTTTGCACTTCCCGCGGGGCACGGTGGAGACGCCAGCCTTCATGCCGGTAGGCACCTATGGCACGGTCAAGGGCATGACACCCGAGGAACTGGAGGGGCTGGGGGCCGAGATCGTGCTCGGCAATACCTTCCATCTGATGCTGCGACCGGGTACTGAGATCATTGCGCGTCATGGCGACCTACATGATTTCATGCATTGGGAGCGACCGATCCTGACCGACTCCGGTGGTTTTCAGGTCTTTAGCCTTGCCAAGCTGCGTAAGCTCAGCGAGGAAGGGGTGAGCTTCCGCTCGCCGGTGAACGGTGACAAGGTGATGTTGACGCCGGAGCGTTCGATGGAGGTGCAACGCGCGCTGGGTTCCGACATTGTGATGATTTTCGACGAGTGCACGCCATATCCAGCCACGGAGGCTGAGGCGGGCGAGTCAATGCGTCTGTCGCTGCGTTGGGCGGCGCGCTCGCGGGTGGCGCATGGCGATAGTCCGGCGGCGTTGTTCGGCATCGTTCAGGGTGGCATGTACGAGGCGCTGCGCTTGGAGTCAGCTGCCGGGCTGCAGGGAATTGGCTTCGATGGTTATGCGATCGGCGGGCTTGCGGTTGGAGAGCCGGCGGAAGAGCGTCTGCGGACGCTGGAGGCGACTCTGCCGGCCTTGCCGGTCGATCGACCTCGCTATTTGATGGGTGTGGGCACGCCGGAGGACATCGTCGAGTCGGTGCAGCGCGGTGTGGATATGTTTGACTGCGTGATTCCGACGCGCAATGCCCGTAATGGTTTTTTGTACACCCGCAAGGGTGTGATGCGTATCCGCAACGCGCGTTTCGCCGACGACACCGGGCCGTTGGAGGCGGGTTGCGGCTGCTATACCTGCCGCCATTATTCGCGCGCCTACCTGCGGCATCTGGACAAGTGCGGCGAGATTCTCGGGGCACGACTGAATACGATTCACAATCTTCATTACTACCAGACGCTGATGCGCGAGCTGCGCGAGGCCATTGCGGCCGGGCGATTGGAGGCTTATGTGAGCGAGTTCCGGGCCCTGCGCGCAAATCCAGCCAACGCTGTGCCATAATACGCCGCCTTTGCGGGGGTACGGGCACCCTCGCACCTCACGATGCCTTTTTAAGGAGCGAGCGATGAGTTTTTTGATTCCTAACGCGTACGCCGAGGCGGGTGGCGCGGTCGCCTCCCAGCCGGGTGGTGGTCTCGACTTCATGATTTTGATCGCTATCATGTTCGCGGTGATGTATTTCATGATCATCCGTCCGCAAAGCAAGCGCGCCAAGGAGCACAAGCGCTTGGTCGAGGCGCTCTCCAAGGGCGATGAGGTGGTGACCACCGGCGGGATCGTCGGCAAGGTAACCACGGTTGGCGATAATTTCGTGCAGGTCGAGGTGTCGGAAGGTGTAGAGGTCAAGCTGCAGAAGCAGGCGGTGACCTCCGTGCTGCCCAAGGGCACGATCAAGGGCCTCTGACCCGACACCAGGACATACTGCCGGATGAACCGTTATCCCCTCTGGAAATACCTGCTGATCGTCGCCGTCATTGCGGTCGGGCTGCTTTATGCCCTGCCCAATCTTTACGGAGAAGATCCCGCGATCCAGATCTCCCATCGCGACACCCCGGTGAGCGCTGCTCTGGGTGGCGAGATTGGGACTGTTCTCGACAAGGACCACATACGTTACAAGCGTATCGAGCACGAAGGCGATACCTATCTGGTCCGTTTCTACGATACCGAGCAGCAGCTCAAGGCCATCGAGCCACTGAAAACCGCGTTGGGTAGTCGTTACGTGGTGGCGGTCAATCTTGCGCCAGCGACGCCTAAGTGGTTGCGGGATTTGAGTGCGCAACCGATGTATCTTGGCCTCGATCTGCGTGGCGGCGTGCATTTTTTACTGCAGATCGACATGGGTGCGGCGGTGGAGCAGGTGCTTGATCGCGACGAGACAGGCATGCGCCGTTTCCTGATGGCCCAGCAGATCCGTTACACGGAAGTCAGCCGAGATAAGGAAGCGTTATACATCCGCTTTCCTGACGCAACGCAGCGTGACAAGGCGGAGACGGCGCTGGGCACGGAATATACGGATCTCACGTTTTCGCCTGTCCAACGCGACGGGGTGCCCGCGCTTGCCGTACACATGAGTGCTGCTGCGCTGGCGGAGACCCAGCGTTATGCGATGGAACAGAACATCACGACATTACGTAATCGCGTGAACGAACTCGGTGTGTCCGAGCCGGTGATCCAGCAGCAGGGCAAGGACCGCATCGTGGTCGAGTTGCCGGGTGTGCAGGACACCGCGCGCGCCAAGGATATCCTCGGCGCTACGGCCGGGCTGGAGTTCAGGCTGGTGTCGCAGCAGGGCAATGCCGCGAACGTCGAGCGTACTGGGAATCTTCCCCCCAATACCCGCTTGTTTCATGAACGCAATGGTTCGCCGATCTTGCTGCAGCGCCACGTCATCCTGACCGGCGATTATGTGGTGAACGCAGCCTCGGGTTTTGCCCAGCAGAGCAATTCGCCTGCGGTATTCATCACCCTGAATGCCGAGGGCGCGCACCTGATGAGCGATGCCACGCGCAATAATGTCGGCCGAATGATGGCGGTGGTCTACATCGAGAGCAAACCGGTGACGCATATGGTCGCCGGCAAAAAGGTCGTGAGTCACCAGAAGAGCGAAGAGGTCATCAACGTGGCGCGTATCCAGGAACAACTGGGTAAACGCTTCCAGATCACGGGCCTCGACAGCCCTCAGCAGGCCCGCAACCTGTCACTGCTGTTGCGCGCAGGCTCCCTGGCCGCGCCGATGACTATTATCGAAGAGCGTACCGTTGGCCCGAGCCTGGGCAAGGAAAATATCCAGCAAGGCTTCAATTCGGCGGTGATCGGCTTCCTGCTCGTGGTGCTGTTCATGGCGGTGTATTACCGTATCTTCGGACTGGTCGCCAACCTCGCATTGATCGCCAATGTGGTGCTCATCGTCGCCGTGATGTCGATGATCCAGGCAACGCTGACATTGCCGGGTATCGCAGGTATCACCCTGACCGTTGGTATGGCAGTGGACGCCAACGTGCTGATTTTCGAGCGAATACGTGAAGAACTACGCAACGGAAACACGCCTCAGGCGAGCATCCACGCAGGTTATGAGCGTGCCTTCGGTACCATTGCGGACTCCAATATCACGACGCTGATCGCGGCGGTGATGCTGTTCGCCTTTGGTTCTGGGCCCGTGAAGGGTTTCGCGGTCACGCTCTCGATCGGTATCGTGACCTCCATGTTTACCGCCATCATGGGTACGCGGGCGGTTATCAACCTTGTATATGGTCGTCGGCGCGTCAAGAGCCTGGCCATCTGAGAGCGCGACACAGCATGTTTCAGTTCAAACAGACCCACATCAATTTCATGAGCAAACGCCATTTGTGGATGGCGATGTCCGTGATACTGGTGATTCTCTCTATCGTGGCCTTGGCTACGCGCGGACTGAATTTCGGCATCGATTTCACCGGCGGCACCGTGGTCGAGGTGCATTACGACAAGGTCGTGCCGCTGTCAAAGGTGCGCGAGAGTCTGCATGCACATGGCTTTAAGGACGCACAGGCCACCAATATTGGTACGGCGCAGGACGTGATGATCCGGGTGGCGCCTAAGCTGCATGAAGACCGCTCCAAGATCGGCGATCAGGTGCTTTCCGTGCTACAGGCGTCGGCCGGGGGGCAGGTCGTGTTGCGCAAGGTGGAATTCGTCGGGCCGGTCGTCGGCAAGGAATTGCGACAGGATGGTAGCTTGGCGCTGCTATATACCATGATTGCGATCCTGGTCTATGTCGCCTTTCGCTTCGAATACCGCCTGGCCATCGGTGCGGTCATCGCTTCGATGCACGACATTATCGTGACCCTGGGCGTGTTCGCGATCACCCAATACGAATTCAATCTGACGGTGCTCGCGGCTTTGCTCGCGCTGCTCGGCTATTCGCTCAACGATACGATTGTGGTCTATGACCGTATTCGGGAGAATTTCCGCAGAATGCGCAAAGGTTCTCCCGTGGAGGTGGTCAATACGGCGGTGAACCAGACTCTGTCGCGTACCGTGATGACCTCGCTCACGGTGGTGTTGGTGTTGCTTTCGCTATTCTTCCTAGGCGGTAGTGTGATCCACAATTTCTCCGTGGCGCTGCTGGTGGGTGTGGTCTTCGGTACCTATTCCTCTGTGTATATCGCCAGTTCGCTGGCGTTGCTGCTCGGTATCAGCAAGGCCGATCTGATGCCGGTGAAGAAGGGCGAGGTCGACGACCGGCCTTGATGTGCTCGGGCTTGTGGGAAGAGCGGGGGCTCTAGGTGCCCCACGCTTCCTTCTCCGGTCCGCGCGCGTGCTTCCGGCGGGCAAAGAAGGGGTAGGGGCTTCAGTCCTTCTTCATGCCCTGATGGATATTGCCAAGCATATGACGCAACACCTTAGGGCTGGCCGCGACGATGTCACCGCTATCGGCATAGCGATCCCCGCCGGAAAAGTCGCTGACTAGACCGCCAGCTTCCATCACCAGCAAAGCCCCGGCGGCTAGATCCCAGGGCATCAACCCGGATTCCCAGTAGCCGTCTAGGCGACCCGCCGCGACATAAGCCAGATCGAGCGCGGCGGAGCCTGCGCGTCGGATGCCGGCGGGCTGCCCGACGAAGCTGCGCAGGATCTTGAGGTAGCCGTCGATTTCCTGGTGTTCCCTGAAGGGGATCCCTGTGCCGATCAGTGCGCCATCTAAGCCGGCACGGGTGCTGACGCGGATGCGGCGATTGTTCAGGGTGGCGCCCGCACCACGCGTGGCGGCGAACATTTCGTCCTTGAATGGGTCGTAGACTACGCCCTGTTCCAGGCGATCGCGGTAACGCAATGCGATGGAGACGGCATACTGCGGGAAGCCGTGGAGATAATTAGTGGTGCCATCGAGTGGGTCGATCACCCACTCGTATTCGTTGCCGTCGATGTGGCCGCTTTCCTCCGCGAGGATGCCGTGATCGGGGTAAGCCTTGCGCAGGGTTCGTATAATGACCTCTTCAGCTTGGCGGTCGATCTCGCTGACGAAGTCGTTGCGCTGCTTGCTCTCGATCGTCAATGTATCGATGCGCTCGCTGCTGCGGAGCAGGACTGTACCAGCCGCACGAGCGGCCTTGATGGCGGTATTAAGAAAAGGATGCATGATGCTTGATCGAATCAAAACGGGGGCGAAAGAATACCAGACTCAGGTCTGGATTGATGCCACATTCTGGTATGAGGGCGCCCAGCATGATTGATCTGGAGGAGATTCGGATCGTACTGGTGGCGCCTTCGCACCCCGGCAACATCGGTGCGGCGGCTCGTGCGATGAAAACCATGGGGCTGTCACGGCTGTATCTCGTGTCACCCGAGTCGTATCCCCATGCAGAGGCCACCGCACGTGCTTCGGGTGCAGACGACGTGCTCGCGCGGGCGCTGGTCTGTCAGGATTTGGACGAGGCTTTGCGTGGGGTGACGTTGGTGCTGGGTACCAGCGCGCGTGCACGCAGTCTGGAGTGGCCGACGATTCCGCCACGACAGGCGGCCGAACGTATTAATGCCGAGTCGGGTGGGGAGGCTGCGATTGTCTTCGGCCGCGAGCGTAGCGGATTGACGAACTCGGAGCTTGAGCGATGCCATTACCGCGTGCATATCCCAGCCAACCCGGAATACAGTTCGCTGAATCTTGCGGCGGCGGTGCAGTTGTTATGTTACGAGCTGGCATTGGCCGCGGAAGCGGGGCCGGTCGACGACCCGACGCCCGCAATATCGGAAGAAGATCCGCGCGAGGCTTACGCGGAGCAGATCGAAGTCGAACGGTTTTACGTGCATCTTGAGGCGGCGTTGGCTGAGATCGAGTTTCTTGATCGTGAGAATCCACGTCAGCTCATGCGACGCCTGAAACGCTTGTTCAACCGCACACGCTTGCTGCGCACCGAGGTCAATCTGCTGCGTGGTATCCTGACCGCCGCACAGCGCCAAGCCAAGCTGGCGCGCGGCGGCTAGCGGGCATCGTTCCCGACGGCCCACTGAGGAATTATTCATGTTTGATCGTCTGCGTGAGGACGTTCGTTGCGTTTTAGAGCGGGATCCCGCGGCGCGCACCACCTTTGAGGTGCTGACGACCTATCCGGGCTTGCACGCGGTGCTGATCCACCGTGGAAGCCATCGCCTATGGTATCTGGGCATGCGCTGGCCCGCCCGCATGCTGTCCGCCTTCGGACGTTGGTGGACGGGCGTTGAAATACACCCGGGCGCGACCATCGGTCGGCGTTTTTTCATTGATCACGGCATGGGCGTGGTCATCGGCGAAACCGCTGAGATTGGCGACGATTGCACGCTCTATCATGGCGTGACGCTCGGCGGTACCTCCTGGAAACCGGGTAAGCGCCATCCGACGCTGGGCAACAACGTTGTTGTCGGCGCAGGCGCCAAGATTCTCGGGCCGCTACACCTGGGGGACGGTAGTCGTGTCGGCTCGAATGCAGTCGTACTCAAGGATGTGCCTGCTCACGCAACCGCAGTCGGCATTCCGGCGCATATCGTTCGCCAGCGTACGGGCGAGGATGCGGAGCGTCGGCAGGCACTCGCGAGCCGGCTGGGTTTCGATGCCTACGGCGTCACTCGTGATGCGCCGGACCCGGTCGCGCATGCGATCGACTGTCTATTGGATCACACGCATCTGGTCGATGAGCGTTTGGCTCAGCTTTGTCAGACAGTGCGCGACCTCGGTGGTGAAGTCGACGCGGGCAAGTTGCCTCCGATCGTCAATTGCGAACTCGATAGTCGCGTGACCGAACCATCTGAAATAGATAGGGATGAAGCGCGCCCATCCGCCCCGCCTAATAGTTGACTGTTTCGCTATGTTATTGCTAGTCTAGCTCAAGAGTTGTCTAGGGGTTCGCAATGAAACTGACCACGAAAGGCCGTTATGCCGTGACCGCGATGCTGGATCTCGCACTGCACAACGACGCGGGACCGGTGACGTTGGCAGATGTTTCCTCACGGCAGGGTATCTCTCTGTCTTATTTAGAACAGTTGTTTTCGCGGCTACGCAAATCGAATCTGGTAGTGAGTACGCGCGGCCCTGGTGGTGGCTACAACCTTGCGCGTGACGCGGATGCGATTGCGGTCGGTCATGTGATCAGTGCGGTAGACGAGGTGATCGATGCGACCCGCTGCGGTGGTGAGAGCGATTGCCAAAACCGTGAGCGTTGCTTGACGCACGACTTGTGGAGTGATCTTAGCGACCAGATACGCGAATTTCTCGGTGGCGTCAGCCTGGGAGCGCTGATGCGCCGACAAGGCGTCCGCGAGGTGGCGGAGCGCCAGATTGCGATGCATCACCAGCGTCTGCGCATCTCTGAGAACGCTCAGGAAACGGTCACGGTCACGGTTGGTACGCAAACCAGCATTTGAATCTGTTAGGGATGAGGCGAGCGATGGACGTAGTAAAGGTACCGGTATATTTGGACTATTCGGCGACGACGCCGGTGGACGGTCGTGTTGCGGATTTGATGTGCGGGTATTTGACGCGGGAAGGTGTATACGGTAATCCGGCGTCGCGCAGCCACAGTTTTGGCTGGTCGTCGGAAGCGGCGGTCGAGAATGCGCGGGCTGAAGTGGCGCGATTGCTCAATGCCGACCCGAAGGAGATCGTATGGACCAGCGGCGCGACCGAGTCTGACAACCTAGCGCTGAAGGGCGCGATGCATTTTTACCAGCGCAAAGGGCGACACCTGGTGACGTGCAAGACCGAGCACAAGGCCGTGCTCGACAGCTGTCGGCAGCTGGAGCGAGAAGGTTACGAAGTGACCTATCTTGATCCCGAGCCGAGCGGTCTGATCGACCAAGGCAAGCTTGAGGCCGCGCTGCGCGAAGACACCGTACTGGTCTCGCTGATGCACGTGAACAACGAGACCGGAGTGATCCAGGACCTGGCCGCGATCGGGGCATTGACGCGGGCCCGTGGCGTACTGCTACACGTAGACGCCGCCCAGTCTGCAGGCAAGATTCCGCTCGACGTCCAGGCGCTGGAAGTCGACCTGGTCAGCGTATCGGGACACAAGATGTACGGTCCCAAAGGGATCGGTGCGCTATACGTCCGGCGCAAGCCGCGTGTCCGACTGGAAGCGCAGATGCACGGCGGGGGTCACGAGCGCGGGATGCGATCTGGCACCCTGGCGACCCACCAGATCGTCGGCATGGGCGAAGCCGCGCGGCTAGCGCGTGAAGAGATGGGCGCCGACCTCGAACGGATACGCGGGCTGCGCGACCGGCTGTGGAACGGCGTCAACGACCTTGAAGAAGTGTATCTCAACGGCGACATGGCGCACGGCTATGCCGGGATACTCAACGTCAGCTTTGCCTACGTTGAAGGCGAGAGCCTGCTGATGGCGCTCAAGGACTTGGCCGTCTCCTCGGGTTCCGCATGCACCTCGGCGAGTCTTGAGCCGAGCTACGTCCTGCGCGCCCTGGGCCGCGACGACGAACTGGCGCACAGCTCGATTCGCTTCTCGATCGGTCGTTACACGAATGCCGCCGAGATTGACTACGCGATTGCCCAGGTACGTAGCGCGGTGAGCAAGCTGCGCGAGCTATCGCCGTTGTGGGAGATGTACCAGGACGGCGTGGACATCAAAAGCATTCAATGGGCTGCGCACTAAGGCAGCGAGACGGATAGAACGGAGGACCTGAAGATGGCCTACAGCGACAAGGTAATAGATCACTACGAGAACCCGCGTAACGTGGGCACCCTGGACAAGGGCGACGCGAGCGTGGGGACCGGCATGGTGGGTGCCCCGGCGTGTGGCGACGTGATGAAGCTACAGATCCGGGTGAACGCATCGGGCGTGATCGAGGACGCCAAGTTCAAGACGTACGGGTGTGGTTCTGCGATTGCGAGTTCGAGCCTGTTGACGGAATGGGTCAAGGGCAAGACGCTGGCGGAAGCGGGCTCGATCAAGAACACGCAGATCGCCGAAGAGCTGGCATTGCCGCCGGTGAAGATTCACTGTTCGGTGTTGGCGGAGGACGCGATCAAGGCCGCGATCGAGGACTACCAGAACAAGCAGGACGTCAACACACAGCAGGCACAGTCCGCTTGAACAACGCGCTGAATACTTTGGAGGTGAAGCCAGTGGCGATTTCTCTGACTGAATCGGCGGCCAACCGTATGCGAACCTTCATGGCGAATCGCGGTGCGGGGGTGGGCGTGCGCCTTGGTGTGAAAACTACCGGGTGTTCCGGCATGGCTTATGTCATGGAATTTGCCGATTCGCTCGATGAGGGTGATGAGGTTTTCGATAATCAAGGCGTGAAGATCGTGATCAACGCCAAGAGCTTGGTCTATCTCGACGGGACCGAACTGGATTATGTCCGCGAGGGCTTGAATGAGGGATTCAAGTTCTCAAACCCGAACGAGAAAAATCGCTGCGGCTGCGGTGAAAGCTTCAATGTCTAGCGTTGGAGCGCCCCGATGGATCTAAGTGGATTCGATTTCGGGCGCGACTATTTCGAGCTGTTCGGTCAACCGAGGCTTTTCGCGATTGACCCGACCGCCCTCGATACTCGTTATCGTGAACTCCAAGGTCTATACCATCCCGACCGGCATGCCGGTGGCGAGGCACGTGACCGGCGGCTGGCCGTGCAGGCCTCGGCCTGGGTCAACGAGGGTTATCAGACGCTGCGCGATCCGGCACGCCGGGCGCGCTATCTGCTGGAGCTTGCGGGTGTTTCGTTCGACGATGAGCGTGACACGACCTCGGATACCGACTTCTTGATGCGGCAGCTGGAGCTGCGTGAGACGTTGGAGGCGACTGCGGATGCCGAAAATCCGCTCGCGGCGCTGGAAGTGCTGATGAGCGGGTTGCGCGAAGATTGCGAGCTTTTGTTCGAACACTTTAATGAAGCTTACACGGTGGGCGAACTGGACGACGCCAAGCGCGCGGTGCTCCAGCTGCGTTTCTACGCGCGCCTTCTCAATGAGGCTGATCAAATGGCTGAGCGGCTGGAAGATCAAGACGCCTAACCCCACCTCGAACCGACTGAAAACATACCTGAGCCATGTCATTACTCCAGATTGCCGAACCCGGCATGTCCACCGCGCCCCATGCTCATCGCCTTGCGGCGGGCATCGATCTCGGGACCACCAATTCGCTGGTGGCCTCGGTACGTAGTGGCGTGCCGGAAACGCTTGCCGATGAAGCAGGCAGGCATATCCTGCCCTCAGTCGTACGCTATCGTGCGGGCGCCGATCCTGTCGTCGGCGAGGTCGCCAAATCCGCCGCAGTCGACGATCCGCTCAATACATTGGCCTCGATCAAGCGACTGATGGGGCGGGCTGCAGGGGATTTGAAGACCCTGGCCGGCCATGTGCCCTATCAGTTCGTTCCGGGCGAATCCACGGTCCCGCGTATACGTACCGCAGCCGGCGATGTGACGGCCGTCGAGGTTTCGGCGGAAATCCTGCGCAGCTTGCGCGCTCGTGCAGAGGCTTCGTTGGGCGACGAACTCGCGGGTGTGGTGATTACGGTGCCGGCCTATTTCGACGACGCCCAGCGTCAGGCCACCAAGGATGCCGCGCGTCTGGCTGGACTTAACGTGTTCCGCCTGCTGAACGAGCCGACGGCCGCTGCGGTAGCCTACGGTCTGGATCAGGGGGGAGATGGCCTGATTGCGGTCTACGACCTGGGCGGTGGAACCTTCGATATTTCGGTGCTGCGTCTTAATCGAGGCGTGTTTGAAGTGTTGGCCACAGGGGGTGACAGCGCCCTAGGTGGGGACGATTTCGATCGTGAGATCGCGGCTTGGATGATGGCCGAAGCCGGGCTCGATGCCTCGGCGGACCACTACACCATGCGTCGTCTGATGCGTGAGGCCTGCGCTGCGAAGGAAGCACTGACCGACGCAGAGGTCGTCGATGTCGCGCTCGATCTTGACGATGGGCGCCGTTGGGAGGGTCGCTTGACTCGCGAGCGCCTCGATGCGTTGCTTGACCCATTGATCCAAAAAACCCTGGCCGCATGCCGCCGCGCACTGCGCGATGCCGGTGTATCGCAGGAGGCGATCGGTGATGTGGTCATGGTGGGTGGCTCGACCCGCGTGCCGCGTGTGCGTGAACGTGTCGAGACTTTCTTCGGCAGGCAGCCTCGCGTCGATATCGATCCTGACAAGGTCGTGGCCGTGGGGGCTGCGATTCAGGCGGACATTCTGGCCGGCAATAAACCCGACGGTGAGTTGCTGCTGCTTGATGTGATCCCCTTGTCTTTGGGCATCGAGACGATGGGTGGGCTGGTCGAAAAAATCATTCCGCGCAATACCACGATTCCGGTGGCGCGCGCGCAGGAATTCACCACCTTCAAAGACGGACAGAGCGCGATGGCAATCCACGTGCTGCAGGGCGAGCGGGAGCTGGTCGACGATTGTCGCTCGCTGGCGCGTTTCGTATTGTCCGGTCTGCCGCCATTGGTGGCGGGTGCCCCGCGTATTCGCGTGACCTTCCAAGTGGATGCGGATGGCCTGGTCGGCGTGACTGCCGAAGAATTGACCAGCGGGGTGCAAGCTGGCGTGGAGGTTAAGCCGTCCTACGGGCTTGCCGAGGAGGAGATCGAACAAATGCTGCTCGCCTCCATCGAACATGCGCGCGATGACATGCTTGCGCGTCGTCGACGGGAGGAGCAGGTCGATGCCGCCCGCGTCATCGAGGCGTTGGATGCCGCTTTGGCCGCGGATGGCGAGCGTCTGCTTAACGACATCGAGCGCTCTGCCATCGAATCGGCGCGCGCCGAGCTGGAGCGTTGCCGGACGAGCGATGATCCGGATGTAATCCGTCGTGCCATCGAGGCGGTCGAGGAGGCGAGTCGAGATTTTGTGGCCAGGCGCATGGATTCGGCGATCCGTTCGGCCATGTCCGGCCACCGCGTCGACGAATTTTGATAATGAAGGAGGCCAGGGAGACCTGGTTTCCACCGGGGGCTCAGGAGATCATATGCCGCGTATTACATTTCTGCCGCACACCAACTTATGCCCCGATGGCAAGGTCATCGAAGTTGAGAGCGGTACCACTATCTGCGATGCCGCGCTTGCCAACGGCATCGAAATCGAACATGCCTGTGAAAAGGCCTGTGCCTGTACGACCTGTCATGTCTACGTGCGCAAGGGTATGGATTCGCTTAAGGATCCGAGCGAGGACGAAGAAGACATGCTCGACAAGGCCTGGGGTCTGGAGCCAGATTCTCGGTTGAGCTGCCAAAGTGCGGTGGGTGACGATGATCTTGAGATCGAAATCCCCCGCTATACCCTCAATCTGGCTTCCGAAAACCATTGACGGATTAGGAATATCGCCCATGACGCTTACCTGGAAGGACAGCCTGGAAATCGCAATCGCGCTAGACGAGACTCATCCGGACGTCGACCCGCGTTTTGTGCGCTTCACCGATTTGCACGCATGGATTTGCGCACTGGATGGCTTCGAGGATAATCCGGAGCGCTCGAATGAGCGGATATTGGAGGCGATTCAGATGGCCTGGATGGAAGAGCGGAGCTAGTGCGTTGTCAGGGTGGCTTGACAGCGAGTAAACTTACCGCCCCTATGGGCACGAAGAACCCGCGTCAGACGCGGGTTCTTCGCATGGGTCTACAGTAGACGACGATTGTTCTGTATGGCGTCTTGAAGTTATTTATCGACGGAAGGGAGTATTGAATCAATGGCGGTTGAACGCACGCTATCCATCATCAAGCCTGATGCGGTAGCCAAAAACATCATCGGCGAAATTTACAGCCGTTTCGAGCGCGCTGGACTGAAGATCGTTGCCGCCCGCATGCTGCACCTGCCGCGCGAGCAGGCCGAGGCGTTCTATGCGGTGCATAAAGAACGTCCATTCTTCAAGGATCTGGTGGATTTCATGATTTCCGGTCCCGTGATGGCCCAGGTGCTCGAGGGAGAGAATGCCGTTGCCCGCCATCGTGAGATCATGGGTGCAACCGATCCCAAGCAAGCGGAGCCGGGCACCATCCGTGCGGATTTCGCAGATTCCATAGACGAAAACGCGGTGCATGGTTCCGATGCGGTCGACACGGCGAGCCAGGAAGTGAATTTCTTCTTCGGTCCCGATGAAGTCTGCGCGCGTACGCGCTGAGCCCTATCCATGATGTCTGACACGAAAACGAACCTCCTCGGTTTGCCCCGCGAAGCGCTGGAATCCTACTTCAGCGAACGGGGGGAGGCGGTATTTCGTGCCCGTCAGCTTATGAAATGGATGCATCATCACGGTGTCGCGGATTTTGCGGAGATGACCGATCTTGCGAAATCCTTGCGCCTGCGTCTCATCGAAGAGGCGCAGGTGTGCGCACCCGAGGTGGTGATGGAACAGTGTTCGGCGGATGGCACCCGTAAATGGTTGCTGCGCCTGGACGATGGCAACTGCATCGAGGCGGTATTCATTCCAGAGGAGGGGCGTGGCACCTTGTGCGTCTCCTCGCAGGTTGGGTGCGCCCTCGATTGCACCTTTTGTTCTACCGCGCGCCAGGGTTTCAATCGCAATCTCAGTGCCGCTGAGATCGTGGCCCAGCTGTGGGTGGCTAAACGCCACCTGCAGCCGGATCCCGGCCGTTCGCGAGTCATCACAAACGTCGTGCTGATGGGCATGGGCGAGCCGCTGCTGAACTACGATGCGGTGATCGATGCGATGGAGCTGATGATGGACGATCTGGCCTATGGGCTGGGCAAGCGGCGGGTGACACTCAGTACCTCAGGCGTCATCCCGGCAATGGATCGGCTTAAAGATCGTTTGGATGTCAGTCTTGCGGTTTCGTTGCACGCGCCCAATGACGCGCTGCGCGATCAGCTTGTACCGCTTAACCGGAAGTACCCGATCGCTGAACTTTTGGCAGCTTGCCGTCGTTTCGTTGAAGGCAAGAAGCACAAGCAGCGAGTGACCTTTGAATACGTCATGCTCAAGGATGTGAACGACAGTCCGGCACACGCCCGTGAATTGGCCAGGTTGCTGCACGACGTGCCGTCGAAAATCAATCTGATCCCGTTCAACCCATTCCCCGAAACGCGGTTTACGCGTTCCGAACCACAAACGATCAATCGTTTCCGCGATATTCTGATAGCGGCAGGTTTGACCACGATCACGCGCAAGACGCGCGGTGACGACATCGATGCCGCCTGCGGTCAGTTGGCCGGCAAGGTTCAGGATCGTAGCCGCCGCGCATTGCGCTTCGCCAGACTTGAGCGGGACTTGACCGTATGAGCCTTGGGGCCACATGGATTCGACGCGTACTGGTCATCATCGCCCTCGCGAGTCTGGCGGGCTGCGCGACTTCGCCGCAGGAGCGCAAGGAAGAGGCGCAACAACATCGCGCCGCGGTACTTAACGCCCAGCTTGGCATCGATTACATGCGTACCGGCAATCTCAAGCTTGCGGATGAAAAACTCAAACGCGCACTGAATCAGGACCCGAATTCCTCCATCGTGCGCAATGCCTACGCGCTGCTGATGCAGCGCCTGGGTAAGAATAATGAAGCGGAAGATAATTTCTCCAAGGCCGTTGCACTCAAACCTAGCGACGGCGATGTCCATAATAATTTCGGCGTCTTTTTGTGCGAACAGGGGCATTACAGCCGCGCTTACGTGCAATTCAAGGAAGCCTGGAGTAATCCGCTCTATAACACCCCCGAGTTCGCCTACGCAAATGCGGGTATCTGCGCGCTCAAACAGGGCGACAAAAAACTCGCGGAACAGCGCTTCGAACAAGCACTACACGAACAGCCGGGTTTTTCGCCGGCGCTGTATCAATTGGCCAAACTGGCGGCTGATCAGGGGCATAATCAAAAGGCGGATGCCTATCTGGGGCGGATAACTGGCGAGGCGCGTTACTCACCCAATATCCTTGCCTTGTGCCTCAAGGTCAAACGCGCGGTGGGTGACATGAACGGCGCCGCAGATTGTGCTCGCGATCTGTATCGAATGTTCCCAAATTCACCGCAGGCACGCGCCCTGTTACAAAATCGGTGAAGACATGGATGACGACCGCGCCCAGCCGTTGCCTGAAACCGATGTCAGCCCCGAGCCGATAGGCCGTCAGCTGCAGTTGCGTCGTGAGGCCATGGGGCTGCGGCTGGAGGATGCGGCCAAACATCTGCACCTGGATGTGAACGTATTGCGTGAATTGGAGGCCGACAACTTCGAGGCCTTGCCGGGTCCAGCCTATATCAAGGGCTATCTGCGGGCCTATGGCCAACTGCTCGAATTGGATACGCGGGCGCTGATCGACAGCTATCAGGCACTGGCCCATCCCACCGAGCCGCTTCTTCGGTCGGCGACGGACATGACCGATCATATGGCACTGCGTGGGCGTATTTATGCGTTCGGCAGCGCAGCCGCGCTGGTGCTGATCCTGGTGGCCGCATGGTGGTATACCCACCTGCAAACAACAGCTGCCCGGACCGTAGCGGCTGTCGAGCAGCCGAGCGTCCCCGAATCTAAAACCTCGATATTGCCTGCGATGGGGCATTCTGGCACGCTTGCCTTGCCGGTATTATCCACACTCAGAACCCCGATCGCGGCGTCGATTCCATCGGTTGCAGCCTCGCAGACTGATGTCGCAATTGTCCCAGCGGTGTCTCTCCCAGCGGTCGAAGCGCCCAAGCAGTCCCCAACCCGCTCCACTGCCGCTGTACAGGCGGCCGGACTATCGCAGTTGCGTCTGAACCTCACACATCGCAGCTGGGTCCAAATCGACGATGCCAACGGCAAGCAGTTGGTCTATGGCCTGTTGGATACCGGTACACAGCGTCTGCTGACAGGGGCCGCGCCCTTTTCGATATTCCTGGGCTACGCGCAGGGTGTCCAACTAAGCATCGACGGGCACGCCATCGACATTGCGCCGCATATCCGTGCCAACCATACCGCACGGTTTGAAGTGTCGGCGCCGTCGTCCGATGCCGGCACGAAGACGAGCCCTTAAATACGAAAGGAATTCCATGGGCGACCGCATACAATCCATTCGCGGGATGCACGACATCCTGCCCGAGCACGCCACGGCTTGGCGCCACCTGGAAGAGGTGGCGCGTCGTGTCGTCACGGCCTACGGCTACCGTCAGATTCGGCTGCCCATCGTTGAGAAGAGCGAGCTTTTCGCGCGTTCGATCGGCGAGGTAACGGATATCGTCGAAAAGGAAATGTATACCTTTGCAGATCGCAACGGCGATTTGCTGAGTCTGCGGCCGGAAGGCACCGCTGGCTGCGTTCGCGCCGGCATCGAGCATGGCTTTCTGCACAATCAGCTCCATCGCCTGTGGTATGTCGGCCCGATGTTTCGGCACGAGCGTCCGCAGAAGGGCCGATACCGGCAATTCCATCAGCTCGGCGTTGAAGCTTATGGCATGGCCGGGCCGGATATCGATGTCGAGGTGATTCTGCTCAGCGCGCGATTGTGGCGCGAGCTTGGCCTGCGCGATATCCGCCTTGAAATCAATTCGCTGGGTAGTCCCGAGACGCGTATACATTACCGCGAGGCGCTGACGGCCTATCTGCGGCAACACAAAGACGCGCTCGATGAGGATAGTCGCCGTCGGCTTGAGAGCAATCCGCTGCGTGTCCTCGATAGCAAGGATGCAGGTACGCGCGCGGTGCTGGGAGACGCCCCAAAGCTACTGGACGCGCTCGACGAGGCTTCGCGCCAGCACTTCGACTTGTTGTGCGGATTGTTGGACGACAATGGTGTGGCTTACGAGATCAATCCCCGCCTGGTGCGCGGACTCGATTACTATTCGCATACCGTGTTCGAGTGGATTACCGATGACCTGGGTGCACAGGGCACGATCTGCGCGGGTGGGCGTTACGATGGCTTGATACCCCAGCTGGGTGGACGGCCTACACCGGCGTGCGGTTTTGCCATGGGTCTGGAGCGTCTGCTCGCGTTGCTGGAGGCACAGCAACTGCTGCCCGCCGAAGAGGCGCCGGATGTGTACTGTCTGAGTCTCGGCGACGGCGCGCGAGCCACCGCGACGAAGCTGATGGAGGCGGTGCGTGAAGCGGTTCCGACCTTGCGCGTGCTTACGCATTGCGGCGATGGAAACCTCAAGGCTCAGCTCAAGCGCGCGGACAAGCTCGGTGCGCGTGTGGCGGTGATCCTCGGCGAAGATGAGTTGCGCGATGGCACAGTGGCGCTCAAGTCGTTGCGCGATGATGAGCCTCAGAGGCTTGTGGCACAAACTGAATTGGTCACGAATTTGTTGGCGCTGTGCGCGAAGGAGAGTCTGGATTCATGACGGCATACCATGTGGAAGACGAGGAGCTCGAATCGGCCAAACGCTGGTGGCGGCGCTATGGTCGCTGGCTGGTATTGGCGCTGGTGGTCGGCTTGATCGGTTTTTTCGCCTGGAAGGGCTGGGCCTATTATCGCGGGCGCGAAGACCTGAAGGCTTCGACGCTCTACAGCCAGTTGCAGACCGCCAGCAAGCGCGGCGATGCTAAGCAATGGGAGGGGCAGGCGGAGGTTTTGATCCGGCAATACGACGAAACCCCTTATGCCGCGCTCGCCTCATTCATGCTGGCCAAACAGGCCGTACTCGATGGGCATCTCAATGCAGCCGCTAAGCATCTGCGCTGGGTAGTCGATCATGGCTCACAAAAGGCGCTGCGCGAGATCGCGGCGCTTCGGCTTGCGCGAGTTCTGATAGCGCAGAAGAAATCCGATGAGGCCCTGAAGCTGCTGTCCAGTGGATTCAGCGAAGCCTATCTGCCGCTGACGCAGGCCCTGACCGGTGATGCCTGGTTAGCCAAAGGCGACCGCGTCAAGGCGCGCGACGCTTACGAGGAAGCATTGGCGGGCGCGCAGGCCATGGGCTTGCCGACACGTACCCTCGAAATGAAGCTTGATGCATTGCCGGCGCCAGCGGCACAAGGAGGCAAATGACCATGCAAGGTATTTTCCGGCAAGCGGCTGTTGCAGGCCTCGTTGTGATTTCAAGTCTGGTGTTGGGTGGCTGCAGCCTATTCGAAACGCCGGTGAATACCCGCCCACCCGCACCGTTGGCGCCGATCAAGTCATCGCTGGCAGTGAAGCAGGTTTGGAGTGCCTCGTTGGGCAGTGGCAATCGGGGGTATCTGCTGAGACTCCAGCCTTGGGTGAGCGGCGGTGTGCTGTATGCCGCGGATCAGGCAGGCAAGCTCTACGCGTTCAAGGCGGCGAGTGGCGATCATTTGTGGAGCGTCAAAATTGGCCAGCACTTGACCGCCGGGGTCAGTGGAGGCGAGGGCATGCTGTTTCTGGGCACCCAGAACGGGAATGTCGTCGCCGTCTCGATCAAGACCCACGGGGTGATCTGGCGTACGCAGCTCGGTAGCGAGGTGATGGCGATTTCAAAGCCAGCGCAGGGTGAGGTCGTGATTCACACCAATGCAGGCAAGGTGATCGCTCTGGATGTGAGCACGGGCAACATCATCTGGAATCAAGGGATTGAATCGCCCAATCTGATCCTGCGTGGTAAGACGGCGCCCGTGATCAGCGGGAATACGGTCGTGACTGGTTTTTCGACGGGTCAGATCGCGGCTTTCAGTCTTAGCGATGGCACGCCTTTGTGGCAACTGACGGTTGCCGAGCCGCGTGGCGCCTCGGAGCTGCAACGCATGGTCGACGTGAGTGGCCGTATCGACGTGATCGATGGTGTGGTGTTTGCCGCGAGCTATCACGGTCGGGTCGTTGCGGCAACGCTGGGCAAGGGCCAGCTGCTCTGGTCGCACCCGATGTCGTCCTACGTTGGACTGGCGGTCGGTACCCACGCGGTTTATGTTACCGACTCACACAGTGCTATCTGGGCACTCGACCTTGCGACGGGCGCCTCGCTGTGGAAGCAGTCCGCCCTGCGTTTTCGCGAAGCGACCGTGCCGGTTATCGATGGAGATTATCTCGTGGTGGGCGACTATCAAGGGTATTTGCACTGGTTGTCGCTGCAGAATGGCGCCTTCGTTGCTCGTAAACACCTGACCGACAGCCCCATCGACGCACCGCCGGTGGTGGTCGGGCATGATCTCTATGTGCAAGCGGCGGACGGCACGTTAGCGATGTATCGTATTGGCAAGTAGAAATGTCCCGTTGTCGGCTCTTCGTCGCCAACGGGTATGACTCACCTACGGCAATTCCGCCGTAGCAAGCCCAAGGGGCAGACTTAAACACATGCAAGCCATCCTCGCCCTGGTCGGGCGGCCGAACGTCGGCAAATCGACCCTGTTTAACCGCCTGACACGCAGTCGCGATGCACTGGTTGCCAATCTGCCCGGGCTGACACGTGACCGTAAATACGGTCTTGGCCGGCTGGGTGAGCGTGACTATCTGGTAATCGACACGGGCGGTCTTGGCGAGGAAACCGATGCCATCGACGCCTTGATGGGCGAGCAGACCCGTGCCGCCATGCGCGAGGCCACGCATCTGCTGTTGATGATCGACGGCCGAGCGGGCGTGACCGCCGGCGACGAGGCCCTGGCCGAGGAGCTGCGGGCCATGGGTAAGCCGGTTGTTCTGGTCGTCAACAAGATCGACACGACCGCACCAACGGCGGCCTTGGCCGAAGCCTATCGCCTGGGTTTGGGTGAGCCGATGCTGATTTCAGCCACCCGGGGCAGCGGGTTGGAGGCTTTGATCGACCTCGTCGTACCCATGCCACCCGCAGTTCCGGGTGAAGTTCCCCCTGCCGATGAAGCGGGTGAGGCGACTTCAACGGAGGCACCCGCGAACACAACGCGGCCACCTCGCAGCGAAGGTACACGGATTGCGTTTGTGGGGCGGCCGAACGTCGGCAAGTCGACCTTGGTGAACCGACTACTCG
Organism: Acidihalobacter yilgarnensis; assembly: GCF_001753245.1. NCBI lineage: Bacteria > Pseudomonadati > Pseudomonadota > Gammaproteobacteria > Chromatiales > Ectothiorhodospiraceae > Acidihalobacter > Acidihalobacter yilgarnensis. The sequence continues at coordinate 2,065,318 of NZ_CP017415.1, read as the reverse complement.
GTGAAAACCGCGTGGTGGTCTTCGACCAGCCAGGCACGACGCGCGACACGATCGACGTGCCCTTCGAGCGTGATGGCCGGCGTTATGTATTGGTCGACACCGCAGGTATCCGGCGACGTGCGCGCGTCAACGAAATGGTGGAGAAATTCAGTATCGTCAAGGCTCTCGACGCGATCAACGCGGCTGATGTCGTGGTTCTGGTGCTTGATGCGCGCGCGGGGATCACCGAGCAGGATGCGCATCTGATCGGTTTGGCACTCGACGCGGGAGCCCCCCTGGTCGTGGCAATCAACAAATGGGATGGACTGTCCGAAGGCGATCGGGCCAGCGTCCGTCGTGGCTTGGATCTGCGGTTGACCTTCCTGGATTATGCCGAGAGACACTTTATCTCGGCCCTGCATGGCACCGGCGTGGGTCATCTGCTGACGGCGGCGCATCGAGCCGATGATAGCTCGCGCCGACAGGTATCCACCGCTGAACTCAACCGCTTGCTGGAGGGCTTCGTGACCGCGCACCAGCCACCGCTGTCGCGCGGCCGGCGTATCAAGCTGCGTTATGCGCATCTTGGCGGCCATCGTCCCTTCACAATCGTGATCCACGGCAACCAGACCGAGCGTTTGACCGGCGAGTACAAGCGCTATCTGGCGAATGCTTTCCGCCGCGCGCTCAAGCTCGTAGGCACTCCCGTGGCGCTTGAGTTCAAAACCGGGGATAACCCCTTCGCAGGGCGTCGTAACACCCTGACGCCCTATCAGGAACATAAGCGCCGGCGCTTGATTCAGCACGCTAAACGCAACGACCGATGAGTGGGGGTTCCCCGCGTACGGCTCGTCGGATCGACGATATCTCGTCGTTTCGCGTCATGGATCTGCTGGCGCGGGCACGTGAGCTTGAGGCCGAGGGCCGCCGTATCGTCCATCTGGAAATCGGCGAACCGGACTTCGATACGCCAGCACCTGTCGTTGAGGCTGGACGTGCGGCGTTGCTGGCCGGCGCCACCCGCTACACACCCGCTCTGGGCTTGCCCGAGCTGCGTAGGGCCATTGCGAATTTTTACGCCGTGCGTCATGGCCTGGAGATATCGCCAGACCGCATTATCGTGACGCCCGGTGCCTCGGGGGCTCTGCAACTCGTATTGGGCGTGCTGGTCAACCCGGATACCGAAGTGCTGATGACCGATCCGGGGTATCCGTGCAATCGACACTTCGTGCGCCTGTTCGAAGGGCGGGCCAGGCAGGTGGCCGTGCATCGGGATACCCGTTACCAACTCACTGCGGATCTATTGCGCGCGCACTGGAGTAAGCGCACGGTCGCAGCGCTGGTCGCTTCGCCGGCCAATCCCACTGGCACCGTGATTGCCCCGGAAATGCTGGCCGAAATGGCGGCCTATGTCGCAGATCGGGACGGTGCGCTGATCGTCGACGAAATCTATCAGGGCTTGGTTTACGATTGCCCGGATAGCACGGCCTTGAGCATCAGCGATCAGGTGTTCGTGGTGAATAGCTTCTCTAAGTATTTCGGTATGACCGGTTGGCGTCTGGGCTGGATCGTGGCCCCTCAGGCCTATGTCCGTCCCTTGGAGAAATTGGCGCAGAATCTCTTCTTGTGCGCACCGACGCCCTCTCAGCATGCCGCGCTTGCGGCCTTCCGCCCAGAGGTCTTGGCAATATTGGAAACTCGGCGCGCCGAGTTTCGCGCGCGCCGAGATTATCTGTTGCCGGCTTTGCGTGAGCTGGGGTTCGACATTCCGGTGACCCCGGATGGGGCCTTTTATCTCTATGCCAATTGCGAGCGTTTCGGTCTGGATGCACAAGAACTGTCAACGCGTCTTCTGGAAGAAGTCGGCGTGGCAGTGACGCCGGGTGTGGATTTCGGAGAATTCGGGGCGGCCCATCATATCCGTTTTGCCTATACGACCGGATTGGACGATCTGCGGGAGGCGGTCGGCCGCCTGCGCGATTTTTTCGCGCGTGCATGAGCGTCGGGGGCTACAGCCTTTTTTAGTTTGCAGGGTTCTTTGAAGCCGGGGGCAGCGTGGATTCCATCTCCTGTTCTTGTACGAAACCACGTGGCCCATGCGGCGCGGCCACCGCCGCAGGCGGCTTGAGTACGAAGTAAGCCAATGCCGCAGAGGCAAGACATACCCAGCTGGAGAGCTTGAGCAAATTGTCCAGACTTAAAGTCTGCGCCTCCGCTTCCATCATCCGATAGAGCCCCGCCAAGCTTTGAGCACTCGGGCTGAAGTTGCCTGGTATGGCGTCCGCGCGCAGCGCAGCGGCGGCGACATCGCTTTGCCGTATCCAGTAGACGCTCAGCAGCGTCACGCCGACATTGGCGCTGAAGACACGGATGAAGTTACTGGTCGTGGCCGCGGTCGGGATATCCTGTGGCCCGATGCCGGAGAGCACGATGAGGGTCAGCGGTACGAATAGCATGCCGACCCCCAGGCCCTCGATCAGCATGGGTAGAAAGAGATCGGCGAGGCCGGTCGCGGGACTGACGTAGGCGATGCCGTAGCCCGTGGCGAACAGCAGGAAACACAGTGTCGCCAGACGACGCAGGCCAATGAGTCCACGCAGCCGATCCATTGCGGAGGCGACGGGCACCGCGCCCAGTGCTATCGGCAGTAACAAGGCACTGCCCCAGAAACCGTTGTAGCCAAGATCGCTCTCCGCCCAGAGGGGCAATAGGGCGGCCCAGGCCATGAACAGAGACCAACCCAGGCATAGCAGCAGCAGACCAAGGGTGTAGTTGCGTTGTCGAAAGAAGCGGAAGCTGAGCAAGGGGTATGGATAACGGTGCTCCCACCAGGCAAATGCGAGCAGCAGGCTGGTGGCCGCGAGACTGAGCCAGTCGATCAGGTGTGCATGCCACCAACCGTCGTCCTGTCCTTGATCCATCACCATCTGCAGACATAACAGACCTGCATAAAGCAGCCCGAAGCCAATGTAATCGAAGGGCGGCGTGTTTTGATCGGTAGGTCTGGCATCGATTCCCTTCCGGCCGAGCCATCCCGCCAAGAGCAACAGCGGCGCACAGACCCAGAAAATTCCCCGCCAGCCGGAAGTGGTGGCCAGATACCCGCCAATCGCCGGCCCGACGAAAAAGGGGATCAACATGGCATTGCTCCAGATGATGGTGACCAATCCATGACGCGCTTTGGGACTGCGCTGGAGAAACAGATGTTGGCTCAGCGGTACTAACAATCCTGCACCGAACCCCTGCATCGCACGGGCGATCAGCATGATCCATAGATTGCCTGTCTCCGCTCCGAGCAGCGTACCCAGTAAGGTGAGTATCACGGATAGCTCGAACAGTTTGCGGGCGCCCCAGCGGCGCATGCACCAGGGCATCACGGTGATACCGAGAGACCAATGGACAATGAAATAGGTCAATGTCCACAGGGCATGGTCGCTGCTGGTCGAGAGACTCCCGCCAATGTAGGGCAGGATGCCGAGGACTGAGGCACCCTCGAACGACCCGATGGCGAGGGCAAGGCCTACGCCGACGAAAAGGGGTATCAATGGGGGTGAGTTGGGGTGCGGTTGGTCTACTTGCATGATTTGTCTGAATATCTGCGGGGCGTCACAGCGGGGATCGGTACGGTCGTCGCTGGGTGTGCGTGCAGGACTAGACTAAGTCGGGCACAATCATCGATCAAATCTGTTTTTTGAGAATAATTCATCGAAAATTTGGATGAAAATACAACCAGAACATCTGATGACCTTCCTGCAAGTGGCTGAACACAAGGGTGTTGCGGCGGGTGCACGCGCTTTGCATCGTAGCCAGCCTGCGGTCTCCGAGCGGTTGCGCCAGTTAACCGAGGCGGTGGGGGAGCCGCTGTATCATCGTGTGGGGCGAGGGATTGCCCTCACGCCGGCCGGCGAGGCGTTGCTCGATGAGGCGCGAGGCTTACGTACCGCGCTCGATAATGTCGAGGAATGGGTGCGACGCAGGCGCACGCTGCAGGACGGCTGTCTGCGTATAGCCTCAAGTAATACGGTGGCAAGTTACTTCCTGCCCGAACGCCTGGCCGCGTTTCGTCGCCGCTATCCGGATATTCGCTTGGTGCTCAAGACCGGGGCGCTGGACTGGGCCATACAGGCGGTAGGCACCTGGGACCTGTTGTTTCTCGACGGGATATTCGAGAACCCACAAGCGTGGCTACCTGGATTTTGTACTCTGGAGCCTTGGATGGAGGATGAGATTGTCGCCTTAGTGCGTAGTGACCATCCGCTGGTTCGTTACGCGGAGGTGGGTGTCGGTTGGGAGGATCTGCTGGCGCATCCGATCATCTGGCGAGAGCCCGGTTCGGGTGTGCGGCGAGCCGTCGAAAATGCCTTGCTGGCGGCTGGTTTGAGTGTGCAATACAGCGTCGAGGTGACGGGCGTGGAGGCGGTGCGCGAGGCGGTTGCCGCAGGCTTGGGTGTGGGTTTCGCCTCAGTCGGCGCCTTGCGGCGGGCACGCTGGGCATTGGTGCCGCTGCGCTTGGATCCGCCGAAGGGTTTGTATTGGACCTTGTATCTGGCGGCGCCGAAGCCGACTTACCGTTCGGCGGCGCTGAGCGCCTTTCTGGATATCCTGCACGCAGATTAGAACGTTCATGGCCGGCGGGTGAATGCCGGCCATGAACGTTCGGACTGCTGGCGAAGCTCTCAGTTGCGCGCCGAGGCTTCGAGTTCCTTGAGCGATTCGTCGACACCCGCTGCGCGGGTGAGTTCAGCGACGTTGTGTCTGGCGAAGAAGCCATCGAAGTCGCCGAAGCGCTGGACATACTCGATGATCAAGGAGGAATGCTCCGAGGCACTGGAAAATATCTGTTTGAGGCCCTCTTCCTTGGAGCCGATCACGTCGAGCAGGAAGTCTTTGCCCTGTTCGGCAATGCAGCGGACTGCATATTCGATATTTTCAACACCATCGGTCTCGCCGTCGCGCACCGCGACTGCGATGTGGTGCAGGCGCGGGCCATAGTTGCGCACGAAGGTTTCCGTAGGTGAAGGCAGGTGTTCGAGGTGATTCACGAAATAGGGCGTGTTATTGGCGGTGAATACCTTGGCCGGGCTGCGGAATTCCTGTGCGTGGTGAACGCTCTTGGTCACGTTGGTCGAGGAGTTCTGATCCTTGATGTCGTAGGAACCCCAGTAGTAGTAGCTGGACGATGACAGGTACTCAAGGATGGCGACCTCGCGATTTTGACTGTAGACGCGCGTGGCCAAATGGTCGATGGGTAGCAGCAGCGTGTGGATGCCGAGCTTGTATTGCAGTTCTTTGGCGGCTTCGTAGGCTGCCTGGGTTTGGACATCGACACGGCTGACGCCAAGGGCATAGACGCGTGGATCATGTGCCTCGCGTTCCAGGTAGGCGACGATGTTGTGGGTGTAGGGCGAGGGCTTGCTGACCGCCAAATTACCGGGGAATTCGAGCTTGCGAACGTCGTCGGCGCCGAAGAAGCGGAATTCGCGTTCTCGCTGCAGGCGAACGACTTCGTGCAGGTTGCTGACCCGGATGATTTCTCCGATGTAGCGACTGTAAGGGCGGTGTGTACCGACGGGGTAGACCTCGTTGAGGCTGCGGAAGATACCGCGCGTATTCGGGTCCTTGACCTCACGAATGAGCACATCAGGACTGTCGAGGTCGATACGCAGGACATGGGTCAGATGGCCTTCGCTTTCGAGCGTGACGAGGTAGTGGTAGGGCGTCATCAGCGCCAATTCGGCGATGTAGTCGATCGAGTGGCCGGGTTCCACGGTGATCATCAGCGCATCGATCTCGTGGACCATATCGGTCAGCCCGACGCGATCGCGTTCTTCGAGCAGGCGGGAGAGGTATGTTTCGAAAAAGTCGGAATTGCGCTTGTCACCATGACGCGCAAAATCCAGTGAAACGGTCATTTCGGAGTCCTTGTGGGCTTGGGTCTGGGCGTCTCGCCGTTCGTGCGACGATTAGTTTTAAGTATCGCGCAGCAGGCACAGTAGGACCACCCCCGCCGGTCGATTGGTACGTCTATCGGGAGGTGCGAACCGATTAACGGTGTGCCGGCGAGAGCTTTTCAACCCACAAGGCCGTCGCGGCGGCGGTCCCAGCCGGTAAGGCCAGCAAGTTGAGTAGTGGAATCCAGGTCAGTAATACCAGGCCGGTGCCGAGCCCCAATATGAGGGCCTTGCGCTGCTTGCAGATCGAACGAACCTCGCGGAAGGCGATATCGTGGTTGCCCATGGGTGTCGAAAGATATCCCAGCGCGAGCATCCAGGCGGAAAATGCGATCAGTACCGAGGTGGCGACCAGATTCACTACGGGCACTAGAAACAGCAGCAAGAGCGGCAATAAGCGGATCAATTGATAAGCCAGGGCGGAGAGTTGCGTCATCAGGCCGATGAGCGCGCTGCGCAGCGCTTGTTTCAAGCCGGCGTTGGCACTTGGTGGGCGTCCGCCCATCTGCAGTTCTATGCGCTCGGCCAGTAGCGCGCTGAAGGGGGAGGCGATCAGATTGGCAATCAGGCTGAAGGTATAGAACACGCCCAGCGACAGCGCGAGAAAGAGCAAGGGTAGGATCAGCCAGGCCAGCCAAGCGAAGCTGTGCGGCAACAGACCATCCAGCCAGCCGCCAAGGTGTTCGAGCAACAATACGAAGGCGCTGGTGAACAGCACGACGTTGATGATAACCGGTAGGATGACGTAGCGGCGAAGACCGGGGCGCAGAATGAGCGCAAGGCCCCGAGGGATGTACACGAATCCGGTCACGAAATCGCCGATCAAGGGTATCTCTCTACAGAATGGGGCTTTTTATTGTGCCGGTTCGGATGATTTCGGGCCAGCATTGCGTATGCATTCGGATGGGAACGGGCGGGCATGGATTGGCTGATAGGCGGAATGGCGTTGTTGGGCATCTTGCTCGGTGCGGAATTGTTCACAAATGCACTGGAGCATCTGGGAGCGCGCTATGGCCTGTCCGAAGGCGTTGTCGGCTCGGTGTTCGCTGCGATCGGGACTGCGTTGCCGGAGGCCATGGTGCCGGTGGTGGCATTATTCTCTGGTGGCGCGGAGGCGGTAGGGCAAGCCGTGAGCGTTGGCGCTATTCTGGGCGCCCCACTGATGATTTCGACGCTGTCCTTCGGGTTGCTGGGCGCGTTCATGCTGGTCCAGGGTGGATGGCGGCGTCGATTGAAGCCGGAACGCAGTGGTTTGGCGCGAGACCTCCTGTGGTTCCAGATGCTGTTCGGACTTGGCATGGCAGCGCTGTTTATTCCGTCCCAGGCGCATGCGCTACGCCTAGCGGTTAGCCTGATTCTGGTGGCCGGATACGCGGGATATCTGTGGACTACGCTGCGGGCCTCGAGCCGGTTGGTGGCGGGTGGTCACGGTGCCAGTGCGGATAATGGACTGTTCACGGCACGGCTTTGGGGGCATGGCGTCGTGCAGATGTGGGTGCAACTGCTGTTCGGCGTGGGCCTGATCGTTTGGGCGGCGCATGGTTTTGTGGGGGCAGTGGAGCATCTGGCGGGTGCACTGGGTCTATCGGTGCTCGTCCTTTCGTTGCTGGTGGTGCCAGTGGCCACGGAGCTGCCGGAAAAGGTCAATAGCCTGTTGTGGGCGAAGCGGGGGAAGGATACCCTCGCGCTGGGCAATCTGAGCGGTGCGCTGGTCTTCCAAGGTTCGTTGCTGCCTGCGCTTGGTTTGTGGCTCACGCCCTGGCAGCCGAGCCGAGAGGTGCTGTATGCGGCATTGCTGACGCTGATTGCGGTCAGTTGGTTGCGATTCGCGAACCGACGGGAGGGCCTGCGCCCCAGCTGGCTGCTCTTGAATGCTGCGTGCTACGCGGCCTATTTTTATCTGTTGGCGGCCTATTAAGGGCCGTGCGGCATCGATAGCGGAACCGATGGAACCCACTTACATACACTTGTCGTTGCATACCGAGTACTCGCTGACCGACAGCGTGCTCCGCATCGGGCCATTGATGAAGGCGCTTGCCACCCAAGGCGTGCCCGCCGTGGCGTTGACCGATCAATGCAATCTGTTTGCGATGGTCAAGTTCTACCGCGCAGCGCAACGTGCGGGGATCAAACCGATCATCGGCGTCGACGCGTGGTTGCGTGAGCCGCCTGGCATGCCGGGCGGTGAGGCCGAAGCACCCGCCAGGGTGTTGTTCCTGTGTCAGAACGAGACGGGTTATCGCAATTTGACGCGGCTGGTTTCACGCAGTTATCAAGAAGGTCAGCACGGCGGTATCGCCATGCTCGACTACGACTGGCTGGAGGGCAGGAGCGACGGCCTGATTGTGTTGTCGGGTGGTCGTACCGGAGATGTTGGGCGCGCGCTGCTGGCGGGGCGGCAATCGCAGGCCGAGGCGCGTCTGGAATTCTGGCGACGTCTGTTCCCGGATCGTTACTATCTGGAACTGCAGCGCACGGGGCGTGAGGGTGAAGAGGAATACCTGCAGGCCGCTATCGCCCTAGCGGGCGCCACCGATACCCCGGTGGTGGCCACCAACGACGTGCGCTTCCTGTCGTCAGCGGATTTCGATGCACACGAGGCCAGGGTGTGTATCCATGATGGGGACGTGCTGGCTGACCCCCGCCGTTCCAGGCGCTACACGGAGCAGCAATATCTACGCACGCCGGAGGAAATGGCTATCCTGTTCGCTGATCTGCCGGAGGCGCTGGAAAATACCGTCGAGATTGCCCGGCGCTGCTCGCTCGGCCTGACGCTGGGCCAATCGGTACTGCCCCAGTTCCCGGTGCCTGAGGGTATGGATACCGATACCTTTCTACGTCGGGAAGCGGAAAAGGGGCTCGAATCCAGACTGGCGCAAGTGATCGATCCGGCGACGCCGAATGCGCAGCAACGACGGGTTGAATACGATGAACGTCTGGCTCTTGAGCTGGATGTCATCATTCAGATGGGCTTCCCCGGCTACTTCCTGATCGTCGCCGATTTCATTCAGTGGGCCAAGCGAAATCAGATTCCAGTCGGCCCCGGTCGCGGCTCGGGTGCGGGTTCGCTGGTGGCATACGTGCTGGGTATAACTGACCTTGATCCAATACGTTATGATCTTCTTTTCGAGCGATTTCTAAATCCAGAACGCGTCTCGATGCCCGACTTCGATGTGGATTTCTGCATGGAGAAGCGGGACCGGGTGATTGATTACGTTGCCGAGCGCTACGGACGCGACCGTGTCTCGCAGATCATCACATACGGCAGCATGGCGGCCAAGGCGGTCGTGCGCGATGTCGGCCGTGTGCTCAGTCACCCTTATGGCTTCGTTGATCGCATCGCCAAGCTGATTCCCTTCGAGATCGGCATTTCGTTGGAAAAGGCGCTGGCGCAGGAAGAAGAGCTGCGACGCGCGTATGAGCAGGAGGAGGAAGTCACAGCGCTGATCGACCTCGCTCTCAAGCTAGAGGGACTCGCCCGCAATGCTGGCAAACACGCCGGCGGCGTAGTGATCGCGCCGGGACCACTGACCGATTTCTCGCCGTTGTACTGCGAAGAAGGCGGACAGAGTCTGGTGACGCAGTTCGACAAGGACGACGTCGAGGCCATCGGGCTGGTCAAGTTCGACTTTCTCGGTCTGCGTACCCTCACCATCATCGACTGGGCGGTGGAGACCATCAACGCCCGCCGACCCGAGGGCGAGGCGAAGCTCGACGTCAACCAGTTGCCGCTTGACGATACGCAGACTTATGGACTGCTCAAGCGTCATCAGACGACGGCGGTGTTCCAGCTCGAATCCAGCGGCATGCAGGAGCTGATCAAGCGTCTGCAGCCGGACAACTTCGAGGACATTGTCGCGCTCGTTGCCTTGTACCGCCCGGGGCCACTGCAATCGGGCATGGTCGACGACTTCATCAATCGCAAGCACGGGCGGGCCAAGGTCGAGTACCCGCATCCCGAGCTAGAGCCAATCCTCAAGCCGACCTATGGCGTGATCCTGTATCAGGAACAGGTCATGCAGATCGCCCAGGTTCTGGCAGGTTACACCCTGGGCGGCGCCGATCTGCTGCGGCGCGCCATGGGCAAGAAAAAAGCAGAGGAGATGGCCAAGCAGCGCGAAATCTTCATGCAGGGTGCGGTGGGCAGAGGCGTAGACGCCGGAGTGGCCACCTACATCTTCGACCTGATGGAGAAGTTCGCCGGCTATGGCTTCAACAAGTCGCATTCGGCGGCCTATGCGTTACTTTCCTACCAGACCGCCTGGCTCAAGCAGCACCATCCTGCAGCCTTCATGGCCGCAGTGTTGTCCGCCGACATGGACAATACCGACAAGGTGGTCAATCTCATCGAGGAATGTCGCCAGCTGGGGCTCAAGGTCGTGCCGCCGGACGTGAATCGCTCCTTTCATCGCTTCACCGTCCTGGATGAGCAAACCATTCTCTACGGCATGGGCGCGATCAAGGGCATTGGCGCTTCTGCCATCGAGGGGCTGCTCGATGAACGTTCGGTCGGGGGTCCGTTTGCGGATCTGGGCGATCTTTGCCGCCGGGTAATCGGCCGCAAGGTGAACCGACGCGTGCTAGAGGCCTTGATTCGTGCCGGCACGCTCGACGCATTGGGTGTTAATCGCGCTACCCACATGGCGCGCCTGCCGGAAGCGATCCGTGCGGCGGAGCAGGCGCAGCGAGACGCCGATCAGGGACAGGTCGACCTGTTTGGCGATGCGCCAGAGGCGGCCGTGATCATCGAGCTGGCGCAGCTGCCCGAGTGGGAGGACGACGAGCGCCTGCATGCCGAAAAAGAGACGCTGGGACTATATCTGACCGGGCATCCGATCGATCGTTATGCAGACGAGCTATCGCGCATCGTCACGCGCCCGATCGCTGCGTGGCTCCAGGAGGACGAGCCCGAAGGTCGCGGCCGTGGCGCGCGTAATGACCGTGACATGGTCATTGCTGGGCTCGTGGTCGGTCTCTCGGTGCGCACAGCCTCCTCGGGTCGCTTTGCCTTCGTCACCCTGGACGACCGCACCGGACGGCTCGACGTCGGATTGTTCGGTGAGGAATACCAGAATTATGCCGACTTACTGGCGAAGGACGTTCTGCTGGTGATCGAGGGCAGTATCGGTTTCGATGCCTTCAGCGGCAGGCGGCGGGTGCGAGCACAGCATGTCTATACCATCGATCAGGCGCGTGCGCGGTTCGCTCAAGCGCTGGATATCCAAATCGTTAACGACGGCCACTTGAATGGTCTTGCCGGGAGCTTGGTGCAGACCCTCAAACCTTATTGTTATCGTGATAGCGGTTGTCCGGTCTGGCTCAGCTACCGCAGCTCGCAGGCGGATGCCAGGCTGGTGCTGGGCGACGAGTGGCGCGTCAGGCCGAGCGACGAACTGCTGCGACGACTGGAGCGCTTGCATGGCGTTTCACAGCTCAAACTCCGCTACGGCCCTGACAAGCGCTGAACCCCCGGTTACAATCCATGCCCACGGCCAGTAGCGGGCAGATCACGGACATTTCAATGAATCCTGAGTTTCTAGATTTCGAACAGCCGATTGCCGAACTCGAGGCGAAAATCGAGGAATTGCGCTATGTTGGCAACGACAGCGAGGTCAATCTCAGTGAAGAGATCAGCCGATTGGAGCGCAAGGCCCGCACGCTGACCCAGTCCATATTCGCTTCGCTTACACCCTGGCAGGTATCCCAAGTAGCGCGGCATCCGCGACGTCCTTACACGCTGGATTATATCGAGCGTCTGTTTACGGACTTCGAGGAATTGCATGGTGATCGCGCCTATGCCGACGACGCAGCCATCGTGGGTGGGATAGCGCGACTGCGCAACCAGCCGGTGATGGTTATCGGGCACCAGAAGGGGCGCGATACCCGCGAGAAAGTGAAGCGCAATTTCGGTATGCCGCGCCCGGAAGGCTATCGCAAGGCATTGCGCCTGATGCGTATGGCTGAACGCTTCCGTTTGCCCGTCATCACGTTTATCGACACGCCTGGCGCCTATCCGGGTGTGGGTGCCGAGGAGCGCGGCCAGAGTGAAGCCATCGCGCGCAATCTGTTCGAGATGTCACGTCTGCGTACACCGATCATCTGTGCGGTGATTGGCGAGGGCGGTTCCGGCGGCGCGCTCGCGATCGGTGTGGGTGATCATGTGATGATGCTGCAATACAGTACGTATTCGGTCATTTCACCCGAGGGCTGTGCCTCGATTCTCTGGAAGAGTGCCGACAAGGCACCTGAGGCCGCCGAGGCGTTGGGTATTACCGCGCAGCGCCTGAGATCACTCAATCTCATTGACGAGGTCATTCCAGAACCGGCTGGTGCGGCGCACCGCGACATCGAAACGGTCAGTCGGCAGTTGGGTGAATCGTTATGGCGGGCGCTTGAGCACCTGAACGCGAGTAGTCCGGACGCGTTGCTGCAGCGTCGTTACGAACGACTCATGCGTTACAGCACGATCGTCGAATAGCCCATCATGGCAAAGGTCGAGGCACTCGACCCTGTTTGGTTGGCGCAGCAGCTGGACAAATTGCCCGTCACGGGGCGTTGGCTTCTGGCCTACAGCGGCGGCGGCGATTCTCAGGCTTTGCTGCATGCCCTCGTTCAGGGGGGGCGGGTGGGCGTTCGCTACGTGTTGTGCACGTCCACCACGGTTTGCAGGCCGATGCGGACGCCTGGGCTGATACGTGCGCCGCGCATTGTGCCGAATGGGGGATCGAATTCGAGCTTCTGCGGATCGCGGCTTCGCCGCGTAGCGGCGACAGCCCGGAGGCGCGTGCGCGCGAGCTGCGTTATGCCGCTTTGCGTTCGGTGATGGCGCGCGGCGATGGCCTGCTTACCGCGCATCATGCCGATGATCAGGCCGAAACGTTGCTGCTACAACTCTTGCGCGGTGCCGGCCCGGCTGGATTGGCGGCCATGCCGCGGCTTGCCCCCTTCGGCTGCGGTTGGCATGCCCGCCCGTTGTTGGCCTTGCGCCGTACCGCATTACGCGATTACCTCACACGCGCAGGGATCGGCTGGATCGAAGACCCGACCAATAGCGATTTATCGCCCGCGCGCAATTACCTACGCCATCGCATTCTGCCTTTGATCGAGGCGCGCTGGCCTGCAACCGTCACCACGCTCGGTAGGGCGGCCGGCCTGCAGGCAGAATCTCAGGGTTTGCTGAGCCATCTGGGACGTCGCGACCTTGAAACGGCGTCCGGCGAGTGGCCTGGCGTGCTCAGTGTGTCTGCCCTGCGTGTCTTGCCGGATGCGCGCCTGCACAATGCGGTGCGCGTGTGGCTCTCCGACAAGGGGCTGCCATTGCCAAACGCACGTCGTCTGTCCGATCTGCGGCGGGTCTTGGAAGCCAGGCGGGATGGTCGTGCGCAATTATGCTGGCCGGGGGCCGAGCTGCGCCGCTACCGCGATGAACTATATGCGGACATCCCCTTATCATCGCATGACTCGACTCGGGTATTCCAATGGGATCCGGCGACCCCGCTGGATCTGCCGGGGCTGGGTTTGGTGTTGAGGAAAGAGGACCTGCGTTGCGACCTGTCCAGCTTGATGTCTGCTGGCGCGCACCTCACGATTCGCTTTCGCAGGGGCGGTGAACGCTGCAAGATGTCACCCCGAGGCCGCAGTCGTGCCCTCAAAAGCCTGTTGCAGGAGGCGGGTGTGCCACCTTGGCTGCGTGACCGCATACCCCTGCTGTATGCCGATGAGCATTTGGTCGAGGTGATAGGCTATTGGCGTTGCCACGAAGACCATCAGGCCGAGGACGGGCTGCGACCGCCATGAATTGACTTAACGCCCAGGGGTAAGGGATGAATCGACTGGAAAGGCTATTCGAGGGTTTTTTGTGGCGGAGTCGCTTGGTGGTGCTCGCCGCCGTTGTGGCCAGCCTCGCCTCCGCGCTGGCAATGTTCTACACGGCTACGATCGATGCCTGGTACATGATCGTTCATCTGAGTGAGTATGCTTCTCCCTCGCTGACCGAGGCCGCGCGCGCGCAGATGCGCGGTAGTACCATCGCGTACGTGGTAGAAATACTGGATGGTTACCTATTGGCTACGGTGCTGCTGATATTTGCGCTGGGCTTATATGAGCTGTTTATCAGTAAGATAGATGAGGCCGAGCGCTCCGAGATGGCCTCCAAGGTGCTTGTCATCCATAGCCTCGATGATCTCAAGGCGCGGCTGGGCAAGGTCGTGCTGATGATCTTGATCGTCAAGTTTTTCGAGCACGCGCTGGGCATGAAATTCGCCAGCCCACTCGACCTGCTGTACTTCGCTGGCGGGATCGCGCTGATCGGGCTGGCCCTGTACTTTTCGCATTCCTCCGAACATAAACCGGGCGTGTTATCCCGGCCGCGTTTGGTCGAGCACGAGGAATAATTGATCAATAGTTGGTTTGTGCCGGTCAGTTCGATTGAGGCGTCGGCCCGATCTTTGCTAAACTCGCGCCCCGTGATCCCCCCGACTTCATCCGCCCCGTGGGCGTAATACTATGACGCGTTTTATTTTTATTACCGGTGGAGTCGTCTCCTCACTGGGGAAGGGTATTGCCTCGGCCTCGCTGGGGGCCATACTCGAGGCCCGTGGCCTCAAGGTGACGCTGCTCAAGCTTGATCCGTACATCAATGTCGATCCCGGCACCATGAGCCCGTTTCAACACGGGGAGGTGTTTGTGACCGAGGATGGGGCGGAAACCGACCTTGATCTCGGGCATTACGAGCGTTTCGTGCGTTTCCGGGCCACCTCGCGCAATAATTTCACGACTGGCCAGATCTACGAGAACGTCATCCGCAAAGAGCGTCGAGGTGATTATCTCGGCGGGACGGTACAGGTGATCCCGCATATCACAGACGAGATCAAACGCTCCATTCGTGATGGCGCAGACGACGCCGATATTGCCCTCGTCGAGATCGGCGGTACGGTAGGTGACATCGAATCGTTGCCCTTTCTGGAGGCGATTCGTCAGATGGGCGTGGAGCTCGGGCGAGAAAGCGTGCTGTTCATGCATTTGACGCTGGTGCCCTATTTGCCAGCCTCCGGCGAGATCAAGACCAAGCCTACACAGCATTCGGTCAAGGAATTGCGTTCCATCGGCATACAGCCCGACGTACTGATGTGTCGCAGCACGATGCCGTTGCCGGATACGGAAAGGCGTAAGATCGCATTGTTCACAAATGTCGAGGAAAAGGCGGTTATCTCGGCCATAGATGTCGACAATATCTACAAGATACCGCTGTGGTTGCACGCGCAACGACTCGACGAGATCGTATTGCGCAAATTTCATATCGAGGCGCCCGCCGCCGATCTGTCGGACTGGAAGCACGTCGTCAATGCGATGGAGTTCCCGGAGGCTGAGGTCGTGGTCGGCATGGTCGGAAAATACGTCGACCTGACCGAATCCTACAAATCGCTCAACGAGGCATTGACCCACGCGGGTATTCATACGCAGACACGCGTGCGTATCGAATATATCGATTCGGAGCGAATCGAGGCGGATGGCATTGAGCTACTCGCGCATCTGGACGCGATTCTCGTGCCGGGTGGCTTCGGGCGACGTGGCATCGAGGGCAAAATTCAGGCGGCTGAATACGCGCGCCGGTATGCCATCCCTTATCTGGGCATTTGCCTCGGCATGCAGGTCGCCGTGATCGAGTTTTCACGTCACGTGGCCAGCTTGCCACGCGCGCACAGCACCGAGTTCGATCCCCAGACACCGGACCCAGTGATCGCATTGATTACGGAATGGCAGAATCAGAGCGGGCAAATCGAGCGCCGCGATGGGGATTCCGATCTTGGCGGCACCATGCGCTTGGGTGGGCAGGCTTGCCGACTGGTAGCCGGGAGCCTTGCGCATCAGTTGTATGGCGAAGACACCATTACCGAACGCCACCGCCACCGCTACGAATTCAACAACAATTACCTCGATCCATTGACCTCGGCAGGCCTGCACATCTCGGGCAAATCCCTTGACGGCGCACTGGTCGAAGTTGTTGAGTTGCCGGATCACCCCTGGTTTTTGGGATGTCAGTTTCACCCGGAATTCACCTCGACGCCACGCGACGGCCACCCGCTGTTCAGTGGCTTCATCAAGGCCGCTCGCACACGACACGAACAACAACTGCGCAAGCTGGAGTCGTCGACATGATGAAGCTGTGCGGATTCGAGGTCGGCCTAGATCGCCCTTTCTTCCTGATCGCCGGCCCGTGCGTCATCGAGAGTGAGGCCCTGGCGCTCGAAACCGCCGCCGTCCTCAAGGCTATGACCGATGAACTGGGTATCCCGTTTATCTACAAGTCTTCGTTCGACAAGGCCAATCGCTCATCGAGTCAGAGTTTCCGCGGTCCGGGCCTGAGCGAAGGTCTGCGTATTCTCGAACGTGTGCGGCGCGAAATCGGCGTGCCGGTGCTGACTGACGTGCATGAGGACACGCCACTCGATGAGGTGGCGGAGGTGGTGGATGTGCTGCAGACGCCAGCCTTTTTATGCCGACAGACCAACTTCATTCAAAACGTTGCGCGTCTGGGTTTGCCCGTGAACATCAAGAAGGGGCAGTTTCTGGCCCCCTGGGACATGGGCAATGTGGTCGATAAGGCCCGCGAAACGGGTAATGCACAAATTATGGTGTGCGAGCGTGGCGTGTCCTTCGGATACAACAATCTGGTTTCCGATATGCGCGCGCTTGCGGTGATGCGCGATACGGGCTGTCCCGTAGTGTTCGACGCTACCCATTCGGTCCAGTTGCCGGGTGGGCAGGGGACAGCTTCGGGTGGGCAGCGCGAATTCGTGCCGGTACTGGCACGTGCCGCCGTGGCGGCCGGCGTCTCCGGTCTGTTCATGGAAACACACCCGAACCCCGATCAGGCATTGAGCGACGGGCCAAATGCTTGGCCGCTGGGCCAGCTGAAACCGCTGCTGGCCCAGCTCGTCCAGATCGACGCCTTGGTGAAGGCCTCGCCACTGGCCGAGCAGGCATTGCTCATCGCCACCGGATCAATCGAATAACCCCCTTCAGGAGAGCATACGTCCATGTCCGAGATTGTCGACGTCCACGCGCGCGAACTGCTTGATTCACGCGGTAACCCGACCGTAGAGGCGGATGTACGCCTGGCCAGCGGCGCCTTCGGCCGCGCGGCGGTACCCTCAGGTGCTTCGACCGGTACGCGTGAGGCGGTCGAGCTGCGTGACGGCGATGCGAAGCGCTATGGCGGCAAGGGTGTGCTCAAGGCGGTCGAGCATGTCAATGGTGAGATCCGCGAGGACCTCCTCGGGTTGGATGGGCGAGAACAGGTTTCCATCGACCGCCGATTGATCGAGCTTGACGGCACGCCGACCAAGGCACGCCTGGGCGCCAACGCAATTCTTGCCGTTTCCATGGCACTGGCAAAGGCCGCTGCAAGCGAGGCCGGTTTGCCCTTGTATCGCCATCTGGGAGGGAATGGGGCGATGACCATGCCGGTACCGATGATGAATATTATCAACGGTGGAGCGCATGCGGACAACAGCATTGACCTGCAGGAATTCATGATCGTACCCGTGGGGGCATCCTCGCTGACGGAGGCCGTGCGATATGGTGCCGAAGTGTTCCACGCACTCAAGTCGGTACTCAAAAAGCAGGGGATGGCGACGGCGGTTGGCGACGAGGGTGGTTTCGCGCCCAATCTGCCTTCAAACGAAGCGGCCATCCATGTGATTCTGGAGGCGATTGGTCTGGCGGGTTTCCGCCCAGGCGACGACGTGGCACTCGCCATCGATGCGGCCAGCTCCGAATTCTACAAGGATGGGCAGTACGTGCTCGCCTCCGAGGGGCGCCATTATGATGCCACCGGCTTCGCCGAATATCTGGCCGCTTGGGTCGACCAGTACCCAATCTTGTCGATCGAGGACGGGATGGCAGAGGACGATTGGGCCGGATGGGGTATCTTGACGGCATCGCTGGGTGGACGCGTTCAGCTCGTTGGCGACGATCTTTTCGTCACCAACACTGAAATCCTGTCTCGTGGTATCGAGGCCGGCGTGGCCAATTCGATCCTGATCAAGGTCAACCAGATCGGCACCCTGACCGAGACCATTGAGGCAATCCGCATGGCAAACACGGCTGGATACAGCGCCGTTGTTTCGCATCGTTCGGGCGAGACCGAGGACACTACCATTGCGGA
The DNA here is from genome assembly GCF_001753245.1 of Acidihalobacter yilgarnensis. Classification (NCBI taxonomy): domain Bacteria; kingdom Pseudomonadati; phylum Pseudomonadota; class Gammaproteobacteria; order Chromatiales; family Ectothiorhodospiraceae; genus Acidihalobacter; species Acidihalobacter yilgarnensis. The sequence goes on along the minus strand of NZ_CP017415.1, from coordinate 2,047,219 downwards.
TCTCGCAGTCGGTATGCAAACCGGGCAGATCAAAACTGGTTCACTGTCTCGTTCAGACCGGGTGGCTAAGTACAATCGCCTGATCCGCATCGAAGAGGAACTCGGCCTGCAGGCAAGCTATCCTGGCCGGGACGCCTTCAAGCGCTAATCCCCGCGCTGAGAATCCCATGAGTACGGGGAGCAAGCTGCTGATCACGGCCCTGGTGGCTATGTTGATCCTGTTGCAGTACAAGCTCTGGCTGGGCGAAGGCAGCCTGAGTGATATCCATCGTTTACGTCAGGAACTGGCTGCGCAGAGCGCGGAAAATGCCAAGCTGAAGGATAGTAATGCTGCACTTGCCGCAGAGGTTGTCGCCCTCAAGCAGGGGACGGCTGCGGTGGAAGAATTGGCACGTAGCCGCTTGGGCATGATTCAACAGGGTGATACTTTTTATCAATATGTAGCGCCTGCCAGGACGCCACCCGATGCGGCCGTGACTGAGCCGTCTCAGTCGAGCGGGCCAAACAAGCAGTGAATACGCGTTGCTGGGTGATCATTCCCGCTGCGGGTACCGGCCAGCGGATGCGCGCCGCGTTACCGAAACAGTATTTGCCCCTGCTCGGGCGGAGCGTGCTCGAACATAGCTTGTCGCATTTCATGTCTCGCCAGGATATTGCTGGCATTATCGTAGCCTTGGCACCCGACGATTCTTATTGGCCGGCGCTTGAGTTTCTTGGCAAGTCTTCGATACGTTGTGTGGCGGGTGGGCCAGAGCGGGCCGTATCGGTACGCAATGCCCTTCGTGAACTGGCGCAACTAGCCGCGCCGGATGATTGGGTGTTGGTGCACGATGCGGCGAGGCCTTGCCTGCGCGCTAGCGATCTCGACAATCTGCTTGATACATTGCACGAGCACCCGATTGGCGGGATTCTGGCAATCCCGGTGCGGGATACGCTCAAACGCGTGTCTGCAGAGGGTGTGATTGCCGATACCGTGGTGCGCGAGGGGCTTTGGCTTGCACAGACGCCGCAGATGTTTCGCCTGGCGATGCTGGCTGAAGCGTTGGATCAAGCATTTACGTTTGGCCATCCGGTTACGGATGAAGCCTCTGCAATGGAACTCGCAGGCCATGTGCCGTGCGTTGTGGAAGGTCATTCTGACAACTTGAAGATCACGCGTCCGGAGGATCTGCCACTCGCGGAGTTTCTTTTGTCGGGTCTCAATTGTTGACGGATTCAATCAATCCAGTGGGCGTTTCGTGAAGCGTATATTCTCTGGCGCCACAGCGCCGCCTGAAATGATAAAACTCATCGCCTCGTCCATGCTCCAGTCGGTCGGTATTAAATCCTCAACGGGCACGATTTCCAGATAGCCTGAAGTCGGATTTGGCGTTGTGGGGACATAGACGGCGGCCAGTTCGCGCCCGGTATCGGCATCTATGAGCGTGCGGGTCACTAAGCCCACCGAGCGCATTTCTGGTGATGGAAAATTGATCAGTACAACGCGTTGGACGTTTTCTGGTTTCTGCTGCAAGGCCGCGAGCAATTTTTTGGTCGAGCCGTATATTGCATGTGCCATCGGGATGTGGCTCATGAGTCGGTCTACGAGGTTGAGCAATTTTCGCCCCACAATGCGCGTGCTGGCCCAGCCAAGCAGATAGAGCGCGAGGAGCGTTAGAACAATCGCCAATAACGACTGCACCCATGGATAAAGCCAGACGCGGGATGCAGGCGTGCCATCAACCAGCGTGTCCGTTAGGGCTCGAATCCAGGGAATGCCGAATCCAGAGAGTTGCGCGAAGATGAAGTCGAATACCAGCCATGTGATCCATAGTGGTATGGCTGTGAGAACACCCGTGATCAGGTAGCGTTGGACCCGTTGCGTGAATCCACTGCCGGTGTCAGCCATGCATGATTCCGATGCGTATGTGTTTCCTGAGTTTGACGATTCCGACGCACAGGACGTCGCTGCCTATCCTGGGAAGCCGTGGGTGCGTGAAGGATGGATATACGTTGCCGAACGCATTGATAGCATTACACCAGTGCTAAAGCGGCTCTGCGGCGATGAATCTGGAGACGAAACGGTGGTAACGTCCATCCTCCTGCCGGTTGCCGTGCCGCGTGTGGCTAACGGTCCCGTATGTCGTCACGCCCGTGCTGCCATCCCGTCGAGTCCAGCGTATGCGTCCCGTGGTTTGTGGTGCAATTTCATGCGTGCTGACCAGAGTGAAGACTTGACCATCACTGGTGCTCAAGTTGATATAGATGGGTTGTGGTGGCTGCGTGTGCTCCGCCCAAAATTCGGCAGGTAACAGCGTCGCACTGCCACGCTGATCGATGGAGAGATCGACGCCTTGCAGAATATCGTCGATCTTTTGCTGACGTTCGGGCGTGATTTCGATCCCGTTGTTGCCTTTGATGTATTCGCGTGCCATTGCGCCCCCCCATATACGGAGGCATGCCCTGCCTCGTCTCATAAGAAAAGTCTAGCATAGGCTTCAAGGGCCTTGACAGCTTTGTCTTTGTGCTGTCTTCGCAAGCAGCTCGCGATGGCTGTCTACCAACCGCGAGCCGCTGTTTTTGCTACGAAATGAGGGGTGATCAGAAGTTGTAACGCATACCGATGGCAACCACCGTATTGGCCTTGGCACTAACGCTATCCACCAACTTGCTGTTGGCGTAGCGGTTATTCAGTTCGAGCTCGCCTGACGCGCTGAATTGCTTGCTGAAGTGATGGTTCAGCCCCAGGGTCACTCGATTAGCTGTTTTGTTGCTGACAGCGGCCCACTTGGCCTGGCTATACTGGACGAAGGTGTAATTGTTGCCCACATCATACGAGCCCTGCAGCGCGATAGTCTGCACGGCGCTTGTGACGCTGCCCGCAGTGCCCGTGACGTTGCCGAGCTGACTTGGGCCATCCGCGCGCGGGCTCAGGCGCTGAAAGTTGGCGTCCACACCAAAGGCGCCGAATTTGTAACCGGCCGCGATACCCGCCATGTTCTTGGCATCGCCCAGTCGCGTTGCGCCGAGTGAAGACAGATACCAACCCGTATTGCTGCCCACATTGTCCTTGGGAATGGACATGAAGGCCGCGCTCACATAGCCGCCGGCGCCGAAAGCGTACTTGGCACCGATCTGGATCATCCCCTGCTGCTGACCTTGGCTGTCGGTTCCGGCCCCGACGTAGGCCACACCCAATTGGAAACCACCCATGTTCGGGCTAAGGTAGTTGATTGCATCGACACGGTAGGTATAGCCGTTGGCGTTAATCGGATTGATCGGGGCTGCAACCACGTCGGTCACGTAGGTTGCGTCTTCTATGAGCGAGTAGTAGTAATCAACCTGACGCCCGATTGTGACGCTGCCGTAGTCGCTGCCCTTGACGCCCAAGTAGCCGAAGCGGGTATAGAAGCCGGGGCTGGGGGTATGGTAGGCACTAACGTTGGCGCTGGCATTCATGGCATTGTATCCGGCCTCAATTTTGTAGTAGCCGGTGACGGAGTCGTTGATTTTTTCGCTACCCTTGACACCGATGTTGCTCGAGTCGTCACCGAAATAGGTCGACGAGTTGCCCGTGGCGCTGGTTTTGCCGGCGTTGTACATTTCGAGCCAGACCCGACCATACAATGTGGCATTGGCAGCTTGCGCAGCGATAGGTGTGGCTGCCAGGAGGCTAAGTGCGGTTGCAATAACCGTCTTTTTCATGTGCGTTGACCCCTTAGAAGTTTAATGTCGATGAAATACCCATATTGGGTGGCCGCACTTATACAGATGATTCTATTTTCTTATCAATCGCGTGCGGCTAACAAAGCGATATTTAAACGAAAAATTCATATGCTTGATTGACGGCTGGTTGGGGTGGCGACCTGGACATCAATGTTTTGTGGATTTTTTGTTGAGATGTTCTTGATGTCGATGGGGTTTGGTATGTTGCGCGCCCTTTGGGCAAGGGAGAGAAGGTTTTTATGACCATGTTGGCAGAGCATTAATGTCGTCTGTTTATATTAAAAAAATATCAATGGAATAAAGTTGTCTCGTATGCCTTGAGGACGCATCATGAAAAAATACCGTTTCATCGCCCATCGTGGAGATCGTGAGTTTTTTCCTGAGAATACCTTGGCCGGGTTTGCATCTGCGTTGAAGCTGGGTGCGGACGGCATTGAATTCGATGTTCAGATTGCCGCAGATGGTGAAGCGGTAATCAGCCATGATGACTATCTGGATAGATGCTGCGGTATTTCTGGGAGCATTCTGGATTCGACGAAGGCGCAGCTTGAGAGGATCTCCGCACATGAGCCAGCACGGTTTGGCGAGCAATATTCAAGTGTTTGTTTGCCAATGTTGATTGATGCAATCAACTTGTTTAATCAACATGAATACCCAGAAATTTTTGTCGAAATCAAAGAGGAGAGTATCGTGCGTCACGGTTGGGCACGAGTGCTAAAGTCCTTGAGTGAAGTCATGTGCCGAGCTGAATTTTCATGGACATTGATATCCTTCGATGATGAAATCATTCGTCAAGCAAGAGTGCGCTTGGGTTGGAAGATCGGTTGGGTGTTGTCGGAGGATGAGGCTTGGGATGAAAGTCGTCTGCGTGCATTGGGGCCTGACTACGTATTCGCCTCGCTACACGCACTGGAGTCCTCTTCCCATTCGGTATGGTCGGGGTCATGGCGCTGGGTGATATATGGCGTGAATCATCCTGATGACGTCATTTATCTTGAAAAATTAGATGTTTTTGATTATGAAACGGACCGCTTGGGTTTCATGCTTGATGCCATGAGAAACTGATGTCTGTGGAACAATATGATCTGATTGTGATCGGGGGTGGTATTCAGGGTGCCGGCGTGGCACAGGCGGCGGCTGCCGCAGGTCATTCCGTCGCACTTTTCGAGCAGTACGATATGCTGGCGCAAGGCACTTCCTCTCGTTCCAGTAAATTGATTCATGGTGGCCTCCGGTATTTGGAAACGAGGCAGTTTTCGCTGGTGCGTGAATGCCTGCGTGAGCGCGCATTGTTACTTAAAAATGCACCGGATTTGGTGAGTTTGAAGGCTTTTCACATCCCGGTGTATGAAGGCGCGCGGCATGGAGTATTCATGCTCAAGGCTGGGTTGGCTGCTTACGCGTTGCTCAATGGCTTGCGTGCGGATTCACATTTTAACGGATTGCCCCGAAGTGCCTGGGATGGCTTGGATGGGCTGCGCACAGACGGTCTACGTGCCGTGCTGCGCTATTACGATGGGCAGGCCGATGACGCTGCATTGACACGTGCGGTGATGACTTCTGCGATCGAACTTGGCGCCGAATTGAGGCTTTCACATACGGCCGAGTGTATCGAATTGAATCCGGCTGGTGTCGAGGTGACATTTCAAACGGACGCAGGGGAATTTCACTGTCGAGCACGTGCGCTGGTCAATGCTGCAGGGCCTTGGGCGTTGCGTGTGCTGGATAGGGTGATGCCAGCCCAATCCATAGTGCCGGTTGAGCTTGTGGCGGGTACGCATGTGATACTCGATCGGCGGCTTGATGTCGGTATTTACTATGTTGAAGCAAGCGACGGACGTCCGGTCTTCATCATGCCTTGGCAAGGGCAGACGCTGATCGGTACGACAGAGCGTGTCTTTAACGGCGATCCCACATGTATCAAGCCCACGGCCGGCGAAGTCGATTATCTGCTTGATACCTATCGACGTTATTTCCCCGGTGAAATACCGCAGATGACGAATGCCTTTGCCGGGCTGCGCGTACTGCCTTCGGGCGGCGATCCGAATCGTCGTCCACGAGAGACATTGTTCTTGACCGACCGGAAGCACAAGCCGCGCGTGCTCAGTGTACTTGGTGGAAAATTGACGGCGTATCGGGCTACCGCCGAACGTATTATGAATAAACTCGAACTGCCCGAACGCATGGCAAGAGGCGACACGCGTCGGCTTAGTCTTCGGGCGCAATGAAGTCTCCGACAAACTAATCGTGCTCAGGTTTGTGAACAGATTTCGGTTATGCCCTCTGTGCTGGTCCGACGAATAATTGCCAGAGTCAGTCGGGATATACAAATTGGGCGATATTCCTCGTCTTCGATCTGTACATCCCAGACGTGCGTCGAACGTCCAAGATGCAGTGGGCGTGCAGTGGCGATCACCTGTCCGGCCTGTTTGCCGCGCAGGTGGTTTGCGCTGATCTGTATGCCGACGGCGGCTTCTACGGCGGGATCTTCCAGGCACAGCCATGAGGCCATGCTGCCGATTTCTTCGGTCAATACGCATGAGGCGCCACCGTGTAGGCGCCCGAAAGGTTGGCGCGTGCGGTGGTCGACCTGCATGCTGGCACGCAGGAAATTCGGGCCGATTTCGATAAATCGAATGCCCAAGTGTGCACTCATGCTGCCGTATGCTAGGGCCGCGATTGCGGACAGGTCCGAGTCCTGTTTCCAGATTCGCTCAGGCGGCGAGGGTGCGGGGCTGAGACACGTTGCGTCGTTGCGTGTCATGTTGTTGAGTAGCTATGGTGAACGGCACAGGTGTCCGTTGAGGGCGTCGTATGTCGGTTGTTCAGGGTGATGCGATACGCGGATTCGTTTGCACCGTAGAGCGCTTCGACCAGTTCGCGGCGTCGTTCGAGTACAGCCCGTTGATTGACCGTGCCCTTGTCGGTGAGTTCATTGTGCGCAGGCGAGAGTGGATCAGAGACGAGCAACAGCCGGGTTAGGCGGGTCGAGCTCCCGGTTGCCGAGCTGGCAAGCTGTTCAAGGATGCCGGCGAAGCGTTCCCGCACGCGCGGGTGAGCCAATATGTGATCTTTGTCGGTGGATGGTGTGGCGCCTGCCAGCTGGCGGCAGGCATCGATGTCCGGGAAAATCAGTGCGCCGATCGTGTTTTGATCTTGTCCGGTGATGACCGCCTCCCTGATATGTGGGGCCCCGGCCTCGACGAGTTTCGCTCTCAAGGGACCGACACTCACCCAAGTGCCCGTCACGAGCTTGAAATCTTCGGCAACACGTCCGTCGAATAGCAAGCCAGCTTGTGGCCGCAGGGGATCGAGAAAGCGCAAAGCGTCGCCGAGTCGATAGAAACCCTCATCATCGAAGGCATCGACCGAGAGGCCGGGTTGGCGCCAATAACCTGGCGTGACATTCGGGCCGCGTATGCGCGCCTCTAGTTTTTGCTGACATGGTGCGAGCTTGAGCTCAACCCCGGGTACGGGCAGACCGACCAGCCCGGATTGACGGCTGTCGCGGTTGGCACAGAGTGCGAAGGGTGCGGTTTCGGTCGCGCCCAGCCCCGTCATCATGAGTATACGCGAGCCGCAATGGGCGGTGCCCAAGTGATCCCATGCCTCCCAGGTGTGTTGTCTGAGGTGGGCGCCGGCGTAGAAGCACATCCTCAATCGTTCGAAGAAGCGCGCGCTCAGTGTCTGGTCGCGCATCAGCGAAGGAATAAGTAATTCGTAACCCCTGGGTACATTGAAATAGAGCGTCGGTGCAATCTCACGAAGATTGCGCAGAGTACGCCCGATGCCTTTGGGGGTGGGGCTGCCGTCGTCGATATACAGCGTCCCACCGTTGTAGAGCACGAGCCCGAAGTTGTGATTGCCGCCGAATGTGTGGCTCCATGGCAGCCAGTCGACTAGCACGGGCGGCTCATCCGTCATACATGGCCAGGATTGCAGTTTCATCTGCTGATTGCTGCAAAGCATACGCTGGGTATTGATGACAGCCTTGGGCCAACCGGTGGAACCGGAGGTGAATAGGAATTTGGCGATCGTGTCGCCATTGATAGCGGCATGGGCGGTCTCCACGGCCGAGGTCGGGGTGGTCGCCGCCAGCTCGGAGAACAGTCGTACGCACTGGCCGGGCGGTGGGTGCTGCCGACACACACGCTCGCAGGGTTCAGGGAGTTGGTCGAGTAGATCGAGCACGTGGCGGTAGGCGGCGCCATCGCTGAAATAGACCATGCCTGGCGTGAGCAGCGAGAGTGCGTGACGGAGTTTGGCGTAATCCGGCGAGTTCAGCGAGTAGGCCGGTGCCAGCGGTGCGAATGGAATCCCGACATGCTGAGCGGCGAGGGCCAGCAATCCATGCTCAAGGTCGTTGCCGGATAGGATCACGAGCGGGCGTTCGGGGGACAGACCTCGGTCGAGCAGCGCCTGGCCAAGTCGGCGCGCCATCGACAGGGCTTCGCGATAGGTCACACCACGCCATTGCTCGTCGGTGTCGCGATCGACCAAAAAGAGGCGTTCCGGTGCGCGCGAGGCCCATTCGGTCAAGCGTTCGGTGATGCATGTGGGGTAGGGACCTAACGGAATTTCGTTCCGAAGGTAGTGTGTGCCATCCTCTCGACTGTCGAGGATAAGTCGGTAGTCCGCCAGCCGAACCGGTCGATAAGGAGGAATGTTCATGGGCGGCCTCTGTGTCACTGCACTGCATCCGCGGATGGGAAAGTCGGGTTGCGATGATTGGCGCGCTACCCTGAAACCTTGAAAGACTACCTTCCAGATGATGTGAGTGCTGTAGAATATTCCGGCAACAATGTTGGCATGTCAAACCAAAAGCCAGGCGGAATGCTCGGATTTTTAACAGGCTGTTGAAATTGGCCGCGATTTCTCGGCATTTTGGGCGCGAAAGATCGTCTGCAAATGCCGATACGGATGAATTACGCCAATTGTTGGGTCAATGGTTCTGGAAATCGGTGTTTCGGACGCAGTAATCCCTCGAATGACAGCCCTCAACATGCCGCCACCCCCAGATTGCGCATCCGAACCAGGTTGTAGGCGGCCATCGTCAGCACGAACTGAAAGTCGAGCTTCTCGGGACCTACAAACCGGCTCTTGCGCAGCCCACCGATCGTCTTCGCCCACCCAAAGCATTCCTCGATCCGCTTGCGGATCGTCTGGCTGCTGCGGTAGCCAGGATGTGCCGTGGTACGTCCATCGATCGCCGACGTACGCCGGGTGTCGTTCTGCGCAACGTGTGGCGTGGCGTTCGCCTCGCGAAGCCGCCGCACGAAGCCCCGTGTGTCGTAGTTCTTGTCCGCGCCCACGGTCACCCGATGCGTGCCTGTGAGCGCTTCGACCATCTCGGCACCCACCTCCCGTTCGGCCCGGCCCGTCGCCTGACTGACCCGCGCATCGACCACCAGGCCGTGGCGGTTCTCCATCAGCAGATGGCCCATGTAGCTGAGCTTGGCGGTCGTGCCTTGGCTCTTGCGAAAGAGAAAGGCCTGCGGGTCGGTCTTCGAGGCATGGGTGTCGCGCGTGCGGCGCTCACCGCGGAAGTCCACCGAGGGGTTGCGGCCGCCGCCCTGCGTCGGCGGTTCGTCTTCATCCTTCGGCCGATAGCTCTTGAGCGAAGCCAGGGCCTCGATCAGGGTGCCGTCGACGCTGAAATGCTCCCTGGACAGCAGATCCGCACCCCGGGCCTGCTTGAGCACCTGGGCAAAAAAGCGGTGCGCCACTTCGCCCTCAAGCAACCGATCGCGGTTCTTGGTGAACGTCGAGTGGTGCCAGACCTTGTCATCCATCGAAAAGCCCACGAACCAGCGAAATAGCAGGTTGTAGTCGAGCTGCTCCATCAGCTGGCGTTCGCTTCGAATCGAGTACAGCACCATCAGCAGCTGGGCCCGCAGCAGCTTCTCCGGTGGGATCGAGTCGCGCCCCAGTCCTGCGTAAAGCGCATCGAAGTCGCCATCCAATGCCGCAAGCGCCTCATCGGCCATCTGCCGGATCGGCCGAAGTGGGTGATCCTTCGGCACTCGTTGCTCCGGACTCACCGTGCTGAACAGCCCGTCCTGCTGAATATCAGCTCCTCGCATCTTCGCTATCGTCCTTATTTATCCGAGACCCCATCTTCGACAATCTGGGGAGTTTTTCAACAGCCTGTTAAAGGTAAGGCAGTTACCGTAACCTACGTATGCAAGGCACAATCGAGCATGCGATCATAATTCAACTGTTAACGGCTTATGGCAAAAACACCGAACAGCATCCAAGACATCACACGCGAACTCGATTTTGGACCACTGACGGATCTGGTAGGTTATCGGCTCCGCAAGGCCCAGATCGCAGCCTATCAGGGATTCATGACGGGTCAAGATGCACCTGGTTTGACGCCGGGGCAGGTAGGCGTGCTGATCCTGATCGACCGTAATCCCGCATTGACGCAGCAGACGCTGAGTTACGGTATTGGTGTGGATAAATCCACACTGGTGGCCACGCTCGACCGTTTGACTGAGCGCGGCCTCATTCGTCGGGTACGCTCGGCTGTGGATCGGCGCCAGAACGAGCTACGTCTGACGCCCAAGGGCAAAAAGACGCTGCACGATGCGCTGGGGTACATCGACCGACACGAAATGAACCTGACATCCCGCTTGAGCGCCGATGAGCGCGAGACCCTGATTACATTGCTGCACAAGATCGGGTGAGCGCATCGATACCTTCGATTCGCGCTGGTGTCCGAATGAGACTCGATCATGAATGAACAGGCAGGCGCTGTCGTTGCAACCGGACTTAAAGTCGAGCTACGCGACACGATCGCATGGCTCCGGCTGGAAAGGCCGGACAAGCGTAATGCGCTCGATCTCACGACAATTCGAGCACTCCTACAGACGATGGATGATTTGCCAGAGAGCATCAGGGCCATAGTGCTCAGCGGCGAAGGCGCGCATTTCTGTGCGGGGCTGGATTTGAACGAAGCGGTGGAAATGTCGGTGGGTGAAGGCATTGCCCATTCGCGTCTGTGGCAACGTGCCTTTGATGCCGTGGAAAACGCCCCGGTACCCGTGATCGCGGTGATGCAGGGCGCGGTTGTCGGCGGTGGACTGGAGCTGGCCAGCGCCGCGCATCTGAGAGTGGCCGAAACATCGGCGTATTACGCCTTGCCTGAGGGGCTCAGGGGGATCTTCGTGGGCGGCGGCGGTGCGGTTCGGATTCCGCGGCTGATCGGCGTGGCGAGAATGACCGACATGCTGTTGACTGGTCGAGTACTCTCGGCCAAGGAAGGGCAGCAGTTCGGTCTGTCGCAATATTTGTTGCCCCCCGGCGAAGGGCTGGATCAGGCCTTCGCGCTGGCGGCGCGTGTGGCATGCAATGCACCGCTGAGCAACTACGCGGTGCTGCAGGCCTTACCGCGCATCGCCCGAGCCGATGACGCCGCCGGCTACCTCCTTGAGTCCCTGATGGCGGCAATCGCACAGGGCGATGACGAGGCCAAGCTGCGCCTGCAGGACTTTCTGTCTGGGCGGGCGAAGAAGGCAGGCCCATCATGAGTGCCTCGGGTGGTCTCTACGCGGCCTGGACTGACGCATGGTTGCAGGTGGCCGTGCGCACGCCCTTTGTCGATTATCGAGGTGCTCTGAGCGAGATTTCGCCGACGGATCTGGGCATTAAGGCCGCACGAGGCCTGTTCGAATGTAGCCGAATTTCCCCGGAGACAGTCGATGCCGTCATCGTGGGCAATATGGCGCAAGCAAGCTACGACACCTACATGATGCCACGCCATATCGGCTTGTACGCGGGGTGCCGGTTGAAGTCCCGGCGCTGATGGCACAACGTGCCTGCGGCACCGGGCTGGAGCTGCTTGTGCAGGCTGCAGACGCCATCGAACTGGGACGCGCGCGTACAGTGTTGTGCGTGGGCGCCGAATCGATGAGCCGTAATCCGATGACGAGTTACACCCATCGCAGGGATGAAATCGGCAGTACGGAGTGTCGCGATTTCCTCTGGGAGGCATTGCGCGATACTGCCTGCGATCTCGATATGGGGGGTACGGCCGAATGCCTAGCGAAGCAATACGACATCGATCGCCGCGCCGTCGATATTTATGCAGCCCGCAGCTTCATGCGTGCACTGGATGCGCGGGAAGCGGGATTCCTCGATGATGAAATGGTGAGCCTGCAAGACGAGGATTTCGAGTGTGGCGACCTCGTGCCCCGTCATCTGCGCCTGCGCGGCGCGATCAGTGTGGATTGCGACAGCCATCCCCGGCATTCCCCGGTGGAAATACTGGGGACGCTCAAACCGGTCTTTGGTGGCGTGCAAACGGCAGGCAATAGCGCCGGAATTTGCGATGGCGCGGCTGCAGCACTGGTGACCGGCGGGCGCGATACAGCAGGGGCCGGGAGGCGGCCACTTGCGCGGCTGGTCGCAGCAGCGATCGTAGGCGTCGCACCGCGCGAAATGGGTATTGGCCCTGTGGCCGCGATCCATCGCCTGCTCGCCGCGTACGGTTTGAAGGTCGGAGACATCGACCGTGTCGAAATCAACGAAGCCTTCGCTGCTCAGGTGTTGGCCTGTGTGCATGCACTGGGGATTGACGAATCGCGCCTGAACGTCAATGGCGGTGCGATTGCGTTTGGGCATCCACTCGCGGCAACCGGCCTCCGCCTGGCGATGCACTGTGCCCGCGAGCTTGCCCGTTGCGGGGGGCGTTTCGGTATCGTCTCGGCCTGTATCGGTGGCGGCCAGGGCATTGCTCTCCTGCTCGAATGTACCGGGGCATGGTCAGCGGAGTCATAAAGCCCGATCATTTGTGCCTGGGGAGATGGGTCAGGAGGGCATATGGAGATTGACGGGCAGGCCGCGATTGTCAGCGGTGGCGCCTCTGGACTGGGATTGGCCACGGCACAGCATTTGCGTGCGTGCGGGGCACGTGTTGCGGTATTTGATCGCGACCGCGAGGCCTTGGCGCGTCTGGCAAAGGTGCGGCCGGATATCATGGGCGTGGCCTGTGACGTGGCGCACGAAGACGCGCTTGCCGGTGCGCTGGCGGAGGCGCATGACCGTCAGGGCCCGGCTCGTATCGTCGTTGCTTGTGCAGGCATCGCCGGCGCAGCACGGCTCGTGACCCGCGAGGGGCCGATGCCGATGGCCAATTTTCTCCAGATCGTGAACGACAATCTGCTCAGCACGTTTAATCTGCTACGTCTGGCCGCAGATGAGATGTCTACGCTTGAACCCCTGGGCCGGGATGGCGAGCGCGGCATCATCATACTGACTTCGTCGATTGCGGCTTACGATGGACAGATCGGGCAGGTGGCCTATGCCGCGACCAAGGGTGCGATCGCTGCCATGACCTTGCCGGCTGCGCGCGAGTTGGCGCAGTTCGGCATCCGCGTGCTGTCATTCGCACCTGGGCTGTTCGATACGCCTCTACTGGATAGTCTGACACCCGAGACACGCCACGCACTGGCGGCGGCGATGCCTTTCCCGAGGCGCCTGGGGCGACCTGATGAATTCGCCGATCTGGTGATGCATTGCATCGGCAATGTCGCGCTCAATGGAGAGGTGATCCGCCTCGATGGCGCGCTGCGCTTGCCGATGCGCTGAGAATGTTGACGTGCGATGGCGGCAGTTATTGCGTCGCGATCCGATCACCTGAATTGCTTGCCATCGGGTCCCCATCAGGCAGGGGGCGCATGAAAAGGACTGGGATATTGCAAGGACTCGGGGGCGTGTTGCTGGCGACGTCGCTGTGGGCATAGGTTTGGAAACGGCGCATAGGCTGCCAAATCCGTGCAGACCGCCTTCTGGTGCGCATGGACGGCAGTAGGGCGAAGCCTTTCATCTGTGGGCGTGCGCGGCTTGGTATCTGTACCCAAGGAGCCTAGGTCGACGTTCTCAGGTTTTAAGGTATGTGCGTGCCGGTCAATGCCCGATGGGCATCTGGTCAGCCAGCCAGAAGGCGATGCCACCCCAGCAGATCACCCACATAATCGCACCGAGCGAACTCCACAGGGCGAACGAACGAAAGCGCATTTCTGCGCTACCGGCGACGTAACCCTGAAGCTGACGCAGGGGCACGATAAACCGCCCGCCGGCGACGACGACCGGGCCGAATCGGTTGAAAAACTGATGTGCTTTTTCCCAGCGGGGCGCCGTAATGCCGATATAACGGCCATAACGTATCACAAGCGGATGACCATAACGATCGCCCAGCCACCAGGCGAGATAACTGCCTAGCGTGGTCGCGATGATCGCTGCGGTAGCGGATGGCCAGACCGGTAATACGCCGCGACCGGCCAGAAAACCTGCGGCGACCACCATCGATTCGCCCGGCGCAAACACCAACCCCATATTCTCGATGAATAGAATGCCGACCAGAGCGACCAGTCCGTACTCATGCAAGATGGGGGCGACATCCTTTATAAGCGGTTGAATATATTCTAGAAAGAAATTGGCGACGGCATTCATGTGTTGTTAGATGGGTGTCTGGGCATGATAGGCGGAATGGTATGTGACAAGGCCGTTGTGTCGGTGCGTGCGATTTGGTGGGGTGTTTGAGTGCCAGGGACCAAGCGGCCATTGGCTGGATTATTGAGTAATAACACCACAAACCACCGAAAATACAGCGTGTAGTTTATCTGTTCCACTCGCGTACGCCTACCGCAGAAAATCTGACGCCAATCACCGGTAAATACTTCTATTGGCAGATGCCCGATACGTAGCATGGCGGGGGTGTATGAGGTAGTCGAGCAGCGGGTCGCCGTGTTGGTGCTATCGCGCGTCTACGGCTAGGCTCCGAGTTTCAGCGGGTTGGGGCGTTGTACATGAGAAGCGATATAAGGTTCGATCTGCTGATCGCGTTCGACGGGCTAGCCGGTGTGGTGATTGGTGTTGGAGAGCAACCGACGCCAAACGTCAGTTGAAACGATCATACATCTGGCCGCGACTCATGTCGTGGCCAAGTTGCTCGCCTACTATGCTGTAGGCGTGATCGGAAATTTGGTGGAGCGGAGGAGGATCGAACTCCCGACCTTCGCATTGCGAACGCGACGCTCTCCCAGCTGAGCTACCGCCCCATCAGAGGCGCGTATTCTAATGATAATCGTGTGCGCTGACTAGCCCTGTGATGGCGCTTGGCGTAATCGGATACTGTGAATATGCGGGTTGGTATCTGTTGCCTAAAGAAAGGTCCGTCTGCCGCCGATATGCTGAGAGAGCGGTAAATCTGCCGTATCGTGGTGCGTGGCGGTAAAGCAATCATAACAATAACGCTGGATTGCGCAGCGGTTGAGGAGAATGACGCGAACATGCAATTCATTCGAGAAAGTATTCGTAACAAATTGATTTTAATCACTGGATTGGCAACCATGATGCTGCTGGCGGCCTCCGTTTATGGGCTTTGGGTATCCTGGTCCGGCAGTGAGGCGATAGGTATGCGGCTCACGGGCGCGCAATCCCTGGATGCGTCGGGTGTTCAGCAGATGCTGCAACTGAGCGGAGGGATGCGTTGGCATATCGAATTGAGCTTCGGATTGATGGCGTTGGCCGTGCTGATTTCGTTCGTATGGTTTGTCGCCGTGCTCGAAGCGGCAATCGTACGTCCGGCCAAGGCCTTGGTTGTGGATTTAGAGCGTTTGGCTGAGGGCGATTTTTCACGTGTGAGCACGGTGCGAACGCACGACGAGCTGGGACGAATCGCAGTCGCGGCGGCGCGGGTACAACAAGCGCTTGGTGAAATTATCGGTCAAATGCGTACGGCGGGTGACGAGGTCTGCCAATCGGTCATTGATCTCAAGGACATCACCGAACGGACCAATCGCGAGCTTTCGCTCCAAGATTCGGAAACGGTCCAGGTCGCCACCGCGATGAATCAAATGGCCTCTACCAGCCAGGAGGTGTCGCGTAGCGCGGTGGAAACCGCCGACGCGACACATAACGCCCAGGAACTGTCGCATCAAGGTGCGTTGGCCTCGACGACTGCGATTACGAGTATCGATATGCTGAGCCAGCGCGTGGTCAAGGCCACGGAAGTGATCCAGCGGGTGGAGTCGCAAACCGAAGACATCAGCAAGATTCTGGAGGTGATCTCGCTCATCACCGAGCAGACGAATCTACTGGCCCTTAATGCGGCTATCGAGGCCGCGCGTGCAGGCGAGCAGGGACGAGGCTTTGCCGTGGTGGCGGACGAGGTGCGTTCGCTGGCCAATCGCACGCAAGCGTCGACAGCGGAGATTCAGGGCATGATCGAGCGTCTTCAGGGGGGCGCGCGGGAGGCCGTGACCGTGATGGTTGGTGTACGCGAAGAGGCCGCCAACAGCGAGGGGCAGGTGGAGGCGGCGGCCATTTCTTTGGCCGAGATAGCCGAGGCGATCAAGACCATCGACCGGATGTCAACGCAGATCGCGACGGCGGCAGAGGAGCAAAGTGCTGTAGCCGAAGAGGTCAATCGAAGCCTGACCGCGATTAGCGAGGGGACGCGGCGTGCTCGCGATAGCGCCGGACATGCGGCCGATCAGAGCGGTAGACTGGAGACCCTGGCCGGGCAGGTACGCAAGGCGACTACACGGTTCAGGTTGGGCTGATCAGAGACTCAGGCGTTTGAATATCCGTTCTGGAATATGGCGGATGATCCACATAATCCCGAACCAGAACCACGGGGTGTACAGCACGTTACGCCGGCGTTTCAGACCTCGCATGATGTCTGTCGCGATGTCCTCGGGCGAAGCGACGAGGAACATACCGGGAAGTCCATAGGTCATCGCCGTATCCACGAAACCGGGTTTGACCGTCATGACATGAACGCCTGCGCGATACAGGCGGTTTCGCAGGCCTTGGAGGTAAAGCGCTAGCCCACCTTTTGCGGCACCATAGGTGTAGTTGCTCTGGCGACCGCGGTCACCAGCGACGGAGGTGATGCCGATGATAAAACCGTGTCCCTTTGCTTCCAGCATGCGTGCACAGCGGCCTAACAATAGTGCTGGCCCTGTGAAATTGACGGCGAGGACGTGTGCCGCCATGGCATCGTCCTCCCGTATGCGCGCGCCATCTCCCAATGCACCACTGGCCAGCACGATACCCCCGAGGCCGCCAAGCGTCTCGTCAACCGCCGCGAGTAGCATGTCGTGGCTCGCGGTATCTTCGATATCAAAGACGCTAAAGGCGACATGGACGCGGTAGCGCGTATGCAGATCGGCACATAGGCGTCTAAGTTCATCGGTATCCCGGGCCGCCAGATAGAGATCGTGGCCTGCGGCCGCCAGTTTACGAGACAGCGCCCTGGCGATGGCCGAGGTGGCGCCGACGATCAGCACGGGTTCAGTCATTGGGGATATCCAATCGGCGGGCGAGAGCCGAGGTGAAGCGGTTATCCGGGTCTTGGGCGCGCTTGACGCGTAGCCATTCTGGATAACGTGGGTACATGTGCCGGAAACGACTGCCATCGAGGCAGGTGTCTTTGGCCAGATAGAGACGGCCACCGTGTGCCAAAGTGATGGCGTCTAACTCGGCAGACAGCTGTTGCGCCCGGTCGCCACTCAGAGGTAGATCCATTGCCAGGGTATAGCCCGCGAGTGGGAAACTGAGCGGTGCCGCGCTCTCCGGGCCCATGCGTTTGAGGACGGCGAGGAAGGGCGATAGTCCGGCGGTTTGGATGCGCGCCAGTAGTGCTTCCAGGCCCTCCGTTGCCGCAGCTTCAGGCAATACGCATTGATACTGCACGAATCCACCGCGCCCGTAGAGCCGATACCATTCTCCCAGTCCATCCAGGGGGTAGAAGAATCGTCGGTAGTCGCTCAGGCCTGCCTGCGTCTTGCCACGCAAGTTCAGGCGGTAATACAACGCATTGAAGATGGCGACCGTGTGGCGGTTGAGCAGTCCGCGTGGCGGGGTGAACGGTATGCGTCTTGTCGCGCGTGCCGGTGGTGTGAGGGCGTGTGGTTGCCATGCGTTCGGCAGGCGCTCCAGCGCGGCATGATGGCCTCGCATCAGGATGCCGCGGCCTCCGCGTAGACAGTCGATCCAGGCGACGGTGTATTCGTCGTCATACTCAGGATCGGCCAGCAGTGTCATCAGTTCGCGCAGATCACGTGCCGGATGGTGGCGAGTTTCGATGTAGGCGGTTTCTACCCGCCGCAGGCGCAGCGCGACCTCGCCGATGATGCCGGTCAATCCCATGCCGCCTGTGGTGGCGTTGAATGTATCGGGCGCGGATTCGCGGTCGATCCAGTGCGAGTGGCCTTGGGCGTCAAGCAGACTCAAGCCATCCAGGTGCGTCGAAAAACTGCCCTCATGATGGTGGTTCTTGCCGTGTACGTCACTGGCAATGCAGCCACCCAGGGTGACATGGCGGGTGCCTGGGGTCACGGGCGGGAACCAGCCTTGTGGCAGCAGGCAGTCGATCAATGCCTCTAGTGTGAGCCCGGCTTCGGCGCGCAGCAGGCCACTGTCTGGATCGAAGTCCAGAATGCGATCCAGCCGGCGCATGTCGACCACGCGACCACTCTCACTCAGCGCGGCATCGCCGTAGCTACGGCCGCAACCGCGTGCGATCAGTGTGTCTGTATGGTCCAGTTCGCTGAGCAGGCGGTAGCGCTCGGGCCGTACGACGGTCGATTCATAGCGGGGATATTGCCCCCAGCCGGCGAGTGTCTGAATGCTTTCGGGACTTGTCATCGGGTGTCAAAGTACCGTTGAGTGAAGGGGCAGGCGCCAACCGGTAGCCAGCCTGGGAAGTGATAGTAGCGCTGGTGTATCTGCGTGAGGATTTCTCGCCGATAGGCCAGATAACGGAACCCGTCGCCCAGGATCAGGTTGATCGGCGCGCCGTCGATGTCGACGACGCGTTTTTCGACGTGATCGAAGTAGGGGGTATACACCGAAACCGGTAGGTTGTTGGTGCTGATTAGCAGCACATTTTGTCCGTTCCAGTGCATGAAGTTCGTGAGTGCATCGTCCTCACGCCCGTGGTCAGAGCCGCTACCGAAGACAGCGAAGTGGTGTCCTGTGTGATATTCGAGTATGGAGGCAGAGGCGTAGCCGCGCGTGGCCAAGTGTCGGCCCTGCACATAGGGCTGGGCGGCCTGCCATATTTTGTCTGTCTGCGTGCCGAGTACGACCATGGGGTAGTTTTTGCCGGTAAAGTGCAGGTCGTGGACGGGCAAGGCCAAGAGGGTTCCCAGCAACAATATATGCAGTGCGGAAAAGCCGGCCATGAAGCGCAGGCTCTGCCGATGCGATCGATGATCGGCGGTGGCACCGAACAGTACGAATACGAAGGGGTAAAAACCCAATAGCCAGTGCAGACCGATCACGTTCTTGAATGACAGTAACCCAAACAGGAGGAGGGGGATGCCAGCGAATGCGGCGAAACCACCGACCAGGGGTTCGCGAATGCGTGAGCGGATGGCGCCGCGTGCGCGATAGAGTCCATACAGTAACGGTGGAGTAAACAGGTAGAGCAGGGTGAGCAGATAGAGTGGAGGACCGCTGGGGGTCAGGCCTTTATGTGTGCGATTGGCCAGATTGAACAGGAAGTTGTCCCAGCAATGCTCGTAATTCCAGTAAAGATTGATAGCGAACAACAGGGCGCTGATACCGGCGACTAAAAGCAGCCCGAGGAATGCCTTGGCGCGCCGATCGATCAGTAGCCAGTATGAGGCGATGGCAACGGCCATCAGGCCCTCGAAGTATTTCGAGAGCATGCCGAGTCCCACGGCCAGACCGGCTAGCGCATAGTCGTGCAATCGGGTATGTCGGCTGGCCTGATAGAAGGCCCACCCGCTGAGAAAAATGAACAGGATGACCGGGGTGTCGGTGGTGATGAAGACGTTGTAGAGGCTGACAGGCGAGATCAAGAACAGTGTTGCCGTCCAATACGCCATGACGCCGGTTTGCGGGCGCAGGATGCGCATGATGCCCCAGGCGGTGAATGCACTGAGTAGGATGGCTGGCATGCGCAGCCACCATTCGGCCTTGCCGAGCGCAAGCAGCGCAGTGAGCCACCAGCCGACCATCGGGGGATGATCGTAATATCCGAGCGCCGGGTGCATGCCCCAGACCACGAAATAGGCCTCGTCACCGGTCATTGGCAGGACCGCAGCGAACAGAAGCCTTAGAATGAGCGTCCCCGCTAGGGCGGCATAAAACATGCGGCGCGCGGATCGCGCGGCCGGACTCATCAGATTATGGACTTCATCGCCAGACATGCGTGCATACATCAGACTGCTGCGACCCCATCAGTGGACCAAAAACCTGTTTGTTTTCACTGGTATCGTGTTTTCTCACCGCTGGGGCGAGGCGGGCTTATGGTATCAGGTCATTTCCGCTGCAGTGGCGTTTTCGTTGGCTTCCAGCGGGATTTACGCGCTTAACGATGTGACCGATCGGGAGCAGGACCGTGCCCATCCACGTAAGCGCCATCGTCCCGTGGCGAGCGGTGCGGTATCGCCGCTGCAGGCTTTGTTGCTTGGAGCCGGTTGCCTGTTGCTGGGATTGGCGATATCCCTCCAGGTATCGCTTACGGCTTTCTGGCTGTTGGTTGGATACGTGGTGATGAATGGGGCCTATTCGGTGCGCCTTAAGCACGTCGTGATCCTTGATATCTTTATCATCGCTGCGGGCTTCATGCTGCGCATACTCGTGGGTACCGAGGGCGTTGCGATCGAACCCTCACGCTGGCTGCTGCTGTGCGGTTTCATGTTGACGCTGTTCCTGGGTGCGGCCAAACGTCGGGCCGAGCTGATGGAGGTCGAATCGCCTGGTGGCGAAACTCGGCAGCGGCGGGTGCTGAGCGAATACAGCCCCGCTTTGTTGGACCTGATTCTCGGGATCACGGCTACCGGCAGCATTATTACCTATGGGCTCTACACCATGAGTCCCGAGGTGATTCGGATGCAGGGTACTGCCAATCTTGTTTATACCCTGCCGATCGTAATCTACGGCTTGTTCCGCTATTTGTACCGGCTATACGGCCATGGCAGTGGTGGTGATCCTTCCACAGATCTGTTCCGTGATCCGCACTTGCTGGCTGTTGGAATACTGTGGGCGGGTGCCACGCTGGTTTTGCTGCGCTGATGCAGTTGCAAGACGCTTGCAGGGCGCTTCGGGCTGTTCGTTCAGCACCAAAGTAACGCGCTCCGATGCGCGGTCGCGTTACTTTGGTGCAATAAGTGGATGAAATATGCCCGATTTCCCGGATTTTTATTTGGCACGCTACCTGCTTATACACAGACAGGATCAAAGTTATGCCTTGATCCTGGTCGACTCCTCCTGCTTATGGGGCGCCATTGGCGCCCCTTCTTTTTTATTTTATTTCAATCTCTTATGTAATTTTTTTCGAGGGGTATCGTGCAGTTCGTACGAGTATTTAACCCCCGCTCGATAAGGCGCCTGGGCCGAGGTGAAGCGCGTAGGCGATCCAACCGAGGCTGACCAAAATCAGTGGGAAGACGGTCCACGGTGTGACGATACGTCGAAATAACGCGCTACCGGGACGATATCCCAGTCCATAGACGAAGCCGCCTGCGGCGGCCAGTGTCGTCAGTACGAACAGTGGTTCGCGAATGCCTTCCCCTGAAAAGGCGATGGTCCAGGGATAAGACATAACAAGCAAGGCAACGGCGGCTCCGCCCAACAGGGCGATGCCATTGATCAGGTGTGTGCGTATTCCGATGGGCATATAGCACCCGAGTGTGAGGGTGGATGGTTGATCTAAACAAGCACAGCGCGAGCCTTTGAGAGGTGGCCCGCGCTGCATGGGCGTGATGTGTTTAGTGCTTGGGGTGCTCGTCGCGCGCCTGCCGAGCCTCGATCTGTGTGTCGAGTAAGGCGCCGCCTGCGGCCGAGACCAGTACGATCATGACGGTACCCACGATCCAGGCGAAGTACCAGGGGCCGTAGTCACCGATAATGACCGTCAAGAAGATCAGTAGTAACGCCAGTACAGTAAAAACAAGATATCGCATCGCTTTGGGTTTCCTCGAAGTTTGGCGTCCGATGTGCGCGGCGTGCTCAATAGGCGTGGTCGTCTTCGGCTACTTGCTTGGCGGTGACCTTGCCACGCATCACCCAGTAGCACCAGCTGGTGTAGACGATGATGGTGGGCACGAATACGATCGTCCAACCGAGCATCCAGCCGAGCGTGTTGGCGCTCGATGAGGCGTTCCAAACCATGAGGCTGTGGGCGGGGTCTGTTACCGATGGCATGAGAAACGGAAAGGTGGCCGCGGCAACTGTGCCGAGGATGCCGATCCAGCCAAGGGCGCCCAGCCACCAAGCCACATGCGAGCGTCCCATTCGTGCCAGCAGGGTGGCGAGCATGACACTGATGTAGGTGAGCAGCGGCAGCAGCCAGAGAATCGGGTGATTGGCATAGTTTTGCAGCCAGCCACCAGAAACGATGCTCACGGGTAGGTTGGTAAGTGGCGATGCCTGCATGCCTGGGTCGAGCGTGCCGTTGATCACGAAGCCTTTCATGTTGGCGACCCAGATGCCCGCAATCGTGAACAGAATGAGGGCGAGCGGCCCGGCCAATCCCGCTACGCGCCGTGCACGCTCGTACAACGCACCTTCGCCACGATTCATCAGCATGAGCGAGCCCATCAGGGTGGACATAGATACTGAGACCAGGCCCGCGAGGATGGCGAAGGGGTTGAACAGGGTGATGAAGCTACCGGTGTAAACGGAGACCGCCGTGCCTTCCTGAGCGAAATGGAAGGGAAAACCGACCAGGATGTTGCCGATTGCCGCGCCGTAAACGAGCATTGGCACGAAACCACTGACGAACAGGGTCCAGTCCCATAGGTTACGCCACTTTGCGGAGGCGAGCTTGCTGCGGTATTCAAACCCCAGTGGTCGAAGGATCATCGACCATAACAATACCAACATGACTACGTAGAGGCCCGAGAAGGCAGTGCCGTAGAGTGTCGGCCAGGCGGCGAAGATCGCGCCGCCGCCGAGGACGAACCAGACCTGATTGCCGTCCCAGTGCGGTCCGATGATGTTGAGCGCGATGCGGCGATCCTCGTCCGTGCGCCCGACGTAGCGCAGGATGGTGCCGACGCCCATGTCCATGCCGACCATGATGGCCAGCGCCATGAGTAGAACGCCGAGCAGTAGCCACCAGGTGATTTTGAGTATTGCGTAGGTCGTTAATACTTCCATGATGTCCTCTTTCGATCACTCAGTCGCGGTGGGGGGCCAGCAGGGGATGGGCGAACACAGGCTGGCCGGCCAAGCTACCGCCGGCGCGCGAGCCCGGTTCATCGGGGCCTTGGCGGACGAACTTGGTCATTAGATACATCTCGACCACGATGAAGCAGGTGTAGAGGAGGACGAAGCCCGTCAGCGAAAAAATCATGTAACTGGCGCTGTGCGTCGAGGCGGATATCCAGGTCGGTAGCTGCTCGTATACCGTCCAAGGTTGACGGCCCACCTCGGCGGTTACCCAGCCCATCTCGCAGGCGAAGAAAGGGACTGGAATGAACCAGGGGGCTATCTTCAGGAAGCCGGTCCGTCTGCAGTCCGTTTTGAGCGAATACAGCGTGGCGAAGATCAGGAATACGAGCATCGCGAAACCGGCTGCAACCATCAACCGGAATGACCAGAACAGTATCCAGACTTCCGGAATCGTGTCTTTTGCGGCCTTTTCGATCTGAGTCGGGGTTGCCTTGGCTACATCGGGTGCGTAGCGCTTGAGCAGGAAGGCATAGCCCAGATCCTGTTTGTGTGCATCGAATGTGGCCAGTGCCTGCTTGTTGTCCGGGTTTTTCTGGATTGCCTGCAGAGCCATCAGCGCTGGGATACCGTTTTTGATGCGCTGAGCGGCCTCCTGTTCAAGTTGATTGATGCCGACGATGGGTGTGCTCAAGTCATGTTTGACCAGTATTGAGAGCAGGTAGGGGATCTTGATTGCGAACAGATTGCGTTGTTCCTCCTGACTCGGGAAGGCGATGGCGTTGAAGCTGGCCGGTGCCTGCTCGGTTTCCCACAGACCCTCCATCGCGGCCAACTTGGTCGGTTGCTTACCGCCGTCAATGAAGCCGAGCGCGTCTCCCAGAGTGATTACACCAACCGAGGACAGCACGCCGAACAGTGCAGCCATGCGCAAGGAGCGGCGTGCGAGTTCGATGTGACGGCCCTTGCTCAGATACCAGGCACTGATGCCGACGACGAAAATCGCCGCGGTCACGTAGCCCGCGAGCGAGGTGTGTACGAATTTGGCCTGCGCATCTGGATTGAACAGTAAGTGCATGAAGCTGGTAAGTTCAAGGCGTTGAGTGAACGGATTGAACGTGGCGCCATGTGGGTCCTGCATAAAGCCGTTAGCGATCAGTATCCACAATGCAGACAGGTTCGAGCCGAGCGCGACCAGCCAGGTGACGGTCAGGTGCTGCACACGATTCAGTCGATGCCAGCCCAGTAGCATCAGGCCGACAAAGGTGGATTCCATGAAGAAGGCCATTAGGCCTTCAACCGCCAGGGGCGCCCCGAATACGTCGCCGACGTAATATGAATAGGTGGACCAATTGGTGCCGAACTCGAATTCCATGGTCAACCCGGTGGCCACGCCGAGTGCGAAATTGATCGCGAAGAGCTTGCCCCAGAATTGCGCCATTTCCTTGTAGATCGTACGTCCGGTGGTAACGTAGACCGTTTCCATGGCTGCCAGGATGAAACTCAATCCCAGCGTGAGTGGCACGAACAAAAAATGGTAAAGCGCGGTGGCGGCGAATTGCCAACGCGATAGGTCCACGACGAGATCGCTTGGAACCATGCTCTCCTCTCCTCAGCAGAATGGGGGTAGCCTTAGCGCGGCAACATCCTTTCGATACCGCACGGCACGGCGTTGGCTAGCGGCAAGGGTGCCTGTGCCCCTGGTTATGATTCAGTTAGGCTAACCCGCGCCGCTGAAGAGAGTATGTTGATATGCTAATACTGAAAAATTGACATCGGTCAATTTAAGTTGAATTAGCTGAGGTCGAATTGGCGCGTAGCAACACATACAGCGCACCTGTGCCCCCGTCTACCGGGCGCGCAGATGCAAAAGCCAGCACCTCATCCAGCTGACGGAGCCAGTGGTTGACACCCGGTTTGAGTACCGGGCCGTGGTTGCCTGAGCGCCAGCCCTTGCCGTGAATGATGCGTACGCAGCCTAGACGTTGCAGATGTCTTTCACGTACGAAGGCGAGCAGGGCCTGGCGCGCTTCACGCAGCCCAAGTCCGTGGAGATCGAGTTCCGCATCGATGCGATACTGCCCACGCCGAAGCCGCCGAATCATTTGCCGTGAGGTACCTGGGCGCGCATAGCTGAGAATGTCGCCGGGTTGCAGATCGGGATCGTCTGGTGGGTCCTGGAGCGAATCTTCAATCAATTGCCTTGGCGCTGGATCTCGCTGCAACGGCCGTGGCGGCGGGGCTGGGCGATAATCTGGGTGCTGGTCCGTGCGTACGGGCCGCACCTGACCGATGGCTTGCCGGAACAGTTCTCCGTCCTCGTCGTCCATATCTGGCATGCGCGATCCTCCCGCGGGTCATAGGGGCGGAGTCCGCCTGTTTGCAGTATATTAGCGCGCGATCGTACGGGGGTCCTATGCACTTTTTACTAAGTAATGACGACGGCTATCTTTCCGAGGGGCTATCGGTATTGGCCGAAGCCCTGGGTACGCTGGGGCGCGTCACTGTGGTTGCTCCGGATCGGGATCGCAGTGGCGCAAGTAATTCGCTAACGCTGACGCGCCCGTTGCGCGCAACCCAGATGCCCAATGGCTATATCCGCGTCGATGGGACGCCAACCGATTGTGTGCACCTCGCCTTGACCGGCTTATTGGAAAATGAGCCGGACATGGTGATCGCGGGGATCAATCATGGCGCAAATCTGGGCGATGATGTCCTGTATTCGGGCACCGTGGCGGCTGCCATGGAGGGGCGTTTCTTGGGGTTGCCGGCGATTGCAGTATCGTCAACCAGCTTTCAGCCGGCGCATCTTGAGGCGGCCGCCAGCGCTATGTTGGGCATTATCCGCCGGCTGTGCGACGATCCGCTGCCGCGAGATACTATTCTCAGCGTCAATGTGCCTGATCGTCCGTTGACCGAGCTTAAGGGGTTTCAGGCGACCCGCTTGGGTAACCGCCACCGTGCCGAGGGCATGCTTAAGACCACAGACCCGCGTGGTCGTAGTATCTATTGGGTGGGGCAGGCTGGTCCGGAACAAGACGCCGGGCCGGGCACAGATTTTCATGCGATCAATCATGACTACGTTTCAGTAACGCCGATCAAGGTCGACTTGACGCGTCATGAAGCGGTGGAGCATCTGCAGGAATGGTTGCTCACATGCCCGATTTGACGACGGATTCCCTTAGCGGTATCGGCATGACATCGCAGCGTACGCGTGACCGCATGGTTGAGCGTCTACGTACCCAGGGCATTCAGAACGCTTCAGTATTACGGATCATGGCGGCGACGCCGCGCCATCTGTTCGTGGATGAAGCACTGGCTACGCGCGCATATGAAGATACGGCCTTACCCATCGGGTTTGGTCAGACGTTGTCGCAACCCTATGTCGTTGCCCGAATGACGGAGCTGCTGCTGGAGGCTGGTATGCCGACCAGTGTATTGGAGATCGGTACGGGATCTGGTTATCAGGCGGCGGTGCTCGCGCAACTGGTGCCTAGGGTGTACACGGTCGAGCGCATCGGTGCGCTGGCACAGCGGGCGCGGCGTCTGCTGGACGGCGTCGGCTTCCGCAACATCCAGTTTAAGCTCGATGATGGCCATATGGGTTGGCTGGAGCAGGGGCCTTATGAGGCGATATTGCTCACAGCAGCACCCGGAGAGATTCCGGAATCCCTGCTTCAGCAATTAACTCCGGGTGGACGTCTGCTGGCGCCGGTTGGTGCGGGCGAACGACAACACCTGGTCATGGTGACGCGTGAAGGAAACATTTTTGTCCACCGCACGCTTGATGCGGTTTCCTTTGTGCCGATGCGTGCCGGTCATGAGGCCTGAAGCCCTGTTCGTCGGTCTTTATGCCGAGGTGTTCTCGAATGGGTTGAACGTCCTGCGACATGGCGGCGTTTCGCCTGCCTAAGTTTGGCTGAATCCCCATGCTCTCCCCAGTCCCGCCCGATGTGATGAAGGTTTTCACGATGACGGTGGGTCTGGCGACCCTGTTGCTCGCGTCTTTTGTCTCCGTCTTCTGGCCAGGGTCGTATGCTGCCCTCTAGTTTCGAAACTCTATAGAAGGGCTGTGCTGGGAGCCTGTTGGCAACCCTCGCGTTACTCTGGCCTAATCTCGGGTAAGCTTGAAGTGTCGCCCTCAAGTCGCTGGTAGAACGAGAAATGCAGCCTTTCCTGAAATCGTGTACTGGATTGCCCGTCACCTCGCCCTGTGAGTGGATGCATCGGGGAGGGTGTGCCGTAAGAGATGTTGACGGATGATGTATCGCTCTGTGCGTTGTCTGATCCTTGCCTTGCTGCTTTCCTGGCTATCCGCCTGTTCGGTGATGCCTTATCAGGGAAGCGGTTTTCATGCTGGTTACGTCCAAGTTCGCAAAGGTGAAACACTGTATGCGATTGCTTGGCGCTTTGATCTGGATTATCACGAGGTGGCTCGCTGGAATGGATTGTCAGCTCCCTACACACTGACGCCAGGGCAATGGATTCGAATGAACCCGCCCGGGCAGAATCAGCAGCTTGCTCGTGCAGCGCCGCCTCAAGCCAGACCTCAGTCATCGGCGGTGCCGTCACCTGGTGAGGCGCGGCCCTATAGACCCGCATCACCGCCACCGGCCTCGCCTATCGGCCGTTCGCGCCCAGCAGAGGCGGCGGCACCCAGCCGATTGCACTGGCTGTGGCCGACCCAGGGCCGTTTGCTGCAGGCCTATTCAAAGACTGAACAGGGGATCGAAATCGGCGGTCGCCTGGGGCAGCCGGTGATAGCCGCTGCTGCCGGACAGGTTGTGTATAGCGGCAATGGCCTACCCAGTTATGGCAACCTCATTATCATCAAGCACAATGGCCATTATCTGAGTGCTTACGGGCACAACCAGAAGCTTTTGGTGAACGAAGGTGATGTGGTGAAGCAGGGGCAGAAAATCGCCTTGATGGGTGAAACTGGTACCGGTATTACCCAGCCGATGCTGTTTTTCGAGATCAGAGTGGACGGCGATCCTGTAAACCCTATAACCTATCTACCTGGAAGGGCTAAATAGCACATTTAATATAATTAAAACAAATCATCAACAACCGGGGACCACTGACGTGGAATGGAGGGTTGTGAAGTATGAATATCAGGGGAGATGTGGATCCGCGAGCGCTGGTCGATCTGGAAAAGCGCGAGTTAGGTGATGATGGCGTAGGAGAATCGCGAATCGAGGTGGATTTTACCGCAGTGCCAGCAGTCGATGCTGCCGGGTCGGGGTTGGATGAATTGACGGACGATGACGACGACGATGAGAGCGAAGATGAAACCGTCGCCGACGTCGAAATCCTTCAGGTAGCGGCGGCGGCGGCCGAGCCAGAGCCTAAGTCTGTCAAGAAGCCGCGACTTACCGCATCGTCTGCGGAGATGGACGCTACCCGTCTGTATCTTAAGGAAATCGAGTATTCCAAGCTGCTCACGCCGCAGGAAGAGGTTTATTACGCTCGTCTTGCTCAGCGTGGTGATGAGACCGGCCGGAATAAGATGATCGTCTGCAATCTTCGGTTGGTGGTCAAAATCGCACGTCGCTACATGAACCGTGGGCTTGCATTCCTGGACCTGATCGAGGAAGGCAATCTCGGCCTGATCCGTGCAGTGGAGAAATTCGATCCAGAGCGTGGGTTTCGCTTTTCCACTTATGCGACTTGGTGGATCCGACAGACCATTGAGCGTGCGATTATGAATCAGACGCGCACGATCCGCTTACCGATTCATGTCGTCAAGGAGTTGAACGTTTATTTGCGTACAGTCCGGGCCCTGACTCAGCAATTCAACCGAGATCCGACTTTGCACGAAATTTCCGAGGTAATGGGGCGCCCGGTCGATGAAATCAAGCGTCTGTTGCAGCTCAGTGAGCGGGCGACGTCCATGGATATCACGATTGGGCAGGATAGTGGGCGATCACTGTCGGAGATGATACCCGACGAGCAATCCCAGGAGCCTGCCGAGCTGCTTCAGGATGAAAATATCTCCGCCTATGTCAGTCATTGGCTAGGGCAGCTTGATTCAAAGCAGCGCGAGGTAATTGTCCGACGTTTTGGTCTCATGGGATATGAGAAGGCGACGCTTGAAGAGGTCGGTAGCGCCCTGGGCGTCACGCGGGAGCGAGCGAGGCAAATCCAGATGGAGGCGCTGCGCCGTTTGCGTCAAATACTGGAAGGGACCGGGTTTTCGGAAGAGGCATTGCTGCAGAATTGATCTCCAGGTGGTGTCGCCCTCTCTGCAAGGAGGGCGTCAGTCGGCCATCAGTAATGCAGCGGCAACCCGTCTTTTTTCGGCCATTAGTACCGTATAGGTACGGCATGCAGCAGCAGTGTCCATGAACTCGCAGCCGATGCTTTCTGCCGCAAGCTGCTTGAGAATGTCGGTCTCAGGGAAGCGTTGATGGCGTCCCGTGCCAACCAAGATGATCTCGGGGGTCATCGCCAGAATTTTCCCTAGGTCGTCGGCGGTGAACTCGGTGAGATGTGTCGGCCGCCACGGCGTGTGCAGCTGATCCGGCATCACAATCACGCTATGCGTATACGCAACATGATTGATGCTGACCCAGCCTGGGCCATAGGCATCAATGACATAGCTGGCATCTGCGGTGTCTTCGGTAAATCGCATACCCGTAAGTTTATCATTACTCGGCTGGGCGATTGACAGTCCCGATGCACATGCGTAATGTCGATCGCTTTGAAATCGGCACCTTTTTGCCCTGTAGGCCTTTGTGTGAAAGACGAATTTCCGCGCATTCAGCGCCTTCCGCCTTATGTATTCAACATAGTCAACGAGCTTAAGGCTAAGGCCCGTAGCCGTGGCGAAGACATCATCGATTTCGGTATGGGTAATCCGGATCGCCCGACGCCGCCCCACATCGTAGAAAAAATGATTGAGGCAACGCGGCGGGGCGACACGCACCGTTATTCGGTTTCCCGCGGCATCCCTCGCCTGAGACGGGCTATCTGCCAATGGTATCGAGACCGTTTCGACGTTGAGCTCGATCCGGATTCCGAGGCGATTGTAACCATCGGTTCGAAGGAGGGGCTGGCGCACTTGGCATTGGCGACCCTCGGGCCTGGGGATGCGGTTCTCGTGCCGAATCCGGCTTACCCGATTCATCCATATGGTTGCGTGATCGCGGGCGCTGATATCCGTCATGTACCGATGACGCCTGATGTCGATTTTTTCCAAGAGCTGGATAAGGCGATCAAGGACAGTTGGCCACGTCCGAAAATGCTGATCCTGAATTTCCCCGGAAATCCTACCGGACAGTGCGTGGAACTGGATTTCTTCGAGAAGGTTGTGGCGATCGCCCGTGAACACGGCATATGGGTTGTGCACGACATCGCTTACTCCGAAATCACCTTCGATGGGTACGTCGCTCCCTCCGTGCTGCAGGTGCCGGATGCCAAGGATGTCGCCGTTGAGTTCTATTCGCTTTCCAAGACCTACAACATGCCAGGTTGGCGCGTGGGTTTCATGTGCGGCAATGCGAAGCTCGTCGCCGCGCTGGCGCGAATGAAATCCTACCTCGATTACGGCATGTTCACGCCGATCCAGGTGGCCGCGATTACGGCACTGGAAGGCCCGCAGGATTGCGTGTCAGAAATCCGTGAAACCTACCGCCGACGTCGCGATGTGCTTTGCGAGGGACTCAATGGTATCGGCTGGGAAGTCGAACGCCCGAAGGCGACCATGTTTGTGTGGGCAAAAATTCCAGAGCGCTATCGCGAATTGGGCTCGCTGGAATTTTCCAAGCGCGTGCTCAAGGAAGCCAAGGTCGCGGTTTCGCCAGGTATTGGCTTCGGTTCGTATGGCGACGATCATGTCCGCTTCGGGCTAATCGAGAATGAACATCGCACACGCCAGGCTATTCGTGGCCTTAAACAAATGTTTCGGGCGGGCTAGCCTGTATTACGATTGAATGCGTTCGATTTGAAACGCGGATTATAAAGATCCTTGGAGGAAGCATTGGAAGCAGTAAAAGTCGGCCTTTTGGGGCTCGGCACCGTCGGTTGTGGGGTTGTGCGTGTGCTGGCGCGCAATGACGAAGAGATTGCACGCCGCGCAGGGCGAGCCATCCGCATTGTCCGCGCCGCGTCGCGTGATCTGTCGGTAAGCCGCGATTGTGATCTAAGTGGTATCGCGTTGACCAATCGTGCGCAGGACGTGGTTGATGATCCCGAAATCGATATCGTTGTCGAGCTTATCGGTGGGACTACGATCGCATACGAGATGGTCATGCGCGCCATCGATCAGGGTAAGCATGTGGTGACCGCCAATAAGGCCCTGATTGCGCTCTATGGCAATGAGATATTTGCGCGCGCCAGCGAACAAGGCGTCACCGTGGCATTCGAGGCGGCGGTCGGCGGCGGCATTCCTATCATCAAGGCGATACGCGAGGCATTGGCCGGCAATACTATCGAATGGCTTGCTGGCATCATCAACGGTACCGGGAATTTCATTCTCAGTGAAATGCGCGACAAGGGGCGGGACTTCGAGGATGTTCTGTCCGAGGCGCAGAGTCTGGGTTATGCCGAGGCTGATCCGACCTTCGATGTCGAGGGTATTGATGCTGCGCACAAGTTGACCATACTGGCTTCGATTGCCTTCGGCATTCCGCTGCAATACGAACGGGTTTATACCGAAGGCATCACTCGAATCACCCGCGAGGATGTCACTTATGCGGCTGAACTGGGTTATCGCATCAAGCATCTGGGCATTGCCCGTCGTCGTGATTCCGGTATCGAGCTGCGCGTGCATCCGACACTGATTCCGCATCGCCGGCTGATCGCTAACGTGGATGGCGTCATGAATGCAGTCCTGGTGCGCGCCGATGCCGTAGGCTCAACACTGTACTATGGGCCAGGTGCCGGCGCTGAGCCGACTGCCTCGGCGGTGGTTGCGGATCTGGTCGACGTGACGCGTGCACTGACCGTTGACCCGAATAATCGAGTCCCTCACTTGGCCTTTCACCCGGACTCGCTTATCGATTTGCAGGTATTGCCCATCGGCGAGGCAGTTACCGCGTATTATTTGCGCTTACGTGCGCAGGATCGACCCGGCGTATTGGCTGATATCACGCGTATATTGGGTGATCTATCGATTAGTATCGAAGCCGTATTGCAGCGTCAGCCCGCAGAAGAAGCGACGGATGCCTCGATTGTCATCATTACAGCAGCGGTTCGCGAGGCGAATATGGATGAGGCGATACGGCGTATCGAAGCATTGGAAACCACGGCCGATCACGTGACTCGGATACGCCTGGAAAATCTGAGCTGAGTTATGCCAGGCGCAAGCATCTGCGATGCGCAGAATCGAGGAGGCGCGTTTCCTCTTGCAGGCCAGCGGCCGGTGGGTTACACAGGCTAGGGACTCAGGGATAGGATGTTGAGTCGTCCTCTGGGTTGCCTTGATGCAGCGTTCGCAAGCGTGCGGCGATACGCGAACGCGCCTCCTCCGGTAGTGTCAGTGAGCGAGACGACTCCGCCATAGTGTCCACCGCATCGTCGATCCATTGAAGCTGCACGCGGTATCGGCGGCAGTTTTTGCAGACCGCCAAATGTAGCGACAACTTCGTTTTCAGCGGCCACGCAAGTGTCTGATCCCTTTCCAGAGACAGGTAGTATCCCGCTTCGCGGCAACTGAGCATACCCATCATGATGCGCGTCCTCCGAACCAGAGTGCCTCCAGGCACTGTCTGATGGATAGTCTGGCCCTGTGCAGCAGTACATATAGGTGATTGGGTTTGACGCCCAGTGCCAATGCAACCTCGTCGCTGCTACCTTCCTGGAACTCTTGAAGGTTAAAAGCTTCACGCTGCAGCTCGGGTAATCTGCCCAGGCAAACCGCCAGCACATCCCACAAGGCATCGGCCTCGGTTTCCTTGAGGGGATCACGCCCCCATTTGCTTAGATCCTGGCGCCAATGTCCATTTTCATCGAAGACGCGTCGCTCAAGGTTCGATCCATCTTGTTCGAGCGCATCAAAATCGACACTGGTTTCCCTTGAGCGGCTGTGTTGGCGGTAGTGATCCGCGATTTTATGCCGAAGTATGCCGATCAACCAGGTTTTCTCGCTGGAGCGCATCGCGAATTGTTCACGATGTTGCCATGCCGATAACAGCGTTTCTTGAACGATGTCTTCAGCGACGGCAGGGTCGCCCGTGCGAATCAATGCGTGGCGGTACAGAGAGCTGCCATAGCGTTCCAACCAGAGATCCGGTTGGGTGGTCGTTTCGTGTGTGAGGATTGTCAAAATGCGATTACCACGTTGCCCGACTTTGAGCTTAGCACATCGTATTGGGATTCCCGTGTAGCTCCATCCTGTAAGAAAAATATTGGCTGAAACGACAGTGCAATTGAGGCAAAGTCCTCAAGAGCTGGTTCTACAATAATCGAAAAGGGGATGGGAATGAACAAGAGTAAACGCAAATTGACCTATGCACTGGCTGCGATGCTGACACTGGGTGTCGGCGGCATGACTACAACCGTATACGCGGCACCCGCGATGGAAAAATGCTACGGCATTAGCAAGGCGCATCACAACGATTGCGCTACAGCAACGAATTCATGTGCCGGCACTACCACGGTTGACCGGGACCCGCATGCCTTTATTGCTGTGCCGGTAGGTGTGTGCCAGAAAATTTCTGGCGGGAATTTGGATAAGCCATAGCCACGCGTGTTAATTCATCCGATGCCGTATTTGTGCGGCATCGGATATTTTTATCTCGACTTAATTGGAAGACTGAGAATTAAAGTGTGCGCGTAAAGAGTTGGTTCGAACCCAAGTGCGCGCCAAATTGGCGCTTGCGCAGCGTGAAATTGTTTTTTTATTGATCGAGTCTTTTATTTCCATGGAAGTGACGATGATTAGGCGTGTATCTATATATTCATCACCGCTGTTCAATGGTTGTTTTCTGTTGAGCGTTCATATTTTATTTATATTGGCCATACCATAGGCATGCTCCAAAGAAAGCATCAGAAGCGTAGAGTCGACGGGGTAGGTGAGATGAGCATAAAAAAACCGGCTATATAGGCTTTGCGGACATGCACATGGGTAGCGTATATGATTTTTTTGGCAGGAGTGCAATCCACACTACATGTTGAATGCTCATCCAGCTGGAAGAGGGCGACTTTGATTTCTTCATGTATGAAATGGCCGATAGCGCCATCGAATGTATCAGCTGGATATGCGATCCAACCTGCTGATCAATAAATTGAGAGTTATGTGTTGGGTCCCGAGTCCCAAGTCGGTTGTTTGGGAGTGCCAAGGCTGCTTCGTTGTTATGACGAGGCGTGTCTGGGATGCGATTTGCGGTGGAGAAGAGCGGCTAGCGCCAGCTGATGGGCAAATTTTTGCCGGCCAGCTGACGTAGCGTGCTGGCCACGCATTCGTCAACAAAGGTGATGCGCGCGGTGTTAGCGTGGGCACGCTGTGCCCAGCGTGCCGGCTGATCCAAGCCTGCAAGTTGATACAGCGCGGGAGCGGGGAAGTAGAAGGCCTCGACAAATTGGCGAAAAACGTGATTCAGAAGAGGCAGATAAATCGGGGCCAAGCGGCCGGCTATGGGCAGGCAATACTCCAGGGTTGCTCTGGCATGCACGATGTGGCGTGCTTCATCGATTGCATGGAGGGTGATGATTTCGTAGATGGTGTCTGAAATCTGGGCGCGGTGCTTGCGGATCATACGGTTCATGTGATCTGGAACCTGTTCTCCGATCAGCACCGCGATCCAGAAGGCGGCCGAACGGTAGGGCGCGTGGCGGCCAACCCAGGTTGCCAGTCGTGGCCGCTTGAAGGCGGCCGGATCAATGGGCAATCCACTGCGTTGGATCAACTCCATAAACATGAGGCTGTGGCCCGCTTCCTCGCGTAACTCATGCAGGCGGTAAAGGGTTTCTGATGGCTGGCCGAGTGAATCTGCCAATGCGCGGCTGATCCTCTCCATGAAGATGCCCTCCAGCCAAAGGGCCTTCTCGATGAAGTTGATGAATTCATACTGCGAGAGACGTTTACGCTGTGCTTCAGGCAGGTGATCGTAGGCTGGGATGCCATGAAGGCTAACGGCGGCTTCTGGCAACCACCAGTGATCGAGGTCCAGGGATTGCCAGTCGATGCGACTCAGCGGATCCCGATAGGGGTTGCTGCTGCGATTGAGCTGTTCTGTAAGAGCGCTGGCTTGCGCAACCATGAGTGAGTGCATGCTGGAGGTTTGCCGCCGTATTCTAAGGCATTACGCCGCCATGTGACAGAGCGCACTGATGATGAATCGGATGCACGAATGTGGCGCACCAGATCTTCAGCGCGAGGTCGGAGTGATAATCTCGTTGCTGATCCGTTATTGCCAACACCGGTAGAGGACGTACGAACCGCAATCGTCCTCACCGCGCCTTGATCAGCCCACGTGTCGCGAGCTGGGTATGCATTCCAGTGTCAATCGATGAATGTTGCCAACATACCCGGTATTTTCGCTATCGGTCTTGCTTGTGAGACAGTAACCGTTGAGGAAAGGCCACTCGCCTGTCACCGACCGTTGCCGTGATCTCGCCTGTATCCAGGGTGAATCGATCCTGAAACGATCGCAACAAGGGTAATCCCCCATTTTTAGCGATGTTCAGAAATGGAAGGGTTAAGCCACCAGGGCGAGCTTCTGTTTTGGGGTGATGCCTCCGAGGGCCATGTTTGGCCGTTCGTGGTTGTAGGTCCAGAGCCAGCGGGTGGCGAAGTTTTGGACCTCGTGGATCGACTCGAACAGGTATTGGTTCAGCCAGTCGTAGCGCACGGTGCGATTGTAGCGCTCGATATAGGCGTTCTGCTGAGGTTTGCCGGGTTGGATGAAGTTGAGCGCAATGCCGTGCTTGGCTGCCCAGGCGGCCAGGGTCGTGCTGACGTATTCTGGCCCGTTGTCGCAGCGGATCGCCTGCGGCTTGCCGCGCCATTCGATGACCCGATCCAGTGCGCGCACAACCCGTTCGGCCGGTAGCGAGAAGTCGGCCTCGATGCACAATCCTTCGCGGTTGTAGTCGTCAATGACGTTGAACAGCCGATACGGGCGCCCATCCTGTAAGCTGTCGTGCATAAAATCCATCGACCAGCTCTGGTTGAGCGCCTCGGGCACGGCCAATGGCTCGGGCTTGTCGCGCACGATCCGTCGCTTGGGCTTGATCCGCAGGTTCAGTTCCAGCGCCCGGTAGATGCGGTACACGCGCTTGTGATTCCAGCCAAAGCCCTTGACGTTGCGCAGGTGCAGAAAGCACAGCCCAAAGCCCCAGTTGCGCTGCTTGTGCGTCAGCCGAACCAGCCAGTCGGCGATGCGCGCGTTCTCTTCCGACGGATTCGCTTGATACCGATAGCATGTCTGACTGATCCCAAACGCACGGCAGGCCAGGCCGATGCTGATACCCCGTTGCGCCACACAGTCTTGGGCCCTCTCCCGGCGCGAAGAGGGCCTTACCATTTTCCCTCAAGGGCTTCCTTGCGAATCTCCGAAACCAGACGCTCCTCGGCGTACATCTTCTTCAGCCGCCGGTTCTCGTCCTCCAGCTCCTTCAGGCGGGCCATCAGCGAAGCGTCCATGCCGCCGTACTTGGCCCGCCACTTGTAGAACGTGGCGCTGCTCATGTCGTGCTCGCGGCACAGCTCAGGCACGGGCGTGCCGGCCTCGGCCTGCTTGAGAATGCTGATGATCTGGCTGTCTGAATCGCCCCGGGTTTTGAGGAGGCTTCAACTCTTGAGAGAATGAAGCCATGAACAAGTTGAACAAATTTTCCCCTGAGGTCCGTGAGCGTGCGGTGCGAATGGTCCAGGAGCATCGCGGGGAGTATCCCTCGCTGTGGGCCGCGGTGGAGTCGATCGCCCCGAAGATCGGCTGTTCGGCCAACACCCTGCATGAATGGGTCAAGCGTGTAGAGATCGATGCCGGGTCGCGCGCGGGTACGACCACAGCCGAGGCACAGCACATCAAGGAGCTGGAGCGCGAGATCAAGGAGTTGCGGCGTGCCAATGACATCCTGCGCACGGCCAGCGCTTTTTTCGCCCAAGCGGAGCTCGACCGCAAGCTGAAGTCCTGAACGCCTACATCGACGAGCATCGGGATGCCTATGGGGTCGAGCCGATCTGCCGCGTGTTGCAGGTCGCCCCATCGGCTTACCGGCGTCATGCGGCACGGCAGCGCAATCCGGAACTGCGCAGCGCCAGGGCCAAGCGCGATGAATGGCTGATGCCGCATATTGAGCGTGTCTGGCAGGCCAATATGCAGGTCTACGGTGCCGAGAAGGTCTGGAAGCAGATGAACCGCGAGGACATTGTCGTAGCGCGCTGTACCGTGGAGCGGCTCATGCGTCGCCTGGGCCTGGAGGGCGTACGTCGGGGCAAGATCGTTCGCACCACGACGCCTGACACATCGGTACCTTGCCCGCTGGACAGGGTCAATCGTCAGTTCCAGGCGGATCGCCCCAACCAGCTCTGGGTGTCGGACTTCACGTATGTCTCAACCTGGCAGGGCTGGCTCTACGTGGCCTTCGTCGTTGATGTGTTCGCCCGACGCATTGTGGGCTGGCGTGTCAGCACCAGCATGACCACGGACTTCGTACTCGACGCCCTGGAGCAGGCGCTGTACGACCGACAGCCCAGCTCGGAGGATACCCTGATCCACCACAGCGTCCGGGGCTCGCAGTATGTCTCCATCCGCTACAGTGAGCGGCTTGCCGAGGCAGACATCGCGCCGTCGGTTGGCAGCAAGGGCGACAGCTACGACAACGCCCTGGCCGAGACCATCAACGGACTGTATAAGGCCGAACTTATCCATCGTCGAGGGCCTTGGAAGACGCGGGAATCTGTGGAACTGGCGACCTTGGAATGGGTCTCGTGGTTTAACCATCAAAGATTGATGGGACCACTGGGTCATATACCTCCCGCAGAAGCTGAGGCAAACTATTACGAGCAACTCAACCGTCAAACAGCGGTAGCTGCTTAACTTAAACCAAACAGCCTCCGCGATACCCGGGGCGATTCAGTCCGTGTATCGCGATTTCTTCATGCGGAATCTCCTTACCGGTGAGTATCGGAAAATTCCACTTCTGAACGCTACTACTTTGAGGGGGGATTACCCAAGCGCGGCGACTACGCTCGATACGTGCAAAAGCCTGTTGCACGTCAGCATCTTCGCGTTCTTATGGGTCGCGATGACCGATTGGGCACTGAGGGCCTATCTATCCTAAACCTTCATCCAAATGGTCGACGCTTGGTGACATCGACCGCATGTACGTTAGGAAGGTTTGCCTTGGTCTGTCCGTTCGGGTAATCTCTCGCCTCTTTGCGGGGCGTAGCGCAGCTTGGTAGCGCACCTGAATGGGGTTCAGGTGGTCGGAGGTTCAAATCCTCTCGCCCCGACCAATAAAATCAAGGGGTTGGCGTTTTTCGCGCCGGCCCTTTTTTGTTTCTGGCGCTCCACGTTTACCGTCACGTTTACCAGCGGCGGTGGATAGGCGCAGGTGCTCCAATTATCGGCGCACTCGGTAGAATTGGTAGCGCGGGCAGCGATGATACGAGCTCGGAAAACGCATCGCTCGATAGTAGTTTGATGCAGACGGCGACTACGATTCTTCTGGCTGAAACCCTCACTCTTGCTGGGTTAACGAAAAAGCCTAGAGTTAACTTATTGTGTTAACCGGCTTTTTGCCCCCATAGCTGGGGAAACAACGCAGCTCGCAAATGCCCCTGATGCAAAGTCGCCAGGAGGGACCCAGGACCACCCCATTCATCGGGCCGTGGCCATGGCGCGCGCCAGTTCGCGCCCGAATATTTTGTTGAACCGTCGAGCAATCAAAGACTCAGCAGTGACACGATAGCCAAGTCTAGGTTTGGCAGGATGTGCATCAGCGAAACGGACGAGCAGCGTCAATGTTGATCGATTGCCTGCGATCATATGATGCTTTCCTTTGGTACCCATGTAGCCGCCTTTGCGACGACTGCCATATAGGCCGCGTTGCCAAATGCCATCCACCACATCGCCTGACTTGAATTTGATCTTGCCCACAAACACATCGGGTTTAGACAATAGTTGAGCGAGTCTCTTGCGCGGCAAGTTGCCGTACTTGTTGAGGCGAACATTCTCAGGCTTCAATAGAGCTGAACCGTTGAGCTTGTTCAATCCACCGAACTCGTACGGATAGAGATATGAAGCTGCGACATCGCGCACATAAACCGTCGCACTACGAGACAGCTTGTTGGCCTTGGTCGATCCGATGGATTTCTGGGTAAATGGTGTTGCCGTAGGCATTTTGGTCAGCAAGTTCTTGACCTCGGCTTTTTTCACTTCAACCGCCAATTCAGTCAATGCGCGGCCAGTTGCAAATGGAATCTGCTTGCGCACGAATGCTTCCAGCGACCTCTCGATCTCTTTGAGATTTGACCTTACGGAAATTTCGATCATGCCGCCGCACCTCGCGCCTTAGCAGCTGCAGCATGGATCGCTTTCGCTTGTATATGCACCCTCCCATCTGGATTCTCGCCGCCATCCGGTACAACGTGTGGGATGATCATCGAAGGTATGGGCTCATGCCGATATGAGCTTCGCAGTGGCTGGCGGCGCTGGCGATCGGCTGCTGTTCCTGCGAGAACAAGCTTCGCTTTGTATGCCGACAGGCTGGTGTTGAAGGCCAACGTGCAGGCTGTCGCAAGGGAATCGTGTTCGATACCGGCGGAAAAAATCCGTTTGCACCGTGTGCGCTCATTGATAATTGCGCTTTTGATTTTGGACGCGCTGGCAATCCATGGTCTTGGCGACGCGTCAGGCTTTCTCTGGGGCGATTTCTTGGCCGAATGGCCATTGGGCATCACGGATGCTCCTTTTGCTCTCTGAAGCGGCGTGCGCGGCCTCTTGGCAACCACCGCATGCCCGGGTTGATCGCGTAGGCCACTTGTCCGAATCGGAAAATTTATTTTCATGTTCGTCACCTAGAGTTTATGCGGCCCCGTCGCCGGGGCCACGTTGATCAAATCTCGACGCCCAACTGCGTGAGCTTGTTTATCAAGAAGCCGCGAGCACGTTGGAAGGCATCTCCTGTTACCGCGGCGCGGAAGTCGACCGGCTGATGCTGCGGGCGGTTGGGCTGATTAAGGTATGGCTCGATCTGATCTGGCCATGCACGCGCGCCTCGGGCGGACCATTGGGAACCCAGAGCATTGGCGGCCGCCATCATCGTGAGTGCATTCAACGTCGCATCCAGGGATTTCCTGTATGCGGTTCGACCGGCGTCAAAGTGACTACGGGCAAACTCTATGACAGCATCTGCGAGAATTTTCTCCAGCTGCGCCAATTCATTCGACAGGCTGGCCACCCGCGCCTGTTGCACTGCCATGGCTGCGCGCGCGCCCTCGATCTCACGGATCTCGGCATTTATCTCAGCGACATCAGGTGTCCGATCTTCGAGGTGAGCGTTTCCGACTTCTGCCTGCAGCTGTTGGCGCAGGCGTTCGAGGATGTCATCTTCGGCCGGCTGTTCGATGCGCTCATGGAGTTCATACGTTTGCGCGCCACCCGTTGGACCCCGGTAAATCCGCACAAGGTTTGCCGGGTCGTTTCGAGGGTCGGCCAGCATCTGCTCTACGCGTGTACGTGCAGCCTGTGGTAGCTGGGCGGCTGTCTTAACGTCGGCTAGTTTCTCCTGCGCGATCTGGAGTTCCTCTCGTTTCTGATTGACAGTTTCTGCTGCTTGCTTGATCTCGTGCATGGCTTGCTCCTCATGAAAGGCGGCATCCGCCGCGATAGAATGGTCGGTGTTTGATGTAATCGCGAACAGTGGATCGCAGCTTTGCCAGTGGCATGGCCGCGATTTCTCTGTCTTCAGCGACGGCAGGGTCGCCCGTGCGAATCAATGCGTGGCGGTACAGAGAGCTGCCATAGCGTTCCAACCAGAGATCCGGTTGGGTGGTCGTTTCGTGTGTGAGGATTGTCAAAATGCGATTACCACGTTGCCCGACTTTGAGCTTAGCACATCGTATTGGGATTCCCGTGTAGCTCCATCCTGTAAGAAAAATATTGGCTGAAACGACAGTGCAATTGAGGCAAAGTCCTCAAGAGCTGGTTCTACAATAATCGAAAAGGGGATGGGAATGAACAAGAGTAAACGCAAATTGACCTATGCACTGGCTGCGATGCTGACACTGGGTGTCGGCGGCATGACTACAACCGTATACGCGGCACCCGCGATGGAAAAATGCTACGGCATTAGCAAGGCGCATCACAACGATTGCGCTACAGCAACGAATTCATGTGCCGGCACTACCACGGTTGACCGGGACCCGCATGCCTTTATTGCTGTGCCGGTAGGTGTGTGCCAGAAAATTTCTGGCGGGAATTTGGATAAGCCATAGCCACGCGTGTTAATTCATCCGATGCCGTATTTGTGCGGCATCGGATATTTTTATCTCGACTTAATTGGAAGACTGAGAATTAAAGTGTGCGCGTAAAGAGTTGGTTCGAACCCAAGTGCGCGCCAAATTGGCGCTTGCGCAGCGTGAAATTGTTTTTTTATTGATCGAGTCTTTTATTTCCATGGAAGTGACGATGATTAGGCGTGTATCTATATATTCATCACCGCTGTTCAATGGTTGTTTTCTGTTGAGCGTTCATATTTTATTTATATTGGCCATACCATAGGCATGCTCCAAAGAAAGCATCAGAAGCGTAGAGTCGACGGGGTAGGTGAGATGAGCATAAAAAAACCGGCTATATAGGCTTTGCGGACATGCACATGGGTAGCGTATATGATTTTTTTGGCAGGAGTGCAATCCACACTACATGTTGAATGCTCATCCAGCTGGAAGAGGGCGACTTTGATTTCTTCATGTATGAAATGGCCGATAGCGCCATCGAATGTATCAGCTGGATATGCGATCCAACCTGCTGATCAATAAATTGAGAGTTATGTGTTGGGTCCCGAGTCCCAAGTCGGTTGTTTGGGAGTGCCAAGGCTGCTTCGTTGTTATGACGAGGCGTGTCTGGGATGCGATTTGCGGTGGAGAAGAGCGGCTAGCGCCAGCTGATGGGCAAATTTTTGCCGGCCAGCTGACGTAGCGTGCTGGCCACGCATTCGTCAACAAAGGTGATGCGCGCGGTGTTAGCGTGGGCACGCTGTGCCCAGCGTGCCGGCTGATCCAAGCCTGCAAGTTGATACAGCGCGGGAGCGGGGAAGTAGAAGGCCTCGACAAATTGGCGAAAAACGTGATTCAGAAGAGGCAGATAAATCGGGGCCAAGCGGCCGGCTATGGGCAGGCAATACTCCAGGGTTGCTCTGGCATGCACGATGTGGCGTGCTTCATCGATTGCATGGAGGGTGATGATTTCGTAGATGGTGTCTGAAATCTGGGCGCGGTGCTTGCGGATCATACGGTTCATGTGATCTGGAACCTGTTCTCCGATCAGCACCGCGATCCAGAAGGCGGCCGAACGGTAGGGCGCGTGGCGGCCAACCCAGGTTGCCAGTCGTGGCCGCTTGAAGGCGGCCGGATCAATGGGCAATCCACTGCGTTGGATCAACTCCATAAACATGAGGCTGTGGCCCGCTTCCTCGCGTAACTCATGCAGGCGGTAAAGGGTTTCTGATGGCTGGCCGAGTGAATCTGCCAATGCGCGGCTGATCCTCTCCATGAAGATGCCCTCCAGCCAAAGGGCCTTCTCGATGAAGTTGATGAATTCATACTGCGAGAGACGTTTACGCTGTGCTTCAGGCAGGTGATCGTAGGCTGGGATGCCATGAAGGCTAACGGCGGCTTCTGGCAACCACCAGTGATCGAGGTCCAGGGATTGCCAGTCGATGCGACTCAGCGGATCCCGATAGGGGTTGCTGCTGCGATTGAGCTGTTCTGTAAGAGCGCTGGCTTGCGCAACCATGAGTGAGTGCATGCTGGAGGTTTGCCGCCGTATTCTAAGGCATTACGCCGCCATGTGACAGAGCGCACTGATGATGAATCGGATGCACGAATGTGGCGCACCAGATCTTCAGCGCGAGGTCGGAGTGATAATCTCGTTGCTGATCCGTTATTGCCAACACCGGTAGAGGACGTACGAACCGCAATCGTCCTCACCGCGCCTTGATCAGCCCACGTGTCGCGAGCTGGGTATGCATTCCAGTGTCAATCGATGAATGTTGCCAACATACCCGGTATTTTCGCTATCGGTCTTGCTTGTGAGACAGTAACCGTTGAGGAAAGGCCACTCGCCTGTCACCGACCGTTGCCGTGATCTCGCCTGTATCCAGGGTGAATCGATCCTGAAACGATCGCAACAAGGGTAATCCCCCATTTTTAGCGATGTTCAGAAATGGAAGGGTTAAGCCACCAGGGCGAGCTTCTGTTTTGGGGTGATGCCTCCGAGGGCCATGTTTGGCCGTTCGTGGTTGTAGGTCCAGAGCCAGCGGGTGGCGAAGTTTTGGACCTCGTGGATCGACTCGAACAGGTATTGGTTCAGCCAGTCGTAGCGCACGGTGCGATTGTAGCGCTCGATATAGGCGTTCTGCTGAGGTTTGCCGGGTTGGATGAAGTTGAGCGCAATGCCGTGCTTGGCTGCCCAGGCGGCCAGGGTCGTGCTGACGTATTCTGGCCCGTTGTCGCAGCGGATCGCCTGCGGCTTGCCGCGCCATTCGATGACCCGATCCAGTGCGCGCACAACCCGTTCGGCCGGTAGCGAGAAGTCGGCCTCGATGCACAATCCTTCGCGGTTGTAGTCGTCAATGACGTTGAACAGCCGATACGGGCGCCCATCCTGTAAGCTGTCGTGCATAAAATCCATCGACCAGCTCTGGTTGAGCGCCTCGGGCACGGCCAATGGCTCGGGCTTGTCGCGCACGATCCGTCGCTTGGGCTTGATCCGCAGGTTCAGTTCCAGCGCCCGGTAGATGCGGTACACGCGCTTGTGATTCCAGCCAAAGCCCTTGACGTTGCGCAGGTGCAGAAAGCACAGCCCAAAGCCCCAGTTGCGCTGCTTGTGCGTCAGCCGAACCAGCCAGTCGGCGATGCGCGCGTTCTCTTCCGACGGATTCGCTTGATACCGATAGCATGTCTGACTGATCCCAAACGCACGGCAGGCCAGGCCGATGCTGATACCCCGTTGCGCCACACAGTCTTGGGCCCTCTCCCGGCGCGAAGAGGGCCTTACCATTTTCCCTCAAGGGCTTCCTTGCGAATCTCCGAAACCAGACGCTCCTCGGCGTACATCTTCTTCAGCCGCCGGTTCTCGTCCTCCAGCTCCTTCAGGCGGGCCATCAGCGAAGCGTCCATGCCGCCGTACTTGGCCCGCCACTTGTAGAACGTGGCGCTGCTCATGTCGTGCTCGCGGCACAGCTCAGGCACGGGCGTGCCGGCCTCGGCCTGCTTGAGAATGCTGATGATCTGGCTGTCTGAATCGCCCCGGGTTTTGAGGAGGCTTCAACTCTTGAGAGAATGAAGCCATGAACAAGTTGAACAAATTTTCCCCTGAGGTCCGTGAGCGTGCGGTGCGAATGGTCCAGGA
The DNA here is from genome assembly GCF_001753245.1 of Acidihalobacter yilgarnensis. Lineage (NCBI taxonomy): Bacteria > Pseudomonadati > Pseudomonadota > Gammaproteobacteria > Chromatiales > Ectothiorhodospiraceae > Acidihalobacter > Acidihalobacter yilgarnensis. Next base: position 2,002,832 of record NZ_CP017415.1, on the reverse strand, counting down.
GCATCGCGGGGAGTATCCCTCGCTGTGGGCCGCGGTGGAGTCGATCGCCCCGAAGATCGGCTGTTCGGCCAACACCCTGCATGAATGGGTCAAGCGTGTAGAGATCGATGCCGGGTCGCGCGCGGGTACGACCACAGCCGAGGCACAGCACATCAAGGAGCTGGAGCGCGAGATCAAGGAGTTGCGGCGTGCCAATGACATCCTGCGCACGGCCAGCGCTTTTTTCGCCCAAGCGGAGCTCGACCGCAAGCTGAAGTCCTGAACGCCTACATCGACGAGCATCGGGATGCCTATGGGGTCGAGCCGATCTGCCGCGTGTTGCAGGTCGCCCCATCGGCTTACCGGCGTCATGCGGCACGGCAGCGCAATCCGGAACTGCGCAGCGCCAGGGCCAAGCGCGATGAATGGCTGATGCCGCATATTGAGCGTGTCTGGCAGGCCAATATGCAGGTCTACGGTGCCGAGAAGGTCTGGAAGCAGATGAACCGCGAGGACATTGTCGTAGCGCGCTGTACCGTGGAGCGGCTCATGCGTCGCCTGGGCCTGGAGGGCGTACGTCGGGGCAAGATCGTTCGCACCACGACGCCTGACACATCGGTACCTTGCCCGCTGGACAGGGTCAATCGTCAGTTCCAGGCGGATCGCCCCAACCAGCTCTGGGTGTCGGACTTCACGTATGTCTCAACCTGGCAGGGCTGGCTCTACGTGGCCTTCGTCGTTGATGTGTTCGCCCGACGCATTGTGGGCTGGCGTGTCAGCACCAGCATGACCACGGACTTCGTACTCGACGCCCTGGAGCAGGCGCTGTACGACCGACAGCCCAGCTCGGAGGATACCCTGATCCACCACAGCGTCCGGGGCTCGCAGTATGTCTCCATCCGCTACAGTGAGCGGCTTGCCGAGGCAGACATCGCGCCGTCGGTTGGCAGCAAGGGCGACAGCTACGACAACGCCCTGGCCGAGACCATCAACGGACTGTATAAGGCCGAACTTATCCATCGTCGAGGGCCTTGGAAGACGCGGGAATCTGTGGAACTGGCGACCTTGGAATGGGTCTCGTGGTTTAACCATCAAAGATTGATGGGACCACTGGGTCATATACCTCCCGCAGAAGCTGAGGCAAACTATTACGAGCAACTCAACCGTCAAACAGCGGTAGCTGCTTAACTTAAACCAAACAGCCTCCGCGATACCCGGGGCGATTCAGTCCGTGTATCGCGATTTCTTCATGCGGAATCTCCTTACCGGTGAGTATCGGAAAATTCCACTTCTGAACGCTACTACTTTGAGGGGGGATTACCCAAGCGCGGCGACTACGCTCGATACGTGCAAAAGCCTGTTGCACGTCAGCATCTTCGCGTTCTTATGGGTCGCGATGACCGATTGGGCACTGAGGGCCTATCTATCCTAAACCTTCATCCAAATGGTCGACGCTTGGTGACATCGACCGCATGTACGTTAGGAAGGTTTGCCTTGGTCTGTCCGTTCGGGTAATCTCTCGCCTCTTTGCGGGGCGTAGCGCAGCTTGGTAGCGCACCTGAATGGGGTTCAGGTGGTCGGAGGTTCAAATCCTCTCGCCCCGACCAATAAAATCAAGGGGTTGGCGTTTTTCGCGCCGGCCCTTTTTTGTTTCTGGCGCTCCACGTTTACCGTCACGTTTACCAGCGGCGGTGGATAGGCGCAGGTGCTCCAATTATCGGCGCACTCGGTAGAATTGGTAGCGCGGGCAGCGATGATACGAGCTCGGAAAACGCATCGCTCGATAGTAGTTTGATGCAGACGGCGACTACGATTCTTCTGGCTGAAACCCTCACTCTTGCTGGGTTAACGAAAAAGCCTAGAGTTAACTTATTGTGTTAACCGGCTTTTTGCCCCCATAGCTGGGGAAACAACGCAGCTCGCAAATGCCCCTGATGCAAAGTCGCCAGGAGGGACCCAGGACCACCCCATTCATCGGGCCGTGGCCATGGCGCGCGCCAGTTCGCGCCCGAATATTTTGTTGAACCGTCGAGCAATCAAAGACTCAGCAGTGACACGATAGCCAAGTCTAGGTTTGGCAGGATGTGCATCAGCGAAACGGACGAGCAGCGTCAATGTTGATCGATTGCCTGCGATCATATGATGCTTTCCTTTGGTACCCATGTAGCCGCCTTTGCGACGACTGCCATATAGGCCGCGTTGCCAAATGCCATCCACCACATCGCCTGACTTGAATTTGATCTTGCCCACAAACACATCGGGTTTAGACAATAGTTGAGCGAGTCTCTTGCGCGGCAAGTTGCCGTACTTGTTGAGGCGAACATTCTCAGGCTTCAATAGAGCTGAACCGTTGAGCTTGTTCAATCCACCGAACTCGTACGGATAGAGATATGAAGCTGCGACATCGCGCACATAAACCGTCGCACTACGAGACAGCTTGTTGGCCTTGGTCGATCCGATGGATTTCTGGGTAAATGGTGTTGCCGTAGGCATTTTGGTCAGCAAGTTCTTGACCTCGGCTTTTTTCACTTCAACCGCCAATTCAGTCAATGCGCGGCCAGTTGCAAATGGAATCTGCTTGCGCACGAATGCTTCCAGCGACCTCTCGATCTCTTTGAGATTTGACCTTACGGAAATTTCGATCATGCCGCCGCACCTCGCGCCTTAGCAGCTGCAGCATGGATCGCTTTCGCTTGTATATGCACCCTCCCATCTGGATTCTCGCCGCCATCCGGTACAACGTGTGGGATGATCATCGAAGGTATGGGCTCATGCCGATATGAGCTTCGCAGTGGCTGGCGGCGCTGGCGATCGGCTGCTGTTCCTGCGAGAACAAGCTTCGCTTTGTATGCCGACAGGCTGGTGTTGAAGGCCAACGTGCAGGCTGTCGCAAGGGAATCGTGTTCGATACCGGCGGAAAAAATCCGTTTGCACCGTGTGCGCTCATTGATAATTGCGCTTTTGATTTTGGACGCGCTGGCAATCCATGGTCTTGGCGACGCGTCAGGCTTTCTCTGGGGCGATTTCTTGGCCGAATGGCCATTGGGCATCACGGATGCTCCTTTTGCTCTCTGAAGCGGCGTGCGCGGCCTCTTGGCAACCACCGCATGCCCGGGTTGATCGCGTAGGCCACTTGTCCGAATCGGAAAATTTATTTTCATGTTCGTCACCTAGAGTTTATGCGGCCCCGTCGCCGGGGCCACGTTGATCAAATCTCGACGCCCAACTGCGTGAGCTTGTTTATCAAGAAGCCGCGAGCACGTTGGAAGGCATCTCCTGTTACCGCGGCGCGGAAGTCGACCGGCTGATGCTGCGGGCGGTTGGGCTGATTAAGGTATGGCTCGATCTGATCTGGCCATGCACGCGCGCCTCGGGCGGACCATTGGGAACCCAGAGCATTGGCGGCCGCCATCATCGTGAGTGCATTCAACGTCGCATCCAGGGATTTCCTGTATGCGGTTCGACCGGCGTCAAAGTGACTACGGGCAAACTCTATGACAGCATCTGCGAGAATTTTCTCCAGCTGCGCCAATTCATTCGACAGGCTGGCCACCCGCGCCTGTTGCACTGCCATGGCTGCGCGCGCGCCCTCGATCTCACGGATCTCGGCATTTATCTCAGCGACATCAGGTGTCCGATCTTCGAGGTGAGCGTTTCCGACTTCTGCCTGCAGCTGTTGGCGCAGGCGTTCGAGGATGTCATCTTCGGCCGGCTGTTCGATGCGCTCATGGAGTTCATACGTTTGCGCGCCACCCGTTGGACCCCGGTAAATCCGCACAAGGTTTGCCGGGTCGTTTCGAGGGTCGGCCAGCATCTGCTCTACGCGTGTACGTGCAGCCTGTGGTAGCTGGGCGGCTGTCTTAACGTCGGCTAGTTTCTCCTGCGCGATCTGGAGTTCCTCTCGTTTCTGATTGACAGTTTCTGCTGCTTGCTTGATCTCGTGCATGGCTTGCTCCTCATGAAAGGCGGCATCCGCCGCGATAGAATGGTCGGTGTTTGATGTAATCGCGAACAGTGGATCGCAGCTTTGCCAGTGGCATGGCCGCGATTTCTTCCAGGTCATCCAGGTACCAGTCGACTAGGTCGAGCGCGTCGACGTGGAATTCGCGCGCCAGGACTTCCAACTGGCGACGCCCCATGGCTCCGTGGGTGACTTCTTGGCGCAGCCGCCGGAGGCATTCCGTTTTGTGTTCGCGGACTATTGGCGCCCAGCGCTCACGGGCATCCTGCGGGCCGCTGAGGACGATGGTGTCGGGTTCGCGCAGTTGGAGCACAAGTCCTTCTGCAGCGCAGGCTCGGCGGATGGTGTCGGGCGTCATATGGCCACCTCGCCGTCGTCATTTATGCCCGAGTTGCTGGGTTTTGCAGTGTTGGCAGGAATGGCAGAACTACCCACGGAACCACCTCTGTAACCCGCGCCATAGTCCATTTCTGCCAAACCCGCCATTCCTGCCGCGCTATTTTGTACGGGCAGAGATGCAGCACTGTTGGCACTATTGAATGTCCCGGCGGGCAGCGACCATACCGAGGTCTTCTCGCGCCCGAATCCGGAGACGGTGCTCTCGATGCCGAGTTCGCGACGCGCGCGATGGAGTGTGCGCTCGCTAATATTCTCTTTGGCCGCTTCGGTAAGGCATTTTCCTGCGGACTCACCACCACCTGCCAGGAACCTCTTTAGCCAATCGGCGGCCGCATCGAGTGCCGAGGAGCGCGACATATCTTCCTCGGCTACGGTTTCTGCCTCAGTGAGGAGTGTCCGAGCTGTTCCCTCAATCGCGTCGCCTAGCTTGGCTCGAGTCGCGAACAGGCCAGGGTGGTCATCAAGTTCGATGGGTTCAATCTCATAGCTCCACCCGCCGCCATCCGGTCCTATGTTTGATTTCGCGCGTACCACCACGCGTGCGGGGCCTTCCGGATGGTCATCTGGCCGGCGGACCGTGGTTAGAACCACCCGGGCTAGGGCACCAAACGCAATTGAACCAGTGACGCGCTCAACAGGATCACGGCCGGTTGTGCCTTTGGTGAAGTGCGAGATGCCGATCACCGCACAACCGATTCGATGCCCGAGGTCGACCAATGGCGCCAAGGAGCGTCGTACGTCCGAGCTCGCATTTGAGTCGCGGGCAACTAGATTCACGATCGGATCAATGATGAGCATCGCAGGCGGCTCCGGCATGCTGGCCAGAGCCGCTGCCAAAATCGGAATATCGCGCGCGGCGTCGAAACAGCGATCGCCATCTTCCTCACGCACATCACCGACGATGACTATCTTGCTCATATCTGCGCCAGCGGCCTTCAGCCTTGGCACGAGGGTGTCGTGTGGGTCATCCTCGAAACTCAGAATTACTACATGACCACCGGGGGCAGTCGTGCCGTCAGGCCACATGCCGGCGTGGCTTACAATCGCGGCCAATGCCATCAGTAAGGTGGTTTTCCCAGTGCTGGGTGCACCGACAAGAAGGTGAAGTTTGCCGCGAGCGATCCATCCCACCCATAACCATTGAATTGCGGATATTTCTAATTGGTCACCGCGCAGAAGAATGACCGCAGAAGATGTGTTGGCGTACCGAATAGCCACGGCCGTCACGGCACGCTGTGCTTCGTCGAGGATCTCGGTCGAGTCACGGCCGTTAGGATTGAACGCGCTATCGGCGATATGGGTGGCTGCGGCGATAAGGCTTCGCAACCGCGCGCGGTCCCGCACAATCTCCGCATAGGCTTGAATATTGGCCGCACTGGGCGTGTCACGTGCCAGAACGCCTAGATAGGCTAGTCCACCCGTCTGTTCGAGATCGCCCGTGCGCTCTAGAGCTTCTGACAGTGTGATTACATCAAGGGGTTGATTCTGCGAAGCCAGGCGTTTGGCCACCCGGAAGATCAGACGGTGATCGAAGCGGTAGAAATCTTCCTCATATATCCGCTCTGCGACCTGGTGCCAGGTCGAATTGTCCAGCATGAGGCCTCCGAGCACTGCTTGCTCGGCCTCGATAGAGTGAGGTGTAACGCGCACTGGCGCGGGTTGATTAGAGTTTTTTGAGCGCGGATAATTGGCCTCGGTCGACTTCGCCGACAAATCTACGGGCTGAGAGGCCAAATGCCCGCCGTTCCCCCGGCGGGCATTTTTCATGCGGCGCCCTTCGACCGAAGAAAATCAACGAGCACATGCTCGGGTTGCCCACCAATCTGCGCCGTAATTCGAACCGGCTGTGGCAATTCTCCTCGTCTCACAAGGCGCCAATATGTCGCGTAACTGATGCCTAGAAAATCGGCGGACGCTTTGTTGCGCACGAGCCGATCACGGCTCGCTGTTTGACTACTGTTGGTTGTCATATGATGCCCCCGGCTGATAGCGATTGGTAATGCCGGGGCATCATCTGAAAGATGAGCGCGAACCTGCTATGAAGGTTCGCTGTATTTTTTTAGGCGCTTTTGAATCGCTCTAATCCCTAGCCCCACGTCGCTTGCGATTTCTTTGCTGGTGCGCCCTTCTTCAAAGAGCTGTTTTATGCGAGTTTTTAGTTCGTTGTCGGATCGGCGCAGGCCGCTACGAGATGCGTTGGCAGCGCAATGATCCGCGAGTCTTCGTTTCCACCTGTTCCACTCGGATAACGAATCTAGGAATACCTCGTAAATTTCTGGTTGAAACTCCCGCAAGCACTCGAGGCCTGCGCAGTACGCCCAAATCGCCTCTCTCAAGTCGTCCAAGGCGTATGCGCTACTTTTTCTGGGGAGCTCGGGTGGGGGGAATCGATATTCGCACCAGAAGCGAGGGGATACCTGCTTGCGTCTATCAGGCAATAGGAAGGCTCGCCAAGGCTCATAGGGATCGGCATTGAGGACGCGATCTCCGAACACGTCTTTCAGTTCGACGGCGAGTTGAGAAACGCGGGACTGAATGAACTGCAGCGGCAGCTTTGAGTTTGTCATGGCGCCCCTTTCACGCCCCTGTAAGGGGGGGGCCGCGCCAGCCTGCCAGGGAGCAGGTTTTCGGCCCGTCGGCCTAGACGCGGCGCAACAGATTATCGGAGCTGCTGGCTTTTAATTATCCCTTTCTCGCACAGCGCATTTTCGGGTAACTGGACATGCGCTAACGCATCGCGCGCTTCCTGTTCCGTATCGAAGGGACCGGCCAAGGGGTGCATGCGTACGACACCACCGTCAGCCGGAAACTCGCCATGCAGGAATAGCTTTCCTGATCTCTTGTCACACGGAATGTCGGTGGTTACGAAGAACTCAGTTCGAATGACTTGGTCGCCAATGGCGGACTGTTGAATGCTCATGGTGTCGTCCTCATCTATGCCCGACTTGCTGGGTTTGGCAGTGTTGGCAGGAATGGCAGAACTACCCACGGAACCACCTCTGTAACCCGCGCCATAGTCCATTTCTGCCAAACCCGCCATTCCTGCCGCGCTATTTTGTACGGGCAGAGATGCGGCACTGTTGGCACTATTGAATGCCCCGATACACATTGCCCCCCCAGAAGGTGGGTCAAGTAAGGGGTTTGCAGTGTGTTTTTGGGTCATTGTTTCAGTTTCTCCGATTTGAGTGGCCTCGAGCCGGCGTCTTTCTGGAAACGTTCTCATATGGTTCCTCCCGGAGATTGTCAGGCGTCGGGCTCTACGAAATCGACTCCTGCGCTCTTGAGTTGTTCGGCGTAGTGCTCCAATTCAGAGGCGCCTTCGCGCGACTTCTGTGCGATCACGGAGAGAGCGGTGATTGCGTTGCCGATCCCCATGAGCTGATCGCCATGGCTTTCGATGCTATCGCTGCCGAGCGCCGAGAGGACAAAGCCTATTGCCTTAAGCCCATTCAGGGCCTGATCTCCGGCATCGGCGAGCCATCCGGCCGCGGTTTTAGCTCCTCTTCGGTCCGGTCCATAAACGTGGCACATAAGCTTCTTGGAGTACCCGATGGGCGCAGCAGCGCCTAGTAGTTCGACAACATTTTCGAGGGCTCCGTATGTACTCAGGACAAGTTCGCTGCCCGATAGAGGGAACTGAATAGTAGGTCGTCGCTGGACGCTTTCCATGTTGACAGCGCCTGCAGCGGTTGTAGGATTCTCGGTAGCCATGACTCTCGCCTCCTATGTAGGCGGTTTGTGGTCAGGCGTGCCAGGTGTTGCTTCACCTGGTACGCCGCTTTCCCGGATCCGCCGGGCCGGTTTCTTCATTTTGCCTCGGCGATACTCACCACCTTTCGCGCGTTGCCATTCAGCAGCTCATCCAGGTAATCCCCGAGCCGTCGCCAGGCGTCGCGCTTCTCTGCGGTGTATTCGTGCCGTTGGTACGTGCGTTTGATCTTGCTAGGCTCCACATGGTTGAGGCAGCGCTCAATGATTTCAGACAGCACGCCGAGCTCGCCCATGAGTGTCGCGCCGGTGCGGCGCAGGTCGTGGGCCGTCCAGGGGCCACTCGATAGGATCAGAGCACCTGTGGCCTTGGTGCGATTGGACATGGCCACGTCGCGCATCCGGTCACGTAACTGCTTGGTAATGGATTTCGAACACACATGCGCGTTGTCCTTCAAACTCGAGGGTAGGCACCAGCCGCTCCAGTTGGTGCGCGCGTGCAGCACCGTGAACCAGTACCGGGAGTAGGTCGATAGGTAGACGATGTGTTCCTTGGCGTTCTTCGAATTTCCGGCCGGGATGCGCCAGGTGCCGCCCTCGAGGTCGATATCCTCCCAGCGCGCCTGAATCAGTTCGCCCACCCGGCACAACGTCGAAAGCATGATCCATATGGCGGCGATCGTTTGCTGCTCGAAGTTGGCGACCGGCAGCTTGTCACGAAGCTCTACCATCTCATCAGGGCTCAGGATGCGGTCGCGCTCTGTTTCCCGGCCGCCGATTCGTTCCTTGATCACGCTGCGCATGGGATTGGACTCGATCCAATCGCGGGTTTCGCACCAACCCAGGAACTGCTTAAGGTCGCCTAGCACTCTGTTTGCAAGGATGCGGGCGCCTCGGGCGGTGATGCCGTCGAGTATGTCCACCAGATCGCCACGGCAGACGCTTTCGAGGTCGCGATCACCCAGGATGGGCAGTACGTCCTTGCGCATGGCGCGCATGCGTTCGGAACCCCCATCCTTGGTTCCCGCAAGTTCCAGCTCGGCCCAGCGGTTCAAGGCCTGCCCGAATGTGCGGCGGCTCTCACGAGCCTTGCGCTCGGCCTCCCTGGTTTCCTGTTGACGCTTCTGTTCTTCGATGGGGTCGATGCCTTGGTCAAGCAGCTTACGTGCCGCCTGCGCCGCGGTGCGGGCCTCCTTGAGCGTATTGTGTTCGTAGCGCCCCAGTGCCATGACGCGGCGTTGCTCGCCGGCGCGGTACCGGAACTGCCACGCACAGATGCCGCTCGGGTAGAGGCGCAGCTCCAGCCCGTCGCCGTCGCGCAGGTAGACGTCCTTGGCGCCAGGCTTAGCGTTCTCGATTTGCTTGACCGTCAGTTTGCCCATCTACGGACCTCGTTCTGGAGTCCCGGTGGTAAACGTGGCGCTGCAGCGACCATACCACCTCTGATTACGGTAAACGTAGATTCTCACGTTTACCGCCACGTTTACCAGTGGCGTGCTTTTGAGTGATTCTAGCTGAATCGACATGAAACAGCTAATGCATTAAAACCAATGGGTTATATATTTTCCTGGAACGGCATGATTCCCATTGAAAGGGCATTTCGCCTGAATGGGGTTCAGGTGATAGGAGGTTCAAATCCTCTCGCCCCGACCAATAAAATCAAGGGGTTAGCTTTTTTAGCTAGCCCCTTTTTATTTCCGGCGCATCTAGGTTACACCTTAGGTTACCGTTGGCCAGAATCTTGGCCGAATTGTGCGCTTTTTTATGAGCCACAGAAACTTCACCATACAAGGTTCTGACAAGTTACGGCGTGACCCTTTCAGGCTACGGCGCATGTTTTCCTGACCGATGCGACCGTATAACCGCTAGATTGAATCGTTTGACCGCGACAATCACCTGCATCTCAATTCCGCGGTGCTCAAATCCGGGGCCAGCAATCGGGTGGTGGTCAAAGCCATCAAATGCCAGTTGCTCGACCTGTATTTGTTCCTCGCCAGTTCCGGAACTCGACATAAAAAACCATACACTTTTCTAGTTACGCGTGCGGTAACTGCTGTCTGGGATCGGGAGAAATCCTGACCTAGAGAAGAAGTGTTTGCGGAATTTCTGCGGCTACCAAACCTGGTATCGAATTACCAGGGAGCTTGGAAAGGGCAAAACGCCTTTGATGGTCCTCCACGGCGTAGCCGGCGACATGCGACTACGTCAGCAGCGCCAAGGATCTGGCCGTCAGTGGGCGGGGCTGCGATCAGATCGGCAAAATGGCAGATCGACGTATCTGCCAGGTGCTGAGCCGACATTCTGGGCTGTTCCGGACCGTCGATTTCTTCCGCGTCGAACTGTACAACTTTCCACAAACACGGGGTATTGACGGGAGTTTTGCGCTGCTAGGGTAATCCTGGGGAGGCATGTTCGTGGCTGAACATGCAGTCCGTCGTCCAAGGTGGTCTGCTCGCGCTCATTATCGCCAATTTACCACCCCTCGATGGTGCTCTGGTCGAGAGAGGTTCAGCGTTTGCGCACAGCCTTGTCGCAGGAAGAGTGGGAAGCCTTAACACGGAATGAAACGAAGAGTTTGACGCACATCCGATCCCGTCGAGTATCACAAAGTTTCACGAGTGTCCTACGACCGCCACGTTTTCGGATTTAGCCGAGACCGGGTGAGTCGCTCGAACATTTGGGGCCATTCTGGCCTCGGCCAACCCGTTTATCACGCGATGAACGGGCAGAGCGAATTCCAAGTGAGCAGGCCATGATGAATTGGAGTGCCATCGCCCGTCTGGATCGTATTGCAGTGTCGATTTTGTCGTGATTGGGTCATGCGAAAAGGAAATCCTGGTCTGCAAGCCTAGTCTTGCAGGCACGAATGCAGGCTCAAGTTTGGGCGGTGAGGGGGCTTGCCGCATGTAATTGGTGCGCTCGATCGCCCAGATGAACAGCGCGAGCGGAACAAAAACCGATTCCATCTATCAATCACGCGCCTGGGGATTCTGGCATGTAGATTGCTACCGTTTCCATGGCTTCATGGGGGTGGATCGTGCAGGTCATCAAGTCTGTACGGGGCTCTAATTCGAATGTTTTCGATAAGCGCTATCGTTAGAGTTATAGCGAGGAATTTCGTGTGCGAAACATCATTAAATTGAACAAGCGTTTCATGACCGCCCTGGTTCGCGGTTCGGCAATAACCCTGTTGTTCGTTTCCTCGGTTACGCACGCGTCGGAGTTCTGGACGCCTGCTCTAATGGAAAAACATAAGGGCGGCACCTTGCAGCTGGTGGCGCGATCAGCGGCAGGAACGATCGATCCGCAGATCAATTACACATCCGAGTTTTGGCAGATCTACCAGTTCGTCTACGATGGCTTGGTCGCGTTCAAGAAGGGTCCTGGAAACGCCGGCTCTGAGCTTGTGCCCGATCTGGCCGTAGCTCTGCCCATGGCCAAGAGCAGCGGTAAGACCTACGTTTTCAAACTGCGCAAGGGGATCAAATTCTCCAACGGTCAGCCGGTCACGGTCAGCGACGTGGTGGCCTCGTTCCAACGTATTTTTAAGGTGTCTAGCCCGACTTCGGGAACGTTCTACAACAATATCGTCGGCGCGGATAAGTGCCTGAAGACGCCTGCCACCTGTACCCTCGCTGGCGGCGTTGTCGCCGACGCCACGGCAGGGACCATCACCTTCCATCTGACCCAGCCGGATTCAGAGTTCTTCGACAAATTGGCGCTGCCGCATGCCGCTATTTTGCCGGCGTCGACGCCTGACAAGGATGCCGGTACCACGCCGATTCCGGGTACCGGGCCGTATATGATCGCTAACTACAACCCAAACACGGAAATGAAGATTGTGCGCAACCCTTACTTCAAGCAGTGGAGTGTGGATGCGCAGCCGATCGGTTATGTGGACGCGATGGTCTACCACTTTGGTCTGACCGACGAGGCGGAAGTCACCGAGGTGGAAAACGGTCAGGCTGATTGGATGTTCGACCAGCCGCCGACCGATCGCCTGGGTGAAATTGGCACCCGCTATGCGAAACAGGTGCATGTGAGTCCGCTGGAGGCGATTTGGTATGCGCCCATGAACACGCGCCTCGCGCCGTTCAACAACGTGAAAGCCAGACAGGCGCTTAGCTACGCGATCAATCGGAAAGCGGTAGTCAACCTGTTCGGTGGCCCGCGTCTGGGCGAGCCATCTTGCCAGATTCTGCCCCCCGGTTTCCCTGGCTATGAGCCCTATTGCCCCTACACCAAGAATCCAGGCGCGACGTGGAGCGCGCCGAATATGGCTAAAGCCAAGCAGCTGGTGCAGGAGTCCGGCACAGCGGGCGAGAAGGTTACGTTGATCGTCGAGGATACCGCTGTCTCGCGTGCCATCGGCACCTACTTACAGAGCGTGCTAAACGAACTCGGCTACCAGGCCAGCGTGAAGGCGATTTCGCCGAACATCGAGTTCACCTATATCCAGAACACCAAGAACAAGGTGCAGATTAGTCTGACTCAGTGGTACCAAGACTATCCCGCGGCTTCGGACTTCCTCAACGTGTTGTTCTCCTGCGATGCTTTCCATCCGGGTTCGGATTCGTCGGTCAACATCTCGGGCTTCTGCGATCCCAAGATCGATGTGCAGATGCAGCATGCCATGAAGGTGGCCATCACCGATTTGGCAACGGCGAATAAGCTGTGGGCGAAGATCGATAAACAAGTTACGGAACAAGCACCAGCCGCGATTCTGTTCAATCCCAAGCACATCGACTTTGTTTCCTCGCGCGTCGGTAACTATATGTATAGCAGCCAACGCCATTGGGTCATGTCGCAGGCTTGGGTGAAATAGGCGGTATGGGTGAGGACAAGTTCTACGGGGACGGCGGCGTCCCCGCAGCCCGCCCGCGGCGCATGAGCCGCGGGCCGTGGGCAACGGCGTGGCGCAAGCTGCGCCGCGACCGCGCCGCGATGATGGCGATTGCGTTGCTCGCCATCATCGTCGTCCTATGTTTGTCTGCACCGCTGTATGCCACCTACGTCGCCAAGAGCAATCCGTTCCAGTCCAACCTGAGTGGCAGTTTCATACTCGATGGCAAGATGGTGGCGGTAATGCAGCCATCGACCACAGGCCTCGGTCTGGGCGTCACGCCGCTCGGCCCGACTTGGCAGTTGGGCCCATATATGCTGGGTGCCGATGACCAGGGTCGCGACGTCGCCGCCAGGCTGCTTTACGGCGGGCTCAACTCGTTGCTGATCGGCACCATGTCGACCCTGATCTGCCTGTTTCTGGCCGCGCTGCTGGGCACTTTTTCAGGTTTTTTCGGCGGCGTGGTCGACACCGTCGTCTCCCGTCTGCTCGATGTGTTGTGGGCTTTTCCGATCTTCTTTCTGGCGATTTCTCTGTCCATCGTGCTGATCAACAAAAGCATCAGTTTCGGCCCGATCACGATCAATTCTGGCAGTCTGTGGCTGCCGATACTCATCGTTGGCATCGTCTACGTGCCTTATGTCGCACGGCCGATCCGTGGCCAAGTGCTGTCACTCAAGCAGAGCGAGTTTGTCCTCGCCTCCATCGGTTTGGGTGTGCCCGCGCACCGCATTCTGCTGCGTGACATCCTGCCCAACGTCAGCACCACGATTATCGTCTTCGTGCCGTTGATGATGGCGTTGTGCATCCTCACCGAATCGGCGCTGTCCTTCCTGTCCATCGGCGTGCAGCCGCCTGCGGCCAGTTGGGGCACCATCATCCAGGACGGGCAGAACCTGCTGTATACACGCCCGCTGGTGGCGGTCGCGCCGGGTGTGGCCATCGCGCTGACCGTGCTGGCGCTCAACGTCCTGGGCGACGGCGTACGCGACGCGCTCGATCCGCGTTCCAAAGTACGCATCCGGGTGGGCTGAGATGCTGGGAATCGTTCTGGGCAGGCTCGGCCACATGTTCTTTGTGATGCTGGGCATCAGCATCATCGTATTCCTGATTTTTTTCGCTACTCCGGGCTCCGATCCAGCTGCGCGCATCGCTGGGCGCAACGCCTCGCCAGAAACCCTGATCGCCGTCAGGACGAGTTTCGGCCTGGACAAGCCACTACCCGTGCAATACGCGATCTTGATGAAGAAATTGTTCGTCACTCGCGATCTGACCTCCTTCGTCAACCGGGGCCAGGAGGTGATCCCAGAAGTGCTGCAGGCTGCACCGGTCACGCTTTCGCTTGTCACCGGCGCGGCGGTGATATGGATGGTGCTCGGCGTGGGCATCGGTCTGCTCTCGGCCGCCACCCGCGGTAGTGTGCTCGACCGCGTATTGATGGCCTTGGGGTTGATCGGCATTTCGATGCCGGTGTACTGGGTGGGCGAGATCTTGAACCTGCTCTCACAGAGCCGCCTGCACGACACGGTGCTGTTCTCCTGGGTGCCAGCACTTGGCTACCACTCCTTCGCCAGCAACCCACTGACCTGGTTCCAAGGACTCGTCATTCCGTGGGTCACCCTGGCCGTGATGTACATTGGACTCTACGGTCGCGTACTGCGGGCGAATCTAATTGAGGCCATGCAGGAGGACTACATCCGCACGGCTCGCGCCAAGGGCCTGAGCGAGACACGCATCCTGCTGCACCACGCGCTGCGCACCTCGCTGATCACCCTGGTCACATTGTTCGGGCTGGATTTCGGTGCGCTGGTCGGCGGCGCGGCCGTGCTGACCGAAGTCGTGTTCGGGCTACCGGGGATTGGTAAGCTGACCTACGACGCATTGCAGAATCTCGATCTGCCCGTGATCATGGCCACCGTGATCTACGGCTCGTTCTTCGTGGTGATGGCTAATGCCGCAGTCGACCTGCTCTACGTGGTGCTGGACCCGAGGGTGCGACGTGACGATTGAAGCCGCCGAGCCGTTGCTGGACGTACGCGACCTGCGTGTGTCCTTTCGCACCGAAGATGGGCTGATCCGCCCCGTCGACGGTGTTTCTTTCCAGGTTGGTGCCCACGAGATCGTCGGCATAGTCGGCGAGTCTGGCTCTGGCAAGTCACTGTCGGTGATGAGCATCGTGGGGCTGATCAGCGATCCCAACGTGGTGATCGAGGGCTCTGTACGCTACAAGGGCCGCGAGCTGATCGGTCTGTCTCAGTCGGCATTGCGTCCGCTGCGCGGCAGCGAGATCGCGGTCATCTTCCAGGATCCGATGACGGCGCTGACGCCGGTCTACACAGTCGGTTGGCAGATCGTCGAACAGGTGCGCGCGCACGAGAAGCTCTCGCGCCGGACGGCACGCCGGCGTGCCGTCGAACTGCTGGATGCGGTCGGCATCCCCCAGCCCTATACGGCGGTGGACCGCTATCCGCACCAGCTCTCCGGCGGCATGCGCCAGCGCGCCATGATTGCCATGGCGCTGTCCTGCCAGCCCGCCCTGCTGATCGCCGACGAACCGACTACCGCGCTGGACGTGACGGTGCAGGCGCAAATATTGGAACTCATTCACCGACTCAAGGACGAGTTCGGCTCCTCCGTGATTCTCATCACCCACGACATGGGCGTGGTCGCCGAGACGGCTGACCGGGTGCTTGTCATGTACGCCGGCCGCGTCGCCGAATACGGCACTACGCGCGAGCTGTTCAGCGAGCCGCTCCACCCTTACACATGGGGGCTGTACGACTCAATCCCACCGCTGGAAGGTCGCCGACCGACGCGCCTGTCATCTATCTCCGGCAGTCCTCCTGCGTTGAGCGAAAGACCTGATGGCTGCGCATTCGCGCCGCGCTGCGCCTACCGTTTCGAGACCTGCGACCAGCTGCCACCGCTGAGTGGCACGCGCGAACATTTGGCCGCCTGTTTCTTGCCGCCCGGCCGGCGCCGTGCTGTTGATCGGCATCCAGATCAGGAGGCTTCCACATGAGCACTGCCATCGTAGAGGCGCCGCTGCTCGAGGCGCGGGGGCTGAGTAAGTTTTTCGACGGTGGACGCAGCGGGCTGCTAGGGCAAACTCGGCGGCGCGTGATAGCAGTCGACGGTGTTTGGCTGCAAGTCTATCCGGGCGAGACGCTCGGCCTGGTCGGTGAGTCTGGGTGCGGCAAATCGACGCTTGGGCGTTGCTTGGTGCGTCTGCAAGAGCCCAGCGAAGGCGAATTGTGGTTCGAGGGCAATAAAATCTCGCACCAAAGCATGCGTGAGCTGCGGCCGCTGCGCCCGCGCCTACAGATGGTGTTCCAGGATCCTTCCACCTCGTTGAATCCGCGCCGGCGAATCGGCGACCTGATCGCCGAACCATTGCGTGTGCACACTAGGCAGAGCCGCGCGGAAATCACCGAACGAGTGGGAGAGTTGTTGCAGGTGGTCGGCCTTCAACCGGAGCACTTCCATCGTTTCCCGCATGAGTTTTCCGGCGGCCAGCGCCAGCGTATCGGCATTGCTCGTGCCCTCGCGCTCAATCCGCGCCTGGTGGTGGCCGACGAACCGGTATCGGCACTGGATGTTTCGATCCAGGCCCAGATCGTCAACCTTTTCGCAGACCTGCAGGAGCAGTTCGGCCTGACCTACGTCTTCATTGCCCACGATCTCAGCGTGGTACGCCAAGTCTCAACGCGCACCGCCGTCATGTACCTCGGCGCTATCGCCGAGATCGGACCGACCAAGGCGGTGTATCGCGAACCGGCCCATCCCTACACGCAAGCACTGATTTCGGCCGTCCCGGTACCCGAACTGGACAGCGAGCGCCGTAAACGACGCATCCTGCTCAAGGGCGATCTGCCGAGCCCGATGAACCCGCCTTCGGGGTGCCGGTTCCAGACACGATGTCCACAGGCGCAAGCGTTGTGTCGGCAGGAGAGGCCACAGTTGAAAGCTTTCGGAGACGGGAGATCGGTAGCGTGCCATTTTCCGTTAGTGTAGTTGGCCGCGCTGAGCCAAGGGCCGTCCATACTAGCGGGCAACAGCACCGCATCGCGCTGTGGGCACAAGCACTGTACAACTCGGGTATCGCAGTCGTGCGACACGGCGACGATATCCGACGGGGCGACCTGCAACACGCGGCAGATCGGCTCGACCCCGTAGGTCTCGCGATGTCGATCAATATAGGTCGTTACGACTTGAGTTTGCAGTCGAGTTCCGCCTGCGTAAAAAACGCTGGCCGTGCGCAGAATCTCGTTGGCACGGTGGCAGCTCCTTGTCCGCTCGCTCCAACTCCTTGATGCATTGATTTCGATGCTCGTCACACCGGGCGCATACCAGCATCGATCTCCGTGCGCTTGACCCATCCCTGCCTTAAGAAATAAATGAGCTGACGTTACCGATCAGGAATAGTCTGTCATGTCTTGCGGACAAAACGTCGTTTCAAAGCTACACCGTTGAGAAACGTCTATTGAACAGTTATCGAATCGTTGGCGGTTTTAAGTTCCCAAGGATCTGGCTGGAATCACCTCATTGCTGACACCCAACGCTCGGGTAAGGAGAATGTCATAACAATCAAGGAATTCGGGTTGATGGCGCGTGCGCGCCATGTGCTGCGTGACGATCATGATACTGAGCTGTTGCGCTCAGAGCTGTTCAGCATCGAACAACTGAAGCGTCACGCGGTCACACTGGCCGGACAACATAAAATCGACCCACATCCGGGGCCGGATAGCTTGCTACCGCGGCTGGTGGACAATGAACGTGTTCTGCTGGCTGCGTATGACGTCGTGACAGCTGCAGTCTCGCCAGGACAGCGAATTGTCGCGGCAGAGGCTTGGTTGCTCGACAATTTTTATCTCATCGAACAGCAAATTGCCTTGGCGCGTCGCCATTTGCCGCGCGGCTATAGTCGACAGTTGCCACGACTGGCCAGTGGCCCGTCAGCGGGCTTCCCTCGTATCTATGACCTGGCACTGGAGCTGATTTCGCACATGGATGGCCGAGTCGACAGTGACAATGCCACCCAATTCATCACTGCCTACCAGACCGCTGAACCCTTGAAACTGGGTGAGTTGTGGGCATTTCCAATCATGCTGCAGTTGGCGTTACTGGAAAATCTGCGCCGCGTTGGACTACGTATCGTGCGTCGGCGCGAGGATATCGACGCGGCGATATCCTGGGCCGACCGTATGCTCGCGACGGCTGAAAGCGAACCCAAACAGCTTATCCAGTTGCTGGCTGAGTTTGCCAGTGCCGATGTGCCGTTGACTGCCCCGTTTGTGGAGGAATTCTACGCGCGACTCCAGGCACAGGGATCGGCCATGGCGTTCGTTCAAATCTGGGTCGAGCAGAAATTGCACGAACAGGGGGTGACGGCGACGCAGTTGTCAGAAGCTGCCGGTCGCGCGGCCGCAACCAACCAAATATCCATCGCAAACAGCATCGGGAGTTTGCGTTTCATCGGCGCAATGGACTGGAGGATTTACGTCGAGTCTCTCAGTGTCGTCGAACAGATCTTGCGCGAAGACCCGATGGATCTGTACGCCAGTCAGGATTTCGCCACGCGCGACCGTTACCGGCATGTCATTGAAGATCTGTCGAGGCGCAGCGCCCGTAGTGAATGGGCGGTGGCGCGCGAGGCCATTGTTCTCGCGCAAACCGCGGTAGAGCAATTAAGTACCCAGGACCGCAGCGCACATGTCGGTTATTACCTGATAGATAACGGACGTCCTGATCTGGAGCGAGCGGTCGGTTTCCGTCTGCCGTGGACATTGCAGGCCAGTCGGGCGAGTCGACGTTTCGGCCTGTTTTTTTACCTCAGCCCGATCTTCCTGTTCACCTCACTGGCAACCGCGTGGGCGCTTATTTCCTTCAATGCATCCGGGCTGGGAGATTGGCGCATCGGGTTTTTTGCAATTGCCACCCTGATCGGAAGCTCGGCGCTCGCTATCCAGCTGGTGAATCAGTTGGTCACACTTAATCTTGCCGCCACGTGCGTTGCCCCGGCTGGATTTCTCGAAGGGCATTCCGGATGATCACCGCACCATGGTGGTCGTTCCCACTTTGCTGAGCCGATCGCAAGATGTTGATAGCCTTATTGAAGCCTTAGAGATTCGATATCTCGGCAATCGCGATCCCAATCTGTTCTTCGCTCTACTGACAGATTTCGGTGATGCGCCTGAGCAATCGCTGCCAGAGGATGAGGATGCGCCTTTGCTCGCCCACGCACGCGCAGCGATCCAGGCGCTCAATGAAAGTTACCAGGAAGATCGTCCAGGCATTTTCTATTTGTTTCATCGTCCGCGAATGTGGAATCCAATCGAGCGGGTGTGGATGGGTTATGAGCGCAAGCGCGGCAAGTTAGAGCAGTTCAACGCCTTGCTGCGAGGTGGCGCGCGAACTGCCTTCGCGGACATCGTCGGCGATCAATCCATTCTCGGTTCGGTCCAATATGTCATTACCTTGGATACGGACACGCAACTACCCCGCGACTCCGCACGCACCTTGATAGGCAATCTCGCCCATCCGCTCAATCGACCGGTGTATGACGCAGACAAGGGGCGCATTGTCGAAGGTTACGCAATCCTGCAGCCGCGCGCCTCGATCAGCCTGACCAGCGCCGGTCAGTCACGCTTTACGAAGCTGTTTTCCGGCGAGTCAGGCATCGATCCCTACACGCGCGAAGTTTCTGATGTCTACCAGGATCTTTTCGGGGAGGGGGCATTCATCGGCAAGGGTATCTACGATGTGGATGCTTTTCGTCAGGCCGTTGATGGTCGCTTTCCGGAGAATCTCATCCTCAGTCACGACTTGCTCGAAAGCGGGTATGCGCGTTCGGCACTGGTGACCGATGTCGATCTCATTGAAGACCATCCGGCCAGTTATGCCATCGAGATCAGCCGTCGGCACCGCTGGATACGCGGCGACTGGCAGCTGGCTGGCTGGCTGCTCCCGCGCGTACCCGGACCCAATGGTGCGAAGCCGAAGCGGCAACCCAATCCACTTAGCGCTTTGTCGCTGTGGAAACTGTTCGACAACCTTAGGCGCAGCCTGGTATCGCCGGCGCTGCTTGCTTTGCTGGCAGGTGGTTGGCTTTGGGGGCAGGGTCAGCATGGTTCTGGACGCTGCTGGTCACGGGTGTGTTGTTTGCGCCCATCTTGCTGGGAATCTTGATCGACCTCATCCGGAAACCTGCAGAACGGGACTGGCTGGTGCATCTGATCTTGACCAGTAAGTCCGCAGGGCGGCCCCTCGCGCTCGCCTTGCTGACGGTGGTGTTTTTGCCTTATGAGGCGCTGATTTGCCTGGATGCGATCATGCGTTCGGGCATGCGAATGTTGGTCACGCGACGCGGATTGTTGCTCTGGCAACTGCGATCCTACTCAATTCGCAACGCTAGCCGGTCACTGGCTGATTTTTCCAAGGAAATGTGGATCGCACCGGCGATGGCGCTCGTGCTGGCCGCGATTCTGATCGGCGCATGGCCTTTTGGGCAGATCCGGTCGGCGGAATGGATTTTCTGGGCTCCAGTCTTGATGCTCTGGCTGATATCGCCGGTCGTAGGCTGGTGGATCAGTTTGCCACTCGTGATTCCAGCGCCGGATTTGACCGGTGATCAACGGGCATTCTTGCGAACATCGGCTCGGCGAACCTGGCGCTTCTTCGCGGATTTCGTCGGCGAGGAGGACAACTGGTTGCCACCAGACAACTTCCAGGAATATCCGGCGCCGGTCATCGCGTCGCGCACCTCGCCCACCAACATGGGCATGGCGCTGCTGTCTGATTTGGCCGCGTATGACTTCGGATATCTGTCCGCCGGAGACTGTCTACGCCGTGTTGAAAACACGCTGGCTACGATGGAAAAACTGGAGCGCTACCGAGGCCATTTCTATAACTGGTATGACACGCACACGCTGCAAGCGATGCACCCGCAATATGTCTCTTCGGTGGATAGTGGCAATCTGGCGGGTAGCCTGCTCACCTTGCAGGCAGGCCTGATCGAGCTGAAAGATCGGCCCATCCTGTCCGCTAATGCGTTTCAGGGACTGCACGATACATTGCAAGTACTGGCCGAACATCTGCCCGCGATTCCCCTTCCGGATCTTGCGAACCAAATCAAGCTTCTGCAGGACATACTCCATCCGTTCACGGTAAATGGGCCACCCCAGGCGCTTTCTGTCGTCGAAGATCTGCTGGAAGAGATCCACCGGACTGCCGGTGGACTGGTTGCCTGGTTGCCCACTGAGTGTGATATCGATGGCGAGCTCTATTACTGGGCGCAGGCATTCGATCAGCAATCCCGCGCACTTCGAGATGAGCTGGGATTTTTGACGCCCGAGACAGAGCACTTCAAGAGGGTGCCGACCCTGGCGGAATTAGGCAGAGAAAGCGTTGCCGGCCACAAAGTGGGGACACCTATATCCCGTTATAAGCGTGCGGAGGAACGGCTTAAAACTATTGATGATTTGGTGGATCGTTGCCACGCACTGGCGATGATGGACTTTGAATTTCTTTACGATACGTCGTGCGGTTTGCTGGCTATCGGCTATGACGTAGGCGAGCGGCGCCGCGATCCCGCTTGCTACGATCTGCTGGCATCCGAGGCGCGCCTGACCAGTTTTTTGCTCATCGCGCAGGGTCAAATCCCACAAAAACACTGGTTCTCGCTTGGTCGTTTGCTGACCAGTCATGGTGGGGCCGTGAGTCTGATTTCGTGGAGCGGCTCGATGTTCGAGTACCTGATGCCGCAGTTGATCATGCCGAGTTACGCGAACACCTTGCTGGAACAGACTTGTAAGGCGGCCGTGTCTCGCCAGATCGAATACGGTCGCCAACGCGCAGTGCCTTGGGGCATTTCCGAGTCCTGCTATAACGCCACCGATATGCATCAGGTCTACCAATATCGGGCGTTCGGTGTGCCTGGGCTGGGATTTAAGCGCGGTCTGGGAGACGATCTGGTCATCGCGCCCTACGCCAGCGCGCTGGCGCTGACGGTGATGCCGCGGAAAGCGTGTATCAACCTGCAGGCCATGGCCGCCCAGGATTTCCTCGGCGGCTATGGCTTCTACGAAGCGGTCGACTACACCCCATCCCGAGTCCCGAGGGGTAGGCAATATGCCATCGTGCGGTCATTCATGGCGCACCACCAAGGCATGAGCTTACTGGCCTTTGCGCATGTGCTGCTCGATCAGCCGATGCAGCGCCGATTTTTGTCCGATCCGTTCGTACAGGCGACGCAATTATTACTGCAGGAGCGTGTGCCGAAGAAGGGCGCGACTTTGCATCCGCATGCGGCTGAGGTCAGTGCCGCTGCGCGCCCTGCAGAAGAAACAGGCGCGAACATACGTGTGTTCACCGACCCGAACACGCTGATACCTGAAGTCCATTTGTTGTCCAACGGCAGTTATCACGTCATGGCGACCCATGCCGGTGGCGGTTACAGTCGCTGGCGCGACCTGGCCGTCACCCGTTGGCGCGAGGACGCCACCTCGGATGACAGGGGGACTTTCATTTACCTGCGCGACCTCGATACGGGACGTTATTGGTCAAATGCGTATCAGCCCACCTTGCAGAAAGCCGATCACTACGAGGCCATCTTCGTGCAGGCGCGGGCCGAATACCGGCGGCGTGATCGCAGGATCGAAACACACACCGAGATCAGCGTTTCGCCGGAAGACGACGTCGAAATCCGCCGGGTTACGCTCACCAATCATTCATCCAGGATTCGTTATATTGAGGTGACGAGTTACGCGGAAGTTGTGTTGGCGCCATTGCATGCCGACCTTGCCCACCGCGCCTTCAGTAACCTGTTCGTGCAAACTGAAATTTTGTCAGACCGGCAGGCGATCCTCTGCACGCGGCGACGCCGCACCCCAGGGGAGCAGGTGCCGTGGATGTTTCACTTGTTTGCGGCGCCCGGCGCGACGATAGACGAGCCGTCTTTTGAAACTGACCGGGCTCAATTCATCGGGCGTGGCCGAACGGCGAGCAACCCGGTGATGCTGGATAACGCCGGTAGTCGGAAGCAATTGTCGAACACCGATGGCTCGGTGCTCGATCCCATCGTATCGATCCGTCGCACGCTTACGCTGTCTCCCGATGAATCGGCGACCGTGCAGATCATTTCCGGTGTTGCAGATACGCGCGAAGGGGCCTTGATTTTGCTTGAGAAATATTGCGATCGCCACTTCGTTGAGCGTGCATTTGAAATGGCCTGGTTCCAGAGCCAGGAAGTGTTGCGTCATCTCAACGCAAGCGAGGCCGATGCCCAGGTCTATGGTCGCCTGGCCAGCTCCGTCATTCACGGCAATGCATTGCGCCGCGCTGCGCCCAGCGTCATTGCCCGCAACCAGTTGAGGCAGTCCGGGCTGTGGCGCTTTGCTATCTCCGGTGATCTGCCGATCATCCTGCTGCACATCGGTGATCTGAATCGAATCGAGTTGGTCAAGCAGATATTGCAAGCTCATGCTTATTGGCGGATGAAGGGCTTGGCTTCAGATCTGATCATCGTGAACGAAAATTTCTCAGGCTACAGGGCAGTGCTACACGACCAAATCATGGGACTGATCAACGCGGGCCCTGATGCGCAAATCATCGATAAACCGGGTGGCGTCTTCGTTCGCCGCGCAGAAGATCTTTCAGAGGATGAGCGGGTCTTGCTGCAGACAGTCGCTCGCGTTGTACTCACCGATGCGGCTGAAATATTGGTCGAGACATTAGATCGCCGGGTATCGCCAGAGCGGGTATCGGATCTTCTTGAGCCCTGGCTGCCTCCGGTTGCCGAACCGGTCAATCCGCTGTCGCCGCGCGAGCGTATTTTCTGTAACGGCCTGGGGGGATTTACACCCGACGGGCATGAATATGTCATCACGCTTGAGCCGGGTCAGACCACGCCGGCACCGTGGGTTAACGTTATTGCCAGCCCGTACATTGGCACCGTGGTGAGCGAGGGTGGGAGCGCGTATACCTGGGTGGGAAACGCGCACGAATTCCGACTGACGCCCTGGCATAACGATCCGATATCTGACAGTAGCGGAGAAGCACTCTACATCCGTGATGAGGAAACCGGTACGTTCTGGTCGCCGACGCCGATGCCTGCCCGTGGCCAATCCGGGTATGTATGTCGGCACGGATTTGGCTATAGCGCCTTCGAGCATTATGAAGCCGGCATTGCCTCTGAAATGTTTACCTACGTCGCCATGGATGCCCCGGTGAAGTTCATGGTGGTCAAGTTGCGCAACCATTCTGGGCGGGCGCGCAAGTTGTCATTGACCGGTTATTGGGAATTGGTGCTGGGCGAATGGCGACATGCCAATCTCATGCACATCGTGACCGAAACGGATCTGCGCAGCGGGGCGATGTTTGCCCGCAATGCGTATGGCCGCGAATGCGCCAATCGGGTTGTCTTTGCCCATGTCGGCGGGGGGCATCTCAGCGAGCGATCACGCTCTGTGACCGGAAACAGGACCGAATTCATCGGTCGTAACGGCTCTTTGAGCCGCCCGGCAGCCATGCGACGCAAGCGTTTGTCGGGCAAGACCGGTGCAGGACTTGATCCGTGTGCTGCGATCCAGGCTCAAATCGAACTCGCCGATGGGCAAGAACGCGAGATCGTGTTCGTTTTCGGGGCAGCGCAGGATAGCAACGAAGCACAGTATTTCATCGAGCGATTCGGTGGCGAAGCCGGTGCAAGGCAGGCATTGGAATCGGTGTGGGAATATTGGAACCACACCCTGGGCGCGGTGCGCGTGGAAACACCGGACCCGGCACTGGATGTCATGGCGAATGGCTGGCTGCTTTATCAGACACTTTCATGTCGACTCTGGGGCCGCAGTGGCTACTACCAATCTGGTGGTGCCTACGGGTTCCGTGACCAATTGCAGGACACCATGGCGCTGATCCATGCGACACCCTGGCTTGCCCGCGAACAGTTAATCCGGTGCGCTGAGCGCCAGTTTCTCCAGGGTGACGTGCAACACTGGTGGCACCCGCCCGGTGGACAGGGTGTGCGTACCCATTTTTCCGATGATTATTTGTGGCTACCGTATGCAACCTGCCGATATGTGCTCACGACCGGCGATACGGGCGTACTCGACGAGTGCGTGCATTTTATCGAGGGCCGCGAATTGAATCCGGAAGAGGAGGCTTACTACGATCATCCGCAACGTTCGGCCGAAGGGGCAAGCCTTTATGAACATTGCGTACGCGCACTCAAACACGGTTTGCGTTTCGGCGAGCACCAATTGCCGCTGATGGGCTGCGGCGACTGGAACGATGGCATGAATCTCGTCGGTCGCGATGGTAAGGGTGAAAGCGTTTGGCTGGCGTGGTTTCTGTATGACAACCTGCAGCAGTTTGCCAGCTTGGCGCATAGTCGGGACGACGCAGCTTTTGCCATTCTTTGCACAGATCAGGCCTCGCAACTGCGCACCCACATCGAGGCCCATGCCTGGGATGGTGAATGGTATCGACGAGCCTATTTCGATGATGGCACACCCCTGGGTTCGGTCGAAAATGACGAGTGCAGAATCGATTCGATCAGTCAGAGTTGGGCCATCATTTCAGGCGGCGGTGATCCGGCGCGATCGATTCAGGCGATGGAGGCGGTAGACAAACACCTGGTGCGGCGGGATGCACAGTTGATTCAGCTGCTTGATCCGCCCTTCGACACATCAGACCTTGAACCGGGTTATATCAAGGGCTACGTGCCCGGCGTGCGCGAAAACGGTGGGCAATATACCCATGCCGCGATATGGGCCACGACGGCATTTGCCATGCTGGGCGAAAATGAGCGTGCGTGGGAATTATTCACCATGCTCAACCCTATCCATCACGGTAGTCAGCCTCAAGATATTGAACGCTACAAAGTTGAGCCGTACGTCATGTGCGCTGATATTTATGGCGCATCGCCTCACACCAGCCGGGGAGGTTGGACTTGGTATACCGGGGCGGCAGGGTGGATGTACAGGCTGGCCGTTGAAACCTTGCTGGGCTTGCATTTGGAAGGGGATCATCTGCGCATTGCGCCGTGTATCCCAGCCGATTGGGCCTCGTACAAAATCCAATATCGCTTTCACGACACCTTCTACCACATCACAATCAAGCGCATTCGGGCGAAGCCGGAACATGTGATTCACGTGACACTGGACGGTGTCGTGATCAATGACTCCAGTATCGAGGGGCGTGAGAAATTGCAAGGCATGATTCCCCTGGTGGATGACCGCCGAGATCATTTCGTCGAGGTGGAATTGAATTAACGGCATATGGTGCCAACGGGCTTTTGGACTCGTCATTACATCCATCTTCGGGAAAGGCATCGCTCGCGATCATGCTGCGATTTGACTTATCCGATTGCCCAGATTTTCTGAGTCACGGCTTAGCAAGCATCTTCCATTCGATCAGAGTTTTGGGCATGGCGCCCGGTGGACGTTAAACTGTCGCGTGGGCGGGGCGTGTGTCGCATCCAGATGAGATGTTGCCAAGGCCAAAGGACGATAGAGGAAGTGGCCAGATGGGCGATAGCATGACGGTAGGGGATGCGGAAAATTTGGCCTTTGATGGCCTTCCTGTGCCGGTTGTACGTGTGCGGGGCGCGGTATTGAGGTATGTGAATCCTGCCGCTCTGGAAATGCTGGAGGCAGATTCACCTGACGCCGTACTAGGACGATCGATTCTTGATTTTGTACACCCGCTGGACCGCGTACGCATCGCCAAGCGCCTGAGTCGCCTTGAGGACAAGGCGCGGCGTTACCGCGGTGTTGAAATGTTGATCCGAACCTGTCGTGGCGAGTTGCGTGGCGTGAGCATTTCAGCTACTGCGGCCTCGTTGCCGGAGGACGGGGTAGTTGCTGTGGCGGTGGATATTACGCGCCGTCGGATGAAGACCTATCTACGCGAAACTGAACGCAACGTTGTTCGGCTATTCGAGAACACCACGGATATCTACTACCGTATCGATGCACAGGGCAAGCTGCTGATGGCGAGTCCAGCCGTGGAGCGCATTCTAGGGTACCACTGCGACGAATTGCTGGGACGGGATTCGAGCATATTCTATGCCGACCCGAAAGACCGTGACGCGTTGATCGAGGTGCTTCTGCGAGATAAGCGTATCGCCGATTACGAGGTTCGACTACGCGGCAAGCAAGGGCAATTGGTAGATGTCTCGATCAGCTCGCATGCCCTGTTTGACGACGAAGGCAATTACATCGCGGTCGAGGGCGTTATTCGGGATCTGACCGAGCGTAAGCAGCTGGAACGCCGCTTACGTGTACTGGCAACCGCCGATGAACTGACTGGCATTTGCAATCGTCGGGTGTTTTTCGAGCGCGCCACGGCGGCGTTGCAGCGCACGCAGCGGCAGCGGCGGCCGATGGGGCTGATGATTTTAGACATCGATTGGTTCAAGAAAATCAATGACCGATTCGGCCATCTGGGCGGTGATGGTGCTTTACGCGCCTTTGCGAAGGCGGTTGGATCGGAACTGCGCGATGTCGATCTATTCGGTCGGCTCGGCGGTGAAGAGTTCGGCATCGTGTTGGAGGATTGTCCGGTATCCGAGGCGCAGACGGTGGGTGAACGCATACGTGTCTGCATAGAGAATCTTCGGCTGACCCCGCGTGAAGGCGAGCAGTTGCGTATGACAGTCAGTATCGGCGCGACAGCCTGCCAGGCAGAGGATGTGCGGATAGAGGCGCTATTCGAGCGGGCAGATCGCGCGCTTTATCAGGCAAAACAGGCGGGCCGTAATTGCATTCGTTGGGAGGGGGGCGGAGGGTAGTCGTGGCCCTATGTCGAGTGTGGGGTGGGTCGTGCCGTTCCGGCATTTGCGAGGATGGAAATAGGGGTGTTGCGTAGGTTGTTGCGTTCGCTTAGGTAATGCTCTGTTTTGACGGTCGCCCGGCCCGAGGGGAGATTTGTCCGGGGCCGAGCTTGTAATTATCGTCGCAGCGTCAGCGCCGGCCGCGTCCCTTGGTTTTGGGTTTTTCGTCCCGAACCTTGAGGCTGTTGCCCAAAAAAGTTTTGCCGTCGAGGGTTGCCATCGCGGCACGCGCTTCATGTCCTTCCATGTCTACAAAGGCGAAACCCTTGCACTTGCCCGAGAAGACATCGCGCGGTAGTTCGAGCTTGCGAACGGTCCCGTATTCCGAGAAAAGTTCCTTGACGTCGTTTTCCGTGGTTTGCGGCGCAAGGTTGCCGACGAAGAGTGTTTTCATCGGTGAGCCCCCGAATGATGAATGTGAACGATGCCGCCGAGCTGCACCAGGCGTGGTGGCTTTAGCGGCTGGAAATGCGAATCGGGCCGGATGCATAGGCCCTTCGTTATCGGAAGGGACGGCACCGGCCCGATACGCAACCGTCCCGGTGCATGAACACCGGCACGGCTTCACGAGGCGTTTACTGCGCGGAGACGTTGCTCGCCTGCGGACCCTTGGGGCCGTTCTCCACGTCAAAGCTGACTGGCTGACCTTCGGTCAGGGTCTTGAAGCCAGAGCCCTGGATCGCGCTGAAATGCACAAACACATCCGCGCCGCCATTGTCCTGGGAGATGAAGCCAAAGCCCTTGGATTCGTTAAACCACTTCACAGTGCCTGTCGCCATGCTTGATATACCTTTGAAAAATGAAACAAATGGATTGGTTCGCGTACAGGTAGAGGAGAGGTGGTTCA
Source organism: Acidihalobacter yilgarnensis (assembly GCF_001753245.1). Lineage (NCBI taxonomy): Bacteria > Pseudomonadati > Pseudomonadota > Gammaproteobacteria > Chromatiales > Ectothiorhodospiraceae > Acidihalobacter > Acidihalobacter yilgarnensis. Next base: position 1,974,262 of record NZ_CP017415.1, on the reverse strand, counting down.
GGAGGTAACCGGGAAGGAACTTGCTGAAACTGCCAATATCAATATCTGCCGCTGTCGTTGACTATATGCCAATCGCCCCGGGAGTGCCACATTTATATCTTGGGAGGTGTTGTTTGATGGGTCGTCGTCCCCGTGTGGTCTTCAAATGCCGTGGTCTTTGCCTCCCATTGATCTCAAGGCGATAGACTATGCCACCGCCAATATATGCGATACCCCAAACTCCATGCATCTGCATTTGATCATTCCCGGGTTGCTGCGCCGATTGCCGATATGGCAACGGGACTACAACTGGCATCCCGAGGCCGCAGAACTGAGGGTTTTGCTCAATGGCACACCCTTCGAGCAGGATGAATACGAACTGTCCGCTCTTTCCGCTGCTGCCTTGTTGGGTTGGCGGGGCGCGAAATTGCCGGCTGCGGGCTACCGGGCCTTGGCGCAAGGTCTGAACCTGCCACCAGAAGGAGACTGGGTTTGTGCCGACCCAGTGCATCTACAGGCCGATGCCAATGGCGCGGTGATACATGACAGCGGGCGTTTCGCCCTACGACTTGATGAAGCCCAGGAGCTGGTGAGCAACCTGGAAAGCACCTTGGGCGGGGAGGGTTGGCATTTTCATCTGGGCGCGGCGAATGCTTGGTATCTGCAGGTGCCAGTGGGCGAGGCGCCAGACGTGCCGATGCTGGAAGCCGTGATCGGGCGGGATTTGCACCGCGAATGGATGCCGAATAACAGCACGGAGGGTTGGCGTAGGCGCCTGACCGAAATCGAGATGCTTTTATACCAACACCCGGTCAATCAGGCGCGGGAGGCGCGGGGCGAGCCGCCAATCAACAGTTTATGGTGTTGGGGGCAAGGGCGGGAGGCAGGCTTGGATGGCGGAGGCATGACGCGAGTGATGGGGCAAGGCGCATTGCTCGCAGGTTTTGCCAAGGCAGCAGGCATCGAATTGGAGCCGCCTTCGCTGACCGCCCTTGACCCGACCAGGGAGGGGCGTTTGTTGCTCGTGCTGGATGCTTTGGCCGAATCGGCCGCTTATGACGATCTACCGGCCTGGGAGCAGGCATTATTGAACCTGGATGCGGATTGGTTTGCCCGGTTGCATGAGGGCGTTGTTTCGGGCGAGATCACCTCGATGGTTTTGCACGCGGATGGACGGTGTTGGCAGATACAGCGCCGGCGGAGATTATTTTCGCGTTGGCGTCGCCCACGGCCGCTGGCCGAGTCACTGGGGGCGACATGAGGACGCCACCGACCCTGCGGCGGCGGCAACCAGCGCGCATAGAGGATCTGCCCGGAGATCTGCATTCGATTTTGCGACGCATTTACGCCAACCGAGGCGTGGTGCGATCCGACACGCTTGAACTGGGGCTTGCGGGGATCGCCGATTATCGTCTCTTCAAAGACATCGAGCGGGCAGTGAACTTGCTGGAAACGGCGCTGACGGAGCAGTGGCGCATATTGATTGTTGGCGATTACGATGCCGACGGTGCGACCAGCACGGCCGTGGCGATTCGTGCGCTCGGCGCGATGGGTGCGCGGCATCTGGACTATCTTGTGCCCAATCGCTTTGAGCAAGGTTATGGCCTGACACCAGCGTTGGTGGCGTCCGCGCTGCCCTTGCAACCGCAACTGATTGTTACCGTTGACAACGGCGTTGCGGCGCACGATGGCGTACGCGCGGCGCAGGCCGCCGGGATCAAGGTGTTGGTGACGGATCACCACCTGCAGGGTGATTCGCTGCCGCCGGCGGAGGCCATCATTAATCCAAATCAGGTCGGCGATCCATTTCCGAGTAAGGCATTGGCCGGCGTCGGCGTGATTTTCTACCTGATGAGTGCACTGCGTGCGCGCTTGCGCGATGTCAGCTGGTTCGGCGATGCCCTTCCTGAGCCGCGTCTGGGCGATTTGCTTGATCTGGTCGCGCTCGGCACGGTGGCCGATGTGGCGACGCTTGATCGCAATAATCGCATTCTTGTCGAACAAGGCCTGCGCCGTATTCGTGCCGGCCGAGCATGTCCGGGCATTCTTGCATTATTGCGGGTCGCAGGTCGTGAAGCGACGCAGGTCGCGGCAATGGATATGGGGTTTTTCGTCGGTCCGAGGCTTAACGCTGCGGGTCGTATGGATGATATGTCGATCGGCATCGAATGCCTGCTGACGAATGATCCCGAGCGCGCCAATGCTCTCGCCGCCCAGCTCGATGCGCTCAATCGCGACCGTCGCGCGATCGAACAAGGTGTCCGCGAGGAAGCCGTCGCGGCAGTCGAATCTGCGATCGCGCGCTGGGATGGGCGCAACTTGCCGGCCGGGATTTGTCTTTACGAAGCCGATTGGCATGAGGGCGTTTTGGGTCTCGTGGCGGGACGCGTCAAGGACCGTTTCCATCGACCGACCGTGGTGTTGGCGCCGGGGAGTGATGGTTTTCTCAAGGGCTCTGCGCGCTCGGTGCCGGGTGTGCATGTGCGCGATGTGCTGGCCACGATGGATGCCGAGCAGCCTGGTCTGTTGGTGCGTTTCGGCGGACATGCGATGGCGGCGGGGCTGACGCTCGATGCTACGCGACTGGATGAATTTACCGAGCGCTTCGCGGCGACAGTGACGCGGCATGCCGATGCCGAGGCATTGCAGCCCGTCTTGTGGAGCGATGGCGAGCTGATGCCGGGAGAATTCGATTTGAGAGCGGCTGAGGCGTTACGGGCGGGGGGTCCCTGGGGGCAGGGGTTTCCAGAGCCCTTGTTCGACGGCCTGTTTGCGGTGGCGTCCGCCCGCGAGGTTGGGCAGCGGCATCTGAGACTACAGTTGCGCGATCCGCGCGACGGTCAGCTGCACGAGGCAATTGCCTTCAATTATGCGGACCATGGCATGCCGTTTGATGGTGGCGCAGGCACGGTACGTTTCGCCTTCAGACTGGGTATCAACGACTACCGTGGTGTGTGTAAGCCACAATTGGTGATCGAAGGTTACGACCTTGCCGTGGATGAACGCGACGAGACGAGTGTCAATTCATAGGTATATGGCCTAGGCGCTAGCGTCTCGCACTTTGCCACTTGCAGAACACTCGCCGGTCTTCTTCGATTAATCGGAAAAGGCCAACAGCCCAAGATAAGCAAATAGTGTCGGGACAATGTAATCGAGCGCCCAGACCAGCCAGACCAGCAGAGGTGAGGATGCGCGCAGTAGGTGCTGGTGCATGTCGAACAACAAGATCCAATTGCCGAGTACCAGTCCGCCCAGCAGGCTGTCGCGGATGCGTGCAGTGCGGATAAAGCGGTGGCGCAGCGCCCACAAGCGGGCATGAGCTGACTGTTTGGTGGCTGTGGGTGATGGTTCGGGCATGCTGGTGGTAGGCCGATGTGGTATCTGAACCGATCAGACCACGCAGGACACGCGCAAGTTCATGGCGGTGAAGCCTCGCCAGCCGGTGGTGTGCGAGATCCCCTTGCCTAGCGCGTTGCTGTAGAATCCGCAGTTTTTCGCTCAAGGGAATGCCGTATGGAACTCAACCCCGTCTATCAGCGGATTCGTGACCTGCGGGGGCGTCTGGATGCCCTCAGGGGGTATCTTTGACGTCGATGTCAAGCGTGAGCGTCTGGAAGAAGTGCGTCGTGAACTCGAGGATGCAGCAGTTTGGGCCAATCCGGAGCGGGCGCAAAGCTTAGGCAAGGAACGGGCACAGCTTGAAACCGTCGTCGAAACGATTGATGAGCTGAGTGCGGGGCTTGTCGACGGGGAAGAGTTGCTCGAGCTGGCCGAGGCCGAGACGGACACGGAGGCGGTCGCCTCGGTTGAACAGGACCTCGACGCCTACGAGGCGCGCGTCGGCACGCTCGAATTTCGGCGCATGTTTTCTGGCGAGATGGATGGCGCCTATGCCTTCCTCGACGTTCAGGCGGGTTCTGGCGGCACCGAGGCGCAGGACTGGGCGGATATGCTGCTGCGCATGTATCTGCGCTGGGGCGAGCGTCGCGGGTTTACCACGGAGCTGATCGAGGTATCTCCGGGCGAAGTGGCGGGCATCAAGAGTGCGACCGTGCGCTTCGAGGGTGAGTATGCTTATGGTTGGCTGCGTACCGAGACCGGCGTGCACCGTCTGGTGCGTAAATCACCCTTCGATTCCGGTAATCGGCGCCATACCTCGTTTGCGGCGGTGTTCGTGTCGCCCGAGGTGGACGACGATTTCGACATCGAGATCAATCCGGCCGATTTGAAGGTTGATACTTACCGCGCGAGCGGTGCGGGCGGACAGCACGTCAACCGTACAGAGTCGGCGATTCGCATCACGCACATGCCTTCTGGCGTCGTGGTGCAGTGTCAGAACGATCGCTCGCAGCATAAAAACCGCGCAACCGCGATGAAGCAGCTTAAGGCCAAGCTCTATGAGCTGGAGATACAAAAACGGCAGTCCGAGCAGCAGGCGATCGAAGATACCAAGTCGGATATCGGCTGGGGTAATCAGATACGTTCCTATGTGCTGGATCAGTCGCGGATCAAGGATCTACGCACGAATATCGAAATCGGCAATACGCAATCGGTGCTCGATGGCGGCATCGATATTTTCATCGAAGCGGCCCTCAAGAGCGGGCTGTGACCGAATGCACCCCAATCATCGCGCGCCGACGCCAGCCGTGATCGGCGCGACAACTAGATCATCAATGACATGAACAATGACTCTCAACTCGATGAAAATAAACTGATTGCCCAGCGTCGCGAGAAACTCGACAGGCTGCGCGAGACGGGGGAGGCCTTCCCCAACGATTTCCGCCGGGATGACTTGGCCGGCGAGCTGCATGCGGAATACGACGAGATCGAGGCCGAGGCGCTGGAGGCCCGTAACCTACGCGTTCGCGTAGCGGGTCGCATGATGCTCAAGCGCGTGATGGGCAAGGCGAGCTTCGCGCAACTGCTCGATATGTCGGGCCGCATCCAACTGTATCTGCAGCGCGACGTGCTGGGCGATGTCTATCAGGACTTCAAGGGCTGGGATATCGGCGACATCCTCGGTGTCGAGGGACAACTGGTCAAAACCAAGACCGGTGAGCTCAGCGTACGCGTTGACGGTATTCGGCTATTGACCAAGGCCTTGCGGCCTCTGCCCGAGAAGTTTCACGGCCTGACCGATCAGGAAGCGCGCTATCGCCAGCGCTACCTAGATCTGATCATGAACGAACCGTCGCGCGCGACCTTTCGCTTGCGTTCCAGAATCGTGCAGTTCATTCGCGACTTCATGAGTGCGCGCGATTTCCTGGAGGTCGAGACGCCGATGATGCAGGTCATCCCTGGCGGGGCCACCGCGCGGCCGTTCGTAACGCATCACAATGCGCTGGACATGCCCTTGTTTCTGCGCGTGGCGCCCGAGCTGTATCTCAAGCGCCTGGTGGTGGGCGGTTTCGAGCGGGTGTTCGAGATCAATCGAAACTTCCGCAATGAGGGCGTGTCGACTCGGCACAACCCCGAATTCACCATGTTGGAGTTCTATCAGGCCTATGCGACCTACGAGGATTTGATCGATCTGACTGAAACGATGTTGCGCGAGATGGCCGCCGCGCTGCTGGACACCACTCAGGTGCCTTATCAGGGCGAGCTCTACGATTTTGGCAAGTCGTTCGCACGCCTGACGATGCGCGAATCCGTGCTGCACTACAATCCAGAGATCACAATCGAGCAACTCGACGACCCGGAACGCCTACGCGCTTTGGCGCAGGGATTGGGCATCGCGCTCAAACCTGGCTACGGGCCGGGCAAGGTATTGACGGAAATCTTCGAGAAGACGGTGGAACATCGCCTGTCGGACCCGACCTTCATCACCGAATATCCCACCGAGGTGTCGCCACTGGCGCGACGCAATACCCTGAATCCCGATGTGACCGATCGTTTTGAATTTTTTGTCGGCGGGCGCGAGCTGGCCAACGGATTTTCCGAGCTTAATGATTACGAGGACCAAGCCGAGCGGTTCAGGTGCCAAGTGGCGGAAAAGGAAGCGGGAGACGAGGAGGCGATGCACTTCGACGCCGACTACATCCGCGCTCTGGAGCACGGCATGCCGCCGACTGCGGGCGAAGGTATCGGTATCGATCGTCTGGTGATGCTGTTCGCCGACGCGCCGTCAATCCGCGATGTGCTGCTCTTCCCGCACATGCGGCCGGAGTAGCCACCCACCGTAATAGCCGCTCGTAGTCATAGCCGAGCGACAGTACGGCGGGTACAGGTCCCCCTTTAGCCGGTTGCGGCAACTTCCAGGGAATAGGGGAGTTCGCGCAGGGTCACATGCGCGCGCTTGCCCTGGCCCAGGCGCAGTTTGGTACGGTTATCGACGCTGCTGATCTGCAGTACCGCCAATCCTTCCAGGCCACCGTCAGGGTGCCGGAAGGCCTCGACCAGCCGTCCGGCGGGGTTGCCGTCCGGCGTGTCGGCATCGACGATATCCATGCCAGGCTCTGCTGACTCGGCATCGATGTGCACGCGATACATGCGGCGCTTGAGATTCCCGAGGTATTGCATACGCGCGACGATTTCTTGGCCGGGGTAGCAGCCCTTGTGGAAGCTCACGCCGTCGATCAATTCCATGTTCGCCATCTGCGGGACGAAGGCCTCGCTGGTGCCCGGCTGAATGACGGGCACTCCGGCCAGGATGTTCAGCAGACCCCAACAGGCGGCACCAACCGGGGCGCTGTGCACATTGAGCCGGTTCCAGAGGAGATGAAGCGGTTCGAGCAGGCCATAGATTTCGTAGCGTGGGTGGTGGCCCATGATGCGCACCACGGTGATGCCATCATGGGTGAGGGTTTCGTCGATTTCCCGCGGCGGTGCAGTGCCCAGGGCATCGCCGAGCAAGCTGGCGGCATCCGGACCCGAGAGGCCCATTCTGACCAGGCTGGCGCTGGCATCCTCTAGCGTCACGCGGCTGCGTAACACGTACATGCGCAGCCGCTTGAGCATCGGCTCCATCAGCGCCTGCGGGAGCCGCAGGTAGTAGGTGTCCTCGCGCCGGATCATGCGGAAGTTCGCCAGCATGCGGCCCTTGGGTGTGCAATAGCTGCTCAGCTGGCTACGACGGGCATCGACGAGCTGGACATCGTTGCTGAACTGCCCCTGCAGGAAGGTGGTGGCGTCTTCGCCGTAGGCCGCGATCAGGCCGTAATGTGAGAGATCGCAGATCACGTTGCCCGCGATAGTCACCCGGCGCTCGCGTTCGGGATTGCCGAAGCTCGCGACGCTATCGCCGTCGGCGAATTCGGCCCCGTCGTTTTGTAGATAGGCCTTCCACTCGGGTTTCATTCGGTTCTCCGTGTCTCGGGGTTGGACTCAATGGGGTTATGGTAGAACAAGGCTGGAAGCGCTGTCAGCCATGGTCTGGCGCTTGCTTGCACGCGGGTCTCTTCTGCTAGACTCATTGCCCAATCGGGAAGCCGACCGAAGCCTCCCAACCGGATCACAAGGACCGTCGCCGATGAATGCACGTCCCGTCTACCTCGATCTGCGCAGGATACGCCTGCCGCTACCCGGCGTGATTTCTTTCGCTCACCGGGTTTCGGGTATTGTCCTGTTCATTGGCATTCCCTTCGCCCTGGATGTGCTTGAACTTTCCCTTTCCGGCAACGCGGGATTTTCAAAGGCACATGACTGGCTGGCCTCGCCTTGGCTGGCGCCGTTTCTACTATTGGCCGTATGGAGTTTGTGCCACCACCTGCTGGCCGGCATTCGATTCTTGTTTATGGACATCGATGTGGGTGTGGACAAGCGGAGCAGTCACCTGAGTGCGGCCTGGGTAGGTGGGCTCGCGCTGGTGATCGCCGGTGCATTGCTACTGGAGTTCTATCTGTGAAATCGGGGCTGAGCGGGCTCAGGGCCTGGCTGATACAGCGCGTGAGTGCCGTCTATCTGGGCGGCTTCTTCATTTTTGGCATCGGCGCATTGGCAACTCATCCGCACCTGAATGCGGGTCAATGGCACGATTGGCTATCACAGCCGCTGCTCTTACTGGCCTTGGCAGTTTTTATCGTCATGCTGCTGGCGCACGCCTGGGTCGGCGTGCGTGACGTGATCGTCGATTATGCCCATCCGCTCGGCCTGCGCGTCGGGCTGATGGCGGCCGTCGCCGTGTTCCTGCTGGCCTGCGGGCTCTGGGCCGCGCACATCCTGCTACGCGCGAGTGGAATATGAAACTGACAAGAAGAAAATTTGATGCCCTGATCGTGGGCGCGGGTGGCGCTGGCTTGCGCGCCGCACTCCAGCTTGCGAGGGCGGATGCGAATGTCGCCGTGGTTTCCAAGGTCTTCCCCACGCGCTCGCATACCGTGGCGGCGCAAGGTGGTGTGAACGCCGCACTGGCCAATGTCGTGTCTGACGATTGGCATTGGCACATGTTCGACACCGTCAAGGGTAGTGATTATCTGGGCGATCAGGATGCCATCGAATTCATGTGCCGCGCGGCACCCAAGGTGGTCTATGAACTGGATCACTACGGCGTGCCGTTCTCCCGACTTGAGGACGGCACTATCTATCAGCGTGCCTTCGGTGGTCAGAGCCGCCATTTCGGCAAGGAACAGGCGGTGCGGACTTGCGCCGCTGCTGATCGTACCGGCCATGCGATCCTGCATAGCCTCTATCAGCAGAATATCCGCGCCAAGACGCATTTTTTCGACGAATATTTCACCGTCGACCTGATTAAGGATGCCGATGGTTTCGTGTTGGGTGTGCTGGCCTTTTCCATCGAGACTGGCGAGCCGATCCTGATTGAAGCCAAGACCACGCTGCTGGCCACCGGCGGCGTCGCTCAACTTTACCGGACCAACACCAATGCGTTGATCAACACCGGCGACGGTATGGCGATGGCGTTACGCGCAGGCGTTCCCTTGCAAGATATGGAATTCATCCAGTTCCACCCGACCGGCATCGCCGGGCGCGGCATGCTCATCACCGAGGCCGCGCGTGGCGAGGGCGGCTATCTCGTGAATAGTGAGGGTGAACGCTTCATGGAGCGCTATGCGCCGAATGCCAGAGATCTGGCGTCGCGCGATGTGGTCAGTCGGGCGATCTATACCGAAGTTAAGGAGGGTCGTGGTTGCGGTCCGCGCAAGGATTATTGCTTGCTCAAGGTGGATCACCTCGGTGCAGACGTGGTCAAGAGCCGGTTGCCGGGCATTCGCGATATGTGCCTGACCTTCCTGCATCTCGATCCGGCCGAGCAGGCCATTCCGGTCTATCCCACCGCACATTACACAATGGGCGGCATTCCGACGAACCGCTTCGGTCAGGTGGTGACGCCGGTGCGCGATACCCCAGAAGAGCCGGTGCCGGGTCTGTACGCGGCAGGCGAGTGTGCCTGTGTCTCTGTGCACGGCGCCAATCGCCTGGGTGGTAACTCGCTGCTGGATATCTTGGTGTTCGGGCGAGCGGCGGCGAACCACATCATTGAATATCTGGCCGAAAACCGTTACCACCGTCCGATGGACGAAGATAGCGTCGCAGCGGCCATGGCGCGGCTCACGCGTTGGGATCGCCGTGGCGATGGCGAAACGCCGGAACAAGTGCGCCAAGCCCTAAAGCAAGTCATGGAAGATCATGTGGGCGTGTTCCGCGAGGAAGGCGTGCTTGCCGAGGGGGTGCAGCAGGTCAAGGCGGTCGCCGAACGGCTTGAATCGGCCTGCCTGCGGGATCATAGCCGTATCTTCAATACTGCCCGCGTCGAGGCGCTTGAGACCGAAAACCTCGTCGCCTGCGCACAGGCGGTCGCTCGCTCGGCGCTGGCACGCACCGAAAGCCGTGGGGCACACAGTCGGGTGGATCATCCCAAGCGTGACGATAATCGCTGGATGCGCCACAGCCTGTATTTCCTCGGCAATGACACTCTGGACTACAAGCCGGTACGTACCCGGCCGCTGACCGTCGAATCGTTTCCCCCGGTGGAGAGGGTCTACTGATGTTGTTTTCGATCTATCGTTACGACCCGGAGGGGGCTGCCGCCCCGCACATGCAGGCCTTTGAGTTGGCGGATGAGCACATCGAACCGGGCATGATGCTGCTGGGTGCCCTGCTTAAGCTCAAGGAGCAGGACGAAACTTTGAGTTTCCGGCGTTCCTGTCAGGAAGGCGTATGTGGTTCGGACGGAATGAATATCAACGGTACGAACGGCCTGGCTTGCATCACCCAGGTCGCCGGCCTCAAACAGCCGATCGAGATCCGACCGCTGCCCGGCATGCCCGTGGTGCGAGACCTGATTGTGGACATGGGCAATTTCTACAATCAATACCGCGCGACCGAGCCTTATCTTAAGCTGACCGATCCGGAGCCTGAGGTCGAGTTCCTGCAAACGCCGGAGCAAAGAGCCAAGCTCGATGGTCTTTACGAGTGCGTGCTTTGTGGTTGCTGTTCCGCTGCTTGCCCCTCGTACTGGTGGAACCCGGAGCGATTCCTGGGCCCGGCCGCGTTGCTGCAATCGGCGCGCTTCGTGCTGGATAGCCGCGACCAAGCCACCGACGAGCGACTGACTCAGTTGGACGATGCCTACAAGCTTTATCGCTGCCATAGCATCATGAATTGCGTACAGGTCTGCCCCAAGGGGCTCAACCCCACCCGCGCGATCGGACAGATCAAGCACGCCATGCTCAAACGGTCGATCTGAGGTGACCACGGATGGTCGCCTGCGTTGGCACTGTCGGCGGGGCATGCTTGAGCTCGACCTGCTCCTCGGGCCATTCGTGGACAACCGGCTTGCCAGTCTGGATGCTGCGGAGCGCTTAGCGTTTGAGCACTTACTGGAGTATCCTGATCAGGTATTGTTGGACATCCTGATGGGCCGGATGGCCCCTACAGACCCTGGAATTGCGCATGTCGTCACCCAGATCCGTGGAGCCGTTGTATCTGCAACCTAAGCCCTCGCGGCAGCTAGCGGGTTTTTTTGTCCTGTTGCACATCACGGCCGCCGCCGTGTTGCCTTATCTGAATCTCCCCGCTTGGAGCCTGGTCTTTCTCGGCTTGCTGCTTGCTTGGAGTTTGTACCGCAATCTACGCCTGTATGTCCTGCTCAACACCCGGCGGAGCCTGCTACGCCTGGTGTGGGAAGTCTCTGGCGGTTGGCGCGTGTGGGACGGCTTGGGGCAGGAGCATCGCGCGCGGCTGGCACCTGACTGCTACGTGCATGCTCGCGTAGTTGTGCTCAGTCTGCGTCTACTCGATGGCGGCGGACGACGAGCGGTGGTATTGCTGCAGGATTCCCTCGAAAAAGATGCCCTTAGACGCTTGCGCGCGCGTCTCCGCGCCGAACATCTCGGACAAAACGACAAGCATGACGACTGAGTTCTCCCTCAAGCGCATGGATCTGGTGTCGACTCAGGGCGCGCTGGACAAGCTGCTCAGCGAAGACACCGATCATCATTACAGCGAAGATGAATTGGATGCCATCGAGGCAATCGATCCCGAGCTGGCACTGCGTATCGATCGTGTGCAAACCCAGGCTGCACGCGCACAAGCCGATGGACTTGTGGCCACCGGGCCGATTGACCTCGATGCCGTTCGCGAAGCGATCGAGGCCGCGCGCGGCATCCTGATGCAGGACGGTGGCGACATCGAGTTCGTCGACTTGCAGGATCGCACGGTGCGAGTGCGCCTGAAGGGCGCCTGTGTGGGGTGTCCGCGAGCCACTCTGGATCTGAAGAACGTCGTCGAACGGCTGGTCAGAAGTCGAGTGCCCGGTGTGGCCCGCGTATCCAATCTTTTCTAGCCTCGGTCGCCAACTCGCAGTGGCCGGCCACGCCGGCCGTCACCGTTTAGGTAATCACATCGGGCGCGTCGCGCCCTGTATGTTGTGCTACCCCCGCGATCTCGCCGGCGAGTGTGATGAGATCGGCCAGTTGCCGCTGGGCATCCGCCTGCAGGTATTCGCGGCGTGTCTCCAGACGCTCGATGTAAAGCCGCAGTGTTGCGCCCTGCGTACCCGTACCCGACAGCCGATAGACGATACGTGCCTCCTCGCCCAGGATCAGGCGGATGCCCTGTCCTTGGGTGTGGCTGCCGTCCACCGGATCGGTGTAGGCGAAGTCGTCGGCGGCAGTGATCAGATGTCGCCCTAACGGCTGACCAGGCAGGGTGTCTAGCCGGCTACGCAGCGCGTTCATCAGGGTGTCGGCTCTTGCACTGTCTACACCCTCATAATCATGGCGTGTGTACACGTCGCGTCCGAATCGCGTCCAATGTTCGGTCATGATTTCGGCCACGGATTGGCCACGTACCGCGAGGAGATTGAGCCAAAACAATACGGCCCACAGACCGTCTTTCTCTCGTACATGATCCGAACCCGTACCGAAGCTTTCCTCGCCGCACAGCGTAATGCGCCCTGCGTCCAGTAGATTGCCGAAGAATTTCCAGCCGGTCGGTGTTTCGTAGCAGGGGATGTCGAGCTTCTGCGCGACGCGATCGACGGCGCGGCTGGTGGGCATGGAGCGGGCCACGCCATGCAGGCCATCATGGTATGCGGGGATGCGGGTCGCGTTGGCGGCCAGGATCGCCAGGCTATCGCTCGGGGTCACGAAACAGCGGTGGCCGAGGATCATGTTGCGGTCACCGTCGCCGTCGGAGGCTGCGCCGAAATCCGGGCCTTCGGGGCGGCTGAGTTGTCGTACCAGCTCGGCGGCATGGGTGAGGTTGGGGTCCGGATGGCCGCCGCCGAAATCAGCCAGCGGGGTTCCGTGGATCACCGTGCCTTCGGGCGCACCGAGCATGCGCTCGAACAAGGTGTGCGCATACGGGCCGGTGATGGCGTGCATGGCGTCGAAACGCATGCGGAAGCCGCTGCGGAACAGCCCTCGAATGCGCTCGAAATCAAACAGGGATTCCATCAGGCGGGCGTAATCGCTGACTGGATCGATTATCTCGATCGCAAGCCCGTTCAAGCGATGTTCGCCAAGGGTATCGATGTCGACGTGGTTCGCAGAGACGATGTGATAACGATCAATTACCTGGCTGCGGGCATATACCGCCTCGGTCAATGTTTCCGGCGCGGGGCCTCCATTGGCGGTATTGAACTTGATTCCAAAGTCGCCCCCAGGGCCGCCGGGGTTGTGGCTGGCGGACAGGATAATACCGCCGACTGCGCCGTGCTGACGGATTAGGGCCGAGACGGCGGGTGTCGAGAAGAGGCCGCCTTTGCCCACAATGACGCGGCCGAGGCCATTACCTGCGGCCATCCGCAGAATGGTCTGGATTGCCTCGCGATTGTGATAGCGGCCGTCGCCGCCGAGTATCAGGGTTGCGCCCTCGATCTCTTTCACGCAGTCGAACAGCGACTGCACGAAATTTTCGAGATAGTGGGGTTGCATGAAGGTTTTGACCGGTTTGCGCAAGCCGGAAGTACCGGGGCGTTGGCCGCTGAAGGGTTGGGTGCGGCAGGTCTCAGTCATGAGGTATTACCCGATCCGTGGGGAGAGGCTATGAGGACGTTAGCAAATCCGTGCGCGATTGTCCCTGTGCTATTCTCGGCCCATGTTCATCCAGCGACGATACCCTGGGCATCTCTTCAGCGCGCCGCGTAGTTTTGCATCGCTGATGGAGCTCTATGAGCAAAATTACATCGCCCTCCGGCGCTTGTGCCCACAGCTGCCGGCGCAGGGCGAATTGCGGGTGTCGTATCCAGATGGCGCGCCGCGCCTGTATCTGAGCGTGATCGAGCATACACGCTACACCAGTAGCCTTGAGCTGACGCACCGATTCGACGTGGCATCCGATGGCGAGGCCACCACGCCATCGCTCAGCGTGCGCATCTATCACGATGCTCGCCAGGCCGAGGTGCTCCTGGCACATCGAAACGGGGCGGTCGACCATCAAGCCTTCAGCCGCGCGGGTGGTGCGGGCGAGTTGCGCGTGCGCTGGTCGGCGAATCGCTTTCTCAATCGTTGGCTGCACTATTGCCTGGGGCAAGGGCATAGCTTTTCGGCTGAACGAAATGCGATTGCCGAACCGCTCATTCCGGCCGCCGAGTAAAGCGCCAACCGTCGCGTGCTAATTGTTGACTGATGCAGTCGGGTAATCTAGAGTAACCTACTAGCTAACTCGGGATTTATCCTGAGTTCCCGTCACACACAGACAAAGGCGGCTGACCATGAAATTGTCAACGAAAGGCCGGTATGCGGTCACTGCGATGATGGATCTCGCCATCCATGACAAGGTAGGGCCGGTGACACTGGCGGACATCTCCGTCTGCCAGGGCATCTCACTCTCGTATCTCGAACAGCTGTTCGCCAAATTGCGCAAGGAACACCTCGTTGAGGGCGTGCGCGGTCCTGGCGGCGGTTACCGTCTGGCGAAACCCGCCGATCAGATCACGGTGGCCCAGATCATTTCGGCCGTGGACGAATCCGTCGACGTGACTCGCTGTAGCGGCCAGAGCGATTGTCAGGATGGCGAACGCTGCCTGACCCATCAGCTTTGGGATGATCTCAGCCATCGCCTCTACAGCTTCCTCGACGGCATTACCCTGGCCCAATTCGCCAATCGCCCCGACGTGCAGGCCATCGCCGAGCGCCAGGACAAGGCCGGACGTCGCCAGTTTATGTCCTACCGTCGTTCCGCCGCGTGATGCGGAGTATCCCGATGGACGTAGTAAAGGTACCGGTATATTTGGACTATTCGGCGACGACGCCGGTGGACGGTCGTGTTGCGGATTTGATGTGCGGGTATTTGACGCGGGAAGGTGTATACGGTAATCCGGCGTCGCGCAGCCACAGTTTTGGCTGGTCGTCGGAAGCGGCGGTCGAGAATGCGCGGGCTGAAGTGGCGCGATTGCTCAATGCCGACCCGAAGGAGATCGTATGGACCAGCGGCGCGACCGAGTCTGACAACCTAGCGCTGAAGGGCGCGATGCATTTTTACCAGCGCAAAGGGCGACACCTGGTGACGTGCAAGACCGAGCACAAGGCCGTGCTCGACAGCTGTCGGCAGCTGGAGCGAGAAGGTTACGAAGTGACCTATCTTGATCCCGAGCCGAGTGGTCTGATCGACCAAGGCAAGCTTGAGGCCGCGCTGCGCGAAGACACCGTACTGGTCTCGCTGATGCACGTGAACAACGAGACCGGAGTGATCCAGGACCTGGCCGCGATCGGGGCATTGACGCGGGCCCGTGGCGTACTGCTACACGTAGACGCCGCCCAGTCTGCAGGCAAGATTCCGCTCGACGTCCAGGCGCTGGAAGTCGACCTGGTCAGCGTATCGGGACACAAGATGTACGGTCCCAAAGGGATTGGTGCGCTATACGTCCGGCGCAAGCCGCGTGTTCGACTGGAAGCGCAGATGCACGGCGGGGGTCACGAGCGCGGGATGCGATCTGGCACCCTGGCGACCCACCAGATCGTCGGCATGGGCGAAGCCGCGCGGCTAGCGCGTGAAGAGATGGGCGCCGACCTTGAACGGATACGCGGGCTGCGCGACCGGCTGTGGAACGGCGTCAACGACCTTGAAGAAGTGTATCTCAACGGCGACATGGCGCACGGCTATGCCGGGATACTCAACGTCAGCTTTGCCTACGTTGAAGGCGAGAGCCTGCTGATGGCGCTCAAGGACTTGGCCGTCTCCTCGGGTTCCGCATGCACCTCGGCGAGTCTTGAGCCGAGCTACGTCCTGCGCGCCCTGGGCCGCGACGACGAACTGGCGCACAGCTCAATTCGCTTCTCGATCGGTCGTTACACGAATGCCGCCGAGATTGACTACGCGATTACCGAGGTACGTAGCGCGGTGAGCAAGCTGCGCGAGCTATCGCCGTTGTGGGAGATGTACCAGGACGGCGTGGACATCAAAAGCATTCAATGGGCTGCGCACTAAGGCAGCGAGACGGATAGAACGGAGGACCTGAAGATGGCCTACAGCGACAAGGTAATAGATCACTACGAGAACCCGCGTAACGTGGGCACCCTGGACAAGGGCGACGCGAGCGTGGGGACCGGCATGGTGGGTGCCCCGGCGTGTGGCGACGTGATGAAGCTACAGATCCGGGTGAACGCATCGGGCGTGATCGAGGACGCCAAGTTCAAGACGTACGGGTGTGGTTCTGCGATTGCGAGTTCGAGCCTGTTGACGGAATGGGTCAAGGGCAAGACGCTGGCGGAAGCGGGCTCGATCAAGAACACGCAGATCGCCGAAGAGCTGGCGTTGCCGCCGGTGAAGATTCACTGTTCGGTGTTGGCGGAGGACGCGATCAAGGCCGCGATCGAGGACTACCAGAACAAGCAGGACGTCAACACACAGCAGGCACAGTCCGCTTGAACTGATTGTTCGTTTTCATGCGCACTCCGGTCGGCTTGCCGATTGTTTGGCCCGCAGATGCGGGCCTTTTTCTGCCTGTGTTTCGTTCGTGCGATGTCGACTTCCCCAAATGGCCGTTCGATGCAGCGTTGGTTCAATCGCGATAGCCGACTAAAAACAGTCACCAGGGATGGCTGTTCAAAGGGGTACACTCTTCCTCTGGGCATCTGGGCATCTGGGCAAAGTTAATGGGCATGCCACCGCTTGGTATGTAAACCTATACTTATCGTAGAAGTGCCCTACGCCATAGGGCACAGGGGGTTATTGCATGCCATCAAGGCCTAGTCGCAAGAAAACCATTGCCCATAAACCCTCGTCGAACACCCGCAAGGTAAGCAACCCGCTTCCGTTTCCCGTCGTCGGGATGGGTGCTTCTGCAGGCGGATTGGATGCCTTCAAGCGATTTTTCTCGGCAATGCCTGCCGACTCGGGAATGGCTTTTGTGCTGGTACAGCATCTCGCCCCGGAGCATGAAAGTCTCACGGCCGATATTCTGACCAAGCACACAGCGATGAAGGTGGCGCAGGTCGAGGACAAGATCGCGATCGAGCCCAATCATGTCTATGTGATCCCACCGAATACGAACCTGAGTATTCGCAGCGGCGTGTTGTACTTGAGCGCACCGGCCCAGCCACATGGTCATCGTCTACCGATTGATTTCTTCTTCCGTTCGCTGGCGGAAGATCAGGAGGCCAAGGCCCTTTGCATCATCCTCTCCGGCACTGGTCGTGATGGTACTTTAGGGCTCAAGGCCATCAAGGGTCATGGGGGCATGGCCATCGCCCAGTCTCCGGAGACGGCACAGTTCGACGGTATGCCGCGCAGCGCTATCGATACAGGCCTGATCGATTATGTTCTGCCCGTGGCGGAAATGCCGGCTGTTCTGATCGATTATTTGCAACACGCGCGCGGACTCATCGGACCGGAGACGCTCAACGACAACGTGCCGGATCTACTTGAATTGATTTTGGCGACACTGCGCGAGCGTACCAAACATGATTTTCACTATTACAAGACCGGTACGTTGGTCCGTCGCATCAAACGACGTATGGGGCTCAATCATATCGAGGAAGTCGGGGATTATCTGCGCTTTCTACGGGAGGATGAGCACGAACCCCAGCGCTTGCGTAAGGATTTTTTGATTGGCGTCACGCGTTTTTTCCGCGAACCGGAGGCGAACCAACTGCTTGAGCAGGAGGTCATCCGCAAGTTGGTACAGGAGAAAAAGCCTGAAGCGCCCATACGCGTCTGGGTGCCCGGTTGTTCATCGGGTGAAGAGGCCTATTCGATAGCGATCCTGCTGCTAGAACAAGCTCAGGCACTGCAAAAACCCCGCACGATCCAAATTTTCGCCTCGGACATTGATGAGGAAGCATTGGCGACGGCCCGCGCCGGGATCTACCCCGAAAATATTGCCGCCGACATCTCGCCCGAGCGTTTGCGACAGTTTTTCAGAAAGGTGGGTCAAAACAACTACGAAGTTTCCACACAGGTGCGCGATTGTGTGGTGTTCGCGGCACAGGACCTAATCAGCGATCCACCGTTCTCAAGACTGGATTTGATCAGCTGTCGAAACTTGTTGATCTATATTGTGCCCGAAGTCCAAAAGAAAGTGATCTCATTGTTCCATTACGTGCTCAACGAAGGCGGGTTCCTGTTTCTGGGTGCTTCCGAGACGATCGGACAACAAGAAGACCTGTTCAAGCCTGTTTCCAAAAAATTGCGGGTGTATCAGCGCCTCGGGCCGACGCGGCGGGATAAGGTCGATTTCCCGGTGAGTAACGGAAGGGCAAGACCTACCTCGGTTGATCGGCAAAATATACAGCCGAGATCGGTCAAATCCGTCAATTTCGGCAACGTGACGCAAGCGCTGTTGTTACAACACTACGCACCGTTTGCTGTGTTGTTCAATCGCAAGTTCGAAATACTCTATTTGCACGGACCGTCAGGCCCTTACCTGGAACTGACCACGGGTGACATGACGCAGGATCTGATGAGCATGATCCGCGACGGGCTGCGCGGGGCATTGCGCAATGCCGTAAAAATGGCACTCCAGCAAGCACAGCAAATTACCCTCAAGGCGCGTGTCAAGCGCGATGGGACCTACTACCCAATCGCGCTGACGGTGTTGCCGGTCAGTGCGCCACAGGAGGCCGAAGGCTTGTTGCTGGCGACCTTTGCCGATGTCGAGGCAACCAGCCGGTTGGAGCACGAGTGGATTAAGGGTGAGGGGATCGGCGATGAGGCATTTCTGGGCCAGCTGGAATCGGAATTACAATCTACTCGGGCGGAACTGCAGGGCACAATCTCAGAGTTGGAAACCTCGAATGAGGAACTGAAAAGCTATAACGAAGAAATTCTGTCGATGAATGAGGAACTCCAGTCGGCGAATGAAGAGCTGGAGACCTCCAAGGAAGAGCTGCAATCCCTCAATGAGGAATTGGCGACCGTCAACAACCAGCTGCAGGACAAATTGGACGAACTGAGAGATCTGAATAATGATCAGTCGAATCTGCTGACCAGCACGGACATCGCCACGCTGTTTCTGGATACGCAATTGCGCATCAAGCGCTTCACGCCTGCGATCAGTAAGATTTTCAATCTGATTGCATCGGATGTCGGGCGTCCGATAGGCGATATTGCGCAGCGGGTTCACAATTCGACCTTACAGGCTGATGCCGATGTCGTATTGCGCACACTCACGCCAATTGAAAAGCAGATCGGCCATGAAGATGACCGCTGGTATCTCCAGCGTGTGCTGCCTTATCGGACGGAGGACAACAAGATCGAAGGGGTGGTCGTGACCTTCATCGATATCACCGAGCGCAATCGGGCACAACAAGTACTGCAAAAGACTAAGAATTACCTGCAACTTCTGCTGGCATCGACGGGAGAGGCGATGTATGGCGTTGACAAGCAAGGGCACAGCACCTTCATCAACCCGAAATTCACGGAACTCCTCGGATACACGCAAGCAGAACTGTCCGGGAAGCGGGTACACGACCTGATCCATCACACACATATCGATGGCACGGTTTATCCATGGCAGGAGAGTGTTCTATACAAATGCCTCACCCAAGGTGAAAGCTACCATGGGGATAACGAGGTGATATGGCGCAAGGATGGCACCTCGTTTCCTGCCTTTTTCACAGTAGCGCCTCTCATCGAAGATGAGGGCGTGACCGGGGCAGTGGTGGCGTTAAGAGATATCACCGAGGCCCATGAGATGTCCCGCGAGTTGGAACAGCTCGCGCGGCACGATTCCTTGACCGGGCTTATCAACCGGCGGGAATTCGAGCATCGCCTGGCGCGGGTGATCGAGAGCACCGAAGAAAGCAATATTCAACATGCCTTGTGTTTTCTCGATCTCGATCAATTCAAGCTGATCAACGATACCTGCGGACATTTGGCTGGTGATGAATTGCTACAGCAGATCGCTGCACTGTTAAAGGAACATGTCAGGAAGCGGGATACGATCGCTCGTTTGGGTGGAGATGAATTCGGCTTGCTGATGGAGCACTGCGATATTGAGGAGGCGGGTCGTGTCGCCAATACCCTCTTGAAAGTGATTGCCGAGTACCGATTCATGTGGGAAGGAAAACCGTATACGGTGGGGATCTCGATTGGGGTCGCGTTAATTACCGAAGATACCGGCGACATGACCGTGGCCTTAAAGGCCGCGGATGCCGCCTGTTATGCGGCAAAGGAAGCGGGAAGAAATCGCATTCATATTTACCACGAGCAAGACCTTGCGCTGTCGGTCCGCCACGGGGAAATGCGCTGGGTGATGAAGATCAATAGCGCCCTGGAAGAAAACCGCTTTCACCTCGATTGTCAGCCGATCGTTGCCATCGACGCTACAAATGACGTTAAACCCATTTTTGAATTCCTGCTGCGCCTGGAAGACGATGACGGAGAGATCATCCTGCCAGAAACATTTCTCAAAGCCGCCGTGCGTTACAACCTATCGATCCAGTTGGATCAGTGGGTTCTCAGTACGGCGCTTGCATGGCTCAATAACAACCCGAAGCAATTTAAAGAAGCCTCCCTGTTCACCATCAATCTTTCCGCGCCCGCGCTGGGCGACGACGGCTTCTTGAACTTCACGCTTGCGGAGCTACGCAAGCATGGCGTATCGCCTGATAAAATCTGTTTTGAGATAACGGAAACGGCGGCAATCAGCAATCTTGCCAATACCAATAAATTTATTCACGCCCTCAAGGAATTGGGCTGCCGTTTTGCCATCGATGATTTCGGGGCCGGCTTATCTTCATTCGGTTATCTGAAGGCGCTGGCGGTCGAGTACCTGAAGATCTCTGGTTTATTCGTGGCGAATATTATGGATGACCCCATCGATTTGGCGATGGTCAAGTCCATCAATGAAGTAGGGCATGTGATGGGTAAGAAAACGATTGCAAAATTTACCGAGAACGAGGCTATTCTGGCCAAGCTGCGGGAGCTGGGTGTGGATTACGCCCAGGGCGATGTGATTGGCAAGCCCGTGCGGGTCTGTTGAATATCATCGTGAGCTTCCGCGTCTCCCGTGGAAGCCATTTCGCCAAATTGTGGAAGATACGCCTATCGCCCTTGCCGAATTACATGAACGTTTGCGTGAAGTTGGCGTTCAAAAAAGAATGCCTTTCAACTTTGTGAGTCTGGTGCGAGGGGTGCCAAAACGCTCACTTACTTGAACGAATCGCTGGTTTCCATGCGCATTCCGATTGGTACGCTGACGATTTGGCCTGCATTTTCACTTTCTGTATCCTGCCATCGCTAATGCGATGTTAATTGCAAGGCATATTGATGCGTATTTTCGAGCCCTGGCAACCAGTCATGCCATCGCAGATTTAACGGCAGGTGTCCGGGCGCGAGGTAGCCGTTTTCCCTGTCTGTCACGTTTGCCATGAGCCATCGACGAAGGGCTCAAGCGGTTTATCCGATGGAAGGGTCAGCGTGCATTGGATGTGAATTTTTTGTCTTCCCGCTTCGCATCGGCCATCGCCTCAGGCTCCAATTCTTCGGCAGAACGATTGAGGTGTACGAAGAGGCCCCAGGCGGCAAGCAGTACGCCGTCGGCAACCAAGATGCTCGCCGCATACGTCAGTTGTGCCGGATTTTCGTGTAAGGCTTTGAAAGTCGCAACGAGGACTTCGATGGCGAGTGCGACCACGACGACTACAAAAAATCTTGACAAGAATCTCCGTACGCGAGTAGGTGCGCTGATATCGGCGTCACGAATGACCTCTTCCTCGAAGATGGTCTCGGCAATTTGTAACGCGACAACCGCGGCAGCTAGCAAGCCCACGGCCTCGATGATCGCCTGCGCGGTCGCGCCGTTCAGGCCACTGGTGAAGGCCACCCATCCCATGCGCGCGGCAATTGTGATGAGCATGAGTGCGGCGCAGGCAAAGAGAAATGCCATCAATCCATGGACGAGTCGAAATAGCAGTTGCAGCATTTTCATCGGGATATCATGTCACAAAATGCCGGGAGGCGCGGAAAATGCGTGCTAATGTCGGCATTCACCGGCCTGCGTGATATTTTGTGCAGACCGGTGAATTATGGATTAGGCACATGGCATTCACTTTGCGAGCTTTAAGAAAATTGCATGGGATTGGCTGGTCATGTCGAACATCGATCCGATCAAGCCGAAATGATGTCCGACCTGAAGCATCCAGTTAATTTGGCCATCGCCCCAGGGTTGTCTTTTCCGTGAGTGAGTCAGTCTGCTGACCACTCATCATAGCGCTGGTAAATGTTGAAAAGAGGATGCGGTATGAGTTTCTTTCCCCTGGTCAGCATCCTGATTACACTCGCAGGTGTTTCGAGTTATATCAATTATCGTTATATCAAGCTACCAACCACTATCGGCGTCATGCTGGTGGCCTTGGTTGCGTCACTTGCGTTGGTGCTAGCCGGTTCTTACACAGAAAGTTTCCGCGAACAGGCTGCGACACTGGTCTCGCAGGTCGACTTCAATCAAGTCGTGCTGCACGGCATGCTCGCATTCCTGTTGTTTGCCGGTTCGATACACGTGAAGCTCGAAGATATTGGCCGTGAATGGTTGCCGATTGCGTTGCTGGCTGTATTTGGGACGCTCATCTCCACTTGTATTGTCGGCGGGGTGACGTGGTTGGTTCTTGGCTGGCTGGGCCTAGG
Source organism: Acidihalobacter yilgarnensis (assembly GCF_001753245.1). Taxonomy (NCBI): domain Bacteria; kingdom Pseudomonadati; phylum Pseudomonadota; class Gammaproteobacteria; order Chromatiales; family Ectothiorhodospiraceae; genus Acidihalobacter; species Acidihalobacter yilgarnensis. The sequence continues at coordinate 1,951,816 of NZ_CP017415.1, read as the reverse complement.
CATTCCATTTTTGCATGCGCTGTTGTTCGGTGCCCTGATTTCACCGACCGATCCCATCGCGGTGTTGGGGATACTGAAATCTGCCGGTGCGCCACGGCAGCTCGAGGTACAGGTGGCCGGTGAGTCGCTATTCAATGATGGGCTGGGCGTCGTTGTGTTCCTGATCCTCCTGGAACTGGCCCGTTCTGGCGGTGCAGCAGTGAGCGGCGCTACACCGCTGTCGATTGAGCTTGGCTCAGTGGGGATTCTGCTGGTCAAGGAAGTGGGGGGGGCCCTAGTTTTGGCAATGGCGGCGGGATACATCACCTACCAGATGTTGAAGCGTGTGGATAACTATCAGGTCGAAGTGCTGCTGACCCTTTCCTTGGCCATGGGACTTTATGCCTTGGCCGATGCCTTGCATCTGTCGGCACCGATAGCTGTCGTGGTTGCTGGGCTGTTCATTGGCAACCGGGGCCGGACATTTGCGATGACGGAGAAGACGCGTGAACACGTCGACACGTTCTGGGAGCTGATCGACGAGGTTATTAACGTCGTTCTGTTTCTCTTGATCGGCCTGGAGCTACTCGTATTGCCGATCCAGCATGAATGGCTGATGGCAGGAGCGCTCGCGATACCAATCGTGCTGGCGGCGCGCTGGTTGACTGTTACGGGCATCATGTTGCCGCTCAGTTGGGTGACGTCGCAATCAAAAGGCGCGATTCAGGTCCTGACCTGGGGTGGGCTGCGTGGCGCCATCTCAGTGGCAATGGCCTTGTCATTGCCCGCTGGCGACTCACGCAGCCTAGTGCTGACCCTCACATATTTCGTGGTGGTGTTCTCGATCCTTGTTCAAGGCATGACGGTGGGCCGGGTAATTCGGGCGGTCGGCGACTCGTCGGCGGACGCTAAGTCTTCATCTAGACTTTAACCGTGCCTTGCCGCGGATGTTGATTGAGCAAATAGGGAATTAAGAAATATATAGGCAAAGAACGTCTGAACAAGATAACAGGGATCGCGTATCACCTTCCTCCGATGTTGTCATGTCCCGTTGAAATATCGCGTGATTTATACGGCAATTTTTTCCGGAGCCTTGTCTCTGTTGAAGGCGCTAGTTGAATCTGACGTGGTCACTACCGCAAATGTTTTCGTTTGAGGGGAGTCGCCGTTAGAGCGTATCCGGCTGTCCCGTTCTGTTGTTGGGTGGCCGAGTGATGTCATGGACCGCTTTAGCGATCGTCAGGTTGCCGTTCAGCGAATAGCGGTATCGGGTTTCTGGGTGGTGTTCGGTGCTTTGCCGGACGTGCCGGACGTGCCGGACGTGCCGGACGTGGTCAGTGGAGCGGTGGTGGCCTTGCGTAATTTCGCGAGGCGTTTTGCCAAGGAATCTCCGGGGCCGACGGGTGCATAGCGTACCTCGTGATAGCGTCTGGCGACTTCCAGCGCGGCTTGCGCGTGGGCGGGCCAGTGTCTGCCGATACGCAGGGCAAAGTCGAGGGCTCCCTCGCCGGGCAATGGGCGCAGGCCGTGACGTTTGAGTCGCCGAAGGTAGCGTCGGTAAAGGCGTTGATCGAGGGGAAGTACGGGCGGGCGTTGACGCCAATAGGTCCAGACGAAGCCCATTGCGGCGAGCAGGCCGAAGCTGATGGCGAGATATCGTGCGAGGGCGCCCCAGTCTGCCTTTAGGCCGAGCCGATGCAGCAGCGCCCGTTGTTCTGCGGGGCCGAAGGCAACCACCCATGTGTCCCACAGATAGCCGGCGGTATCCCAACCCGAGCGCAGCGCGCGGGTCCATTGCGGGAACCAGCCCTGGTTTGCGGTGCTGAGCCCAAGCCCGCCATTTGCGGTGGCGCCGGCGCCAGCCTCGATACGGGAGGCCGCGACGGCTGCGGTCGGGTCGACGCGTACCCAGCCTTGCCCCTGTAGCCACACTTCGACCCAAGCGTGTGCGTCGGCATCGCGCACGGTGAAGTAGTGCAATGTGGAATTCCAGCTGCCACCCATATAGCCGACCACAATCCGGGCGGGAATACCTGCGGCGCGCATCAGTACGGCAAATGCACTGGCGTAGTCTTCGCAAAACCCCTGGCGCGTATCGAACAGGAATCTGTCCGTGATATCGCCTTGGAGGCGAGGTGGGTTGAGGGTGTAGTAAAAGGGTTGGTCGTGGAAATAACGCAACGCGCGGGCAATGATCGCCGAGGGGTGCGGGTCCTGCGTTGCCCAACGTTTGGCCAGCGCGCGGGCCTGCAGGGCATCGTTTGCCGGGAGATTCAAATCGGGCATCAATCGGGCGGTCGGCAGCTGTGCCCCGAGATGGGAATGGCCCAGCGCGGCACGTAGCAGGAAGCTGTGTACGGTGTTTACGGGGCGATCCGCGCGCAGGGTGTAACCGGAGACGAGGCGGGTGCCTGGCGGCGCCGCGATCGGCAGGCCAAGGGTTGGGATACCGCGCTGGCCGGAACCCTGGAGCAGCAACGTATAGCGGGTCAGTGACCCGGAAGCGTTTAATTCTGCCGTCGGCGATGTGAGTTTTGCCGGAGGAAGCCAGGTGACGCCATTGAATCGATCGAGGACATAGGCTCGCCAATATCGCTCGCGCGGTGGCGGCGGGGGCCTTGAATATGCGCGCGAAAGGCGATCGCGCGTGAGCGCACGAGTTGCGAGATGTCGCCGGGCGACATGTGGTCGCTCAGTCCCGTCACGGCCTTGTGTCGGTCCGGTACGCGCCCCCACAGTGGACCTTCGATGCGGGGAAAGAGGACGAACAGGATCAGCATCAGCGGTAGGGCGAAGGCAATGCGCCCACTGGCGCTCCCGAGATGTCGTCGAAGCGGTAGCGAGATTTGCCGGGTCTGCATCTGCTGCAAAATGGCGGTCAGCCAGATCAGATTGAGCAGTGCGAAGGCGCTGCGTGGAATGCTTTGATCGAACAGGAAGAGGCTGGTTGTCAGCAGATAGGCGCTCAGGGCGACGACCATCAGATCGCGTGTGGTACGGGTTTCGAAGGTCTTGATCGCGGCGATCAGGAGTAGCAGCGAGACCCCGGCTGATGCGCCATTGAGAGTGTGGAACCATAACCAGACGCCAAGCATCGCGGAGAGTCCGAGTCCGACGAGGAATATCGAGGCGGGAAGGGGCCAGCCGCGATACAGGATCAAGCCACAGGTCAGGAACATCAGAATTGCGCTGACGGGCACCCAGATGGGCAAGGCGCCGAAGAGCAGGGCGGCGATCAGTATCTGGCTGCCCAGCAGACCATACAGCGCGGTATGCAGGGGTGCGGCCAGATCGGTGTGACGCCGGCCCTTGTTCACGTGTTGTGTGCTCACGCGGGCTGCTCGAAGCGTGCGAGTGCTTCGAGACACTGGCGACGATGTCCGGGGCCGCGGTTTGGGGGGATTTCCGCACCGGGGATGACCAGACCATAAGGGTGACCGGCGCCGTCGGCGTCGAGCACCCAGCGACACAGTACAGACAAGCGCTTTTCGGTATCGAGGGCGGGCAGGTCGGTCCAACGCAGCCAGGTGGTGTGCGCCTGTGTGCCGCTCTGGAATTGTTTGCTGAGCAAGGCTTCGCTGCGTGCGGAGGCGCGCCAGGCGATGCGTCGTATGGGGTCGCCGTATTGGTAGGGACGCAGACCGACGAGAATGTCTTCTTCGTCTGCCTGTGTGGCGACGGCGTCTGCCTGCGCTGATCCACTGTGCCCAGGCGGTTGATACAGGCCGCGTGGGGCCGGTGCGGGGGCCACCAGTAGCGGCTGCGGGAAGCGCAGGAGGCTCCAGGTGCGGAAGAGGCCGAGCGGGTAGATCGTGCTGATGTTGATTTCCGGGAGCGCTCTCCGGCCACGACTCAGGACCGGTAGTTCCAGTCGAATCTGTGTGCCGGCGTGGATGTCATGCGTGCGTACCCGCTGCTCGGTTCCGACGATGCGGAAGGTGATCGCCGGATGCGTTTGTTTGCCATCAAGGCCGATGCTCAGGATGAGGGTCGCCGGTCTGTCGGCCAAGGGTGTGCTTGGCATGATCAGCTCGATTTTGAGGCCGAGCAGGTTGCGGTGCGTTTGCCAGATGGCGTTGATCGAGATGCCTGCCAGCAGAAAGGTGGCGGCGAAGATCATGCTGTTGTTGTAGTTGAGGGCAAATAGCAACATCACCGCGAGCATGGCACCGTAACCAAGTCCGGCGCCGGTCGGCAGGATGAACAGCCGGCGCCGTTCGAGTGTTACGGCGTTGCCGGTGATCCGGAGGCGTTTGCGTGTCCATCGCGCAAAATGGCCCGCCCGTCTGTCCGTGGTCTGCGTCACGCTCAGACCAGATCGACCTGTTCCAGCAACCATTTGGACATTGCTCCCGCAGCCTGTGCATCGGTGCCTGTTGCGCCTAGCCGATGCCCGGCGACCGCTTCGAAAATGGCCTGTACGTCCTCGGGGATGACATAGTCGCGCCCGCGGATTGCGGCGAAGGCGCGGCTGGCGCGTACGAGGGCTAGACCCGCACGTGGCGATAGGCCCGGCTGCATCTGTTCGGCGCGGCGCGAGGCGAGCAGCAAGGCCTGGATATAGTCCAGGATGGGTGGAGCGATGTGCAGCGTTTCGATCTGCGACTGCAGCGCGATCAATTCGGGGGCGGTGAGTACGGGGCGCAGCGTTTCCAGTTTCTGCCGACGGTCCTGTCCAGAGAGCAGCGCACGTTCGGCCGCGGCATCGGGATACCCCAGGCTGAGGCGCATGAGAAACCGGTCGAGTTGGGATTCGGGCAGCGCAAATGTACCCAGCTGCTGCAGTGGATTTTGGGTAGCAACCACGAAGAAGGGTTCGGGCAGTGGGCGGGCTTCGCCGTCGAGGGTGACCTGATGTTCTTCCATGGCCTCCAGCAGGGCGCTTTGCGCCTTGGGGGTCGCACGGTTGATTTCGTCCGCGAGCAATAATTGAGTGAAAACCGGGCCAGGATGAAAGCGAAAATCACCGCGCTCGCGATCGTAAATCGAGAGACCGAGTATGTCGGCCGGCAGGAGATCGCTGGTGAATTGAATGCGCTGGAAGCGTAAGCCGAGGGTGACCGCGAGGGCGTGGGCCAGGGTCGTTTTGCCCATGCCGGGCAGATCTTCGATGAGCAAATGGCCACGTGCGAGCAAGCAGGTCAGCGCGAGTTCGATGGTGGGTTCTTTACCCAAAATAACTTCAGATACAAGATTGATTGTATCTGACAACTTATTGTTTATATTTATAATTGACGCCATTGCACCTGTTCTCGTTGGCGGGATGTCGATCAGAATAGGCGATTCATCCCGCCAGTGCGAGCGCGCGTCGAACCACGAGGCCTACGGGTATCTGTCGAGGGGCCGATCAGGGCGAGGTCGGTGGCTCAAGCGCGCTGTGGGCGAGTGCAAAATCGCCGGGGATCATGCGCTGGTATTTAGCGGCCTGCTTTTCGACACCCTCAATGGCGATGAGCTCATCCGAGGTGAGCTGCCCGACGCCGGCCATTTTGATCCAGACCTGCGCCGCGGCGGCCAGCATGGTGTATTTGGCGCGCGTATCCTCAAGTGCCTTCCAGGCGGCCTGACGGGCATGGGTGTTGTGAAGCTTGGGTATCGGAATGGCCGCGAGGGTGACGCCGACCTTGTCGATGCTGTCGTAGGTCTGATTGGCCGCCTGGTAAAGGGCGTGAAAATCCTTTTTTTGAACATAAACGGCGCTTTGTTGCTTGAATTGCAGCCAGGCTTGTTCGGCCGGCTGTGCCGTTTCCGTGACGTGCCGTTCGAAGGTCGCCAATGCTGAACGACTCTGTTTGAGGGAGTCGGTCTTGCTCGGGAACAGGGTAACCAGGGCCAGGGCCACCAGGGCGGCGGCAACCATGACCGGCATGATGTAGCGTCGGATCGATAACGAGCTCATTGTGATATTCCTGATGCGGTATGGCGTGTCATGACGAATCGATGAGTCTATTCCGCCGGTTCAAGGATGCCCCGATCCAGCAGTCTGACGATCAGTCCGCAAGCGTCGGGATGGTTGTCCAGCAGCTGCCTGCATAGCGTGGCGGGGAAGTCGATGCGCTGACATAGGACGGCGACCAGAGCCTGAAAGTTCATGTCGAGCGGGTATTCCTCGCCATCGGCGTACAGGAATAGCGTTTCCTGTTGGGTGAAATAGGCAAGGCGTGCCGCAGTATTGCGCTTTAAATCTCGACCTGAGGCGAGGTGTTGCGCAAGACCTTCGTTTGTCCAGCCTTCAGGTTCGGGGTAAAGGCTGACGAGGTCGGCTCTGGGCTCGGTGATGTAGCGCCCGAACCAGCGTTCCAGTGCGTCGTCGCTGCGTTCCAGTGCCTCGCGCATCATCGAGACGATGGCCTGTCTCGATGCCGGATCGATTTCGCCGGGATTGCGTGCCACGGGGCGGCCGGCATCGCCATACCGGCATTCGGGGTCAACTCGTGCTGCAACGTCGTCCAACCAAGCACTGACCAACTCCTTCTGACCGGGTGCGCGGAAGCCGATCGAGGCGGTCATGCAGGCATCGAGGGCGACACCGTAATGTGCGATGCCGGGCGGCAGATAGAGCATGTCACCGGGTTCCAGTACCCATTCGGACTCCGGCTCGAAGTGAGCCAGGATGCGCAGATCCACATCAGGCAGGCGGTTTTCGGGGTCCACGGGTCGAGTGTCGATCTGCCAACGGCGTGTACCCTCCAATTGCAGCAGGAAGACGTCGTAGGCGTCGGTATGCGGCCCGACCGAGCCATGCGGCGCGGCATAGCTGATCATCAGGTCGTCGATGCGCCAATCCGGCAGGAAGCGGAACGGTTCGATCAGCGTGTAGAGAGCGGGCACGAATTTCTCAAGATCGGTGACCAGGAGAGTCCAGTGCGTCTCTGGCAGGCTCGCGAAATCGGCTTCCTCGAATGGTCCGTAGCGCAGGCTCCAACGTGCGACGTCGTGTTGCATGACGAGGCGCGAGGGTACGTCGGATTCGAGTGCGAGGCCGGCCAGCTCGTCGGCGCTGATCGGCGCGCGAATATCCGCAAAGGCCTGGCGTACCAGCAACGGGCGCCGTTGCCAGTAATCCCGCAGAAATTCGTGTTGCGTCAGTCCGCCGAGTAGAGAGGTGCCGCTCACACGCGTTTGGCCTGATCGGCCGCATTACCGGTGTAGCTGGCGGGCGTCAGGGCGAGCAGGTCGGCACGCGCCTCATCCGGCAGGTCCAGCGACTCGATGAAGGTGCGTAACCGGGCCGCGTCGATGCGCTGACCGCGGGTGAGGGCCTTGAGCTGTTCGTAGGGACTGGGCAGGCCGTAGCGTCGCATAACGGTCTGGATCGGTTCGGCGAGCACCTCCCAGTTGGCATTGAGGTCGGATTCGAGGCGGGTCGCTTCGACTTCCAGCTTGCCGAGTCCCTTGAGTAGGGCGCGATAGGCAATCAGGCTGTGGGCCAGGCCGACGCCGAGGTTGCGCAGCACGGTGGAATCGGTCAGGTCGCGCTGCCAGCGCGAGACCGGGAGCTTGCGTGCCAGATGTTCGAGCACGGCATTGGCAATACCGAGATTGCCTTCGGCGTTTTCAAAATCGATCGGGTTGACCTTGTGCGGCATGGTCGATGAGCCGACCTCGCCCTCGACGACGCGCTGACGGAAGTAGCCGAGCGAAATGTAGCCCCATATGTCGCGCGAGAGGTCAAGCAGCACGGTATTGAAGCGCGTGATCGCATCGAATAGCTCGGCGATGTAGTCGTGCGGTTCGATCTGCGTGGTGTAGGGGTTCCAGTCCAGCCCCAGGCCGGTGACGAAGCGTTCGGCAAAGTCGCTCCAGTCGATCGCGGGGTAGGTCACCCTATGTGCGTTGTAGTTGCCGACCGCGCCGTTGATCTTGCCCAGGATGGCGACCCCGGCAACCTGCGCGCGCTGGCGTTCGAGGCGGGCGACCACATTGGCCAGTTCCTTGCCGAGGGTGGTTGGGCTGGCAGGCTGGCCATGGGTGCGCGACAGCATCGGCGCCTCGGCATGACGATGCGCCAGATCCCGTAATACAGCGATGATCTCGTCCATCGCCGGCAACAGAGTTTCGTCGCGCCCGGCCTTGAGCATCAGGCCGTAAGCAAGATTGTTGATGTCCTCCGAGGTGCAGGCGAAGTGGACGAATTCCTTGACTGCATCGAGCGCGGGATCTGTGGCGATGCGTTGCTTGATGAAGTATTCCACCGCCTTCACGTCGTGATTGGTGGTGCGCTCGATGGCCTTGACCTCAGCCGCGTCGGCAGGGGAAAAATCTGTAAGCAGCTGTTCGAGCATTGCTTGAGAGGCGGCGGGGAGGGCGTCGACCTCGGGGATGCCAGGTTCGGCCGATAGTGCTTGCAACCAGCGGACCTCGACTGTGATGCGGGCGGCGATCAGGCCGAATTCGCTGAATCGGGCGCGCAGTGGCTGCGTCTGCGCGGCGTAACGTCCGTCCACTGGGGACAAGGCGGTGAGAGTGCTGATATCCATCCGTCGAATCTCGGTCGCAAAAAAGCTGCATTATAATACCCCAAGCCCGCCAGACCGACCCCAGAACGCAGGGAGCAATGCATGGCCTCAGTTGAGCAATACCGTATCGAACACGACAGCATGGGTGAGCTGCGCGTGCCTGTCGAAGCGCCGTGGGGTGCTCAGACGCAACGGGCGATCGAAAATTTCCCGGTCAGCGGCCAGCGTATGCCTGCCCGTTTTATCCAGGCTGTGGCGATGATCAAGTCTGCCGCCGCCCACGCGCATGCCGATCTCGGCCTGATGCCGGAAGATCTTGCCCTGGCGATTGCCGAGGCGGCCGATGCCGTTGCCGAGGGCGCTCATGCGGATGCCTTCCCGGTCGATGTCTATCAGACCGGCTCTGGTACCAGCACCAATATGAACGTGAACGAGGTCGTCGCGCATCTGGCGAGCGCGCGTCTGGGTCGCGCGGTACATCCCAACGACGACGTCAATCGTGGTCAGAGTTCGAACGACGTCATCCCCAGCGCGATTCATCTGAGTGCGGCACTGGCCTGCCATCAGCAGCTGCTGCCGGCACTCGATGGATTGGCCAGTGCCATCGAGGCACGCGCAGGCGAGCTTGGCGACGCGATCACCACTGGGCGCACGCATCTGATGGATGCGATGCCGGTTCGACTTTCGCAGATACTCGGTGGCTGGGCCGCGCAAATCCGTCTGGGCGCTGAGCGCATCGTCGGCGCATTGCCCCAGGTGTACGGCCTTGCTCAGGGCGGCACGGCCGTGGGTACCGGCGTCAACGCCCACCCCGAGCTCGGTCGGCGTATCGCGGCACGGCTCGCAGAGCGTACGGGCGTCGCTTTCCATGTGCGCGGCGACCTGTTCGAGGGCTTAAGCGCTCAGGACGACATCGTGGCCCTGTCCGGGCAGATGAAGAGCATCGCCACGGCCCTGATGAAGATCGCCAACGATCTGCGCTGGATGAACTCCGGGCCGCTGGCCGGGCTTGGCGAGATCAGCCTGCCTTCGTTGCAGCCGGGCAGCAGCATTATGCCGGGCAAGGTCAATCCGGTGGTGCCGGAGGCGGTCTGCATGGTTGCTGCGCAGGTCATCGGGCTGGATGCAGCGATCACCGTGGGCGGTCAGTCCGGCAATTTCCAGCTCAATGTCATGTTGCCGTTGATTGCGAACAATATACTGCAATCCATTGAATTGACTTCTAATGTTTCATCACTTTTGGCGGAGCGCGCGATTTTGGGCTTTGCGGTAAACCGCAGTCGTACCGAGGCGGCGTTGGCACGTAATCCGATTCTCGTGACGGCGCTCAACGGGGTTATCGGTTACGAACGCGGTGCGGCCATCGCAAAGCGCGCCTATGCGGAAGGCCGCCCGGTCCTTGAGGTCGCGCTGGAGATGACGGATCTGGGCGAGGTGGAATTGAAGCGCCTACTCGATCCGGCTGGATTGACCGGCAGTACATGAACGTGTCCGCGCACACGCGGGTGACGGGGACTTTAAGCGCAGCGCGGATGTGGCGTGTCTGACCCTGAGCGTCTGAATAAGCGCCTGGATCTCGGCATCTGGCCGGGCTTGCGCCGCTCGTGGAGCAAGCTGTCCCAGATCACGCGCGCGGATCGCTGGTTTCCGCAAATCCCACTTGCTCTCGGCGTTGGTCTTGCCGGCCTGCTGCAGCTGGTGCCAGATTTCAGGCGATTATTCGGCCTGACCCTCGCGGTGCCTGATCTTGGGCGTCTTAACGAGGGTTTTTCGACACTGGCGATCCACGGAATTCCGCAGTTTGCCGTGGGCATTTTGCTGCTGGTCATGTCTTTGGGGCTGTTGTGGCGATCCCGCTTGGCTTGGGTGATCACCATGTTGGTGACGCTGGCAGCGATCGTGGTGCAGTTGACCGCTTCGGGCTGGCATTACCCGCTGGAGACCGGTTACAACCTGTTGTTGTTGTTGGTTCTGCTGGCGGCACGGCGACACTTCGACCGCAGCAGCCTGGCCACCGGCACCTTGTTTGCTTTGACCAGTGTGTTGCTGACCCTGGGCTACGGGGTCTTCGGTGCCTACCTGCTCGGCGCGCAATTTCGACCGGCGATCACCGGTGCGGACGATGCGCTGTATTTCGCCGTGGTCACCATGTCCACCGTGGGTTATGGCGATATCGTACCGATCACGCCCGAGGCACGTCTGTTCGTCGTTTCGCTGATCATTCTTGGCCTCGTGATCTTCGCCACCTCGTTGAGCGCGATCCTCGGGCCTATGATGAACAATCGTCTGATTGCACTGATTCAGCCCCGGAGATCACGCATGGACCGATCCAATCATTACATCATCGTCGGCGACACCGCGCTCTCCCGCAACAGCTTCAAGGAACTGCAGGCGCGCGGGCAGAAACTGACGCTGATCCTGCCGCGCCAAGTGGACGACGGTCCTTACCAGAAGGCCGATATCATCGTCGGTGATGGCAGCGACATCGATGTGTTGCGCAAGGCGGGTGCCGAACGGGCGAAAGCGGTGTTGGCACTGGGCGACGACGATTCTGAAAACGCCTTCGTGATCCTCGCGGTCAAGGAGATCGGGGAGGGTATTCGCACGGTGGCAGTGGTCAGCGATGCGCGCAATCTGGCACGCGTCAAGCGCGTCCAACCCGATCTGCTGTTGGCGCCACAGGTACTCGGCGGCGAGCTGCTGGCGATGGCGCTGAGTGGCGAGGAAATCAATTCGGAAACCTTGATTGATCAGTTGCTACACGTGCGCTGACGCACCATCAAACAATAAGGGAGGTGATCCATGGGGTTCGATTCGCATCGCAGCCATACGCACAAGATCGGCAGCGCACCGGGTACGCTGGTCGACTTGCCGATCGGTTCGCCGTCGCAGTTGTGGGCCGTGCATTACAACGGCGACGAGATGACCGAATATTTGGACATCGATGTGCAGGCTGCGCGTGCCCTCGTGAATCCGGACGGGGTTACCTGGATTCACGTCCAGGGGCAGCCCGACCGCCGCCTGCTCGATCAGCTCGGCGAAGCTTTCGGCCTACACGGCTTGGCCTTGGAGGATGTGCAATCGCTGGTGCAGCGCCCCAAGTTAGACGTTTTTACGGAACAGCTTTTCGTCATTCTCAATCTGCCGCGCTGGGATGACGAGGGCGTGGCACTGGAGCAGTTCAATCTGTTCATGGGCGAGGGTTACGTGCTCAGCATCCATGCCGGCGACGAGGAGGTGGTCCAGGCGGTGAAGCGGCGCATGGCGAAGGTCAGAACCCGGTTGCGAACGCACGGTACCGACTATCTCTTCTATGCATTGATGGATCTCGTGGTCGACCAGGCCTTCCCAGTGCTTGAAACCTTCGGCGAGGAGGTCGAGGCGCTGGAGGAGGCATTGCTGGTGCGCCCCAATCGCAGCCTGTTGTCGACCATTTATCAGCACAAACGCAATCTGATGATTCTGCGTCGGCAGTTGTGGCCGACCCGCGAGGTGGTCAGCCAGTTGATGCGCGGCGCCAACGATGAGGAGTATTTTGCACCGGATCTTCAACCGTACCTACAGGACCTGTACGACCATACGGTACACATCATGGATCTGCTGGAAACTTACCGCGACATCGTGGCCAGCATGCTCGATGTATATCTGTCGAGCGTCAGCAATCGGCTCAACGACATCATGCGCGTGTTGACGATGATCTCGACCATCTTCATCCCGCTGACCTTCATCGTCGGTGTCTACGGGATGAACTTCGGCAATAACACCAAGAGCCCCTGGGCCATGCCGGAACTGAACTCATATTACGGTTATCCGATGGTCTGGGGCGTGATGCTACTGATCGCCGCGGGCATGGTTGTGTTTTTCCGGCGTAAGGGATGGCTGGGCGGACGCGGCCACTAAGGCCACGTCCGCGCCATTCGCAGGGTTTTTCAGGCCAGTGGGGCATTCTCCGGCGGCGCCATGAATTCAGGACCGACCGGATCGGGAATACAGGTCTGGAGAATTCCGTCGATGGCCGCGCGGTCTTCGTCGCTGAGCGACCAGCCCATGACGGCTTCGACGGGTTCGAGCTGGTCCGGGCGGCGGGCACCCCATAGCGCGGTCGCCACACCCGGCTGATCAATCAACCAGCGCAGCGCAAGATGAATGACGCGTCGCCCGTGATGTGTCTGCGCGTATTCGTCGAGCTGGCGGACGGCCTCAAGATAATGCACGTAGCGCGGTGCCTGGAATTTCGGGTCAGACAGACGTAGATCGTCACCGGTGAACTGCGTGTCCGCCTGCATGCGTCCAGACAACAAACCGCGGCAGAGCGCGCCGTAGGCGATCATGCCGACGCCGTGTTCGATGCAGTAATCGGCAACATCGCCCTCGATTTCGCGCTCGAACAGATTGTAGGGCGGCTGGTTGGTGGCCAGCGGCGCGGCCTGGGCAAAGGCCGCCATCTGTGCCGGTGAATAGTTGCTCACACCGATTGCGCGGATCTTGCCCTCGATGCGCAGCGCCTCCAGCGTCGCCGCGGTCTCCTCGAACGGCACGGACCCATCGGGCCAGTGCACCTGATAGATATCGATGTAGTCGGTACCGAGTCGGCGCAGCGAGTCTTCGATTTCCTGACGGATGCGGGATGGAGAGCTGTCGCGGGTGACACGCCCATCTTGCCAGGCTAACCCGACCTTGGTCGCCAGCGTCACGTGCTCGCGCCGGCCGTATTGCGCCAGCGCCTTGCCCACGATCTCCTCGGAGTTGCCGAAGCCGTACACAGGGGCGGTGTCGATCAGGGTGATACCTCGGTCGAGCGCGGCATGAATCGTGTCGATGGCGGCTTGCTCATCCGTGCCGCCCCACATCCATCCGCCGATCGCCCAGGTGCCCAGGCCAATCTTCGGTATTTCCATGTCTGTCTGTGTCAAACGCGTGTATTCCATGTGCGCCTCTCCCGTAGAATGGCTAGCGACAAACCGTTTGGTCTGATGTCTGACTCGGGTATTGCATCCGAGTTCATCAGCATGCTGCTGGGCAGTGGCTGTCATCTCCTCTAAACTTTCCATCTTGCACCCCATCTGGGGCCAAGAACGACTCCTTAATAGCGTGAGGGCGAACATGATGATCAAGCGCATTCTGGCCGTGATTGCGGTCTCCATTCTGGGCGTAGGAGCGGCTTTCGGCGCCGAGATCGTCAAATTTGGCGTGCAAGCGCCCATCACGGGCAATTACGCCAACGAAGGCCAGGGCATCGAGAAGGCCGTGCGCCTCCTGGCTAAACAGCAGAATGCCAAAGGTGGATTACTGGGCCACAAGATCGAAGTCGTGGTTTGCGATGACGAAGGCAAGGCGACTCAGGGTGCCTTGTGCGCGCGTCGCCTGGTCAACGATGGCGTGTTTGCGGTGATCGGCACCTACACCTCTGGCGCGGCCAGTGCTGCCCAGCCGATCTATGCTCGCGCCAATGTCATTCAGACCAGCGACGGCACGGCCGAAATGCTGACCCGGCGCGGTTACAAAACCTTTTTCCGCAATGCGCCGCCTAACAGTGCGGAGGCCAAATTCACCGCGCACTATCTGGTCAAAATTAAGCATTACAGTCGAATCGCGGTGCTGTCGGATCACTCCAGCTTTTCCAAGGGACTGGGCGATGCTACCGAGGCGGCGGTCAAGCGCGATGGTGGCCATGTGATCTATCGCGGTTACATCACTGCCGGCTCGCAGAATTTCATGTCGGTGCTGACCAAGATCAAATCGCTCAAGCCCGACGTGATCTATTTTTCCGGTTATTACTCCGACGGCGGTCTGTTGCGTGCGCAACAGGCGCGTCTGGGTATCAAGGCTGTCTTTGTCGGCGGTGATGCCAATCAGAATACCGAGTTTGCCAAGATCGCCGGCAGCGCCGCACGCGGCACGGTGATCGTCAACGTGCCGGCACCGGCAAATCTGCCTTATGCCGAGGCCAAGGCCTTCCTGGCCGACTACAAGGCTGCCTACGGCACGGCACCGCCGAGTATCTTCACCCTGACCAATGCCGACGGCATGCGCGCCATCATGTATGCGGTGGAGAAAACCAAGAGTTTGAACCCTGACAAGGTCGAGGATTTCCTGCATCACCTGCGTGACTTCCGCGGCATCACCGGACCTTTGGGCTTCAACAAGCATGGTGAGCGTCTGGGCAGTGCCTTCCAGGCCTTCGAGATCCAGGCCGACGGCAGCTACAAGACGCTATACAGCGAATAATCGCGCCGCGCGACCACGGGACGGATGACATGGAACTGAGCACGCTGCTGCAGCAGCTCGTCAACGGACTGACGGTCGGGGGCATCTATGCCCTCATCGCGCTCGGTTACACGATGGTCTACGGCATTCTCAAACTGATCAACTTCGCGCACGGCGACCTCGCCGTGCTCGGAGCCTTCATCGGCTTGACGGTGCTCGGTGGGCAACTCGGCGGCGGTGCGCCACCGGCCGCTTGGTTGGTGGCGCTGGCCTTCATTGCGGCAGTACTGGTGGTCTCGCTGGCCGGCGTTGCATTGGAATTCACCGCCTACCGCCCGCTGCGCCATGCGCATCGGTTGTCGGCGGTTGTTTCCGCGCTGGGCGCGTCGATGTTCTTCGAAAACGGCATGATGCTGATCTGGAGTCCACAGACGCGGGTATTCCCGTCGCACATCCTGCCCGATATCACCTGGCATCTCGGCGGTGTCGTGCTGACTTTCACCCAGGTGTTGATCGTGTTCAGCTCGTTATTGTTGATGCTCGCGCTGTATCTCTACGTCAATCACACCCGCTTTGGCACCGCGATACGGGCGGCTGCCATTGATCAGGATGCGGCACGACTGATGGGTATCAACGTCAATCGCGTGATCATCAGCGTGTTTATCCTCGGCCCCGCGTTGGGCGCAATCGGTGGCCTGTTCATCGGTATCTACTACCGTGAAGCAATCTTCAATATGGGCTGGCTCTATGGCCTGAATGCCTTCATCGCCGCCATTATCGGGGGCATCGGCAACATCCCTGGCGCGATGCTTGGCGGATTGCTGCTCGGTCTGTTCAATTCGCTCGCGGCAGGCTACATCTCCAGCAGTTGGCAGGAGGCGATTACCTTCGGATTGCTGATCTTGATCCTCCTGGTGCGCCCCACCGGTATACTCGGCGAACGGGTGGCGGAGAAGGTATGAGGCGCCTGCCAACTGCGACACTGGGACCGCTATTGTGGTTCGTAGGCTTGGCCGTGCCTTGGCTGGCGAACGGTAACTGGCTGAGCATTCTGTCGTTGTTCGCCATCTATGCGGTGGTCGCACTGAGCACGGACATCGTGCTCGGGCGCGCCGGGCTGTATGACATGGGGCACGCGATGTATTTCGGTGTGGGCGCGTATACCACCGCGATACTCAATACCGAATACGGAGTTCCGGTGCTGTGGACGTTGCCGCTGGCCGTGCTGGTCGCCGCCGGTGTCGGCGCCTTGCTGGCGGCGCCGATCGTCAAGCTGCGCGGAGATTACCTGCTGGTGGTCACCATCGGTTTCAACGAGATATTCCGTTTGTCGATGGACAATAACGTGGGCGGTCTCACCGGTGGCCCGGACGGTATCTTCGGCGTTGGCGTGCCGAGCCTCTTCGGCCATGATTTCTCCAGCCAGAGCGATCTGTATCTGCTCAACTGGGTGGTACTCGGCGTGGCTCTTTTGCTGATGCGCAACCTGGAGCGTAGCCGCGTGGGCCGCGTCTTCCGTTACCTCAAGGAGGATGAGCTGGCGGCAACCACGCTTGGCGTGAATGCGCGTGCCTATAAGATACTGGCCTTCGCACTCGGAGCGGGTCTTGCCGGCGCCGCGGGGATGTTGTTCGCGGTGCAGCTTTCGACCGTCAGCTCGGGAGCCTTCAATTTTATCGAATCGGTCACCTTATTCGCCATCGTCATCGTCGGCGGGCAAGCCTCGATTCCAGGCGTCCTGCTTGGCACCGTACTCATGTTTGTGATCCCGCAGGTCTTTCAAGGGTTGGCGCAGTATCGTTATTTCATCTTCGGTATCGCCATGATCGTGGTCATGGTGCTGCGTCCTCAGGGCATCTGGCCGCGTCGTCGGGAGTCCGCTGGTGAGTGAGCGCCCGGCTGCGCTGCTGAGCCTCGACAACGTGGGTATCAGCTTCGGAGGCCTGCGCGCCGTCGACCGCCTGAGTTTCCAGGTCGGCGAGGGCGAGATCGTCGGTCTGATCGGTCCGAACGGCGCCGGCAAGACCACGGTCTTCAACCTCATTACCGGCGTTTATCGACCCGGTGAGGGCGAGATTCGCTGGCAGAGTGAAGCGATCACCGGTCTGCCTTCCTACCGCATTGCCCGCCACGGAATCATGCGGACCTTCCAGACCATTCGCCTGTTTCGGGGAATGAGCGTGTTGGAGAACGTCATTGCCGGGCAACACCTGCGTACACGCCAAAATTGGGTTGCCGGTCTCCTCAGCACGCCTGCGCAGCGTCGCGAGGAGCGCGCGCTGCGTCAGCAGGCGCATGCCGTACTCGAACGCCTCGATCTTGACGGGGTTGCACAGGAGGAGGCGACGTCGTTGCCCTACGGACTGCAAAGACGCGTGGAGCTGGCGCGCACCTTGGCAGCGGAGCCCCGGCTGCTGATCCTCGACGAACCCGCCGCAGGGCTCAACGAGCAGGAATCGGCGGGGCTCAACGACACCATTCTCGGGATCCGCGATAGCGGCGTTACGGTGTTGCTGGTAGAGCACGACATGAATGTGGTCATGCGGGTGACGGATCACATTGTCGTGCTCAACTTCGGGCGCAAGATCGCCGAGGGCACTCCCGCCATGATTCGCAACGACCCACAGGTCATCGAGGCCTATCTGGGCGTTGACGACGATGATGTCGGTGTGGCAAGCGAGGAAAATCGGCCATGAGCCGCTTGCTCGAAATCGAGGATCTGCATGTCGCCTATGGCCATATCGAGGCCATCAAGGGCGTGTCGCTGAACATCGATGCCGGCGAGGTAGTGGCCATCCTGGGTGCCAACGGTGCCGGCAAGACCACGCTGATGCGCGCAATCAGCGGATTGATTCACCCACGTACCGGCAGCATCCGCTATCGCGACAAGGAACTGACGCGTCTGGGGGCGGATGTCATCGTTGGCCTTGGCATTGCCCAGTCGCCAGAGGGGCGCCGAGTCTTCGGCACATTGACCGTGGAGGAAAACCTTCGACTGGGTGCCTATACGCGGCCCAAGCAGGAGGTCGCGGGTAGTCGCGACGAGATCTACGCATTGTTCCCGCGCCTTGCAGAGCGACGCCGTCAGCTTTCGGGGACCTTGTCGGGCGGTGAGCAGCAGATGTTGGCCATCGGACGGGCCTTGATGGCCAAGCCTCAGCTGTTGCTGCTGGACGAGCCCAGCCTCGGCCTGGCGCCGCTAATCGTGCGTGGCATCTTCGATGCCTTGCGCGATATCCGTCAAACCGGTGTGACCATCCTGGTGGTTGAGCAGAATGCCCGCATGGCGCTCAAGCTGGCGGATCGAGGTTACGTGCTTGAGGTGGGGCGTATCGTGCACGCAGCCGACAGTGGCGAGTTGCTGGCCTCTCCCGAGGTTCGCGCGGCCTATCTTGGCGGCTGAGAGCCGCTGGCTCCCGATTCAATCGTCCTGTGCGAGTAGCCCGACATCGCCGCCGACCGCGGCGGTGTTGACGGTCAGGGTCCGCTCGGTCGCAAAACGCAGCAGATAATGCGGGCCGCCTGCCTTGAATCCCGTGCCGGACAAGCCTTCGCCGCCGAAGGGCTGCACGCCGACTACGGCACCGATCATATTTCGATTGACGTAAAGGTTGCCGACCCGAGCACGGGCCGCGATGTGCCGGACTCGCGACTCAATACGGGTATGCACGCCGAGCGTGAGCCCGTAACCGGTAGCGTTGATCGCATCGATCACCTCGTCGAGCATGCCTGCGCGCCAACGCACAATGTGGAGAAACGGGCCGAAGACCTCGGTTTCGAGTTCGTGGATGCCGTCCAGGCGAAAGATTGCCGGCGCGACAAAGTGGCCATGGGCGCATGTTTCAGGCAATTCGGCGCGCGCCAACAGGCGTCCATCCGCGATCATGCGCGTTGCATGTGCTTCCAGCGTTTCGCGCGCCGTTGTGTCGATCACCGGGCCGATGTCGGTGGACAGACGTCCAGGATCGCCCAGCACCTGAGTTGCCAAGGCGCCGCGTAGCATCGCCAGCACGGTGTCGGCAACGTCTTCCTGAAGGTAAAGCACGCGCAATGCGGAGCAGCGCTGGCCCGCACTGGCGAAGGCCGACTGGAGCACATCGCGCACGAGTTGTTCGGGCAGGGCGGTAGCATCGGCGATCATGGCGTTGATGCCGCCGGTTTCCGCGATCAGCGGCACAATCGGGCCAGGCCGCTCGGCCAGATGTCGCTGGATGGCTTGCGCGGTCTGCGTTGAGCCGGTAAAAGCGATACCGGCGATGCGTGAGTCACCGGTCAGCCACGGGCCGATCCGTGAACCATCGCCCGGTATCAGTGCCAGAACCTCGGCCGGTATGCCGGCGAGGAGCATCAATCTGACCGCCAATGCCGCGATCAGCGGCGTTTGTTCGGCGGGCTTGGCGATGACGGCGTTGCCCGCAGCCAAGGCGGCGGCGATCTGGCCGGTGAAGATTGCGAGCGGGAAATTCCAGGGGCTGATACAGAGGAAGATGCCGCGTGCGTGAAGGCTGAAGTGGTTGCTTTCGCCGGTGGGGCCGCTCAACCGGCGCGGCGTGTCGAACAGGGCGCGCGCCTGCGCCGCATAGTAACGGCAAAAGTCCACCGCCTCGCGTACCTCGGACAGTGCATCGGGTACCGTGCGGCCGGCCTCGCGTATGCACAGCGCCATCAGCTCCGCACGATGCTGTTCGTAAAGGTCGGCGAGCCGCTCAAGGCAGGCGGCGCGCACTGCGGCCGCTGTGCGCGCCCAGGCAGATGCCGCTGCGTGCGTCGTGGATAACGCCTGCTCGACGTCCGTGCGACTTGACTCGATCACGCTGCCCACGTATCGCCGCAGGTCCGCTGGGTCATGGATCGGGCGCGCGCTGCCGGCCGGCGAGCGGCCTGCGATCAGTGGTGCGGCAGTCCATTCGTGTGCGGCAGCCGCCTGCAGGGCACGATCAAGTGGGCGCAGCGTGGCTTCGTCCGTCAGATCGAGTCCTGCGGCGTTGGTGCGTAGTTCGCCGTAAAGATGCGCGGGCAAGGGCAGGTGGGGATTGCGTATGGCATCGCCGAGTGCTCGCAGGCGCTCGCGGGGGTCTTGCAGGAGCGTCGAATCGCCACGTTGTGCCGCGCGTTGTACACGATGGACAAATGAGCCGTTGGCGCCGTTTTCCATCAGGCGCCGAATGAGGTAAGCCAGCAGACGATCCTGGTGACCTACCGGGGCATAGATGCGGCAGGGTGGGGTGGGGGTCTTGTGTGCAGCGAGTTGTGCATAGAGGGCGGCGCCCATGCCATAGAGGCGTTGGAACTCGAAGCCGTCCGCGTTCCCGGCTATTTCAAGCACCGCGGCCACGGTATGCGCGTTATGCGTTGCGAACATGGGGTAGCAGCGGTCGCGCCTCGCCAGTAGGCGGCGGGCATAAGCCAAGTAGGCGACGTTGGTCGAGACGCGACGCGTGAATACCGGGTAATCCGTGAAACCAGCGATTTGGGCGAGTTTGATTTCGGTGTCCCAGTATGCGCCTTTAACCAGTCTTATCATGATCTTGCGATCATGTCTTTCTGCTTTATCGAGGATCCGGTCGAGAACTGTGGACGCACGCTTCTGATAAGACTGGACGGCCATTCCAAGGCCTTGCCAGGTCTGTAGCGCCGGGTCCTCGAGCAAGGCTTCGATCAGGTCCAACGAGGGTTCGAGGCGACTCGATTCCTCCGCGTCGATACAGATCGAGAGATTGTGTGCGGCGGCGTCGAGGCAGAGTTGGCGCAGGCGGGGCAGAACCTCGGTGCGGACGCGCGTGCGCTGCGCGAATTCGTAACGTGGATGCAGGGCCGAGAGCTTGACCGAGATGCTTGCCCGGCGCAGTGGGTCTGGGTGGGCGGCGCCCTGACTGCCGATGGCGGCGATGGCCTCCCGGTAGGCGGCATAATAGCGGCGGGCATCTTCTTCGGTTATCGCGGCCTCGCCCAGCATGTCATAAGCGTGCCGAGTGCCGGTCGCTTCGGTGCGCGCGGCTCGGCGCAGGGCCGCGTCGATATCGTCGCCGATGACGAAGCTGCGCCCCAGGTGCCGCATGGCGCGTGTTGCCGCTATGCGTGCCAGCGGTTCGCCAGCGCGTCCGACGAGTCGTCGCAGGCCACGCTGATGCCCATCGTCCAACGGCCCTAGTAGGCGGCTGGCCAGTGCGAGGGCTCGATTGCGCGCAGGTGGCGGCGAACCTCCAGAATGCTCCGCTGGATTCAGCCAATCGGCCGCGCCGAGTCGATCCCGAATCAGTGCGCTGGCGGTTGCCGTGTCCGGCACTCGAAGCAGGGCCTCGGCCAGGCCCATCAGTGCTCGACCTTCGGCGCCGTCAAGCCCGTAATCGGCCATCAGCACGCCGGTACGGTCCTCCGGCAATGGGGCTTGGAGCATGCCTCGTACGAGCGCTTCGGCCTGTGCGTGTATGCGTTGACGGGTCGGTTCGTCGAACGAAGCCTCGTCGTAGAGTTTGCCCAGGAGCTTGGCTTCATTGCCGAGATGCGCCTGCCCTATGGCCGTGCGTAGCGGTTCGGTTTCGTCGGGCGGTGCGTCGAAAAGCATGGCCGTGCGCTCCCGTGCAGTACCAGCGAACACGGGATGCGGGCAGTCGAGCCGCATCCCGTGGGACCCGACTCATTATGGATTAGTCTGCATCACGCGTCGCGGCACGATGCGCAGATCAGCTACTTGCTTCAGGCAACTCGGTTGCGTGGCTTGCCTGCCTGGAAGGCGCGGATGTTCTGCGCCATCTCGTCGACCAGCCGCTGGCGTGCGTTACGGCTGGCCCAGGCTACGTGCGGGGTCACGATCAGGTTGGAGATGTCAGTGGCCAGGAGTGGGTGATCGGACGGGGGAGGCTCCTGATCGAGCACATCGAGGCCAGCACCACCGAGCCGGCCTTCGCGCAAGGCGGTAGCCAGTGCGTGGCTGTCGACCAGCCCGCCGCGTGCGGTATTGATCAGTATGGCCTCCGGGCCCAGACGATCGAGTTCGCCGGCGCCGATCAGGTGTGCGGTTTCCGGCGTTAACGGACAGTGCAGGCTGAGTATGTCGGCCTGATTCAATACGCTGTCGAAGGCCGTGCGGCCAGGGCGGGGTTCGGCACCGCGGCGTTCGGAGATCAGCACGCGCATGCCCATGCATTCGGCGATGCGCGCCACGGCGCCGCCGAGCACGCCATGCCCGACGATACCCAGCGTACGCCCATTGAGTTCGCCAACCGGGAAGAAGTCGTATAGCGAAAAGCTGCGTGCCTGCGTCCACTGACCCTGCTCGACCGCGCGGGCGTACTCGGGGAGGTGCCTGATCAGCGCGAGCATGAGTGCGATAGTGTGTTCGGCCACTGAGGCGGTGCCGTAATCGCGCACGTTACAGACCACGATGCCCCTCCGGGCGGCGGCCTCGAGGTCGACGTTATTGGTGCCGGTGGCCGCGACGCAGATCAGTTTGAGTCGCGGCGCCGTTTGCAAGGCCTCACTGTCGACCATGACCTTGTTGGTGATCAACACCTCGGCATCGCCGATGTGCGCGGCGACTTCATTCCCTGCGGTCTGCGCGTGAAAGGTCCAATCCTCGACGGCCTCGTGCAGCGGGGTGCGGTCGAGGTCGCCGTTGTCCAGGGTATCCAAATCGAGAAATGCGCCGCGCATTCAGGGCTCCTCCGGCAAAAGAGGCGCAGGTTAGCAGCGTCCCAAGCGGTCTGGAAGGCCACATGTGCTGAAGCGCGCCTGATGATACCTAGCGGATTGCTATAGGGTCAGGCGTGAATCGCATCAATCTGTCGACGGCGATACCGCGATGAAGAGGGTTGTCGGTGGCAGGCAGGTTTGCGCCTTGCATGCCTGCAAGCGAACAGAACCTCTGACGATCCCGGTCTGGAACTGCACAGCGCCCTTGTTGGCGCCGCCTGCTGGAGCCTGCTGAGCGTACTCGAAGGTTATTGAGTTCATGTGAGCAGGATGCCTTTCGCATTAGTGTCTATTAATATTCTATATGTTAGTATAAATTGAAAGTCGGTTAGCAGTAATGATCAGCCATATCTCTGGCCGATCAAACGAACACCTTTAATCAGGTGGGAGCTCGTTATGTTCGAACCAATTCAAATACCCTTTGGCTGTGTCATGCTTTTTAATGTGGTAGATCTAAAGCCGGGTGTAAAAATGGAAGACGTCGAACTTGTCCTGGGTGAGATGTGCAATGTAGTTAAAAACACCTACGGTGATGACAAAGGTGGCTTCATCGGCGGCCAGGTATTCAAGTACTCTGGCTTTGTATCGAAAGAAGGCAGCGTTGGTGCTGCACCAGACGATGAAGATAAAAGCATGAAACAGGGTGACCTGGTCATCGTCACGTACTGGAAATCGTTTGACCAGCACGAAAAATCGCATGCGGATAAAGTATTTAAAGAGAAGTTTTCAGAACTTGCTGCATTCTGTGATGATACTTATGAAGTTGGCTATGAAATGTTATGGCAAGGGGTGCCAGAATAGCGCACTGTCAATGCCGAGACAGTCCAGCATGGCGCCACGCTATTGCTTCCGAACGTAGCGTCGGTCAGCCATAGCCGCAACAAGGGTGCGTGCGGGGGTTTGGCTTAGTCCGAGCCTTTGGGTATGCCGCAGTATTGCCAGGCGAGGCCTGGGAACCTGAATATTGCACACAGGATCGATAGCGATAACCTGCACACGATGCCCGTCCTGCACCGGATGCTTGGGGCTGAGCATGCGATACGCTCCGTGATCGTCATACGACTCAGGGTCGCTCCGGCCATAGGTCTTGCATCACCAGTGAGACGAGCATTTCCTGAAGCATGACTACCATGAGATGGTAGCCGCCACGCCTTTATTCCGATTTTGCCGTTCATGAACACGACGCGAATTGTTTATTTCGTGTCGTTTCGAGAGACCCGGTGAAGGGGCGCGTGTACGAGCCGAAGCAATATCACCTACCGCCTCTCCAGGCGGCGATTTGGCCCGATGGCGTATCGGATGGGTATTGTCGATCTCGCTGGTTTGATGCAGCAGCACCGGGTAGCCACCCGGTGCTGCTGCATCGATGGGATTTAGCTCGCGAGCTGACGTAGCACGTAGGGCAGGATGCCGCCGTTGCGGTAGTACTCGATTTCCTGCGGGGTATCGATGCGCACCTTCGCGTGGAAGGATTTTTGCGTCCCGTTATTCGCCGTCGCAGTGACGGTCACTTCCTTGGCGGCACCGTCCCCGAGTCCGGTGATATCGTAAGTTTCCTCTCCGTTGAGCCCCAGGATTTCGGCATTTTCGCCGGCCAGGAACTGCAGCGGGAGGATACCCATGCCGACCAGGTTGGAGCGGTGGATACGCTCGAAACTTTCTACCAGTACGGCCTTGACGCCGAGTAGTCGCGGGCCCTTGGCCGCCCAGTCACGGCTCGATCCAGAGCCGTATTCCGTGCCGGCGATGATCATGCTCGGCACGCCCTCGGCCTTGTAGCGCATCGCAGCCTCGTAAATGCTGGTCTCTTCGCCGGAGGGGAGGTGCCGGGTGAAGCCACCTTCCGTACCCGGTGCCAGGCGGTTGCGCAGGCGTATGTTGGCGAAGGTGCCGCGCATCATCACCTCGTGATTACCGCGGCGCGAGCCATAGGAATTGAAGTCGCCGGGTTGTACGCCATGTTCGACCAGATAGTGGCCAGCCGGGCTGTCCGTCTTGATCGATCCGGCGGGCGAAATATGGTCGGTGGTGACGGAGTCGCCCAGGTAGGCGAGGACACGGGCGCCGACGATGTCGGACACGGGTGCCAGCGGCTGGTCGATGTCGTCGAAGTAGGGTGGGTTTTGCACGTAGGTGGAATCCGCCTGCCAGGCAAACAGTGAGGTATCGGGTGCGTCGAGACGCTGCCAGCGGTCTTCGCCGGCGTAGACGTCGGCATAACTGGTGGCGAACTGTTCGGCTGTCACGCTGGAGAGGATTTTTTCCTGGATTTCGTGCTGGCTTGGCCAAATGTCGCGCAGATAGACCGGATGGCCGGTCTTATCCTCGCCCAGCGGTTCGTGATAGAGATCGATATCCATGCGCCCGGCCAGTGCATAGGCGACCACCAGCGGTGGCGAGGCCAGGAAGTTCATGCGCACCTCGGAGTGCACGCGGCCCTCGAAGTTGCGGTTGCCGGATAGCACGGAGCAGACGGTCAGGTCATCGCGACGGATCGCTTCGCTGACAGGTTCCGGCAGCGGGCCTGAGTTGCCGATGCAGGTGGTGCAGCCGTAGCCGACGAGGTCGAACCCCAGCGCGGCCAGGTCCTCGCTGAGGCCGGCCTTGTCGAGATAGGCGGTCACCACGCGGGAGCCGGGCGCGAGCGAGGTCTTGACCCAGGGCTGAACGCACAGGCCACGCGCACGCGCCTTTTGGGCGAGCAGGCCGGCGGCGATCATCACCGAGGGATTGGAAGTGTTGGTACACGAGGTGATCGCGGCGATCACGACCATGCCATCATTGAGGTGCATGCGCAGTGCGCTGCGACGCGCGGGATCGTCCGCCTGATGTTCGACGCCGACCGCGGCGTGGCCGCCCTCGCCCTCGAAACCCTCGGCATCTCCACGGCTTGCGAACGCGGTCATGCGGGCGCGCATTGCATCCTCCAGGGCCGCGCCGATGGTTTGTTTGGCCCGGCTGAGCGCGATCCGGTCCTGCGGGCGCTTGGGGCCGGCCAGCGACGGCTCGACCGTTGCGAGGTCTAGGGTCAGGATATCGCTGTAGTCGGCGGCAGGTGCGCCCGGTTCGTAGAACATGCCCTGGGCTCTCGCGTAGGCCTCGGTCAGAGCGATCTGATCGGCCGGGCGTCCGCTGAGCGCCAGGTAGCGCAGCGTCTCGGCGTCGACCGGGAAAATACCGCAGGTGGCGCCGTATTCGGGGGCCATGTTGCTGATTGTGGCGCGATCGGCGAGCGGCAGTTGTGCGAGTCCGTCGCCGAAAAACTCGACGAATTTGCCGACCACGCCCTTGCCGCGCAGTATTTCGACCACCGTGAGTACGAGGTCGGTCGCGGTGGCGCCTTCGGGCAGTGCGCCGGTCATGCGGAAGCCGACGACCTGAGGTAACAGCATGGAAATAGGCTGCCCCAGCATGGCCGCCTCGGCCTCGATACCGCCTACGCCCCAGCCGAGCACGCCAAGGCCGTTGATCATGGTGGTGTGGGAATCCGTGCCGACCACGGTGTCCGGATAGGCCTCTAGATTGCCGTCGTCCAGTGTGCGCGTGAACACGACGCGTGCCAGATATTCGAGGTTGACCTGATGAACGATACCGGTGTCCGGCGGCACCACCTTGAAATTTGAAAAGGCCTTCTGTCCCCATTTGAGGAAGGCATAGCGCTCGCGGTTGCGGCTGTATTCGAGTTCGGCATTCAAGTTGAAGGCGTCGTCGGAACCGAAGCGGTCGACCTGCACCGAGTGGTCGATCACCAGTTCGGCTGGCTGTAGCGGGTTGATTTTGTCGGGATCGCCGCCGAGCCGGCACATGGCATCGCGCATGGCTGCCAGATCGACGACTGCGGGTACACCGGTGAAGTCCTGCATCAGCACGCGCGCCGGGCGGAAGGCGATTTCCTGGCTGGGTTCGGCCCGTGGGTCCCAGGCCAGCAGGGCCTCGATGTCGGCTCGCGTCACACTGGTCCCGTCCTCGTAGCGCAGCAGATTCTCCAGCAGAATCTTGAGCGAATAGGGTAGCCGGTTGGCGCCGTCAAGGGCCGACAGCTTGTGGATGGCGTAGGATTGTCCCTGAACGCGCAGTTCGGTCCGGGTGTCGAGGCTGTTGTGCATGGAGTCGTCCTTGTGTCCGGGTTTGTATTGAGGGCACGGCGCCCCGTGGCGGATGCCGAACCGGGACAGATCTGGAGAGGCTGCCCGGAGACGAGGTCCATTGTAAACCACTTAAGGTGCGCGTCGTCTGCCGGCGCGGGCGGATTCAGGCGAGCAGGCGCTCGGCTTCCCGGAGCATGGGTTTGCGCGCAAACAGCAACCGCAGTCGAGTACCGCCGGCCTGGCGCCACAATACGGCGGCACGAATGCCGGCCAACAACAGTACGCGGATACGGCTGGCCACCGCCTCGTTGGCGAGATGACTCTGTTCGCCGCGCACGATGATGCGGGGGCCGAGTTCGCTGATGGTCTCGCGGTAAAGACCCGCCAGGCCGGCAATCACGTTTTCGTGTCCGGGCTCGAAGTATTCGGCCTGTCGCTGGGCGCCATCGATGCCCTTGCCCAGGCGTTCCAGCATTTCCGGATGCTTGGCGAGACGGCGTTCGAGATGCAGCAACGAAACGGCATAGCGCATGATTTCAAGGGCTCGTACGCGTTCCTGCGGGTCGAGCTGTGCCTTTAGGATCTGCAGCCCAGGACGTAGATTGGCGATTCCCCCGTAGACAGCCTCCAGGCTGTCGGAATCACGCGTCAACAGGCTTCCGATCAGGGGTTTGAGGGCGCCTTCGTCCAGCGTGCCCGTGCGCGCAAGACGGTCGGCATCGGCGGCGCATTGGAATACGGCGGCGAGTGCCAGTGTGCGATTGCGCAGATTTTTCTCCACTTCATTCCCCTTGAATCAATGTTGCGGATCAGTGTGCGGCTGAAAATGTGGTTGTTGTGGCCGTGAATTGACCTTCCTGCCGCCAGGGTTCGATCGTTTCGATGACCCCGCCGCCGAGGCATATGTCGCCTCGATAGAAAACAGCGAATTGCCCCGGCGTTACTGCGCGCTGGGGTCGCTCGAAAGTGACGTGGGCCCGATCCTCCGCCAGCGTCACCGTGCAGGCTTGGTCGATTTGCCGATAGCGCGTCTTGACGGTGCATTCAAAGCGGTCGCCCGGTGTCATCCCCGAGATCCAGTGCAGTGGGCGCGCCCACAACGCAGTGGATTGCAGCAGCGGATGGTCGTGCCCTTGCACGACGAGCAGTTCATTGTGCGCCAATCTCTTCTCGGCCACGTACCAAGGCGCCTCGCCGCCGTCAGCCGTGCCTCCGATCCCGAGGCCCTGACGCTGGCCGAGGGTGTAGTACATCAATCCCTGATGTGTACCGAGGGATTCGCCCTGAGGATTGACGATCGTGCCCGGCGTGGCGGGCAGGTAGCGGGCCAGGAAGTCGCGAAAGCGACGCTCGCCGATGAAGCAGATGCCGGTGCTGTCCTTGCGCTGGTGATTCGGCAGGCCGGCTTCGCGCGCGATCCGGCGGATATCGGATTTGAGCGAGTCACCCAACGGGAAGCGACTGGCGGCGAGCTGCGCGCGCGTCAACGCGTGCAGAAAGTAACTCTGGTCCTTGTTCGGGTCGAGCCCGCGGAGTAGGTTTGCCTGCGCGTCGATGCGTGCGTAGTGCCCGGTCGCGATGGCATCGGCGCCGAGGCTGCGAGCATAGTCTAGGAAGGCCTTGAACTTGATTTCCTTGTTGCACAGCACATCGGGATTGGGTGTGCGGCCGGCGCGGTATTCGGCCAGGAAGTAGGCGAATACGCGATCCCAGTATTCGCGGGCGAAGTTCGCCTTGTGTAATGGAATTTCGAGTGTTTCGGCGACACGCTTCGCCTCGGCGAGGTCGTCGGCCGCGGCGCAATAACCCTCGTCGTCGTCTTCCCAGTTCTTCATGAACAGGCCTTCGACGCGATGTCCCTGTTCAATCAGGCGCAGCGCGGCGACAGCGGAATCTACGCCGCCGGAAAGCCCGACGATAATGCGTTGTCGTCGCATGCTGTTCACGCGAGTTCGCGTAACAGATCCAGCGGATACCGGCGTCCTTGCAGATAATCGTCGATGGACTGCAGGACAAGCGGGCTGCGCAATTGTTTACCGAGTGCGCATACCGCATCGTGCGTGAGCCATTCGGCCGCCTCAACGCCTTCATCGAGCGCGCGATCAGGGGCATGGTCGCCGACGGTGCCGGCAAAGGTTACGCGCAGGAAGGTCGAACCCGACGGACTGACCCAGCGGTAGAGTCCGATCAGGGCCTCGGGGCGGAAGCTCCAGGCAGTTTCTTCGATCGTTTCCCGTGCCACGGCATCAAGCAGCGATTCGCCTGCCTCGAGATGGCCGGCCGGCTGGTTGTAGCGTGTGCGTTCGTCGATGCGCTCGCGGACCATCAGAAACCGGCCTTCGCGCTCGGCGACCGCCGCAACGGTGACGTGGGGTTGGAACCGCATCGGAAGACTTTATCACAGCTCTGCGCGTCCAGAGTGAATGTATAATGCGAGTCAGCCATTCGTTTTGCGGAGACCCCGACACATGTCTTACGAGCACATCCAGATTCCCAGTTGGGGCGAGAAGATCACTATGGCGCCCGGCGGCAGCCTGAGCGTGCCCGCGCAACCCGTGATCCCTTTTATCGAGGGCGACGGCATTGGTGTGGACGTGACCCCGGTGATGCGCGAAGTGGTCGATGCCGCAGTGCTCAAAGCTTACGGAGATACGCGCAAGATCGCCTGGATGGAGGTGTATGCCGGCGAGAAAGCTACCCAGGTCTACGGCGAAGATGTCTGGCTGCCGGACGAGACCCTGCAAGCAGTCAGTGAATATCTGGTGTCGATTAAAGGTCCGCTGACGACCCCGGTCGGAGGCGGCATCCGTTCGCTCAACGTCACGCTCAGGCAGCAGCTCGATCTATACGTTTGCTTGCGCCCGATTCGCTATTACGACGGTACGCCAAGTCCGCTCAAGTCACCGGAAAAGACCGACATGGTGATCTTCCGTGAAAACTCGGAGGACATCTATGCCGGTATCGAGTGGGCGGCAGGTACCCCCGAGGCGCAGTCCTTGATCGCATTTCTGCGCGATACCATGAAGGTCAGCAAGATACGCTTCCCGGAAACCTCGGGCATTGGCATCAAGCCCGTTTCCCGCGAAGGGACGGAACGCCTAGTGCGCAAGGCGATCCAATATGCCATCGACAACGGGCGCCCTTCGGTGACGTTGGTGCACAAGGGGAACATCATGAAGTTCACCGAAGGCGCCTTTAAGGTCTGGGGATACGAGCTTGCCCGTCGTGAATTCGGCGCGGAACCGCTCGATGGTGGTCCTTGGATGCGCCTGCGCAACCCACGTACGGGTGATGACATCGTGCTCAAGGATGTGATTGCTGACGCCTTTCTTCAGGAAATCCTACTCAATCCAGAGGACTATGACGTGATTGCGACGCTGAACCTGAACGGCGACTATATTTCCGACGCGCTCGCCGCCCAGGTCGGCGGTATCGGCATCGCGCCCGGGGCCAATCTTTCGGACAGCGTGGGTATTTTCGAGGCGACTCACGGTACGGCACCCAAGATCGCCGGGCAGGACAAGGCGAATCCGGGGTCCATCGTACTATCCGCTGAGATGATGTTGCGTCACCTTGGTTGGAACGAGGCTGCCGATGCGATCGTGCGCGGATTGTCCGGCGCGATACGCGCGGGGCGCGTGACCGACGATCTGGCGCGGTTGATGCCCGATGCGCAGAGCGTTTCGAGTTCCGAATTCGGTCGCTGCATCGTCGCGCATATGTAGCGCTGGCGGTTAAAGTGCGAGTGATGTGGATGTGCAGGCCTTGAGATTAGCGCAGTGAAACCCGACATAGTCAACATGAGTGAGGAAAAACCTGGCGACCAGGCAGAGTCCGTGGTCGAGGAAAGTCGCCCAGAAATCAAACAGCCACCTTTGTACAAGGTGGTGATTCTTAACGATGACTACACTCCGATGGAGTTTGTGGTCGAAGTGCTAGAGGTGTTTTTCAGTATGGACCGGGAGAAAGCCACCCGGGTCATGCTGCACGTGCATACACGTGGCCGGGGTGTCTGCGGGGTGTTTACCCGCGATATTGCAGAAACCAAGGTGGCGCAGGTTAATGACTATGCGCGGGATCACCAGCACCCCTTACTATGTACCCTGGAAGAGGCCTGAGGCCCGAAATATACGGATTCCGTGGGCCGAGGATGGCCGCCCAAACCTGAGGCAAATCGGCGATGCTGAACAAAGAGCTTGAATTCTCCCTCAACATGGCTTTCAAGCAAGCCCGTGAGAAGCGCCACGAATTCATTACCGTGGAACACCTGCTACTCGCACTGACGGACAACCCCACTGCGGTGGGCGTGTTGCGCGCCTGTGGCGCGGATCTGTTGCGGCTCAAGCGCGAGTTGGACCTGTTCATTGAGGACAACACGCCTCGCTTGAACGACAGTGACCAGCGCGAGACGCAGCCGACGGTCGGTTTTCAGCGCGTATTGCAGCGCGCGGTGTTCCATGTGCAGTCATCGGGACGCAAAGAAGTCACGGGCGCCAATGTACTTGTCGCACTGTTCGGCGAGCAGGAGTCGCATGCGGTCTATTTGCTGTCGAAGCAGGGCATCAGTCGCCTTGATGTACTCAACTACATCTCGCATGGTATTTCGAAGGTGTCGGACGAGCAGCAACCTGAGATGGACCCGGAAAGTCCTCCTGAGGGCGGTGGCGGCGACGAAGCCGTGCGCAGCAATCCGCTTGAGCAGTTTGCCGTCAACCTCAACGAACTGGCACGCCAAGGTAAAATCGATCCACTGATCGGCCGCGATAGCGAAATCGAACGCACGGTGCAGATTCTCTGCCGCCGTCGCAAAAACAATCCGCTGTACGTAGGCGAAGCCGGCGTGGGCAAGACCGCCATGGCCGAAGGTTTGGCTAAACGTATCGTCGACGGCGAGGTGCCCGAAATCCTGAGCGATGGCGTGGTCTACTCGCTCGATCTCGGTGCATTGGTCGCTGGCACCAAGTACCGTGGCGATTTCGAGAAGCGCCTCAAGGGCGTGCTTGCCCAGCTTAAGCGTCAGCCGGGGGCGATTCTTTTCATCGACGAAATCCATACGATTATCGGCGCAGGAGCAGCCTCGGGAGGCGTGATGGACGCCTCCAATTTGCTCAAGCCGATGCTGGCCAATGGCCAACTTAAGTGCATCGGTTCGACCACTTATCAGGAATATCGCGGAATTTTCGAGAAAGACCGAGCGTTGGCGCGACGTTTCCAGAAGATCGACGTGCGCGAACCCAGTGTTGAGGAAACCTATCAGATCCTCAAGGGCCTCAAGGGGCGTTTCGAGGAGCATCATGACGTGCGCTACACGAACCCGTCGCTGCGCGCCGCCGCCGAACTTTCCGAGCGTTACATCACCGACCGCCACCTGCCGGACAAGGCCATCGACGTGATCGACGAGGCCGGTGCACGCAGGCGCCTGCAACCGGCGAGTCAGCGACGGAAGACCATCTCGGTACATGACGTGGAGGATATCGTGGCCAAAATCGCCCGTATCCCGCCGAAGCAGATATCGAGCTCAGACGTCGAGGTATTGAAGAACCTCGAGAGCAACCTCAAGCTCGTCGTGTTCGGCCAGGACGAGGCAATCGGCATGCTGGCCGCAGCGATCAAAATGTCGCGTTCCGGACTCGGTAGCCCAGACAGGCCAATCGGTTCCTTCCTGTTTGCAGGGCCGACCGGCGTAGGCAAAACCGAGGTCACTCGTCAACTCGCGCAGGTCATGGGTATTGAGCTGGTGCGTTTCGATATGTCCGAGTACATGGAGCGGCACACGGTATCGCGTTTGATTGGTGCCCCGCCAGGTTACGTCGGGTTCGACCAAGGCGGGCTGCTGACGGACGCAGTTCTCAAACATCCGCATGCCGTGCTGCTGCTCGACGAAATCGAGAAGGCGCATCCGGATGTATACAACCTGTTGTTGCAGGTGATGGATCACGGCACTCTGACCGACGCCAACGGCCGACAGGTGGACTTCCGCAACGTGATTCTGATCATGACCAGCAACGCAGGCGCGCAATCCGTGAGCCGTCGTAGCCTGGGGTTCACCGAACAGGATCACTCGACCGATGGCATGGAAGCCATCCGGCGCGCGTTTTCGCCGGAATTCCGCAATCGCTTGGATGCGATCATTCAGTTCAAGGCGCTGGAGCCGAGAGTCGTTGCCAACGTGGTCGACAAGTTCTTGATCGAACTCGAATCGCAGCTTGAAGAAAAGAAGGTGCGTCTGGTGGTTGACGACGCGGCACGCGCCTGGCTCGCCGAACGTGGCTACGATCCCCTCATGGGCGCGCGTCCCATGGCACGCGTGATTCAGGAGCACGTCAAAAAGCCCCTCGCAGAGGAGATCCTGTTCGGACGGCTCCGCGATGGCGGTGAGGTTCACCTCGACGTGGAAGGCGACGAACTGCGGCTGGCCTTCAGCAGCGATCGGGAGGCGGTCCACTAAGGGCCGCCTCGGCCGGGGTCATTTTTTGCGGTAAACGATACGGCCCTTGCTCAGGTCGTACGGGGTGAGTTCGACAGTGACCTGATCGCCGGTCAGTATGCGGATGTAGTGCTTGCGCATGCGGCCGGAAATATGGGCGGTCACTACGTGACCGTTGTCGAGTTCAACTCTGAACATGGTATTCGGCAGGGTGTCGATCACCTTGCCTTCCATTTCGATTGCGTCTTCTTTAGCCATTCGTGCGGGATATCCCTCGGGCGACGAGGCGCCCATTATCAATAACTGGCGCGATAAAACAAGGCGGGTGAGCTGAGCCAAGGTGGGCACCTAGGGTGGCGGTGCGTATTTTGGCAGTGTAATCATGATAACCCAGTAGGCGAGATCAGTGATGTGACGACCTCCGTACGCGCAAGTATTTGCCCACTGGGAGGCCTTTGCCTACACTACTCGCCTTTTTAAGCCCGAGGCATTTACAGACTTCATGAGCATCGCCGCCGTATTTCCCGGCCAGGGTTCCCAATCCATTGGGATGCTGGCCGCACTTTCCGATAAATATCCACAGGTACGTGAAACCTTTCAGGAGGCTTCGGACTGCCTGGGGTATGACCTCTGGTCGCTGGTGCAGAACGGCCCGGAAGGCGAATTAGGCCAGACAGCCGTGACCCAGCCGGCCATGCTTGCCGCTGGCGTTGCCGTTTGGCGTGCCTGGGAAGAGGAGGGAGGATGCCGGCCCGAGGTCATGGCCGGGCACAGCCTGGGTGAATACACCGCCTTGGTCTGCGCCGGCGCGCTTAGCTTTGGCGACGCAGTGCGGGTAGTGGCTGAACGTGGGCGCCTGATGCAATCGGCCGTCCCCGAAGGGGAAGGCGCGATGGCCGCGATACTGGGCCTCACGGACGATCAGGTCGTAGCACTGTGCACGAAGGCTGCTACCGGCGAGATCATCGAGGCCGTCAATTTCAATGCGCCGGGACAGGTAGTGGTTGCTGGCCATGCGGCAGCCGTTGCACGGCTGATGGCCTTGGCGACGGACGCAGGCGCCAAGCGCGTGATTCCACTTAGCGTCAGCGTGCCCTCGCACTGTGCACTGATGCGGCCGGCGGCCGAATCCTTCGGCACGGTACTGCGAGGTGTAACCCTCAGCGCGCCTCGGGTGCCAGTGATCCACAACGCCGACGTTGTATCGTATACCGATCCGGCTTCGATCGCCGATGCCTTGGTGCGCCAGCTGTACAGTCCTGTGCGCTGGGTCGAGACGATCGAAGGCTTTGCCGATGAAGGTATCCGTATCGTGTTCGAATTCGGCCCCGGCAAGGTGCTCAGTGGTTTGAACAAGCGCATCGACCGCAGCCTCAAGGTCATCTGTGTGGATGACGTTAAGACGCTTGATGCCGCGCTTGAGCTATGCGAGGAGTACGGAGCATGAATCTGCAGGGTGAAATCGCGCTGGTCACCGGCGCGAGCCGGGGTATCGGCCAAGCCATCGCGCTTGAGTTGGCGCGTGGCGGCGCCACCGTAATCGGTACAGCGACCTCTGCTGCGGGCGCCGAAGCCATTTCCGGGTACCTGAAGGAAGCGAGCGCCGCAGGTGTGGGCATGATGCTCAAGGTAGAGGACCAGGCCTCGGTGGACGAGGTGATGTCGCGTATCGGCTCGGATCATGGCAGCGTGTCGATTTTGGTCAACAATGCCGGGATCACGCGCGATACCTTGCTGATGGCGATGAAGGACGAGGATTGGACGTCGGTGATCGATACCGATCTCGGCTCGATTTTCAGGCTGTCGCGCGCCTGCATTCGCGGCATGCTCAAACAACGCCGCGGGCGTATCATCAACATCGCCTCGGTCGTTGCAGCTTCCGGAAATCCTGGGCAGTGCAATTATGCGGCTGCCAAGGCAGGCATGATCGGCTTCAGCAAGTCGCTGGCTCGCGAGGTGGGCTCACGCGGTATTACGGTGAACGTGGTAGCGCCCGGATTCATTGATACGGATATGACCCGTGTGCTGAAGGAAGAACAGCGTGACGGCCTGCTGGGGCAGATACCGTTGCGCAGGCTTGGCGGGGTGGAGGATATCGCCCAGGCCGTCGCATTTTTGGCCTCGCCCGGTGCTGGTTATATCACCGGCGAGACCTTGCACGTCAACGGTGGCATGTACATGGCGTAAGCCAGTCGCCGCACATAGGTGGCGGTATGGCTGAGGTTTCTCTAAAATACCGCCCGCAGCCGACGGCTGCATTTTTTTTACACAGGGGAATAACGAGCATGAGCAACGTTGAAGAGCGCGTCAAAAAGATCGTGATCGAGCAGCTTGGCGTCAAAGAGGAGGACGTCAAGAACGATTCTTCCTTTGTCGACGATCTTGGCGCCGACTCCTTGGATACGGTCGAGCTGGTGATGGCCCTCGAAGAAGAGTTCGAGTGCGAAATCCCCGATGAAGAGGCCGAGAAGATCACCACCGTGCAGCAGGCGATCGACTACATCAACGCGCATCTGAAATAACCGCGGTCATATCCGCGCGAGCCGGTATCCCCCCGACAATGCGGTCGCCGGGTGCCGGCCGCAGGGGACTGCAAGGGAATAGAAGAGGGATACTGCCTTGTCGAAGCGGCGCGTAGTCGTCACCGGTCTCGGGATTGTTTCACCCGTGGGCTCGAAGCTTGAAACTGCCTGGGAGAACATCCTGGCCGGTCGTAGCGGGGTCACGCACATCGATCACTTCGATGCCGTGGATTCGCCCGTCAAAATTTCCGGCGCGGTGCGCGACTTCGATGTTGACGAATACATCACCCCCAAAGACCAGAAAAAAATGGATATTTTTGTCCATTACGGTATGGGGGCGGCGATTCAGGCGATCCGTGACGCGGGGATCGAAGCCGATGACGAGAAGCTCGATTTTGAGCGTATCGGCGTAGCTATCGGTTCCGGTATTGGCGGGTTGCCGGGTATCGAGAAGGGTCATATCGCCTTGATGAACGGTGGACCACGTAAGGTCTCGCCCTTCTTCATTCCCAGCAGCCTGATCAATATGGTGTCCGGCAACCTGTCTATCATGTACGGGTTCAAAGGGCCGAATATCGCAATCGTCACGGCCTGCACGACCGGAACCCACAACATCGGCGATGCCGCGCGCATGATTGCGTACGGCGATGCGGATGTGATGGTTGCGGGCGGGGCGGAAATGGCCTCGACGCCGCTATGCATCTCGGGCTTTGCCGCTGCACGTGCCTTATCCACACGTAATGATGATCCGGCCGGGGCCAGTCGTCCCTGGGACCGTGATCGGGACGGTTTCGTCATCGGTGACGGTGCCGGTGTCCTGGTGCTCGAATCCTACGAACACGCGATGGCACGCGGTGCCCGCATCTATTGCGAACTGGCTGGCTACGCGCTCAACGCAGATGCCTATCACATGACTCAGCCCTCCGGCGAAGGCGCCACGCGATGCATGAAGCTCGCCCTGCGCGATGCGGGTATGAATGCCGAGGCGGTCGACTACATCAACGCGCACGGTACCTCCACGTCGGTGGGCGACAGGGCCGAGAGCGATGCCATCAAGCGCGCCTTCGGCAACCACGCTGAGCATTTGGCGGTCAGTTCCACCAAATCGATGACCGGACACCTGCTTGGCGCCGCCGGTGGTGTCGAGGCTGTCTTTTCGATTCTCGCGCTGCGTGACCAAGTGCTCCCGCCGACGATCAACCTCGATCATCCAGACGAGGGCTGCGATCTCGACTACGTGCCGAATACGGCGCGCGAGACTCAGGTGAACTGCGCCCTGTCGAATTCCTTCGGCTTCGGCGGCACCAACGGATCATTATTGTTCCGGAAAATTTGATCATGCCCGCGCAGCGCCCGCTGCGCGGGCCGGACGATCTGCTTGCCCTCCACCGGCTTGATGCGCAGCGATACCCGCATCTGCTGCAGAGCGTCACCCGTGATGGCGCCCGTGGCCGCTACGACATCCTGTTCGCGTTTCCTGAGCGCACCTTCGTCGACCCCGACGGCACCCGTTTTGCAGACTGGCTGGATTCGGTTGGCGGTCAACCCTTCGGACGAAAGATATCGGCGGATGAGCCGCCCTTTACCGGCGGCTGGTTTCTCTATCTTGGCTACGAGCTTGCCTATGGGCTGGAGCCCGTGCTGGGGCAGGCGCCTGCTCATCCCTGGGGCTGGCCGGCAGCAGCAGCACAATACTGCCCGGCGGCGGTGATTCGCGATCATGCACAAGGGCGGCTGTATGCGGTGACCGCGCCCGGCAGGGAATCCCTGCTGACGGCGATTGTGCAGGATGCCGAACGCTCGATGGAGCTCCCGGCCATTGCCGATATGGCGCCGCTGGGATTAACGCTGGATGAGGCGCCCGCTGCGGATTATCTGGCCGGCGTCGAGCGCATCCGAGGTTATATCCGCGAGGGCGATGTGTTCCAGGTCAATCTGTCGCGAGCCTGGACCGGGACGAGTGCCGCCGGGCATCGAGCCGCCGAAGTTTATGCGCGCCTGCGGCGGACCAATCCCGCACCGTTCGCGGCACTGGCGACGCTGGGCACGCAGGCTATCGTAAGCTCCTCTCCGGAACGCCTGATCGCACATGAGAACGGCTGGTTGTCGACACGGCCGATTGCCGGAACGCGACCGAGAGGGGCAGATGCCGACTCGGACCGAGCCTTGCTGGAGGCGCTTGCCGCACACCCGAAGGAGCGCGCCGAACACGTCATGCTAATCGATCTGGAGGGCAACGACCTCGGTCGGGTTGCCCGCACAGGCACGGTGGAAGTCGATGAGCTGATGGTGACGGAGAGCTATGCCCACGTGCACCATATCGTCTCGAACGTGCGTGCTCGCCCACGCGCTGGCCTACGTCCCAGCGAGTTGATCCGTGCGGTGTTTCCCGGCGGCACGATCACCGGTTGTCCCAAAATACGTTGCATGCAGATACTGCGGGAGCTGGAGGGCGCCGCGCGAGGGGCATATACCGGCGCCATTGGTTATCTTGGCGACAATGGTCGTATGGACCTCAATATCCTGATCCGCACACTGGAGTGGAACGACGGCGAGTTACGTTTTCGTACCGGTGCTGGGATCGTCGCCGATTCCCAGCCGGAAGCCGAGCTTGCCGAAACCCGGCACAAGGCGGAAGGTTTGATCCGAGCCCTGGGGTAGGCGGAGTGACAGCGCAACCGCAACAGGGCAAGAGAATGCAGAAAACGATACCAGCCACCGATCGAGGACTGGCCTACGGTCATGGCGTATTCGAGACCATGGAGCTACGCGCAGGTCATTTGCCGCATTGGCCAAGGCATTGGCAGCGCCTCGTCGAAGGCTGCCGACGTCTCGGGCTACCGGCGCCTGACCGCGATAGATTGGAAACGGCATTGCTCACGGATGCTCCGGCACTGGGACGACACGTACTCAAGCTGGTACTGACTGCGGGCGACGGCGGACGCGGATATCGTGCGCCGAGTAAGATTACACCGCGTTGGATCGTCTCGTTGCATCCCTGGCCAACCTATCCGGCGACATACGCCGAGCAAGGCGTTGCACTGCGTCATTGCCGAACACGTCTACCCATCGATTCGGCACTGGCTGGCATCAAACACCTCAATCGTCTGCATCAGGTGCTCGCGCGTGCGGAGTGGGACGATGAAGCCATTGCTGAAGGCTTGCTGTCGGACACGGACGGATGGGTTGTCGAGGGGACGATGAGCAATGTGTTCTGGATTGAAGGTGATACACTGCGGACGCCTGATTTGAGCCGTTGCGGCGTCGCGGGCATCATGCGTGCACGCATCCTCGACTGGGCCGCTGCTCAAGGCATCGTGACCCGTATCGAGGTACTCGCGCCGGCTCGCCTGCAAAGCGCGGAGGGTCTGTTCGTGTGTAACAGCGTCATAGGTCTCTGGCCTGTGCGCCGCTTGGAAAATCATGATATGCAGATTCCGTCGTTGATGCGCGAGCTGTCGCAGGCCGTGCAGGAAGGCGCATGCTGATGCGCAAACCGGTGCCGATGTTGGCACTCGTTCTCGTGCTGATACTGGCGATTCCGCTGGGAATGGGCTGGCGCTATCTGCATACGCCGTTATCACTTGCCACTGGATCGGCCGAATTCAAGGTGCCGGCTGGTAGCACGGCCCGGCAGGTGGCCATTCGGCTCCACGCCCTGCATATTCTGCCCCGACCCAACTGGTGGTTGCTGTACGCGCGTTTCACGAGGCAGGCGGGGCACATACAGAGTGGGGATTACGCCTTACGTGAAGGCATGACACCCCTCGATCTGCTCGATGCCTTGGTTAGCGGGCGGACGGTGCAATACAGCATCACCTTGGTCGATGGCTGGACTTTTGCACAAGTGATGCGAGTGCTCAATGCCGACCCGCATATCGAGCACACCCTCAAACCCGCTGATTACGCCGATTTGATCCATCGCATGGGTGGGCCGAAGGGGATGTCGCCGGAAGGTTGGTTCTACCCCAATACTTATTTTTTCAGCAATGGGGCGAGTGATTTGTCGATCCTGCATCGCGCCTACCGAGCAATGCAACGGGATCTGGACAGCGCTTGGACCGGTCGCGCAGCGAATCTACCGATTAAAACCCCTTACGATGCCCTGATCCTCGCTTCGATCGTCGAGAAGGAAACTGGCTCGGCCCAAGAGCGTCCGCTGGTGGCCAGCGTTTTCATCAATCGCATGCGTTTGGGTATGCGCCTGCAAAGCGATCCGACCGTGATTTATGGTTTGGGAAAGCGATATCACGGCGATCTGACGTTCAAGGGACTGCGCAGCAACACCCCGTACAATACCTACGTACATGCCGGATTGCCGCCGACGCCGATTGCCTTGCCCAGTGGCGCGGCCATCCAGTCCGTGCTGCATCCGGCGGATAGCCATTATCTGTATTTTGTGGCGACGGGCAAAGGTACACACGTTTTCTCCAAGACCTATGCCGAGCAGCAGAAGGCGGTGATCAAATACCAGTTGGGCGGCAATGCGGCACGCTATCCGGCCGGTGAAGCCAAGGCAGGAGGCGCGAGTTGATGTCACAGGGTCGTTTCATCACGCTGGAAGGTGGCGAGGGGGTTGGTAAGTCCACCCAACTCGCTTACGTACGCGAATTGGTCGAATCGTTCGGTCACCGCGTCGTCGCTACACGTGAGCCTGGCGGGACCCCGCTCGCCGAGAGCATTCGTGGATTGCTCAAGGGCGAGGCTGGCGAAGGCATGGATGCCGATACCGAACTTTTACTGGTATTCGCGGCGCGTAACGAACATTTGGCGAAAGTCGTTCGACCCGCGCTCGCCCGTGGGGACTGGGTGGTTTGCGACCGATTCACGGACGCGACGTACGCATATCAAGGTATGGGCCGCGGCTTGGCTTCGGCCCGTATCGAGAGCCTGGAACATTGGGTGCAGGGGGAACTGCAGCCGGATCTGACCTTGTTGCTTGACGCACCGGTCGAGCTGGGGTTCGAGCGCGTGGCCGGACGTGGCGGTGGTTATGACCGTTTCGAACGCGAAGCCAGAGACTTCTTCGAGCGTGTACGCGAGGCCTATCTGCACCGCGCCATGGCTTTTCCCGCGCGCTTCCGGGTCATCGACGCGGCGCGTTCACCGGCGCTCGTCAGCGCCGACATTCACGAGGTGCTACTCGCATTGCATGCGGCGGTACGTGCTGAACCGGAGGAGGGCGATCGCGTATGAGCGACGCTCCCTATCCCTGGCAGCGGCAGCAATGGTCGCAATTGCAGGCACAGATTGCACAAGGGCGTCTGCCGCACGCGCTGCTCCTGAGCGGTATTCCGGGGCTCGGCAAGATGGCCTTCGCACTGAGTTTGACCCAGGCTATATTGTGCGAGCAACCGACGGGGGAGGGACGAGCCTGTGGAGTTTGTCGGAGTTGCCAGCTTTATGTGGCGGGAACGCACCCCGACCGCCTATTGGTCCAGCCGGAATCACCGGATAAGCCCATTCGCATCGATGCGGTTCGCGGCCTGATCGAATTCCTGACGTTCAGCCCAAGCTTGAAAAGCCGCCGAGTTGTGGTCGTGCAACCGGCCGACGCGCTCAACGTGTTTGCTGCCAACAGTTTGCTGAAGACGCTGGAAGAGCCCGCCTCGGCCGCTTTGCTGATGTTGGTGACGGATCGCCCGACCCGTCTACCAGCGACCGTTCGCAGCCGCTGCCAGTCTCTGCGTTTCGGCGCACCCGCAGTTGCTGAGACACGCGTATGGTTGAACGAACGCCTGGGTGAGGCGGGGCGCGCGACCGTTGCCTTGGCGCGCGCCAACGGTGCTCCACTCGCCGCACTGGAATATGCCGACGAAGCCGGCCTGAAGCAGCGGGCGCGTCTGATCGAGGGGCTTGGGCAACTGGTCAAGGGTCGAGCCGATGTGGGCGAGCTGGCGGATGAACTGGCGGATACGATCAGCCGGACCTTGTTGGACACGCTCGCAGCCTGGCTGCGCGATCTGATCCGTGTCGGCAATGGCGCTGGCGTGCGCGAAAACCCAGATTTTGAGAGGGAGTTGCTTGCCTGCAGGGAAGGGTTAGACTTAGCAAGGCTGTTCGAATGCCTTGATCAGACGCAGCGCCTACACGGCCTGTTGGGCAATGGGCTTAATGCCGCGTTGCAGCTCGAGGCACTTCTCATCCGCTACCGTGCGGCCGTCAAGCAGTAAATTTGTGCACGAGGTAGAACACATGTCCGTCGGACAAGGCATCCTGACGCTTTCGATTCGCGAGAAGAGTGCGCTCTATCAGGCATACATGCCCTTCGTGAAGAATGGCGGCCTATTCATTCCCACCCAACGCCACTATCAATTGGGCGATGAGGTGTTCATGCTCATCACATTGCTGGACGACGGCGAAAAGCTCCCGGTGGCCGGGCGTATCATCTGGATTACGCCGAAGGGTTCGCAAGGCGGGCGGCTTTCAGGAATCGGGGTGCAGTTCAGCGATCAGGACAACGGCAAGGTGCGTAATCGCATTGAAAACGCCCTGGCCGGCATGCTCAAGTCGGACCGGCCGACCCATACACTTTGATATATCTAGCATTGCTGTGCGATGGCGTGTTCCGAGCTTCAGTGACGGATGCCGACTCCGCGATTGAGCAGCGTCAGCGCGACACCGGCAAGTATCACAATGAAGCCCACGATCACGGTATATGACGTCCACAATGGTATGTCCGATGTGCCGAGAATTCCGTCTCTGAAGGCGTTGACCATATACAGCACCGGATTGGCCATTGAGGCACGTTGCCAGAAGGTTGGCAGCAGGTTGATCGAGTAGAAGACGCCCCCAAGGTAGGTCAGTGGCGTCAGTATGAAGGTCGGGACGATGGAAATATCGTCGAAACTCTTCGCGAACACGGCATTGATGAAGCCGGCGAGCGCGAACAATATGGAGGTCAGGAGTGCGATGCTGACCGTGACCAGCAGGTTTTCCACTCGCAGGTGGGTGAATATCAGCGAGGTCAAGGTGACGGCAAGTCCGACTACAAGTCCGCGTGCGACACCACCCAGCACATAACCCAGCAGGATCAAGTAGTTGGGGATTGGAGACACCAACATCTCTTCCACGTAATGTCCAAATTTGGCGCCGAAAAACGACGACACGACATTCGAGTATGAGTTGGTGATGATGGCCATCATCACCAGACCGGGTACGATGTATTGGATATAGCTGTAGCCATCCATCTGGCCGATACGATGGCCGATGAGCTGCCCGAAGATAATGAAGTACAACGTGG
This sequence comes from Acidihalobacter yilgarnensis, assembly GCF_001753245.1. NCBI lineage: Bacteria > Pseudomonadati > Pseudomonadota > Gammaproteobacteria > Chromatiales > Ectothiorhodospiraceae > Acidihalobacter > Acidihalobacter yilgarnensis. Next base: position 1,909,199 of record NZ_CP017415.1, on the reverse strand, counting down.
TCATGACCACCGGCGGTACGATCGTCTGTACCCATATACGGCTGAAGCGAAGCACTTCCTTAACCACGATGGTCTTGAGCGCGATGTATTGACTGCGTATTTGCACGGCGGTATTTCCTAACTCACGTTGCGGCGATTGGCGGATTCGCCCTCACCAACCAACGCCATGAATAATTCTTCCAGGCGATTGCTCTTGTTGCGCATGCTGGTCACGCGTATGCCGTACTCGTTGAGCTTACTGAAAAGCTCGGTCAGGCCATGCTCCCGGGTGATCTCGGCCTCCAGTGTCAGGGTGTCGATGCCGCGCAAGCGGTAGCCGGCGAGTTCGGGTAATGTCCCCAATGGTGTCGCCACGTCCAGAACCACGGTTTCGTGGATCATCTTGGCCAATAACTGTTTCATGCTGGTGTTTTCAACGATCTCGCCGTGATCGATGATGGCGATATTGCGGCAGAGATTTTCCGCCTCTTCCAGATAATGCGTGGTCAGGATGATGGTGGTGCCCTGCGCGTTGATTTCGCGCAGAAAGGCCCACATCGAGCGGCGTATCTCGATATCCACACCTGCCGTGGGTTCGTCGAGAATCAACAGTCGGGGTTCGTGCACCAACGCCCGCGCGATCATCAGACGCCGCTTCTGTCCGCCGGACAGGTTGCGCGCCATTTGACGGCGCTTCTCCCAAAGCCCCAGTTGCTTAAGATAACGTTCGGCACGTACGCGCGCTTTGCTACGGTCGATGCCGTAGTAGCCAGCCTGATTGATGAGCACTTCCTCAACCGGCTCGAACTGATTGAAATTGAATTCTTGCGGCACGAGGCCGATGAAGGTCTTGGCCTGTGACTTCTGCGTATCAAGGTCGCAATCGAAAATGCGCACTTCGCCGGAGGTCTTGTTGACGAGCGAGCTGGAGATGCCGATGGTGGTGGATTTGCCAGCCCCGTTGGGGCCAAGCAAGGCAAAGAAATCGCCTTCCTCAACATCAAGATCGATGCCCTTGAGCGCGACGATGTCTTGCGCATAGACCTTACGTAAATTGCGGATTGATAGTGCCTTTGTCATGAGGCGGTCTTTCTCGAGGGCAGGTGAAACCGAAGGGCGGGCAGTCTAACATAGACGGTTTTCGGCGACAGATTCCCAAGGAGCGTGTATGGAAATGACCCTGCCTGGGCTCGCCCGGTCGGTGCGCGACGGCGACGTGCCTGCGGTGATTCACGTGGTGACGACCGAGGCCTATGCAGGCTGGCTTGCGGCTCAACCCGAGGCGCTGGGGCAGTGGTTGAGTGCCAGCGATTTCAAACCGGCGCACCGAGCCTTCAGCCTGCTGCCCGATGTGGATGGAGGCCTGAGTGTCGTGGTGACGCTCGATGACCCGGAGGACCACTGGGCATTGGGCGATCTCCCGTATCGCCTGCCAGCGCGCGATTATCGCCTTGAAGGTTTTGAAGGCACCGCACTCGCGCGTCTGGCCACTGGCTGGGGGTTGGGCGCCTATCGTTTCCAGCGATACAAGGCGTCCAAGCGTGCGCCAGCGCGATTGCTGATCGAAAGCGATACGGTGTTCGATGAGGCTGTGCGGACGATTTCAGCCTGTTCGTTGGTGCGCGATCTGGTGAATACGCCCGCCGAAGACATGGGGCCGGCACAGCTTGCCGCCGCTGCATGTGCGCTCGCGCACGAATTTGATGCTACTTGTGAGGTCATCGTCGGCGACGCGTTGCTCAGCCAGGGTTACCCTGCGATTCATGCGGTCGGGCGCGCCAGCGTGCACCCACCCCGGCTCATCGACCTGCGCTGGGGCGAGATGCACAACCCGGAAGTGGTGCTGGTCGGCAAGGGCGTGTGTTTCGATACCGGTGGACTCGATCTCAAGAACGCCAGCGGCATGCGGCACATGAAAAAAGACATGGGTGGTGCCGCGCATGTCCTGGGGCTGGCCCGGCTGATCATGTCCGAGCACTTGCCTATTCGCTTACGCGTGCTGGTGCCTGCGGTGGAAAACGCGATCTCCGGCGATGCCTTCCGGCCCGGCGACGTACTGAAAACACGCAAGGGATTGACCGTCGAGATCGACAATACCGATGCCGAAGGCCGTCTGGTGTTGTGCGACGCACTGGCCGAGGCCAGCGATGGCGCGCCGAGCCTGATTATTGATTTTGCGACCCTGACCGGTGCGGCGCGCGTGGCTTTGGGCACTGAACTGCCAGCTTTTTTTACGCACAACCATGCGGTCGCGAATGCCTTGGTTGAGGCCGGCACATGGGCGCAGGATCCTCTTTGGCGCCTGCCCCTGGTCGAGGAATATCGCGGCCAGCTCGACAGCGGTATCGCCGATTTGCTCAATTGCAGCACTTCGCCTTTTGGCGGCGCGATCACCGCCGCCCTGTTTCTCGATGCCTTCGTGCCGAAGACCCTTGACTGGGTCCATATCGACCTGATGGCTTGGAATCTGCGAGCGAGGCCAGGGCGCCCTCGTGGTGGTGAGGCCATGGGCCTGCGAGCCGTATTCGCCTACCTCAAGACGCGTTATGGCGGTGATCGTGATTGAAATGCATCAGAACATAAGCCGACGACTCAGCGTGGCGCCGATGATGGATTACACGGACCGTCACGCGCGCTATTTGCTGCGACTGATTTCGCAACACACGCTGCTGTACACGGAAATGGTGACCAGTGCCGCGCTAGTGCACGGCGATGCCGCCCGCTTGCTGAACTACAACCATGAGGAGCATCCGGTCGCCCTACAAGTTGGTGGCAGCGACCCGAGCGAGATGGCCGCTGCTGCACGCCTGGCGGAGCAATATGGTTACGATGAGATTAATGTCAACGTCGGCTGCCCCAGTGACCGAGTGCAGGCGGGGCGCTTCGGTGCCTGCCTGATGGCGGAGCCGGACACCGTCGCCGAATGCGTGGCTGCCATGCGTGGCGCCACGCGTTTGCCGGTGACGGTGAAAACGCGCATCGGTATCGACCACCAGGACAGCTACGAGGCGCTATGTGGTTTCGTCGAACGCGTATCGGAGGCCGGTTGCGGCAGCTTTACGATCCATGCGCGCAAGGCCTGGCTCAAGGGCTTGAGTCCGCGCGAGAATCGAGATGTCCCCCCACTGGATTACCCCCGCGTATATCGACTCAAGGAGGATTATCCGGCGCTGGAGATCATCATCAACGGCGGAATTCTGAATCTTGACCAGGCCATCGAGCAGTTGGCGCAGGTAGACGGGGTGATGGTCGGGCGCGCGGCTTATCACAATCCCTGGTTGCTGGCCGAGGCTGACACGCGCGTTTTCGGTTGCCCACCGCCGGCGGTGAAGCCATCGCGCGAGGGGGTGCTGGCGGCCTATCGGGAGTATTGCGAGCGTCAACACGCGCAGGGTGTGCCGCTGGCGCATATGACGCGGCATCTGATGGGGCTGGTGCAGGGATTGCCGGGCGCACGGCGTTTTCGACGCACCCTAAGCGAAGGCGCCCATCAGCCGCAGGTCGCGCCTACGCTTATTGATGAGGCTTGGGCGGTGATCGGACAGGCCCAGGCGGGTTAAGGTGTAGCGCTAACGCGCTTGACCGGTGTGTTGGCAGGAAAACTGTGGACGCGCCATTCCGGTTGTATTTCGAGCAGCGTCAGGCTGGCTTGCTGGAAGCGCATGGCGTAGACCGCACCGGTATCGATGAAGTGTACGTTGCCCGCCTGTTGGGCTGCATTCAGTGGCGTGTGTCCACAGACCAGCAGATCGATACCCGGCACCGGGGGCACTGCCTCACCTCGGCGCACACGACCGATGCGTGTACGCGACCAGAGCGCGTGTTCGCGTACATCGGGGTCGATACCCAAACGATCAACGAATTGCGTCCACATCATGTCCTGGGGGACATCTGCATGGACGATGCCCACCAGACCCAGTCGGGTTTCGATCTCTAGCGCATAGGGCAGGGCCGAGATCGCTGATCGGCAACGTTTCCGGTTTACTTCAGGCAGCGCCAGCCACCAGTCGCCACCACAACCCATCGTCCAATCGGCCTCCAGCGCGGGGTCGCCTTCGCTGTCCAGCAGCATCTGTTCGTGATTGCCGCGCACGGCATGTACCCAGGATCGGCCGAGGAAATTTACGACGTTCGCGGATTCCGGGCCGCGATCGATCAGGTCACCCACGGACATCAGGCGATCGCGTGCGGGATCGAAGCGAAGCTGGGTGAGGGCGTGCTCCAGCAGTGGAAACATGCCATGAAGATCGCCCACACAGAAGTCGCGGCCGTCGTCGTTGCGTGGTAGACGTACATGCCATTGCCAGGCTGATTCGGCTGACTGTGCAGTCGCCATACTCTGACTCCTCTGGTGCCTTGTTATGATGCGCGCATGAACAAAATCGACCTTCAACGTCACGCCGACAGTCTCACCATTCTGATGCGGACGATGCGGCGTGCCAAGATCACCATTGCCGCTCTGGCATTTTGCGCTTATGGGCTGGCCATGTGGTTATGGTACCGCGATGCTGCCTGGTATGCGCTGGCCGTGGCGACAATCGGCTATCTGGCGTTTCGCTTGATGTCTCCGTTTGTGTACCGCTGGGCGTCGTGGCGCCTATGTGTCCAGCCGGCGGGCGCCGAGGCCATCCGCTGGCTGGAAGGTCAATGCGAACGGAGGCCGCGTCGACTGGTTCTGGCGGAGATCACCGAGCGTCTGATTGACGACGCCCGAGTCTAGATCTCGCATTTCTAGAGCGGGCCGACGATCGTGACGGGTGAGCCCATCTGCTGACTGAAAACCCGACTGAGTGTTGCGGTCAGCGATTCGCCGGTACGGTGATTGAGCCATTCGGCGCGTTCGGCATCGAGGCCAAAGTGCGCCGGGCCCTCGGGAGAGGCCAGCCAGAGCTGTTGTACCGGTTCCTGGCGATTGATGATGAGTACAGCACCGCTGTCAAAATCGATGCGCAGCACACCGTCGACGAGATCTGCGTCGAGATCCGCGAGTATATCGTGCTCGCTGATGCGCTCCAGCAGGGCTTCCAGTGCCTGCTCGGCACGCAGTGAGAATGTCATTTCGGTCATGGGGTTGCCTTGAGTGGATGGGCGAGGGTCATGCCTTCGCAGGGCCTTTGATAACCGCGAGTGTAAACAGCAGCCAGGACAGAATCAGCGCACTACCGCCGAACGGTGTGATGATGCCGAGCCCCGGATGGCCGGTGAGTACGATGAGATACAGGCTGCCGCTGAACATCAGCGTACCTGCAAACATCAGCCAGCCCGCGATGGTCAATAGGCGGCTGCGTCCGAGGTGCGCTGCGGTCAAACCAATCAAGATCAGGCCAAGGGCATGACCAATCTCGAAGCGCAGGGCTATGTTGAAGATGCGAAACAGGTGGGCATCCACCTCGGCGTGGACCACGTGGTCGCTGACCGCGCCCATTATCACGTAGATCATGCCCAGGGCGGCGCCCAGCGCGACAAAGCTTCGGTTCATTGTGAGGACTCCTGACGATTTTCGTATAGTACGGGTTTGGATAATTCAGGTGAAACGAAATGCCCAGTTTTGATGTGGTCTCCGAGGTCGATCAGCACGAACTCGCCAATGCCGTCGATCAGGCCAACCGCGAGATCGATACTCGCTACGATTTTAAGGGCGCCGAGGCCCAGGTCGAACAAGCCGGCGACGAAGGCGGTCTGCAGCTGGAAGCACAGAGCGAGTTTCAGATCGAACAGATGATGGACATTCTGCTCAAGAAAATCGCCAAGCGCGGCATCGACGTGCGTTGCATCGAGCGCGGCAAGCTGACCGAAACCGGCCGCCGCGCGACATTGCTCGTCGAGGTGAAGCAGGGCATCGATACCGACACCGCCAAGCGTATGGTCAAATCCGTCAAAGACAGCAAGCTCAAGGTGCAGGCGGCGATCCAGGGTGACAAGTTGCGCGTCACCGGCAAAAATCGGGATGATCTTCAGCAAGTCATGGCATTGTTGCGTGCTGGCGACTGGGGTCGGCCGCTGCAGTTCGAAAATCTACGCGACTGAGCCGCCTAGGACTCGTCCTCCTCGATCATGGAGTCGGGCGCCCAGCCTAGCGCGCGCGCGCGCGCCATCGCCTCGCGGTGGATGCGCTCGTGGCGTGCCCGGATGTCTTCCGGCAACGCTTCGACGCGATAGTGATACTGGGCCCACAACTCGCTGGTCTTGTCGTAGAGTATTTGCATCCGCCCGGCATCCCAGCCCGCGCAGGTATCTTCGGTTTCCTGCAGTAGGCCGAAAATCCAGGCATCTTTGACGATCGCGCCGGTTGGGGTCATGCCACCGAATTTGTCCTGATCGATGCCGATGTAGGTGCGTTTCTGTGGGCGTCCTGACATGCGTGAGATCCTGCCTGATGAGTGAATGGGAGCGATCCTACACCAATCAACGGCGACGCTTGTATCTGCGCGTCGCCCTCAAACTGATGTTCGCAGCCCTGCTGGGCGCCGGTGTCTACGTGATGACGGCCTCATTGTTTGGAACGCCCGATGGTGAGGAGGCCGTTGTGCGCATCGAACTACGCGAAATCCCACCTGGCACTTACAAGGTAGTGAAGTGGGCCGGTCGTCGGATATTCATCCTTCATCGCACGCCGGCCATGCTCGCGGCTTTGCGTACGATGTCGGCGGCGCGTCTGTATGATCCGCGGTCGACTCGCGACGGATTGCCGCCGGCGTTGCGTAATCGGCTGCGTAGCTTGCGCCCGGATTGGTTCGTCGCCTACGACTACGGCACGACCTATGGGTGTGCCCTTGCGCTGGATGTAAAAATGTCGGCGCCCGTGGATCTGCGCGATAGCTGTGGCGGTACGCGTTACGACGTTGCCGGTCGTGTGTATGCCGGCCAGGATGCGCAGCGCAATCTGACCGTTCCGCCTTATCGCTTCGATGGCGATGGGGTGTTAGTGATCGGGCGCTGAGTCACAGCGGAATCGTGTGGGGCGTAGATGTCGTATCGCGTGTTCGGCCCTTCGATATGTCGCAACGGGGCCGGCCCCGGCAACGTCGGCGCGCCGCGAGGGCGCTTCACCACGACGCGTCGTGCGCCGCAATCGAGCGCCGCCAGCAGGAGCTCCCCGGCATCTGGATCGTCGCCGACGAGATCGCGGATCACGCGCATCTCCTTCTTGACCAGCGCCGATTTGTCGCGATGTGGGTACATCGGATCGAGATACACGGCATCCGGCAGGCTCGCGAGCTGATCCAGCGCATGGCGGGCATCGTCGCAATACACGCTCACGCGGGTGTGCGCCTCCGCCGGAGCGGTACGATCCCAGCCGTCGCGCAGCAATAGCGCCATCACCGGCGAGCGTTCGATCATCGTCACCTCGCAGCCGAGCTGCGCGAGCACCGCGCCGTCGCGACCCAAGCCTGCGGTGGCGTCGACGACGTGCAATCGTATGCCTGGCTTGAGGCCGATTGCGCGCCCCAGCGGCTGTCGACGCCCGGCTTGCCGCAATCGCAATCCGGTCGCGCCGGCCGAAAAATCCAGACGCAGTGGCGTAAACCCAAGTGCGATGGGTGCATGTAACGCCCAACCGAGTTCATCCAGCCAGATTCCGTAGCTGGAGACGTGTGGCGCCGAGGCAGGCGTGATGCCGAAGCGCGTGGCGACCCGTCGAAGCGCATTCGGGTCGGTACCGTCAGCGGCACCTACCCAGAAGTCATCGGGCAGCTCGGTGATCGGGGGAGATGGTGGATCAAGCGGTGGATTCACGGTGAGAGTACGAGTATTGAGGCAATGCAGCCGGTCGGTGGGCACGGATCGCGAGAATAACCCCACTGTGCCTGGCAAACCAGTTCGGGTATCCTTGGCGCCGCGCCACAGCGGTTCGGCTCTCCATCGAAGATGAGACATCCGCCGCAAGGCCATCAGCAAGCGAGATAAACCCGGAAGAGTGGCCGAGCGGTTGAAGGCACCGGTCTTGAAAACCGGCAACGGGTAACCGTTCGTGGGTTCGAATCCCACCTCTTCCGCCAAATCTGTAGAAATAATGGCTTTGTATTGATATATCGGCCAAGGCAGTGTCAATACGCGAATTCTGAATTCCAAGCCCAAGCCTAGGCCTAGGCACTGCGGATGGAGGTCGAACTCGACGATACGGCGATAGGGCGAATCCCTGCCGATAAGACCGTCGGAGACCTGCTGTGCTGCTAGCAAGATGAGGTGACGCCCGACAAGCGTGGCGCACCTTGGGAAAACCTGCAGTTGATTGCCAACTGCCAGGATGATCCGCTGGCCAGGATCATGTTGCGTAACATTACCCCGTCCGACCTGGCTGCCTGGCGCGACCGGCGCCTGAAACAGGTCTCGCCAGGAACCGTTCTGCGCGAATGGAACTTCCTGAGCAACGCCTTCAGCATTGGTTTGCGTGAAGGGGCTTGGGCAAAAGAGAATCCGCTGACTAGAGTGCGCAAGCTGGCGACCCCATTGGCTCGCAATAATAGGCTTTCTACGGACGGAATTGAGCGGCTAATCGCTATCGAGACAGTGATACAGGCTGGTGATCTCGCTGGATTGACGTGGCCGTCTATTGGGAAGGGCGCATGCCCATCTCCCTATGACCAAGAATGGCCGCTCCGGGACGTATCCCTATCGAAGCGCGCGCTGGGACTCATCGATCAGATGTGGCCATCCACCGGTTAAACCGACGACAACACCGTATTGGGCTTGTCGTCTCGGCAAATTGATGTGCTTGTTCCGTAAAAGGTGGATATCGATTATTCGCACGCTCACGTTACGTAACGCGAGGCTATCACGCCTGGCGAAGAAGTTCGGCGTGATGGATTCGGCCAAGATTTTGGGATAGAGAGACCAGCGAATCCTGCAGAACGTCTATTACGCACCGAAGGTCGATGATCTAGTCAGCAAGATGGATTGAGTATGGCAAATTCGGCAATCTCGACCCGGCGCGTCACCGAGATTTGGACAAGAATGCCAACCGTAGTTTCGCGGCTCACGGGTTAGTAAACCTGTGCCTGTCGTGAACCCAAGTACTCGCCTGATGGCCCGTCGAGGGCCAAGAACTCGCCCCCAGGTACGAAAGTAGTGAATACCTTCAGTTCAGAAAACCAGGATCCATCTGTCTGGCCAGAGGCAAAATCGATCAGATTTGAAGGTCGATTGATTGTTACTGCTTATATTCAGCGTTGCCCTAATCAAGAATAAATATCTCTTACGTGCGGTAGCGTACTGTTCCATGAAATGTTCTGCCGTAATTTACTGATGATCAGATGTCTCATCTCGGCGTTCCGCCAATCTAGGGCGCTTTGGATGAAAAAAACCAATCCAGGCACGATGAATCGATTTGGTTGACAGTCCTTATTTTTAAACGGTGCGGCCAAGGAACAACGTCAACAAGATTCGAGGCCTCAGCGCACGCTTTTCCGGAATGCTCACTGAAACCATGCAGAGGTAGTCAATGAGAAACTTTCGGATCGTCAAGGCAGATTCATGCCGCAACTTGAGTTATTTGTGCCCTGACGTGCATTTGTTGTCGAGTGATGAATCCCACATCATGCTCACAAGCGCGGGTGGTGGTTACAGCCGCTGGAAGGATATTGCGGTTACTCGTTGGCGTGACGATGCGACCTGCAATAACTGGGGATCGTTTTGCTATATTCGCGATCTCGCGAGTGGACAGGTCTGGTCGACGACATATCAGCCGACTTTGAAACTGGGAGATATCTACGAAACAGAGTTCTCGGAAGGGCTTGCGGTTATTCGCCGTCTTGATTACGGCATATGCGTTGAAACGGAAGTCGCGATCTCACCGGTCGATAACGTCGAACTCCGCATAATTAGAATTACTAATCAATCGTCCGATAAGAGAGCGATTGAGCTCACGAGTTATGCGGAAATCGTGCTGACGTCGAATGCTGCCGATTCCACACACCCCGCATTTGAAAAGCTGTTTGTGGAAACGGAGATATTGCCCGCACAGCAGGCCATTTTATGCACCCGCCGGGTGAGCGGTGCCAAGGACCAACCAGCCTCGGCATTTCACCTGCTGCAGGCATCGAAACCGGCGTTGGGAGATCTGTCTTACAACACGGATCGCGCAGATTTTATCGGACGTGGACGGACTGTGGGCCATCCACAAGCCATGGACCCTGGCGCAACGCTCTCCGGACGCTCCGGCTCGGTGCTTGATGCTGCCGTGTCGATTCGTTATCCGATCGAACTTGAGCCTGGCGAAACCGTTGTCGTGCATTGGCTCTGCGGCGTGGCGCCAACACGCAATGACTGCCTGCAAAGCATTGAGCGTTATCAAAGTGGCGCCGCCGCTGATCAAATTCTTGTGGATGCAGCAAGGCGTGGGCAAGAAACCCTGCATCGGCTGGGTGCAAGCCAAGTTGACGCGCAGTTGTATGCGGAACTTGCCAGCTCCCTGATTTACGCCAACGCATCCATGCGTGCCGCCCCGGAAATCATCGCGCACAACAATCAGGGGCAATCGGCATTATGGGCGTATTCGATTTCTGGCGATTTGCCGATCGCGCTGTTGCAGGTGAAATGCCCGGCCGATGTTGATGTGGTTAAGGCATTCGTGCAGGCGCATGCGTATTGGCGAAGCCATGGTCTGAAGGTGGATGCGCTCTTTCTGACTGAAGGCGAGGACCACGGCGCGAGCCTGTCTGATCTGCACGCGCTGCTCCTAAATGCGAGCCAGGCCTGCAATACAGATGAATTGATGAATCAGCCAGGGGGGCTATGGCTGCTCGACGCTGGCAAAATGTCGCCGCCGGATCGCATTCTTCTGCAAACGGCATCGCGCATCGTGATGCACGATGACGAAGGCTCCTTGCCACAGCAACTCGCCAGCCGACGTGCGACTCAAGATCCGTCGCCAACGGCTGCAGATCGCCATGCGGGCAACGCCGACAACGCGACGAAGTCCTTACTACAGGCGCCTGCAGCGCTCCCCGTGCAGACGCCTGTGCGCGAGTTGCTGATGGACTGTGGCTTGGGCGGGTTCAGCCCCGATGGGCGCGAGTATGTGATCACGATCACACCGGGGCAGATGACGCCTGCGCCGTGGATCAATGTGTTGGCCAATCCGTCATTCGGCAGTCTCATTTCGGAGAGCGGTAGCGCAAACACCTGGAGCGAGAACGCGCAGACCCATCGCCTCACCCCATGGTCGAACGATCCTGTCGGGGACGCCAATACTGAGGCGTATTACATCCGCGACGAGGACAGTGGCCAGTTCTGGTCGCCCACGCTGCTGCCCACGCCTGGCGCTGCACCTTATGTGACACGGCACGGGTTCGGCTACAGCGTGTTTGAGCACAGCGAACAGGGTATCGACTCGGAACTCAGCGTGTATGTGGCCCTCGACGCGCCGATCAAGTTCGCCGTGCTGAAGCTGCACAACACAACGACCGTGGTTCGTCGGCTCTCGGTGACGGCTTATGTTGAGTGGGTGCTGGGCGATGAGCACGCGAAGACCAGCATGTTTGTGGGAACAGCGATCGATGCTGGCAGCGGCGCGATATTCGCCCGCAACCCTTACAACAGCGACTTCGCGGGCCGGGTTGCGTTTCTGGATGTTGACGACATCGCCAACGCCACGGTGTGTGGTGACCGCCTGGCTTTTCTCGGGCCCAACGGCACGCTGCGTCATCCCGCTGCCATGTCACAACCGCTGCTTTGCGGAGTTGTCGGCTTCGCGCTCGACCCCTGCGCGGCCATCCGTGTGCCGCAGACATTGGCGGCGGGGGAAGCCTGCGAACTTATTTTCCGACTCGGCGCGGCCGAGAATAACGCAGCTGTCAGCAGTTTTGTGCAGCGTTGGCGTGGAGCCACCGCAGCGCAAGAGGCGCTCGATGCGGTGACGCGGTACTGGACGCAGACGCTTGGCGTCGTGCAGGTGGAAACATCCGACCCTGCGCTGGATGTCCTGGCCAACGGCTGGCTGGTCTATCAGGTGCTTGCTTGCCGGCTCTGGGCGCGCACCGCGTTTTATCAGTCCAGTGGCGCCTTCGGTTTTCGCGATCAATTGCAGGACGTGATGGCCTTGGTTCATGCCACTCCGGACTTGGTGCGCGAGCACTTGCTGCGCAGTGCGTCCCGACAGTTTCCCGAAGGCGATGTTCAGCACTGGTGGCATCCTCCGGGAGGCCGCGGCATCCGCACGCGCTGCTCGGATGATGCCCTTTGGCTCCCACTGGCGACATGCCGTTATGTCGAAGTCACGGGTGACCATGGTGTGCTGGATGTCATTGTGCCCTTCATCGGCGGTGCGGTTCTCAAGCCTGATGCGGTGTCCGACTACGCATTGCCCACAAAATCCGAGCAAAAGGCAAGTCTGTACACGCATTGCGTGCGCGCCATTGAGCATGGCTTGCGCTTTGGCGAGCATGGCTTGCCGCTCATGGGCTCGGGTGACTGGAACGATGGCATGAATCTGGTGGGCGTGGGTGGAAAAGGCGAAAGTGTCTGGCTCGGCTTCTTCCTGCACACCGTGCTCTCGCAGTTTGGTGATGTGGCACGGCAACGCGGTGATACCGAATTCGCCAACCGTTGCGCAAGCGAGGCCACGCGTCTGCGCAACGCGATCGAACAACACGGCTGGGACGGAGACTGGTACCGCCGTGGTTGGTTCGATGACGGTTCACCGCTGGGCACGTCGAGCAATACCGAATGTCAGATCGACTCCATCGCGCAGAGCTGGGCCGTGTTGTCTGGCGCAGCGGAAACAACGCGCGGACGTTGCGCCATGCACGCTGTCGATACCCGTCTCGTGCGCCGCGACGCCGCATTGATCCAGCTGCTGGCCCCGCCCTTCAATCACTCTGATCCGAGTCCCGGATACATCCAAGGCTATGTCAGCGGAGTGCGTGAGAACGGTGGCCAGTACACCCATGGTGCCGTCTGGACGGCCATGGCGTTCGCTGCGCTTGGTGATGCCGAGCGGGCCTGGGAGCTGTTCGACATGCTCAATCCAATTCAGCATGCCAACTCGCCAGAAGCCATTGCGGTCTACAAAACAGAGCCCTATGTCATGGCCTCCGATGTCTACGCCTACGCACCCCACATCGGGCGTGGCGGCTGGACTTGGTACACGGGTTCGGCCGGTTGGATGTACCGCTTCATCCTCGAATCGCTGCTCGGTCTGAAACGCGTGGGCGACCAGCTTCGCTTCATTCCCTGCATGCCGCAAAACTGGACTTCATTCCAGGTGCATTACCGCTACCTGAAAACCACCTATCACATCACGGTGCAGAAATCGGCTGCGATCGAAGGCGAGCCCAGGTGGTCCATCGACGGGGTTGATCGACCCGGAGCCGTCCTCGCATTGCTTGATGATGGCCTGGAACACCGTGTCAGCGTGCAATGTTCAACGCGACAAGAACCCCACTAAACAAGGAGCATCACGATGCAAATCGGCATGATAGGACTGGGACGCATGGGTGCCAACATGACGCGCCGGCTGATGCGTGCGGGCCACAACTGCGTCGTCCACGACACACAGGCAGCCGCTATTGCGTCACTGGAGGGGGAGGGCGCTGAGGGTGCAAAGACTCTGCCACAGTTGGTCAAGGCGCTGGCAAAGCCGCGGACCATCTGGCTGATGGTGCCCGCAGCCGTGGTTGACGACACGCTGGCAGAGCTGACCCCGTTGCTCGACAAACACGACATCGTCATCGACGGCGGTAACTCCTACTACCGTGACGACATCCGCCGCGCGAGCACATTGCATGCGCTGGGTCTGCACTATGTCGACGTCGGCACCAGTGGCGGCGTCGCCGGTTTGGAGCGCGGTTATTGTCTGATGATTGGGGGAGAGGCAGCGACCGTCAAACACCTTGATCCCTTGTTCGCCGCCCTGGCCCCTGGCGCTGGCACCGCCGTGCCGACGCCTGGGCGCAGCGCAGATGCGGGCAGCGCCGACCAGGGCTATTTGCACTGCGGGCCGCATGGTGCGGGGCATTTCGTCAAGATGGTTCACAACGGCATTGAGTACGGGATCATGGCCGCGTATGCCGAAGGGCTGAATATTTTGCGCAATGCCAACGTGGGGAAACAGACCGACGCCGTCAATGCCGAAACCACCCCGCTGCGCGATCCGGCCATGTACCAGTTCGACATGAACTTGCCCGAGATCACCGAAGTCTGGCGACGGGGCAGTGTGATTGGATCGTGGCTGCTTGATCTCACCGCCACGGCGTTGGCCGCCGACCCTGCCTTGAGCAGCTTTGAGGGCCATGTCTCAGACTCCGGCGAAGGTCGCTGGACGATCCAGGCCGCCGTTGATGAAGCAGTGCCAGCGCCGGTGCTGAGTGCCGCGCTCTACGCCCGTTTCAGTTCGCGCGATCAAGCCGATTTCGCCAATCGCGTGCTATCCGCCATGCGGCATGAATTCGGCGGTCATGTCGAACTCAATCCAGATTCACCAAAGGCGAAGTCCTGACATGCATGACGATCCTGCTCGCGCCTTAAACCAGCAGTCAGATGCGCTTGTGGTGTTTGGCGCCACCGGTGATCTCGCCGACAAAATGATTTTTCCGGCGCTCTATGCCATGCGCAAGAGCGGCGTACTGAATGGACCCATCATCGGTGTGGCTTCTTCACCCTGGACACTTGCGCAATTGCGCGATCATGCACAGCAAAGCATCGAGCGCGGCGGCGCCGTGGACGATGCGCCCGCACTGGCCCAACTGCTCTCTCAAATTCAATATGTCAGTGGTGATTACAACGAAGCGGACACCTACGCGAAACTCAAACAGGCACTCGGCGCCGCCCAGCGGCCCGCGCACTATCTGGCCATTCCACCGGCACTGTTTGCCACTGTCATACAGGGGCTGAGCAAGGCGGGGCTGGCTGCGCAGGGGCGTGTCATCATCGAGAAGCCATTCGGTCGCGACTTGGCCTCGGCGCGCGAACTCAACCGTGTCGCGTCCGACGCCTTTCCCAGCGAGGCCATCTTCCGTATTGATCACTTCCTGGGCAAGGGCGCGATCATGAACATTCTTTATTTTCGCTTCGCCAATGCCTTTCTCGAACCCATCTGGAACCGCCAGCATGTGGCCAGTGTGCAAATCACCCTTGCCGAGGTTTTCGGCGTACTGGGACGTGGCAAGTTTTACGAGAGTGCCGGTTGCCTACGCGACGTCATCCAGAACCACCTCTTCCAGATTGCAGCCCTGCTGGCGATGGAGCCACCGACGAGACGCGATTTCGCGGCCGTCAACAGCGAAAAGCTGAAAATATTCAAAGCGATGCGTCCCTTGCACCCCGCCGACTTGGTCCGCGGCCAGTACGTGGGTTATCGCGATGAGCCGCAGGTCGCGAAAGATTCGGATGTTGAAACCTATTGCGCGATGCGCCTGCATATCAACTCCAAACGCTGGGCGGGCGTGCCCTGGTATTTGCGGGCTGGCAAGCAACTACCCGTGACCAGCTGCGAGGTGCTCGTTCGATTGCAACCGCCTTCGCAGTCGCTGTTCGCGGACGCCGTGGCAAGCGGTGTGCAGGCCAATTACCTGCGCTTCCAGCTATCGCCCACATCGATGATCGCACTGGCTGCGCGCGTCAAACGCCCTGGCAAGGGCTATGAGGGCGATCAACGTGAACTGACCTTGGCAGAAGATGGCGATGGCGAAGAAACGCCGTACGAGCGCCTGCTCACCGACGCCATGTTTGGCGACAACGCCTTGTTTACCAGTGAAGAAACCGTAGAAGCCGCCTGGGCGGTGGTTGAGCCGGTGCTCTCCAAACACCCGAGTGCCATTTCCTACCCTACTGGCAGTTGGGGGCCGGAGGAGGCCGACCGCCTGATTGTCGCCGACGGTGGCTGGCATAACCCAGAAGTGGTGCGGTGACGCTATGACGCAGGATATCGTTTTTTTGCTGGACGTGGACAACACGTTACTCGACAACGACCGTGTCATCCTTGATCTCAGGCAGCACCTGGAACGTGCCTTCGGTCATGCCAGCGCTGAACGCTACTGGGCATGCTTCGAGCAATTGCGCAGCGAATTGGGTTATGCAGATTACCTGGGTGCCTTGCAGCGTTACCGCATGGATGAGCTAAGCGACGCGCTGAGCGATCCGCGGCTGCTCGAAATGTCCACGTTTCTCATCGACTATCCATTCGCCGACCGGCTCTATGCCGGCGCGCTAGATGTCATCGAGCGACTCCAAACATTCGGCACGACGGTGGTGCTGACCGATGGCGACGTTGTGTTTCAGCCGCGCAAAGTGCAGCGCTCGGGCTTGTGGCGCGCTGTCGATGGCCGCGTGCTGATCTATCTCCACAAAGAACGCATGCTTCACCAGATGCAGCAACGCTTCCCGGCGCATCACTATGTGATGGTGGACGACAAGCTCCGCATTCTTGCCGCCATGAAGCAAAGCTTGGGAGTGCGCCTGACAACCGTGTTTGCACGCCAGGGCCATTACGCTACCGACCCGGAGAACATCGCCCATTATCCGCAGGCCGACATCAGCATCGATTGTATCGGTGATTTGCTGGCCATCGATTTCCCCACGTTGCTGGGGCAAAAATCAGCCCGTCGTTCAACACAGGAATCGCCATGAACTCGACCCAAAAGTTGCACGATCTCGGCCAAAGCATTTGGCTCGACAATATTACGCGGGAGCTACTCACCAGCGGCATCCTGGCCGGCTATATACGCGATTTACAGGTGACGGGCCTGACCTCGAACCCAACCATTTTCGAGCATGCCATCGGACACTCCACCGCCTACGACGCCGCAATTCGCAGTCAGTCGGACAATGACAAATCGGACGAAAGCCTGTTTTTCGATTTGGCGCTGGAAGACCTGAGCCAGGCGGCCGATTTATTCCGCCCCACCTTCGACGCCAGCGCCGGGGTGGATGGCTGGGTCTCGCTGGAGGTGTCTCCACTGCTGGCCCATGACGCCGCGAAAACCCTCAAGGAAGCGGCAGAACTGCATGCGCGTGCCAATCGGCCCAACCTGTTCATCAAAATTCCGGGCACCACCGAAGGCTTGGTGGCGATTGAAGCGTCTATCTTTGCCGGCGTTCCCGTGAATGTCACGCTGCTGTTTTCGTGCAAACAATACCTGGCTGCGGCCAAGGCCTATTTGCGCGGCATCGAGCGGCGCATCGAGGCCGGGCTCGATGCGAATGTCGGCTCGGTCGCATCGCTTTTCATCAGCCGTTGGGATGTTGCGGTGAAAGACACCGTTTCACCGCAATCGCGCAATCGTCTCGGCATTGCTGTGGCCATGCAGACCTACCAGGCCTATTGCGACTTACTCGCGTCGTCCCGTTGGCAGGCGCTGGCTGCGGCTGGCGCCAGCGCACAGCGCGTGCTGTGGGCCAGCACCGGCACGAAAGACCCGCAGGCGTCTGACACCTTGTATGTCGAGGCGTTGGCCGCACCGCATACCATCAATACCATTCCAGAAAAAACATTACTCGCCTTTGCCGACCACGGCCAAGCCAAGCAGGTGCTGCCAATGGATGGAGGCGAGGCAGGCGCCGTGCTTGCGGACTTCGACCGCCAGGGCATCGACATTGATGTCCTGGCCGAGCGCCTGCAGCGTGAAGGTGCTGAGGCGTTTGTCGCGTCGTGGCGTCAACTCTTGCAAGCGATCGGCACCAAAGCAGCGCATCTTGCGAGGAGCAGCGCGTCATGATTCGCACAGAATCTTCCGCATCGTCCCGCTTGCCGAACCCATCGACACTACCACTGATTCAACTTCCCGCGTGGCAGGCACTTGTCGATCATCACCGCAGCATGAGTGCGCGGCACCTGCGCCAGTTTTTCGCCGATGATCCCCAGCGCGGAGAACGCCTGCAGGTCGAAGCGGCGGGGCTTTATTTGGACTTTTCCAAAAACCGGATCACCGACGAAACACTCACATTGCTGGTTGATCTGGCTGAGCACTGTGGCCTGCGCGAGCGCAGGGACGCCATGTTCCGTGGTGACCCGATCAACACGACCGAAAAACGCGCCGCGTTGCATACTGCGCTGCGCGCGCCGGCGGATGTGAATATCGTCGTGGAGGGTGTCAACGTCGTGCCCCAAGTCCACGCCGTACTCGACCGTATGGCGGATTTTGCGGAACGTATTCGCAGCGGCGAATGGCGGGGCCACACCGGTAAGCCTATCCGCAATGTGATCAACATCGGCATTGGCGGCTCCGAACTCGGCCCGGTGATGGCTTACGAAGCCTTGCGCCACTACAGCCAGGCCGGTTTGCACTTGGGCTTTGTCTCCAATATCGATCCCAACGACCTGGTCGAAGCCACGCGTGGCCTGGAGGCCGCCGAAACCCTCTTCATCGTCTGCTCCAAGAGTTTCCACACCATCGACACACTGACCAACGCGCGCGCCGCGCGCGCCTGGAGCTTGGCGCAACTCGGGGATGAGCGCGCCATTGCCAGCCATTTCGTCGCCGTATCGACCAACACCGAAGCGGTTGCCGCGTTTGGCATCGATCCCGCTCACATGTTTGCGCTATGGGACTGGGTTGGGGGTCGCTACTCGATGGATTCCGCCATCGGGCTTATCACCATGATTGCAGTCGGGCCCGAGCATTTTCGCGCCATGCTGGCTGGCTTTCGCGCCATGGACGAACATTTTCACAGCACACCACTGGCCCGCAATATGCCCGTTCTGATGGGTTTGCTGGCCATTTGGAACAACAATTTTCTTGGCGCAGAGACGCTGGCCGTGCTGCCCTACGCCCATGATCTCAAACGCTTTCCTGCTTATCTGCAACAGTTGACGATGGAAAGCAATGGCAAGCATGTCACGGCCACGGGGCAAGCCGTGAGTGCTTCTACCTCGCCCATTGTTTGGGGAGAACCGGGGACCAATGGCCAGCACTCGTTTTTCCAGCTGCTGCATCAGGGCACCCGACTGGTCGCGTGTGATTTCATCGGCTTTTCCCGCAGCCAAAATCCACTTGCTGATCAGCACGACTTACTGATGGCCAATCTGTTTGCGCAGAGCGAGGCCCTGGCGTTTGGCAAAACGGCACAGGCGCTGATGACCGAAAGTGTGGACGAAGCACGGGTTGCGCAACGCGTATGCAAGGGCAACCGCCCGAGCAATACCTTGCTGGCCGAGCGGTTGACACCCTATGCACTCGGCGCCTTGGTGGCGTTGTACGAACACAGCGTCTTCACGCAAGGCGTCATCTGGAATATCGATTCGTTCGACCAGTGGGGTGTCGAGCTGGGCAAGGTTCTGGCGCAGCGCATCGTGACGGAGTTGGCCGACACCAGCGACGCGCCGCTGACTCACGATAGCTCAACCAACACCCTCATGCGGCGTTACCAAGGCCAACGCAAGGAGCCATCATGAATACAGGCGACGACCAGGCACTGTATCTACTGCCATTCGACCACCGGCATTCCTATATCACCGGCATGTTTCACTTCAAGCCACCGCTGACCGCAGAGCAGCACGCAGACGTCTGCGACAGCAAGCAGCTCATTTATGAAGGCTTCCAGCGGGCACTTGAGGCGGGTGTGCCCCGCGATGCGGCTGGCATCCTGGTCGACGAAGAATTTGGCAGTGCCATTTTGCGAGATGCGCACCAGCGCGGCTTCATCACGGCATTGTCCATCGAGAGTAGTGGCTCGGATGAGTTCAAGTTCGAATATGGCGAAGACTTCGCCCAGCATATCGAAGTCTTCGATCCGACGTTTGCCAAGGTGCTGGTGCGCTACAACCCCGAGGGTGACCCTGCGTTGAACCTGCGCCAAGCGGAACGCCTGAAACAACTGTCCGATGTTTGCAAGACCAGTGGGCGTTGCTTCATGTTCGAACTGTTGGTGCCAGCAACCGCGCAACAACTGGCCGGGCTCAAGGGCGACCGCGCAGCCTATGACCTGACGATGCGCCCGCAACTCATGGTCGAAGCGATTCATGCCTTACAAGATGCAGGGATTGAGCCCGACCTGTGGAAGATTGAGGGACTTGCCGAACGCGACGATTGCGTCCGGATGGTCGCAGCGGTTCGGCGGGGTGGGCGCAGCGGGGTCAGCTGCATCGTGCTTGGCCGCGGTGCGGACGAAGCCAGCGTGCGCAGTTGGCTTGCGACAGCTGCAAGTGTGCCTGGGTTCATTGGTTTCGCCGTGGGTCGCACCAGCTTTTGGGATGCCGTCTCCGCTTATCGCAAGAAGACCCTAACGCGTGCGGCGGCGGTAACACAAATTGCCGGGCGCCTGCGCGAGTGGGTTGATGTTTTCGAGCGAGGGCGCCTGGCGCGAGTCGCCAGCGCCAAGTCAGGCGCAGCATCATGAGCCAGCGTATGAAGCGTGTTCACTCCGGTGATGGCGACGAGACGAAGGATGCAGCGCAGCTCGACCAGCTCTGCATCAACACGCTGCGTACGCTCTCCATCGACGCCGTGCAAAAGGCAAACTCCGGCCACCCCGGTACACCCCTGGATGCGGCCCCAGCAGCCTACTGTCTGTGGCAGCTTTTTCTGCGCTACGACCCGAACGCACCCGACTGGCCGAACCGCGACCGCTTCGTGCTCTCATCGGGCCATGCATCGGCTTTGCTCTACAGCCTTTTGTTTCTGTGTGGCGTGAAGCCGCAGACCGCGTCCGGCAGCGAGACGGGCACCGCATCGCAAGGGCAGGCCGTCACTCTGGACGCGTTACAGCACTTTCGCCAAGCGGGAAGTTGCTGCACCGGTCACCCGGAATTCGGAGATGCTGCCGGCGTCGAAACCACGACCGGGCCGCTGGGGCAGGGCGCGGCCACCAGCGTCGGCATGGCAATCGCCTCGGCTTGGCTCGCGGCGACCTACAATCGCCCCGGCTTTGCGCTGTTTGACCACAACGTGTATGCCTTGTGCGGGGACGGCGACATGATGGAAGGCGTCAGCAGCGAAGCGGCATCACTCGCCGGTCATTTGAAGCTCGCCAATTTGTGCTGGATCTACGACGACAACCACATCAGCATCGAGGGCTCGACCGCCATCACCTTCACAGAGGACGTTGGCGCGCGTTTCGAGGCCTACGGCTGGCAGGTTATACACGTGGCCGACGCCAACGACCTTGAGGCATTGACGCACAGTTTGCAGCGTTTCATCGACACCGAAGACCGGCCAACGATGATCATCGTGCAAAGCCATATTGGTTACGGCTCGCCGCACAAGCAAGATACCAAGGAGGCCCACGGCGAAGCGCTTGGCGACGCAGAGGTACGGCTTGTCAAAGAGTTTTTCGGCTTCGACCCAGACGTGCAATTTGCGGTTCCTAATGGTGTGACCGAGCACTTCAGCGCGCAATTCGGCGCGCGAGGCGCCAGTCTCCATGCCGATTGGGCGACGTTATTCAACGCGTATCGGAGTCAGTATCCAGATCTTGCGTTGCAAATCGAGCGCATGCAGCAGCGTGCCTTACCCGACGAGTTGGACAGTTCACTGCCGAGTTTCGCGGCTGATCCGAAGGGTATCGCCACGCGAGACGCTTCGGGCAAGGTGCTCAATGCGCTTGCCGCGCATATGCCCTGGCTACTTGGTGGCGCGGCTGATTTGTCACCATCGACCAAAACCCATCTGAGCTTTGATTTTGCAGGCGACTTTGAGCCGCCTGCCGAACATGAAGAAACGGCGCATTCCTATGCCGGGCGCAACCTCCATTTCGGCGTTCGCGAACATGCTATGTGCGCCGTGGCCAACGGTCTGTCCTTGTCGAAACTGCGCGCCTTCGCTGCCAGCTTCTTTGTCTTTACAGACTACTGCCGGGGCGCCATCCGACTTAGCGCGATGATGGGGCTTCCGGTGATCTACATCTGGACGCACGACTCCATCAGCATGGGCGAAGACGGGCCGACGCACCAACCCGTCGAGCAACTGGCCTCGTTTCGGGCGATGCCCGGCATGGTGCTGTTGCGTCCGGCCGACGCGAATGAAGTGGTGGAGGCGTGGAAGGTCATCATGCGGATGACGGACCGTCCGGTCAGCCTGGTGCTGACACGCCAGGCGCTCCCCACACTCGATCGCAGCCACTACGCCAGTGCCGCAGGCCTCGCGCGAGGTGCCTATGTGCTAGCCGACGCGGCGGATGGCAAACCGGACGTCCTGCTGCTGGCGACGGGCAGCGAAGTGGCGTTGTGCGTTGCCGCGCGGGAACAACTGATGCGTGACGGCATCCAGGCCCGCGTCGTCAGCATGCCATCGTGGGAGCTGTTCGAGGCTGAATCCGAGGCCTACCGCGACAGCGTGTTACCGCCAGCGGTGACGGCGCGTGTCTCGGTCGAGGCCGCGTCGCCGCTGGGCTGGGAGCGCTATGCAGGGCAACGCGGGGCCATTCTCGGCATGCGTACGTTTGGCTTGTCAGCGCCGGGCAAGGTCGCCGAAGCGCATTTTGGTTTTGACGTTGCGCACGTCGTGGCAGCTGCCAGGCAGCAACTGAAGCGCCAATCATCGGCCATGTCGGGAACACAGCCATGAGTACCCAGATCAGCCCGCTTGCGGGCAAGCCAGTGCCTGTCGAATCGCTGGTCGATGTGGCCAAGCTCGTGACCGCATATTACGTCAATATTCCCGACCCGACGGTCGCAGCGCAGCGCGTTGCCTTCGGTACTTCGGGGCACCGTGGTTCGGCCTTCGACGCTTCGTTCAACGAAGCGCATGTGCATTCCATCACGCAGGCCATCTGCCAATACCGTAAGGCGCATAGCATTGACGGGCCACTGTTCATGGGCATCGACACGCATGCGTTGTCAGAACCAGCATACGCAAGCGCGCTGGAGGTTCTGGCGGCCAATGGCGTCGAGGTGATGCTGGCCTTGAACGATGAATACACGCCGACGCCAGCCATTTCGCATGCCATCCTGACCCACAACCGTGGCCGCAGCACAGGGCTGGCCGATGGCATTGTGGTGACGCCGTCGCACAACCCGCCAGGTGATGGCGGCTTCAAATACAACCCGCCCAATGGCGGCCCCGCCGACCAGGACATCACCGATTGGATTGGCGTCACGGCCAACCACTTTCTCGAAAATAATCTCGATGGCGTGAAGCGCATGCCGTACGCCAAGGCTCTCCGCGCAACGACCACGCACCGGTATGATTTCCTCTCCGCCTATGTCGGCGATCTTGGCAGCGTGGTGGATATGGACATGATTCGCAGCGCCAAGATCCGCATGGGCGTCGATCCACTGGGCGGCGCAGGCGTGCACTACTGGGCTCGTATTGCGGAGCACTACAAACTCGATTTGCAAGTGGTCAGCGAGATCGTGGACCCGACCTTTCGCTTCATGACGCTGGACTGGGACGGGCAGATTCGCATGGACCCGTCGTCGAAATACGCGATGCAGCGCTTACTTGAGATGAAAGACCGCTTCGACATCTCATTTGCCTGCGATACCGACCACGACCGTCACGGCATCGTCACGCCCGCTGCTGGCTTGCTCATGCCGAATCACTATCTTTCGGTCGCGATCGATTACCTATTTCGCCACCGGCCGCAATGGAGCGCGCGTGCTGCCGTTGGCAAGACCGTTGTCAGCACGCGTCTGATCGACCAGATCACGGCCCGCCTGGGCCGGGCTCTGGTCGAAGTGCCGGTCGGGTTCAAATGGTTCTCCAAAGGCTTGTTGGACGGCTCGTTGGGTTTCGGTGGTGAAGAAAGTGCGGGCGCTGCATTTTTGCGCCGCGATGGCACAGTCTGGACCACGGACAAAGACGGCCTGACGGCGGCGCTGCTTTCCGCCGAAATCACCGCGCGTACTGGCCACGATCCTGGCGCCCTGTACGAGGCATTGGCCAAAACTTTCGGCGTTCCTCCGCTGGCTGACCGCGTGGAGGCGCCAGCCACAGCGCTGCAGAAAAAGCAGTTGGCCGCATTGACACCGCAACAGATCGCTTCAACCGAACTGGCCGGAGAAAAAATCGAGGGTGTCCTCAACAAGGCGCCTGGCAACGACGCACCCATTGGCGGCATCAAGGTTGTGGCCAGCAGCGGCTGGTTTGCAGCGCGACCATCCGGCACGGAAGATATTTACAAAATCTATGCCGAGAGTACCCAGGGTCCAGAGCACTTGCAGCGCATTCTCACGGAGGCGCAAAAAATTGTGGATGCCGCCATTGCGCCAGCGGCTCCGGGGGCCACAGCAGTAACCAGCCAAACCGAATGATTCACGCCAAGATCCGGTCCGATGTCGACCCCAACAAATCTGCTGGCAAGGGGATGAAGCAAACGTCAATCCAGCTTGACTCGACGATCGCGGCGGAGGCCATGAAACACGCCGATGCGGCCATGCTCGATAGCCTGCAACAGGTCGCCTTCAACTATTTCCCAAAGGCAAGCAACCCACGAAACGGTTTGGTCGCCGACACCACGCGGCAGGGTTCGCCCGCCAGCATTGCTGTGGTTGGCTTTGCGCTTTCGTCTTATCCGGTCGCTGTCGAGCATGGCTGGATCGAACGCGACGTTGCCGTGCAAGCTTGCCTGAGCAGTATGCGATTCTTCTGGCATAGCGACCAGTCGGGAAGTCCTGAAGCCACCGGCTATCAAGGCTTTTACTTTCATTTTCTCGACATGGAAACCGGCGTCCGTGTCTGGCAGTCCGAACTGTCGCTAATTGACACCGCCTTGTTGATCGCCGGAATGCTCACCGCCGCCACTTACTTTGATGCCAGCACCCCCGCCGAGTTGGAACTGCGCGAACTGGCCGAGCGTTTGTACCTCAGAGTGGATTGGCGCTGGGCACAATACCAGGGCGAAACCGTCGCCCAAGGCTGGAAGCCTGAATGCGGCTTCTTGCACTATGGTTGGGAGGGCTATAGCGAAGCCATCCTACTGTATGTCTTGGGCCTGGGTTCGCCAACGCATCCGTTCACAGCGGCAAGCTTTGAGGCGTGGACGGTGACCTATCAATGGGAGAACCTCTACGGCTACGATTTTCTCTATGCGGGGCCACTGTTCATTCATCAGTTCTCCCATGTGTGGATCGACTTTCGCGGCATCCGCGACCGCTTCATGCGCGAGAAGCGATCCGACTATTTCGAGAACAGCCGCCGTGCCACCTATGTGCAGCGCGAATACGCCATTCGCAATCCGCACACCTTCATGGGCTATGCAGACGACTGCTGGGGCCTTTCTGCGGGCGAAGGACCGAGCGCAGAACCGCGGCTCATCAGGGGACAGCAGCAACGGTTTTTCGGCTATGCCGCGCGGGGTGTTCCGTACGGACCTGACGATGGCACCATCGCGGGTACATCGATTATGGCATCGCTGGCTTTTGCACCTGAAATTGTGCTGCCCGCCATGCGCAATCTCTATCACGTAGACACCCCTCATGAGGGCGTGGCTTTGCATGCCAGCGGTATCAACGCGAGTTTTAACGCCGCAGGTGATGCCTGCTGGATCTCCGAAGGCGAGTTTGGGCTGGACCAGGGGATGACCGTGTTGATGATTGAAAACTACCGTAGCGGTCTTTTATGGCAATTGGGCCGACAGTCCAAAATCCTCCAGACCGGCTTACGGCGTGCCGGATTCAAGGGCGGGTGGCTGTGATCGCCACGCCGATGCAGCCATGCAAATGACCTCGTCGCCCCTCACGAGCGCGGGCACAGACCTGGACGCAGATCCTCACGAGCAAGCGCTTCTGGCTAACACCAGCCCAGCCGACTGGGTCAACCCGACGCCGCCCAGCGTTTATCACCTGCTCATCATCGGCGCCGGGCCGGGTGGCATGGCCGCCGCACGCACCGCAGCAGCGCTTGGCGTGAAAGTGGCGTTGATCGAACGCCACCGGTTGGGTGGCGGCTCGCTGAGTTACGGTTGCGTGCCTTCAAAGGCGATGATTCAAACCGCGAGTTTGTATGCCGACATGCGCGACGCCCCAAACTATGGCGCTGTCCCGCCGCGGACAGTCGAGGTTGATTTTCAGATGGCCATGGAGCGGTTGCGACGCATCCGTGCCCGCATCAGCCGCGAGGACTCAGCCACCAGGCTGAGCGCTGAAGGCATTGATCTGTATTTCGGCACCGCACACTTTGTCGGCGCTGATGCGATCGAAGTCGACGGCGTGCGTTTGCGCTTCAAGAAGGCGCTGATCGCTACGGGATCGAGGTCCATCGTGCCCGAAATCCCGGGTCTGACTGAGGTGGGTTACCTGACCAACGAATCGGTCTTCAACCTGACGGCGACGCCGCGCAGCCTACTGGTCATCGGTGGCGGCCCGCTGGGCTGCGAATTGGCGCAGGCATTCAGTCGCTTGGGTGTGAGAACCATCATTGCCCACAATGCCCCCTTGTTTTTGCCGAAGGAAGAGCGTGATGCGGCGCAGATGATGTCTGACGCGCTGGCACGTGATGGCGTTGAGATCCACCTGAATAGCGATGCCGTCAGCGCCCGCATGGAACGAGGCTGCAAACGCGTCGAACTGGTCAATGACGGTCAAGTCACCATCGTCGATGTCGACGAAATTTTGACTGGAATCGGTCACATGCCGGCAGTGCGGGCACTCAGGCTGGAAGCCGCCTGCGTGGTTTACAACCCGGAAACAGGGGTCCATGTCGATGATTTTCTGCGCACCAGCAATTCACGTATTTACGCCGCTGGGGATGTTTGCCTGGAACACAAATACAGCAATATGGCCGAGGCATCGGCATGCCTCGCAGTTCAAAACGCCTTGTTCTTTGGGCGCAAGCGCATGAGTGGCTTGACTATTCCATGGTGCACCTACACCGACCCGGAAATCGCCCACGTTGGCATGTCGGTGCGACAGGCGCGCGAACGCAATATTCCAGTGAAAACCTTCACGGTCCCGATGCATGATAACGACCGCGCCATCACCGATGGCGAAGAAAATGGATTTGTGAAAATTCACGTCCGGGAAGGGACAG
This sequence comes from Acidihalobacter yilgarnensis, assembly GCF_001753245.1. NCBI lineage: Bacteria > Pseudomonadati > Pseudomonadota > Gammaproteobacteria > Chromatiales > Ectothiorhodospiraceae > Acidihalobacter > Acidihalobacter yilgarnensis. Next base: position 1,882,377 of record NZ_CP017415.1, on the reverse strand, counting down.
ATACCATTCTTGGAGCCACGATCGTCGCCCGGCATGCTGGCGAAATGATCAACGGCATTTCACTGGCGATGGTGGCCGGAATCGGTTTGGGCACACTGGCCACGGTGGTTCATGCGCATCCTACGCAAGGCGAGGCGATCAAGATGGCAGGAGAAGCCTATCTGCGCACGCGGCCCCCACGTTTTGGTGCCCGGCTGCTACGCGCGTGGGCGAACCGATGACGGGTGCAACGATTCTCACCCCTATCAACGAATACACAAGCATGGTGAAGTCGACGAAGTTGAACACTCGCGTAACCGCAAAGCGCTGACCCGGGCCAGGCCGAGATACGGCACCTGGACCCGCTCACACGGGAATGAATCCTGCAACCCTTATCGGGTGCGGAGTTCGTCTAATTGCTTCAATGCGGTTTGCTGAATTTCGAGCCAAAGCACCCATCCGTGGTTTTCAGTCTCGCCACTTTGGTGGACGATACCCAACGTGCCCACCTCACGTTTTAACGCTTTGCTGAACTTTATTCGCTTGGACATGACAGTCCTTTTTGGCCATGATCGGCCATCTAGGTAGTGTTCGCGTTAACGGGGTAACGCCCGACAAGCTCGGTCAGGACATGACTGAAATCCGTAATTGAAAATAAAAAGGGTGACACCACGATGGCGCTGCGGCTAATTGAGATGGTGTTGCAGGAGAAGGACGGCGAAGAAGTCCGCGAGCTTCTTAAAGAGCAATCTGTGCTGGAACATCGTCAGCTTCGATTGTCGGGCGGGGAAGTATTGGTGCGGATTTTGTTGGATGCGGAACAGAACGAAGCTGTGCTGGATCTATTGGGGAAACGGTACACCGGTGAGGCGGGTAACCGGGTGGTGATTCTGCCTGTCGAGGCGACTTTACCGCGAGCGGAGCCGGAGTCGGTGGCCCAGCCTGGGCAACCGACATCAGAGGAAAAAACACCGGGGCGGATTGGCCGGGAGGAATTGTACGAAGACATCAAGGATGCCGCGCAGCTTTCGAGGGTCTATCTTGCCATGGCGGCGTTGTCCACCGTCGTGGCCGCCATCGGTCTGTATTACAACAGCGTGGCAATCATCATCGGAGCGATGGTGATTGCGCCCCTGCTCGGGCCGAATATGGCGTTGGCACTCAGTACGACGTTGGGCGACCTGACATTGCTTCGGCACGCGCTCCTGACAGCTCTGGCCGGAATTGCGACGGCCATCGTCTTGGCGGTGATCATCGGCATGCTGCTGCATGTGGACCCGACATCGCCACAACTTGCGTCGCGTGGTGGGGTAAGGTTGGGCAACATCGTGGTGGCCTTGGCGTCGGGTGTGGCGGGGGCGTTGGCATTCACGACGGGTGTGTCTGCGACGTTGATCGGCGTGATGGTGGCGGTGGCGTTGTTACCGCCTCTGGTGGCGTTCGGGCTGCTGCTGGGCAGCGGGCATCCGGCGTTGGCTATGGGTGCGTTGTCGCTGTTCCTGCTGAACCTGGTTTGCGTGAACCTTGCCGGTGTGACGACGTTTCTAGTGCAGGGCATTCGACCGGCCACCTGGTGGGAGGCAGATCGGGCAGTGAAAGCCACGCGCATTGCCATCACGCTGTGGGTGACATTGTTGGCGCTATTGATCGGGCTGATCCTGCTGTTGCGAAAAGGCTGAGTATGCTCGGGGAAAAATCGGCTAAGTTGAAGTGACTGTTATCCGCCATCTCCGAGCTGCTATCCCAGGTCAGTGATTTATAGCGTTAGTGCGCCGCAACAGGGTCATTTAGCTTCGGCGTGCGCTGTTCAAGCCACGACGAGGTGCTCGGGGCAGACCCAAGGCACTACCTGTCTGAGTTGTGGTTCCCAATGGGCAAATATCGATCGCGCAGTGACCAGGAGGCACTATCCCATGATCCTCGCCGAGGGCTCTGCTTGGCCGTGGTTTCGTGAAACCAGTACGTGGGTATCAAAACATTCAACATGCCAGTAGTCACTGGCCTATGATGAACGAGAGGTTTTTGTTACTGACGGCACGTCACCTGCTCGGTGAAACTCGTCGATTGTACTCAGGTGTCCAACATGGCTTACGACACTGATTTTATCGTCCGTCTGATTGGTGCTTCCGAGCTGATTGAGCGACGCGGAAATCTTGAAGATGCCCTCGGTGGGTTAGCCGAGATGGCTGCCAAGCTGTTGAGCGCGAGTATGTGCTCCATCATGTTACTTGGCGATGAGGAAGTGGCAGATGGGATGCCGTACGAGCCAGGCTTACGTGTATACGCGCACTACGGTGCGCTACCGCAAGAGGCGTACGCACAGTTCACCCGCCTCAACGAAGGCATTTCTGGTCATGTTGCCGCGACTGCCGAGCCGTTGCTGATCGAAAATATCGCTCGTTCCCCGTTCATGAGCGTGGCGCGTCATGCCCATGATCGCCCAGGTAGCCTTGTCTCCACCCCAATCTTTTTGAACGACAAGGTGATCGGTGTATTTAACGTGTCCAGTCCGCTAGACGAGCGTGTCTTCATTCGGCGCGATCTGGATTTGCTCAGTATTTTTGCCTTATTTGTAGGCAAATCCATTCATGTCGCGCAACTGCAGAACGTCCTGCGTTCCCGCCTTATGCAGGTGGCTCTGGCGTTGGAAGAGAAGGGGGAAGGGCGGTATCGCCTTTAAGTCCGGACCCCGTGCATCTGGCCAAAATCCTCGCCAAGACGATCTACCGCGAGATGACTGAAAGTGGTTTCGGAACGAGCCAAATCGTCGGTGTTGCTACCGAGGTAATCGGCCTTCTCAATGAGAAATTGGAACACAGTGGTGATCACGCGATTCTCAAGAATCACTAATGGCTTCAAGATGACCAGCATTTAGGCTCGGGTGAGTCAGTCGATCCCAAGCCCATCAGAGTATCGATGCAGGCTGAAACCGCACACGATTCATCATCATGGATGACATCGTTTGCGCTATAAAAATCAATCGATTAAATCTAAACACCTCCTCTGACCGAAAATGCAGCGGAATCATCGTGCTCATCAGGGGTCATCTTGACAGCATCCAAATTCGGCCTCCATCAACGTTTGATTTGATCCGTACCGGGTGCTTTCATCACGCCTTTAGGTCTTGAGAAGACTTTTTGCCTTACTACGCGTTTGGCGTATGCCCATGTTTAAGCAAGGAGTCCAGTTTGATGTGAGTGTCGAACTCTGACTGATTGGTAATCCCTCGTATGTTCGCTGCCGCACAGTAATGACTCGCCGCGATCGATACCTTCTAACGGTTGCAACCCTCTTTAGCAGGGTTTTGCCATGAATCCGATCACCGGATTTTATGGTTTCAGCTTTCGGCCTCTCGGGCTAGGCCATCGGCAACTGGATGAATCTTTACTATCTGGCACTGGTGTACGTCGTTACCGCCATCGTCATCACACTGTCGCTGAAAAGGGGCAATGCTTGGCAGAAGTTTGTCATCCGGAAGCTGGGCAAACTGAAAATCGTCAAAGGGCCGGGGGGGCGCCATGATCGCGGTCATCGACAATGTAATTACAGATATCTCATGCAATGCTATCTGAAGGAGAAAATGCTTTCCTTGCACCTGATCTCGAGATTCAAGCATAAGCTGCGTTGCTGCCACTCTGAAATATTCTGCGCGGCGAAACGCTAACTTTAGCCATTATTTATTGGACGGTGGATGATTGGGGAACGCGTCAAGACATTTAAGACGCTTAATGATGGTTTAGGATTTTTCTCGCCGAGCTTCCGACCCAGTCGGTGCTTGCAGGTGGACAGATCAAATTCACTCGCTAATGGCCGGGCGCCAGCCATTGGTAAGGTAAAGATTGAAAGGCTCGTATTGCGACGGGGCACCGGGATGGCATGGACCGGGCGTAAAGGAATGGGACCCATGGAAAATAAAGCGCGGACGGATGGGGAATATTTTGTCTATCTCGCCACAGCAATTACGGCGTTAGGTGGGATGCTGTTCGGTTATGACATCGGCGTCATCTCCGGGGCTATTCTGTTCATCAAAAAAGCTTTTTCGCTTTCGGCGGGCATGGAAGAAATCGTGGTCAGTTCCGTCTTGCTGGGATCACTGGCCGGCGCGGCAGCCGGTGGTATTTTGGCTGACCACTTGGGCCGCCGTCGATTATTGATCGGTACTTCGATTGTTTTCGGCCTGGGCGCCGTCGGCGCGGCCCTGGCACCGGGCACGATGTGGTTGATTACAGCCCGGATCATTGCCGGTATCGCCATCGGCATCGCTTCATTTGTTGCGCCGCTCTACATTTCCGAGATTGCCCCAGTCGCTATTCGCGGGAAACTGGTTTCGATCAATCAGCTCGCGATCACCTGCGGCATTGTCATTTCCTATTTGGTGGACTACGCCTTCGCCGCTTCGCAGGCATGGCGTTGGATGTTTGCAATGGCGGTGGTTCCCGCCGCCGCGTTTGGCATGGGTCTGTTTTTTATCCCCGACAGCCCGCGCTGGCTAGCGGCTCGTGGCCACGAGGATCAGGCTCGAGCGGTGCTGAAACGGATTCGCGACCCGGATGAAGTCGAGTGCGAGTTGGATCAGATTCAGCAAAGCGTGAAAAAGCAAAAGGGAAACTGGTCCGCATTGTTCAGCCCGCTGTTGCGCATGGCGATGGTCGTCGGCGTGGGACTGGCCATCGCACAGCAAATCACCGGTATCAATACGGTCATCTATTACGCCCCGACGATTTTCAAGTTCGCCGGGTTGTCTTCGGCATCGGCGGCGATTCTGGCCAGCGTCGGTGTCGGCGTCGTCAACGTCGTCCTGACGCTGGTGGCGATGCAACTGATAGACCGGGTTGGCCGTCGACCACTGCTTTTGATCAGTCTGGCAGGCATGGCGATCAGCTTGGGTGTGTTGGGTTTGGCGTTTTCGCTGCCGCAATTGTCTGGCAGCCTGAGCTGGATCGCCGTGACCAGCCTGATGTTGTATGTCGGTTCGTTTGCTGTAGGGCTCGGCCCGATATTCTGGCTTATCCTCTCGGAAATCTATCCATTGGCCATCCGTGGCCGGGCCATGAGTGTGGGCACGATTGTCAATTGGGGGCGAATCTGATGGTGGCCTTATCGTTCCTGACACTTACGCAGGTTCTAGGTAAGGCCGCAACGTTTTGGTTATACGGCGCCATCAGCATCGGGGCCTGGTTGTTTGCGTTTTTCCTGGTGCCGGAAACCAAGGGGAAAACCCTGGAACAAATTGAGGAACACTGGCGTACAGGAAAGCACTTGAGGACATTATGAAATCTGCGAATTCACGGATTCTGACGATCAACGGTGGCTCGTCGAGTATCAAGTTCGCGTTGTTCGAGGCGGGTGATCCGCTGGAACTTATGCTGGAGGGCGGGATTGAGCGGATCGGATTGCCCGAGGCTATTTTGCGAGTGAAGGGCGTGGAGCCGGCGGATAACTTTTCGCGGTCGGTGATGGCTCAAGATCACAAGGCAGCAGTGGAAGTGTTAATGGATTGGATCGAGCAACGCCTCAGTCGTGATGCCTTGATCGCGGTGGGACATCGCGTGGTGCATGGTGGGCCTAAATACAGCGAGGCGCAGCGAATCACCACGGAAATGGTTGAGGAACTGAGAGAACTCAGCCCTTTCGATCCCGAACATCTGCCAGAAGAAATTATGTTGACCGAGGCGTTTCATCATCGGTTTCCAGATTTGCCCCAGGTGGCGTGTTTCGACACAGCGTTTCATCATGACCTGCCGCGGGTGGCGCAACTGTTGCCGCTCCCGCGCCGCTACGAAGCGCAGGGTGTGAGGCGCTATGGGTTCCATGGATTGTCGTATGCGTTTCTGATGGAAGAGCTGGCCCGCTTGGCGGGAGCTGAAGCGGCGCACGGGCGGGTCATCCTCGCCCACCTCGGCAATGGCGCGAGCTTGGCTGCGATAGGGGGTGGAAAATGCGTGGACACGAGTATGGCTTTTACCCCGACTGCAGGGATACCGATGAGCACTCGCTCGGGCGATCTGGATCCGGGGCTGTTTGGCTATCTGGCGCGCAGCGAGAATATGAGTGCGACGCAATTTAACGAGATGGTCAATTTTCAGTCTGGTCTGCTCGGTGTATCAGAGACCAGTTCTGATATGCGTGACCTGTTGGCGTGCGAAGGGCGGGATGTACGTGCGGCGGAAGCGATTGACCTGTTTTGCTACCAGGTAAAGAAATACATTGGTGCCTACGCAGCGGTGTTGGGCGGTTTGGATACCTTGGTGTTCGCTGGTGGTATTGGCGAAAACGCGTCGCTTGTCCGGCAACGGGTTTGCGACGGATTAGGCTTTCTCGGCATCGAACTCAACCATGAGCGAAACGCAGAGAGCTCAGCGCTGATTTCAGCGGACAATGGCCTCGTCGAAGTGCGAGTCATCCACACCAACGAGGCATTGATGATTGCCAAATCTGTTGTCCATGTCCTATCAACGAAGGAAACATAGACCATGACGACCAACACGCTCACGCCTGACCTGCTGCACAAGATCGACGCTTACTGGCGCGCCGCGAACTATCTGTCGGTTGGCCAGATTTTTCTCTACGACAACCCACTGCTCAGGCAGCCACTTAAGATAGAGAATGTGAAAAAGATGCTGCTCGGCCACTGGGGCACCACGCCTGGGCAGAACTTCATCTACGCGCATTTGAACCGGATTATTAAACAATACGACCTCAACATGATCTACGTTTCCGGCCCCGGTCACGGCGGTCCGGCCGTGGTCGGCAACACCTATCTCGAGGGCACTTACAGCGAGATCTATCCGAACATCAGCCAGGATGAGGCGGGGTTACAGAAGCTGTTTCTTCAATTTTCGTTCCCCGGCGGCATACCCAGCCATGCTTCGCCGGAATGCCCGGGTTCGATTCACGAGGGTGGCGAGCTGGGTTATTCGCTCAGCCATTCATTCGGTGCGGTGTTCGACAATCCCGATCTGATCGTGGCCTGCGTCGTCGGTGATGGCGAGGCAGAAACCGGACCGCTGGCCACGGCGTGGCAGTCCAATAAATTTCTTGATCCGATTACCGACGGTGCGGTGCTGCCGATCCTGCACCTCAATGGTTACAAGATCAGCAACCCCACCGTCCTGGCTCGCATCGAGCATGAGGAACTGGAGCAATTTCTGCGCGGCTGCGGCTGGACACCCCATTTTGTTGAAGGGGATGAGCCGGAAATGATGCATCAACTCATGGCTGGCGCGCTGAATAAAGCCATTGAAGAGATTCAGCACATTCAGAACCATGCACGTAACCAGAATGACGCCACGCGTCCGCGCTGGCCGATGATCGTCCTCAAATCACCCAAGGGCTGGACTGGGCCGAAGGTGGTCGATGGCCTGCAGGTGGAAGGCACCTTCCATGCACACCAGGTGCCGCTCCATCCGCACCAGAAACCAGAACACCTCAAGCTGCTGGAAGACTGGATGCGGAGTTACCGGCCAGAGGAACTGTTCGATGAACAGGGTCGCCTGAAAGCGGCACTGGCCGAACTCGCGCCCAGGGGCGAACGACGCATGGGCGCGAATCCGCACGCCAACGGTGGCATGCTGATGCGCGATCTGCGCATGCCTGATTTCCGCGACTATGCGGCCGATGTGCCTGTGCCGGGGGCACCTGGCGTCGGTGACACGCATCTGCTCGGGCCGTTCCTGCGCGATGTGGCGAAGCTAAACCGTGAGCAGCGGAATTTTCGAGTGTTCGGTCCCGACGAGACAGTCTCCAACGGTTTAGAGGCGCTGTTTGAGGTGACCCAGCGCCAATGGGACGCCGCGACCGTGTCGAACGACGAATTTCTTGCGCCCGCCGGCCGCGTGATGGAGATGCTGAGCGAGCACCAATGCGAAGGCTGGCTGGAGGGCTACCTGCTCACCGGTCGGCATGGGCTGTTCAACTGCTACGAGGCGTTCATCCACATCATCGACTCGATGTTCAATCAGCACGCCAAGTGGCTCAAGGTCACCGCGCATTTGCCGTGGCGGCGTAAAATTGCATCGTTGAATTACCTGCTGACCTCACATGTCTGGCGCCAGGATCACAACGGCTTCACGCATCAGGATCCCGGTTTCATCGACCACGTCGTCAACAAGAAAGCTGAGGTGGTTCGGGTTTACTTACCGCCTGATGCCAACTGCCTACTGTCGGTGATGGACCACTGCCTGCGCAGTCGTCATTACGTTAACGTCGTGGTCGCGGGCAAACACCCGGCGCCTCAGTGGTTAAGCATGGATGCTGCCGTCAAGCACTGCAGCGAAGGTCTCGGTATCTGGCAGTGGGCCAGCAACGACCAGGCCGTTGCGCCCGACGTGGTCATGGCCTGTTGTGGGGACGTGCCAACGCTCGAGACGCTGGCTGCCGTCTCTATCCTGCGCGAACATCTGCCCGAACTGAAAATCCGCGTCGTCAATGTCGTCGATCTGATGAAGTTACAGCCGCAACTCGAGCATCCGCACGGTTTGAGCGACACCGACTTCGACGAACTCTTCACCAAGGACAAGCCCGTAATTTTTGCCTACCACGCCTACCCGTGGCTGATCCACCGGTTGACTTATCGACGCACCAACCACCACAACATCCATGTGCGTGGTTACAAGGAGGAGGGCACCATCACCACGCCCTTCGACATGACGGTGCTCAACGACCTGGATCGTTTCCATTTAGTGATGGACGTCATTGACCGCCTGCCGCAGACCGGAGACAAGGGTATCTACCTGAAGCAGCAGCTCAAAGACAAGCTCATCGAACACAAGCATTACATCGACAAGCATGGCGAGGATATGCCGGAGATTCGTAACTGGAAATGGAAAGCATCATTGCATTGAAAGGCTACATGACACTCATTCGATGCGCGGATCGTCCTTTTACCTGAAGTGAGCCAAAGGAACCAAATTGCCATACCGCGCAATGAAGAAAACAGCCACAAGCTGCTCGCCGTTCACGCCAGCGGGAAGCTGGTAAAGGACGGTTACACAGGCGCCTGCATTCAAGCGACTCATCCATCAGCACGGAAGGAAACGCATCCCGTTCGACATGTCCGATTTTTACGGCTGGGAAGCCCGCGCGCGGAATAAGAGGACACTGAGTTCGGCCTTAAACACTACGCTGACCTCGGGCGTCTCGCGATGGTAGGGGAAACAGTGGCAATAAGGCAGGGCGGCGTTCTGCAAGCTGGTTTGGACTTCGATCACGCGGACGCCTCTGGGTCGACGCGCATGTGGTTGGATGAAGCGTAGCGGCTTCTGCTGCCACGTAATGGATTCATACCGCGAGGGTAGGGACTTGGGTATGCCAACGAATTTGCGGAAAAACACGAAACCTTGGGTTGCGTAAAAACAGAAGGAATACCTCTGATGAAACCCGATACCGGCCAGTCCAAGACGCTCGAAGCGAAGTCAGTTCCGAAGCCCGATTCAAAAGGCGATCTGAAATCCCTGCCCTTGGCGGACGTAGAAAAACAATTAGGATCGTCACCGGACGGTCTCACCCAGGCCGAGGCGGCAAAGCGGCTGAGCCAATATGGGCCCAACGAGATAGCGGAAAGGAAGACCAATCCGCTGCTGAAATTCCTCAGCTATTTCTGGGGTCCGATCCCGTGGATGATCGAAGCCGCCGTGATCCTGTCGGGGGTGGTCGGGCACTGGCCGGATTTTTTCATCATCCTGGTGCTCTTATTGGCCAACGCCGTGGTCGGATTTTGGGAGGAATATTCGGCGGGTAATGCCATCGATGCCCTTAAGGCTAAGTTGGCGGTCAAGGCCCGGGTGATCCGTGACGGCAAGTGGGTCAATCCGGCGGCGCGCGAGCTGGTGCCGGGGGATGTCATTCGTATGCGCTTGGGCGATATTGTGCCGGCGGATGCGCGTTTGCTGGACAGCGATCCCCGTCGATCGATCAGTCTGCGCTGACCGGAGAGTCCTTGCCGGTCGAACGCAAACCGGGCGACGCAGTGTTTTCCGGTTCTATCATCCGCCGGGGCGAGAGCAGTGCAATGGTGTACGCCACGGGCGCGAACACTTACTTCGGTAAGACCGCAGAACTGGTGCAGGACGCGCACACCGTCAGCCATTTTCAAAAGGCGGTGTTGAAGATCGGCAACTACCTGATCATGCTCGCGGTATTACTGGTGGCTACAAGCGTTGCCGTCGCCGTTTTCCGCGGCGATCCGATTCTCACCACCTTGCAATTCGCCCTGGTGCTGACCGTGGCCGCGATTCCGGTGGCGATGCCCACAGTATTGTCGGTGACCATGGCGGTCGGTGCGCGCCTGCTCGCCAAGAAGCAAGCGATCGTCAGTCGTCTGGTAGCCATTGAGGAATTGGCCGGCGTGGATGTGCTGTGTGCGGATAAAACCGGCACGCTGACCCAGAACAAACTCACACTGGGCGATCCGTTCAGCGTGAACAATGTCTCTGCCGAGCAGGTCATCCTTGATGCGGCGCTGGCGTCGCGTGCGGACGACAAGGACACCATCGACCTGGCCGTGCTGGGCGGCCTGAAAGATGACAAGGCCCTGAAGGACTATCAGGTCAAGCATTTCCAGCCATTCGACCCGGTGCACAAGCGCACCGAAGCGACCGTCAAAGGCGCAGACGGAAAACAATTCAAGCTAACCAAGGGTGCACCGCAGGTAATCCTGGCGCTGGCCGCCAATGCCGATGAAATCAAATCTGCCGTCGACAAGGCGGTCAACGACTTTGCGGCGAGCGGCTTTCGGTCACTCGGCGTCGCCCGGACAGATGAAGCAGGCAAGTGGATGCTCGTCGGCATATTGCCGCTGTTCGATCCGCCGCGGGAAGATGCCAAGGCAACCATCGCGACCGCGTTGGCGATGGGCGTGAAGATCAAGATGGTGACGGGCGATGCGCTGGCCATCGCCAAGGAAACCGCCAAAAAGCTGGACATGGGCGCCAATATCCTTGATGCCTCCAGCCTGGACGACTCGAAAAAGGAGGAGAGCACGGAGGTGGCCGAGTCCATCGAGACGGCCGACGGCTTCGCCCAGGTGTTTCCCGAACACAAGTTCCACATCGTGGATGTCCTACAAAAACGCGGTCACATCGTCGGCATGACCGGCGACGGGGTGAACGATGCCCCCGCGCTGAAGAAAGCCGACTGCGGCATCGCCGTGTCGGACGCGACTGACGCAGCGCGCGCGGCAGCGGCCATCGTATTGATGACACCAGGCCTGACGGTGATCATCGACGCGATCAAGGAGAGTCGGAAGATTTTCCAGCGGATGAACAGCTATGCGATCTACCGCATCGCCGAAACGCTGCGCGTGCTGTTGTTCATGACGCTCTCGATCCTGATCTTCAACTTCTATCCGGTCACGGCGGTCATGATCGTGATGCTTGCCTTACTTAACGACGGCGCCATCCTGTCCATTGCCTATGACAACGTGCACTACAAGGACCAGCCCGAGACCTGGAACATGCGCATGGTGCTGGGGGTTGCCACGGTGCTGGGTCTTGTCGGCCCCATCGCCGCGTTCGGACTGTTTTTCCTGGGTGATCGGGTCTATCACCTTGACCACCCGCATCTCCAGACCATGATGTATCTGATGCTATCGGTCGCCGGACATCTGACGATTTTCCAGACACGCACGCGCGGCCCATTTTGGTCGATACGACCCGCCTGGGTTTTATGGATAGCAGTGCTTGGAACCCAAATCGTGGCGACCTTGATCGCGGTTTATGGGTTATTCATGACGCCACTGGGCTGGGGTTGGGCCGGGTTCGTGTGGGGTTATGCGCTGCTGTGGTTCCTCGTGACCGACCCCGTGAAACTACTCGCCTATCGGCTTCTTGATCCAGTGAAAGCTGGGGCCAAGGTTCCAAACTCGAAGTTAAGTCCGAATCCAAAACGGATATGAAGCCCGTAGCCCGGGACAAATCGAAACCTGAGGCTAAACCCGAAATCAGAACTGAAGACCTGTAGTCTGAGTCGGGTGCCAAACCCAGATCTGCGGCCGAACCGGAAGCTGAAGCCAAGGGCAAAACGATTTCCGATCTGACACAGCAGATCGCCACACGGGCGCATGACCTCGATGAAGGAGTAGGGCCGACGGGAGGGTCGATCGGTTGATGATCAGGAGCAGGCGGAGCGACAGAATCGGATAGATAAATCAAAAACTGATGTCAAGCCGGAAGGCCAGTCGAAACCTGAGGAGGGGGCGGAATCATGATTCCGCACTGGCTCTGCACCGTGACTCCATTTTCGCTCGGTTCTCGGCTTCACCGCTGCCGGGGTGATCAGGGTTGAGGCATTATTCAGAACAATGTTGACGATTTGGGCCTATTTCCTGATGCCTGCACGCTCAGATCAAGCCCTGTTGCGGCAGCAGCCTATCGTATTCACGTTTGACTACCGCGTAACATTCGCAGACGCGCTGCTCCAGTGCAGCCCGATCCAGCACGGTGATGTGTCCGCGGTGGTACTTGATCAGTCCGGCTTGCTGCAATTTGCCCGCCGCTTCGGTCACGCCCTCGCGACGCACACCGAGCATGTTGGCGATCAAATCCTGCGTCATCATCAGATTGTTGGATTGCAATCGATCAAGGCTCAACAACAGCCAGCGACATAGCTGCTGATCCAGCGAGTGGTGGCGGTTGCACACCGCTGTTTGTCCCATTTGCGTGATCAGTGCCTGCGTGTAGCGCAGTAGCAAATGCAACACCGGGCCACCCCGGGAGAACTCCAGCATCAGCAGGCGGGCATTAATTCGAAAACCCTGGCCAGCACTTTGTACGACCGCTCGACTGGTGGTCGACTCGCCGCCCATGAACAACGAAATGCCGACGACGCCCTCGTTTCCGACCACGGCGATCTCCGCTGAGGCGCCGTCCTCCATGACATACAGGAGCGACACAATAGACGTCGTCGGGAAATAGACGTGCGTCACACTGCTACCGGACTCGTAGAGCACTTCGCCCAAGGGCATATTGACAGGCTCCAGATGCGACAGCCATTGTGACAACTGTTGCGCAGGCAGGGCCGCGAGCAGCAGGTTCTGCATCAGCTCTTGCACTGTAACCATGTCTATCCCTTGGCTTTTGAAACTGAAAATATTCTAGCAAAACAATCCACTAAGCGCAGCCAGAACCGACCACGCATGCTCGCCATAAGCGGATTGAACTGCCTCGCCGCGCACCGACTAACCTTGATTGCAAGGCAAAATTCATCGGCACGGCATTCGATGCCCATCTCAGCTCATCACACCCGACAGGCATTGGTGGGTGCGCCAGCGCACAGACACACTTGCCGCGCAAGCACAATCTTCACTGTAACAGCGGATGGCACCGATTCAAGAGGCGCGTTTACGTGAATCTGCGAGGTAGACGCAATATCCCCAAATAACGGTGCAATGACCCAACGCCCCCTAATTCAATTCATGTAGCAGTAATTGCACGTAAGTGACGAGGCTGCGCTGTGGTCAGCGCAACATTCCCGCCCTCACAACGAGGGCAGAAGCGAAGGAATCAAAGACATAATGAATTCAAATCGCGATGTATCCAACAAGCTCAAACTGCGTCACGACAAACACGAATCTGAGAAACACGAAAAGCCCGGTTCTGACAAGCGACGCAATAATCAGAATGTCTACAAGAAGGCAAATCCGCCTACAGGTGATCGCTGAGTTCGATACTAAAGCAGGATGAATTTAATCATATTATGGAGATCAGATCATGACTAAACGTTATCTACCTTTATTCAGCCTGTTGAGCATATTCGCCATCAGCTCAGTGATACCGCAGTATGCATTGGCCGCCGGAGCCAATCTGGAATGCAAAATGCACTTCAAGACCACCAGTTGGTCTGCCATCTACAAGCACGTGGAAGGAGGCGGTTTGGTGACTTGCACTGACGGATCTTCCATGCACGTGAAAATTACCGCGCGGGGCGTCGGCCTCACCGCTGGCAAGTTCCATATCGACAATGGCGTGGGCACCTTCACGGATGTGCATCACATTGACGATGTGCTGGGTTCGTACGCACAGGGCGAGGCCAATGCCGGCCTAGGGAAATCGGGTTCCGCGCAAGTCCTGACCAAGGGTGCCGTGTCGCTGGCGCTTGCGGGTTCAGGCCACGGTGTCGATCTGGGTGTCAGTGTTGGCAAGTTCACCATCAGCCGAGTCAAATAAAACCACACATTAAGGCTGCGAGCAGGTGGCGATTCAGGCGGCCTCTTTAAATTCGGGTTGGCAAAATTTTGCGTACAGCCTGAAGCAGCCTGGTGATTTTTGATCTAGTGTGAGGGTGATGCTCATTAAATTTCTTATCGTAAAACTAATATTCAGCTAACACCAAAGAGAATGGTACGTGGCGCTTCGATAAATCAATATTAGTCACCTGCCGGTGCGTCCCGCGTTCAATATCAGCCGCGTAGCGACTCCCGCAACGAGTCCCCAGAACGCGCAACGAGTCCCCAGAACGCGCCGCCGATACCGAGCAAGGTCAAACCAGAAGCGGTGACGAGGAAGGTTACGAGCGCGGCCTCGCGATCCTTGGCATCGTTGAGTGCGCCGTGCAGGCTATTGCCGATCGTGCCGAGCAACGCGAGGCCTGCGAGGGCGAACACGTAGGCTTGGGGCAGTGCGGCGAACAGTGCGGCGATGGTCGCGCCGAACAATCCGATGAGAATATAGAAAAAACCGCCGGCGACTGTGGCCAGGTAGCGCGTATTGCGTTCGGCTCCGGCTTCTTCGCCCAGGCAGATCGCGGCGGTGATCGCGGAAAGATTGAGTGCGAAGCCGCCGAAGGGGGCAAGGATCAGTGTGGCCAAACCGGTCACGGTCAACAATGGCGATATTGGTGTCTGGTAACCGTTGGCGCGTAACACCGCCAGGCCTGGGATGTTCTGCGAGGTCATGGTCACGATAAACAGCGGAACACCCACACTGATGAGCACCGGCAGAGAAAAACTTGGCCAGGTGAATACCGGTCGTGCCAGCGCGAGGTGAACGCTGTGTCCGTGTAGTTGCCCGCTGAAGGCGATATAGAGCAGACCGACGATCAGTACAAGGGGTATGACGTAACGGGGGCGCAAGCGTTTGCCGACGAGGTATGTGAGGAGCATCAGCGCGACCAGGCTGAAATCCTGATGCATGGCGGTGAATGCCTGCAAGCCGAACTGCAGCAGAATACCCGCGAGCATGGCCGATGCGAGTGATCCGGGGACATGATGCATCAGGCGCTCAAATACCCCGGAGACGCCGACGAGCACGATCAGCAATCCACTGAACAGAAATGCCCCAGTCGCGTCGCTAAGGCCGATGCCGCCAAGCCCGGTTACCAGCAGGGCAGCGCCAGGCGTGGACCACGCAGTGAGTACAGGCTCTCGGTAATATAACGATAACCCGATGCTGGTCAGCCCCATGCCAAGCCCCAAGGCCAGTATCCAGGAGCCTATTTCGGTGGAATTTGCACCGGTAACCTGCGCGGCTTGGATGACGATGACCACGGCACTGGCGAAACCGACCAGCACGGCGACAAAACCGGCGCTCACATGCGAAACAGCGGGCAGGGTTATGGAAGAATGTTTGGACACTGGCAACCTCGATTACGGCGTGCGTTATGACGCATATTCGGGCCAGCCTAGCATTGTGCGTTATGACGTACAATGCTGAAAAGTCGGGTTAGTATCGGGAGATGGGTCTATGAGCAGTCGGGTGAGCGATGCCGATACGGCGGGGGCCCATGAAGCGATCGGTGCGCGTCTGAAGGCTCTACGTCTGGCGCGAAGTTGGAGTCTCGATCGCGCCGCGGAGGCGACCGGTGTCAGCAAGGCCATGCTGGGTCAGGTCGAGCGCGGCGAATCGAGTCCCACGCTGGCCACGTTGTGGAAGATCGCGACGGGTTTCAGTCTATCGATTTCGGCCTTGATCGCACCGCCGCTCAGGGTTGAGCAGCCGGATATCGGTCGCAGCGATACTCATGCGGTTTGGACCGATGGGCGCATGCGGATCAGAACATTGTTTGGCTTCGACGCACGCCTGGGCTTTGAGTGGTTTGAACTGACTCTGCCGGCCGATACGACTCACCTGTCGGAGGCGCACGAAGCCGGTGTGATCGAACACGTCACCGTGATTTCTGGCGAAATGGCGTTGTTGTTGGACGGGGGCTGGGTTTCGTTGCGTGGCGGCGATTCGGTCCGCTTCGCCGGAGACGTAGCGCACGGTTATCGCAATATGGTGGCTGAACCGGTCGTTTTCCACAATTTGATTCACTATCCTTCCGGTTCGGATAGATAAGGTTAAAGCCATGACGACGCATATACTCGCGCAACTGAATGTGGCCCGGATGAAAACCCCACTCGACGCGCCAGAAATGACCGATTTTGTGGCCAATCTCGACCGCATCAACACATTGGCCGAGCAATCGCCAGGTTTCGTGTGGCGCCTGCAGACCGAGGGTGGGGATGCCACGGCATTGCGGCCGCTGGGCGATCAAATGTTGATCAATCTATCGCTATGGGTAGATGTCGGGGCGCTGAAGGATTTCGTCTATCGTTCCGCTCACACCGAGATCATGCGCCGTCGGCGTGATTGGTTTGAGTCCATGGAAGCGGCCTATATGGTGCTTTGGTGGGTGCCGCAAGGCCACCGTCCGAACGTTGCTGAAGCGGTGGAGCGATTAGGATTACTGCGCGAGCAAGGGATCTCGGCCGAGGCCTTCACATTCCGCGAGATTTTTGAGCCACCCAGCGTGGCCGGAGACTAAGCAACCGTGCTTGTGTCCTGAACATCGCGTCACCAACGAGGTGTCGGGGCACGATGCCGTAACGACCTCGCACGGACTGGCTATCTTAAAGGGATGATGGATTCGACCAAGATGGATGAGCCAACGATTATTGCCGATCAGCCGGCCACCTCAGCGCTTCGTGCCTCATCCAGGCGTGAGGCTTATTTGTGTGTCGCGCGGCACGTCGCGGTGGTTACGACCGCCTTGCTTGCGTCGGTCATCCTGGTCGCCTGGCAAGTCACGGAGATCGGCAATCGGCTACCAGCGACATGGTCCCTGATGAAGGCCAATACCGCGCTGGGTTTGTTGTTGAGCGCGGCAGTCCTCGCCTTATCGCATCGCCATCGGCTGTATGCGAAATTCGGCAGCGCATTCATCGTTTTGCTGGCCTTGGCCGCACTGCTTGGCCACTTGAATGGAAAGGCATTGTGGATCAATACGATCTTGATGACGCACACCGCAGCGGCAGTGCCTGGCTCCATGTCCGTGCAGACCGCCCTGTTTTTCCTATTCATGGGATTTCCGCTAGCGTTTCAGAAGCATCCCAGTCGGTGGCTGAATTATGCCGTGGATATCTGTGTTGGCGGGTTATTGGTCATGGTGCTGGTGATTTTGGCCGGTTATCTGTTCAACGCCAGCCATTTATTCGGGCAATCTCCGACAATTCGCACCTCGCCGCAGACCCTGGTAGGGATGGCCTTGTTAGTCTTCGCGCTATTTGTGGATAGGACGCGAACGGGGATTTACGCGGTCTTGGTGGCTCCCGGCATTGGTAGCCGATTTGCGCGTTCGGCGCTGCCCTTTGTGTTGATCGTACCCTTCCTGATCATCGCTGCCGGCACCTACCTCACAGAAGACGGCTGGCAATCCGAGGCCTATTCGACTGCGACGATGGCGGTGGTGCTGGCGGCGGTACTCATGGCCTTCGTGATGCTGGCGGCCTGGCAGATCAATCGTACGGCGGATATTTTGGCGGACACGGAGGGTCAACTCCGTTTGCTGCTCGACTCCGCCGGCGAGGGGATTTATGGGTTGGACCTGGATGGGTGTGCGACCTTCGTTAATCCGGCCACAAGCAGCATGCTGGGCTTCGCAGCCTCTGAGCTGCTAGGGCGCTCGATGCATGAGCTGACGCATCATCATCGCCCGGATGGCTCGCTTTATCCCGTGGCGGATTGCCCCATGTCTATGGCATTGCGCGACGGGCGTGTTCGTCGTGTCGATAGCGAGGTGCTCTGGCGCAAGGACGGCACGAGCTTTCCCGTCGAATACGTCACAACACCGATCTGGAAGGAAGGTACGCTCGTCGGCGCGGTGGTTATTTTCAACGACGTGACGGAACGCCTGAAAACCGAGCGACTCAAGGACGAATTCATCGCAGTCGTCAGTCACGAGCTGCGTACCCCATTGACGTCTATCAAGGGTGCGCTCGGTCTCATCGCGAGCGGCAAGCTGGGCACGCTGACCGAAAATGGCGTAGAAATGGCCAGAATCGCTTGCGAGAATACCCAGCGGTTAGAGCTTCTGGTGAACGATTTACTGGATATCAATAAAATTCAGTTGACGGGCGCGTCGCTGAAAATGGCGCCTGTCGCCCTGCATGATTTGATCGATAAAGTGCTCCGCACGAATCAGCCTTATGCGGATAAATCCAACATCGAGTTCGCCAGAGTGCCCGATACATTGGGTGAGATCCGTATATTCGGCGACGAAAATCGCCTGATTCAGGTGTTGACCAACCTGCTTTCCAATGCGATCAAATATTCATCGGCAGGTGGGCAGGTGAGAGTGTCTGTGCGTGAGGAGGAACAGGCCGTCCGCGTCAGTGTCAGCGACGATGGCCCCGGCGTGCCGCTCGAATATCAACCGCACGTATTCGAGAAGTTTTCCCAGGCAGATGCCTCCGATACGCGTCAGCAGGGCGGCACCGGGCTGGGTCTCGCGATTTCCAAGGAGATTGTAGAGCGGCATGGTGGTCGTATTGGTTTTGAGAGCACGCCGGGGCAAGGCGCCACCTTCCATTTCGATCTGCCGTTGGCGGTCACTACGCCCTGAACGGTCTGAAAGTTGGTTGCGGCCGAAAGCAATTCACGCGACGAGGCGCCCGGATGTTCGGTATACACGATCTTGGGTTGTTCATGCTCTCCGGCCTGCTGCTGAACATCACGCCCGGACCGGACACGCTGTATATCACCAGTCGCAGCCTGCAACAGGGCTGGCGCGCCGGCGCGATGGCGTCGATCGGCGTCAGTGCGGGCTGTCTGATACACACGACGGCCGCGGCGATAGGCCTGTCCGCGCTGGTAGCGGCGTCCGCAACCGCCTTCGCCGTGGTCAAGATTCTGGGCGCGTGTTATCTGATCTACATGGGTATCGGGCTGATGCGAGGGCCGGTGCTGGCTGACGCCGATCAGAGCCGGCGGCTCGCGCCGGCAAGTCTATGGCGGGTATTTGTTCAAGGTTGCCTGACCAATGCACTCAATCCCAAGGTGGCCTTGTTCTTTCTGGCATTTCTGCCCCAATTCGTCGCGGCCAATGCGCCACACAAAGCGCTGGCCTTTCTATTCCTGGGACTGTTGTTCAATCTTACTGGCACGCTCTGGAATCTCGGCGTCGCGGTCACGGTCGCCCGACTGGGCGCGGGATTGCACCGACATCGCGTCAGGATCTGGTTCAGCCGCATCTTAGGCGGCCTGCTGGTGCTGGTCGGCGTCCGCCTGATTTTCGTCGAGCCGCATTGACCGCTATCCTGTCGTCGTGAGCCGCTGTGCTAACATCGCGCGCCATGTTCATCACTCCTGTGTATTCAGCCAACGCACTCGTCCGGAATTCTCGTGGTTGAGCCGACTCGGCCGCCGCTGGCGCCGCGTTACTGGGCTGGCTGGTGCCTCGTCGGCCTAATCCAGTTCAGCCATCTGCTGCTGCCGCGTCGGCTACGCCGCATCGTCGGTCGAGGATTGGGCTCACTGGCTTGGCACTTCAACCGCACCCCGCGTCGCGTCGCACTGATCAACCTGGAACGCTGCCGGCCAGCGCTCGATGCGACGGCACGCGAGGCGTTGCTGCGCGAGCATTTCAAGCTGATGGGGCAGGGGATATGGGACTACCCCTTGGCCTGGTTCGGTAGCCGTCGGCGCCTCGAACGCGAGGTTGCGATAGAAGGTTTGGAGCATTTGACGGCCGCGCGTGAGGCGGGACACCCGGTGATTCTGATGGTGGCGCATACCGCTGCGCTCGACATCGCGCCGCCACGGTTGGCTATGGAGGTGCCGATGGCCGGGCCCTACAATCCCTTCGGCAACGTGTTGGCGGATTGGCTGATCGGCCATGGGCGAAGCCGCTTCGGCAATCGCCCGATTTCCCGTGAATCCGGCCTTCGCGGGTTGTTACGCGCGCTGCGCGATGGCGGTGTGTTGTATTACCTTGCGGACGAGGACTATGGCCGCGAACGTTCCGTATTCGTCCCCTTGTTCGGCCAGAGCAAAGCCACGCTGCCGATCATCGGCCGACTTGCGGGTGCGAGCGGCGCGGTGGTGCTGCCGACGATGACGGTCTACGATGCGGCGACATCGTGTTACCGCGTGATTCTGGACCCGCCCCTCGCAGACTTTCCGACCGGCGATCCGGCACGCGATGCAAGGCGCATGAATGAGGCCCTGGAATCGCAGATTACGCGCCATCCAGCGCACTATCTTTGGACGTTGAAGCTATTTCGCACCCGCCCGGAGGGCGAGGAAAACTGGTACTGAGCTGCGTAGGCTATTCACGTCGCAGAATGCGGTCGACGAGGGCATTGAACCAGCGGTTGCTGCGGAAGCTCGCACGGATGTCTTCCTGCCGATACTCGGTACGAATCCAGTCTTCCAGACTGATGCCGGATATACGACGGGCCAGTTCATAGCGTTCGAAGAAGTGGTCGAGCAGGCCGGTACGTGCATGGCGATAATGCCAGAATGGCCAGAAGCGAAGCTGCCGGGTATGCGTCAGCGCTACGTCTTCCATCCAGTGCAGGTATAGCGTTGCCATGAAGCCGGCACGGTCGGCCCCGGACATGCAGTGAAACAGTGCCGGGTATTCGATCTCGGCGAGCAGTCGTTTGACCTCAAGTAATGCCTCGGGGCGGTGAGTGTCGCGCGAGAACAGACGCAGATCGACATGCTTGACGCCCTCGCGCGCGCAAAGCTCGCGTTCGAGTGCCAGTGTCGGGGTATCGATGGGGCCGCGCAGGTTGACCACCGTGCGCAAGCCGTCGCGCCGAATACACTTGACCAGGGTCCAGGGTGGCAGTTGCCCTGAGCGGAAGGCCCGGCGCCCGACGGCATGGTAGTTGGTGGTCAGCAGAATACGGACCCAGCCATGCTCGTGCACCAATGCGTGCCAGTAGGCCCATAGGCGCTGTCGCGGGCTGAGCGGTGTGGGTTGCGGGTCCGGCATGTTGCTGTGTGATATTGGTGGTGCTTGATTGGCCGCCTAGTTTACGTGAACTCGCCTCCGGGCGGGCCCGGATTCTCGATGACAAGGCGATTGTGCGATGAAGTGGGAAATTCTCGACAAGGTTCAGTGCTTCAAGGGGTTCTACGAGCTGGTCCGCTACCGCGTGCGCCACGCCCTGTTCGCCGGCGGCATGGGGAAACCGATCACGCGCGAGCTGATGGTCCGTGGTCGCGCGGCGGCGGTGTTGCCCTACGACCCGATCACGGATCAGGTGATGCTGGTCGAACAGTTTCGTATTGGGGCGATCGATTCGCCGCATGGCCCCTGGTTGGTTGAAATCATCGCCGGCTTGGTGGAGGCGGGTGAGCAGGCGGAGGCGGTGGTTCGGCGCGAGGCGCTCGAGGAGGCCGGCTGCGCGTTGCAGGAGATTCTGCCGATCTGCGAGTACTATTCGAGCCCCGGCGGGAGCACCGAACGGGTCAGCCTGTTCGCGGCCCGCATGGAGAGTCGCGGCCAAGGCGGTATCTTCGGTCTCGCCGATGAGGGCGAGGACATCAGAGCATTTCTCGTGCCGGCCGATGAGGCCATCGATCAGATGCAGCGGGGCTTGATCGACAATGCCATGAGCATCATCGCCCTGCAGTGGCTGATGCTCAACCGCGAGCAGCTACGCGCGAACTGGCGCTAGTGGGTGCTGGAGGCCGGGTCGCTATCTTCGCGCTGGGCGCGGAAAGCAACCTGATTGGCTGTGTTGATGTTGTGCAGGATGTAGGTCTTGATGTTGCCAAGAAATTCGTCCATCTCCGCATCTTTGCCGAGATTGCCGTCGATCGTGGCAACCACCTCGCCGAGGGTCTTGCTCAAATGGTCCGCACGCGCCATTTCTCGGGCGGCATAGCGGGCAAGGCGTTCCTCGCGCTCGGTATTGCCAACCGCGTTGCGCGTGTGATTTTCGATGATCGTCTGCCAGCGTGGCTTATCGCTGCTCATACGGGTGATCCTCGGGACTCGAAAAAATGGGAAAGCGCAGTTTAGCAGTCAAATGGAATCGCCGCTGTCAAGCAAGATACCGACCGTCACCCATAAGCGACACCTCGGCGTATAATCCACGCCCCGTGCGGCGGCGCCCACTATGCGATCGGATGACGGCATGATGCCGTCGACAGGAGAACCAGCTATGAGCCTGACAGATCTAGAGGCCAATTATCGGGAAATACTCGCGACCACCGGCGAGCCGCTCGACCGTGATGGACTCCGCGATACACCGCAACGCGCCGCGAAGGCCTTCGAGTTTCTGACGCGCGGCTATCGCCAAACCTTGGAGGAGGTCGTCAACGGCGCCCTGTTCGAATCCGAGATGGACGAGATGGTGCTGGTGCGCGACGTGGAGCTGTATTCTTTGTGCGAGCATCATGTGCTGCCCTTCATCGGCAAGGCGCACGTCGCCTATTTGCCCAATGGCAAGGTGCTCGGGCTATCCAAGATCGCGCGCATCGTCGATATGTACGCGCGGCGGCTACAGATACAGGAAGGTCTGACCCGCCAGATTGCCGAAGCGGTGCAAGCCGTCACCGGCGCCAACGGGGTTGGTGTGGTGGTCGAAGCCCGTCACCTGTGCATGATGATGCGCGGCGTCGAGAAACAGAATTCGAGCATGACCACCTCGGTGATGCTCGGCCAGTTCCGCAGCAACCCGGATACCCGCGCGGAATTCCTGCGGCTGATTCGGGGCTGAGGGCTCACCCCCTCATGGGCGATGCACCGCCGCGGTCTCCGACGACGCGTGAGCGTGTCGGGATCTCGCCCGATACGATGTTGATGGCGCCAGGCAAATGGCCCTCGTCGAAGGTCGAACCCGGATAATCGCCTAGAATCACGGCCTCTTGCAGGCCAATCATCGAATCGTGCAAGCAGGGCCATGCGCGAGCTTCCTGGCGTTTTGCCAGAAGGCGATGAAGCTCAATGCCACCGCAAACAGTTCGATTTCGAATTCGTGGGTCGCGATAAACCCTTGGATGATCCCTGGGGCAAATCCCGCCACGGCCGGGAAAACGACGGCCAAGGCCCCCAAGCCCAAGGGAATCAGGGGGCTACAGCACAGCAATGGCGCGAAGAATGCGACCAGGGCGCCACCTATCCCAGTACTCTTGCTGGCACGTTGCCCATGGCGTATCAATAGCACCATCGTGGCCAGCGTGAGTGCGAGCAAGACCGCCAGGCAAAAGGCAAATACCGCTTGCCCTGGTGCGAGCAGGCGCAGACTGTCCCAGCCGATATGTCCACCGGTCAGGGAGGCTGGCAAGGTGACGGCATAGAGCGGGAACAGGACGATGAAGGCCATGAGAACAGTCCATCGCCCAACAGGTTCCGTCCAGAGGCGTTTGAGCGTAGTAGCAAGTTCATACAACATGCGCGTGTCCTCCAGGCAAGACCTTATGGATCGCCAGGGATAATCTATCGGCTGCATTTCATCCCTTCACGTTATTGGCCTGTCTTCGCAAACCTCAGAATTTTCTGCATGGTGACGTTTGGGGAGCCACTGACTGCCTGGATCAGCCCTTTGCTGTCGATCAGAAAATAGATGTCAGGGAATCCTTTCGGGTTGTAGGTCTCGGCAAGCGTTTTACTCGCTGTCCCGAATATCCAGCCAGACGTGCTCTCCAGCTCAGGCGCGACCTTTTGCACAAATTCATCGGTTGTCAGACCCGGATATCCGTCGTTCTTGTAATTATCCAATACGATCAAAGTCACGCCATCCTGCGCCAATTCCAGGCGGTGTTTGGCCAGCGCTTTGAGTCCGGCCTCGCAGCTGCTACACCATGTCGAAAACAACCAAAGCATGATTTTGTGTCCCGCGTACTGGCTGATCGATGCTTTCTTCCCCGCTACTTCAAATGAAACATCCGGGGCGGGCACTGGGTGGAATTTTGCCGACGTTTGGGTTCGTGCTGATGTCTGAGAGTGTTCGGTCGATGGCGCCCCAGCGAATTTCCAGCTGACCCATCCCGACACTCCGATCAAGAGCGACAACCCTAATAAAACCATGATGGATTTCTTACGCATACTTATTGTCTGCTCCGTGGATCAATATTTCGTTCGACCAGAGGGCTATTCGTTTTCGAGAACCAGTCCGAGCTCATTGGTGTCAAGCCCGATAGCTCAGTAGCCCCAAATTGGATACGATAAAAGGTGTAAGATAATTGAGGCTAACCTTCAGCCAGATCCAGGCAGTGATGTCGCCCATCATCAGCCGATCGCCCAAATTAAACAGTGTGAGCCAGGAACCCACGATTGCGGTGATCAAGAGTGTTCGTTTTAGATGGGCGGGCTGACATATTGTTCGCGCGGGCGTTAAGTAAGTAGCCGATAGTTTGTTTATCGCGGACTGTGGTCTCATCAGACTGCCCGCGGCGAAACATCGTTCAAGCCGCCGTGACTGGCCTGCCAGTTTGTGAACATTGGTTCAGTCCTCCCTGATTCTCAGGTACAGCGGGCAATCGATCGGCGTATCCATTTCTCCTCCCCGCTTGCACGCGTCGATCAATCCCGACAGCTGGTGTTCTACTCGATGTAGAGATTCGATCCGCACGCTAACCTCTTTCAAACGCCTTTCTGCGATCATCTGAATTTCGTGACAACGCTTTTCTCCCAGGGCAAGCAGCTCGGCAATTTCATGCAGACTGAATCCGGCCTGCTGCGCGTGACGGATAAAATTCAGGCGCTCAAGGTCCTCTTGGCAATAACGGCGGATACTGCCATAACCGCGTGACGGGATGGGTAGTAGGGAACGTCGCTGGTAATAGCGGACGGTTTCCACGTGCACACCGGCAGCAGCGGCCAACCGTCCGATAGTCCACGTGGGATTCCCGTCCGTGTTCATCCGCAAGCCCTCACTATCCCATCTCCAGGTTTCGCAGCCGCGCTTGAAATCCGAAAAAAGCATTGGCAATTACGGCGGCCTGGGCCACTGTATAAACTTCACCGCCTTGGCTTCCGCTTTCAGTGCAACTACGGCAGATGAAACGAATACTCGGACATAAGGTGTCGCAGCATGCGTTCGTGCTGCAGCACGCCTGTGTTTCGTCGGCCCAGATAACCGCTGTCTCATACACCATCGTCTCACGCAAGCCACCGTTGGCTTGCATTCCGAGAGCCAATTGTGTATCGCACAAGGCGCATGAAGCGGCAATCTGGCTCGCCTGGCCGCTGACGCGCGAAACCGCCAGGGCGTCGATTGCGCACATGGCATGAACCGAACGGTTGCCGAGTTGGACCTGTATGCCTGTCGGCAAGGCACTGAACGGGTAACATCCGAGTTGCCCGGATTGATCAACCACTGCATCGATGGCCAGTAAGGCATGCAGGTTTTCGGAACCGAGCGCATCGGTTGCAAGCGGGCCTGCGGTATCGCACCAGTGATTGATCAGACGGCGATAAGCCGCAAGGGCGTCACTCGGCAAGGCCATCACGCTCCGCTCCAAGGGAAAGCGATCACGCAAGCGGGCAACGGCCGCTTCCACGCTCTGCCTACTGTGCAGCCGGTCTTCATCGCCTTGATGTCGGATCATGCCTTATACATCCTCGCTCAAACGGACTCTGTGGTTTACCCGGCGCAGCATGACAGTTGTTTCACATCCTTGGTGAAGGTCTGCGCGGCCAGCTTGAGTCCCTCGACCATGGTCAGATAAGGGAAGAGCTGGTCGGCCAGATCCTGCACTGTCATGCGGTTACGGATCGCCAGCACTGCCGACTGGATCAGTTCACCCGCTTCCGCGGCAACTGCCTGCACGCCAAGCAAACGGCCTGTTTCGGCATCCGCGACCAGCTTGATGAAGCCGCGAGTATCGAAGTTGGCCAGTGCCCGCGGCACGTTGTCGAGGGACAGTGTGCGGGTGTCGATCTCGATGCCTAGGTCTCGGGCTGCCTGCTCGCTCAGCCCCACGGTAGCGACCTGGGGATCGGTGAACACCACGGCCGGCATCGCGGAGAGGTCGAGGCTCGCCTCGCCGCCGGTCATGTTGATCGCCGCGCGGGTGCCGCCAGCGGCCGCGACGTACACAAACTGTGGCTGATCGGTGCAGTCGCCGGCCGCAAAGATGTGCGCCGCGCTCGTGCGCAGGCCGGCGTCCACAGCGATGGCGCCGTGCTGGTCGATCTTGACACCGGCCGCTTCCAGGCTCAGCTCCCGCGTGTTCGGATTGCGCCCGGTGGCGACGAGTAGCCGGTCGGCGCGCAACTCGCCCGTGGGCAGGCTCAGCACAAACTCATCCCCAGCGCATGCGACACGGTTTGCCTGCGTGTGTTCCAGGACTTCAATGCCCTCCTCACGGAAGGCGGCGGCGAGGGCTTCACCAATCGCAGGATCGTCCTGGGACAACAGCGTGTGGCGGGCGAGTAGCGTAACCTGGCTACCCAGGCGAGCGAAGGCCTGGGCCAACTCCACCGCCACCACCGACGCGCCGATCACCGCCAGCCGTCCGGGAATCGTATCGCTGGTCAGCGCCTCGGTCGATGTCCAGTAGGGTGTGTCCGCAAGGCCCGCAATCGGCGGGATGGCGGGACTCGCGCCCGTTGCGACCAGACAGCGGTCGAAGACCACCTTGCGTTCGCCGCCGTCGTTGAGAGCCACGCTCAGTGTCTGCGCATCAAGGAAACGTGCCCTGCCGTGTAAGACCTTGATGGATGGGGTGGTCTCCAAGATACCTTCGTACTTGGCATGACGCAGTTCCTCGACACGACCTTGCTGCTGGGCCAGCAATGGGCCGCGAAGCACGGTGGGTGAGGTGGGCGGTAGGCCAGCGTCGAAGGGGCTCTCACGTCGTAGATGTGCGATATGCGCAGCACGGATCATAATCTTGGACGGCACACAGCCGATATTGACGCAGGTACCGCCGATGGTGCCGCGCTCGATCAGCGTGACGCGCGCACCCTTCTCGACGGCCTTGAGCGCACCGGCCATAGCCGCGCCGCCGCTGCCGATCACAGCGATGTGTAGTCCCTGTCCGTCACCCGCAGAGGTGACGTCATCACCGCGTGGATGCGCACCATAGCCGTGCGCGCCCACCGCCTCGGTCAGCTGCTGTATAGACACCTCGCGTTCCAGCACGACCCAGGCCGTGGCATCCGGGTAGGACACCTGGGCCTCGCGCACGCCGGACACGGCTTCGAGCGCTTCGCGCACGTGTGCGGCACAACTGTCGCAGGTCATGCCGGTGATCGCGAGTTCGGTGGTTGCGTTCTCGGTCATAAGGTTCTCCAAAGGATTCATCTGATCAGCTACGCGGGGAGGGCGTTTCGCCCCCATCGGTCGCACAACGGCGGTTCGCCGGATTGACCATGTCCCAGATGGAGGTTAAAAACATCACCCCCAGTCCGCTATAGAAAACCCCTCTCGCCAGGTCCTTGGCCAGAAAGTGATGGGTCAGCCCAAACACGCCGACCAGCGCCAGCACCGGACCGATCGACCCAAGCAGGGTGCGCTGCCACTGGTGGTGCGAGAACCAGCCCACCAGTGTCGCCAATAGCGCCACGCTGGCGAAGATCGGAATCAGCCAATGTACGAACAGGCCTTCCCAGTGGCTGAGAAAGCCCAATCCGATCGCGGCACCAAGGCTCGCGGCCGCTGGAAAGCACATGGCGCAACTGAAACTGCCAACGATGGCGCCGACGACGCCAGTTTTATCGATAATGCGGGTGATGGTAGACATGAGGTTGCCTCCTGGGTGTGTCGATTCATATGAATTTGGTGGGCGCTAGGTAGCGTAAACTTACTGCCGTACTAAAGTACGGAGTCAACTCTTAATGAATCATCGGGAAAACGCATTGACCATCGGCCGCCTGGCCGAGGCGGTGGGCGTCAACGTCGAGACCGTTCGGTTCTACCAACGCAGAAACTTGTTGCGCGAGCCGCCCCGCCCACCGGGTGGTATTCGCTATTACACGGTGGAGGACATCGCGCGAGTGAAGTTCATCAAGTCGGCACAGCGTCTTGGGTTCTGCCTGGACGAAATCCTTCAGCTGCTGCCACTCGATGAAGGCATGCAATGCGATTCGGCGGCCGAACTGGCGGCTCAACGCTTGGACGACGTACGCGCACGGCTACAGGATCTGCGCCGAGTCGAAGCGACGCTGGCAAACCTGCTCGAGCAGTGCCGCCAAGGCGAGGAGAAAGTGGCCTGCCCGTTGATCGCGGCGCTGCATGCAGACAAACCTATGCGAGTCCTAGGCCAGGTTCCAACCTCATAACCACAAATACGCACACTCCCGAGCCGGGTGTTGGCGGCGCCGGCCGCGGTATGATCACCTGATCCATTTCCTGGAAGAAGAGGGCGCCTACGAAGAGAACCTCGATTTCGTGTTCTATGACGTGCTGGGCGACGTGGTCTGTGGCGGCTTCGCCATGTCCATTCGTGAAAACAAGACCCAGGAAATTTATGTGGTGGTTTCCGGCGAGATGATGGCGATGTATGCCGCCAACGATATCTCGGAGGGCATCGTGAAATACGCGAATTCCAGCAGCGTGTGCCTTGCGGGCCTGATCTGAAATTCACGCACGCAGCGCCTGCCAGAATCACTACTCTCGAGCTTGATCGGCGATCCCGCCGCCGAGGTGCGTGCCGCCGTAGCGGCGCGCATGCTCACCGACGAGGACTGGACGGTCCACCTCGCCGCCGCACCACGCGTTCGCCGCCAGCGCTTGCGCCGACTGCTGGACGATCCCGTGGCCGAAGTGCGCGAGTCAAAGAACCGATAGGCCGCTTGGACTGGTGGAAACGGGATGGTCACAAAACGGAAAGCGGCATAGTGGGTACAAGCTCGGCTGCTCGTGGCTGCGACTAAGCCATGTTGCATAACATGGCGTTCGCAAGAAGCGGCACGCTGCTAGATGATTGGAGGAGATTGGGCTCGGGTTTAGTATTGTGGAATAGTATCCGATGCCACTCGGCATCATAACTTTTATGGCGCGCGGGATATCCAATTTTTCTGGATGCCATAAAGAGGGTATCTGACCCCGGTTCGCCCCTGACCCGAGTTCGCCCAATTTCTGGCCTACATCGGCGATACGCGTCGCTTCAAGAGCGCCAAGGTGCTGGCCGCCTTCATTGGCCTGAAGCCCGAAACAGAAACAATCGGGTGCGTCGGTCAAGGGACGCACGACGATCTCAAGAGCCGGCCATGCGGCCACCAGACCGGGCACTGTACATGCCTGGTCTGGTGGCCAAGCGGCATAACCCGGTCATCATCGCTTTAGCCAAACGCCTGGAAAGCAAGGGCTTGGCACCGAAGGCCATTGTCGGCGCCAGCATGCGCAAGCTCATGCATTTGATCTATGGCGTGATTAAATCGGGACGACCGTTCCAGGCTGAAATCCCCTTGCGCGGACTTGAAATCCAAGAGGGTATCTGACCCCCGTTCGTGCGGTTACTATTTTTTTGCTATCTCCTATTCACTTCACGCGAAGAATCCCTCTCCAGCCGCAGCTCATCGCACAGCAGCGTAATCGATGCACCGGCGTAATCAGGTTCACGATACGATCTAAGAAGCGGCGTCGCACACGCAGCACAGGGCCGTTGCACCGGGGACATGATGGTCGATGGCGGGCAGCTTCGAACGAGGCAAAATTGCCATCGGCACCTATGCGACTTCCAGCTTTGGAAAAGGCACTCATGAACTCTGTCTCTCTATAAAGAAAGTTGGAGGGGCACTAACCATCCCGTTGTAAAGGCTCATGTCTGTCCTGAAAGACTATTGCGGCGACCACTCTTTGCACCCATCCCCCTTTGTGGCGGATCGAGTGTCCACCGAGCACGTCTCCGGCACCGCATCCACCGGTGCGCATCACGGGTCGCTGGTCACGAATTCGGACGCTCTATTTCCTGCTTCGGTATCCCAATCGCTCAATGCCCCGGCTTCCGCCAGTGCCAGAATCGTATGACGCCGCGACGGCGTTAGAACGGTGTCTAACGTCATTTCGGCTTTCTTCACAGCAAGGTTGGCTACACTGTTTCTAGTCGGTATTCATTCGCCAGCTTAGAGGGAATCTCACTCATCGCCCTCGCCAATACCTACTTCCTAATCGTCAGGTTACTCTGACTGGATAAACTGTCTGTTCGTTACCGTACAATCGACAGATACCTATTCGCTGAAGAATATCAGTGCGAGCGGACCGCGATGGTTGCGGTTCGCGTCTCCGGAAGGCTGTGTGTTTTCAGGTGACAAGTCGAAGGATTCTGACCAAAATTATGGGGTAGTCGAGTGTCAGCTCTCCGCAACCACCAAACGGAAGTAGACTGGGATTGGGTCGAATGTCTCTTCGGGGTCGACATCCGTCTATAAACCACATCAGCCCGGTGTCTGCTTTCATGAATCGATGAGGGTGAATCAATAGCAGGATGCCATGCCCTTAAACCAGATCGGGCGGTGGCGAAGTACAGCCCGATCTGGTTGCCTGAAACGATTAACCCTGAATCAAGCCAGTGAGTTATCCGCGACGTGATAATGCGGGTCTTCGCTGATGTTCACTTCGACGAGGTTACCGGCCTTTTTCAACAGAATTTGGCATTCCTGGCTCAGGTGGCGCAGGCGCAGCAATTTGCCGGCAGTTGTATAGCGGGTGGCTAGGGTGTCGATGGCTTCGATGGCTGAATGGTCCGCTACGCGCGAGTGGCCGAAATCGACCACGACATCGCTGGGATCGTTTTCCGGATCGAACAATTCTCCGAAGCGGTGCGTGGAGGCGAAAAACAGCGGACCGTGAACTTCGTAGATGCGGGTGCCGTCGGCTTCGTCGTGGACCAGCACGTAGATGTGCCTGGCCTGCTTCCAGGCGAACGCCAGTGCGCTGGCGATGACGCCGATGACCACGGCGATCGCTAGGTCCGTGAAAATAGTGACAACGGTCACGAGGATGCCGACAAAAATATCCTCGCGGGGGATTTTGTTCAGCAGGTTGAAACTACCCCATTCGAAGGTCTGGATGACGACCATGAACATCAGGCCGACCAGGGCCGCTACGGGCACGAGGTTGATGAGGCCCGACGCAAACATGATGAATGTCAGCAGGGACAGCGCCGCGACGATGCCGGACAGGTTACGCTGACCACCGGAGGAGACGTTGATCATTGTCTGGCCGATCATGGCGCAGCCGCCCATGCCGCCGAAGAAGCCGTTCACCATGTTGGCGGCGCCCTGACCGATGGACACGCGGTTACCCTGGCCGCGCGTGTGGGTCACTTCGTCCACGACGGTCATGGTCAGCAACGATTCGATCAGGCCCACGCCGGCGAGGATGACTGCGTAAGGCAGGATGACCTTGAGCGAGTCCAGCGTGATCGGCACGCTCGGGAGGTGAAAACTCGGGAAGCCGCCGTGGATGTCGGCGATGGAGCCGACCTGCGGCGTGTGCAGCCCGGCCAGATGCACCAGCAGCGTGATCGCGATGATCGCGGCCAGACCGGCAGGGAAGGCGCGGGTGATTTTGGGCAGCCCATACATGATCGCCATGGTGAGCGCGACGAGGCCCAGCATGACGAACAGCGGGGTGCCCGTCAGCCAGTGGGCGGCGCCGCCAGTGCCCTGCGTCTTGAAGTGGTTGAGCTGGGCGAGAAAGATCACGATCGCAAGCCCGTTGACGAAGCCGAGCATGACCGGCAGCGGGACGATACGGGTATATTTGCCGAATTTCAGCGCGCCGAAAATAATTTGCAACACGCCGGCCAGGATGATCGTGGCGAACAGATATTGTTCGCCGTGTTTCGCGACCAGGGCGACCATGACGACGGCCATCGACCCAGTCGCACCGGAAATCATACCGGGCCGGCCGCCGACCAGCGAAGTGACCAGTCCCATCATGAACGCGCCGTAGAGCCCGACCAGGGGGTTGACGCCGGCCACGAACGCGAACGCGACCGCCTCCGGCACCAGTGCGAATGCGACGGTCAAACCGGAAAGGATATCGTCCCGAGCCTTGGCGACGTGAGCGTAATACAACTGAAACACATGCAACTCCAACGCGCAAAAGGGCTAGATTTTACGCGAATCCCCTGGAACAACAAGCGATTCGGTACGGCAGTCAATCTTAATTTCTGACCGAAGGATTTTTTTGCGCGACGAGATTCCGGCTTGTCGCCGCACCTACCGCCCGTGGTAGCGGAAGGCTACGCCAGCGTAGCCTTCCGCTGGGCTGCGTTTGCGGATATGGTACGGACAGGCATCTTGTCGCGACCCGCGACGACCTTCGATTCAGGCGTCTCCCGGACGTTTGACGCAAACGACGGAAACGAGCGATGAAGCAAGCGATCCCGATCCTGGCCTTAAGTTTGGCATTTGCACCGCCCGCTTTTGCGGGCTGTAATCCGGCGACGCTCGGCAAACGGGTAAGTGAGGGGGTTTTTGTCGATTTGCCCGTCATCAAGAACAAGCAGCCGCTAGGCTATTTGTGCACGCGGGCGGTGGCCGTTCAGGATGCCCGATATAAATTCGATGTCGTTGCCGAGACGTTTTACGAGAACGAGATCGACTACTGCGCCGCGAATCCTTCGAGTACCGTAACGATTTACAAACCGTCGTCAGGCGGGTTCATCGCCTTTTTGCGCAACAAGGGCATGCATCTTCGTTCCTGTTATTCCGCAACAAAGGTCGATCCACCGACCGATCGATAACCGGGCTGACCAGCCGCGGCCCCCATCAGTGTCGATGGCGGTGTGGATAAAGCTGCCTCGTTTGATTGCCTGGCGTTCTAGGTGCGGCCGTTTTGGATATTGCGGTGTTCGTCTACAACACCTGCGTGCCGGTGGTCACCGGCGACGATGTCGGCGCGATCTGCAAGGACGCCGCCGCGCGCGCACAGATCGTCAATCTGGGGAGCCTAAAGGGCTTAGCGCACGAAACAGGGCGCCGAAGTACTGATCGGCATTAGCATCTGGCACATGAGGTCACCAAATATGCTCAGATCAAGCAGCCATCAATTGCCAAACGTGCACTGGCCATCTGATATTAATGGCGTTTTCTCGAAGGATTGGTAATAAACCCTTATTTGATTAATTATTTTTGATGCTATTGCCAGCATCTTCAATTTTCTTGCCGGCCTTATCAGTCGCGTTTCCAACATCTTTCTTTACCTGGCTGGCTGCGTTGTCAATTTTTTTGCCCGCTTTTTCGGCTGGGCCCTCGTGGGATTGGCAGCCAGCCAACATAACCGCCAAAACCAGGAGGGGAGTGATTTTTTTAAGGGCAGCATTAACCATGTGTATATCCTCATTATGGTAAATTCATGGGGCGACTAAAATATATTAAAAATCACATATACACTCGTGATGCTTCACGAATGATATTTCAGACCCGCAGACCCGAACTCCATGATTGGTGAAGTTATAATCTTGGTCTCCGACCCATTATGAATAATATAACGGCTAAAATTAGGCCAACGACAAACAATATCCAGGCGATTTGCGCGGCTAAGCCTGATATCCCACCAAGACCAAGAACGCCTGCTGCTATCGAAATAATCAGAAATATAGCCGCCCAGTAGATCATGCCGCCACCCCGAAGTTATTAAGCAAGCCCATGAGGACGCATGATATTCAGCTGCGCCTAAAAAAATCATGCATCTTGCCTGCCTGTATTTCAAGTGTCTCTTTTTGGAGACAATTGCCTTTATCAGGAAAACTTTAATCCCGCAGCCGATGCTGCATACTCATTGCTTCGCCGTTGTTTTCAGCTATGTCCATTTGCTACTTGGAGCCCCGTTAGCGGTTGAAAATATTTGATTCAAGCACATGATCGACGAGGAGGTGATGAGTAATCTCTCGAACAAAAATCAAGTCGAGCTTGAATGGTATTCGAGATCGATTCGATGAGAATCGCCATATGCGAAGTGCCAGTGATGACCGGAGAATAGGCCTGAGCGACGCGGGCAAGTTCTTGGATTGTGAAGAATGCATGCCGATTAGAGAATTAACTACGTCGTTTTCCCCGCTAAAGCCAGAACTGAGGCCACACTCGGAGAACGCCTGAGAGCTTGCGAAAAACTCAAGGGCATGTTCTCGCTAGCAAAGGAATATGGATTGATCTCGACGAAGACACGCTGTATCCATCGAACGAACCACAGTTCACTGCTGATCAGCTCTCCGAGCGTTTGGCCAAGGCGTTGTTACGGGCGTGACGGAATTGCCATTATTTGCCATGGCTTCTGCCTTCTATGCCCACGCCCCCATCACTCGTTTGTTTAAATATCAGTGGGTCGTAGGCGGGGGTAACCCACTGATCGACCAGGGTTTTATTTTGCCATTTTGAGTATCGACCGTGACCAGCTGATTGGCGTTGGTATCGGCCACAAGCAGACGGTGGGGGCGAGTATTGCGAGACCACCGGGTTGCGCGAGACCGATGGTCAGTGTCGAGACTGTTTGCGTAGCAAGACTCAGCGTTCGGATGGCATCGTTGAATGTATCTGTAATGTAGAGTTTACCGTCCTCGTAGGCCAGTCCTTGATCGTGCTGCAGTAGTGCGCTTGCCGCTGGTCCATTGCGCAGGCCGAAATCGAATAAGCCGCGGCCGATCAGTGTGCGCACATGCATGTCGGCCAAATCGACGATGCGTACGGCGGATGACTCTGGGTCGGCAACGTAGAGTTGGCCGTCGTGATAGGCAAGGCCGCTGCTCTGGGCGAAGCTGGCCTGGGCCGCCGGCCCGTCCGCGATCCCCTCCGCGCCGCTGCCTGCGACCGGACCGATGCGCTGGGTGCGCAGGTCCAACTTCCAAATCTGGTGATCTCCTGCCATGGCGATATAGAGCTCGTCGCCAACTCGTTCCAGTCCCCAAGGGGAGTTGAGCGGTACGGCGCGCGCCTGATGAATGCCGACGACGCCATATTCCTGTCGACCGTCACCGGCCACGGTGGTGACGGCGAAGGTCTTCAGATCGATGCGGCGGATCAGCTGGTTCCCTGTGTCGGCGACGTACAAGGCATCGTCGTCGAAGGCCAAACCTTGGGGGCCATTGAAGCGGGCTCGGGCCGCTTCGCCATCGGCAACGCCCAACTGGCCGCTGCCGATGACCTGTAGCGTTTTTCCTTGATGGTTGAATAAGACAACGCGGTTGTGCCCGCTGTCGGATACCGCGACATAACGTGCATCCACTGCGACCTTGCCCGGTTGCAGCAGCGGGGTATCGGGCATGGGCATCGGCTTGAGTGGCAAGACGCTGGTGGTATTCAGGGTGCCGTCGTGCCTCGCCTTGGCCAGCGTTTGGATCGCCGCCTTACGAATTTGGCCGTAGCGCCCCTCACCGATGAATTTTCCCACGACCTCGCCATTCGTCCCGAGCAAGACGAATGTGGGCCAGGCAAACACGCCGTATTGACGCCAGAGGCGCATGTCTTTATCGGTCACGATGGGGTGGTGAAGGTTGTAACGGCGGATGAAGCCGTCAATGGCACTGACACCCTGTGAGGCCTTGAATTTGGGCGAGTTGACGCCGATGACCAGTAGACTGCCGCCGAATTCGCGCTCCAGACGCGCGGTGCCGGGGAGCGTGTGGATGCAGTTGATGCAGCCCGGCGTGAAGAAATCCAGCAGCACGAGCCGTCCTTTGAGGTCAGCGGCGGTCAGGGGCTGGCTTACGTTGAACCAGGGCGCACCCGTCGGGAAATTCGGTCCGTCGGCCATCGCGGGCCTGGCGATCAGGGTGAGCGCCAGGATTGAGGCGAGTATCACGAGCAACGTCTGCCAACGGTGGGAAAATCTCGGTGGAGCAGTGCCTAGTGTCATTGCGGATGCAGCCTTTGTGGGGTCGAACGGCGCGGAGCGGCAGGCCACCAGCGCCGCAGAACGGCATCGATGGATAGGGCGCCTGGGCCGTGTAGAAGCGTGACCAGCAACATGATGCCCCATACCTTGTGGTCGATGAATCCGGTTGCCCAGAGCGCCGGATACGAAATCACAGCCATTATGTTATAGACGAACAGGAAGCCCGCGGTGAAGCGGGTGAACAGGCCTAGCGCGAGTAGCACGGGAAAGCCCAGTTCGATACCTGTGGCCAGATACGCGGCCACTTCGGGCGGCAAAAAGGGCACATGGTATTCGTACTGAAATAGATACAGGGTCGAGTAAATGCTCTGTAGCTTCACCACACCAGCGCGCCAAAACACCTCTGCGACCCAGAGCCTGAGCAGCAGGTCGGCCAGTGGAGAGGCCTTGTCGAGCAGTTGCGCGATACGTACGTAAAGCGCAATAGGCTTGTCGAGTATCATGGCTTCTCTCCCGCTTGATGTGCCGTGAACACGCCGAGGCTAACCAGAGATGGCAGGCGCTCGGCAAGATCGAAATCGGGGTGGATTTCCAGCGTGGCTTCGAGGGCGGTGGATAAGGATTCTCCCGCAGCAACATGGGCCAGCCAGTGGTAATCGGCCGGCGCGAGCGAGAGCACGAGCACTTCGTCTGTGGGGCGTGCGATCAACAGGTAGGCCGGCGCCAGCGCATCGAGGTCGAGCGTGCCTTGTCGCGGCTCGGGTTCGAGGGCGAAAGCCCAGATGTCGGCGGCCGGATAGGGCGAGTGTAGGAGTTTGGCCGCGGGTATCAGTGCCAGTGCCGGTTCGGAATCGACATCCTCTGCCAGCCGAGCCAGCCCGCTGACATCGAGTGCTTCGACCTCTTCGGCGTGGAAGCAGAGATGCCAGTCCCATTCCAGGCGTGCGACATCCGGCAGATAGGGCAATCCAGCGGCGGGGTCGAATTCGGCGATGCATTCGGCCAGTGTGCCGCCAAAGTCGCGCAAGTCACCGCTACGCGACGGATATCGGGTGCGATAGTGTTCTGCAAACGCTGCAAAGAAATCCTCGCCGACCAGTTTTTGCACGGCCGGATAGATACCGGCCAGCGCTTCCGTCTGGGTAATGCGGGTGTTGTTGCGATACAGGCCGATACGACGCGGTGCGGCGATGCCCTCATGGCGCAGACGCACCGCATCGACTTGTTCTGGATGCTCCAGTGCAACGGCGAAGGCCGTTTGCAGCTCAGCCAGCGTGTTCACGATTAACCTCGGTGAGGATGCGCTCTGCGGCCAAGGCTTCCGCCTCCAGGATGCCGAGCGGGGGCAGGGCGGCGTCCCATTCGATCAACGTTGGACGTGGTCCGAGGCGTTCCAGTGTTTGCCGATAGAGGCTCCAGACGCCTTCGCACACGGGTTGATCATGGGTATCGATGCGAATCACCGTACCATCGTCGAATTCACGACGGGTGTGCCCTGCGAGGTGAATTTCGCCGACGCGGTTGGGGTCGACCGCGTGGATAAAGTCGAGCGCGTCATACCCATGATTGCAGGCATTGACGTAGATGTTGTTGACGTCCAGCAGAATATCGCAATCGGCCTGTTCGGCGATGGCGTTGACGAACGCCCATTCGGTCATCCGCGAATCTTCGAACTGGAGGTAACAGGAGACGTTTTCAACCAGAATTCTACGTCCCAGTGTGTCCTGCAGTTGCACGATGCGTTCGACCACATGGGCGACTGCTTCTTCGGTGTAGGGCAGGGGCAGCAGATCGTTAAAGTGGTGGCCAGCATGAGCATTCCAGCACAAATGTTCGGAGATCAGGGCGGGTTGCACGAGATTCACAAGCCGGCGCAGGCGTGCCAAGTGAGCGCGATCCAGCGGATCGGCATTGCCCAGGCCTAGGCCAACCCCATGCAGACTCAGCGGGAGACGCTCGGCCAGCATCTGTAGATTGCGCAGCGGACGGCCGCCAGGGCCGAAGTAATTCTCGCTGTGCGCCTCAAGCCAGGCAGCACGGGTGCCGGACTGCAGAATTTCGCGTTCGTATTCGGCGCGGAGTCCGATCCCGGCGTGAGCCGGGATCGGTGCGCCTCTGTTGAAGGGCGGCGCGTTCATGTCAACGGGTCAGGACCCGCTCTCCATGTGCAGCTTGGCTTGTTTCATTCGCAGCATCTTGACAGCCTCCTTGCGTTTTTCCGGGGACATCTCCATCAGCTCGTGATGAAACGTCTGTTCGCGCTTCAATGCGATCGGCGTTGGGTGCGTGGTGCCGCCGGCGATCATGCCGCAGACACCCTGCGGCACCAGGATGAAGGCATTGGGATCGCGGGCCTTGGGATCGGTACCGGCACATGAGCCGGTTGCGGTCTTGCAGTCGTTGCGATGGGCGGCGTTAACGCCGAAGCATTTGGCCATCTTCGGACCGCTGGCGGCCAGGGCCGTCGTACCAGTCGCCAATGCAGCGGAGGCGACGATGGTGGCGATGGCCATTTTCAATGCCTTGTGATGCGTACTCATGGACACTCCTCAAGCGGATTATGTGTGGGTGTCGATGCACGGGCGGCGTCTTGCGATCACCGTCCGCGATGTCGACAAGCACTTGGTCGCTCGTGTGTGCACCACTCTTACACGTATTTGCACGCGAAAACTTCCAGGAGTGTCGATATACAGACTGGACGACATTCGACGGGGGCTCTGTCAGTCCAGTTCACTTAGGTAATAATGATGGGCCGTGCTGCAGTGGCTGATACGCAGTTCGACGGGATGCTTATTGATGTTGAAGGCAACCCGGTGGATCTCCAACAGGGGCGCTCCCGTGCTCAATTCGAGCAATTCCGCTTCGCGCTCGCTAGCAGCCACCGCGCGCAGACGTTCGCGGGCACGCACCACCGTGACACCATATCGCCCCTCGTACATGTCGTAGAGGGTATTGGTCACTTCCCCAGCCGTGCAGCGTTGCAGATCGGGGAACAACGCGGTCGATACGGTAATGCGCTCGCAGATAACCGGCCGTCCCTTGAGATGGCGCACGCGCATGATGCGCGTCACCGTAGCGCCGGCGTCAAGCTCAAGAACCTCTTGTTCGTCGCGTGTGGCCTTGCCAGCACTACATTCAAGGGTGCGACTTTCGGGAAGTTGGCGTTCACCGTTTTCGCCGACCAACAAGAAGAACTGAAACAGTGAGCGCGCAGCGCTGTGTTTGGCGGCAAAGGTGCCCTTGCCTTGTCGCCTGTCGACCAGGCGTTCTGCCTCCATTTCGTTCAATGCCTTGCGCAGGGTGCCCTGGCTGACGCCATATTCCTGCGCCAATGCGGTCTCGCTCGGCAATGCCTGACCAGGCGGCCACTCACCTGCTGCGAGGCGTTGCGTGAGCAATGCCTTGATCTGGCTGTACAGCGGCCTGAAATCCGGGCCGGTGGCTTCTCCCATGAGTCATTCCTGTGTTGGTTGCGGGCGCCACGCTTCGAGCGAGGGCAGGGTTTAAGTGTCCAAGCGCATTCCGTATGGACATTGCGGTGGACAGCGGTATTGATCGGCATTATGCCCTTACATCATGGCCTTGCAATGCTTTGTACGGGTTTGCGTAGCATCCAGATGCCGGTGCTTTACCGTGATTTTTGTATGGAATTACAGCGTTCTACAACGTTCTATCGATAATTTTCAGTTTACGCCTTGACGTCGATAATATCACCGACTAGTCTGTTATATGTCTTATATAGGACATACTACATAAGACTACTTACGAAACTTGGCAATCATGTGAGGAGCAGGCATGGCAACCCACTTTCTGGTGCATAACAAGGCCGACCGTGTTGGTGTGGTGGTCGTGGAGGGCATCAAGGCAGGTCAGTCCTTGACGGGCTGGCTGCTCGAAAACGACACCACACTGAGTATTGAGGCCCAGGACGATATCCCTCTAGGCCACAAGATCGCACTCGTCGATGTGAGTGAAGGCGATACGATCATCGAGTACGAGAATGACATCGGCCGTGCCGTGGCCAATATCGGCAAGGGGCGCCACGTGCACGTGCACAACATCAAGACGAAACGGTGGTAACGACGATGGCCAATACCGATCTGAGTTTTATGGGTTATAGGCGCGAAAATGGTCGCGTCGGCATCCGCAATCATGTCGTCATACTGCCGCTGGACGATCTCTCCAATGCCGCCTGCGAGGCCGTGGGTAACAACATCAAGGGTACGATGGCCCTGCCGCATCCTTATGGGCGCCTGCAATTCGGCGCGGATTTGGAGCTGTTCTTCCGTACGCTGATCGGCACTGGCGCGAATCCCAATGTGGCCGCGGTCGTGGTTATCGGCATCGAACCTGGCTGGACGCAGCGCGTGGTGGAGGGTATTCGACTCACCGGCAAACCGGTAGAAGGCTTTTCCATCGAGGAGCATGGCGATATCGACACCATCGCGCGTGCCTCGCGTGCTGCCAAAGAGATGGTGCAGTGGACGACGGAAAAGCAGCGCGAACGTTGTGGCATCGACGAGTTGTGGATCTCGATGAAGTGCGGTGAATCGGATACGACCTCTGGCTTGGCCTCGAATCCGACCATGGGCAATCTGGTGGATAAGTTGGTGCCGCGGGGAGCCAATATCTGCTTCGGCGAGACCTCCGAGCTAACCGGTGCCGAGCAGGTATGCGCCGGGCGCGCGGCCAATGACGAGGTTCGGGAGAAGTTCCTCAGAACCTGGAACGACTACAACGACTTCATCAACCGTCACAAGACCGACGATCTCTCCGAATCGCAGCCGACCAAGGGCAACATCGCGGGAGGGCTTTCGACCATCGAGGAAAAGGCCTTCGGTAATCTGGCCAAAATCGGCAAGCGGACGCAATTCATCGACGTGCTCGAACCGGCCGAAACACCCGCCAAGGGTTCAGGGCTGTATTTCATGGACACCTCGTCGGCGGCGGCCGAATGCATCACCCTACAGTGCGCTGCGGGCTATGTGGTGCATCTGTTCACGACTGGGCAGGGCAATATCATCGGTAATCCGGTGGAGCCGGTGATCAAGCTCAGCGCCAACCCGCGGACCGTGCGCACCATGTCCGAGCACATTGATCTGGACGTTTCCGGCATCTTGCGCCGCGAGATGAATCTGGATCAGGCGGGTGATGCACTGATTGAGATGATGTTGCGCACCTGCAGCGGGCGATCAACCTCGGCGGAAGCCCTGGGCCATCGCGAGTTCGTCCTGACCAAGCTGTATCGCAGCGCCTGAATCGGCGCAAACCGACGGGGTAGGCGTTCCGTTTCGGGTGGGGGGATTTCGATGACGAAGGCACAAGTCCTCGATGTATCGGTATGGCGGGGTGGCGTTTCGGGCGAGTTCGTCGCCTACCGCGTGCCTCGGCATGACAATCAAACCGTGCTGGATGTGGTGACCTACATCCAACGTCATCTCGATCCGACCTTGTCCTACCGGTTCGCCTGCCGCGTCGGCGTGTGCGGCTCCTGCGCCATGACCGTCAACGGCTCGCCAAAGTGGACCTGCCGCACCCACGTTGAACGTGTTGCGAACGGCCATCGATTAAGTCTTTCACCATTGCGAAATTTACCGGTGATCAAGGACTTGGTGGTGGATATGCGCACCTTCTTCACCAAATGGCGACGTGCACGCGGTTATTTTATTTCCGCCGGAACACGGGAGGACGCATTTGCGCGCGTGCGTCCGGATTCCGCGCAGCGCCGGCAGGCTGATAAAGGCATCGAATGCATCAATTGTGCGGTTTGTTATGCCGCCTGTGATGTGGTTTCGTGGAAGCCGGATTACCTTGGACCTGCCGCGTTGAATCGTGTCTGGACTCTGATCAACGACGCGCGTGACGAGCACCGGGACCTGCACCTAGCCGCCGTTGCGAGCGACGACGGATGTCTAGGTTGCCATGGTCAGCAGGCCTGTCTCCAACATTGCCCCATGGGACTGAATCCGGCAGCTGGCATTGCAGGCCTCAAGCGCACAGTGGCTTTGGCCGCCTTGCGGGGTGAGCTGTGAACTCGCGGCTGGATGTCTGGCTCTGGATGGCGCAGCGCGCGACTGCCTTCTTGCTGGTCATCACCGTGACGATACATTTAGGCACGATGATCTATGTGGTCAACGACGGCCTGTCGGCCGGCCAGATTCTCGCGCACACTCGAGGCAACCTCTTCTGGCTAAGCGTATACGGCTCGTTCGTCACGGCGGCCGCAATCCATGTACCCATCGGACTACGTGTCGTACTGATGGAATGGACATCGATACGCAAAGATGGAGTCAACATGATCGCGCTGGCCTTCGCCGCCTTACTGGCGTTTCTGGGGTGGCGCGCGGTCTTGGGGCTATACGCATGAATCGAAATCGGGGATTGCGACGACATTCGAGTTACTGGGCATTCGCGGTCCATCGCGCATCGGGCCTGCTGCTGGGTATTTTCCTTCCCAT
Source organism: Acidihalobacter yilgarnensis (assembly GCF_001753245.1). Taxonomy (NCBI): domain Bacteria; kingdom Pseudomonadati; phylum Pseudomonadota; class Gammaproteobacteria; order Chromatiales; family Ectothiorhodospiraceae; genus Acidihalobacter; species Acidihalobacter yilgarnensis. Next base: position 1,839,999 of record NZ_CP017415.1, on the reverse strand, counting down.
TCATTTATGGGTGCTGTCCACCATTATCACCGGGGCCAGCGATTCGAGCGGTTCATTGGACTGGGCAAATAATCCGTGGGTCAAGTTTGGCGAAGGTGGCGTGGCCATGCTGCTGGCCGCGCATCTTACGGGTGGTCTGCGCTTATTGGCCATAGAGTTTCTGCCTTGGGGCGACTGGCAGAAGACGGCGATCGCCGTCGCGTGTGGGGTATCTCTCATGATTGCCCTGAGCTATCTCCTGAGGGCGTTTTGAAATCCGTTTCGCAAGCGTTTTACCCGCAAGCGTCTACGGTTACAGGTGAATAGAGAGTGCCGTAGCACCGATCGATGACGAAAAAGGAGGAGTTGCGATGCAAAACCGTAGAAAAGGGAAACACTCACGTGTCACCAAACTCGGATCGGCGTTGATTGCTGGCGTCGTGGCTTTGGGGTTGAGTAGCATATCCGGTGCCGAAACCATCCGATTCGCACAACAATACGGCGTTGGTTATCTGCCGTTGATGGTGATGCGTCACAACCACCTGATTCAAAAGTATGCCGCCGAGGCAGGGATTCACGACGTCAAGATCACTTGGGCGACCTTTGGCGGTGGTTCGGCGATGAACGCCGCGCTACTCTCGGGCAATCTTGATTTCGCATCGGGCGGCGTTGGTCCTTTGCTCAAAATGTGGGATAAGACGAAAGGCATCTACGACGTGCATGGCGTGGCGGCACTCAATAGCCTGCCCAACTTGCTTAACACCACTAACCCGAATGTTCATAACATTACGGATTTCACCAACAAAGACCGCATTGCCTTGCCTGCAGTAAAGGTCTCCATTCAGGCGATCACATTACAGATGGCCGCTGCCAAACAATGGGGCGACAAACATTACAACAAACTCGACAATTTGACGGTATCGATGAAGCACCCAGATGCAATGGCCACATTACTTAGCGGAGGGGGGCAGATTGATGCGCATTTCACTTCGCCGCCGTATTCCATTGAGGAGCTGGCCAATCCTAAGGTACATACCGTTCTGAGTTCCTATCAGGTGCTGGGTGGAAAATCCACATTCAACACCTTGTGGGCTTCGGCCAAATACCACAAAGAACATCCAAAAATGTTCAATGCGGTATTCAAGGCTTTGCAGGCGGCAGATAAATTCATTAAGGATAATCCAGAAGAGGCCGCTCAGATTTATATCGATGAGGCTCATTCAAAACTGCCTAAAAAGCTTATCCTTGGGATTATCACGAATCCAGAAAATGAATTTACAACGACCCCTAAAAACATCATGAAGTACGCGCGCTTCATGTATAAAACCGGCTCCATCACCCATCTTCCAAAATCCTGGAAGGACGTGTTTTTCAAAAACGTCTGGAACGAGCACGGTAGCTGACAGTTGTCGAGTGTTCAATTGTCGTCGGCCGATATGCGGCCGACGACAACCAGCTGCAAACCGAATGCACGAGGGATGTATGGAAGCCATGCTGAAAATGGATGGAGCCCAAGGGAAATGCGGCGAGGTGGAAGACATCCCACCACTGCTGAATGTCTGCGGCACGACGCTTCAATACAAAACCAAAAAGCAGATCGTAACCGCGACCTATCAGGTCGATTTCAAAGTATTTCCTGCGGACAGATTCATTCTATTAGGCCCGTCTGGGTGTGGCAAATCAACGCTGCTCAAGGCAGTGGGTGGTTTTTTATCACCCGTTTCCGGACGTATCGAGGTCAATGGTGCCGTCGTGGAACGCCCGGGACCTGACCGGATGATGGTTTTTCAGGAATTCGACCAATTACTGCCATGGAAAACCGTGATAGAAAATATTCTTTTTCCCATGATTACCAGTCACAAATATAGTCCTGTCGAGGCGCTTGAGCGTGCCGAGCTGTTTCTGAATAAGGTCAATCTTTTGAAATTCAGAGATGCGTATCCACATACGCTCTCGGGCGGCATGAAACAACGTGTCGCGATCGCACGAGGCATGGCGATGGGGCCGGCCATATTGCTAATGGATGAGCCCTTTGCGGCACTCGATGCCCTCACACGGCTAAAAATGCAGCAAGAGTTGTTACAGCTTTGGGATGAACTGCATTTCACGGTGCTTTTTGTCACGCATTCGATTCAGGAGGCGATCATTTTGGGGACTCGGATTTTGGTTTTATCACCGCATCCTGGCCAAGTTCGAGCTGAAATCAATGCCCATGATTTTTCCCATGAAAATCAAACCTCAGACGGATTCAAGGAGTTGCAACAGCGCATTCACGACATGCTCTTTGCCGAGGAGGCAAGTCAGGTGGAGGTCGAGGCGAATGGAAAATAAATTACCTGCTGAGATGCCGCCTGTGCGTGATGAATTTGAACGCACGCCGCAGTCGCTGGGAGAAATTGGCGAGATTGCGCGGACCTTATCTTGGTGGCAACGCATCAAGGACATCACGATTTTGCGGCGTTTGTTTATTCTCGTATTGTTGGCTGCAATCTGGCAAGGATACACATTGTGGCTGCATAACCCGCTGCTATTCCCCACCTTCAGCGCAACCGTCGAGGCTTTCTGGAATGCGCTGGTCAATGGGCCACTGTTACTGAGGGCCTTGAATTCCATAGAAACGCTGCTGATCGGTTACGGACTGGGTGTCCTCATCGCTTTGCTATTAACCACAACTGCGGTGTTGACCCGCTTCGGTGAAGATGTGCTGAGTACCTTGACGGCGATGTTTAGTCCGTTGCCAGCAATTGCCCTGCTGCCGCTGGCATTGATCTGGTTTGGCTTGGGGCAGGGCAGTATTGTCTTTGTATTGGTACATGCCGTGTTGTGGGCCGTAGCAGTCAATATGCTGACCGGGTTCGTATCGGTGAGCGATACCTTGCGTATGGCCGGCAAAAACTATGGTCTCACGGGCTGGCGGTATGTGATCAAATTGCTGATTCCCGCTGCATTCCCGTCGATTCTGTCCGGATTAAAGATAGGGTGGATGTTCGCATGGCGCACGGAAATCGCCGCCGAACTTGTCTTCGGTGCGACTTCGAGTTCCGGCGGCATCGGTTGGTATATCTTTGAAAATCAGAACGAGCTGCAGACTGCTGCGGTTTTCGCCGGGTTGTTGACGGTGATTCTCATCGGTCTGTTGGTCGAGGGCATCGTCTTTAGAACCATTGAGGTTCATACGGTTCGCAAGTGGGGCATGCAGCGATGAAACTCTACCAAGCGGCCGTCGAGGAAGTGGCGCGGGCGTTATATATTCGTGCGCTCAAACAGCTGCCGGACGATATCAAGCACGGTCTTGATCGGCTGACACACAAGGAACGCGACGCGGGCGCGCAACGAGTGCTCGGCACCTTGGTCAGAAATATTCAGGTGGCCGAGGAAACCCGCAATCTTTTGTGTCAGGACACGGGGCTGCCGATCTACAACGTCATCATCGGCCGAGACGTAGAGTTCGATGGCACCGTTATCAAGGCAGCCATCACAACGGGTTGCCGGCGTGCCACACAGGAGCATCCGTTACGTTCGTCGGTTGTGCATCCAATTACGCGTCAGAACAATCACACGAGTACCGGGCGGCATGTGCCGGTGATTCATTTCGATTTTAACGAAACCGTGGAGCGTGTGCGGATCGAAATGATTCCCAAGGGTAGCGGTTCTGAAAATGGCTCATGGTTGCGCATGTGTTTGCCGTCCGAAGGTGTGGACGCGATCAAGACCTTCGTGATCGACCGCGTGCTGGAGGCCGGCGGCAAGGTCTGCCCGCCGACCATTGTCGGCGTGGGGATCGGTGGTACCTCGGATCTCTGCATGCACCTGGCGAAGGTTGCCGCAACACGCGCCCTCGGCAGCCGTTGCGAAGATGAGGAAGGTGCGCAGCTTGAGGCGAAGCTCAGTGAAGCGGTGAATTTACTGGGTATTGGGCCTCAAGGACTCGGCGGCGATGCCACGGCGTTCGCGGTACACGTGGAAACCGCGGCCACACACATCACACTCAATCCGGTGGCGGTCAACATCCAGTGCCACTCGGCGCGCCGTGCCTCGGCGATACTGAGCCCGGACGGCATCGAATTCGGATTCTGAGGAGGGAGACGCCATGGCACATGTCGAACTGACGACCCCGATGACCGAGGCACAGGTCAGGGCGTTGCGTACGGGCGATACCGTGAGTTTGAGCGGGAGTTTATTCGGTATCCGCGATGCCACGCTGATCCACCTGTTTGATCGTGGTCGAGAGACGCGTTTCGATCTCGCAGGGCATGCGGTGATTCATACCGCACCCAATGTCCGGCGTGTGCCGCGCTCATCCGATTACCCGGCAGGTTACGCACCGATCTGTGTCGGCACCACTACCAGCACGCGCATGGAGCGCTTCACGCAGCCTCTGATGACGCGCTGCGGCGTACGAGTGATTATCGGCAAAGGCGGATTGCTATCCGGTTCGCTGAATGCCTTCAGTGATCTGGGCGGTGTCTATCTGGCCATCGTGGGTGGTACCGCCGCACTGGAAACCACCTGGATTGAGGCAATCGAGGATGTCGATCTGGATGACCTCAATCCAGAGAGCCTATGGCGCTTCCGCGTGCGCAATTTCGGGCCGCTATTGGTCGCAATGGACAGCCATGGCGACAGCCTGTACGAACAGGTGCGTTGCGATGCGGCTGCGCAGCGCGATGCGGCACTGGCCTCGATGGGTATACGGACTTGAGGCGCGTACGCACGGATGTACTGATCCTGGGTAGCGGTGGGGCAGGTTTGTTTGCGGCCTTGCACGTGCATCGCGAGGCCCCGGGCACGCGTATCACTGTTGCCGTCAAGGGGCTGTTGGGCAAGTGCGGTTGTACACGCATGGTACAGGGCGGCTACAACGCCGCGCTGGCGGTGGGTGACTCCATACCACGCCACTTCATGGATACCCTGGAAGGCGGGAAATGGATCAATAACCAGGAATTGGCGTGGGCATTGGTCTCGCACGCACCGCTGAGATTGCGCGAGCTTGAAAACGAGATCGGCTGTTTCTTCGATCGTAACCCCGATGGCACGCTGCACCAGAAGGCCTTTGCCGGGCAAACCTTTGACCGTACCGTGCATAAAGGCGATCTGACCGGCATCGAGATCATGAATCGGTTGACGGAGCAAGTCTGGGCACGCGACATCGAGCGTCTGGAAGAACATCGTGCGGTTGCCATGATCCCTGATGCGACCGGCACGCGAATCGCTGGCGTCCTGTTGATCGATATGCACACGGGTGAATTCGTGTTCGTGCAAGCGCGCGCGGTGCTGCTCGCGACTGGCGGTGGGCCGACCATGTACAAATATCACACACCCTCTGGCGACAAGAGTTGCGACGGCATGGCGATGGCGTTGCGCCTTGGCTTACCGCTGCGCGACATGGAAATGGTGCAATTCCACCCCACCGGACTGTTAGCTGGCCCTGACACACGCATGACGGGGACGGTGTTGGAGGAAGGATTGCGTGGTGCAGGAGGCTACCTGCTCGGGGGTGATGGCGCGCGTTTCATGCAGCGCTACGACCTTCGCGGCGAGCGCGCGACGCGCGATGTGGTGAGCCGTGCCATCTTTGAAGAAATTCGAAATGGCAACACCAGCCCGAACGGGGGCGTATACCTGAGCATGAGCCATCTCGGTGAAGACAATGTACGCAGGCAATTTCGCGGCATGGTCAAACGCTGTGCCGATTGCGGATTCGATCTCGCCGGCGGTCGTGTAGAAGTCATTCCCACGGCACATTACATGATGGGTGGCGTTGAATTCACGGTCGACTGCACCACCGCCCTGTTGGGTTTGTTCGCTGCCGGGGAGGATACCGGCGGCGTTCACGGCGCGAACCGTCTCGGCGGTAACGGGGTGGCCAACGCCACCGTATTTGGCGGTCTGGCGGGTGACAGCATCGCACGCTATCTCACGGAATCCGATCCGGAATGGCAAACGCCAGACGAAGAACGGCTGGCGCAGGAATATGCCGCAGCATGCACACCGCTGGGCCTACCGCCAGGAGACATCGAATCCATCCGCGAAGGCGTTTTCGACACCTTGTGGGAGGATGTCGGCATTTTACGCCACGCCGATGGGCTTTATCGAGCGCTCGATCGCTTGGATAAATTGGAAGCGCGCCTTGCACAGACCGGCGTGGATGGCAGCGATCTGGCGTTCAATTTGACCTGGCACGATTGGTTGAATCTGAGAAATATGTTGCTGGTCAGCCGCGCAATTACGACCTCGGCACTGGCGCGAGAAAATTCGCGTGGTGCCCACTTCCGCGAGGATTTTCCGGGCCCCGGAGAATGGGAAACATCCAGTTTCAATCGCCTGCGCCTGCAAGCCGATGGGCGGCTACGCGTCGTTCAAGTCCCGGTCGAATTTACCCGCGTCAGACCTGGATTCACGCTACTTGAGGATGCGGATGGCGAGCCGGGGGCGGTATCCGTGCCATGAGCGACGTCGTCATCAGCGAATTCATGGATGGTGATGCGGTCGAAGCGTTGCGCGCGCGCCTGAAGGTGCGTTACGAACCGGATCTGGCTGACCATCCCATCCGTTTGGCGGATTACCTGCACGCGGCTCGGGCGTTGATCGTGCGCAATCGTACGCGTGTCGATGCAAAACTGCTGGCGACCGCGCCGCGCTTGCGGGTAGTGGGGCGCCTCGGCGTTGGGCTGGACAACATCGATCTAGACTATTGTCGACATCGCGGCATACGCGTACTTCCGGCCATCGGTGCCAATAATATCGCGGTTGCGGAATACGTCATCGCCACGATGCTGATTCTGGTGCGCGGCAGTTTTGGCGCAACCGGAGCAATGCTCACTGGCCAATGGCCGCGCGCCGCACTCGTTGGCGGCGAAGTCCAAGGTCGCGAGTTGGGTCTGGTAGGGTTTGGCGGCATCGCGCGCGCGGTGGCATGCCGTGCGCGCGGACTGGGGCTTGTGGTACGTGCATTCGATCCCGGCCTGAATGCCGCTGACAGTGTCTGGGCACAGCATGCGGTTGAGCCGGTCGATTCGCTTGCGAGTCTGCTTGCTGGGTGCGATGTGTTGAGTCTGCATGTTCCCCTGAATGCAGACTCTCGCCATCTTATGGGTACGCAGGAATTGGCGTTAATGCGTCCCGGGTCAATCCTGATCAATACCGCCCGTGGCGGTGTCGTTGATGATGCTGCCCTGAGTGCAGCGCTGCGCGAAGGTCGCTTGGCTGGAGCCGCGCTCGATGTCTTCGAAACAGAGCCTCTGTCGGCTCACTCGATGTTCCATGATTTGGAAAATCTCATACTGACACCCCATATTGCCGGCGTCACGCGCGAATCGAATGCTCGCGTCAGCCGCATGATCGGTGAGGCGGTGGTACAAACCCTGGAGGAAGGACCGGCATGACCCGCCTAGCTGAAGAATCCCTGACTACGCTGGTAACCCGTGCATTGATGAATGCCAATACCAGCGAAGCAAACGCGCGTAGTGTCGCAGCTGCGCTGGTGGCCGCCGATATGGATGGGCTCGCCTCGCATGGCGTCTCGCGTCTGCCGTCATATGCCGATCAGGCGGCAAGCGGCAAGGTAGACGGACATGCCCGCCCGCAGATCGAATCACCCGCCGCGGCAGCCCTGTGTGTGGACGCACGCTGCGGATTCGCCTACCCAGCCATCGGAATTGGTCTTGATGCAGCGCTGGCACGCGTCAAGGAAACTGGCGTGGTCGCGCTCGCGGTACGCAATTCTCATCACTTCGGTGTGGCCGGGCATCATGTCGAACATGTAGCGCAACGTGGCGTAGTCGCACTGGCATTCGGCAATTCACCGGCAGGCATTGCACCTTGGGGCGGATCGAAGGCCGTTTTTGGCACCAATCCGATTGCCTTCGCCACACCGAGGCAGCGCCAGGCGCCGTTGGTCGTCGATCTGTCGATGAGCAAAGTTGCGCGCGGCAAGGTGATGGTGGCGCGGGATCGCAATCAAACGGTTCCCGATGATTGGGCACTGGATGCGGCCGGGCATCCGACCACGGACCCCGCCGCAGTGCTCGATGGTGGCACGATGCTACCGATGGGCGATGCCAAGGGCGCAGCCTTGACTCTGGTCGTCGAGATATTGGCCGCCGGTCTGACCGGATCTCACTTCGGTTTCGAGGCTAGTTCATTCTTCACCGCGAACGGTGAGCCGCCGAGAGTAGGGCAGTTGTTCATTCTGATCGACCCGATCAAATTCGGGGGCGAGGCTTATCCGCACCGCCTGGAGCAACTGATGGAGGCCATCGTTTCCCAACCGGGTACGCGTTTGCCCGGTGAGCGGCGTTTGACTGCTCGGGCACGACATCGCGCCGAGGGCATCGAGGTGCCCGACGAACTACTCGCCGACATCCGCAGGCGCGCGAATATCAGTGTTTGACTCGTTCGGCGCGGCTCTGCTGAGTTGCTGCTGATACGGTATGCCCCTCATGGATCTGTCGCCCCCTATGATCGCCGCAATCGCCTTGGTGCTCGTCTGTGGCGGCTTCATTAAAGGGGCGATTGGCATCGGCATGCCGGTGTTCGTGGTTTCGGTTCTCGGTGGCTTCCTGACACCCCATACAATCATCGCGATTCTGCTCGTACCTATCGTGGTGGCCAATCTCTGGCAATGCCTGAGTAGCGATCACCTGCGCTGGGCTCTTGCGCGATTTTGGCCACTCATACTGGCATTCGGTATCGGCACCGTCATCGGGGCGCAGTTGTTGGTGAGTGTGCCGACTCGCGGCTTGTTTGTGTTGCTGGGATGTGTGGTGCTGGGCTTTTGTCTGACATCATGGCTGAATCCACATCTACACCTTCCATCTCAATATGAGCGCGGGGCAGGGCCGGGCGTCGGGCTGTTTGCCGGCGTTCTCAACGGCGTTTCACTGATCAACGGGCCCCCGCTGATTTTGTACCTGGTCGCGCTCAAGCTCGATCGCGAACGCTTCATCGGCGCCTATGGATTGATTGCACTTTGCGGATCGATTCCGCTGAGTGCCTCGTTGATCGGTCTGGGCATAGTCTCTGTCCCGCAGTTATGGGGATCAACGCTGGCATTGATACCAACACTGTTCGGCATTGCCGTGGGTCAGTGGCTACGCCAGCGTATCGATCAAGCGCGTTTCCGCCAGCTGCTCCTCGTAGCGTTGGTCTTTCTGGGCACTAATCTACTCAGACGTGGATTAATGGGCTGATTTGAGCGATCTTATTGCCGATTTAATTCAATCTATCAACTAGAACATCTAAGACACTGAATATCATACCTTTCTATCCAAACCCTAAGCGCCGCCTGCGCTTCCTCGCCGGTATGCAGGCTTGTCAGCGCTTCCTCCGCCCCAGCAATCGGCTCTAGGCGTGCGATCCAAGCGTCACGGTAGGGATCGATATTGATCAAATGGCCGTCTTCCAGTACCGCCTCATTGCGTTCCAGGACACGCGCCTCGAATGGAATTGGTACGCCGCCAGCCCATTTGCCACTTTCCAGCGTGGCAACGTGCCGCCCAGCCAGCAGGGTAGTGCCTGGTTTCTTGATCCGCGCGCGTAAAATACGCCCGGCAAAAGTCTGTGCAGGGTCGGTGATGCCAACCGTCAAACTGCCATCGGCCTCAGCGCGCACCCATACATAATCCAGATCGTAATACAGATCTTCCGGTAATTCGCAGCCGTGGTAGGTGCTCATCTGCCTTCCTCCAGCGCACGGGCGGCATCTATGCCGACAGTCTCCAAAGGTGCGGTGGGTTCGAAGTAGGGAAACACATCCTTTTCCTCGGTTTGGTGATGATCCGCGATGATCCGCAGCAGCGTTTCCAGGGTGTCGTTGAGGGATTCTTCGTCGTGATCGGCTATCGCATCCGCCAATTCATCGAAAAACACCGGCAACTCAAGATGCCGTTTGCGCAAAAAAGCCAAGGTGCGCCGACCCTCATCATCGGTCTGAGACTCGAATGCTGGGTAAACTACACGTTCCTCCACATCGATATGATGTAGCAGATGGGCCTTCTGGGATTCGACCACACTTGCAGCCATACGCCATTCACCTTGCGCCGCGTGTTGGCCGACGTTTTTGAGCCGCGTTTCCATCTCCCGATGTTCACCCAAAAAAGCCTGATCGAAATGTGTCATGAACGGTTTTCCTCGTGGGGGCGTGTCTGCCTCAAGCAGACAACAGCGCCTTCGAGTTTGCCTTGATATGGATCAAGGCAAACAGTCTACTGATGTAGAGACAATGACTTAGTGAACAAATCTGAGCGGGGACCGACAGACATGAAAGTACAGTTATTGGTTTCGCAATGGTGCCCGAGCTGCCCACAGGCAGAACGAGTCTGGACACAAGTTGCCAAGGAACATGACAACGTGGATTACGAGGTTTTGGATGTCGGCATCAGGCCAGGTCGGGACATCGTAGCCAACCTGATGATACGCAGCATACCGGCCACCGTGATCGAGGGTAAATTGTACGGGGTAGGTGTTCCTAGCGTGGCCGAAGCCAAGGCGTTCCTACAAAGCGCCTCGCTTGTTGGCACTGCGGGCACAGCAAAAACGGGGTGATCACACGACAGCGCCAGCCATCATTTAACATAATATTCATTACACGAAGTGACATACAGACCTCCACTTGTCAGTGGATGCCTGCGACCTCCAAAGTCCCGTATATGTAACACGGGACTTTTGTCCCACGGGTGAGACTTTTGGTGTTGTTCGATGGGCTCGGCGGATGGGCATACTGTCCTCGAAACCGGACCTGTTGACCGTCAACCGGACAGATTGTCCGGCCAAACTCGACAGCTTGTCCATCGGACAGCCTGCCGACCGTAAACCGCCTGCCTCGGTTGACCTTATGTCAACCGCCCGGCTTCGGCGGCCAAGGGCGCGCAGGCGCAGCCGCGCCCGCCGCCGCCTTTGCTCGAGCCTCCACCGCTCGCCCGTCGTAATCGCACTGGGTTGATTCATGATGCTTATTGCTCCTGTCTGCTGTTGGGGGTTCGCGTGCCGGTGGGCACGAACGGGCTTTGCTCGTTCGGGAACGCTGGCCATCAGTCCCGCCGGGCCTCACCGTTGACCGCCGGCGGGTCTAGCTCGACGTGGTTGAACAGCTCATCCGGCCGACAATTGGTGTACTCCGCCTCCCATTTTTCGTAGGGTCCATCCTTTTCGATCTTGAGCCACCATCCGCCTTCCTTGCCGTAGCCGCTCCACTTGATCGCTTCGATTTGCCCTCGACTGCCAACCGGCCACATCTCGTGTACCTCGCGCGATCGGTAGTCTTGGTCTTCATCCATCCAGATCATTTTGCCGAACTGCGTATCGTCTACCGGCTTCGTGATCGTGAAGTGCAGCCCGACATAGACCTTGAGTTCTTCAAAGCTGCGGTTGAAGCCTTTGGGGATCAGGGCCAGTGGGGTCGTGTCGCTGGTGCTGTCCGCGTTGGGTGTGCCGTTCATGTCCGTGCCTCCGTCGTCGGTATCCTGACTTGCTGCTGCTGGAACTGCTGCACACCCGCGATCAGGTAGCGCAGCCCCTGCCCGATCTGCTCGCTGCTCTGTGGGTGGTGCTTGAGGTGTTCGCTGTAGGTCAGCGAGAGCAGCAGTCCGATCAGGTCGAGCTTGCCCAGCAGCTTGAGGTGGTTGGCCAGGCGTTCGTCGATGCCGCCCAAGACGTCCGAGGGCTGGAAGTGGTGTTGTCCGGTCTTGGCCTTGCTCAGGGCTTGCAGATACGTCAGAGAGCGGATCTGGCCGGGTGTGAACCCCTCGTTCTCCGGAGACCACAGCTTGCCGTCCTTGAACCCCCAGCCTTCCCAGTCCTTGACCAGTGGTAGGCCGTCGGTGACGGTGCGGAACCATTGCCATGCAGACGTCGGCATGGGGCTTTCTCCGCGCTCCCAGCGCCGCCACGTGCGCAAACTGACTCCGGCTATCTGGGCGGCCTGTTCTTCGCTTAAACCGGCTGTGAGGCGCCTTTGATGGTGGATTTGGTCGGCATTGGGCGCCTTATTCATTATGCGAAGTGACATACAGACCTCCACGTGCCAGTGGATGCCTGCGACCTCCAAAGTCCCGTATATGTAACACGGGACTTTTGTGCCATGGATGACACTTTTGGTGTTGTTCGATGGGCAATCCGGCCAAAAGCGCCTTTGAATCGCCCTTTGGACGAGGCCTTAAAAAAGCGGCCCGTTGTTGTTTTGCGTGCTATTGCCGTTGCCGCTTTTAGGTGGGTTTTGCAGCGGGGCGTTGCCGAACTGTTGCAGGAAGCTGTTGTTGGCGTTGCCCGAGCCGGTACTGGTGGTGCTGGGCGGCATGTTCATGCTGGCGTTCGGGCCGAAGAGTGGGAATTCCGGGACACTGGCCGGAGGCAGAAAACCGGATAGGAAGTCGAATACCTGGCCACCTTCGGATTCGAGGGTGCCTGTTTTCGGGTTAATGCTGGCCTGGGTGATGTCCTGTGGTTTGAAGAATGGGTAATCGCCCTCTTCCGCCAATGCGGACTTCATGAAATGAATCCAGATAGGGAGTGCCTCGCGGGCGCCGGCGGCCCAGTGACCCATGGGGCCATTGTTGTCGTAACCGACCCACGCGGAGGCGATGTAGTGGCGCCCGTAGCCTACGAACCAGGCATTCTTTTCGTCATTGGTCGTGCCGGTCTTGCCGGCCAGATAATGTCCGAGCGGTTTGGCGGCAATTCCGGTTCCGTTTCTGATGACGCGTTGCAGCATGCGTGTCATCAGGTAGGCCACGCCGGGCGTTATTACGGGTTTATTGGGTGGTTGTGTGACGCAGAGCGTGCAATTTTTGAGTGGCAGCGCTTCGCCGTCGGCCTTGATGACTTTGGTGATCAGGTAGGGATTGATGAGAAAGCCGCCATTGGAAAACACGGCATAGGCTCGCGCCATCTGCATCGGCGTGACGTCTGCGGCACCGAGGACGAGCGAGGGTACGGGGGGGAGTTGTGTATTCTTGAAGCCGAATTGTTTGGCGTATTGGATCGCATACGGGATGCCGACGTGCATCAGAATACGCACACTGGGCACGTTGATGGAATCTGCCAGATCCTTCCACAGTGGGATGGGTGTGTCCGAGAAGGTTTTCTCGTAGTTGGTCGGCTTGTAATAGGTCCCATTGGGCAATTTGATTTTGAGCGGTGTGTCGGCAATCAGGGAGATCGGCGTCAGATAGTTTGATTTGCCATGTGCGAGAAGTTCCGGGCCATCCAGCGCAGCGGCATAGACGAAGGGTTTGAAGGAAGAGCCCGGCTGGCGGTATGCATAAAGTGCCCGGTCGAAGTGACTCAACGAGTAACTGAATCCACCTGCGATGGAAACGATGGCACCAGTCGAGTTGTCCATGCCAACCAACGCGCCTTGTACCTTGGGTATTTGCGTGAGCTGCCAACCGGCTTCGCCGGGTGCGGGTGTTTTCCAGACGGCGGTGCGCCAGTCTTCCCCGTTCGCAGGCCAACCGGGATTCACATAATGCCGCAACCACACGAGATCGCCGCGCTTGAGCAGCTTGGCCACATCGACTTGGGGTGATTTTTTCGCGTTTGGAGCGCCCGCAATCCAAGCCACGCCACGCTGTCCGAGGTCAATACTCTCCTGCCCTTCCAGGGAGATTTTCGCGTGGCTCCGCGTTGTGGACAAAACCAGTCCCCAGTGAAGATTAGCCGGGTCTTGCGGCGGCAAGACGGTGGGGCGCACACCGTTGAGTGCCTGTGTGATCTGCGTTTCGTCGAGGTGCGCGACTGGGCCCTGATATTGTTTGGGATCCAGGCTGTCGAGCCCCATTGAATAGTTCTCGAGGCCGGTAGCCACGGCCTCGTTTGCAGCGCTCTGTAATCTGGGCACGATGGTCGTATATACGCGCAGCCCGGTGCGATAAGTCATGTCCGCGCCGTATTGCGAAACCAACCATTGCTCAATCCATTGAGTGGCATAACGCGCGATATTGCGCCCCTCGGTGTGGTACTGGGCCGTCAGCGGCGCGGCTTCCGCCTCTCTGGCTTCTTGTTGCGAGATGTATCCATGCACGAGCATGCGCCCAAGGACGTAATTGCGGCGTGCGCGGGCATCTTTTGGGTTGGCCAGGGGGTTGAAGTACGCGGGGGCGGCTGGAAGTCCTGCCAGCATTGCCATTTGCGGGAGGGAAAGTGCATCAACCTGCTTGCCGTAGTAGATCTGTGCGGCGGCACCAATGCCGTAGGCACCGTTACCAAGATAAATCTTATTCAGATATAGATCTAGGATGTCGCGATGGCTGAAGTGCTGGGTGAGTTTGTAGGCCAGCAGAATTTCGCGAACCTTGCGGGTGATCGTTTTCTCGGGTGAGAGATAGAAGTTACGGGCGACCTGTTCTGGGATGGTGCTTGCGCCCTGCACTGGCGCAAAATGGATCAGATCGATCCAGGCGGCGCGCAGGATGCCCGGAAAGCTGACCGGGTAATAAATTGGGTTATTGCTCCAGAAGTGTCCGTTTTCGGCCGAGACGAAGGCATTGCGTAGCTGGTCGGGAATCTGCTGTGACTGCAAGGTGTCGCGCAGGCGCGGGCCGTCAACGGACAAGAGCTGGCCGTTCGCCGCGTAAATACGTAATGGCGTCGCTGGATTCCAGTGCTTGAGCTCTGCCACCGATGGCAATGAGTGCCAGAGATAGATTAGCCACGAGCCAACCCCCAGCGTGCCGAATACCACCAGCAACACTACCACTTGCCCCGTGATACGCCAGAAACGGCCCTGCCCGCGCGTACCGCGGTTGTGTTCGCGTCTCATGCCTCCCTGCCCTTTTGCCTCGACTTGCACGTGCACTGGCACGCGAGTTGGTTGGACACGATATTTGGTGTCAGGTTCAGTCGGAGTCTGCGCGTATCGATTGACGCGTTGGCGTTTTATACAATTCGACACGCGACAGAAACGTGAGGCTATGATTAGTGTGCCCGAAGGCAGAGACCCTCGCGGCCCACTGGAATGGAGGCGTAAACCATGAAAAAAAACAGTCTATTGGCTACTCTCACCGTGTGTGCGTTCACACTCGGATTCAGCGCCAACGGCATGGCTGCCGGCAATGCCCAACAGCAAATTGACAAGGCGTTGCTGCACGCGGATTTTCTCATCAAGGCCGATTCGCTGGCGCACATGCATATGCACATGCACCACATCCTTAACTGCATGGTGGGTGAACACGGCAAGGGATTCGATCCCAAGGCGATGAACCCCTGCAAGGGCCTGGGTGATGGTGCGATCCACGATGAGGCGTCGACCGCCAAGCGCAAACTGTTGGAGCAAGTCGATCAGCTGGCAAGCATCGGTGTGACCATCGACAATCCTTCGGCGGCACACGATGTCGCATTGGCGATGCACGGCCTGCTCAAAGAGGCGGCAAAGTAAACATCGGCTAGCGCCCCGTCGGCGTAACTGCAGCGGCCGGGCCTGACCCGACCGCTGCGATCATCAGACAAATTAATTTATATAAAATACTAACTATTCAAATATTTATTGTTTGTTTTTGAGGTGAATTATCACTCAGGGTGCGTCATTGATCCGGTCTTTTGTGCCATGAGGGCCGCTACGAGCTTCAAATCCTCCGGTGTGTCGACGCCATGCCCCGGTACTTCAACGGCCTCGGCCACGTGAATGCGCGCGCCATGCCATAGCACGCGGAGCTGTTCGAGCTTCTCGATGGATTCAAGCTCACAGGCGGGTAGCGTCACATAGCGTCGCAGGTAACCCGCGCGATAGGCGTACATGCCTACATGGCGCCAACCGATCGGCGTCTCCTTCGCTTCGGCACCGATCACATCGCGCTCCCAGGGAATCGGTGCGCGACTGAAATACAAAGCGTAACCCGCTGCGTCACGCACGACCTTGACCGTGTGTGGATCGTTGAGTTGCGCGGCCGAATGGATCGGCGCACACAGCGTGGAAACGCTGGCCTCTGGGAAATGGGTCAAATCCTCAGCCACCTGGCGAATAATCGCCGGCGGCGTCAATGGTTCATCGCCTTGGAGATTGACCACAATATCGTCGTCGCTCCAGCCTCGTGTGGTGGCAACCTCCGCGAGTCGCTCGCTGCCGGAACGATGCGTCGACGAAGTCATGACCACGGATGCGCCGAAACCCTCACAGGCCTCTGCAATACGGGGGTCGTCAGTTGCAACCAGAATCTCGGCTGCTCCAGAGGCCACCGCGCAATCATGCACGTGTGCGATCAACGGCCGCCCGGCCAATGGCAACAGCGGTTTGCCAGGCAACCGAGTGGAAGCATAACGCGCGGGGATCACGACGCGAAAACTCATGGGAATTGGCCTCAGAGCGCAGGTAAGATCATGTGGATTCCGTTCTCATCGCTGGCTTTGGAGCGCTTCCACCTCTTCCTGGCTCAAGGGGCGGGCCTCATCTTCCAGCATGACGGGGATGCCTTCGCGGATGGGATAAGCCAGACGAGCGGATTTTGAGATCAGCTCTTCGCGTTTTTTGTCGTAAATCAATGGCCCTTTGGTGACTGGGCAGACGAGGATATCAAGCAGTTTCTTGTCCATCACATACTCTCCTGAGGCGTTCGCTGAAGGCATCGATCCAGGCCTGCTCCGGGGCGGCGTCAGCCGATACGGTCCAAACCTGCGGCGAGGCGAATGATCGGCATTTTACGGCATCCTTCTCGGTCATGAGCACGGCACGTGTATCGCCGAAGTCGATATCCGCGGGTGCAATTGGGTGATGGTCCGGCAGGGGATGGCGAATCACACGCAGGCCAGCCCGCTCAAGGGCCATGAAGAAGCGTTCCGGATTGCCGATGCCAGCCACGGCGTGCACCACCTCCCCTTCGAATTCACGTAAGTCCCGCATGTCGTCGTCACGTGTGGGACCGACGCGTCTCGCCGTGGCGCTTAGCGCGAGCGTCAGGCCATACTCTCCCGGTTCTGGCTTACCCTCGGTGACGACCACAAAATCCACTTCGCTCAAACGGTCGACGGGCTCACGCAGAGGGCCAGCGGGTAGGCAGCGGGCATTTCCCAGTCGCCGTTTGCCGTCGATCATGGCGATTTCGATATCGCGCGACAGGCGATAATGCTGCAGTCCATCGTCGCTGATGATGATGTTGCAATCGCTGGTGTCGAGCAGCAGGTGCACGGCAGCCGCGCGGTCGCGGCAAACGACCACGGGCACGCCGCTGCGATGGGCAATCAAGAGTGGTTCATCGCCCACCTGTGCGGGATCATCGTTCGTCAGCACGGTATGTGGACATCCGCCGCTGGCATGACCGCCATAACCGCGGCTGACCACGCCGGGCCGCCAACCCTGCATGCGCAACCATTCGACCAGCCAGATCACCATGGGCGTTTTGCCGGTGCCGCCTACCGTGATGTTGCCAACCACGATCACCGGCACGGGCCAGCGCGGCGGCGGTGCCTCCAAAAATCGCTGGCGTCGCCGCCTTGCCTCACGCGCATAGAGCCAAGAGAGGGGTGACAACAAACGGGAGAACGCATTGTCATAGCGCCAAAGAGCTTGAACTATCTTTTGCAACAACATGATTTACCAATCGAATATTCGTTGCAGAAAGGCGTCAATCACACCTTGAACGCGCCTGCGTTCCTCCCAGAAATATCGACGTCCGGCGTCACCACGGCGGCGTGCTGCCAGCGGCTCAGCCATCAGTGCCTGCCAATCCGCCCATATGGCCGATTGTGCGGATGGCGTCTGCGGGGAGATCGGCAACGACGGGCGCAACGCCCGCGTCGCGGCCCCCGGCGTAAGCGGGCAACCACCGGCCAGCGCCTGCCAAAGCGTTGCACGCACATGCGTTTCGAGATACCCGCCCGTCGCCGCACTGGCGATGGCGCCGAACCAGCGTGGATCGTCCACCCAAATGACGTGCCCTGGCGGGAGGGCTCCGCGATCCCAGTCGCCAATCGACAGGTCTGCATGCGCACGAGCCGCGGACGCTGGACGGCCTGAGACGAATAACACGCCCTGATGAGCCAGGGGCGATTGACGCCATTGCGCGATGGTTTCTGCCTGCGTGTCCCCGCAGTCGTCATGCCACCACCAGAGATGGAGTTCGTCTCGGCCAACTGCGGCGAGGCTACGCAGGGTCGTATCGATTTGGGCTTCGGCAAATAACGCCAAGGGATCGGCCGCATCGGCCAGGCATTCGGTCTTGCCACTCGATCGCCAAGCCGTCGCCTGCTGCTCGTCCAGCGGGTAGGCAGCCTCCACCATGACTGGGGTCGGCGGTGTATTGAAGGCAATGACGTGTGTCTTCATGGCGGCGGATGCGCGCAACAAATTGGGATGCGGCGCGGTATCGACCAGTACCAGCCCGATGGGATTGAGACGTTTCAGTACACGCCGGACCGCTGCCGGGCGGTCGCTCGGACCATAACCCAGCCCGATCTTGCGCAGCCCTCGGACACGCGGTTCAATGATGTCCTCGTAATCCTGTTCGAAGGTCAATGCCAGGCGAATATCAAGCCGACGTTCGCGTAAGGCTCCGAGTAGTTCGCAGGCCAATCTGACGGAGTCAGGGCTGCCTCCGGCCTTGATCCACACCACCTTGCCTTCACCATGCGGTGCTCGTAGGTGGCCGCCTCTGGCCAGGGCCGCGGCGCGCAGACCGTTACGCCGGTCGTGCCAGTTGGCGCGCAGGACCGGCCACCAGTGCCCACCGTATGCCCGGTCGTCAACCGGCGGCATTCAGCCCCGCCCTTGCATCGTCATCGTGGGCCTCGTCGCGGAACTGCAATCGGTGCAAGCGGGCGTAAACGCCGTCGCGTGCGATCAGTTCCGCGTGATTGCCGATTTCGATGATCTCGCCTTTTTGCATGACCACGATACGATCCGCACTTTCGATGGTCGATAACCGATGCGCGATGACCAGGGTGGTACGGCCGCGCACGAGTACCTCGAGGGCGGCCTGGATGTGGCGTTCGGATTCGGTATCGAGCGCGGAGGTGGCCTCGTCCAGAATCAGGATGGGTGCGTCCTTGAGCAATGCACGGGCGATGGCCAGTCGTTGGCGCTGACCACCGGAAAGCAGCACGCCGTTCTCCCCGACCAGGGTGTCGAGGCCTTCGGGTAGTTGTTCTATGAATTCCCAGGCGTGGGCGGCGCGCGCAGCTTCGATGATGCGTTCACGCGTAGCGCCACCCTGCGCGCCATAGGCGATATTCGCCGCGATGCTGTCGTTGAACAAGATAACCTGTTGACCGACATAGGTGATCTGTTCACGCAGGCTATCCAGGGTCAGATCGCCAATGGGAATTCCGTCGAGCAAAATTCCGCCGCGTTCGAGTTCGTAGAAGCGTGGTAGCAGATTCACCAGTGTGCTCTTGCCGCTGCCCGAGCGCCCGACCAGCGCCACGGTCTCACCTGGTGCGATGTGCAGGTCGATCCCTTTAAGCACGTCGCCCTTGCCTTCGGCATAGCTGAAGCTGGCGCCACGATATTCGATACGCCCGGCGGCACGTGTCAGTTGCTGGGTACCCGTGTCGCGCTCCGGCGGCGTATCGATCAGCTCGAAGATGGTTTCGCCCGCGGCAATCCCCTTTTGCAGCGTGGGATTGATCTGGGCGAGGCGACGCAGCGGTTCCATCAGCATCAAGACGGCCGTCACGAAGGAGACGAAGCTGCCCACGTTCATGGATTCGAGCAGAGTGCCAGAAGTCGCAAGGTAGATGATGAAGGCAATGCCGATCGAGGCGATGAATTCCATCACCGGCAGACTGGCGGCCTGCGCTGCGGTGGAGCGTAGCTGCAGCCAGCGGCTGCGCTGATTGACCTCGTCGAATCGACGGGTCTCGTAATCGACGCCACCGAATAGCTTGACCACGCGATGTCCCTCGATCATCTCCTCGGAGACATGCGTCACCTCACCCACCACGTCCTGGATGCCGTGACTCAGGCGCCGGAAGATCTTGGACACGGATTTGACGATCAATGCGATCACCGGGATCAGCACGAGGAACACCAGGCTGAGCTTCCAGCTCAGGTAGACCACCCAGATCATCAGGCCGATGGCGGTAATGCTGTCGCGTACCAGAATGGTGAAGCTGCTGGTTGAAGCACCAGCCACCTGCTCCACGTTATAGGTCAGCTTGGCCAGCAGCTCACCGGAGGACGCATTGTCGAAGAAGGTCACGGGCATGTGCAGCAGGCGGTCGAACATGCGGCCGCGCAGGTCCATCACCACGCGCGTGCCGACGTAGGCCATGAAGTATGCGGACAGGTAGCTGGCGATGCCGCGCACGAAATATAGGCCGACCAGGGCCAGCGGAATCCAGGTGATGGTCTGCACATTGCGGTCGACGAAACCGCCGTTGAGCAACGGCTTCATCAATGCGGCCATCGCCGGCTGTGTGGCGGCGGTGAGCGTCATGCCGATCACCGCAACGACCAGATAGGGCCAGTGTTGCAACGACTCGCGCAACAGGCGCCGGTAGACCTCGGCACCGGAGACGGGCTTGGATTCGATGGCCATTTCAGTGATTGGGTGGCGCGGTTTTGTCGGTGGCGATCGACAGATGCGACAGGCCGAGCTGGCCGGCTGCGTCCATGGCAGTGACGACGGCCTGATAGGGGGTCTTGACGTCGGCGCGGATGACCAGCGGTGTTTTGTCGCCATCCGTACCCTTGGCCTGTTGCAGAGCCCGGAACAGCGTGTCGAAGCGGGAATTTACCAACTCGCGACCGTTGAGGTAGTAATGTCCGCGTGCATCGATGGATAGCACCAGCGGACTTTGCTTGGTCGCGGTGACGGCGCTTTCCGCCTTGGGCAGCTGAATCTTGAGTTCTGACTGACGGCTGAAGGTGGTGGTGACCATGAAGAAGATCAGCAGCGTCAACACCGTATCGACCATCGGCGTCATGTCGATGCCGGTGCCTTCGCTGTGGTGGCTGGCGCGCGCATGGCGGCTGAAATTCATGTGCCGGTTCTCGTCTTGCGCACCGTCGCGGTAGTGGTTGCGACACTGCGCAGGCTGTCCACTAACTGAATCGACTGATCCTCCATCTCCACGGTCAGCGCATCCACATAGCCCCGGAAATAGCGATAGAAGACATGCGCGGGAATTGCGACCAGCAGACCCGCGGCGGTGGTGATTAGGGCCTTTGCGATACCACCAGCGAGGATATGTGGGTTGCCGACACCCACTGAGGTGATCACGCCGAAGACCTGGATCATGCCGAACACGGTACCGAGCAGACCCATCAGCGGGGAAATCGTGGCGATGGTGCCCAGTGTATTCAGGAAGCGCTCGAGTTCATGCACGACCTGGCGGCCGGTTTCCTCGATGCGTTCTTTGATGAGTTCGTGTGACTGACGGCGATTGGCGAGCCCGACGGCGAGGATGCGGCCCAGCGGCGAACCGGCTGCGATGGCCTGAATCCGCTCGGCAGGTAGTTCATTGCGCCGCAGTTCGTCGACCACGGCGTCGAGCAGGCCCATGGGCATGATCTGCGACCTACGCAGCGACCAGAAACGCTCCAGAATGATGGCGAGCGCGAGAATAGATGCGCCGATGATCGGCGCCATGACCCAACCGCCGGCCTTGACGATCTCGAACACGTGTCGATGCCCCGCTGTGTGATTCTGTTCGGAAATGAAGCCGAATCATACACGTAACGGGCAAACGAGGTTAAGCACGTCGGCAGTGCGTACGCGCCGATCAACTACCACCGAATATCCAGGAAAGCCCGCCATACAATCCCAGGCAAGAGGTTGCGATGATCGTCCCAGCCACCAGCCAAGCATAGATACCACGCAGGCGGTGTGCCGGTGGCA
This sequence comes from Acidihalobacter yilgarnensis, assembly GCF_001753245.1. Lineage (NCBI taxonomy): Bacteria > Pseudomonadati > Pseudomonadota > Gammaproteobacteria > Chromatiales > Ectothiorhodospiraceae > Acidihalobacter > Acidihalobacter yilgarnensis. The sequence goes on along the minus strand of NZ_CP017415.1, from coordinate 1,818,253 downwards.
AGGAGCGTCGGCCGAGCAGGAACAGAAAACCGAGGACCAACGGCAGCAGCAAGGCATTCATCACCTCGACCGCGATGCTCAGTGCCACCAGATCCTTTGCGACGCCAACGACCACCGCGCCCGCAATGACAACGAACGAATAGACAGCGTAGAACCAGGGTGCCCGTTGCGGGCTGTCCTGCAGCGAGCGTCGATAACCTGCCACCTCACCCAAACCCCAGGCAGCGGCAAGCGAAACGACGATTGCGGCAACCATGCCCGCACCGAGTATGCCGATCGAAAAAATCAGACGCCCTCCCCCAGCACCCAGATAAGGTGTCATCGCGTCCGCGATTTCCTCAACCGTATCCAACGGTGGCCCGCCGGAGTGTGTACCCAGCGTGGCCGCTGCGGCGATCAGCACAGCGGCCATGACGAGTTGCGTCACCACCGCGCCGATTGCTGTATCGAACCGCGCATAGCGCAAGGCCTGTGGTTGCAGACCTTTGTCGGCAATCGCGGACTGCTGATAAAACACCATCCAAGGCATGATGACTGCGCCGATGTTGGCAGCGACTAGATAGAGATAGCCGGGATTGCCCATCGGAATATGGGAGAACCCGGCCAGGGCCTCACTGACATTCGGGTGTGCACGGGCGGCCACCCAGAAAAATGCGAGCTCAAAGGCGCCCATGAGCATGGCGACCCGCTCGACCCGTCGGTAACTACCTGTCCAGACCACCAGGATGAGAAATCCGGCAGCCAGTCCGAGACTGACGCCTATGGGCACGCCGTAGAGCCGACCGACACTCGCAACACCCGAAAACTCGGTGAGGAGCGCACCCACGCAGGCGATCACCAACGTGGAGACCGATAGCCACGCCCACCCTCGCCCAAAGGTTTCCCGGATCAGTTCGCCATGCCCCTTTCCGGTGATCAGCCCTAGGCGCACAGTCAATTCCTGCACCACGTACAGGATTGGAATCAGCACGAGTTGCAACGGTAGCAGGTGATAACCCCATTGGGCACCGCTTTGCGCGGCGGTGATGATGCTGCCGACATCCGTATCCGCCAACATCACGACCAAGCCAGGGCCGAAAACCATCATGGCAAGCCGCCATCGTCCTATCGCGTGCCGTTGATCGGGTACGACGATGGGTGATGCCTCAGCGGATCTGTTCATGCGCCCTCATTCTGTAGATGCTAATCGTTATCGTTAGTATTATTGATCATACTCTTGTCGATTGGTTCAATCTCCTATCTCGCTCGAGAGACGAGCGGAGAAATCGGATATTCGATTGGCGGGCTGATATTGCCAGAAACGTGCATGGTTTCGGCGAAAGCGATCGACCTGGATAGCGCTGTCCTCACGCTTGAAATCCACCCGTATGGCACCGGATCGCGCCGTGTCATATAGGGCGATGCCACGTGCGCGGTAGCGCTCCACCACGGCCTCGCGCGGGAAGCCATAGCGATTGCCGAATCCGCTACTGATGAGGGCAATACGCGGCTTGATCGCATCAATGAGCCGCGGGCTGGACGAAGACAGACTGCCATGATGTGGTACCAGCATGAGATCCGCGCGCAAGCCTTCTGGCCAGCGTTTGACCAGGCGCCGCTCGCCTCCTTTTTCAATATCGGCGATCAGGATCGCGCTGCCGCCGGCTCCGTCTATTCGGAGTACGCAACTGCGATCATTGCGCCCTCCTCTAGACGGGCCTTGTCCTGGATGCAAGAACCTGAAATCGATGCCATCCCAGTGCCAAGTCTGACCGGCACGGCAAGCATGCGCACCTTTGGCGTCGATACGTTCGGATACCGGCAAGGCCGCCAGCAAAGACGTCACTCCTCCGCGATGATCCATATCTGGATGAGAAATGACCAGACGATCGACATGCGAGATGCCGAGCGTGCGCAGATAGGGTACGAGCACTGCCTCGCCGGCATCGAAATTCGGACCGTAGCGAGGCCCCGCATCAAACACAAGCACGTGTCGTGCGGTCTGCACGGTAACGGCAAGGCCCTGCCCCACATCCAGTACGGTCAGTCGCCAGTCACCCTGTTTTGGTGGATCGCCACTGGGGACGAACAGTGGCGCTACGAGCAGCAACCCTACCCACCGTGCCGGCCAAGCTCGGGGTGCAAGCACGACCAACGCGCCGGCCAGTGCGACAGGCAATATCCAGGGGGAGGCAAGACCCAGTCGCGCATGCGCGCCGGGCAATGTCGACAGCCAGTCGAGTATCGGCCACAGGATGGCAAGTAACTTGGCGGTCAGATGCAGGATGAAGGCACCGCCTGCTGGCCACAGACTCAGGACAAGCGTGCCGCTCAAGGCCAAGGGCACGACCAGCAGACCGACCCAGGGCACGGCAATCAGGTTTGCAAGGGGCGCAATCAGGGCCGTGCGTTGGAACAAGGCGATGCTGAGTGGCAGCAAACCCAGGCCGAGCGCCCACTGCACTCGCAACCAGTTTATCCAGGCCGCAGCGCGCGCTGGGCGCTCCCGACCGATCAATGCATATAAAATGAAGGCGACCGCAGTGAACGAAAGCCAAAATCCGGCGTTGTAGACGGCGAACGGATCGAGCAGCAGCACGACCATCAGTGCCAAGGCGAGCGTATGAGCGGGGCGCAATCGGCGCTTGAGCATGACGCCACCCAAGGCAACGGCGAGCATGATCAACGCGCGCTGCGTGGGAATCGAAAGCCCTGCCATCAAGGCATATCCGCCGGCTGCAGCCAGGGCCAGCGCCGCAGCCGCCTGCGGCGCACTCAACCGCAGTGCAAACGGCGGTATCGCAGACCAAAGCCGGCGCATCACGGCGAAAATCAAGCCGGCGATCAAGCCAATATGCAGTCCCGAAATCGCGATCAGATGATTCGTCCCCGTCTCCAACAGCACGCGCCAGCGATCTTCGGGTATCCCGCCTCGCAATCCCAGGACCAACGCGGAGATCACGCCTGCATTGGGGTCGTTGGGAAGCGCCGCACGCAAATCGCGGTCGAGGGACTGTCGCCATCGATCGATCCGCTCGAAAGGCCCGAGTCTCTCACCAAGGCGAAGCGCCATTCGGCCGTGACGGACATATCCGGTGGCCCGGATGCCTCGGGAGAAAAGCCAGCCTTCGTAGTCAAAGCCGCCTGGATTAAGATAGCCATGTGCTGGCTTCAGGCGCACGGTCAGACGCCAGCGCTCACCGGGCCGTAGATCGGGGCGGTGGCCATACCAGCTGAGGCGGACATGATGCGGCGCATGCGCAACGGGGTGGCCATTCAGGCTGATCGATTCGACCGCTAGTTCGAAGCGTGTCGATACGTCTCGACGCTCAGGTACGCCGATAACGACGCCGGTTAACACGGCATCGCGGTGCATGTCCTGCGCAGGCCAGGTTTGGGCGAGCGCCCAGTCGGCCCGTAGCAGAGCCCAACCAAAACCAAACACGAACCAGAACAGTAGCGCGCACGGACAATGCCGGCGCAAGACCCAGGCCACGAGCAGTAAAGGTACTGTGATGAGCGTGAAGATCGTGACCGAAGGCAGGCTCGGCAGCAGGCCAAGGCAAAGAATGCCCAGGAGAAAGGCCAGTGAGCCGGTCGCCATCACGCGCTGCTCCTGGCCTCACGGACACCAATCATTGTCATATAAATGTGCAGGCGAGGCCCCAGGAAACGAGGCATAATCGTTTGAATTTCATGCCGGGCAGGTTCAGCCAGATCGCGCACCATGGCCAAACGAATCATCCAACGCTTATTCCCCAACCGCCATGCCGTCCAGGAGCACAAGGCCTTGCGGTTTCTTGGTCGATGGCTGCACGACCCAAGCCTGTGGCATATGAACCGCCGCTCGGTGGCTGGCGCATTTGCGGTCGGCCTGTTCATGGCCTTCGTCCCCTTCCCCGCCCAGATGGTGGGTGCCGCCCTGCTGGCCGTGGCCTTTCGCGTGAATCTCGCGATTTCTGTGGCGCTGGTCTGGTTGACCAATCCGCTCACCATCCCCCCGATGTTTTATTTCGCTTATCTCGTCGGCAACTGGTTACTCGGCGTGCCGGCACATCACCCAACTAATTTTCATCTGTCGGCCGCTTGGTTCCAGAATGAGTTTAGCCACATCTGGCAACCATTGCTGCTCGGGAGCTTCGTGGTCGGCAGCAGTCTTGCCCTAGCCGGGTATTTCGGTATTCGTCTGTTCTGGAGGCTATATGTGATACGCCGCTGGCAACAGCGACTGCGACGCCACCACCAGGACGATGCCTCGCACTGAATCCCTAGTTTTGCGGGTCGAGCACCGGCCGACCTTCCGTTGCCTTCAATTACTGCCGATCAGCATGCCGTCATCCAGGCGCAATACCCGATCCATGCGACGGGTCAGCAAGGCGTCGTGGGTGACGATGATCAAGGCGGTTTCCAGTTCCTGATTGAGGCGGAGCAGGAGCTGGTAGATCTGATCTGCGTTTTTGCGATCGAGATTTCCCGTTGGCTCGTCGGCCAGTACCGCACGCGGCTCCGTGATCACTGCGCGTGCGATGGCCACGCGCTGGCGCTCGCCGCCGGAGAGTTCGGATGGTTTGTGTTTGAGACGACCCAGCAGGCCGACGCGTTCCAGCAGCATGCGGGCACGTTGAGAAGCCTGTGCCGGATGTGCACCGCGGATCATCAGCGGCATCGCCACGTTTTCAAGCGCGGTGAATTCCGGCAACAGGTGGTGAAATTGATAGACGAAACCCAGTGCCTCATTGCGCAGTCGGCCACGCTGCGTATCAGGCAGACGCCCCATGTCTTGTCCGCAAACATTGACCTCGCCCTCGCTCGGCGTCTCCAGACCGCCCAGCAGATGCAGCAGCGTACTCTTGCCGCTACCCGAACTGCCGACAATGGCAACCTTCTCGCCAGGCATGACCGTCAGATCGATGCCACGCAGCACCTCGACCAGCAGGCCATTTTCGCGGAACGTTTTTTTTAATTGTCGGCATTGCAGAACCGGCTCGCCCGATTGGAGAGAATTCAACACCTTGAACGGCATCCGTCAGTCATAGCGCAAGGCTTCGGCGGGCTGAGTGCGCGCCGCGCGCCAAGCGGGGTAAATGGTGGCTAGAATCGAGAGCACGAAGGCGATGACGCCAATATGTAGTACGTCGCGCCATTCCAGATGCGAGGGCAATTGGCTGATGTAATACACCTGCGGAGACAGGAACTGGACGTGGAAGAGTTTTTCGATCGCAGGGACGATGGTTTCCACGTTCAGCGACAGCAGGACTCCGCCGAGAATGCCGATCAGTACGCCGATGAAGCCGATAATCGTGCCTTGAATCATGAAAATGCGCATCACCCGGCCGGGTGGCAAACCCAGCGTGCGCAGAATGGCAATATCGGATTGCTTGTCCGTGACCACCATCACTAGGGTGGAGACGATGTTGAACACGCCTACCGCCACGATCAGGAACAGAATCACGAACATTACCGTTTTCTCGGTCTTGACGGCATGGAAAAAGTTGGCGTTTTCCTGTGTCCAGTCGCTGACCCAGTACTTGGAACCGAGTTCTCGGCTCAGCGAAGCCGCAACCTGCGGCGCCGACATCACGTTTTTGAGCTTGAGGCGGATGCCGGTGATGCCGTCATCAAGGCGGAATAGCCGTGAAGCGTCCTGCATGTCGACAAATGCCATGCTGCGATCGTATTGATACATGCCCACTGAAAAGACGCCGACGACGGTAAATCGCCGAAAACGCGGCAGAATTCCCGCCGGGGTTACCGTGGTATCCGGTGTGATCACGGTCACATGGTCGCCAGGGCCCACACCAAGATAGGTGGCGAGATCGCGTCCGAGGACGATGCCAAACTCACCCGGCTTGAGCGCCGTCAGCTGTCCCGAAACCATGTGTCTGCCGACGTCTGATACCGCACCCTGTTGCGCGGGCAATACGCCCTGCATGAGCACTCCGCTGACCGCACGGCCGGCCGTGATCATCGCTTCGCCCTGAACATAAGGCGCAACGCCGGTGACGCCGGCGGCCCCGGCAAGGCGTTTCTCCAGGGGTTGCCAGTTGTGCAATCCGCCCCCGAATTCAGTGACGGTCACGTCTGAGGCCATACCGAGTATGCGCTGCTGCAACTCGCGTTCGAAACCGTTCATCACCGACAACACCGTGATCAGCGCGGTTACACCTAGGGCGATGCCGAGCATGGAAATCAAGGTGATGAAGGAAATGAAATGGTTTCGGCGCTTGGCGCGGGTATAGCGCAGCCCGATGAAGAGTTCGAGGGGATGAAACATGGCGGGATTAAACCACACCCGCCCATGACAGTGGAACGGGTGATCTTCTCGCTGACTGGGGCCGATGCTATAGTCGGCCTCATCCGATCACGCTGGAGTACGTCATGGTGTCACGCACGCTGCTAGCGCTGAGCCTGATCCTGGCCGGCGGTCTCGCCTCGCCGGTCATGGCAGAGGTGCTGATCATGCCCAACGGGCATCCCGAGGCCGCGCGCCTGCCGATGCAACCGCACCGAGGTATGACCATGCAGCAGGTGCTCAAGCGCTTTGGCCAGCCGACACAACGCTTGGTGCCAATCGATACCCCGCCGATCACGCGCTGGGTCTACCCGAAATACACCGTTTACTTCGAAGATCGCTACGTCATTCATACCGTCGTGCATCCGGGTGTCCATCTTGCCCCCTGATTTTTCGACCGACCACCACCTTCCATAGCTGAAATAATCATGTCCGAAAACTCGATGCGGCGGCTCCCTGCCGAATGGGCGCCGCAGGACGCTGTTATGCTCACTTGGCCACACGAGGCCACTGCCTGGGCACCGCAACTGGCCGCGGTCGAACGCGTCTACCTCGAATTGGCACAGGCGATCTCGCGCCATGAGGAGGTACTGATCGTCTGTCGCGACGCCATTCACCGCGAAACCATCGACGACAAGCTTCGGGCATGCGGCGTCGGGAATGCGCGCTACGTCCTTGCACCGAGCAACGATACCTGGGCTCGCGATCATGGCCCCATCGGCGTTACCGATGGCGCGCAGCCATTGCTACTCGACTTCTCGTTCAACGGTTGGGGCGGCAAGCACCCTCATGCGCTCGACAACGCCATCAATCGGCACTTGGCCGAGGCCGCCTGCTTTGCGACGGACGTGACGCCAATTGATTTTATTCTCGAAGGCGGCGCCATCGATAGCGATGGCGAGGGCGGACTCCTGACCACACGTCACTGCCTACTCACGTCAACCCGCAACGCCGGTCTTGATGAAGCCGAGATCGAAGCACGGCTGTGCGCTTGGCTGGGCGTATCCAGAATCCTCTGGCTGAGCCACGGCGAACTGGCTGGCGACGATACCGACGGCCATGTCGATACCCTGGCCCGCTTCTGCGATGCGGGCACGATCGCCTATGCGAGCTGCGACGATCCTGCCGACGAGCATTACGCCGGGCTCACGGCCATGGCCAAGGAACTGCGCGCACTGAAGCAGCGCAACGGTAAACCTTACCGGCTGTTGCCTCTGCCGTTGCCGCGCGCGCACTTCGACGAGACGGGCCAAAGACTGCCGGCAACCTATGCCAATTTTCTGATTATCAACGGTACTGTATTGGTACCGACCTATGCCGACCCGATTGCCGACGCGCATGCCTTGTCAACGCTTGCAGAGGCCTTTCCGGGGCGCGAGATCGTGGGTATTGATTGCGTGCCGTTGATCCAGCAATACGGCAGCCTGCATTGCGTCACCATGCAGCTACCGGCTGGAACGCTCTCTGCCGGTTAATCCGCTTCGACACCGCCAAGCGGGTGTATCATGGGCTATCTTCTGTAGGCCCGCAGATGTGCTGCGCGGCGCGGCCTCCCCTTCCCCTCACTGAGGAAGTTCGCCATGAATCCGAACGTCGGCAAACTCGACCGCGGTTTACGCATACTCATTGGTCTCCTGCTTATCTCGCAAGTATTCGTCGGCCTGCATACACCTTGGGGTTGGTTAGGTGTCATACCGCTTGCCACGGGCCTCGTCGGCTGGTGCGGCCTCTATACGGTACTGGGCATACGTACCTGCCCGCTGAACAAGAAAACCTGACATCAGAAGTCCGTCGCCGCGATCTGCCGCTGCAGATCGCGGCGAGCTATGGGAGAATGCCGCGCTATTGTATCCTCCACCGCGCGTAACCCATGCCTGATTCCCCTATCGCCCGTCACCTCACTGTTTCCGGTTTTGCCGATCCGCTAAGACCGCCAACGCCCGCCGCCAAGGGCGAGCTCGCAACCATGCACAATCTCCAGGGGGCTTCCCTGGCGATGGCCGCCGCGGCAGCTGCAGCAGCGCATGATGGCCCGGCCATGCTCATCGCATCGGATACTCAGGCCGCCTGGCACCTCGAACAAACGCTGCGTTTTTTCCTGCCGCAATCCATCGACGTACTGCATCTAGAGGACTGGGAAACCCTACCCTACGACGTCTTCTCACCGCATGACGATATCGTCTCGCAGCGCTTGGCGGTCCTCAATCGCCTGCCTGGCCTAACTCGGGGCGTGCTGGTAGTACCGATTCAAACCTTGATGCAGCGGCTGGCGCCACAGGACTACATCAGAGGGCATAGTCTGAACTTTGCGGTCGGTCAGCGGCTCGATGTCGATACCTTCCGACTCGACCTGGAGGCTGGAGGATACCGCGCGGTCAATCAGGTGATGGCGCACGGCGAGTTTGCGGTACGCGGCGAGATTCTCGATCTCTTCCCGATGGGCAGCCCGCACCCGTATCGTCTCGACCTGTTCGATGATGAAATTGAAAGTATTCGCGACTTCGATCCCGAAAACCAACGTTCCGGCGAGATCGTCGAACACATCGAACTCATGCCTGGGCACGAGTTCCCGCTCAACGACGAAGGCATCAAGACCTTTCGCAGGCGTTATCGCGAACGCTTCGAGGGCGACCCGCAAAGCAGTGCGGTTTACCGTGGGGTGAGTCAGGGCAATCCGCCTGGCGGGATCGAGTACTACCTGCCTCTTTTTTTCGAGCAGACAGCGACGCTATTCGATTATCTCGCCGAGCGCACGCTCGTCATGCTGGCCGGCGATGTCTGGCAGGCGGCCGAACGGCAGTTTGCACTCATCGTCGAACGACATGAGCAACGGCGCCATGACATCGAGCGCCCTTTGCTGGAGCCTGGCGAGCTATATCTGGATATCGAGCGCTTGCGTACTGCGGTGTCTCAGTATCCTTGTCTTGCCCTACTGCGGGCCTCTCGCCCCGAATCGGACGGGAACGCCGAGCAGGCCGATACCGCCCCATTACCGCCACTACGCCTGGAGGCACGCGCTGCCGAGCCCGCGGCTGCCCTGCGGCGCTTCCTGCACGAGACCCCGGGGCGGGTGCTCTTCACCGCCGAATCCGCCGGACGCCGTGAGGCGCTCGCCGATCTGCTGCGCGGACATGGCCTGAGGCCCAAAATTGTTGATCGCTGGGATGACTTCGTCGAGGGATCCGAACCATTGGGCCTGTGCGTCGCACCACTTGAGGCTGGCGTTGTGTTGCCCGGCCGCGGATTGGTATTGATCGATGAACAATCGCTGTTCGGCCAGCGTGCGCAGCAGCATCGGCGAACCCGCCGGCAAACACGCGACGCCGATGCCGTCATACGCAATCTCACGGACCTCAATCCGGGCGCGCCAGTGGTCCACGAGGAACACGGCGTGGGGCGCTATCAAGGATTGAGTCGATTGAATGTCGGCGACATCGAGGCCGAATTCCTGGTGCTTGAATATGCCGGGGGAGATCGTCTGTACGTACCCGTCGTCTCTTTGCATCTGATCAGCCGCTACACCGGGGCCAGCCCCGAGGAGGCGCCGCTGCATAAACTGGGCGGCGACCAGTGGCAGCGCCTGCGTAGACGCGCCGCAGAGAAGGCCTCAGATGCGGCAGCCGAACTGCTCGAAATCAACGCACGTCGCGCCGCGCGCCAAGGGCAGTCGTTCATCCTTGATGGCGAGGAATACGCAGCCTTTGCGGGGGCCTTCCCCTTCGAAGAAACACCCGATCAGCAAACCGCTATCGAGGCCGTTTTGACCGATTTGGCGGCACCGCATCCGATGGACCGCGTGGTTTGTGGTGATGTCGGCTTCGGTAAGACTGAGGTGGCGATGCGCGCGGCCTTCGCTGTTGCTCACAACGGTTATCAGGTGGCCATTCTCGTACCGACCACCTTGTTGGCCGAGCAACACCTGACGAACTTCCGCGATCGCTTTGCGGAATGGCCGTTCCGGATCGAATCGCTCTCCCGTTTTCGCAGTAAAAAGGAGCAGGACACCGTCCTCGATGCGCTCAGCGAGGGTACCGTGGACATCGTCATCGGTACACACAAGCTATTGGGGTCGGATATTCATTTCAAACGCCTGGGCTTGGCGATCATCGACGAGGAACATCGCTTCGGCGTACGCCACAAGGAACGTCTCAAGCAGCTACGTGCCGAGGTGGATCTCCTGACCCTCACGGCCACGCCGATACCCCGCACGCTCAATATGTCTCTGGCCGGTCTGCGAGATCTTTCGATTATCGCGACACCGCCGCCTCGTCGGCATACCATCAAGACCTTCGTGCACGAATGGAGCGATTCTCTGATCAGCGAAGCCTGCGCGCGCGAGCTGAGCCGTGGCGGACAGCTCTATTTCTTGCATAACGAGGTCAAAAGCATCGAGCGCGCGGTAACTAGATTGCGCGGCTTATTACCGAATGCGCGCATCGGCGTGGCGCACGGCCAGATGCGCGAACGTGACCTCGAGCAGGTCATGCTCGACTTCTATCACAGGCGCTATGATGTTCTAGTCTGCACCACCATCATCGAGAGCGGCATTGACGTCCCCAACGCCAACACCATCGTCATCGATCGTGCTGACCGTTTGGGTTTGGCCCAGTTGCATCAGCTGCGCGGTCGCGTGGGACGCTCGCACCACCGTGCCTATGCCTATCTCATCACGCCGCCGCCCAAGGCGATGACCCCGGATGCGGTTAAACGCCTGGAAGCAGTCGAATCGCTCGGCGAACTCGGCGTGGGTTTCAGTCTGGCTACGCACGACCTTGAGATACGCGGCGCCGGTGAACTGCTCGGTGAAGATCAGAGCGGTCAGATTCAGGAAATCGGATTCAGCCTCTACAACGAGCTGCTTGAACGTGCGGTTGCTGCGCTCAAAGCCGGGAAGCTGCCAGAATTGGAACGACCGCTCGATCATGGCGCAGAGGTCGATCTTGCCGCCCCGGCCCTTTTGCCTGACGATTACGTCAGCGATGTGCATACCCGTTTGATTCTGTACAAACGTATCGCCAGCGCGCACAGTCAGGATGAACTGCGCGAACTGCAGGTCGAATTGATCGACCGCTTCGGCTTGCTGCCGGATGCGGCCAAGAACCTGTTTGAAATGACCCGCCTCAAGCTCAGTCTGGCGACCCTTGGGGTACGCAAGCTGGAGGCTGGCCCCCAGGGTTTGCGCATCATATTCTCAGAACAGACCGTGATCGACCCCGCGCGTCTGATCGCGTTGCTGCAATCCGATCCGCAGCGCTATCGGTTGGATGGCCAATTCAAGCTACGCGCGAGTCAACCCCTGCCCGGCGTGGCGGAAAGGATCGATGCGATCGATGCGCTCGTCGAGCGTCTTGGCGCACCTGTTACGCGACATTAATCCGGAGCTTCCATGAAGACATCCGCCCTGCATCGTTTGTTCGCCTTTGGCCTTGTGACTTGCGCCACCTTAGCGTCGGCTACGGCCTGGGCCGCGACCGTCCCGGCGCAAAATCGTTACCGCGTCGAAATGATTCTTTTCGCGATCAACGATCCCGATAACTTCACCCAGGAGCAATGGCCGCAAAATCTGCCTGCACCCGACATGGATCAGGCCGTCGACGTGTTTAACGGCCAGCAGGCCTCAGGCTTCGTCGCGTTGCCGGCCAGTGATTATGCGTTGGACGACGCAGCAAAACGGTTGCAGGCCAGCGGACGATATACCGTACTTGCGCACGTGGCCTGGGAGCAGCCGGGGTTGTCCATCAAGCAAGCCATTCCCGTTGCGATCACTGCTGGCCGTGATTACGCACCCTTGTATCCCGCATTGACCGCGCCGCGATATGTTATTCAGGGCGGGCAATCGGTGGAAATACCGTCACCTCAACACCTATATCGCCTGTCCGGCACCATCAAGGTCGTGCTTAGCCGCTACTTGCATGTATATACGAATTTGATCCTGAACATACCGAGCCAGCCACTGATCGGGTCCAGCGGACAAACGCGGCAGATCGAGGATACCGCCGTAATCGACAACCCATCCGCTCAACCCACGCCTGGCGGCAGCCTCACGGCCGTACATATCATTGAACACCGCCGTACGCGGAGTCGCGTGCTCAACTACGTCGATCAACCTCTGCTTGGCATTCTTTTCGAGATATGGCCCGTGGGCAATAGTCGTTAAGTACCTTTACTTCGACTTCAATAGACACTTGTAACCCATTGTTTTATTGATGCGATAATTGAACCTAACGTCGATAAAGAGGGCTGGATGAGCGATTACCCGATACCGGACGTCATCCGGGAATCCCCGCATCGACACGACGACGACCTACTGACGGCGGGTCTGGGTCTTGCCGGACTGCGCGACCCACGCAAACCGGCCTTCACGGACGCGACAACACCTACGCCCACGGAACTGCGTCGGCGTGCCATCCATGCCAGTTGGCGCGCGATCGCGGACCTCGAACCCACTGGGGGCTTTGGCGAAATATATGGACAGGCCCCACGCATCCCAGGCCGCGAATATCATGCCTTCGCACGACTCCCGGGCGCACAGACCTCGCATCGCGTTCTACTGCAGGCTCCAGACGATTTCGACCGAAGGATACGCTGCCTGATCGTGACCGCTTCACCCGGCTCACGCGGCATTTACGGTGGCATCGCCTTGGCTGGTGCCTGGGGTTTGCCACGTGGTTGTGCGGTGGTCTATACCGACAAGGGCGCCGGCAGCGGGTATTTCGACGCGCATAGCGGGAGCGGTGTCCGGCTGGACGGTACCCGCGCCGCAGCAGGCGAAGACGTACTGGAATTCGAACCGCTCATCGCCGACCCTGAAGGCGGCATAGGCATCAAGCACGCGCACTCTGGAGATAACCCCGAGGCGAGTTGGGGTGATCATGTGCTGCAGGCACTGAATTTTGGATTGGCGATGCTCGACCGCGCCTATCCCGACGCTGCACCGTTTTCGCCCGAAAATACCCGTATTATCGCCACAGGCCTGTCCAACGGCGGCGCGGCGATTTTGCAGGCAGCTGGGCGAGATACGGCAAACCAGCTGGATGGCGCGGTAGCCATCTCGCCCAACGTCCTCACGCCGAATCGGGGGCGTGCCTTTTACGACTACACCAGTGAAGTCGCGTTACTGATCGGCAGCGCCCTCGCTGCGCCGTCGCTGCTCGGCATCGCTCAGGCACGCCACGCTGACGCGATGCCGGATCATGTCGCATGGGGAGAAGGCCTCGCCGAGGCCGGTGTACTGAGTACGAACAGGTCGGCCGAATACGCGGAGGAGGCTTTGTCACGCCTGCACACTATGGGCTGGTCCACGGCGGCGCTACAGGCGGCGCTGCTGACCGGCGATACGGAGATATGGCGTGCGGCGGGCGCGGTCTATGCAGGCTCATATCTGTGTCGCCCGATGGGTGAATTGCCGTGTGAGGAAGGCTTTCTGGCACGGGTTCCGGATACCCAGGGTCAGTTGCGTCCGGCCGGCGCCTTATTGCGCAGCACCTGGTGGGCTGACGCGCCAGGCATCCCCCCAGTTTGGGTGTGGTCCCCGCGAGCTTGGCGGCTGGACGGCCTCTCATCAAGTCGCTGCTTTGCCTATATGCCTTGTCTACCGAATCTACCGACGAGGATGCCCCGTCACGCGTACTGCGCACAGGTATTGAGGCAGCAGCCGTCTCCTTGCCACACGAAGACCTACCTCTCTGGCTGGTGCATGGCGATGACGATGGATTGGTTCCTGTCGCGTTCAGTAGCCTCCCGTATGTCGACTGGCTACGCACCCAGGGGCGCCAGCCGGTGCTCTGGCGGATCCCGCATGTGCAGCACTTCGACGCCCTACTCGGTTGGCCGGCGCTGGCCGCACGTTATCTGCCGATGCTGGCCTACGCCTATGCCGCGCTGGACGCCCTGTGGACGCGGATTGGTGAACGGGAGCCTATGGCAGGCGGCACCGTCACCCTGCCCTCTCGTGTGCGCGGTGCAGCGGCGCTTACCCCTGCACACCTCGGACTGGATGCCGTGAACGACAAGCAACACTTGCAGTAGCTGTACGTGACTTGAGTATCAACGGGCGATTCCTCGCCGTTACCCCCCCTGCTTGCTACGTGCGGCATGGTCACGTGTGCGCAGCTCATCGAGCCGTGCCTTGATACGCGACTCAAGACCGCGGTCGCTGGGCTCGTAATAGCGTTCCTCGGGCATGCCATCGGGAAAATAACGTTCGCCAGCGGCATAGGCACCCGCTTCGTCATGTGCATAACGATAGTCTTTGCCATAGTCCAACGAACGCATTAACCCGGTGGGCGCGTTACGCAGATGTAATGGGACCTCCAGCGTGCCGTGTCCACGCACAGAGGCCATGGCCGCCTTGTAAGCCATGTAGACGGCATTGCTCTTGGGCACGGCGGCAAGGTAAATCACCGCATGAGCGAGGGCGAGTTCGCCTTCCGGTGTGCCGAGGCGTTCGTAGGTGTCCCAGGCGCTGAGGGTCATTTCCAATGCACGCGGATCTGCGTTGCCAATATCTTCACTGGCCATGCGTACCAGCCGTCGCGCGATGTACAAAGGGTCGCAGCCACCATCGATCATTCGGCAGAACCAGTACAAGGCACCGTCTGGATTCGACCCTCTTACCGATTTGTGCAGAGCTGAGATCTGGTCGTAAAAATACTCGCCTCCCTTGTCGAAGCGACGTAGCGACTGGCTGGCGGCCTCACGCACGATGGTTTCATCAATTCGGCCGCCCTGCGCCTCTGCGCTGGCTAGATCAGCAGCCAATTCAAGCAGGTTCAGCGCGCGCCGCGCATCGCCGTCTGCCGCAGCCACAAGCAACGACAATGCCTGCTCAGAGGCTGACAGCCCATGCCCACCGAGTCCACGCTGCTCATCGGACAGTGCTTGACTGAGTACATCGTGGATGTCATCGGCCTCAAGTGCCTTGAGCACGTAGGTGCGCACACGCGACAGCAGTGCGTTATTCAGCTCGAAGGAAGGATTTTCGGTGGTTGCCCCCACGAAAAACACCGTACCATCCTCGACGTGAGGCAAAAAGGCATCCTGTTGCGCCTTGTTGAAGCGGTGGACCTCATCGACGAATAACACAGTCGCGCGCTGCGCAGCTTCACGTACTGCACGCGCCTGGGCCACGGCTTCTCGGATATCCTTGACCCCGGATAAGACGGCGGAAAGGCTTAGAAACTGGGCGCCACCTTCCCTGGCGAGCAATCTTGCCAGGGTGGTTTTTCCGGTCCCCGGCGGCCCCCAAAGGACCATCGAATGCAATCTTCCCTCGGCTATCGCCCGCCATAACGGTTTGCCCGGCGTCAGCAAGTGCCGTTGGCCAATAAACGATTCCAGACCATCCGGCCGCATGCGGTCAGCTAGGGGCCGATGATCGTCTGGTGCACTGTCGAACAGATCGGGCATGGATTGGTGGGATTACATGCCATCAACGACATCGACGCCAGGCGGCGCGGTGAAGTTGAAATCGGAAGTTGGCAGGTTCGGATCGAGTTGGAGGGCGCTAAGGTTGATCACGGTCCGATGACCGAACTGATCATACAGAATCATCTGACGCACTAGCCCGCCGCTGAGACCCAGCAGAATGCGGTTGAATTGTGCATTGTGTTGTTGTTTGGGGATCAGTTCGACCCAGGAAAGGTTGTCGCGAGAACCGTCGTCGCTCAGCTTGAAGCTTTCGCTCAGGGGGGTGCCTCCGCCAAGCAACATGATGGGCGCCTGTCCGAGTTGCTTGGCAACCGGCGTAACGGTTACCTGCGCAAGGTCCTTGTCGTAAATCCACATTTTTTTGCCATTCGACACGATCAACTGTTCACGGGGTTTGAGATAGGCCCAGTTGAATTGATTCGGCCTCGCTAGCTCGAATGTCCCCGAGGTCGTGCGCAGCAACGGCCCCTTAGTCTCGTAGACACGTTGCTCGAACTGTCCCTTGAGACTATGCGTTTGTTGAAAAAAATGTTCCAGCTTGGCGATGGCGTCGGCATGGGCCGGCATCCAGCCGAACAGACCGTATGACAACAGCAATAGCCGCAATATTCGGGGCAACATGGGTGGACTCCGGGATGGTGAACTGAGCGGGGATCGCGACGCGCGCGGCGAGGACTATCTTACATCTCATGCCTATCTGATGGGTGTTTAAAGCTCGGGTGGCGGACCCGCGATGACTTCACGATTGCCGTTGGATTGCACCGCGCTAACGATGCCCGCAGCCTCCATGTCCTCGATCATGCGTGCTGCCCGGTTGTAACCGATCTTCAGGCGTCGTTGTATGTATGAAATCGAGGCCTTGCGCGACTCGGTGACGATGGCAACCGCCTGGTCGTAGAGGACATCGGTTTCGCGGCCGTCTTCGCCGGCAGGATCAAGCCCCGGAATACCCTCGCCTGGGAGCGGTTCATTCACGATGGATTCAACATAATTGGGACGCCCGATGCGCTTGAGTGCCTCAACAACCCGATGAACCTCTTGATCGGCCACGAAGGCCCCATGGATACGATCCGGCAGTGCGCGCCCAGGTGGCAGGTAGAGCATGTCGCCGTAGCCCAGCAGCTGTTCGGCACCCATCTGATCCAAAATCGTGCGCGAATCGATACGCGAAGAAACCTGAAAGGCGACGCGTGTCGGAATGTTGGCCTTGATCAGGCCGGTAATCACATCCACGGAAGGCCGTTGCGTCGCCAGAATCAAGTGTATGCCCGCGGCCCGCGCTTTTTGCGCCAGTCGTGCAATCAGTTCTTCAACCTTCTTGCCGACGACCATGATCATATCGGCAAATTCATCGACGACGACTACGATGTAGGGCAGCGTCTCCAGCGTAGGCGGCGGTGCCTCGGGGTCGAAGGCCGCTGCTGCGTTATACATCGGATCGACGATCGGCTGCCCCTGCTCGGCCGCCTCCTCCACCTTGCGGTTGAAACCGGCCAGATTACGCACACCGAGCATGGACATCAGCTTGTAGCGACGTTCCATTTCCGCCACGCACCAGCGCAACGCGTTGGCCGCATCCTTCATGTCGGTTACGACGGGAGTCAACAGGTGCGGGATGTCGTCATAGACACTCAGCTCCAGCATCTTGGGGTCGATCAGGATCATGCGTACGTCGCGCGCCGGAGCCTTGTAGAGCAGACTCAGCAACATAGCATTGACCGCCACGGACTTGCCAGAACCCGTCGTACCCGCCACCAGCAGATGCGGCATGCGAGCCAGGTCGGCCACCACGGGTATACCGGCGATGTCCTTGCCTAGAGCGAGCGTCAGTGGTGACTTTGAATCGTCGTAGGCCTTGGACCGAAGCATTTCGGAGAGTGCGACAACTTCGCGATGCTCGTTGGGTATTTCAAGGCCGATCACGGATTTGCCTGGAATGACCTCGACTATACGCACGCTGACCACCGCCAATGCGCGTGCCAGATCCTTGGCTAGATTGGTAATTCGACTGACCTTGATGCCAGCTGCCGGCTGTAGCTCGAAGCGCGTAATCACAGGGCCTGGGTGTACCGCGACCACTGCCACCTCGATACCAAAGTCCGCGAGTTTGAGTTCAACCAGACGGGACATCGCGGCCAGCGCGTCCTCCGAAAAACCGGCATCCGATATCTGCGGCGGGTCGAGTAGTGCGAGTGAAGGCAATCCTCCTTCCGTAGCTGCATCGAAGAGTTGGATCTGGCGTTCGCGTTCGACGCGTTCACTGATCTGCGGCTTGATCAGTTTGGGTTCGATCTTCGGCTTAGGCAATTGCGCCCGTTTGATCGTCTTGACCTTGACCACGGCTTCGCGTGTTTGCCGTGCGCGATTGACCGCGCGGCGTTCGCGCCAGGCAGCTAACGATCGCGTGGTGATACGACCGATGGTCACGGCGAGGCGCCCGGTCAGATCCATGAGACGCAACCAGGATAGACCCGTGGAAAGGGTTACGCCGGCGAGAAAGACGCCGAGCAACATCAAGGTAGAGCCGAGTTTGCCGACGGCCGGTGAAAGTTGCGCGTTCACGAGGTCGCCGAGCACACCGCCGGCATCCAGTGGCAAATAACCCGGTGCGAAATGCTGAGTAGAGAGGCCGCAACCGGAGACGACGGTAACCGCGAATCCCAACCAGCGAAGTCCAAAGGCAATCGGATCAAATTCACCGTCGCTCGGCCGGCCCCGGAAAATCAGGTAACCGCTGTAAATCACCATTAACGGCGCGAGGTAAGCCATATAGCCGACGAAATACAGGAAAAAATCGGCGAACCAAGCCCCTGCACGCCCAGCCAGGTTTGCGACCGGTCGGCCCGTGCCAGTCTGCGACCATCCCGGGTCGCCCATGTGATAACTGAGCAGCGCGAGTAGCAGATACAGGCCTGCCGCACCGAACACGAACAACGCACCCTCGCGCAGGCCGCGTGTACGGCTGACATTAAGCGCGCGCAGCCAGCCGCGCTTTTGAGTGGTGGATTCGGCCAAGGTCATCACATCCCGCATTAAATATCTGATCTATCAGTTTGATAGATCAGATATTTGATTTCAATCATGGGCCACATGTGTCGGCGACCGCGGTCAGAGCCTCAAGCCAGACACGCTTTGCCCGCACTTGCGGTTTCACGCTACCATCCGCGCGATTGAAAGCCGAGAACATCGCCCCCACCCTTTGATGATCCGGCATACACCCATTCGACCACGCAAGGATTATACATGAGCGATCCTCGTCACAGCCGCCTACTGATCCTAGGATCCGGCCCGGCCGGTTATACCGCTGCGGTCTACGCCGCGCGCGCGAATTTGCAACCACTATTGATCACAGGACTTGAGCAAGGCGGCCAGCTGATGACCACGACCGACGTGGACAACTGGCCCGGCGATAATGAAGGCGTGCAGGGTCCCGATCTGATGGAGCGCATGCGCATGCACGCCGAGCGTTTCGGTACGGAATCGGTGTTCGACCACATCCATACCGTCAAATTGGATACCCAGCCCTATACACTGATCGGCGACTCCGGTATCTACACCTGCAACGCGCTGATCATCGCCACCGGCGCCTCGGCCAAGTACATCGGGTTACCCTCCGAGGAAAGTTTCAAGGGCAAGGGCGTGTCGGCATGTGCGACCTGTGACGGTTTTTTTTACCGCAATCAGAAGGTTGCAGTCGTTGGTGGCGGCAATACCGCGGTTGAAGAAGCACTGTACCTATCCAATATCGCCTCAGAGGTGACGCTGATCCACCGCCGCGACAGCCTGCGTGCCGAGAAAATCATGCAGGATCATCTGTTTGAAAAGGCCCGAAACGGCAATGTTCGCTTGCTCTGGCACCGCGAGATCGACGAAGTACTGGGCGACAGCAGCGGCGTGACCGGTCTACGTCTGAAAAACACCGAGGACGGCACCTCGGAGGATATCGAAACCATGGGCGTGTTCATCGCCATCGGTCACCAGCCGAATACGAGTCTGTTCGAGGGCCAGCTTGACATGAATAATGGCTATATCAAGGTTAAGTCGGGGCTAGACGGCGAGGCGACTGCTACCAGCGTAGCGGGCGTCTTCGCCGCCGGCGACGTCATGGATCACGTCTACCGGCAGGCGATCACCTCGGCCGGCACCGGTTGCATGGCGGCATTGGATGCGGAACGTTATCTCGATCGACTCGCACACCTCAAGTCTCAAAGCTGAGCAGACGGCGGGCGCGTGGCACTCGAAGTCAGCATCCATCAAAGCCTGGGGGATATCGAACCTCAAACTTGGGACGCATTGGGGGGTGATCGGGATCCATTCCTGAGTCACGCCTTTTTGCATGCCCTCGAAACAACCGAGTGCCTGCAGCCTTACGGCTGGCATCCCCATCACTTGCTGGTCCATGACGACGGGCGACTGGTAGCGGCGACGCCACTGTATGCAAAGACCAATTCCTACGGCGAATTCGTTTTCGACTGGGCCTGGGCTGGGGCCTATGAACGCAGTGGATTGCCCTATTACCCCAAGCTCGTCGCTGCTGTGCCCTATACGCCAGCAACGGGCCGCCGCCTGCTCGTCTCCCCGGATATCGCCGAGCCAACAGCCTTGATCGACCTCATGATCACGCAGACGTTGGAGTTCGCACGTCGCAATGAGCTATCCGGTGTGCACTGGCTATTTACCCCACCGGGGGAGACAGACCGCTTGTGTGAGCATGGATTGATGCGTCGCCTAGGGTGTCAATACCATTGGGAAAATCGTAGTTACCGTGATTTCGACGATTTTCTCGCCACCTTCAGCTCGCGAAAACGCAAAAAAATCAAGCGTGAACGCCGCCGCGTTATCGAACAGGGTGTCTCCTTACATGTAATGCATGGAGATATGCTAGATGATGCGTTGATCGCGATCTTCCATGACTTCTATCTGAATACCTTCGAACGACACATGGGTGTGCCCACGCTCAGTCTCGACTTTTTCCAAAAAATTGCGCGCTCACTTGGGTCTCGCTTCGTGCTGGTGATGGCTAAACATGAAGGCGAATGGGTCGCCGGCGCGGTTAATTTTCGAGGCGCAGACACACTGTACGGGCGTTACTGGGGCTGTCGCAAAACAATCGAGGACCTGCACTTCGAGGCCTGTTATTACCAAGGAATCGACTACTGCATCGCCGAGGGTCTTCAGCACTTCGAACCAGGCGCACAAGGCGAACACAAAATCGCCAGAGGTTTTTTGCCGACACGGACCTGGTCTGCCCATTGGATTGCCGATTCCGGATTCCGGCCGCATATCGAGGTTTTTTGCCGGCGGGAACAGCTTGCCATGGAACGCGAATGCGAATCGTTGATGAGCCTATCACCCTTTCGTGAAGACGAAGGTCCGGCCGCGTGACCCAGCTTGCCTGGCTGGACCCCGGTGATCCTGGACAACCCTTCCCATCGCTCGATCAGGCATTGACCGAGCCGGATGGACTACTCGCAGTCGGTGGCGGACTGGAACCAGAGCGCCTTCTCAATGCCTATCGCCATGGAATTTTCCCTTGGTACGAAGCCAGCCAGCCAATTCTGTGGTGGTCGCCAGAGCCGCGCACGGTCCTGTTTCTGAAGCATTTCAGGTTACACAGAAGCCTTAGAAAGACGCTGCGTAATGGTGATTATCGCGTCACGTTGGACACGGACTTCTCAGCCGTCATACAAGCCTGTGCGGCGCCTCGTGGCGCCTCGCGCGGCACTTGGATCACCGCCGAGATGCAACAAGCGTACATGCAATTGCATCAACTCGGACATGCGCACTCGGTTGAGGTGCGTACAGCAGACGGCACGCTCATCGGGGGACTTTATGGCGTTTCGATCGGACGAGTTTTCTTTGGGGAATCCATGTTCAGCCGGGTACGCGATGCCTCCAAAATCGCGTTGGCCTCGCTCGCCTGTCAACTCGACACCTGGGGGTTTCCCTTCATCGATTGCCAGCAGGACACCGCGCATCTGGAAAGCTTTGGTGCGCGCCCGATCCGGCGTCGAGCGTTTGCCGCGCTGCTCGATATCCACTGCACGCAACCGGGACCGGGTGCGCCCTGGGTATTCGATTCATCGCTATGCGTGGATACGTGGCGACCGGGAAATACCACCGATGCGCGCGTGGCGGGCATCAATGGTTCATCCGAGTGATATCGTTGAAGGCTTTGGCAGATTAAAAGGCAAATAATGCACCCTTTGCCGGAGGTCAGCTCTTAAAGACGCGGCATCAGAGCTTCAAGCATGCGGGCAACATCGCGCATGCCAGCATCAAGATTACGACCGACTTCATCCATGGTGATCTCACCCTCGCCTCGTCCGGCCGCCCAGTTGGCCACCACCGCGCAGGTGGCGTAGGAGAGACCGAGTTCCCTGGCTAACCCTGCCTCGGGCATGCCGGTCATACCGACGAGGTCGCAGCCGTCACGCGCCAGCCGGTTGATTTCGGCGGTCGATTCCAGCCGCGGGCCCTGGGTAGCGCCATAGGTGCCGTGACCGACAGCATCGATTCCGACCGCGATGCAGGCTTGGATCATGGCTTGGCGGAGATCAGGGCTGTAGGGCTCGGTAAAGTCCACGTGCGTGACTTGTTTGAGATTACCCTCGTAAAAGGTATGCGCCCGCGACCAGGTATAGTCGATGATCTGATCCGGGATGACGAGCCGGGCGGGAAACATCTCATCGCCGATACCACCTACCGCGGCCACTGCGATCACCCGGCTTACGCCGATATGTTGCAATGCCCAAAGGTTTGCTCGGTAATTGACCTGATGCGGTGGGATGGTATGTCCGGGTCCGTGCCGCGGAATGAAGGCAACATCCCGTCCGAACAAATGACCGTGTGTCACAGGGCCGGAAGGTTCGCCGTACGGTGTGTGGATCACCTCGCGGCGAGCAATTTCAAGACTGCCGAGTCGCGTCAGTCCGGTACCACCGATGATCGCGATCTCACTCATGCCGAAGATGCCCCGGTCCCGCCCTCGTCTTCGACAACCGCATAGATACCGGGCGCGTTGCGCAGATATTCGTGATAATCGAGGCCATAACCGAAGACATAGCGATCCGCTACCGCCAGACCCGCAAAATCTGCCTGGATATCCAGGAACTTGCGATCATGGTGTTTCTCGACCAAGACGGCGGTCTTGACGCTCTTCGCACCGGCGGCACGGCAGTTTCCAAGCACAGCGTGCAAGGTATGTCCTTCATCGAGAATGTCATCGATCACCAGAACATGGCGCCCTTCGAGGGGGATTTTGGGGTGTACACGCCACTCGACCTCATGCCCCTGTGTGCCGCTGCGGTAGCGGGTGGCATGCAGGTAATCGACCTGAAGGGGGAAATTCAATCGGGTAAGCAGTTGGCCAGCAAACACGAAGCCGCCGGTCATCACCACCAACAACAACGGGTTCAGTGAGCCATAGGCCTGACTCACTGAAGCCGCTAACGCGTTGATCGCCTGTTCCACTTCTGCCGTGGTGTGCAAGCAATCAGCTTCGCGTAAAATGCGGGCCGCATCTTTTGGACCCGGCTCAACGGACGGCACGGTCCGTTCGTCAGAGGCAGTGCCGCCCATCGTTGTCTCCTTTAATAAGTGAAGGTGACGGTGTCGTCGTCCATCGCCTCGCTGATCACGTAGGCGCCGCCAACGGTTTCCTCGATTTCCGGGATCAGATCGTTGCCCCACAGATCCAGGGTCGGAGTGCAGACCTTGAACGATACACCGGCTTCATGTGCATCCTTGATGAAGTCGTATACCGACTTTTCGCTGCCTTCTTGAACGTACAGCTTTTCTGCAACACCCTTTATGGCCAGCTCACCAGCGCGGGCAGTCAGGATCACCTCGACTTCATATTCCATCGCTGCGGCCACGGTGGCCTGGAAAAACGGCGCGCCCAGCTCAGACGGGTTGGCGGGGTCGGTGTTCACCATCACGATCAACAGCTTGTCAGCCATGGGATCACTCCATAGTGCATCATAAAGGAGGCGGCATTATAGGCATGCGCCTTGGGGTTTGCCACCTTTAGCACTTTCTAATATTTCCCGGGTGTCCGGTCGAAGATGCGTCGTTTCAGTTGCCAGGCCGACGACCCAGTATCGCGTCGAGTTCCGCACCGATGCGCTCAACCTCGTCGCGCCCTGCGCCGATGGCTTCCTCCGCGCGATGGAACTCCATCAGGCCGATATGTGCAAGCCTGGGCATTAGCAACAGATCTGGCGGGTCGCCGGCCATGCGACTGCGAGTGATCCGTACTGACATGATATTCAAGCTGCGCGCCACAACCTCGAGGATAGACGGCCACTCCACGTCACGACGCTTGTCGCCACCTTGACGACGCACGAGTCGTGTCAACCAGCGCATCCATGGGCCGCCGAGTAGCGCCCCGTCTTCGATGACAGCCTCCCGCGGTGCCGGGTCGGGTGCCTGCGGGTCCGGGATGTCGTGTCGGCGCAAGAGGTCGGAGTTGAGGTCGACCGCAATGACCAGATCCGCTCCTAAGGCTCGACACAATGACACCGGCACGGGATTGACCAGTCCGCCGTCAACCAACCAGCGGCCGTCAAGCTGTGTTGGCGAAAACAGACCCGGCAAGGCAATGGACGCGCGTATCGCAGCGAGAATGGACCCATCGCGGAGCCAGACCTCATTGCCGCTGGTCAGGTCGGTGGCGACCGCACCATAAGGAATGCCGCAGGACATGATATCCCGTTCCGGGATCAACGATTCCAGTGCATCAAGCAGTCTTTCACCATCAATGAGGCCGCCATTGAAGCGCACGTCCAGCAGGCTAACCATTTCACGCCAGCTCAGGCGTTCAACCCATTGGCTGAAAGGATCGAGTGTCTCGGTGACATAGGCAGCACCGACCAAGGCGCCAATCGAGGTGCCGGTGACCACGTCGGGCTCGATACCGCGCGCCTTGAGCGCACGGATGACGCCGATATGGGCCCAGCCGCGAGCCGAGCCACTGCCAAGAGCCAGGCCGATGCGGAGGCGCTTCAAGAAAGCATTTCCTCGAGTGCAGCCGTCGGTGTCGGCGCGGCGATGTGCAAGGTTCTTGTCGGAAAGGCGATCTCTGCACCATGCGCGTTTACGATTTCGGCAACGCAGAGCAGCACGTCCTGCTTGGCAGCCAGATACTCGGCCCAGACGGTGGTCCGCGTGAAGCAATAGACCATGAAATCGCAGGAGGATTGATTGAAGGCGGTGAAATAGACCATCAGGGTTTGCGTCGTGTCGATATCGTCGCGCCCGCGAAGCATTGAATCCACTGCCGCCACGATCGGCCCCATTGCGGCAAGGTCATCGTAGCGGATACCGATGGTTTCGTAGATACGGCGATGGCTCATGCGTGAGGGATTCACCACGGCCATGTTGGCGAACAACGAATTTGGTACATATACAGGACGTTTATCGAAGCGACGGATGCGCGTCAGACGCCAGCCGATATCCTCCACAGTACCTTCGATGTCACGATCCGGTGAACTGACCCAGTCCCCTACCGCAAAGGGACGGTCAAGGTACAACATCAATCCACCTAAGAAATTGGCCAGAATATCGCGTGCGGCAAAACCGATGGCGATCCCGCCGATGCCGCCAAAGGCTAATACGCCAGAAATACTGAATCCAAGGCTTTGCAATGCGATCAAGGCGCCGGTGATGAGCACCGAGGCACGCACCAGACGCCCGATTGCCTTGGCCGTGGTCAAGTCCACCGGTTCGCCACGTGCCTGACGCTGCGCCACCAGGTTTTCTTCTAGTTCACGCACGAAACGCACCACGAACCAGACCAGAGAACCGATCACACCGACCGTGCGCAGCGGATTGACCGCGGTAAACAACGTGGCGCCAGTGTCGTGCAGGATGATGTCGCCGGCGAAACCGATGCCGATGACCCAGATAATCAGCCGCAATGGACGCCGAGCTGCGTTGACCAGTGCATCGTCCCAAACATTGCGCGTCTTGGTCGTTTCCCGACCGAGCCGTTCCAACAATCTACCCGCGATTGCATTCACGGCGACAGCCACAAAAATGACCAGAAAGACCTGCACCATCCAATCGGCCGTATCATGACGCTGCATGAAAGACGATACGGCATGCAAAATTTCACTCCAATCCATGCTCCCCCTCCTGGGTCCCCGTCAGTGGATCAGACATTGAGTTCCGGCGACGGGGTGGCGGCCAATGCAGCCAATGCCGTAACAGCCGCATGCCACTCTGCGCGTGCGTGCAGCTGCGCGAATCCCATCGACGCGCCCTGCCCATGCATGCGCGCCAAACGCACCTGGACAACCGGATCCGGCTCACGCGTCTCAAGTGCGTTGAGAACTTCGATTGCACCCTCGGATGATTGCAGACCAGCAACATGTCACAACCGGCCTCCAGCGCAACTCGGGCCCGAGAGGCATAATTTCCCGCAAATTCGGCACCGACCATGCTCAGGTCATCGCTAAAAATAGCGCCCGTAAAGCCGAGCTTCCCTCGCAACATTTCCTGCAACCAAAACTTGGAAAACCCGGCAGGCGTCGCATCCACCTGGCTGTACTGGACGTGCGCCGGCATGATGCCGGCCAACGCCCCATCCGCCAATTGGGCAAACGGGCGTAGGTCGTGTGTCTCGATTTCCAGCAACTCGCGCGTGTCCACAGGCAGAGTGAGATGTGAGTCCTCACGTACGCCGCCGTGCCCGGGAAGTGCTTGCCCACGGCCGGCATTCCAGCATGCCGCATGCCGCGAATATAGGCCTGTGCCAATGCTGTAACGGCGGCGGGTTGACGGTGGAAGGCACGATCTCCGATCACGCCACTCACTCCATGTGCCAGATCGAGCACCGGGGCGAAACTGAAATCCACGCCAGCCGCGCGCAGCTCGGCCGCCATCAGCCAGCCAGCCTGTTCCGCCAGGTGTAAGCCTTGTGTTCGATTCAGGTCAAAGATGCCCCCAAAGGACGCGGCAGGGGGTAAGCGCGTGAAGCCATCGCGAAACCGCTGTACTCGCCCGCCTTCGTGATCGACTGCGATCAACAGATGCGGGTCGCGCAACGCATGGATCTCGGCGGTCAGCGCGCAGAGCTGGTCGACGGATTCGAAATTGCGCGTGAACAGGATCACGCCACCGGTGCGTGGGTGCAGCAGACAAGTACGCGCCTCGGAGGTCAGCGTCGTGCCCTCAATATCCAGCATGACTTGGCCTAGGCCCATCCTAGTGCCCTCGCGATAGGGATCGATGTACAAGCCGGTACGGGATGGTGCCCGGAGCCGGACTCGAACCGGCAAGGCCTAAGCCGGGGGATTTTAAGTCCCCTGCGTCTACCAGTTTCGCCATCCGGGCCGGCATATACATACTTCTAAGGATTGGAGGCTGGGGTCGGAATCGAACCGGCGTACACGGCTTTGCAGGCCGCTGCATGACCACTCTGCCACCCAGCCTTTGGGTTGCGCCGGATGATAGCATCATCGGCGCCGACACGAAAAACCCCGGCAGCGCCGGGGTTTTGAGAGAATCTGGAGCGGGAAACGAGACTCGAACTCGCGACCCCAACCTTGGCAAGGTTGTGCTCTACCAACTGAGCTATTCCCGCGAAGGGCGACAATCCTATCGGCCCGGTATTTTTATGTCAACCAGGTTTCTCACTCCCGGCAAACTCCGCCAGAGATCGCTTTTAAAGCAGCCAATCTACGGCGGGGCCGCATTTATATGTCATTCATACGAAACCGTCAACGCCCTTGACTGAAACCAACGAAGCAACGCGCTGATAATTTCAGGAACGGAAGGCAACCGACAGGTACTTAAACATCGAGACAAGGGTGAAGAAGGCAGCAACGTAGATCAGAATCAGTCCAAGCTGGCGCATGTCGATGCCGAACAAAGGCCATTGATATAACAGAAATACCAGTGCGGCCATCTGAGTCGCGGTTTTGAGCTTCCCAACAAAGGCGACGGCCACCTTACGGCGCTCCCCGACTTCGGCCATCCATTCACGCAAGGCGGAAACGGTAATCTCACGACCAATGATCACGATGGCCGGGATTGTCAGCCAGGGGGAGGTGTACTGCTCAACGAGCATGACCAAGGCAGAGGTCACCATCAGCTTGTCCGCTACCGGGTCCAGAAATGCGCCGAAGCGCGATGTCTGGTCCCATCGGCGAGCAAGATACCCGTCTGCCCAGTCCGTGATCCCCGCCAGCGTGAAGATCAGCGCGCTCAGTGGGGGAGCCCAGTGCCAAGGCATATAAAACACCAATATAAACACTGGGATCAGGGCAATCCGCAACAGCGTCAGCATGATAGGTATGTTGAGGATCATCCGGCATCGCCATGAAAATGTTCATATATCTGTTCAGCCAACCGTCGACTGATGCCTGGCGCCTTGGCCAGTTCTTCAATGCCCGCGCGGGCAATGCCGCGCAGGCCGCCGAAGTGCATCAAGACCTGCTGGCGGCGTTTGGGGCCAAGCCCCGGAATCGACTGCAATGGAGACGTTGTGCGCGCCTTTGTGCGGCGCTGGCGATGGCCGCTAATTGCAAACCGATGCGCCTCATCCCTGATTTGCTGCACAAGATGCAGCGCCAAATGATGCGAAGGCAGTCTAACGGGCGGGCCATGTCGACTCAAGGTCAGCGTGTCGAACTCGGGTCTGCGCCCCTCGCCCTTGGTTATCCCGACGATCACGACATCGTTGATCTGAAGTTCCTCCAACACCCGTTCGGCCTCGTGCACCTGTCCTCGTCCACCATCGATGAGCAGGACATCCGGCATCGCACCGTCACTAGATTTGAGTCGTGAATATCGCCGCGTGAGCGCTTGGTGCATCGCGGCATAATCATCGCCAGGCGTGATCCCTTCGATATTGAAACGCCGATAATCGGACTTGACCGCTCCCTCGGTGCCAAATACCACACATGAGGCAACTGCAGCCTCGCCGCGCGTGTGGCTAATGTCGAAGCACTCTATGCGAGCAGGCGCCTGATCCAGAGCGAGGACTGCTTGCAGCGCCTCCAGTCTGTGGGTCACATTGGCTCGTCCCGCTTGACGCGCGTGCAATGCCTGCTCGGCGTTTTGCGCTGCAAGCGAAAGCCAACGCGCTCGTTGACCGCGCACGGCGCTCGTGATGACGACGCGGCGCGATACTTGTGCCGAGAGCACTTCAGCCAGGATATCGGCCTCGCTGGGCGGTGGCGTCACGATGATTTCGGCGGGGGTATCGCGATCAAGATAATACTGTTCCAGAAAGGCCTGAATGGCTTCAGCGGCTTCAATATCGGCGGGTATTTTCGGATATAGCGCCTTGTTACCCAGATTCCGCCCTCCGCGAATACAAAACACCTGGACACAGGCATTATCGCCGGCACGAGCCAAGGCAACGAGATCAATATCTCCACCATTATCTGAGCTAACATACTGACGCTCGCTGATCTGTCTGAGCGTGTCGATCTGGTCGCGATATCGTGCGGCGCGTTCGAATGCCAGAACCGCTGAAGCCTGCTCCATCTCGCCAACCAGCTCATTGATCAAATCACTCGATCGACCCTCCAGAAACTGTATCGCACGAGCAATATCGCCTTGGTAATCCATGGGCTCAATGAAGCCGACGCACGGTGCGGTACAGCGCTTAATTTGGTATTGCAGGCACGGACGTGAACGGTTGGCAAAGAAGCTGTCTTCGCATTGGCGCACGCGGAAAAGTCGCTGCAGGGTACTCAGTGTCTCGCGCACGGCTTGTGCCGAAGGATATGGCCCGAAATAACGTCCCAGGGACTTCCTCGGGCCCCGATGAAACCCGATTCTCGGATATCCATTTCCTTGTGAAACAAATATATAGGGGTAACTCTTATCATCACGCAACAAGACGTTGTAACGCGGGTGATGCGCCTTGATGAGGTTGTTTTCCAGTAATAGCGCCTCGGCCTCGGTATGCGTAACCGTGACTTCCATACTCTGAATCTGCGCCACCATCGCACGTATGCGTGGACTCGATAGACGATTGCGGAAATAGCTTGTGACGCGTTTCTTGAGATCCTTGGCCTTGCCGACATAGAGCAATTCCTGATCGACGCCCAACATCCGATAGACGCCTGGCCGATGGGTCAGGTTTTTGAGAAATCCGGCAGAATCGAAGGGCGCGGGCTCGGTCCTATCCATCGAGATAATCGCGTGCGCGTCGCACTACGGCGTCAAACATCGATTCGGTCAACCGCTTGGTTTGAGTGTTGTAGCGGCTGCAGTGGTAGGAGGCCAGGAGGCGCCGCTCATCGGGCAGATCATATTCGGCCGCATGCGCAAAAGGGTAATCCGTCTGTTTGAGGCCGTAAGCGCGGATCGTCGCTTTATGGGCGATGCCGCCCAGTGCGAGCACAATGGATCCTGATGGCATGGCTCGAAATTCAGCCGCCAAGTATGGATTGCAAGCAGCAACTTCGGGTCCGGTAGGCTTGTTTTCGGGAGGCAAGCATTTGACTGCGTTAGTAATTCGGCAGTCATGCAAGAGCAATCCATCACCGCGACCGCTGACCACCTCGAGATTAGAGAATCCGTAGCGATGCAGCGTGCGATACAGGAGTATGCCGGCATAGTCCCCCGTAAATGGCCTGCCGCTGGCATTGGCGCCGTGCATGCCAGGCGCCAGACCGACGATGAGCAGACGTGCGCGGCGAGGCCCGAAAGGAGCGACGGGCGCGCAGTGATACTCCGGGTGACGTTCCTTGACCTTGTCAAGGAAGCCGGCGAGACGATCGCAACGCCGACAAGCAGGATCGAAAGCCTTTACGCTCATGAGGATTTCGTGGGTGCATCTCCCCACGTCTTATAGGGCTGGGTGACAAGGCTGACGTTGTAGTATCGGGTATCATCCGAAACCTCCTTGCCCAACCAGTCAGGACGTACGAAGAGTTCGTCTTCCGCCTTGAGTTCAATCTCAGCGACAATCAGCCCCGCATTGTCACCTTCGAACACATCGATTTCCCAGCAATGGCCCGCATGATCAACGAGATGACGCGTCTTCTCGATCAAGGGCTTACGGCAGAGGCGATCAAGCATTTCATGCGCATCGGCACTCGGGATAGGGTATTCGTATTCTAGGCGCGTTACGCCAACCGTAGCGCCCTTGATATTCAAGTACGCGTTGGTGTCCGATACGCGAACGCGTACCGAACTCGTCTCGGCGGGCCCGAGGTAACCCTGACGGTAGCGTGTGGCGCGGGTGACATGAGCACGCCACGTATCAGAGAGCACCAGAAACTTACGCTCGATTTCGGTGGCCATATCACGTTCTCCTTGGGGCGAAGGCCGGAGTCGCTCCTTTTGCAAGGGGTGCGGTCTTGTCCGGGTTTCAGAATTTCAGGATCGCAGAACCCCAGGTAAACCCACCGCCAAATGCCTCCATCAAAACCATTTCACCACGCTGTATACGGCCATCACGTACGGCGACGTCAAGCGCCAAGGGCACCGAGGCCGCGGAGGTATTGCCATGCTGATCAACTGTGACTACTACGCGCTCCATGGGCATGCTGAGCTTACGCGCGGTGGCCTTGATGATGCGGATGTTGGCTTGGTGTGGAACGAGCCAGTCGACGTCGGATTTGCTCAGACCATTGGCGGCCAAGGTCTCGTCGACGATACGCCCCAAGGTGTTGACCGCGATCTTGAAAACTTCGTTGCCGCGCATCTTGACCTTGGCTTCGCCCGCCTCCAGATGCTCATGTCCCTCGGATACACCATAAGGTACGTTGAGTAAGGACTCATAACGCCCATCAGCGTGTAAGTGCGTAGACAGGATACCCGCCTCGTCGCTGGCCTCAAGCACCACCGCCCCTGCCCCGTCGCCGAACAGTACGCAGGTAGAACGGTCGGTCCAGTCGAGTATGCGCGAAAAAGTTTCGGCGCCCACGACCAAGGCGCATCGCGCGCTCCCGGAACGAATAAATTTATCAGCAACGCTAAGGGCGTAGACAAAACCCGTGCATACGGCCTGAATGTCGAAGGCAGGGCTGCCTCCTGGCACACCGAGTCTGGCCTGCAACAGGCACGCGGTACTCGGAAAGATACGATCCGGTGTTGTGGTCGCAACCACGATCAGGTCGATATCTTCTGGACGGCGCCCGGCCATTTCCAGCGCATGCCGCGAGGCGGCTTCTGCCAGATCGCAGGTTGCCTCTCCTTCCGCCGCAATGTGTCGCTTCTTGATGCCGGTGCGCTCGGTAATCCATTCATCCGAGGTTTCCACCATGCGCTCAAGATCATGATTGGTCAGCACCTGTTCCGGCAGATAGCCTCCGGTGCCGGTAATGCGTGCGTAGATCGTCATACGCTTGTGCGCCTTGACAGCAGCGCCTCGAGCTGACTGTCGATGCGTTCGGGCACGGCCTTTTCAACCTCGAGCCGCGCAACTTCGATGGCTGTGCGCAGAGCTACGGCATCCGATGAACCGTGGCTCTTCACCACGATCCCGCCCAGGCCCAGGAAGCTCGCGCCGTTGTATTTGCGTGGGTCGATACGGCGTTTGAGTGCGCTCAGGACTGGCGATGCACAGAGTGCAGCGAGGCGTGTCAGCCAGGATCGGCTGAATTCCTCCCGCAGAAAGTACGCAATGGTCTTGGAGGTGCCTTCCATGGTCTTGAGTGCAACGTTGCCGGCAAAACCATCGCAGACCACGACATCGACTTCGCCGAGGAAGATATCGGTCCCTTCCACGAAGCCTATGTAATTGAGATCGCTGCCTTCAAGTAGCTGCGCAGCGCCGCGAACTTGGTCATTGCCTTTGATGTCTTCCTGGCCAATGTTAAGCAGGCCAACACGGGGTTTCGCCTGATTGTCGACCGCACTGACCAACACCGAACCCATCACGGCAAACTGATACAACTGCTCGGCCGAACAATCGACGTTGGCGCCGAGATCCAGGACGTAGGTGTGCCCCTTGATCGCGGGAATGGTGGTGCAAATAGCCGGGCGGTCGATGCCAGGCAGTGTCTTGAGTACATATTTGGCGGTCGCCATAAGCGCGCCAGTATTCCCGCCGCTGACACAAGCCTGAGCGCGGCCGTCCTTGACCAGATTGATCGAAACACGCATGGATGAATCCTTCTTCCCGCGCAGCGCCTGAGCGGGGGGTTCGTCCATGCCGACGGTTTGTGTCGTATGCAAGACGCTCATGCGCTCGCTTTCGCTTGTACCCAGACGCGAAAGTTCGGCGCGAATGACTTGCTCGTCGCCGACCAGTATCAGGTTCAGATCATTATGTTCGCGGACCGACTCGACGGCGGCAGGAACCGTCACGGAGGGCCCGATGTCGCCACCCATGGCGTCCAGGGCGATCGTGATGATACGCGTCATGCAAGCCTCCGGCGCCGCAACACGTGCGGCACCTCATGTCATACCGGCAAAGCGGATCAATTTTTAACGCTTATTCCTCGGAGACAGCTGCCGGCTTGATTACCTGGCGACCGCGGTAGAAACCATCCGGGGTGATGTGATGACGGCGGTGGGTCTCGCCGGTAGTCGGATCGACGGAAAGCGTGGGGGACTTGAGCGCATCGTGCGAGCGACGCATGCCACGGCGGGACGGGGTGGTTCGGCCTTGTTGGACAGCCATTGTGATATCTCCAGTATTTTAGTCTTTCAATGTTCGCAAAACGTCGAACGGATTGGCCGCCCGCTTGGGGGTTGGCGTCTCGTCAAACTCTGACCTGGCAAGCCAGGCAATATTTTCCTGATCACACTCCGTCAGGGCGGTATGGCGCGGGATCAACGGTAGGCCAAGCAGTATTTCGTCTTCCAGCAGATCCCTCAAAAACAGCCCATCCTCATCCACGGACAGGGTGTCTTCATCCATCTCATCCAAACCAGGCGATGCACCGACCAGCGCAAGCCGCTGCCTCAACTCAAGCGTAAAATCCACACGCCCTAGGCACCGTTCGCAGCGCAGGGTCAGTATTGCACGGCAATCCAGCTCGACAAACGGTCGCTGTGCCTCGTCCCGCACAAAGCGAAACCCCACCTCGATACCGTCATCGGCAGCGGAGACAGTCGCGGCGAGCAGCCTGGGCATTTGCCCGATGGGTACCCGCCCTCGCAACTCCCGGCCCTGCTCTGCCGCCCTAAAGGGATCAATACGTTGAGGCAGCTTGTCGGACATAAGCCGGCAATTTTAATGACTTTATGGGGCGTGTGTCAAAGCCCATGACGCAGCATGCCTTTCCATGGTTGCCCAACAGAAGGCATGCTGGGATACTTCGGCTCGGTGCCTTCGCAGATTGCCGCCGAGCGACCACGCAGCGACCATAATATCGCCATGATCAAAAAAATACTCATTGCCAATCGTGGCGAGATCGCTGTGCGCATTATCCGTGCGTGCGCCGAACTCGGCATTACCTCGGTCGCGGTATACACGGACGCGGACCGGCACGCCCTGCATGTGAAGAAGGCCGACGAGTCCTATTACATAGGACCCGACAGCCAGGCAGGCTATCTCAGCATACATCGCATGGTGAATCTGGCTCGAGCCTCCGGTTGCGACGCGATTCACCCTGGGTATGGATTTCTTTCCGAAAATGCCGGGTTCGCACGCCAGTGCGAGGCTCGCGGGGTCATATTCATCGGCCCCACTGCGGCGGTCATCGAACGCATGGGAGATAAACTGGCAGCCCGTGCCGCGATGATCGCCGCCGGCGTTCCCGTAGTGCCTGGCAGCGAAGGGAATCTAAGCGGTCTCGATGAAGCGGTCGTCTTGGCGGACGAAATCGGATATCCGGTCATGCTCAAGGCCACGACCGGGGGTGGCGGGCGCGGTATACGGCGTTGCGACACTCCGGACGACTTGCAGCGCAATTATGATCGCGTCCTTTCAGAAGCGACCAAGGCCTTCGGATCGGCCGAAATTTTCATGGAAAAGGCGGTCGTCAACCCACGCCATATCGAAGTCCAGATCCTGGCTGACGCGCATGGCAATGTCGTACACCTGTTCGAACGCGATTGTTCGATCCAGCGACGCCATCAAAAATTACTGGAAATCGCACCTTCACCACAGCTGAGCGATGCGCAGCGAGAGCTTATCGGTGAACTCGCCGTACGTGCCGCTCAGGCCGTCGGTTATACCAATGCGGGAACCGTGGAATTCTTGCTGGACCAAGACGGCAGTTTTTATTTCATGGAAATGAATACGCGTCTACAGGTCGAGCACCCTGTCACTGAAATGATTACAGGTATCGACCTGGTGCAGGCACAGATCAATGTTGCCGCCGGCCTGCCGTTGCCGTACGCGCAGCAAGACATCGCGCGCAACGGCTTCGCCATCGAATTCCGCATCAATGCCGAAGATCCGCAAAACGACTTCCTGCCAAGTTTCGGTCGCATCACCCGTTATTTCGCACCGGGAGGGCCAGGCGTGCGTACCGATGGGGCGATCTACACCGGTTACTACATTCCGCCGCATTATGATTCCATGCTCGCTAAGCTGGTGGTCTGGGCGCCGGACTGGGATGGTCTGCTGCGACGCGGGCGACGCGCCCTGCACGACATTGGCGTATACGGAGTCAAGACCACGATCCCCTACCATCTGCAGATACTCGGTACGTCGGCATTCATCGAGGGTCATTTCGATACCGGATTCGTCGAGGCGCATCCCGAATTAACCGATTATTCACTCAAGCGCTCATCGCGCGAAATGGCCGCTGCCATCGCCGCCACGCTCGCCGCGCATCGCGGCCTATGACCAGGCAGGACGAACCATGACGCAGGTACACATCACCGACACCATTCTCCGGGATGCGCATCAAAGCCTGATTGCCACGCGCCTGCGCACCGAAGATATGCTCCCTGCCTGCGAACGGCTAGATCGAGCGGGCTACTGGTCACTTGAGGTCTGGGGTGGCGCCACCTTTGACGCCTGCTTACGCTTCCTCAAGGAAGATCCCTGGGAGCGTCTGCGCAAACTGCGCGAGGCCTTACCGAAAACACGCCTACAGATGCTGCTGCGTGGGCAGAACCTACTGGGCTATCGCCATTACTCCGACGATGTCGTGCGCGCCTTCGTGGCCAGCGCGGCTGGCAACGGCATCGACGTATTCCGTATCTTTGATGCACTCAATGATCTACGCAACCTAAAAACCGCGATTGAAGCGGTCAAGCACGCAAACAAGCATGCCCAAGGTGCCATTTCATATACGCAAAGCCCGGTCCATACCATCGAACAGTTCGTGCGCCAAGCCAAGCAGTTGCGCAAAATGGGCTGTGACAGCCTAGTCGTCAAGGATATGGCCGGGCTGTTGACGCCCTACAACACCGCCGAACTCTTCGCTGCCCTCACGAACGCGGTTGATTGCCCGATTCATTTGCATACACACGCCACTTCCGGACAATCGGAGATGTGTCATTTGATGGCCATAGAAAACGGTTGTCGACACATCGATACGGCCATCTCGGCATTTGCCGGAGGGACCAGTCACGCCCCCACCGAGGCGATGGTCGCGGCGCTGGCGAACACACCCTACGATACCGGTTTAGATCTAGGCTTGATTCAGGAAATTGGCTTCTACTTTCGCGAAGTACGTAAAAAATACCATCAGTACGAAAGTGAATTCACGGGTGTTGACACCCGCGTGCTCAGCAGCCAGCTACCCGGCGGCATGATCTCCAACTTAGTCAACCAGCTTCGCGAACAGGGGGCCATCGATCGCTTCAGCGCCGTGCTCGCCGAAATACCACGTGTGCGCGAAGATCTCGGTTATCCGCCTTTGGTTACACCCAGCTCTCAGATCGTCGGTACACAGGCCGTACTGAACGTCATCACCGGAGAGCGCTACAAGACCATCACCAATGAGGTGAAAATGTACTTCCAGGGCCGCTACGGTCGTGCGCCGGGCCGGGTCAACCCGGTGGTGCGCCGCCAGGCGATCGGCAACCAGGAAACCATCACCCAGCGCCCCGCCGACCTACTCCCCCCGGAAATGGATCGTCTGCGCCAGGAAGCCGGAGAGTTCTCTCGTAGCGAGGAGGATGTGCTGACGGTAGCCATGTTCCCCGAGATCGGCGCGGAATTTCTCAGGCAGCGCGCCGAGTCGACATTACAACCTGAAGTGCTTCAACCCCTCGTCCCCGCCCAAGCCGAGGCCACGCCACGCACCGCGCCGCTGGAATTCAATGCGACCCTTCATGGTGAAACCTATCACATCAAGGTCACCGGCAGTGGCCATCGGCGTGACGCAATACGCCCCTTCTACGTCACCGTTGACGGCATCCCCGAGGAAATCATGCTCGAGGTCCTCGACGAAGTTGCCCTGGACAGCGAGAACGGTGAATCAACTCACCGTAGCACTGCAGGTGGCAGCAAACGACCGCGGGCCACACGCCCAGGCCAAATCTCGACCACCATGCCGGGTACGGTGATCGAGGTACTGGTAGAGGCCGGGCAAAACGTCAAGGCCGGCGATCCGCTGCTCATCATCGAGGCCATGAAGATGGAAACCGAGATCCAGGCCGCGATCGGCGGCACGGTCCAGGCGGTCTACGTGGCTAAGGGCGAGAGTGTCAATCCTGACGAGACCCTTATCGAAATCGCACCATGAATCGACAGCTGGTGCTGGCCTCTTCATCCCCCTATCGGCGCGAGCTGTTGAGTCGTCTCCAACTACCCTTCGAGGCGATTTCGCCAGACATCGATGAAACCCCAAGGAAGGCGGAAACCCCGCAGGCCATGGTCAGGAGGCTCTCCGAGAGCAAGGCCACCGCGCTGCGTGAACGGTTTCCAGAGGCATTGCTGATCGGCTCAGACCAGTGTGTGGTATTGGGCGATTCCATCATCGGCAAACCGGGCACACATGAGGCTGCCCGGGCACAATTGCAAGCAGCCTCTGGTCGCCAGATTGAAGTCCATACGGGTTTGTGCCTGCTGGATGCGGCCACTGGCGTGGCCTGGAACGACGTGGTGAGCTACGACATTGTGTTCCGCGAACTGGATACGCTGGAAATCGAACGTTATCTAGAAATCGAACAACCCTATGACTGTGCCGGCAGCGTCAAATCCGAAGGTTTAGGTGTCGCACTACTGAAACGCATGCGTGGTGACGACCCCAGTGCTCTGATCGGATTGCCACTGATACGCTTGTGCGAAATGTTGCGCGCGGCCGGGATGCACATCCCGGCCGCTTAACAGCATCCACCAGCCAAACCCATGGGAACCCTCAAACAGCAGCGAGCGAGATCGCCGGATGCTGCATTGAATCCCACGCTAATTAACCCGATCAGGCGATTTTTGCGGTTTCAGTTCCGCGATGATTGGATTGTAGCCACGAGGGTAGCGCGCTGATGCAATCCAGAATCACCAACGGGTCAAGTGCGCGCAAATCCGATACGGAGTGAACCCCGTAACTCACGCCCACCGAGGCCACACCAGCATTGCGCGCCATCTCCAGATCGAAGGTCGTGTCTCCGATCATCAAGGTATGTTCCGGCATAACGCCGCAAACGCGCATCAAGGCCTCGATCATGGCCGGATGGGGCTTGGAAAAACTTTCATCGGCGCAACGCGTTGCGTGAAAGCGTGGAGTCAGGCCGGTTTCGCACAAGCCGCGATCTAGGCCTGCCCTGCCCTTTCCCGTGGCCACGGCAAGCAGATAACCCGTGGCTTCGAGTTCGCTCAGGACATCGTGTACGCCTGGAAATAGGCGCTGGCTGATGCCCTCTCCCTGCAGAAAAGCCTCTCGGTAAGCATCGGCAAATCGAGAGATAAAATGCTCATCTGCCTCGGCGTACAAGCTGCGCACCGCTTCACGAATGCCCAGACCGATAATTCGGCGGATGTCGGTAGCCGGCAACGGGTTCAGATCGAGTGCGCGCATGGCGGTCTGCATACTGGCCACGATCCGAGCCTCCGAGTCCATCAAGGTGCCGTCCCAGTCGAACACCAGCAAGGAAAATTTCCGGTTCATGATGTCTCCAGTCGATCCAGGCAAGCCTGAAGGTCAGGCGGTAGGGGTATCCTGAAATGGTACCGCTGGCCGGTGACAGGCATCTGAAATCGCAACTCTGCCGCATGCAAAAACTGGCGTTTGAGGCCGACGGCCCGCTCGGCTCTGTCGGCAGTGAAATCCCCGTAGCGACCATCGCCCGCAACGGAGTGTCCAATATGGGCAGCATGCACGCGAATCTGATGCGTACGGCCCGTGCCGATACGCACCTCCATTAAGGTGTGATTGGACAATCGGCGAATCGGCTTGAAGTGACTACGCGCCTCACTTCCATCGTCGTTGACGGTGACATTGCGTGCCATGCTCCGTCCCTGCTCGCGTGTCAATGGCAGGTCTACTTGGCGTTCGCCGCCCTGCCAGGCGCCGTGGAGCAAGGCCAGGTAACGCTTATCCATGCCTTCGCCACGCAGCAATGTGTGTAGACGTGTCAGGCTGTCGCGTGATTTGGCGATCAGCAGCAAACCGCTGGTTTCGCGATCCAGTCGATGGACCAATTCCAAGAAGGGGGCATTAGGACGTGCCGCCCGCAACACCTCGATAAGGCCATAGCGCAGACCGCTGCCGCCATGCACGGCGAGTCCCGCCGGTTTGTCTAAGGCGATTAATGCATCGTCCTCATGTACAACCGCGGATTCGATACGAGTCAACAGAGCCGCGGGAATACTGGCCGCGTCGGTGCCAGCCGGCAGCACGTTGATCGGAGGTACGCGCACCGTATCACCCGCTTCCAATCGCTGCGCGGGCTTGGCCCGGCCACCGTTGATCCTGACCTCACCCTTTCTGACGATACGATAGACCAGATTCTTGGAAACCCCCTTGAGTTCGCGTAGCAGGAAGTTGTCCAGGCGCTGGCCTGCGTGCTGCTCGTCCACGGCTATTTGGCGTACGCGAGGTGAATCGGTTTGCGAAGTCGTTTTCATAAATACATGATATCAGCACACAACCAGCTTTGATGCGCACGCTCAACCTTGCTATATTTGCAAGGGGCACAGGTAATACGCATTGTGGATGCCCCTATCAGCAGTGATTTCCCCGTGATCGGACCTAGTCGGATCACTTCAGGGGCGCACCCAAAGCGGGTGTGACCCCAAACACGTAAGGTACCGTTTGACCTTGTTCATGGATGGCCTTTGCACGACTCATATATACGGCGAACCGGTATCGCTTCCCGTATCGTCGTGCGTCGGCAGGCTAGATCATCCGCACCATGCAAGGCACACAAACGGCATAACAAAACCTAGAGCCCCGCGTCGCCGCTACTGGCCGACCCAGACACAACGGTTGATCCGCGACTGGCTGATCCTGTATTTCGGAAGCCTATTCAGCGCGCACGATCGGTTACCCGGTCGCCCCCAGACAACGGCGGCTGGGCTCTCCTATAGAGACACGTCAATCCATGAAACGCATTCTGATCAACGCCACGCAGCCCGAAGAGCTACGCGTGGCCATGGTCGACGGCCAACGGCTGTACGACCTAGACATCGAAGTTCCTTCACGCGAACAGAAGAAATCCAACGTCTACACGGGCGTCATCACCCGGGTTGAGCCCAGCCTAGAAGCCGCCTTCGTCAATTTTGGCAGCGACCGGCACGGCTTTCTGTCCTTTAAGGAAGTCGGGCGCGAGTATTACGCCGAAGAGGTACGGGACGCCTCTGCGCGACCAACGATCAAGGAGGCGCTCCGCGAGGGGCAAACGCTGCTCGTACAGGTTGAAAAAGAGGAGCGGGGCACTAAGGGTGCCGCGTTGACTACCTTCATTAGCCTGGCTGGCCGCTACCTCGTGCTGATGCCCAACAACCCGCGGGCAGGTGGCGTTTCGAGGCGTATCGAGGGCGACGACCGCAGTGAATTGCGTGACGCCATGAGCCAGCTTGAAGTGCCCGAGGGAATGGGCCTGATCGCGCGTACCGCCGGTGTCGGCCGAACGGCGGAGGAGCTGCAGTGGGATCTTGATTACCTGATGGTGCTGTGGGAAGCCATTCGCACGGCCTCGACCGAACGCAAACCTCCCTGCCTGATCTATCAGGAAAGCAACGTTATCATCCGCGCTCTGCGCGATCATTTTCGCAATGACATCTCGGAAGTCATCATCGACGATGCCAAGGTCTATGAGCAGGCCCTGGATTTCGTCCACCAGGTCATGCCGCAGAGCGCACGCAAGATCAAGCTCTACGAAGACCGAGTTCCATTGTTCAACCGCTATCAGGTCGAGAATCAGATCGAAAGCGCCTTCGACCGCGAGGTACGTCTTCCCTCCGGTGGTGCCATCGTCGTCGATCATACCGAGGCACTGGTCTCTATTGACGTCAACTCGGCAAGGTCGACCAAGGGCTGCGATATCGAAGAAACTGCACTGAATACCAATCTCGAAGCTGCCGACGAAGTTGCACGTCAACTCCGCCTGCGGGATCTCGGCGGTCTTGTGGTCATCGATTTCATCGACATGGCGCCAAGCAAGCATCAACGCGAGGTCGAAAACCGCCTGCGTGATGCGCTCAAGTTAGATCGTGCACGCGTCCAAATCGGTCGCATCTCCCGCTTCGGGTTGCTGGAGATGTCACGCCAGCGCCTACGTCCTTCTTTGGGCGAATCCAGCCATATCGTCTGCCCGCGCTGCAGCGGTCATGGCACGATTAGGGATGTCGAATCCCTCGCGCTTGCGGTGATCCGTCTGATAGAAGAAGAGGCGATCAAGGACAAGACCACCCAGATTGTTACCAAGGTACCAGTGGAGGTAGGCACCTTCCTGCTTAACGAAAAGCGCAGCACTTTGACGGATATCGAGCAGCGCCACCGTGTACAGATCGTTGTAGTCCCCACCCCCACCTTGGAAACACCTCATTTCGAACTCGAGCGAGTGCGAGACGACGGCAAACCAAAGGAAGAGGATGCTAGTGAACAACTCAGCTACAAGCTGATAGAGACGGCACCAGAACCCACCGTTCAGACAAGCAAGTCAAATGGTCCCAGCGTCACCCAACAAGCGCCGGCGGTTTCCATGATCGCCCCCCGCCCGTAGAACCCAGCCCGTCCACACCGGTCGATGCGAGCGTACCCGAAATAGGTGTCAAACCAGGTTTGATTACGCGTATCTGGCATAGCCTGTTTGCCCCCATGCCGGAACAGGCAGGCAGTGCGCAACAACCTGCAGAATCCACCCCTCGGCCCAGGCCGCAGGCGCGTATCGTTCCTTCGCAACAATCCTCCTCCACCCGTACAGACGATAACGCGCGCAAGCGCGACAAGCCGTCGCGCGACCGTACTGCAAAGTCGGAAGAAGGTCGCCGTGGCGACGCCCGTCAAGATGGACGACGGTCGGCAGCCCAAACCCGTGGTGGCGAGCGCGCTGAAAAGCTCGTAGAGAGTAATAAGCCCCCCTCGCCGTCGAAGTTGACACCCAGACCCAGCAACCAGGACCTGAATCAACCGCCACGCAAGAAGAGACGCAGGCACCACGGTCGCGCTCCAGCCGCCGACGTTCGAACCGGCGACGTGGACGCAACCGCGAACCCGGTGAGCGCGCTGAAGCCGGCGAAAATAATAATTCGGAAACCACCGAAGCTCCCGCGGAAGGCGAGGCGAATACCAATCACCCGGTAGAAAACGCCAACAACGAAGCAACGGTGCGCGAACGCGATGATAATACTGGGGCGCGGGATGAGACTGCCCCGAGTAGCCGCAGTCGGAACCGGAGACGGCGTGGTGGCCAGAAGCGCGCGGTCGACGGCGAAGCCATCGCCAGCAGTGAGGGCGGGCAAGACAACGGCGCTCATTCCGTTGGTGACGCTCAGCCTGACGCACAGGCCGTGGCGAAATCATCGCAGAGCCCCCGCGATACGGAACAACGCGCCGAAGTAGAAAACATGAGGCCGCTTGCAAACCATGATGATGCGTCTTCGTCGACACCCGCCGTCCAGAAGCCTGCCCGTCAGCCGTCGGGAGAAACGACGATACGTCGGGATACTGGAGACATTTCCGTAACCTCAGGTCCCGTCGATGCTCCATCCCCTAAGACGACGGTGCAAGTGTCCGATCAGGGCACCCCAGCGACGGTGAATCCCTCTGCTTCAGCAGCCGTACAGAGTCCGCCCCCTCCCACGCCGGTGGCAGCGCCTACGCCGCCAGCGACCGCGACCGCAGCTGAACCACACACGCGGGTGTCCGATGCGCCCGTAGAAAAGGCGCCAGGTTCAACAACCGAAGAACGCCCTGCAGGTCCAGGCAAGACCGCAGAGGGCTGAGCGCATTCAGGCCGTGGTTCGCCGCCCTCCGCCAAGGGGGCGGCGAAGCTTCGCGCTCAACGCTCATTGCACGTTAGATCAAGAAGCCCTATCCGCGTTGGCGCCGTATGTGCTCGACAAGCCCATTACCGGCATCCTCCACTAGATCCAATACCCGCTCGAAACCTCCTTGCCCGCCATAATACGGATCCGGCACCTCAATCACGCCCAGATCCGGCGCGAAGCTCATCAACAGCCTTATCGATGACATGGATTGTGGATTAAGATTTTGCGCTCGCAATATCTCCAGATTGGCCTGATCCATCACCAGCACGTAATCGAAACGCTCGAAATCATCT
Source organism: Acidihalobacter yilgarnensis (assembly GCF_001753245.1). NCBI lineage: Bacteria > Pseudomonadati > Pseudomonadota > Gammaproteobacteria > Chromatiales > Ectothiorhodospiraceae > Acidihalobacter > Acidihalobacter yilgarnensis. The sequence continues at coordinate 1,775,010 of NZ_CP017415.1, read as the reverse complement.
GCCCGTATGCGTCGTGCACGTTGTCCCGCAAGATCATATCCCCGGCGTCGTGCTGCGGCCTGCATGCGCGCATCGGGCGGTTCGCCTACATGGTAGGCATGCGTACCCGCGGAATCCACGTGCACATGCGGTGTAAGCCCTGCATCAGCCAACTGATGTTCGAACACCCCCTGTGCAGCCGGAGACCGGCAAATATTGCCCATACAAACGAATAACACACCGATATCCCGCATATCTCATTTCCTCGCGCTAATCCTGCGTTGCTAAGGCGATCCCTTCGGTTGCAATCGTCGCGAGCAAATCGATCTGTTCCGGGGTGATCACATAGGGCGGCATGAAATACACCACATTACCGAGCGGCCGTAACAACGCACCGCGGGTTAACGCATGCCGGTACACGCGCAATCCGCGCCGTTCTTGCCACGGATAGGCTTTGCGAGTTGGCTTGTCTGCCACCATCTCGATGGCGAGCACCATGCCCGTCTGGCGGATCTCCGCAACATGAGGGTGATCCTGCAAATGAGCCACGGCAGCGCCCATATGAGTCGCCAATACGCGGTTGCGCGCCAATATGTCGTCAGATTCAAAGATATCCAGTGTTGCCAAGGCCGCGCTGCAGGCAAGCGGGTTGCCTGTATAGGAGTGCGAGTGTAGGAATGCATTCATGCGTTCGTAATCATCATAAAACGCTTGATAAATTGTATCGTGTGTCATCACGGCGGCCAGCGGCAGATAGCCACCCGTGAGCCCCTTGGACAAGCACATAAAATCAGGGGTGATATCGGCTTGTTCACAGGCGAAGAGCGTCCCGGTTCGCCCGAAACCCACTGCGATCTCATCTGCGATCAGATGAACGCCATGCCGATCACAGGCTTCGCGCAATAATCTCAGATATTCCGGGTCGTACATGCGCATATTGCCGGCACACTGAACCAGGGGCTCGACGATCACCGCACAGGTTTCATGTGCATGACGCGCGAGGGCGGCCTCCATGTGCGCGAATTGACGATGTGCAACGTCGGCACAGCTCTCCCCTGCTTCGCGCTCATAGCAATCCGCCCCGGAGACGACAATGGATTCCATCAACAAGGGGGCATAGGTTTCCTTATAAAGTGAAACATCCCCCACCGAAAGCGCCCCCAATGTCTCGCCATGGTAGCTGTTGGATAGACAGATAAAACGGGTTTTATCTGTCCGGCCAAGATTCCGCCAATAGTGGAAACTCATCTTGAGTGCTACTTCGACGGCAGCCGAACCGTTGTCGGCGTAAAAGCAGCGACTGAGCCCTGGTGGCGTTATTTCAACCAACCGCTCGGCAAGGCGCACGGCCGGTTCATGTGAAAATCCGGCCAGAATGACATGTTCGAGTGTATCGAGCTGCGCCTTCACCGCCGCGTTGATGCGCGGATTGGCATGACCGAAGAGATTGACCCACCATGAACTCACTGCATCAATGTAACGTCGTCCCTCGAAGTCCTCCAGCCAGACGCCCTCACCCCGGCGTATAGGTACTAACGGCAGGGTTTCGTGATCCTTCATTTGCGTACAAGGATGCCAAAGCACCGCCAGATCACGGTCGTGTAGGTCTTGATTGTTGCGCATGTATTATCCGGAATTCGAGGACTGGCGCGCCGTGCGTGCCAAGTCTTGATGACGGGGCGTACGTGCCGTGTGCCGTCGGCTGCGACACGCCGGCGAAGGCAAGCAGTCTATCAGGCATAGCCGATGAGCGGCCAGTCATGGGCCTTGGGGCGGGAGATCAGTGCGCCAAGCGTCCGTACATGTCACACCATGCCCGTACCTTTGATGCCAGCGTATCGGGACACATCGACCATGTGAAACGCCAACGCCAATTGTCAGGGGAACAGGTGCCTGGGGTATTCATACGATGCGTCGTGTCCAGCATCAGCAGATCCTGCATCGGCACGACGGTAAGCTGGGCCACCGAGGCGAAGGCACAACGCACAAGTGCTGCTGGCATGCCTTCACTGGGTTCTCCAAGATATGCCAGGACATGCGCCTGAACTTCCTCTGGACACTTCTCAAACCATCCCAGTGTGGTGTCATTGTCATGTGTGCCCGTATACACCACGCAGTTACGGGCATGATTATGGGGCAAATAAGGGTTCAGGGCATCGCTGTCAAACGCAAACTGCAGGATGCGCATACCTGGAAGCTCGAAATCATCCCTTAATGCGACAACGGGTTCGGTAATGACGCCAAGGTCTTCTGCAACAATCGGCAATTGACCGAAATGCTCAAGCAGGCTTTCGAACAGCGCTCGCCCAGGCACCTCTACCCACTGGCCATTCATGGCGGTTTCCTCACCCATGGGTATCGACCAACAAGCCTGGAAACCACGAAAATGATCTACTCGCAGAAAATCATACAACTCAAGTTGTGCCTCCAGACGTTCTTTCCACCAGCTAAAATCTGTCTCCGCCATGCGGTCCCAGCGGTACAAGGGATTACCCCATAGTTGGCCAGTCGCCGAAAAATAATCTGGTGGGACGCCGGATCTGGATAATGCATGGCCCGCATTGTCCAGATCGAATAGGTGACGATGTACCCAAACATCCGCGCTGTCGTGGGCAACGAATATCGGCATATCCCCGAACAATCGTATGCCGCGATCATTCGCATAGGCACGCAGGCGTCGCCACTGTTCAAAGAACAGGAACTGCGTGAAGCAGCATCGTTCGATCGCATCGTGCAGCGATACGCGTACCTCCTCCAGCGCAGTGGGATCCCGATCCCGCAAAGGAACCGGCCAGGCCCACCAGGGTTGTTCGTCATGCGTTCGCCTGATCGCTCGATACAAGGCGAAGTCTTCAAGCCAGTACGCATGGCGTGATCTAAAGGCTCTGTAGCGTTCACCGTGTTCCGCCGGTAAACGTGCGAGTTGAGCGATCGCACTATCAAGCAATGCAATACGGTCTTCTACGGAAGGTGCAATGCCGTATTCAGCGCTTACTTGTTGAAAATTAATAAGACGACTGTCCCCGGCATGCGCGGACTGGCATTGATACGGCGAGCCATCGTCATGGACTTCATTGAGTGGTAAGACCTGCCATACGCCGATACCAGCGGCACTCAGGAGGTCCACGAAGTGATAAGCTTCCGCTCCAAAATCGCCTGTATCACCCTCGCCCGGCAAGGACGTCGGATGAAGGAGAACCCCTGCACTGCGCGCGCCCAATACGGGTGAGACCCGCTCACACCCCTGGTCGCGCTGTCCTGTCATGGTGAATCTTGACCTTTTCGCATGGTGCCACCCGTCGCCGGGTCGCCGCCACCATAAGTAAAGGAGTGTGCCAGATATTCAGGTGACGCCACGCCCAGGAGCTGATAGAGGTTGCTTAGATGCAGCCGGTACAGACGTTCGAAGTCGCTCACGGAACCCGATGGATTATAGTCACCGAACCACCAACACCAATCGGAGCCTTCACAGATGGCCAGTTGTTCAGTGGCGCGTTCCAGCGCATCTGGTGCTAGGGAATTTTCGGCGACGGCACGATCATAGGCTTGCTTTGCCTCGACAAGCATGAGCCAACCCTGATTTTTGTCGTGATCACCGATCCAAGTGGAAAATGTCCCATATACCCAGCTGCCTGAAATGATGGTTTTAAGATTGCCAGTTGCGGCTTCCGAAGTCATTGTCGTGGGCTTCCGTCCAACAACCCCAGGTACTAGCTCGATCTGGCCGCGGAGCTGCAATGCATCCGTGAATGTAGTCATCTGGATTTTCGGGTGTTCTGCAAGCAGCTGATACAATTTCGATAAAAAATAATATCCGTTCGCAGGATAATATTCCCACGCATTTTCACCATCCAACACAACAGACACGATTCTCGGCATTTCTCCCGCTCCGGATGGATCGTCTGCCAACGTTTCGAGTTCATGTACGAAGTTGGCAGCAGCGTCATCGCCATGCCATGTCGAATACGTGAACCCGATCGCGTCTGAAAGCTTATCGTCGCGGAAGAAGCACTGGATACCGCTATTTCCGTGTCGATAGGAGCGATAAAGCCAGCTCTTGGAGTCTTTGAGTTTTTTCCCCGAAATTTTCAGGCTGTTTGCCAGGACCGTTTCACCACTGGCCGCCCACTTGAACCCCATATCGCCAAGCAAATCCAGAGTTGGGCCGCTGATACTCCCTTCGGATGGCCAACACCCCCCGACAGACATACCGAATATCCGTTCAAACACCGCTTTCCCATGTTCGATATGCCATCTGACACGAGCCTCACCTCCAGGGTACTGGGATAAGGTGTCTGGCAAAATGACCTCTGGCCATGCCTCCCGCGCACAGTTCAGATCGATCATCAGTGGCATGATCGGATGCCCATAGGGGGTAATCGACAACTCAATACGCCCCTGCTTGGCAAGTATTTGGTAACGATCAAGCAGGCGCGTAAGATTTTCCCCGATCACCTCTATCAGGTTTCTCCGATCAGACAAAGTGAAATGCGTGCCCTTGGCGATCAGGTGTTTGATGCGCGCATCGCTGCGCCGGATGGTCTCTCCCATCCAGGCTAGGTGATACCAAACCAACAGATCCGCGAGGAATTGATCGGATACATAATCGATGGTGTGCTCCTGGTGCTGCATCCAGGTCACCATATCGACAAGCCCCTTGTAGATGGGCCAAGGCTCAATCATGCGTGTGCGATTGGCTTTGAGGCAGGACTGCGCCAGCCACATCCGCTGCTCAGGAGCAGCAGGCATCGACTCAGCGCCCAACCCGGCCAGGAGGGGATCGCGTAACGCCTGCCCCGATCCCAACCAAGCTTCGATCTGAATCGCATAGTCCTCAAGTTGTTCGAGAAGAATCGGTGCAAAATTAATAACGGCACGCGCATCCGATTCCACCTCAAGATGCGCAACCATATCAGCGTAATCCTTGATCGCATGCAAATAGGTCCACGGCAGCTGAAATTGCCCAGTTTTTCGATCACGGTACTCTGGTTGGTGCATATGCCAGCACAGCACCAGTTGAATAGGTTTTATTTTATCGGGCACGGCGACGAGGTGCTCCCAGCATATCGGAGGTAACTAAGACCACGCCGCCAGGCGAAACATGGAAGCGGCGGGCATCTTGTTCGATGTTTTCGCCGATCACCATGCCGTCTGGCACGTGGCATCCCTTGTCTACGACGGCGCGCTTAATACGGCAATTTTTGCCGACGTGCACATCGGGCAGAATGACGGAATCCTCGATCAAGGCATAGGAATCCACCGCGACATTCGAAAACAGGAGTGAATGCCGGACCAATGCGCCGGATATGATGCAGCCGCCTGACACCATGGAATCTACAGCCATGCCTCGTCGGTCATCGTCATCGAATACGAATTTCGCCGGAGGGAGTTGTTCCTGGTAGGTCCAGATAGGCCAGTCCTGGTCGTATAAATTGAGCTCCGGCGTGATGCCGATCAGCTCAAGATTCGCAGCCCAGTAGGCATCCACGGTGCCGACATCTCGCCAATAGGCCTGAGTGTCTGTCTGAGTATCTCTATATGGGAAGGCCATGACTCGATACCTGCCCACAATGTGCGGAATGATATCCTGACCGAAATCATGCTTCGATTTGGACATATCCGCATCACGCACGAGTTGCTCATACAAAAATGATGCATTAAAAACATAGACACCCATGGATGCCAGCGCGCGGTCTGAGGCGCCTGGCATCGGCGGTGGATTCTCAGGTTTTTCCTGGAAGTCGTAGACCTGCCCAGCTTGATCGCAGGCCATCACGCCGAATGCCTTAGCCGTATCGAGTCCGACCTCAAGACAGGCAACAGTCATGTCTGCATTGGTATCGACATGGTAGGCAATCATCTCGCCATAATCCATTTTGTAGATATGGTCGCCGGCGAGTATCAGAATGTACTCTGGGTCGTGCTCGCGGATGATGTCCAGGTTCTGATAAACCGCATCGGCTGTACCGGCATACCATGATGTATCAACGCGTTGTTGAGCTGGCCATATCTCGACAAATTCGTTGAATTCACCGCGCAGAAACCCCCATCTTTTCTGCACATGCTGAATCAGGGAATGCGCCTTATATTGCGTCAAAACCGCGATACGGCGAATACCTGAATTAATGCAATTGGCTAAGGGAAAATCAATAATGCGGAATTTTCCGCCAAAGGGAACTGCGGGCTTGGCACGCCAGCACGTCAGATCCTTCAGGCGAGCCCCCCGACCACCCGCTAGCACCAGCGCCAGGGTGTCGCGGGTCAGGCGGCTGACGAAGCGTTGCGACTGCACTTTCATGTTGCCGGTTCCTATCACTCATGGGATGGGAGCATAAACATCGGTCGCGGCCCCGAATCGACCTCGGGAAGCATCGTGCTAGACTCACTTGCATCAAAAGCGTACTGGAAGTCGACACCTGATTACAATCTCGCACGTCAATCGAGACATGGCAAGGATTAAGCTGGTATGACAAACGTACTTTCCGAAGATATCACCCGCGTCCTGCGGGCCAGCCATCATGATCCATTCACCTGCCTCGGACGCCATGAGACGGCAGATGGCCTCTCAATCAGGGTCTTCCTACCGCATGCAACTGCCGCCTGGATCGGAGAAAACAGACTCCCTCTCTCACCGGTAAATCAGGCGCCGGGTCTTTTCGAGTGGTACGGCAAGCCCGCCGACCTGCCCGCTCATCCGCTATTGCACTGGAAAGAAGCCTCCGGGGAAGCCTTTACGCGGCACGATCCTTACGCCTTCCCTGTACAGCTAAGCGAATTCGACCTGCAGCTGATCAACACCGGCAAACACTGGCATGCCTATCGCATTCTGGGTGCACATCCCTGGATGACGGATGGTGTCACCGGCATACGTTTCGCTGTGTGGGCGCCAAACGCAGAACGTGTCAGTGTGATCGGCGACTTCAATCATTGGGACGGCCGCTGTCATCCCATGCGAGTGCGTGGCAGCAGCGGGCTCTGGGAACTGTTCATCCCCGACCTAGCTCCAGGATGTCTCTACAAGTTTGAGCTAAGAAATCTTCAGAGCGGACGAGTAGTCACCAAGATAGATCCTTATGCCCGCCAGTTTGAGGTGAGGCCCGAAACCGCATGTATCGTCGTCGCAGACAGTGAGTATGCTTGGGGCGACGAGACATGGCTCGCCACGCGAAAATCCCGCGAATGGCTACACGCACCGATGTCGATTTTCGAGGTTCACCTGGGATCATGGCGGCGGGATGAACAGGGTCTTTTCCTGGATTATCGCACGCTAGCTGAGCAGTTAACGGCCTATGTGTTGGAATTAGGTTTCACGCATGTGGAACTGCTACCCATCACCGAGCATCCACTGGATGCCTCATGGGGATATCAGACCACTGGATATTTCGCTCCCACCAGCCGATTTGGCAATCCCGATGATTTCCGATATCTGGTTGATTGCCTGCATCAGGCCGGCATAGGCGTCCTGCTTGACTGGGTTCCAGGGCATTTCCCTCGCGATGAGCATGCCTTAGCACGCTTCGATGGCACGCCCTTATATGAGCATGCCGATCCAAGATTGGGCGAGCATCGTGACTGGGGCACCTACATATTCAATTATGGTCGCAATGAGGTGCGCAATTTCCTGATCTCAAGTGCGATGTTTTGGGTTGAGGAATTCCATATTGATGGTTTACGTGTCGACGCCGTGGCTTCCATGTTGTATCTCGATTATTCCCGAGACCCAGGAGACTGGCTACCTAATAAATTCGGCGGCAATGAAAATTTAGATGCGCTCGGATTTTTGCGCGAACTCAATACCACGGTGCAAGGCAATCACCCTGGCGTGTTGATCACCGCCGAGGAATCGACCGCATGGCCGCAAGTCACCCGGCCGCCAGATCTCGGCGGCCTTGGTTTTGCCATGAAATGGAACATGGGATGGATGCACGACATCCTGGAGTATTTCAGTAAAGATCCAGTGCATCGCCATTATCACCATGATCAACTGACATTCGGTTTATTGTACGCATTCACGGAAAACTTCATCCTCCCCTTCTCTCATGATGAAGTGGTCCACGGCAAACGCTCACTACTCTATCGAATGCCGGGAGACGAATGGCAACGCTTCGCTAATCTTCGCCTGCTATATGCCTTCATGTTCACCTACCCAGGCAAAAAATTATTATTCATGGGTTGTGAATTCGGGCAAGGTTCAGAGTGGGATTTCGACTCCCAACTGGACTGGTACGTCACGCAATATGCACCCCATCAAGGGATTCATACGCTTATCAGAGATCTCAACCATCTATACCGCGAGTACCCCGCGTTATATCGGCAAGACTTCGAATGGCAAGGATTCGAGTGGATCGACTGCCATGACGCCGCCCAATCGGTGATCAGCTTTATACGCCACGATGATGCGGGGGGACATCTACTCATCGTGTGTAATTTTACGCCGATTCCACGTCAGCAATATCGCATTGGCACGCCACAACAGGGCACCTACCGCGAACGACTAAATTCTGACTCGGCGTATTACGGTGGCACCAACCTTGGCAACCCACCTGTTGTCCATACCGAACAGACACCATGGATGGGACGCGATCAGTCGATCAGTTTACAACTACCACCACTCGGGCTACTGGTTCTGGAGCTCGTTTATTGATATTTGCCGCACGCGACGATTGCCGGCTGCCTGCCGGGCTGGACTAGGCGCCCTGAACTGCTATGATCGCCAACCGCCTGATCCAGTACACACGGTTTCCAGACGCCTTGGAGCCTGGTAATGCGAAGGTGAAATGGCGGAGAGGGAGGGAATCCGGATATCCAGATACAATACCCATATAATCAATAAGTTACAAGAACGCTTAACTCGACTAGTGTACCACTCTGGCGTATCAGTTTAATTGGCTAATATCCACAAAGAACATTGATCTGTCAATCGCGCTTTACGAATAGCTTCAAAACATCTTCCTTGCGGTCACTGGCTGCTTCCATCAGAAGATCCGCCATGTAACAAAATATAACGGCCGCTGCCTGAGAATGGCTGAGCGGCTGCAATTAACAGTCTCCCAATTTCGTCTCAGTTCGACCCAGGCCAGCCAGTAGCGTACTGCTAACAAGCCGTCGGCTCTGCAGCCCAACAGCGGTCGTTCAATGCCCCGGCTCACCGGTGCGCGGCAGCGCGTTCGTTGTGCAGCCGCTTGCTAGAGCAACTATTGATCCGGCCTTATTTATCCGTGATTTGCGCACCACGGCCAAGTTGAAAGCTGTTGCAACTGAGCACCTGCAGTCGGTGGGAAAATCGTCCGAACGAGTGAAAAAGCTCTTCCAATATGCAGCGCAAAATAGGCAGCATGAATCGCGGATAAATCAGGCCGGATCAACAGTCTGTCGGAAGATCAACCAACTCAAGGAGGTCCTTGCGTTCTTGCGTCTCAAGCCAGATCAAGAAGGCCTTGTCGACAACATTAAGTCGCAGGTTTGTCTGATCGTAGTCCAAAATGATGGGCTTAATGTCCTTCTTTACTTGTAATGCCGCTGCAGATTGCAGCGCCTGCGTGATATTACCCGGGTTTAGCGAGCTGCCTTGCGGATGTTTGGTCTGCATGGACCTCCTGATCGCGTTTAGGCGGAGGCCCACTTCTAGTTCCTCGCGAGACGCCAGCAGCACGGGATACAGAAGCCACCGATACATTTGCAACTGTGTGTCCTGAAAACCGTCAGAAAACTGTGTCAGGAATGAATTGAAGCGGCCAGTCTGCTGGTTTACAACGGTCCGGATAATCTCGTCACTGCGCTGTGTGCTACCGATTTCTTTGTGTTGATTTTGCGTCTGATTGACGTCTTCGGCCACGCAACACCTATAGCACGCCTCCTGAAGAATGTAGACACTGTCAAACGAGTTAGCGATCACGTGATCCCTGAAATCTGGAGCAAATGAAACATGCAGCAGTGCCTCACCGGATTTAACGACTGCATCTAGTTCTTCTGGAGTCCACTTGTCTGCATTAATGGGCGTGACGCGGCCAGTCAAATCACCGTTGTATACAGTCAGGCGGTTTTCTTCCAGCCAGACGCCGATTACAATAAAGCATAGCTTGGAATTCTCGTGGAATGCCTTCAAGGCGACTGAGAAATCCTTCTGTGTCTCAGTTGATAGATAGTGAAAATCTTCGAGCACGATGAATTTCGTAAAGCCAATGCTGCATAAAGCCTGGATAATGTCGTTGACATCCTCCGGGTCGAGTTCCAACGGCGCCGTGTCCACACGGTCTTGCTTGGTACGCTCGGCCTCCGCCCCGCCTTCTGCCTTACCTGCTAGAAATGAGGCGGTTAACTTGGCAAATATCTTCTGTCGGCCGGTGACCGTTTTGCTCGTCCCCTGTGTGACCTCATAACCCGCCTTCTTGAGCACTGCAGCGTGTAGAGCTGCAATATCCCACTTATTGGAGCAGTGCACGGTTATGTAATCGTCGTCACGCAGACAGTGCTTCCTCAACGAGGTTTTACCCTGTTTCGAGCTGCCATAGATGACGAGGTGCTTGTCTCTGGTGAGGCTGTCTAGCAACAGATCGTCGGCACTCTGTCTGGTCGTGTAATTTAATGGCAGATCCCGATGGATCCCAAAGACGTCTGCCGTTCTGTATATTTTCTCTGGCATTGTTCTCCCTTTCTCGTTCTTGCCATTCATCGACCCAACACCGGAAATAACCCACCAAAAAAGGGCCTAGTCATTTTTTTGGTCGGACTCATTGACTTGTTAGTAAGCCTCACTCGGGTTCATGCGCAACTTGCCGTGAACCGAACCAGACCATCTTTGACCCGTAATCCGGCCCAGCATATTCAAGGAAGTCTGGCCAATCCTTGTGCGGACGCTTTTTGTAAGGTGTTTCGTAGTTCTTCTTCCACCAACGGTTGTAGACAATAATTTCTCGGTCCGGGGGTGATGATCGCTTTTTCGTATTAAGTGGAAGCTCCAGTAAGTAAACGTGAGCCCATTCCGCAAGGTCTAGCAATCTATCAGTTACTTTCATCTTCTTAGCCGGGGTCCGCGGTGAGGCAACCTCTCCGAGCCAAAATTCTGATTCTCGTGAAACTTTCGGTATGGCATGGTGCTTTCCATTCAGCCGCACATGCAAATCAGATGCGATGCCAATATATTGAAGCTTCTTCAACTTTTGGCCCTTGGTTTTTCCCATAACCATGTAGAGCCCGTCGTCATAGTCGAACTTCGAGGCGGACCGAGCAGCTTCAATGGTATATGGTCCGTACCAATCAATTACCGCTACTATAGACTTCATAAGTTAACCGTTCCATGGCCGCTAACAGTAAAATATAGGGGTGCGGTCTTTCCGTGTTGTAAAGCACGAAGTATTCCGTCAATCCGATCAGCAAGTCGGGCATTGTGGCGTAGCCTTTCAAATACACGTCTTCGTGTTTGACGCTGCGCCAGAGCCGTTCCACAAAGATGTTATCCAATGCCCGACCGCGTCCGTCCATGCTGATCGTGATCCCTTCTTTCAACAGCACACCCGTAAACGCTTCGCTGGTGAACTGACAGCCCTGGTCGGTGTTGAATATCTCCGGCGTGCCATAGGCCTGCAATGCTTGCTCCAGGCAGTCCACACAGAATCCGCTATCCAGCGTATTCGATAACCGCCATGACAACACTTTACGCGAGTACCAGTCGATCACCGCCACCAGGTACACAAACCCACGGGGCAGGCGGATGTACGTAATATCCGTACTCCATACCTGATTGGGACGGATCACATTCACGCCCCTTAGCAAATACGGATAAACATTGTGCTGCGGGTGCGGACGGCTGGTATTCGGCCCCGGCGCCATGCCGGCAAGGCCCAGTATGCCCATCAGTCGCTGCACCCGCTTGCGGTTGATCTTGTACCCCAAGCCACGCAGGTAACGCTTGATCTTGCGGCTGCCGTAAAACGGATGCCGCGTGTATTCAGCGTCAATCAGTCCCAGCAACTTCAATTCCTGCTCGTCCGGTCTTACAGCCTTTTGTGGCGCATAGACCGTTGAGCGGTTGACGCCCGCCAGTTCGCATTGGCGGGTCAGTGCCAGTGGTTCGATGGCACCGACCCATTGCTTGCGAGTTTCTACTGGCTGATCCCGGACTTTTTTTTCAGCCAGTCCAGCTCCATCTTCAATCGCCCGATCTCAGAATACAGGCGCTCCGGACTGGCTGACGGGTCGGCAGGTTTTGGGCCACGCTTGGCATCAAATAAACTCGATGCCTCTTCTTGCAGCAACTTCTTCCAAGCACCGACTTGCGTCGGGTGAACGCCAAATTCCTGGGCAATTTGGTTCACCGTCTTGACGCCTCGGATCGCTTCAAGTGCGACCTTGGCCTTGAACTCATCCGTAAAAGTCTTGCGCTTCGACTCACTCATTACCTGCTCCTCAATTGCAGCAGGTTACCACCTTAATTTATTGTCTGAAAATCAGGGTCCACTATACCTTGGATTCGCCAGAAAGTTTACCTTGGGCGCTGAGTGCTTCGAACTGCGCTTTTAGGTGACCGACTTCCTCGCGTACCGAGGATTTATCGAGTGCGGCCATCAGGGGGAGTGGTTAGGGCGGGATTCATACCGTCATGATAACCCCTGATTTTCGCCCTCTCTGTAAGGCTGCTGGCGGCGAGAACGCCGAGCAACTCAAGGCAAAAAAACTCGGTGAGTACACAGCGCGCGCACAAGGCGGCAGTACGCGCGTACTGCCTATGTTTGATACCTGACCGAGGAATTGAATCCGACACCCTCGAATATCCTGTCAAGTCTTTTTTGCTATTTATTTATTCGCAGGGGGGTGAGTAGTTACGACTATGGCTCATCACGCCCCAAGCGGACACCATCCCTCTCATACTTAAAAGCCGATCTTTGCTGTGAAGCTGACGACTGACCAAACGATTCACAGCTTTGAGAGTGCTGGAAGCCTATGGCAACTGAGTTCACCTATTGCAACGTCATTAGCCTAGGCTTCGAATCTTTCCCCTATAGATAAGGCCCATGAATAGTCGGAACTATTACTCGGCGATGTGTTCAGTATATTCATGATCCCAGAAGACGCACGCCGACTCAGTCCGGCCGAACAACACGAGCGCCGACGCCAAGTGATTCCGTTCGGGCGTACAAGCGCAAGCTCAACAAGCGGCAGATTGCGCGCGACGTGGGAGTGAGTTATTCCGCGGCGTGCAAGATCATCGACCGCTACAACGCCGGTGGCATGGCGGCGCTGGCACCCGGCAAACGGGGTCGCCGTGCTGGCGACAAACGCGCACTGACTGCCGAGCAAGAAGCCATGATTCGCCAGACGATCTGCGACAAACGTCCGGAGCAACTGAAGATGGAGTTTGCTTTGTGGAGTCGCGCCGCGGTGCGTGAACTGATCGAGCGCGAATGCCAAGTAACGTTGCATCTGCGCTCGGTCGGGAAGTATCTGGCGCGCTGGGGCTTCACCCCGCAGAAGCCGATCAAGCGCGCCTACGAACAGTCCCTCGAGGCGGTGCGCGCATGGCTGGATGAAACCTATCCGGCCATCGCCGAGCGCGCCAAAACCGAGGGAGCGGAGATTCACTGGGGCGATGAGACCGCGTTAGTGAACACTGATGTGCGGGGTCGCAGTTACGCCCCCAAAGGCAAGACACCGGTGGCGATGGCAGTCGGTGGCACGCGCCAGAAACTCTCCATGCTGGCCAGCGTAACCAACCAGGGCAAGGCACGCTGGATGATTATCGACGGCAACTTCAATCACAAGAAGCTGATCGAATTTTTCGAGGCACTGTTCGCGGATACCGGGCGCAAGGTGTTTCTGATCCTGGACAATCTGGGCGTACATCACAAGCCGGTGAAGCAGTGGTTGATCGAACACGCCGACCAAATGGAGGTGTTTTATCTGCCCAGTTATAGCCCCGAACTCAATCCCGAGGAACGTCTCAATGCCGATCTCAAACACGTCATTCGCCGCAAAGTACCCGCACGCACCAAGTCCAAACTTCGCGCCGCCACCGAAGAACATATGGCCGTGATCGGCAGCGAACCCGAGCGCGTGAAGGCCTACTTTCGCGATCTTCGCGTCAAGTACGCTGCTTGATACTGTTTAAGGGCCGAATCAATAGTGCCATGCTTTTTGGCAACAGTGCGTTTAACCGAAGGTATAGCAGTGGTCTTGGGCTTGTAGACCGTATCGTGAGTCAGTTCGCTGTGAGCATGCTGCGGATACCTAGCCGTGCATACGCCTAATGAACCGGCGATCAATCTCGTCTTTCCAGTGCCACATCCACCGACCACTCCAAGAGAACCTTCCCCAGCTCGCAATGGCATTGTGCTTACTTGTCCTGAGGAGATATAGCGCTCGTCGCTGTGGGGTATAGTGACGAAACGGCCGACTGGCGAGCGCCGCCACGAGGTTGTGCGCGAGCACGGGACCCTGGTGTGCCGCGTAAACGCCTGAGCGCGGCAATGGATGATCGACCAAGGTGGCGCAGTCTCCTGCTGCAAACACCTCAGGATGCCCTTGCGTCTGCAGGGTCTGGCGAATGTGAGCATAGCCGCGAGCATCCAATCTCAATCCGCTGCCTCGTAGCAGATCCGGCGCGGCGGAACCCGTCGCAAGTACAGTAAAATCGGTCGGGTAGTCCATCCCGCTGACACACAGCACATGGTCGCGGAAAATCACCGCTGCTCGATCTGGGAGAGAGAGAATGCAGTGCTCGCGCAAGGCACGCCCGACCCGCTTGCGAAACCCGCTAGGCCCGTCGACAAAGGGTTCGGCGTTTCCGGTCAACAGCCGTATTACGCATCCGAAGCATCCCGCAGCGTCCAAGGCTGTGCGTGCAGCGCACGCGAGCTCCACCCCAGCCCCCCGCCACCGACGATGACGATGTCGCGTACATCCGCTGCATTTTTCAGGAACGTTCGCCAGCGCAGCACGAATTGTTCCAGCGGCCGCACGGGCACTCCAAACCCTGACGCACCCTCGATTTCGGCAATGCTGGACACCGAACCGATGTCGATCGAGAGAAGGTCATAAGTAAGTTCACCTCCATCGGCAAGCTTTATCTGACGTCCCTCGGTGGTAAGCGCCGCAGCCCAAGTCTGTCGGTATACCGCCTGTGCGGCGGCGGCCAGACATTCCAAGGGGAGACGGCAATCGTCGAGCATATAGTGCCCCGCCATCCAACCCGGCACCATGCCTGAGTAGACAGGTTGCGGATCGGGTGACACCAAGGTCAAGTGGCAAGCTGTCTGTGGCCTGCGGGCAAAGTGTCGCAACACTGACAAATGCGCATGCCCACCACCAAGCAGAACCAGGTGTTTCATGCCGGACCAGCCCCTAATCGCAGGGGTATCAATCGCAATTCCTGCGCGCGCGCGAGGTCTGCTGGCCGATCCAGATCCCAAAGAGCAGGGAGTTCCGCCCAGCCGATCCTGCGTTCTGCCAGTCGTTCGCGCGTCCGATGCATCACTGTCTCCGTACTCCAAATTATTCCAAGGAACAGCGCATCGAGCAGTGCGGCGCGGTCGTGAACCGATTGGGCCAGGACGCCGACCAAGACATAACCACCATCCTGTGCGGGGATGAATACAATCGGCTGCTCACCGTCGAGCACAATTGCGGCGTTTCGTAATACCCCTAGCGTCATTGCCGGGCAGTCGGTACCAATGAGCAGTACGCGGCGATGCTCTCTTAGCAACTCCTGCATCGCAGCGCGCATACGTGCGCCTAGATCAGCCCCGCACTGACCATAAACCGGCGCATCAAAACGACGACTACATGCAAGCATGAAGGGATGATCGACCTCACCCGCCACCCACAGGGAAATGTTTCCTCCGGTCGCCTGGTTAGCACACGCAAGTGTACCCACGATTAGACGGCTCTGGATTCGAGCCGCGCCCTCGTAACCTACAGTGGGAACCAGGCGGGTTTTCACCTGGCCCGGCACCGGGAGTTTAGTGAAAACTGCGATGTGGAAATCGACGTCAGACATCGTGGATCAACGCGGCTTGATCTCACCGCGATAACCGTACCAACGAGCCAGACGTTGAGGTGAAACGCCTAAGAAGTAGGTTAGACGCAGCCACAACATCAGTGTGATGGTCCGAAGCACACCATGGCGTTCCCAGCGTCGGCCTGATGTCACCACGGTCGCACGTAAGCAGGCGGGCGGCGACAAACGTTTGAGGCTGCGCGATAGTGCTATATCCTCCATCAAGGCTTGGGGCGGAAACCCTCCCACTCGCTCGAAAGCCTCGCACGTAACGAAAAGTGCTTGATCACCAGTGGCGATACCGGTCAGGCGCGAACGCAAATTCATCATCACAGCAATCACGCGCAAACTCGGATGTTTTCCCTCGATACGCACATCGAAACGTCCCCAGCAACGGCTGTTGTCGGCGAGCGCGCTCTGAATCTGGCACTTGGCGTCCAATGGAAGAAGTGTATCGACGTGTAGGAACAGCAGCACACGGCCGCGTGCTGCCTGCGCCCCGGCATTCATTTGTATGCTCCGACCGCGCTCAGACCTCATGCATTGTTCCGCGAAGGGCCCAACGCGTTCGCTGCTGCCATCCTGACTCCCGCCGTCGACCACGATCACTTCGACGCCCTGCCGACGAAGTGGGAGGAGCCGGCGCAACGCAGGCCGGATCAGGGGTGCCTCATTCAATATTGGCAGGATGATCGACAGGTCTAAAGACGATTGCGGCTTCATTGCGCTTCCTTTCGAGCTGATGCCACGAACCCAGATTCCTTCCGGCGCCAGGCGTGGTAGCGTGCGAACAAATTCATCAGGCGCTGCGGGGCATGCGCACGTTTCCATGCGCCTGCCGTATACTTGTTCGCCTCCGCCAACGTCGGATATACATGGATTGTGCCGAGAATTTTGTTTAAGCCAATACCGTGTCGCATAGCCAAAACCAATTCAGTCAATATCTCGTCCGCGCACTCGGCAACAATCGTCGCCCCCAAAATGCGGTCACTGCCCGGAACGGTAAGCACCTTGACGAATCCGTACGCGGCGCCATTGACGATGGCGCGGTCGAGCTCATCAAGATCGAAGCGGGTGATTTCATAGGCAATTGTTTTTTCGCGGGCATCCTTTTCGTTGAGACCCACGCGCGCGACCGCTGGATCGGTAAAGATCACCCAAGGGATGGTCGAATAGTCGACCTTGAAGCGTCTGATCACCCCGAACAGAGCGTTGACCGTGGCGTACCATGCCTGATGAGCAGCTGTGTGCGTGAACTGGTAAGGACCAGCTACGTCGCCGCAGGCATAAATGTTGGGATAAACGGTTTCTAGGTACTCGTTGACCTCAATGTTGCGCCGACTCCGAGTGTCGATACCCAAGGTTTCCAAACCGTACCCTTCGAGATTGGCCACGCGACCAAGTGCGCACAGCAGTTTGTCGAAGACAATAGGGATCTCTTCGCCTCGATATTCCATCAGTAGACGGTTCACCCCATCATTCCGTTCGCAACGAATCGCTTTGTGGCCTGTTCGCACGTCGATGCCGTCGCGGCGAAAACATTCTTCCACAAGAGTAGAAACCTCGATATCTTCCCGCGGCAGTAACTGGGAGCCTATTTCGATCAGCGTCACCTGCGCGCCAAGGCGAGCGAAAGCTTGAGCGAGTTCACAGCCGATCGGGCCACCACCGAGGACCACCAGACGGGTGGGTAGTTCGCGTAAGGACCATACGTTGTCGGAGGTGAGATAGCCCACGTCGGCTAGGCCCGGAATGAGTGGAACGCGCGGGTGTGCGCCTGTGGCGAGAATGATGCTACGAGTAGTCAGCCTCTGCGTTTTCCCGGTCTCATCGGTCACCTCGACCGTAAAGGGCGACACAATTTGAGCATTTCCGTATAAACAATGCACACCGAGACTCGTGTAGCGATCGGCAGAATCATGAGGCGCTACCGTTTCAACGACGCCCTGAACGTGCTTCATCACGGCTGCGAAATCGATATCTGGCCTCACCGTTGACAGACCGTATCGCGCGCCATCGCGCATGTGTGCAGCGAGCTTGGCTGTCCGCAACAAGGCTTTGGAGGGGACACAACCGGTGTTCAAACAATCTCCACCCATTCGGTGTTTTTCCACCAGCGCCACCTTGGCCTTAACCGCAGCGGCGATATACGAAGCCGTCAACCCAGCGGAGCCTGCGCCGATCACCACGACGTTATAGTCAAAGCGCGACGGACGTGACCAGTGCCGGGAAACCTGCATTGTCTTGATGGCGACTAGCGCCCTTTTTGCAATAAGCGGGAGCAGCCCCAGCAAAGTGAAGGCGAGGAGCAATTGCGCAGAAAAAATATCGTGCGTCGTTCCAAGACGACTCAGCTGCGTACCCGTATAAACGTAGACGAGCGTGCCCGGCAACATCCCCACCTGGCTTGTCCAATAGAAGGTGGAAGTACGCAGCGGCGTAAGCCCGGTGAGAAGGTTCACGAGCCAAACAGGGAAAAGCGGCACCAATCGTAGCGAAAGCAGGTAATAGCCCCCTTCGCGTTCGATCCCTGCATTGAGTACAGACAACTTATATCCGAAACGTTTTTGCACCGCGTCCCTCAGCGCGTAGCGTGCCATCAAAAAGGCAATCGTCGCGCCAATCGTCGAGGCAAACGAGACAAGCAGAGTACCCCACAAGATGCCGAACAAAGCTCCGGCTGCGAGCGTCAGAAGCGCCGCGACCGGCAAAGACAGCGAAAGGCTGACGACATAAACCAGGAAATAGAAGACCGAGATGAGCAACGGATGTGCATTGCGGTAATCGGCGAAAACACTCAACTGGGTCTTCAATGCGGACAATGTCAGCTCCTGAGTCAACCCTCCGGTAAAGTAGAGCGTCGCCAGGGTCCCCAATAGGAGAATAAGTGCAACTCGCAAAACATTCTTGAGGCCGACGGTCATCGCTTCGCTCCAGAGTTCGCAGCGTCTTGCAACAGGGTTGAGAGGCAGAATGTACGTTTGACTCCACCCAAAATTGCTTGTTCGATGACATGTTCCGGCCCAGTGGTAAGCCTTCTGAAATAAGATAAATAGGCTGGAGATTGTGGTCCCCAATTGCGCGTGAATCGGCGTAACCACGCGTCGTGATCGTAGTAAATGGGAACTGCATCGATTCGCAAATTGCCGACTGTGACTCCATAGAGACTGTCGCGTGGAGGGGTGCCGTGGCGGGTGGATATTCGTGTTAGCAGCCCGTATCGCGTCGATTGGAAGTTCGGCATCCCAGCTGCCCCATTGTTGGCAATCACGGTCTCGCGGTCATCATCGATGCGCAATACTCGCATCACCGGCAGACAGGTGTGCGTGGAGCAGAAAGCATCGACCTGTGCTTCTCGAAGGTAGCCAGCAAGACGCACCGAAGCATCGCCATCAGATGCTTTGCATTCCGCTGGCGGTGTCAAGTTCTCCACCGCGAAAGCCCAGCCGGCCAGTGATACGGGATCGCCATGAACAATACCGATCCGCTTGTCACCCACGGTTACCGTTGCGTGCATCGGCAACACTGATAGTCGATCGGTTAATCCCTGGAAATGCCCAGCGGTAGCTCGAAGTCGATCCATGATGCGGTTAGAATGCTCGACGACTTCGTCCGACGTCGAGGTCGGATAGGCGCAACCGCAGCCGACCCCGTGACCGGACTCGCCAAGTTCGGCCTCAACGTTGCCTTGGATCGCCGCGTGCTCCAGAACCGTGTCATTGATGATCTTGAAGTCGTCTAAATTCACGTTGAACCAATTGAAGTCACCGTTGAAGAAAAGTGTCACGCCTGCGCCGCGACGCTCTTCCAAACGTTTCATTGCCAGCACGGCATTCAGCGCTTCCACATTGCCGTACAAGCCGCCAATCACATATAGAATGTCGGCCTCAAGCACGGGCGATCGGTGGAAGACAGACGCCGAGTAACGATAGTGCATCGGGCAGTTGCGGCCAGGACGAATGCCTTGCTCCAGCAAAGGCTGTTCCGACATTATCACGCCCCCTCTCCAGTCACCAATCGCTCCAATGCTTGCCCTTTGCCCTCCACTCCGCGGAAATACCACGGCACCATAGCCGCAGCGCCGATGAGCCAGAAACTCGCCAGCAGCATCAGAGCCGGCACCATGCCGAACGCATTTGCAACGTAGGTCAGTACCAGTGGGGCTGAAAATGCACCAAATCGGCCAATGGCCACCGACAGGCCGATACCCGTCGACCGCAGATGGGTAGGAAAGATTTCCGAGAACGTGGGATAAGCGGATATCCAACTGCCTGTCGCAAATACGTTCGCTAGCGTGAATGCAGCCAAGACCCAGGTCCACGCATGTGTCGTGGTCGACATCGCGAGGAGCAGAACCGCCCCCGCTGCGAGCAGATAAAAGATAGGTACTGTCAGCTTCCTACCAGCCCGATCCAATAGTGCGGCGGCCATCCCCCCTCCGACAAGAGCACCGACGTTCCCCACGATATAGAAAAGCGGTACGAATCCGTTGGTGACGTGAATGCCGGGGAGAATGAACAGCGCCAGAAAGGCGAAGAGTCCGTAGTAACCCGCCGCTTCTGAAAAATCCAATAGCCCACCCAAAGCTACCCGCGCGGGATATCGGGTGAGTAATTCGTGTGATTGACCCCAGAAATTGCCCGGGGCGCCAGGATGACGCTTAACCTGTGTTTTTCCCAACCAAGGGTGTCGCTGTTCGATGCCTGAAACTACGCGTTCTGCGTCGACCAGATTGCCCTGAGTAATCAGCCAGCGTGGCGATTCCGGAATGTGGCTGCGGATGAGCGCGGTGCTGCCTGCCACCAGCGCGCCGAAACCGAAAGCAACACGCCAGCCGATATCAGGTGGCAACACGTTCACCACATACAGGGAAACGACAGCGGCCAAAATTGCCCCGACTGGCCAGAAGTTCATAACGGTTGCTCCCGTCTTGCCGCGGTGACGAGCGGGAATGAACTCACTGATCGACGCGTTGATCGCCGAGTACTCGGCGCCCACGCCGATGGCGGTCAATAGCCGTAACACCATCATGGACTGGAAATTCCAAGAGAACGCGGTCAAAAAGGTAAACACACCATAGACCAGCAGCGTGATGAGAAAGAGCTGCTTGCGCCCAAAGCGATCAGCGAGATAGCCGAAGCCATAGGCACCGATCATTAGGCCGATGAACCAGATGCTCAGAATCCAGGATGCCTCCACATTGCTCAAGTGCCACTGCACCTTGAGTACGCTTACCACATTGTTCACGATGGTCACTTCGAAAGCATCCAGCAGCCAACCGATGCCTAGCGCGACGGTTACGACCGTATGGAATCGTCCCCACGGAACGCTGTCCAAACGTTCAGTCAGGTTCACTTCCTTATTCCCTCAACATTCACGATTTCGCCCCGCGCGAGACGTTTACTGCATGACGGTTCGGGCAGATGGGATATCTGCGAACAGCATGCGGTACGGTTCCGTTTTCGACTGCTTGATGTTGGTCTCTTTGCGCTCAAGTTAACGTGCCGCCGCAACTGCTTCCGTGTCCCGCTGTGCAGCCCCAACAGTGTTCCGCCACGATGATCGAGTTTCCGTCCAAGTCGGCTCCTAGCAGATCATTGAGATGCATACGCGGCTTACCCTCATGCCTGAGTTGTAACTCAAGCATCTGGTTGAAATCGCAGTCGTAGAGGTAACCCTGCCAGTCAACACTGATCAACGTGCGGCACATAACATTTTCTAGGTTGGCCTCCTGATATGCCTCACGAAGGAGTTTTAAGTAATCGTTGAACAGCCTCTTGGAGCGCAACAGGCTGCCAAAGCGCTGAATGGGCATATTGGTCAGTGTCAGCAGTTGGTTGAACACAATGCCGAACTTTTCATGTAGGTGACGCTTGTAACTCACCTGCAATTCATCTTGATCTGGCGGTAACTCCGCACCTTGAGGGTTGTAAACAAGATCCAGCCTCAGTGAGTCAACATCGGATCGTCCGTAGCCAAGCGCATTCAGCCGTTTCAGCGCGCGTACGCTGCTCGCGTAAGTTCCTTTGCCCCGCTGGTGGTCTACATTGTCTTCCAGATAACAAGGTAACGAAGCGACGATTCTGACCTGCTGGCTCGCCAGGAATTCGGCCAGTGTCTCGCACCCGGATTCCTCGAGAATAGTGAGGTTGCAGCGGTCGATGACTTCTATGCCAAGAGCACGCGCCTCGCTCACCAGATATCGAAAGTGCGGGTTCATTTCCGGAGCCCCGCCGGTCAGATCCAGCGTCTGAAGATTCCCTTTACGCAGGACCGAAATGACCGTATCGATTGTCATGCGCTGCATTTGTTCTGTGCGTCGAGGCCCCGCGTTCACGTGGCAATGCACGCACGATTGATTGCAGGTGTAGCCGAGATTGACCTGAAGGGTTTCCAGTCGCTTGCGTCGAATGTGTGGGAAATCTGAGTCAACCAAAAGCGGGAGAGTGGCCAGCATGGTACAGCTCCGTGAAAAACGTAGTGTTTTAGTGGGATACTGTACATAGACGGGCGGAATACGTGGATCTTACATGCTGCGCGTCACCTTGCTTTTCTCACGAATCAGTCAAGGTCGATCGGTACCGGGCAAGTCTTCATGTCCCTCATGTCTCAGCGTAAGGTCACCAATTCCTCGGCGCTGGTCGGATGGATGGCCACGGTATCATCCAGGTCGCGCTTGGTAGCCCCCATGCGGATTGCCACCGCAAAACCTTGCAGCATCTCATCCGCGCCGTGCCCAATTACATGAGCGCCGACGACCTTTTCCTTCGCCCCCACGGTGATCAGCTTGACCGCCGTCTTGACCTTGCGTCCGGTCACCGCGTGATACATCGGCGTGAATGAAGCTTGGTAGATTTTCACCGCGTCCCCGTGCTTTTCCCGCGCCTCGTCTTCGCTCAGCCCTACGGTGCCGATCGGCGGATGGCTAAACACCACCGTCGGGATATTCTCATAATTCAAATGCCGATCTGGCTGGCCGCCGAACAGACGATCAGCCAGCCGCCGGCCGGCCGCGATCGCCACCGGCGTTAATTCCATCTGACCAGTCACGTCACCAATGGCGTACACGCCGGGCACGTTGGTATTCTGAAAGTCATCGACTTGCACATGTCCTGAATCCTCCAGGAGCACTCCGATCGATTCCAGATTCAGCCCCGCCACCGCCGGCCGCCGGCCGATGGCCCACAGCACTGCATTGAATCCGGCACTTTCACGGCCTTGTCCGCAGTACAGATTCAGGCGCCCGTCGTCGGCACGCCGCACTTCTGCTACCTGGGTGTGGGTGAAGATATCTATACCCTCGTCCAGCAAAGCCTCAGTCAGATGCTCGCGCAGCATGTGGTCGAAACGACGCAGCAAACGCTCGCCCCGCAGGTATAGTGCGACTTCTGCGCCGAGCGCGCGCAGCATTCCGGCCAGTTCCACCGCGATGTACCCGGCCCCAACCACCGCAACTCGTCCGGGTAGGCTTTCCAGCTCGAAGAAACCGTTCGAGCTGATGCCAAGCTCGGCGCCCGGCACGTCGGGCCAGACCGGTTCGCCGCCGCTGGCGATGACGATGTGCTCGGCGGTGTATATCCGACCCTCGATTTCGATCGAGTGCGCATCGACGAAACGGCCGCGACCAGCCAGCACCGTAACGTCGGAATCGGCCAGATAGGTGCGGTACCAGTCGTTGATACCCTTTACATAGGCGTCGCGTTTGTGCTTGAGCGTCGCCCAGTCGAATCCGCGCAGGCTCAGGTCGAAACCGTAGTCGTGCGCATCCGCGACGGCATGAGCGATCTGGGCGCCGAACCACATCACTTTCTTGGGCACGCAGCCTACGTTGACGCAGGTACCGCCTAGACGGCCAGCTTCGACGACCGCGCAGTGCGCGCCATGGGCGGCGGCGCGCTCGGCCACTGACAGGCCGCCGCCACCGGCGCCAATGGCGATCAAATCATAGTGGTGTTTTGACATGCCGACTCCTTTCTGATCCATAGTTCCACTGGCAGAGACTCTACGGTCACGCCATCAAGACAACCCACGTCCAAAGATCTTATTCCGAATTTTCATAGCCAAACCGTTCACCCGCTTTCCAGGCGATCCGGTCATTGCCCTGGTTTGAAATCCCGCCCTGGTCTTTGAGCATTCGCGCCAAATGCATGCAATTCCAGGTCATGATGGTTGTATTACGCTGCGTAAAATCATTATCGAAACCGGCCCGTGTGCCATCTTGAAGAACATCGCCATAAGAAGGCCCCGGACCCGCTTCGCCAATCCAGCCACAATCAGCTTGTGGTGGAATGGTGTACCCCAGGTGATTCAGCGCGAATCCGAGGGTCATCGCCGTGTGTTTGATCCCATCTTCATTTCCCGTGATGATGCATCCACCGACTTTGCCGTAATAGATGGACTGGCCCTTTTCATTGAGTTCACCCGACATGGCGTACAAGCGCTCGATCAAAATTCTGCAGATTGAACTTTCCTCGCCCAACCAAAGCGGTGTGCCGATGATCAGAATGTCGGCAGTCTCAACTTTTTCCCATAAAGTCAGCCATTCATCGGTCTCCCAGCCGTGTTTGGTCATATCGGGATAAACGCCGGGCGGCACCTGGTGATCAGCCAAGTGCAAATATTCGACATTGACTCCGTTTTTTTTCATGATAGAAGAGGACGCATTCATCAGAAGCCGGGTATGACTATACTCAGGCTTTTTCTGGAGTGAAGTGTTGACGTAGAGTGCATTCAGACCTGTAAAGGCATTCATGAGAACTCCTATGGTGTTGGCTGCTGGTTTCTGCTGGAGGGAAGGATGACGGCGCCATTGCGACTGCATACTTGTCAGCTATGAGTGTTGCGTTCAGTGCGGTTGGGCTTTGCGGCGAGGTATATCGATGGGTAACCAGCGATTGCTGGCTATACCCGGCAACCTCCGAATGAAGTGACCATTCGATAAATTCACGACCACGGCAGTTTTGATGTTCTCCACGGTGACCAACGCTTCTCCCCCGCCGTCAAGAACGGAAATACCACTTAATTTATTGGATCCACCGTTTGACGTGGCTGCCACCTTAATCCTTCCGAGATAGGCGGGTTGGGATGTGGAAAATTTCAGGATGTGTCCTGAAAAACCAGCAGCGTAGAGTCGGTGACGAGCCGGATCGACGGCCAACTGCATGAACCCCGCTGTGGCTTGCGGGATGTGGCGATAGCTAAAGTGCGGATCGACCTCGGGCGTTGGAATGTTCACTATTTTCCCGCTGTGGGTGTACAGCACACTCATGATGCCCGTACGCATATTAGCGGAGAAAATTTTGCCGTCCGCATAAGCAATATCTCCGGAATGAGAAATCGGATAGACATGCACCACTTTGCCGTTTTCCGTCTCGATCTCAATCAACGACCTATTCATGTTGCCGCCAATATAGGCAAATCGGCCGTTGGGGTCGAATGCAATGGCATTGCCGCCAAACTCTCGTTCATAGAGCAATCTGTGGCTGGGTAACGCATAAGCCGCCGTTTTGGTTAAAGACAGAACGAACAGGACCTTGTCATTCGGCGAAACTCGGGCAACCCGACTTCCTTGCGGGGAAACCAGACGGCCTACCTTGAAGAACGTCCGTGCATTGAAAATGAATATTTGTCCGGCCAAACTTGGCACAAACAACTGCTGCGTGGCCTCATCATAGGCGATATAAAAACTGTTGCCGGAAAGCGTATGTGGCTTACCGAAAGCAATCGTGCATGTTTGGTTAGTTCCTACCTTCCAAGCAACCAGCTTCCCCGCTCCCGGGCCTTTTGGTGGAGACGAAAATGCCCCCATCTCCCACTGACCCGCTAGGCCAGTGTTTTTGAAAAGCGTGTGATTTGGATGGCATTTTATCGAAGATGCATTTTCATGTGCTTGCGCATTCGGAATGGTCACTACGAGAAAGGCAAGTGTGACGAATTCGACCACGAATTTCCATGCAATGTTTTTGTTTCTCATAGTGACCTCCAGACACGATATTCTCGAATTTCAGATGCGGAACGGCGATCTATGAACTATCCCTGCCAATCTTTAGGTATAGCGTGAATTTCGTGCTTCATCGCGGTGAAACCATCACTGCTCCACATCTCGAACGACTCCCATCCGGAGCCGAACTCACTGGCCGACCTGGCCTCTAATCACCGCAATAACACCAGACCCTCATTTTCATCACGGCCACAGAGCGCGCCGCAATGAGGGCACCGGTGCAGCCGGTCCCAGAACGATTTCTTTTCGTTCGGCAACTTCCAGCCCGCATGACAGCGCTGCTTTGGCTTGATCTCCCGTAACGTTGCGCTTCCTTTGGCGCCTCCCCGTGCCCAGCCGGTGCGCTCACCTCGTTTTTTGAGACGCTTCTTTCGTGACTTCGTTCTCCAGCAGCTTTTTCAGCCGCGTGTCCTCCGATTTCAACGCCTTGAGGCTCGGGCGCTTGGAATCCGTGACTTCCATGTCACCGGTTCCGTCAGGGGTAGAAACTGGCCTCCGAGAACCCGTGCCGCCAACACAACTCCTTCATCGGTAGGCCCGCGTCCACTTCCTTCAGAAACCCAATGATCTGTTCTTCGCTGTAGCGCTTCTTCACGTCTAGTCTCCTTGACTTCATCAGATTAGACTGTAGATATCACAGCCACTCAATATCGAGGACACGTCGGAAAATCTTATGACATTGACTGCCTGAAGCATTCCCCTCTATCTATACATGACGCCGGATACGCTTGATTCTTACAATCGAAGATGGATGAAATGAAACTTGTCCGGTATGGTTGATGCGCTTTCATAAAGTAAATTATGACAAAAGCTTGAGCTGCGACGCCTCAAGCTACTGCTTGACCACGCGGGCATAGCGAATTCTCCGAGATAAAAACAAGGATTGAGGATATGGTCGGCTCACTGGAAGAAAATTTTCACTGGCTGGAATCCTTGCGCCGGCAAGACAAAAGTGCGTTTACGCAATTGGTAAGGAAATACCATGCGAATGTTCTGCGCCTAGCGCAGTCTATAGTTGGTGTCGATTCGGCCCAAGATGTAGCCCAGGACGTCTGGCTCAGCGTTTACCGGTCCTTGTCCGGGTTTGAAGGACGCGCCAGCCTCAAAACATGGATTTTGCGTATTGCTAGCCATCGCGCCATCGATTATTTGCGTGCCAACAACAAAGAGCTAGACGCGGGCGATTGGAATGAAGACCTTCCAGGACGTTTCGATGAGGATGGGAACTGGCTTAATCCGCCGATGCCGTGGACCGCAGATACACCCGAAGCCTTATTACTCAGCGATGAACTTCAGCGCGTGATCGAAAGTACGATACAGGCACTCCCCCCCCTTCAGGGAGCAGTTTTGCGCTTGCATGAAATCGAGGATCAATCGGTTGATGACATTTGTAAGATTCTGGATATATCAGCGTCTAATTACTACGTCTTGCTTCATCGCGCCAAAACCCGTCTTTGGAATGCCATAGAAGCCTATCAGAGATTCGGCCATCATGATTAAATGCAAGGAAGTCACCCACCACGCTTCCACCTATCTGAATGGGAAGCTGCCGCTGTCAACTCGCTGGTCAATACGTTTCCACCTGCTGATGTGCAAGCACTGCCAGCGTTTCGTCAGGCAGCTTAAATTGACGACTGACATTTTTCGCAAATGCGAACAACTTCCTCTGACACCCACAGAAGAAGAGAATGTGGATGCTATCGTTAAAAAAATACCCCCCTCCAACAAAACCCAGACCTGAGTTCCTAATCTGCATATTTAGCCTGAATAAAGACGATTTAATGGCATTGATCGGCACAGGAGGCGGCACAAAGTAGCCCCTGTCATACCACCCGGCATGCGGGCTCGCACCGGGCGGTTCGAGAAGTTGAGGTCATGTGAGTCAGGGGACGCCAAGGGCGTCGAAGTATTGGACCGCGAGGATACAGCCCTGCCTCGTTATGACCCTACCATGCGCCGATTTCGTCCCGGGATCAAGGTCGCCCACTCATGAGTTACCCCAAGCGTCTGGAGCCGGCTCAGACCGCGTCAAAACACCTGCGTACACATTGCGGCATATTGGTTCATGTGAGCCATCATGTTATGTTGGAACGGTGGTAATAGAAAATACGGGTTTCAGGCCACTCGTATCGCATCGATCAGATTTGATGTTCCCATCAGATTCATCATGCGCTTCAGCTTGTACGCCAGTACGTGCAGGCTTATTTCAGTACTGACATTTTCCAAAATCCGGATCAGGAAATGCGAGGCGTCAAGGCTGGCGGGTCAATCACAAGCGCGTTGAGCGGTTCTATGCGCAGGACAAGCTCCAAGTGCGTCGCCGACGGCGCAAGAATATCCCGGCCGCCGAGCGCCAACCGCTGATCCGCCCCGGCGGGGCGAACGAGGTCTGGTCAATGGACTTCGTTTTCGACCAGATCGCCTCGGGGCGAGCGCTCAAGTGCCTGACCATCGCCGAGATGACGCGACGCACGAGGCGGTTGCGATCATCCCCGAGCACAGCCACCGCAGCATCGGCGGTAATCATCTGGTTCGGCTGCTGGACGAAGTGTGCGCCGTGCGCGACAAATCGGCGATCATCCGCACCGATAATGTGCTAACTGTAGAGTCAAGCACTGAGGTGCAGGCGAAAGCAGCCTAGGCCATGCTGGACGTCCTTGAATGGCTGTATCCGCCGCTATCTAACGATGCCCGTGGTCTTCCACGATCGGAAAAATCCCCTGATCTAACATAGTGAACACGAGGTCCGGTAAGCGCCTCGACCGTGCTTAAAACAGCATGGGGTCCCGTGGAAAGCCCAAACATTATCTACGGGATTCTAAGCGGACTTTACCAAGCAAGTGCGATTCGACTCGTGCGAGCGGAATATGATCGCCGGCATCTCTCCCATAATAGGCCTCTATAATTTGACCGTGTTCATCGATCATAAAATCAGCTGGCAACAGACGCCCGCTACCCTTCAGAAACCCTGCCAGACCAGCCATCCATATGCCTCGAACCCAAGCGGGCATGCGCTTCGCCATAGCAAGAACCTTGCCGGAAAGGGAAACATCAGTCTCGAATAGACTATGGGCATACCCTGTAGGGTCAGCAACCACCCTGAATGGCCTGGGTCTCTGAGCGATGAACCGACGAACATCTGATTCCGAAGAATGGAAAACGGCAACGATTTCGATTCCGCTGCCGGACCAGAACTGACATTCTCGGGTCAATTCGTAAACCCGGTAATTGCAAAAAGGACATGTTGCCTCCCGGAATAGTGAAAATAATAGAAGGGGCTGCCCTTTCAATTCAATCAATTGTCCCTCGATATCTCTGATTTGTTGAAGTGGAGACTGGCCAGGAACATTCATAAAACTACTCCTCGAAATTCAACACAATAGAACGATTATTGATACAGACGCTCTAATTCGCTGATTCTTACGCTTGTTGATCATCTAATTGATTTTTTTCACCCACCAGAAAAGACAGGCCCATGCAAGAGACTCTCATGAGATTTCATGATAAGAAGACAGATAATGTCTAAATGATGTGTTTTGAAAAAAATGAATATTGACCTGCGTCTTTTTGCATCTTTATGAAAGTTTCACAAAAAGAAGCTGTCTGATTCGGAAGTGCATGTAAGAACCCGTGACTTCTCTCGTCAGTACCAGTGAGCGTGTGAACATCATTGCTCCGTAGTCATCATTTATTCATTGAAGAGAGGAATCGCCATGTCTACAATTAAAACAAGCATATATCGAATGGGTCTCCAGCTTGCCGCTGCCGGCTTGCTAACTGCTCTGGCCACCAGCACGGCATTCGCCTCCGGAACAGCCTTCGTCAGTCAGGCTTCACAGCACGGGTTCAATGCGACGGTCTCGGCACTCAAGCGCTCTGTGGCCAGCAATGGACTCATGGTCATGGGCAAGATCAACCAGAAACAAATTCTGAGCATGACCGGACTGCAACTCAAAGGGGCGGAGAGTTTCCTGGTCGGCAATCCCTCCGCGGGTAAAAAGCTGTTCGCCATGGATCCGGCTGTGGGTGCCGTGATTCCTGCACGCATCTATGTCTGGGTTAAGGGCGGGACGACCTACGTCGGCTACTTCGAGCCCTCGCAATTGATGCGCAGCATCAATCCCAAGTTGGCCATGCCGGGCAAGATGATGGACAAGAAATTTGCCGCCATCGCGCGCAACGCCACCCAGTAACATCAACCATCAAACGACGCGCGGCTCTACTGTTAATGAGGCTATCGGGTCTCGCCGAGCCGCGCGCCGCCAAGAGGATACTCCCATGGCAAACTTACAATTAGCGCATCGCGGCGAACTTGTGGCAACCTTGTTCGTACTGGCCGTCGCCTCGATTTCACCCCTGATATTCGTGGCCGCCTCCGGCGGTTACTGGCCCATGCAATTTCTGACAATCTATGCTCTGCTGCCAGCACTTGCGGTCTGGGTCGGTATCGGCATCGCCGCTCCCTTCATGGGTTGGCATCGGCTTTCACGTGCCTTGTTGACCGGGGTCATGGGCGGAATTGCTGGAACAATCGCACTGGAAATCGTGCGTCTCATCGGTTTTCGCATGTTCCACGCCATGCCAGGCTCCATGCCGGAACTCATCGGCGTGCTCATGACCAACCGCTTCATGCATGGCCCAGATCTGTATTCGAACATCCTCGGCTGGGCAGATCACTTTCTCAACGGCGTGGGATTCGTGACCATTTACGTGCTGGTATTCGGCCGCACGCGTTGGTGGTTGGCCATTCCCTATGCGCTGGTCATCGCCACGATCTTCATGATCAGTCCGGCGACGACCTCCACCGGCATCGGATATTTTGGCCTGGATTCTGGGATCGGTTTCATGATCACGGTTTACCTGGCGCACATTGCCTTCGCCGGCGGGTTTGGCAATGTGGTCTCGCGCAGCCCGGTGCTGCCTGAAACGTTCTGGCACTATCATTTGACAGGATCCCAACAGATCGCGGCAGGCGACTTTGCCAAGACCCAATCGAGTCAGGCACATTGATCCCCTTCGGGGAAGACAAAGAGCCAACCCTGACATTACCCTGTCTTTCCGGATTGATCAAACAAGGAATCCTGCATCCTAAAAAAGGGAAAAATAAATGCCTCTTGATGCCTCAATCGAACCCTTGACGATCATCGACGCGCTGAAACGCAGTCCTGCCCGCATTGCTTCAAAATACTTCTATGACAATCACGGCAGCGAGTTGTTCGAGCTGATTACCCGCTTGCCAGAATACTATCCGACTCGCACGGAACTCGAAATCCTGAATCAATTCGGTGAGGATATCGCACTCGCTATCGGACAAGGCTTGACGCTCATCGAACTTGGCGCTGGCAATTGCGAAAAATCTCAAACACTCTGCCGGCTCATCCAGCCCAGCCACTTTGTGGCCATCGACGTGGCTGAGGAATTCGTTCGCGAGGGCGCAAACCGTCTACGATCAGCCTTCCCAGGCTTGATCACCCATACCGTCGCCGCCGATTTGGCGGTACCGATTACGCTTCCGACCGGGGTACCGTATTCCAAACGTGTAGTATTTTACCCCGGCTCTTCCATCGGCAATTTCGATCCGGCTGACAGCCTCGCCTTGTTGGAGCGCAGCCATGCCCTGGCGGGCAAGGACGGCGCTTTGTTGATCGGCGTCGATCTGGTTAAAGATCCAGCAATTCTTGAAGCGGCCTACAATGACGCGGACGGGGTAACAGCCCGATTCAACCAGAACATTCTCAGACATGCGAACTGCTTGATCGGGAGTGATTTTAAACCTAAACATTGGCGGCATGTCGCCTTTTTCAATAATTCGCTATCGCGTATCGAAATGCACCTCGAGGCCAAAACCACGACGGTCGTTCATTGGCCGGGCGGTGAACGGCACTTCGCCAGCGGCGAACGGATTCATACGGAGAACAGTTACAAATACACACCCAAAATATTAGAAGACCGCTTGCGACAGGCCGGCTTCGGGCAGATAGATGTCTGGATGGACGCGCGGCGCTGGTTCGCCATTGTCCTGGCGCGCACCTGTTGAATACTCCACAAGGTTCGGCAAACATGAATATCTCTCAATTGCACGCTTTCTATAAAGTCATTCGCGGCCGCGCGATCGCTTTGATCACGCCCTTATCTCCGGAAGACTGTTGCGCTCAATCCATGATGGAGGCCAGTCCGGCCAAATGGCATTTGGCTCATACCACTTGGTTCTTCGAAACCTTCATTCTAGAACGAGCCGAGGCGCGATTCAGGCCTTACAATTCCGTCTTTCGGGAACTGTTCAATTCCTACTACAACGGCATCGGCAATCAATACCCACGGCCTCATCGTGGATTGCTAACCCGACCGAGTCTGGAAGAAGTGCTCGCTTATCGCGCCACGGTCGACCAGCGTGTTCTGGATCTACTCGACAGAGGCATGCTCAACCCGGACCAGTGCGCTTTGATCACGCTTGGCCTGCATCACGAACAACAGCATCAAGAGCTCTTACTGACGGACATCAAGCACCTGTTGTCGTTCAATCCTTTGGCTCCAAGCTATACCGAAGCGCAATCCGTCGTCGATCGCGAATCGCCCCCGCTGGAGTGGCTGGCATATTCGGCGGGACTGATCGAGATTGGACATAATGGCAAAGGATTCTGTTTCGACAATGAACTGCCACGCCATCTCGTTTATTTACCAGATTATCAATTGGCCTCACGCCTGGTCACCAATGGTGAATATCTCGACTTCATCGAAGATGGCGGCTACGACAACCCCTTGTTCTGGCTGGCCGACGGGTGGGACTGGCGCCAACGGCAAGGCCGCGCTCATCCTCTGTATTGGCGCTGGATGGACGATGCCTGGTTTGAATTTACCCTCAGCGGCTTACGCCCTTTGAGCAGGCATCTCCCAGTGGTGCATGTGTCCTACTACGAGACCGACGCCTACGCCCGGTGGGCCGAAGCACGATTGCCAAGTGAGGCGGAATGGGAGCATGCCGCGCAATTGCTTCCCGTTACAGGGCATTTTGCCGATTCGGAGATCTTTCATCCATCCACACCCCAAGGCGATGGCCTTATGCAGTGCTTTGGCGATACTTGGGAATGGACGCAATCCAATTACTCACCCTATCCGGGCTACCGCATTTGCGCAGGTGCCGTGGGCGAATACAACGGCAAGTTCATGGTCAACCAATATGTGCTCCGCGGCGGATCTTGCGTGACGCCCCCCGATCAGGTGCGGGCCAGTTATCGCAACTTCTTCCCGACTGATGCCTGCTGGCAATTCTCCGGAATACGTTTGGCCAGAGACGCAAACTAAACCGAGGGAACCAAGGCCGATATCGTCTCTGCCTCATCTTTTTGGATGATGACTGCGCGAAGCCGCGGTAGTTCAGGAGGGCTTCCGTCTGCGGATGTAACGCTACAGCCCTCGATTTTGATGTTTTTGTGTGAACAAGCAGCACCCCTTGCAATATAACTATCGTTAGATATATTTGTTTCAAATCCTATTCGAGAGCCCTGCATGCCCCGTCAACGCCGTGTTTCCGATGACGATTTGCTCGAAAAAGCGATCAGTGTATTTTGGCGTAAAGGTTATGCCGAAACATCGATCAGGGACCTTACTGATGCCACTGGTTTGAGTGCACCTAGTCTTTATCACCGATTCAAGGATAAGGATGGATTGTTCGTCCAAGTGTTGCGCCAATATGCTCATCAGGGACTGGATGAGCGTCTAACACGTCTGTCCGCGAAGGAAGACCCGCTCAGCGCAATCCGGGAATTTCTGGGAGAAATGGTTGTAATGACCTTGTCGGATGCGGAGCGGCGGGGCTGCCTGCTCGTCAATACCGTGCTCGATGGAGCGGAGATGTCCAATGAAGCTCGCACCATCGTTCAAGAACGACTGAACGAGGTTGAGCAATTTTTTGCCAAAAGGCTCGAGGCCGCTCTTGAAAAGGGTCAACTCAGGCCGGAGGCAGACATCGACGCTGCCTCAGCCGCCCTGATCGGCACCGTGTTTGCCATACGGGTCATGGGCCGACTCGACACGCCACTGGAGCGATTCCATGCCTTGGTCGAACACGTCATGGTGGGACTTCCAACGCCGACACTGATGGGCAGGACTCAGTCAAGTCAGTCATCTCACTCCTCGGGGTAACGTGCGTAAGAGTGCCCGCCTCTCTTTGAGCTAAGGCGGATCAAGTTATGAATCACCAAGGAGACTCCGATGAACCAGACTGCAAAACTCAAACTCTACCCGCAAACACTGGGAAATCCGGATCCATCTGTGCGACGGGCGCTGGAAAAAGCCAAAAAAGCCAACGGCTTCATCCCGAACATGTACGCCAACATGGCTAACTCTCCGGGTTTGCTGGAGAGCTATCTCGATGCATACGCCCGTTTTCGCCAAGCGTCCGGATTTACGCCCGCTGAACAGGAGACTGTTTTTTTAACAATCAGCTTGGCCAATGGGTGTGATTATTGTACGGCCGCACACAGTTTCATCGCCGAGAAAATGTCGCAGGTACCCGAACCTGTGCTGCAAGCACTACGAGCGCGCAAGCCCATACCCGATGACCGCTTGGCGGCGCTCACGAAATTCACTCAAATCATGGTGGACACCCGTGGTCGACCGACAGAAAGCGAGTTGAATGCATTTCGTGCGACGGGTTTCACGGATCGCCATGCGTTGGAGATCATCCACGCTTTGGCCATCAAAACTCTCAGCAATTATTCAAACCATCTACTTCATACCGAAATCGACGAGATGTTTTTGGCCTACAAGGTCGATTCCGCCGCCTGACAATCTGTCAAACGACCGCAACAATATAAGGAGGAACATGTGATGAAAACGACGAACAAGCTCCATCCAGGAGAAAAATTCGGTCTCTTGGCTTTCAAACGATACGGTGGTGATACCTTTACTTTTGGTGAACCCGGGCAATGGCAGGCGTTGTTTGTTTTCCGCGGCCAACATTGTCCCATTTGCAGATCCTATCTCAAAGAGATCGAAGAACATTTCTCAGATCTACGTGAACTCGGCATCTCGGTCGCTGTTGTGTCCGCAGACTCTGAAGAGCAGACACGCATTACCGCAGAAGCTATCGAATCCAGCTTTCCACTATTGTACGGCATGGATGAGCCCACCATGCAAGCACTGGGACTCTATATCTCAGAACCGCGTTCGTCCGCCGAAACAGATCATAGGTTTCCTGAGCCGGGGCTTTTCATTGTCAATCCGGAAGGTGTACTACATCTGGTTGATATTGCCAACGCTCCATTTATTCGTCCTGACATCAAGCGTTTGGTAGGCGGTTTGAAATTTATCTTCAAGAACGATTACCCCATCCGGGGTACTGTGGCATGAACCGGCGAATTCAAGACATCAAGGCCTGCATCTTCGATGCCTATGGGACGCTTTTTGACTTTAGTTCAGCCGCAGCAGGCTGTACCGGCGTACCCAACGAAAAACGAGATGTATTGACCGTCTTGTGGCGAGACAAGCAACTTCAATACACATGGCTCCGCTCATTGCAGGGGCGCTATGTCGATTTTTGGCAAGTAACCGACGATGCCTTGAATTTTGCCCTCGAAAGTCTGGACTTGTACAGTCCAGAACTGCATTCCGAACTGATGGGTCTTTACCTGAATTTATCGGCATTTCCTGAAGTTTATGATACTTTGCATCAGCTACGCGATCCCGGTTTTATGACCGCCATTTTATCGAATGGCACGCCTCGAATGCTAAATGCGGCCGTCACGAATGCGGGGTTGGCTCCTGTATTGGATTTTGTGCTGTCTGCCGATGACGTCAAAGTGTACAAGACCCATCCCCGCGTATACGAATACGCTCTCGAGCAGCTTGATTTGCGTCCTGAGCAGGTTTCTTTTCAATCGTCGAATGCGTGGGATGCCTATGCCGCCTCCGATTTCGGGATGCAAGTGGTGTGGTGCAACCGCTATGAGCAGAAACCTGAGCGCTTGCCAGGCTCACCTGAGCAAATCATCCTGTCATTGGATCAGCTGGTAGAGATCCTGGCTCCAGCAAGAAACTGACGCAGCCGCCGCGGTTTTTCCGTCTTCGTCTTTGTGCGCCCTTGTAAGAATGGCGAAATGGATCCGTCAATCACGTAACGATGGAAGTTTCAAAGCAAGGCAGTAGCCCCACCACTGCACCTCTTCTGCCCACCGATTCATGCCTTGCGGGCACAACAGAGTAAGCGGTGCTTCACATTCAAGGAGAACGATAATGTCTGAACAAGCCCCTGATCTTGTTATCATCCTCATCACCGGCAAGGAAAACCCCAAACGCCTGCCCTCGGCATTTTTCCTCGCCTCCACCGCAGCCGCGATGGAGCAGGATGTGGTGATGTATTTCACCGGCCCCGCCACCGAGCTGCTCAAGGCCGGCGAAGCCGAGAAGATATTCCCTCTGGAAGGCGGCAAAAGTGTGCAACAATTCATGGAACTGGCTCTGGAAAACGGCGTGCGCATGATCGGCTGCCAGCAATCGCTAGATCTCAATGGCATGAGCAAAGACGACTTGGGTATGGAATTGCCTTTGCTCAATCCTAGCAATGCGCTACCGACTCTGAGCGCGGCGGGCAAGGTGCTCACCTGGTAACGCAATGGGTGGGGACGGAGCTATTTCACTCCTTGGAAATAGAGATCATCGATTGGCCTAGAAAACGTCCCTCCCCTATCCGCGCATTGAATTTATACTAAATCCGACTGGTCCCTGGATGTTTTCGCGGATGGTAGTAACAGTTTTAGGGCGGCGCTGAATAAGTCGTCACAATCAATCAACCTTCAAGGTTGATTGATTGTGCCCCTGATCAGACGTCTAGATCCCGGTTTTCTGCTCTCGGTTTTCACCCTTCTCGCACCTTGAGGCGCGTTGTGGGCCCCCAACGAGTTATCAGGTGGATACTCGGGGCCGTGATCGGTGCAGGTTAGCTAACCCGAGGACCACGAAGCTGCGGTTGGCATTTTTGTCCAAACCCCGGTAGCGTACATTGCTGAACCCCCACAGTCGCTTCACCACCGCGAAGACGTTTTCGACCCGGGCGCGGATCGGCGATTTGTTACGGTCACGCGAACGTTCGCACCTCGTCAACAAGGAAGCCCTTGAGGGAACATGGTAAGGCCCTCTTCGCGCCGGGAGAGGGTCCAGATGGTATGACGTAACCGGGTATCAGCATCGACCAAGTCTGCCGGGCGTTTGGGATTAGTCAGACGTGCTATTGGTATCAGGCGAAGCTGTCGGAAAAGAACGGCCGGATCACCGATTGGCTTATTCGCTTGACACACAATCAGCACAACTGGGGTTTTGGGCTGTATTTTCTACACTCACGCAACGTCAAAGACTTTAGTTAGAATCACAAGCGCGTGTACCGCATCTACCGGGCACTGGAACTGAATGATCTGGACACACTTGATGGTGAGTTCGATGCCTCGTCAACTGATAGCTCACCCTCACCAGTAATATTCTGGATAGATTCTTTTAGAAGCCATATTGTTAACTACCAACCCGATCAGCAAAAGAATCAGCGGCGCAAGTAATGCCGGGAAGAGTACAAAAAGATAACCCATGGCATGAATTTTGGGCGAACCGATGACAGCTACTAATGCCGTAGCTCCGCCGGGTGGATGCAGCGTACGGGTAAGGTGCATGACGGTAATAGCCAACCCAACTGCCAAGGCAGCAGCCAAGATGGGCCAGCGGCTAAAGGCGAGACAGCACGAAACACCCATCAGCGCGGATAACAGATTACCTCCGATCAGATTACGCGGCTGCGCGAGCGGGCTGCGAGGCGTCGCGAAAACCAGTACCGAAGATGCGCCGAGTGAGCCTATCACCAGAATTCGGTCCGTTCCGTCAAACCACATACTACACAAAACCACCGCCCCGATGCCCAAGACGGAGCCAATAAAAGACCAGAAGAGTTCGCTGGCATTGACGCGTGGAGGTGTCTGGTGACCGCGCCCCCGCCACTTGGCCCAGTAGCGCTGACGCTGTGGTGGTTCAGAGCTGGCCATCACAGAACTTCCTGGAGGTGAAATCGCTGCAGGAAATCTCTACGCAAGACAACTCCTAGGAGACACTGGTTCGCGTCGACAACGGCCAATCGCTGTTCGTCTCGTTCGTGAAAGCCCTTTGCAACCGCCAGCAAATCATCTTCCAACTGCAATATCGGTGGAGGGACTGTCATGACAGCAGCGACTTGGGTGCGCTCGCAATAGTGCAGGAATTGCTCGTCATGCGTCCGGAGTTCAAAGACCATGGCAAAAAAAGTGTCGGCGCCGTAGGGCCTAAGAAAATTAGATTCACTGATGGTCCCAATGACACGCGCAGTGTCATCCACAACTGGAAGAGTGTGTGCGTGTTGCTTCGCCATCTGTTCTGCGGCCGCGGTCAGACTCAGTTCCGGGCTTAGTGCAGATAGATCTTTCTTTAACAGGGCGCGCGCGGATAGATTGGTAAATAGTCGATCGAAAACGTGCGCGTGAGCTAACTGGTAGATTTCACGAAAGTCGTCGGGTGTGATATCAAGATATCCGGATATCTCCCGCATGGCGGCGAGAATGTCCGCATCCGGTAGTGAAAGGGTAGTTGACGAACGTGATAGGGTTAAGGTCGTGTCTTTTTCATGCATGGGGTCAATGACGCGATGTGGGTTGAACGGATAAAATACATTTTTAAGTGACCTTAACTCAATAGGAATCTATGCCACGGCGACGGCTGCGCTATGGTATACGCGACAGGCATCGACGGTACGGGGGAACCCTCGCCGCCAGCGCATGGTCCTAATCAATAGAAGGATGGCACACACACGTAAGCACGGAGGTCCAAGATGAACGTGACCCGGCTGGACGATGGCCACTTTTCCATCGAAATCGACATCCCTTCCGCTGAAAAACTCTATCAGGCCATTAACAAGCACGCAGTGGACCTGACCAATGGCGCGCTCGAATTCGCCAGCCTGCTACAGGAGGCCTATTACGATGCCTCCCATACCTTCCGGCAGCCGCCGCATGCCTTCGACGAGCATCACCCGCGGCACCCGGTTTCGGAGGACTAAGATTATGCGCATTGTAAAACAGGACAAGAAATCCGTTACCGTTACGCTCAATGCATCCAAGGCACAGGACCTGCTTGACGGCTTATTGGCGCACCCAGAGCTGGGGGATTTGGCAACCGACTTGAGTGCCAAATTGCAGGCAGCCGGCGCGGAACCACAACCTTCGGACGCCCCTATCCGCTACGAACACGCCCCACCGCTACAGCACTAAAAACGACATAACGGCAAGGAGCGCCAGTATATGGAAGTACGCCATTTACTCGACCGCTGGTCGCAGGAAAGCCGCCAGCGTGATCGGCTACGTACGATTCAATTGCGTCTCGACGCCGTCACAGTAGCGCAGTTACGCGCGCTGGAAGACATGTACCCAGGACACTCGCTTGGGCATATTGCAAACGATCTGTTGCGGGCGGCGCTCGCAGAACTAGAAGCCACGCTCCCCTACGAGCCTGGCCCACGCATCCTGCGCGAGGACGAATTTGGCGACCCGGTGTACGAGGATATCGGACCCACGCCGCGTTTTCTCGCGCTGACTCAGCAGTACCTGAAGACGCTAGACCAACAGGAAGAAGCCGATCCACCCGCGTAAAGCGGCGCGAGCCCTCAATATCCAGGCTGAGTGCTCTGGACTCAGCACCCAGCTTCCCCCGCCGCTGTCTCCAGGCAGTAACACAACCGTCCCTCTAGAAGAACCAGACGCCCCCAGACCCCTGCTTTGATGCGGTGATCATGGAGTAAACCGGCCGGAGCATTATCGGCGATGTATTCCGGCGTGCGATGATATTCCTCCAATGGCCAGGGCGTTTGGGCGAAAAAGCATCCATATGGTCTTCGCCGATATCCAGATATTGACGTTTACCCTGCACATGACGTCACTCCTTGGTATCGCTCAGTGCGGGCTTCTTCTGGATGATGACGTGCCCGCTCTGAGAGACAGCGTTGCCTTAGTAATGGCCCACTATCGGTGAGCATAGCTCATCACCAAGTCGGTGCGCACGCGTATCTTGCTCGCTGTGGTCAAACACACTCAAATCCGGATACCCATTTTTTTTGAGGAATTGTGAATCCTTTTGCCGGCTTCGTGCCTCTATGAAGGTAAGTCACTGCATTTGTGACTTTGCTTGAAAACGACCTTGGCTTCACAGATTGTCAGTGTATGTCGAAATTGTCCGTTATCCATCTTTCATTGAGAGGTTTATATGAGATCGCACCATAAAATATTGAAACTGGCCCTTGCTAGTGTTGTCGCATCAGCGACGCTGGCTGCGGTTACTCCGGCCAACGCGGCCGATGGACCCCAGATGGTCAAGTGCTTCGGGGTCAACGCCGCTCACCGCAACGACTGTAAGACCGCTACCGGTTCCTGCGCCGGCAGCGATCCTAAGGCGCGCGATCCGAACGCCTTCATCCTGGTGCCGCAAGGCGTATGCGGGATGATCGCGGGAGGTACAACGCATCCTAGCGAAGTTGCCCTCAAGCGCGAGCAGATGTTCCATCACAAGCTGATGGAGATGTCGCCGGAGAAACGCGAGATGGTCAAGAAAATGCTCGAAATGAAGCGCGAAAAGCTGCATGGTGAGAGTGGTTCTTGATTGCCCATGAACGCGCCTGACCGCCAAGGCGGCGTCGCTCCGGTCCCGGTGCATGCCGGGATCGGGTTGCACGCCGAATCCGAACGGGAAATCCTGCTCGGCAGCACTGCAGCCGCCTGGCTCGAGGCCCATAGCGAAAACTATTTCGGTCCGGGGGGCGGCCTTTGCGCAATCTGCGCATGCTGGCCGAGCGCTATCCGTTGAGTCTGCATGGCGTCAGCATGGGGCTCGGCAATACGGATCCCGTGGACGATGGGCATCTGCGCCGGTTGCGTCGGCTGGCCGATCAGGTACAACCGGCGCTGATATCCGAACACCTGTGCTGGAATGCGCATGGCGGCAGCCATTTCAACGGCTTGCTGTCGCTGCCCTATACCGAGGAAGCGGTTGCGCATGTCGTGGAGCGTATCGGTCGGGTGCAGGAAATCCACCTGGCAGGACATACGCGACGTGAATTCGAGGACATGACAGTGCTACGTATCGAGACACACGATCAGCCCGTCTGCGCCGAGATCCGGACATTCTATAGAGACATCCTGGTGCTGGTCGGCGCGCGCCCTATCCTGATCGAATGCGATGCTGACTTGCCGCCGCTTGCGGTGCTTGATGACCCGGAATGCGTCGCTCCTCTCGGGATATCCGACGACCGTCTCTCTGCCCTTCGCCGCATCGCGATCTACCGAAACTCCGTACTGCGCAGATTACGGCGATGGGCGTGCACGATATGACTGAGCTGGCGGACCCGGCCGAGTCTCGGCTGGCACTCATACTAGCCGCTCGGCCGCTGCGCCCGCGATATGTGGTGGCCAATATCTCGTCATCTGCGCCTGGTCCAGAGCGCCACCCCAAACACTTTAATTTCAATTTCGCACAAAGCTTATCGTGGATACTTGCGCTCGACATTTTATGCGTATCCCAAACAGGAGAAAGGCATGATCCTCAATAATTTCGCTAATTTTTATGCGCGTATTTCCGAGATCTTGGACAAGATATCCCCGCTAGCAGATCTACTGCTCAGACTGTGGGTCGCCGAGGTGTTCTGGCGGGCTGGCATGGTCAAGATCCAAAGCATGTATTCGACCGTGTATCTGTTCGAGTACATGTATCACGTGCCTCTGCTGCCGCCGATATTTGCAGCCTATCTCGCCACCGGCATCGAGCTGGCGTTTCCCGTGCTGCTGGTCCTCGGCCTTGGTACGCGGTTTGCTGCCGGCTTCCTGTTTGTCTACAACATCATCGCTGTGGTGTCCTACCCAGCGCTGTGGCCGACGGGTTTCACCGATCACAAGGTGTGGGGGCTGATGTTGCTGACAACACTATTACATGGCCCGGGAACCTTATCTTTCGATGCTGCTATCCGATTGTGGTGGCGTAAAACTCACATAAAGAACACATGACCCCAATATTTTATTCTATCTGGGACTCGAGAGATGCTACCAACCATCGCATTGACATCCGCATACGCCATTACCAACGGCCACGAAGAAAGACAGGCTCCAACACGATTTAAATCCATTATCACATGGGAGGGACCCAACAAAAAAGTGAGTAGAGGAGTGATAGCCAATACTCAATATAAGCGTGGCGTCAGGTTCGATCCAACGCAAACAAACATCGGCTATAAAAACCAAAAGTTATGGAAACAAGCGAATTATTGGTATCTAAAGTCAGCAGAAAATGGGAACGCAAAAGCACAGTGCCGATTGGCCAGGGATTATGCGAAAGGCCTTGGGTTCCAGGCCAACGCGGCAAAAGCCATCTACTGGTATCGTAGGTCAGCAGATCAGGGCAACCCAATCGCAGAAGTCAATATGGCAATTGCATATGCCAATGGCATTGATGTGCATTCCGATACAAGTAGAGTTATTTATTGGTTTAGAAAATCTGCGCTACAAGGTAATAGCATGGCTGAAAACAATCTTGGTATTGCATACGAGGTCGGTCGAGGTGCTCATAAAAATTATCGCAAGGCGATACATTGGTTCTCATTGGCTGCATCGAAAAATAATGCGCGTGCTCAATATAATCTGGGAAGCATTTATTTTCGAGGACTGGGCGTTCCCAAGAATATGCCTCGCGCTATCTATTGGCTCCAAGAATCCGCCGAACAAGGAGACTATGCGGCGAAAACAATATTAAATTACGCAAAAGGCGTTATGAAAGACAAATCGTCCAGTGTTTACCATAATAAGCAATAAACCAATACATGAGGAGAAATTGAGCATGCGACATGATTCTTTCCTTCTTGAGTCGGCAATAATGGGCGATCAGAAAGCTGTTGAGAAATTGCTGATTTCCTGTCGCCCTGATTTACAAAGGATCGCGAAATCACAATGCGCAAGCGGCGTGGATCCGGACGATGCGGTACAGGAGTCCATGATGCAAATTTACAGCAGGCTAGGTGCACTGCGGACGCTAACCTCGTTTCCCGCATGGGTTTTCGCGATTGTGCGAAGGGAGTGCTCCCGGTTATTACGATCTATGCGTGGTCTTACGGTTTTGCCAGACCCGGATAATATTGCTTTTATTTACATTGAGAACCCAGGCTTACAGTATGATTTGATCTCAGCCATTCAATCTCTCCCCGGAAAATATCGGGTAGTAATAATTTTGCGAGACTTCGAAGAATACTCGATTTCTGAGATTGCAGATAAGCTATTTCTCACACGGGAAGCTGTTAAAAGCCGCATCCATCGCGGACGTCAAATGATTCAAGAATATTTTGATGATTAAACTCAACAACCACCGGCTAAAGCCGGTGGGTTGGTATGGCGGACTAAAAGTCCGGATACGCGTCGCCTGAACGACGCGTCCTTACTCGGGCTCCATCTTGAAATCATCGTTCGGCCTCGGCTTAAAATGATGCTCCAGGTACTGCTTGATCATCTCTTCCGTCATCTGTCCCACCGTCACACAAAAGTAGCCTCGGGCCCCAAAAATGTCTTCCCCAGTACCGCTTCTTCACATGCGGAAATTCCTCGAAGAGTTTGCTTGACGTCCGTCCCTTGATCCGTCACATGATCTCGCTCGCCGCCATGTTGGGCGGACAACTCACCAAAATGTGGATGTGATCCTTGCTCACTACTCCTTTCACAATCCTGATCTCAAACGCCTCACAAAGTCTCTCGGACTAAACTCCGCACACGCTCCGCGATGTCACCCACCAGCACCTTGTAGCGGTACTTCGTCACCCACACAAAGTGATACTCGATTTCGTACACTGTATGACTACCGTATCTGTATTCCATGGCTACCCCTCCTCGGTTGCAGCCATTGTCATAGCTAAAGCTGACCGGTTAAAACCGGTGGTTTAAACCTTACGGTGGAAAATTAATGACGAACTGCGCGTTCAGCACCAGCATCAATCCTAGATGGTCGTTTCCAGGGTCACCATGAGCGATATCGCCGCCGATGGTGCCTTTATTACGCACCTGCGGATCGGCAATCAATTTGGCCAACTCAATGAGCATCGGGCAGTGCAGACGCAGGATATCCGAAGCGATGAGCTCGTCCTCAGTGGTCATAGCTCCAATATAGATGCTCTCGCCATCAAGCCGATGCCCTTGAGATCGCTCAGCCCGTTGATATTGATCAGGTGAGTGGGATAGGGAAGTGCAGTTTCATCATAGGCAGGAGACTATGTCTGCCGGCGAAGATTTTGGCATCTTCGTGCTCGGACAGCAGCTTGGTGGAGTCATCTGCACTCGAAGGCACGTGATCGCCTGGCAGCGAGCGGAGTGTCTTAACCGCAACGTCATTCAGGGTTAGAACACAAGCATCCTTGTCAAGCCAGGATCGAATTGCTGTAGTTTGTGCTGTATCGTTTCCAACGCACGCTCCCTCTCTGTATAGCCGCCTC
Source organism: Acidihalobacter yilgarnensis (assembly GCF_001753245.1). Classification (NCBI taxonomy): domain Bacteria; kingdom Pseudomonadati; phylum Pseudomonadota; class Gammaproteobacteria; order Chromatiales; family Ectothiorhodospiraceae; genus Acidihalobacter; species Acidihalobacter yilgarnensis. The sequence continues at coordinate 1,730,523 of NZ_CP017415.1, read as the reverse complement.
GATTTTCGATCCAATCAGTTTTTTGCAAAATACCTATCAAACATACAAATTACACCCAAATATAACGTCCACGATACTATCGTTAAGCGAAACATAATCATCTGTGCTAAAGGTGTCCTGCCGCTACCGCAAACTCTATGCTATTCATCGCGTCGATCTCTGCGGGCCACCAGCCTGACTCACGCCCAATGTTGCGCGCATACACGACGCAGCTTCTTCGAGATCCACGCGGCGGCGCCTGAGGGCAGCGGCGAGGCGCTGGCGCAGATCGGCGCGCTGTACGCGGTCGAGGAGCATATCCGCGAAGGCAAGCTGACCGGCGAGAACACGCACCTGCACCGGCTGACCCACAGTAAGCCTCAGGTGGAACTGTTCTTCGATTGGATCGAGCGCCAGTTCCGGAACAAGGGTCTGTTGCCCACTAACCCATTCACCAAGGCGCGAGCCGATGCAAAGTATCGTACAGCTCTCCAAGTTTGTTATGTCCCAAGAGTAGTTGTACTGGTTCACGGCAAGGCCCGGGCTCATCTGAGCAAGCGTCTCACCAGCACACCCAGCGGTATACTTTCCATGTCGGCCGACAACATGCGCAGCCAGAACTGTGATTCGGGGAACACGAGCGGCGCCGCGCCGCGCTTGACCAGTGGCGCGCGAGCCCGCGCCATCGCCCGGAACAATTCTTTACGCTGCGTGCGGATCCCTCTATAGCCCGGCCGGCGCATTTCGTGATTGATCAGCGCCTGCGCCTGACGCGGATCTTGATGCCGCGCCAAGGCCACGGCGTGCTTGAGTAGCAAGCGATACGCGTCGGTCGGCAGTCGCCAACTCCAGCGCTCTACGCTACCAGGTCGTGGGTAGCGGACCAACTCCAGCCCCATGATGTGAATGCGATGGTGTTTGTCCTGCGCGGCGTACAGCTTCTCCAGCGTCGTCACCGGACCTTCACCCTCCCGACTGACCAACAACAGCCACCAGAGACGGCCATCCTCGACGCGCCCCACAAAACCCATATGCAATCGGGCACGGGCAAGCTTGTGTCGGCGTCGCTGCCGCGCCTCGGATGCCGACTCGAGCACCCCGTAACGCTCGGCGAACTTGGTGACCAGTGCTTCCGCGCGTTCGAGTGGCACGAGGCCTGAGGTATGCCGATCATGTCCGCGTGAGACTGCGTTGATGATGGCACGGGAAGCGTGCAGCGTATCCCTGATGAGGTATGAGTGTGCGTCCATACCTAGTAGTAGGGGGACGACAAAATTAGAGCGCTTCTCCCCTCGCGCGCGCGAGGGCACGGATTCGCGCCTGATTCCATAGGCTGCGCAGGCGATGCCTCGCGCGCGCGAGGGCACCTCTATGGCAATAGCCGACGGTCTCTCTGGATCCATGCGGCCGCGTCTGCGCGCTAGGGGGATGCGCTTGGTCGAGACCGCTGATTTTTCGCGTGTGCGGCGAAGCCGCAGCCGCGCAATGATCCGGACACGAAAGTGGCCGCTCCATAAAGAGAGATTCCTAAACTGGGCGAGATGACCATCGCCCTAATGTATTGATCCACCTAGGATAAGTGAGAAAAGATGAAGGAGACACAGACGCGAAAGCGTCATCAACGTGGGCCTGTTGGCCCGCTCCCTGCCAGTTCAGTGAGGGGGCTGCCAACCCCCTCGTAATCTCTTGGAAGGTAGGGCGCCACCCTACCGGAACTGCTGTAGCCGCGTGCTCGTAATGGAGCTGGCGCGGCTGCGATGAGCGCGGCGGGTGAAACTCCCGACTCGACTCAATCCGACTATCCGGAGCAATCAGGTAGATTGGGCGACACGGACACGGGCCCGCGGAGGAAATGCCGCGACGTTCCGGTTTGACGCGAAAATCTGGTACTCAATCCAGATCCCCGGGACGAGCGCAAGCGCGTGACGGGTGCTGCAGACGTAGGCTTAGCTACAGGGTAATCTGTAGATCGTACGATGGCCGCGAGGCCGACGGCATGGACCGTTCAGGGTACGGGGCACCTGGGGAAGCCCGGGGCCGATGCATAGCTCAAGCGTCTAACGGCGTCCTCGATGAGGGATGCTGTGCAGAGCATATAGACAGCCGTTGGCCCGCAGCGTAGCGGGTTAATCGGTAGCTGGGATTGATGAGTCTGGTAGGTCACCGGCTATGGAATCTCGCGGGACTGACACCGGGCAACCGGGTGAGCGTATGCGATGACTCGATCATGACAGCGGCGGCGATATATTGCGTAGTAGCGTCTAACTAACGTGGGAAGCACCTGGGCCAATGAGCGGTAGGCAACCGCTGGGTTTGGCGTCGCAAGGCGCTGTACAGGTGTGGGAGATCGGGCAAGTAGCGGTGCGGCGCATGTGCGCCGGCCTGACCTGCAGAGCTGAACCGATACGAAGGGTTCTGCAGGCGAAAGCCCGAAGCAGTGATAAGAGACTAAAGCCCCTGGCAGGGCACGAGGTGGCTAACGGGACAGGGTGGTACCTGGACCGCTTTCCATCGACCGTCATCAAACCTTGGCGTGGCAGCCATGGCGACGGCACGAGGCGCGTGGATCATTAGGATTCGCGAGTGTGACTTTTGTGGACAAAACGTCGGATAAAGGAATCCGGCGCATTCGGCCCCGCCCCCTCATTGGGGGGCGGCGGCCATCTATACCCGGCCGCTGCCGATGGCTGCAGCAAACCGGCATCCGCCCCTGCACCTTGAGCGTAAGCGCCAGAGTATCAGCCCTCTTGCGTCATCGGCTTCTCCGGGGCAGGCAAAACCTCGTGGGTTTCCCAGACAGCTTTCCACACGACCGACCGACTTGCGTATTACGACATTGCGGACGTCTCTGGCCCGGCATTGGCAAGCGCGGTCGCTCGCGAACTTGCGGCCCGGATGTTCGGATCTCGTGGCGGAAAGCTGGGAGAAATCCTGCTACCCGGAGCCAGCGGAACGGAGATCCTCGCCGCGATCGGCCGCCATCTCGCCGAGGACGGCTACCGTCATGCTCGACAACGCTACCGGGTTTCCGCTGCCGATCAAGCGCCCCTCATTGGGGCATCGCCGCGACTACGCTTCCTACTCCTTGCGCAACCGAACGCGTCGGTCGCCCACCTAGAAGCTACCCTGGGCATTTCTACAGAACCCCTTCTCGGATGGTCGAACGAAACCGCTGCTGCGGAAGGTGCATCGCTCGGTTGTCGCGGGGACTATGCAGATCACGAGCGCGTGCTGAAGCTGACCTCCGGTTCATCGAAAGCTGAGGATATACCACCTGCTTCAGCATAACCCTGTACTGCTGAGAGGAGCAACGAGCGGTCCGCTCCGAAGGCCTAGTCAAGCAAAGATCGCGTTACGACCTTCGAAATAACCAGTACATCACTACGCTGATTTTCAACAATCAATTCAAGCATCAATATGATTGATGCTTGAATTGATTGGAGTGATGATCAATACTTCACCCGACTTTCACCAAAAATGAAATCATAAGTACAACGAGGTAAAAGCTATGTCGGACCGAGGCCAGGTCGATGTGTACTCAATACTCTTCGGTGCGTTGGGAGTCGGGGTTATCTGGATCGGGTTGGGTGGGCCGCTAGCGCAGGCCAATACGGATAGCACCTTCCAATCTGAAAGTTGGTCGCAAGTCCAGCGCATGATGAAGGACGATACTGGCGAGGTTGGCTCGCATAACCAAATCCAATATAGCGGTGATCAGCCCATCGTCGTTGTCGAGCAGGTATTGCCGGGCTTCTCCTATCCCAGCTTCGAGGTCGATGGCCTGAAAAATCCGACCCTGACATTCACGAAAGGCGCCCGAATTACGTTCTATGTCATCAATACCAGCCAGGTCGCCCCGCACACCTTTGCCGTAACGCAAGCCCCGCCCCCTTATGCCATCGTGCCAACCGACCACCGAGTTGAGCATCCTCTGATTGATACCGGGAAGATGCCTATTTTATCAAACCCGGATATGTTCAGTTACACCCGCCTTGAATGGACTGCGCCTGTTGGCAAATTTTACTACTTATGTCTATTCCCAACACATGCCGCCTTCGGCATGTGGGGAAGAATTGTCGTACCGCCCATCACGTAGAAATGCCACGGTTATGTGACACTCACTAATCTGCGAATTGTGAACCGAAATTGTTGGCGGTTTATTAGTTCCCCCCTGTTTAGCCCATAGGGATATCGCACGATGGGAAAGACTGACTGACGCAGCCAGATTATGAATCCCAATTCAATCCAGTAGACATGGTTCAAAGGAGATACGATGGGGCAATCTACTTCTGCGTTGCAGCAGACTGATGATATCCCGCATTTGGCTGTGCAGGCACTTAATAAGCGCCCAGCCAATCTAACATTGGTCGCCAAAATCTTGAAGGCAATGGCCCACCCGTTACGTTTAAAGATCATCTGCACACTTGGTGATCAGGAATTCAACGTCAAAGAGTTGATGGTGCGTGTCGGTACGACTCAATCCAACCTCTCACAACATCTCGGCCTACTCAGACGCAGCAATCTGGTTTGCGTACGCCGCCTTGGCTATCACAGTCTCTATCGGTTAAACCATGGGCAGACCATGGAAGTTATCCATTGCGTGCACCTAGCGTTCTGTCAGAAGCTTCGCCGCCGGTAACCATCCTTTATTTTCGGAGGACCAACTCTCTATCGGGTTGGTCTGAGGGGAGTCTCCCTCCCCTGTGAGCTTTTCATATGGTATTTGGCTGGCACATGGAGAGGTTCATCTGTGGCTGAAAGCTGCAATGTGCAATCGTATGATGTGATCGGCTGGTTTTCAGTATTATGGCTGAACTCGACCAAGAACCACCGTTCGGAGCTAACGCTCCGTTGCCGTCTCTCACCCCGCTTGTTTTCTCGATAGCAACCGTTGCAGATGACAGCCGGGACACAGCCTCCTGAAAGACCGTATGCGCCCGATGATGAGTAGGAGACCTGGTATCGTTCTTGGGACTATACCCGACCTCGCAGTCTGTCTGACTAAGCATTAAATTCACCAATAACGTGGCCGAGCCGAGCCGAGCCGAACTGGTCAAGCGCCCATTCGAGGAATGTCTTTATATGGTGATTGGGTTGGAACGTGGGGAGATTCAGTGATGAATGACAGCTACGATATACAGTGGTCCGAGTAGACCGACAACACGCCGCCGACGGCTGCGGTCCCTGGTCGAGGTCGAGAGCCGGCTATACTGCCTCAGACCATGGATGAGATGAGCGCGGCCGGCGCTTCGGCGCGAGTAGAGGGTATGGTATTGACCAAAGCGCTTGTCAGAATGTTCCCTGGACATTGCCCGAATGTCTGGAGCAGGAAAAATTGAGACCAAGCTGCCTAGCTTCGGCGATTTTACCACCATCAGAAACAAGCGCGAACGACTCGGCGGCAATCTCAAGACGGACGGAGAGATAACGATCACCGCCCGGCGGGTGGTGACGTTACGAGCGGAGCAGTAGCTCAGGACTCGGAGTGATACGTATACCGGAGGCAAGTCACAACCATGAATCTCCACCGATTCCGACCCTGCGCCGTTCACCCGATCCCGCTTCCATCATGACTCAAACACCGGCAAACGATGCCAACTTCTTCCACCGCCTCAGCGTCCTGCTGGCGCGGGCGCGCTCGGCCGATGGTCTGCTCGCTGGCCTCGCGCCGCTGCTCGCGGACTGGGGCGTGGAAGACTATTGGCTGGGCAGCGTCAACCCGGACGGGCGCATCGTGTGCGAATACGCCAACAGCGATGATATGACCGACTATGTCGCCGAGCTTTCCCTGCGCTGGGACGAGGGGCCCTGGGCCCAGGGCCCCTCCGGCCTAGCGGTACGCACGGACAGGCCGATGTACATCCCGGACTGGCAGGAGACCGACGACGCCACGCCCTGGCAAGCGACGCTCGTACGATTTGGCTGGCGCTCCAGCGCAGCCCTGCCGCTGCGCATCGACGCGAGCCGCCAAATTCTTGCGCTCTACAGCCGCACCCCGGGCACCTTCGGCCACCGTCATACCCAGTTATCGCTCGAGGAATTAGCCAACCTGCTCGGCGTCTTTCTGGCACGCGAAACCGCTCTGACCGCCGAGCGTCGCAAGCTCGCGCAAATGGCGCTGCGCGATCCGCTCACCGATCTGCCCAACCGCGCCGCCCTGGATATACGCCTTGACGAGGCTCTGGCGCGCGCCAAACGTCGCGAGCGGCTACTGGCCGTGTGTCTGCTGGACCTAGATGACTTCAAACCGATCAACGATACCCTCGGGCATGCGGCGGGCGACGCGGTGCTGCGCGAGCTCGCGCAGCGGCTCCAATCGACGCTGCGTACGACTGACTTCGCCGCACGCCTGGGCGGCGACGAGTTCGTCTTCCTGCTGGAAGAGATCGATGCTATGGACGACGTGGAAAGCCTGCTCGATCGCCTGCATGAGGCGCTCACCCGGCAGATCACGTTGGAGGGGGGCGCCAAGGTGCGCGTGCGCGCCAGTCTGGGGATCGTCGTCTACCCCCTGTGCCTCAATGGTGAGGCGGAAGGAGCCGGCATGCTGCTGCGCGCGGCCGACCAGGCCCTCTACATCACCAAGGCTGAGAAGTCCGTGCGTCAGCGCTGGTGGACACTGTTCGATCCGTGCCGATCTCTTTCAGACGCGCCGACGAGCGAACAGTCGAGCGATCCGCCGCACGCTGAAAATCTCACTGGCTACGGCCCGGCGGCGCATGCCACTCTAACCCGGGTGCATGAGACCCTACTGGCACAGGTTGTGCCTTTTCTCGAAGTCTTTTACGCACATTTTGTAGTCAGTCCCGGGGCCGCGCCGGTGTTACATGCCTTGTCAGAGGATCAGCGGCGCCACCATTTTGAAGCCATTGCAGGGTACTTACGTCTGCTGCTCGACCCCGCGCTGACCCAGGCTGATCATCGACGAGAGGCGGCGCACCTCGGGTGGATACACGCCATGATCGGCGTGGAAGCCGGCTGGGGGGTCGAGGCCTATGACTTGTGGGCCCAGCAGATCCAGTCGGCCCTACCACAGGCCGGGGCGGTCCACGCCGTGCTGAGTCGCCGCATCTGTGTGGATGTGCAAACTCAGCTCGAAAGCTACGCCGCGATCAGCGAGGCCCGCAACGAGGCTCTGCGCCGCATCGACGCACTATCCTGGCGAGCGACGCGCTTTGCCGATTTGGCTCAGGGCGTGGTCGAAGCCCTGACTGGGCTGGACGAGGTGGCCGCAGTCACCATCGGTCGACCGAACGCGGACGACGTCTTTACGTTCGAGTTCGTCGCAGGCAATGCCTTCAAGGCCTATCTCGAGATGCTGGCCGAGGGCCGCTCACAGCCGATCAAGACCGATGCTTCGCCCGAGGGCCAGGGCCCGACCGGGCGCGCCTGGCGCAGCGGCCAGATCGAGCGCTGCCTCAATTACGCCACCGATCCGCGTTTGGCACCCTGGCGCGAGGTCGCACAGACGATGGGGGTATATTCCAATGCCGCCGTCCCGCTCGCGGCGCCGGACAACTTGCCGCAAGCAGTGCTGACTCTGTATTCGCCCTATCCGGGTGGTTATTGCGCACGCGAGCCGCGTCGCCTGCTGGAGCACTTGCACCAGGTATTGGGGCTGAGCCTGCCGCGACTGGAGACCGTTGCCCCCGCGACGCAGGCATTCCAGACGCGGCGCCGCTGGCTCGACCTCCTGGAGCAGGGGGGACTGGTCATGCACTACCAGCCGATCATCGACCTCTACAGCGGCCGGACTACCGGTGTCGAGGCCCTGGCACGCTTGCGTGACGGATCTGGCAAGATCATTCTGCCAGACCGATTCCTGCCCGCGTTCACCAGTGATGACCTTCTCCAACTGTTCGAGCGAGGACTCCGCCTGGCGCTCGGGGATCTGGCCGCCTGGGACGAAGTCGGGTGCGAACTGACACTATCCGTTAATTTACCTACGCAGGGCCTTGCCGATACCCGCTATCTTGACGTGTTGGAGGCAGCACTGGCGCGGGGCAACAGCCCGCCCGGCCGGCTGATGCTGGAACTGCTTGAATCGGCGGAAGTCGCAGACGAGGCGGCGCGCGACCGTGGCATCGTCGCCTTCAAGGCCCTGGGCGTGCAGCTGGCCGAGGACGATCTGGGCTCAGGTCACAGCAGCTTGCTGCGCCTGGACCGGCTGCCGTTCGACGTCGTCAAGATCGATCAGGGCCTGGTGCGGCACGAAGCGAGCGATGTTCTGCGTACCCTCACCTTCATCCGTTACCTGACACGCCTGGCCCAGGACATGGGCAAGCGGGTGGTCGTGGAGGGGCTGGAGAGCTCCGGCCTGGTTGAGGCGGCCGCCCTGCTGGGCGCAAACCATGGCCAGGGCTACGCCATCGCCAGGCCCATGCCGGCGGCGGACATACCGGCCTGGATCGAGACCTTCCGACTACGAATTGTACAAAACCGCCCCGCCACTGCTCTGGGCGCTCTGGCCGTGTTCATGCATCACGACGGCTGCGCTATACGATTCGCAAACACTCCCTGGGCACTGGAACACCTGCTGCAGGCCGCTCATCCGCTTGCGCACTATATCGGCACACTCGGCATCCGCGGCGAGCCGCTGGCGAGGGCCTGCGATCGTCTGATGGCGCTGGCTCGCCAGGGACCTGGAGAGCTCGTAGAGGAGAGCCGCAACAAGGTGGTACGTCTGCTAGTCGCGCAGAGTCAGCTGGAACATCAGGACGTGCCGCCAGACTGAGGAGCTGCGCTCCGCCCTGGATGGCGACCGATGTCACGATTTGTTAATCGGGAGTAGCAGATAGACGCGGTGCCTGCGTCGACTCATGTTTTTATCTGACTTTCCATTTCATCGTTTAGCGCGCAGCGGGGAAAGCTTGTTAACGATTGAGCAATTGCACGCGCAGGACCATGTATCTGTTGAGGCTGAACGGTACGAAGGCCTATTACCATAATGAAGTGGTATATAGAGGGCGATAAAGGACTCGGTTATGGTACGCGGCGCCTGAGGCGGCTTCCGGTTCTTGGCCTGTCTGGGACAACGGCAGCGCGCCCGGAGACACTTTATATGTCTGGCTGAAATTCGCCGGGAATATGAGCATCAATTCTTAATCGAGTCTGTAACACGATGGAAAAAACAAAAATAAATCAGGCAAAAATAATCCTAATGGCGAGGATTATTTTGGTCATTGCAGCCGTATCGGTTGGTATGACGGTATTTTATGTGATGAAGAACAATGCTGAAAATCAGTTAGTGACAGGTTTGCGCTCATCCCTGGAAAATATCGTGGTGCTGGAGGAGGCCACCATAAAGCATGGTTTCGAGAAAACCATGACGATTGCCACGCGCCCGTTTTTGATCAAGCAAATCGAAGTGTTGAATGCGCAGCCTGGCAATGCGACCGCGCAGATCGCGTTACAAAAAGGCGTCAATTCGTTTCTCCTGACAGGGCCCTCAGCGATTACGCTGTACGACAAGATGGGACACGAGGTCGCACATGCCGGACGCTTTGTCCGAAGTCCTGAAGTGATGGTCCCCATCCGAGTGCCTGGGCACGCGCAGCTGCTGTATAGAAACGGGTATTTCCTACGCTCGATGATGAAGGTCGAGCTTGGTGGGCAGGCGATCGGGAAGGCGGTCGTGGAAACGCCCCTACCCACCCTGGATCAGCTGTTTAAAAGCACCGGGCGCCGGGGAACCACGGCGGAATTGGTCATGTGCGTGCCCTCAGGCGAAGTCAACATGAGTTGTTTCCCCTCCACACTGACACGCAAGCCGCTGCACTTGTCGAGGACATCTCGCACTGGGATACCGCTGCCGATGAGTTATGCCTTGCAGGGAAAGGTCGGTTCGATTATTGCGAAGGATTATCGTCACAAGGAGGTGGTAGCGGCCTATCGTCCGGTCGGTCGGACAGGACTTGGCGTGGTTCTGAAAATCGATAGCGCGGAGTTGTATGCACCCATCTGGAAACAGCTGAGGTATCTGTTGCCGTTGCTGGCCGGTTTGTTGTTGATCGCCCTGTTGTCGCTGCGCTGGCTGTTCACGCCGCTGGTGGCGGAATTGGTGCGTTCCGAGCGGGACGCCCACGAGGCGAACGAACGCTTGCGCGACAGTGAGAGCCAGGTCCGGACCCTGGTGGAGAGTGTCAACGAAGGTATCGTTGCCATCTCTGAAAATGGAATCATCGAGCTGTTCAATCCGGGGGCGGAGCGTATGTTCCAATATCGCGGTGAAGAAGTCCTGGGCCGAAACGTTTCATTGCTCATGCCAGAGCCCTTCTCTAGTGAACATGACGGGTATCTGACCCGTTATTGGCGAACAGGCGAGGCACATGTGATCGGGCATCCGCGCGAGGTCACCGCCAGGCGAAGCAATGGCGAGATATTCCCTGTTGAGCTACGGATTTCCCAGCTTGATCGAGAGGGTCGTAGGGGATTCATCGGAATGCTCCATGACATCACGGAACGCAAAACCATCGAGGCGCAGATGACACACTTTGCGAATTACGATGCGTTGACGAATCTGGCCAACCGGCGGCTGGTCCAGGATAGAGTCCAACAGGCGATCGTGCATGCGCAGCGCGCACAAGCCCGCTTTGCAGTGATGTTCATCGATCTCGATAAATTCAAGTGCGTCAACGACAGCCACGGGCATGATGTGGGTGATCAGTTGCTACAGGCGGTCGGCCGACGCTTGGCCGCCTGCCTGCGTGCCGAGGATACGGTGGGGCGTCAGGGCGGGGATGAATTCATCGTGTTGTTGGCCAAATTGAGGACGCCCGCGGATGCTGTGCGTGTGGCGGAGAAGATCCTGGAGGGTTTGTCCATGCCGTTTGCGATCATGGGCCACGACTTGCGTATTGGCGCCAGTATCGGCATCGCGGTCTATCCCGGCGATGGTGAAGATTTCGAAACCCTGATCAGGCACAGTGATGCTGCGATGTACCAGGCCAAGAAATCGGAGGACTTAAAGTATCACTTCTTCGATCCGATTGAAGGCGACACGCCTCCTGCCGACGAAGTCGTGGCACCGAGTGAATAAGTATCCGCCAGAGGATCTAGGCAGAGGTCGCCAACGTTTCCAGAGCTATCTGTTCGGTAAGCCTGCGGATTGCATTCGAATTTGATATCGCGGCAGCTATAAACTGGAGCGGCGAATTCAAGCCCGAAGCACATCAGGACTAAGGAGTGAGTTTAACTGGCGCATGAATATTCATGAGGTGTTTTATAGCCGAGGCATTGACGCGGTCGATGATTGAGGCGGTAGTCAGGGTAATGTCCTGATCAGTGATGTAAATAGAGGGTATTTACTTGGAGCCCTGCCTCAGTGGCTGGGGTGACGCGGGATCTCCAAACCCGGATATTGAATCCGGCTGATCGCTTCGTGCAGCCGGATCAGGCTGAAACGCTCGCCATAATGGCGTCCGGTTTTCTGCCCATCGCTATGCCCCATCAGGGCGTCAGCGATCTCTTCGTCCAGCCCGGCGTCGCGGCAGGCACTCCGAAAGCGATGTCGGAAGCTGTGAAATACCTTAGACCTGTCGGTGATCTCAAGATCACTGCGCAGGTATCTCATGAAGGCTTTGGAGAAGGTGGACGAGTATTTGCCGTCCTTGTCCGGGGTCAGGCTCGGAAACAGTCGGTGATGGTGCTGCGCCCTCACCTGCTCGACATAATCCAGAAAACCGGCGGCGATGACGGCCGGATGCAGCGGCAGGCGTCGGCGCGAGGCGGTATTTTTGAGTCGCTTCCCCACCGCCTCGGCGCCTTGCGTATGGGTCGCATCGGTGTCGTCGTCGATATTGAGGTAGTCGACGCCTTCGGCGTGCTGCACGTCGGCCACGCGCAGTTGCGCCAATTCCTCGACCCGGCAGCCTTGGTAGAGCGCCAGCAGCGGCAACCAGATGCCGGCGGCACCCGTCTTGCGTCCCAAGCCCCGGGTGTAGAGCGTGGGCCCGAAGATGCGCTTGAGATCGTCGAGGTCGAAGGGCTTGCGCTGACGGCGATCGCCCCTGGGGATCGAGACTCGCTGGGCGGGGTTATAGCGTAGCTTGCCGCTATCGATGGCGACGTTGAACAGGGCGCATAGCAAGGCGATTTTCTTGCTGACGGTCATGGCGCTGAGGCCCTGGGCGATACACTGGTCACGGTAGGCGATCACTTCCTGGCGCTCGATCGTCTCCAGGGGCTTATGGGCGGTGAGTTGTTGAAATGCATCGACCACTCGGCGCACGTCGGCCACGGTACGGGCTGGACGGCTGGGGTCGAAGCGTTTCCAGTCCTCGAAGGCGGTCTCGAGGCTCAGGCCTGGGGTGGTCGGCGAACGGGGCGTCAGCGGCGCCTCAGGCGTCCAGACGACTTCTCCGGCATCGCGCGCAAGCTGCTGGTCGTGGACCTCCGTCACCGTCTGCAGGAAGCGGTAGAGCAGCCTGCGGTAGCCTTCCGTGTCTTTTTGATCGATATGCAGCCCATTGAGATACAAAAAACCTTTCAGCGCCGGCTCAACCGCCTCCAGCGCACTCTGGCTGAGCGTTTCCTTGAGCGCGGCGCGTGTGACTTCACGTTCGGCGTGACCTGTCCGGCGCTCTTCCGCCGCCTGTCCGAGAATACGGATCTGTTCGTCGCCGGCCAGCGCCTGATGCCGCCAGTGCATGCAGATCTCTTGAATCAGCGCTTCATCCACGACCCGGCCAGTACCCGACCGCTGGCGGGCAGCGATCTCATCACGTAACATCGCGCAGCGTCGGTCGAAGTCGGCCGAGGCACGACGGGCCAGACTACGCGCTTCCTGGGGATCTCGGGTCTTGAGCGAGAACTTCTCCTCGCGTTTACCCAGGTACAATTGCAGGTCGACAGGAATCTTGGCGCGGAAGTAATAAATCCCGCCCCGCCTGAGTAGATGGGTCTGTAGAGACATGTCTGGCATCCCAAGTAGTGTACCCGCTTGGTGTACCAGTCGAATAGCGCTAAGTATTGATTCCTAATAAGTTATCTGGAATTCAATGCCTTATGTATTATATGGCGGAGAGGGAGGGATTCGAACCCTCGTGGGGCGGTAAAGCCCCCAACCGATTTCGAGTCGGTGCCGGTGTGACCGCTTCGGTACCTCTCCGAGGGCGCGGATTGTAACAATCCATGGCCAGAAGAGGAAGCACAATCATGCAGCGGCGCGTATTGCTTCAATGAACCTGTGGGACGGATGACGGCTTGATCAATCTGAAGACGCGTCGCGGACGCCGCCAACTGATCCGGGCTGGGGAAATCTTTCTGTTCATCGCCTTGATGAGCGCGACCCTGATTTATGTCCTTTCTCGCACACCGGACACCCTGCTGGATAGGATCAAGGCCAGTGGTGTACTGGTGGTTGCCACGCGTAACGGCCCGACCACCTATTATCAGGGCCCAGACGGCCCTACCGGCTTCGAATACGACCTTGTTGAAGCCTTTGCGCAGCACCTTGGCGTCAAGGTCAAGTGGGTATTCCCGGACAATTTCTCAGATTTATTTCCAATGGTCGAATCGGGTCGTGTGGATCTGGTGGCCGCCGGCATTGCCGTGACCCCAGGACGAAGCGAGCGAGTACGCTTTGGACCACCTTATCAAACCATACAGCAGGAAGTTATTTATCGTGCGGGTGAATCTCGCCCTAAAAATGTCGCCGATCTCATTGGCAAACGCGTAGCCGTGATCGCTGACAGCAGTTTTTCCACGCGATTGAAACAACTCCAAAAACAGTATCCTGGACTCACTTGGCAGGCAGAATCCGATACCGATATTGAAGAGTTACTGTATCAGGTGGCGACTGGCAAACTCGATTACACACTCGACGATTCAAACGATGTCACACTCAATCGTCGATTTTATCCACAGATCGCCGTGGCCTTCAGCATTGGGAAGCCTCAGGTGCTTGCGTGGGCATTTCGCAAAGAGGGTGATGCGAGTCTCTATCGGGCCGCCAAGGCCTATTTCGACCGCATCGAAAAAAATGGCGAGTTACATCGGATCACCGAGCGCTATTACGGCCATGCAAGAAGCTTTGATTACGTCGGTACATTCACATTCATGAGACATGTGGCGCAACGTCTGCCGCCATTGATACCACTGTTTAAGACCGCAGCGAAAAAATATGGCGTCAGCTGGCGCCTATTAGCCGCTATCAGCTATCAGGAATCCCACTGGAATCCTAATGCAACCTCGCCCACGGGCGTCCGAGGCCTCATGATGCTGACGCGGCCAACCGCTGAGCACTTGAATGTCGATAATCGATTGAACCCAGAGCAAAGCATCATGGGGGGGACACGTTATTTTCTCAAACTGCGGCGTGAACTCCCAGTTGAGATCAAGGACCCAGATCGCACCTGGTTTGCCCTCGCGGCATACAACATCGGGCTCGGCCACGTCATGGATGCGCGTCGCCTCGCCGTCAAGCTCGGGAAAAACCCTAACAGCTGGCCGGATATCAAGCAGGTATTACCTTTGCTCAGTCAGCGTCGTTGGTACCGACAAACGACATTTGGTTATGCTCGTGGACGCGAGCCAGTGCAGTACGTACAAAACATACGCAGCTATTTCGATATTCTGATCTGGTTACGTGATCACAATCAAAGTGGTCAGAACCTTAATGCGCCGTTGCCAAGTTCCCTGTTGAACACGCCCCCCAGTCTGTGATTCGCCGGTTCCCTCCGGGTCACAGCATTTGGCGCCACGCGTGTGCTATCGGCGTCTTGCAAGGAAGAAAGCCTTCAGCCGTTCTGCAGCGAGATCGGCCAGCACGCCACCTTTGACCTCCAAGCCATGGAGGTTATGCGGTGACTGCAAGGTATCGAAAACGCTGCCGGCGGCGCCCGTCCTGGGGTCATAAGCACCGAAAACCACGCGTGAAATACGCGCATGCAGCATCGCGCCGGCACACATCGAGCAGGGTTCCAGGGTAACGTACAGCGTGCTCCCCATCAGTCGATAATTTCCGACTGCGCGTGCCGCAGCGCGCAGCGCCAGGATCTCTGCATGCGCAGTCGGATCATGGGTGCCAACGGGTTGGTTCCAGCCCTCCCCCAGCACCTGCCTATCGCGTACGAGTATGGCGCCTACCGGTACCTCGCCGCTATCGCCAGCCTTATCGGCCAACGTTAGTGCTCGACGCATCCAATCCAGATCCGCTGGCAGGTCTTCGCCTACTCCCACTCAATGGTGCCCGGTGGTTTGCCCGTCACGTCGTAGACCACACGGGTAATACCGTCGATTTCGTTGACGATACGCCGCGACACGTGATCGAGGAATTCATAGGGCAGATGTGCCCAGCGCGCGGTCATGAAGTCGATGGTTTCCACTGCACGCAACGCAACGACATAGTCGTAACGCCGCCCGTCCCCCATCACGCCAACGGCCTTGACGGGTAGGAAGACGGCAAAGGCCTGCGAAACCTTGTCATACAAATCATGTGCCCGCAGTTCCTCGATAAAAATCGCATCGGCCCGACGCAACAATTCCACATAAGCGGGTACGACTTCGCCGAGAATACGCACGCCGAGGCCTGGGCCTGGGAAGGGGTGGCGATAGACCATCTCATGCGGCAACCCGAGTTCCAGGCCGATTCGACGGACTTCGTCTTTGAACAATTCACGCAGCGGTTCAACCAGCCCAAGCTTCATGTTCTCTGGCAGGCCACCGACATTGTGATGGGATTTGATAACATGCGCCTTGCCGGTCTTACTGCCGGCCGACTCGATCACATCCGGGTAGATGGTGCCCTGTGCCAACCAGCGAACATCGCTGATCCTTGTCGCCTCTTCGTCGAATATTTCGATGAAGAGACGGCCGATCGTGCGGCGCTTCTCCTCTGGATCGACAATACCTGCGAGCGCCGACAGAAAGCGTTCAGCCGCGTCGACGCGGATTACCTTAACGCCCATGTGTTCGGCAAAGGTTTTCATTACCTGATCGCCTTCGTGCAGGCGCAGCAGCCCATGATCAACGAACACGCAAGTCAATTGATCTCCGAGTGCGCGATGCAACAGGGCCGCCACCACGGACGAATCGACGCCACCAGAAAGGCCAAGGACCACGCGGTCGCGCCCCACTTGGGCACGTACCCGAGCGAGGCTATCCTCGATAATGTTGGAAGCCGTCCACAGTGGGCGACACCCGCAGATGTCGATCACAAAGCGCTGCAGAATGCGTGCACCCTGGCGTGTATGTGTCACTTCCGGATGGAATTGGACGCCATAGTAACGCCGGTCCTCGTCGGCCATGCCCGCCAACGGCGCGCTGTCCGTACTCGCCATCAACTTGAAGCCCGTCGGCAACGCACAAACGCGGTCTCCGTGCGACATCCAAACGTCCAACAGGCCGTAGCCCTCGGGGACATCTCGTCCTCGATTTCGCGCAGCAGAGCGGTATGCCCCCTGGCGCGTACGCGTGCGTAGCCGTATTCGCGATGCTCGCTCACCTCGACCTCGCCGCCGAGCTGCGCCGCCATGGTTTGCATGCCGTAGCAAATGCCCAATACCGGCACGCCCAATTCGAAAACTGCGTCGGGCGCACGCGGCGCAGCCTCGCCTACGGTGGATTCAGGACTGCCGGATAGAATCACGCCTGTGGGGGCGAAGTTGCGCACCGTCTGCGACGACATATCCCAAGGGTGAATTTCGCTATAGACACCGACCTCACGCACGCGACGAGCGATCAATTGGGTGTACTGCGAGCCGAAATCGACGATCAGTATCTTGTCTGAGTGGATGTTATCGGTCATCGGCTCCGTGCCTAGTCTGGATAATTTCCATGGCCACATTCAATCGATGCGGTAGTTCGGTGCTTCCTTGGTGATGGCCACATCATGCACGTGACTCTCGCGCATGCCCGCATGGGTCACACGAACGAATTCTGGCTTCGTACGCATGGTGGTGATGTCGGGGGCACCCACATATCCCATACTGGAACGCAAGCCGCCCAACAGCTGGTGGATGATGCCCGCGATGGAGCCCTTGTAAGGTACGCGCCCTTCGATGCCCTCGGGCACCATTTTCTCCACCGCAGAGCCTTCTTCCTGAAAATAACGATCGGAAGAACCCTTCTGCATAGCTCCGAGCGAGCCCATGCCACGGTAGGATTTGTAGGACCGCCCCTGATACAACTCAACTTCTCCCGGCGCTTCCTCGGTGCCGGCAAACATACTGCCAATCATGACGCAGTGCGCGCCAGCAGCGATCGCCTTGGCGATGTCGCCGGAGAATCGAATGCCACCATCCGCGATCAGCGGGATATCGATGTCCTTGAGCGCTTGATAGACATTATCGATGGCACTGATCTGCGGCACGCCGACGCCAGCAACGATACGCGTGGTGCAAATCGAGCCTGGGCCAATACCCACCTTGACCGCGTCGGCGCCGGCATCAACCAGTGCCAATGCCGCCGCGCCGGTGGCGATGTTGCCGCCGATCACCTGCAAGGCCGGGAAGGTGCGCTTGACCCAGGCCACGCGATCGATGACGCCTTGCGAGTGGCCATGAGCGGTATCGACGATCAGTACGTCGACACCCGCCTCCACCAATGCTTCGACACGCGCCTCGGTACCTGCCCCCGTACCGACTGCGGCGCCAGCGCGCAAGCGACCCTCTCCATCTTTGCAGGCATTGGGGAAATCGCTGGATTTCTGGATATCCTTGACCGTGATCATGCCGCGCAGCTGGAAGCTGTCGTTGACCATCAGCACCTTCTCGATGCGGTGTTTGTGCAGCAGACCACGGATCTCCTCGAGATCCGATCCTTCGCGCACGGTCACCAATCGTTCACGCGGCGTCATAATGCTTTGCACCGGGGCATCCAGGTTTTCCTGGAAGCGCATGTCTCGGCTGGTCACGATGCCGACGAGATCCTGTCCATTCACCACCGGGACGCCGGAGATGTTGTGCGCACGCGTCAGCGCCTGTAGCTCACGGATGCTGATGTCGGGTGTGACCGTGATCGGCTGGGTGATGATGCCGCTTTCGTATTTCTTGACCTGACGGACCTGAAGAGCCTGTTGCTCCGCCGACATATTCTTATGAATGATGCCGATGCCGCCTTCCTGGGCCAGCGCGATCGCGAGACGCGCCTCGGTAACCGTGTCCATCGCAGCGGACACCACCGGGATATTAAGACTGATTTCACGCGTCAGACGGGTCTGCAGGCTGACATCGCGCGGCATAACCTGGCTGTGCGCCGGCAGCAGCAGGACGTCGTCGAAGGTGAGGGCTTCCTGAACGATTCGCATGGCGTGACCCCGGGCTGGCTTAATTAAACCGGCCATTATAGATTTCGGAGAGACTTAGGTAAACTTCTGTATTGAATCCCAGATTTCTCCTATGACCAACACGCGTACCCGCGAAATACTCAGCGTCTCCGAACTCAACGCCGCAGCACGCCAGTTGCTGGAGGGTGCCTTCGCATTGATTTGGGTTGAAGGTGAGCTGTCCAATGTATCCCAGCCCGGCTCCGGGCATCTGTATTTCACGCTCAAGGACGGCGCCGGACAGATACGCGGTGCGATGTTCCGCAACCGCAACCAGCTACTCCGTTTCAAGCCAATCGCAGGATCTCAGGTTCTCGTACGAGGGCGTGTCAGCCTGTATGAACCCAGAGGCGACTATCAACTTATCGTTGAGCATATGGAGGAAGCGGGTGAAGGCGCGCTACGCAAAGCTTTCGACGCGTTGCGCCTTAAACTTTCGGTCGAAGGTCTGTTCGATCTCTCACGGAAACGCCCACTACCCGATTACCCCGTCAGCGTCGGCATCATCACATCGCCAACGGGTGCCGCGTTGCGCGATATCCTGAGCGTATTGCAGCGACGCTTCCCTGCACTCCCTGTCGTGGTTTACCCAGTGACGGTACAAGGCCAAGAAGCTGCGCCCAGCATTGTGGCGGCCCTCGCCCAGGCCAATCGCGACCCGCGTTGCGAAGTACTGATCGTCACGCGCGGCGGCGGTTCGCTGGAAGACCTCTGGGCTTTCAACGAGGAAATCGTCGCCAGGGCAATCGTTGCCTCGCAGATTCCAGTGATTAGTGCAGTCGGGCACGAAACCGATATAACGATCGCCGATTTCGCGGCCGACGTACGTGCACCGACGCCTTCTGCGGCCGCCGAACTGGTGAGCCCGGATCGTGTTGCTCTCTCTGCCCGCCTACAACAGGACATCGTTCGCCTGCGAACCGCGATGCGACGGCGGCTCAACGACACCGAAAATCAGATCCACTGGTTGTCGGGACGACTCTCCCAACAGCACCCGCTTAGTCGGCTACAGCAGCGCGGGCAGCGTCTGGATGAACTCGAAGGTCGGTTGCACCAGGCGCAGCGCCGACATCTACAGGAATTGAACGCCAGGTTGGCGGCCAATCATTTTCGCCTGCAACCGCAATCGCCGATGAAACGCTTGGCGCTGTATACCATGAGGCTGGATCGGGTACGACAGAGCCTGCAAGGCGCGACGGCCGCTCGCCTCGCGGGAACACGCGAACGCCTCGCCGGTCTGGCTCGCACGCTGGAGGCAACAAGTCCACTGGCTACGCTCGGGCGCGGCTATGCCATTTTACTGGATAGGCATGGGCAAGCGATTCGCGAACCCGCCCAAGCGCCCCCAGGCAGCGAAATCGAGGCGCGACTAGCTCGAGGACGTCTTCGTTGCCGGATTCTGTCAGACCACGAGGAAGCACCAACCGATTAGCGCTGGAGGCAAGCCCTCAATCCCTCGATAGTCACCTGCGGAGAGAGCACGCTATCGCCACGCAGGATATGGCAGGGATTCTCCGCATCACCCAAGTGATCGATCACGGCACAAGCCCCGGTGAAATCATGGTCGCGCGTGTAGTCGTTGATCGTCACCAATGTACGCAGCTCGGCCGCGCTAGCGGCGGCCAGACCATTACCGGAGTCTTCGATCGCGAGGCATTCATCTGCGCGTAGGCCGAGCTGCGACAGCGCGTAGGTGAAAATGTCTGGCGCGGGCTTTTTCGCGGGAACCACATCGCCGGCTGCGATCACCTGGAACCAGCTTACGGATTCCTCGCCCAAGGTGGCTCGCAAAAGACCTACGACGTTTTCTGGCGTCGTGGTCGTTGCGATGGCGAGAATCACACCCGCATCGCGCGCTTCGCGGAGGAGCCTGGCCACACCGGGTCGCAGCGGGATTTCACCACGCCCAAGCAGCTCAAGGTAATGCCGGGTTTTCTCCCGATGCAATTTGGCGATGAAGGTCTCAAGAGGACCTTCAAGTGGCGAAAATTCGGGGCGATGTCTCGCCAGATAATGGGCAATACGCTCCTTGCCGCCGGTGACTTCCAACAGCTCGCCGTATAGCGACGGACTCCAATGCCAATCCAATCCTGCGTCCGCAAAACTCAGATTGAAGGCCGGACGGTGCCCATCACGCTCGGTATCGGCCAGCGTCCCGTCCACATCGAAAATTAGTGCCTTGATGCTCATATGCTCGCTTTAACTTGTATGGTGTACGATTTAGGCCCGCCCGCACGCGCTCCACGGGCGGGCCGCTGCCACTCAGAAGTGGTAGAAAATCCCGGCAAAAACGCCCTTGAACTTGATATCGCCGTTAGGGTCGATCTTCGAATTGCCGACCTTGAGCTCCATTTGACGGTAGCCGGCCTGCAGCCCCAAGCCGATGGCCGTTTCATAGGCGATGCGTGCCTGGTAATCGGCAAAATAATTCGCGCCATCGCCGATATAACTGCCGTCGATCGCGGCGCTCAGCCCGGTGAGCGGCAGATTCGCACGCAGCCCGGCATATAACATCGGCACGGCAGCCGTGCCGCTTGCCGAACTGGACTGATTACCGCTCTTGATATCCGCACTCAAGCTCAATGCCTTGACGTCGAGCCCCAGTCTGAGTTGCACGATGTTGTTGAGTGGCTGGTAGTAGAAGATGAAGTCCGTCTGCGTCAGCTTAAGCTGACTACTGACCTGCTGATTCGCAGTATAGGTTTGGCCGCCATAGCTGATCGTTCTTGACAGGACGTTGCTACCGCTGGTGTCTATACGCGAATAGCGGATCTCGACGTCAGGAAGAACGGGGATCGGGTGCTGAATATCGATCCAGGCATAACCCTGACTCTTGCTGCCCAGACCGAGGTCATTCTTGAGATTGACGTCGCTGGACTGTTGCCCATTGGTCGTGTAATGAACAAAACCGCTCGGTTGCTGCGACCAGATGCCCGCACCGAGACTGACGTTGAATCCTAGCGCTGCATGCGCCGCGCCCATCGAGCCCAATCCCAATGCGCACACGCCGATAACGGCAAGGGGGTGTCGAATCGTCATGTATTGAATTCTCCTTAGTGTTCTATAGTTCGTATCGAATTCGCGGTCGCCTGATTGCACATGTTATCCGTGCCAAAGGCTAGCAAATTCTAACACGGCAAACGTAATCGATGGCCGGCGGCCCATGGTTTGCGCTTGCATGTGCCGCCAACATCTGCTACTAAAATCGCCTTTTCGCGCCCGGTGTAGAATACGGGCTGTTATATCCCAGCTGGAGTAGACCATGGCCGCTAGCGACCAGAATACCAACACCCCCGTCCGTACACCTGTTGCGGGTATCTCGCCTTACACGCTCAAGGATGGCGAGGAATACATGAATGATGCGCAGCGTGAGCACTTTCGTCTCATCCTGCGTGCCTGGCGGCAGGAGTTGATGGAAGAAGTCGATCGCACCGTCGAACACATGAAGAGCGACGCCGCCAACTTCGCCGATCCAGCCGACCGCGCGACGCAGGAAGAGGAATTCAGCCTGGAGCTGCGTACCCGTGATCGTGAGCGCAAGTTGCTCAAGAAGATTTCCGAAGCGCTCGATGATCTTGACCAAGGCGAGTACGGATACTGCAAATCCTGCGGATCAGAGATCGGTATTCGCCGTCTCGAGGCAAGACCCACCGCGACGTTGTGCATCGAATGCAAAACCCTACAAGAGATCAAGGAAAAACAGATGGCGTGATGGCCTGGGGCGACGCAGGCGACAATGTGCGCCTTACTCGCCCCAATGACCCAATGCACACATCTGGCAGCCATGCCCGCACACCGCCCTACCGTGGGCGTTTTGCCCCTTCCCCTACCGGCCCGCTGCATCTGGGTTCCTTGACCGCCGCACTGGCGAGCCGGCTCGAAGCACATAGGCACAATGGGACGTGGCTGTTACGTATTGAGGACATCGACCGTGGCCGCGAAGTGCCTGGGGCCGCCTCAGGGATTCTGCATGCCCTCGATCTGCATGGCTTTACGTGGGATGGGCCGGTGGTGTACCAGAAAAATCGGGAAACCGCTTACGAGGAAGCAGTCGATCAATTGCTTGCCAGCAAGCTGGCCTATCCATGTGGCTGCACACGGCGAAATCGTGTTATCGGCAGCCTAGGTTCCGCCATTTATCCCGGCACCTGCCGTCAAGGGCTGCCAGCGGGTCGACGCACGCGTGCCATTCGTGCCCGCACGCATGATCGCCCGATAAGCTTCTCGGATAGCTTGCAGGGTAACCAGGAGCAATCGCTCGAATCGACCACGGGTGATTTCGTAATCCGTCGAGCCGACGGCTGGTATGCGTACCAGTTGGCCGTCGTGGTCGACGATGCCTGGCAAGGCATTACAGAAATTGTCAGAGGGATGGATTTATTGGATTCGACACCACGTCAGCTTTATCTACAGCATTGCCTGCAACTTCCTACGCCGCACTATGCCCATCTCCCACTGGTGGTCGATCAAAACGGCAACAAACTGAGTAAGTCCACCGGATCGGCGGCGCTCGATCCGAGGTGTCCGGGTGAGAACCTCTGGCTAGCTCTTCGGCTCTTACGCCAAAATCCGCCAACGTCACTGTGTCGCGCGCCCTCCCACGCATTATGGGATTGGGCACGCGCGCATTGGTCGCCAACGGCGCTACAAGGTGTGCGTACGAGCAGACTTTCGGATCTTAGTGCCTGATCCCCGATCGGCAACATTTCAAACTACGACTTCCGGCCCCGCCTAGCGTATGGTCGCTTCGCCACCCCCGCAGGCATGGCTGCCAGCGCGACCAGAGACACCAAATTGATATCGCCGACCATCACTTCCGCGAGCGCTCCGTCCGCGTGCCAGCTTGGCATGGCCAGCGAAATACAGAAATCCTCGGTTGCCCTCGATACGTAAATGCTCGACAGATAACTGCGCTGCCCCCGACGCAACTCACGGAAATAGGCGCGATCGGCCCGATTCATGCCATCCCCACCACGCTTGATCAAACCGCGCATTGCCGGGTTCAACCAGTTCGCACCTTGTTGGACTCCCTCGCTGTCTAGACGGAAAACCAGTTCGAAAGCAGTATGCCGACCAAACCACGCATCAATCGAATCCGCCGCGCCGTCCTCTGGGAAAGTTGCCAATGCGCACTCCAGGGCATTGCGCCATGCGGCCTGCCCGAGCACACGCGGTCGCTCGACCAGACTCAACGGGTCACCTTCGGTCACGACCACACTCCCCATACGATCCTTGGCAGCGCGTTTCAACTGCGCGGCGCGGGTGCTCGCCATCACGCTATCGGTCATCGGACGCGTTTGACCGTTGACGACGACGACGGACAACGTCGCCACGGGATAATACTGGCCGTTCTGGGTACTGAAATACCCCAGATCCAGATCGCTCTCATCGTAAAGATGGGGTGCAAGCTCATGGAAACGATCGATCAACCACCCGATACGCGCCTGGAGACCAGGCGTATGGGCCGGTGCCACCAGCAGGAAATCGTCACCACCGATATGCCCTAATTCAGCCTCCGGCAATCCATCAAAACCCTTGCGCAGAATCTCGGCCAGCACCTTGATCATGGCATCGCCGCGCACGAAGCCATAACGATCATTGAAGGCCTTGAAGTGGTCCAGATCCAAGTAAACCATCTGCAGCGTCTCTCCACCCGCAATACGCTGCTCGATCAGGCTGCGAAGTACCGGTCCGGTTGGCAACCCGCTCAGGGGGTGTACGCTGGGCGGCAAACCCACGTTCAGCAAGTGATCGAGCACACCCAGCAAGACCAGAGTGCCCATGTATCGGCCAGCATCATCCACGACAACCCAAGGCTGGGCACGGCCACCGACGTCATAGAGACGCCGCAACAGGCTGTGCACGTTCACGCGTGCGCTGAGTACTTGTTCGAGACCTTGAATATAACGACCGAGCGGCCCCCATCCGGGGGCATTTAGCACCTTCCGCGTAAGATAGCCCAAAGGGCGCCCCTGATCGAGCACGATCAGGTATTCCAGCGCCGTATCACGAAGAAACAACTGATGGGCATCGGCCATGCTAGCGCCCATTGACAGTGTCTCACCTGGGCTCAGGAAATCGCCCAGCCGAATCAACGAACGCATCTGGCGATTGCGTGTCTGCGAAAATACCGGGAATTTGCTCGCATCGGCCAGACCGGGCGTAGGATGTGCGAAAAAATACCCCTGTGCGAAGCCGACCCCGAGATCTCGGCATAATTCAACGTCCTCGATATCCTCCAATCCCTCGGCGATGGTTACGCATCCAAGCCGTTGTGCCATGGAAATCAAGGCCTCAAGCACACCGATGCGCATACGACTGTTATGCGCACCATGCACCAGAGCCCTGTCGATCTTGACGAAGTCAGGCCTTAGCGCCGCCAGTAAGCTCAGCCCGCTATAACCGGAGCCGATATCGTCCAGGGCGATGCGAAACCCCATCCCCTTGAGTTGATCACAGGCAGCGGCCAGTGCTTCTGGATCGTCGACCTGCTCGCTTTCGACAACTTCAATCACGACCTCATGGGGCAGTACCTCCAGGTCTTGCATCAGTTTGAAAGACGGATGCGTGGCGAAATCGCTGCGCATGAGGCTGTTGGGCATGGCATTGATGAATACAGGCATGCCCTCGGGTAATAAGCGATGTTTCACCGTCAAGGCACTGGCTTGGCAAGCCAGATCGAATTCAATCAATCGTCCGGCACGCCGTGCAATGGCAATCGCTTCTCCTCCTCCCAGACGCAGACCCGACTCAAGGCTGACGCGACATAGCGCCTCATACGCAAAGATGCGCCCACTCTGGTTCAAATCAACGATTGGTTGTATATCGCTGGAAACGTAATGTTCCAGATCCCGTGCAATCCATGGGTGATGCACACGCGCATGCAGTGACTCCAATGGCGTGAGTCGGCGCAGCATCTCGACAGAGGTAATGCCAATAGAGGGCTCTTCAAGCGCGAGGGCTAGCACACCGGGTCTGGCACTCGGCAAGAGTGTCTGTAGCAAGCGGTCCAGCAGTACTTTCTGTCCATGCGGCGCGCAATCAAAAAGCCAAATACCGGATTCATCATCCAGTTGATTACCCAAGCAATTCCACACGGCAGGTGCGGGCAGTTCCCCTACACGAACCAGCAGATGGGCCTCGCTTTGGTGCGTCATGACATCATGCACTCCCTTTGATCTAGATGCGCCAAGCAAGCCATGTGCCAGCATAGGTGGTGAATGGGTGCAGACTTGCGTCAACGGGTATCCGTATCGCCGGCAGCGCAAGATGCAGGCACCTCAATGAGGCTTCGAGGTCTCGCTATCGGACCAGTTCGCACCAATATTGTGCAGCGGCAAGCGCCATAGCAATATCGCACCACTGATAAAGAGCAGCAGTATGGAGAGTATCGACAGACGGGCGTCATCGCTCACGAGCGCGGTCAATCCGATCAACAGAGGACCAATCACCGCCGCAAACTTACCGAGCATGTTGTAAAAACCAAAAAACTCTCCAGACTTCCCCGCGGGGATCAGGCGCGCATAAAGCGCCCGACTAAGGCTTTGCACCCCCCCCTGCACCAATCCAATCACGGCTGCTATGGCATAGAACTCCCAAGTACTATGCATATTGGCGGCCCAAATGGTCGCCAGCACGTAGACGCCAATACCCAGCAAGATGGCAGTCCGGGTACCAATTCTCTCCCCCAAATAGCCAAAACCGATGGCCGCAGGCACGCCAACGAACTGCGTCAACAAAAGTGCCGCGATTAACTGTTGACTTCCGAAACCGAGCGACAACGCGTAATTGACTGCCATACGGATGACCGTATTGACTCCGTCGATATACAGCCAATAAGCCAGCAAGAAACTACCGATTACCCGCAATCGGCGAATCTCGTGCGCGGTATTAAGCAATTGATGCCAACCGGCACGAGTTGTCCTGGCCCACCCGATGGCTGGCAGGGCGCTACCGGGTTCGGCGACGCGCAACAGTAAGGGCCATGTAAAAACACCCCACCAAATGGCGGTCAGCAAAAAGGACCAACGGACGCCATCGGCGGCATCTGCCAAGCCAAAGTGCGTAGGCCAGAGCGTCAAAGCGACGCAGATTGCGAACAGCCCGCCTCCTCCGAGATACCCCAAACCGTAGCCCAACGCAGAGACCCGATCGTATTCCTGTGGCCGCGCCACGGCGACGATCAGCGCATCGTAAAAAATGTTGGCGCCCATATAGCCAACGATGCCTAGTGTGTATAACGCGGCGGCACGCATCCAATGCCCGCCACCCAGGCTGAACATCCCGGCCGTTCCCAGAATCCCCAACACCGTAAAAGCCGCTAAAAAGCGTTTCTTGGCGTGCCCACGATCAGCCATCGCCCCCAATACTGGAGCCACGAGAGCGATGACCAGACTGGCTCCGGAATTCACAGCACCTAAGTGGAATGTGATGGTTTCGGAGGCTTGGCCTCGGCTCCAATATTCACGAAAAAAAATAGGGAAAAACCCCGCCATCACGACGGTAGCAAACGCAGAATTGGCCCAGTCGTAAAGTGCCCAGGCCAGGATGCTACCGCGCTTTCCAGGTAAGTCGCTGGCGATTGACACTCACACGCCTTGCTGCAGATTATCCAACACCGACAACAAGGCGCGATCCATCATCGGCGCATCCTCTATCACGCGGGCCCGCCCTTCCCGCAATTCGTGCGCAAGGGCATGGGCATTCATTTCCGCAACCTTGACACCCTGTCTATTCACGAAGAAATATTTGCCACTGATCACGCTCCGCCAAGAGAGCTTGATCCGCTGCTCGCGACCCGTCGTATCGGTCCAATCAAGCCAAGCACCCTCACCCATATCTTCCGCGCGCTCATAGAAATGATCCAAGGGCCCATCCTCGCTCAGGCGAGGCGTACTCATCCCACCCAGGAATCGGCCCTCATCGATCATGCGGTTGATTTCAGCGGCTTTTCGAGCCATGAATGATTGCGGGTCCGACGAGATTTCCGCCATAGTCGGTACGCTCTCATTCCCGGCGACTACACTTTGGGTTTTCTGTATACCGCCGCTAACAGGTGGCATCGATGCATTCATTGCCCGTGCGAGGCGTGTGTGCTCCACCGCCAAACAGCTGAGTAACTGCTCACGACTTGTTGCCGGTAGATGCAACCGCTCCATGCCGTCGCGCAGCGCCCGCAGCAAGGTCGGCAGCGTTTCGAGTAGTTGTCGGCGCGAGGCTTCACTGCCCTTGGGCATCAAACTCCAAACCAAGGTCGAAGCCACATTGAGGACGCGTTCCCAGGCTGGTGTCCCGCCCCCTTCCAAGCGGTATATGCGCGCAAGCAAATTCATCCAGGGACCGTTCAGAAAAGTCCGCACAGGTTCCGGCAATTCCGCTTCGCCGATGGTTTCATGAATGGCTGCAGCAGCGGCGGCCTTGGCGACGGCTTGTGTCTCAGCTTGTTGCGCTTCTCCAACGAGTTCCTCTTCGCGTACCGAGGAGCGATGTTCCGTTTTTCGTAGCCATTCTTCAAATTCATCCAGCACATCGGAAAATATTGCGACATTGTCCTCGAATTCATTCAGCACACGGTCGACGAGGCGCTCGATACAGACCAGCAAACCATCATCTGGATCATCGGCGTCCGGTGACCAGCCGATTCCTGCATGAGCCAATTGGTTTAGAAGACGTCGCACGGGATGTTGTTTGCGAGTAAAGAACTCGGCATCGATCAATGCAGCCTTAAGCACTGGTATCTGTAATCGAGCCACGGCGCCCTTGATTTGTCCGGGCAGATCCGGATCATCAAACAGAAAGTCGAACAACATGGCGACCACATCGATCGTCTTGTCTTCCAGCGGCCGGATTAAGGCTCCGGTACCCGTGGCCGTACCACTGCCGTCTATCAAGCCACGCTTGAGTGCTGCCGGGTTCAGAGAAAGGCCACCATCCACGCAATAATCGCCGGCCACAGCGGTCAACTGTAGGCGCGACAAAGCCTCAATCACCGGCTGCGGAGAAGCATTACCGGATATACCTGCGTATCCACCGTAGGCCGCACCGCCTGATCCCAGACTGGATCCTTGTCCCGATACGGAGTCATGTCCATAGAGGAAATCGCGCAAGGTTCGAGCGATTTCATCCATCTCATCGGATTCGGGAACCCTTTCTCCAGCACCTCCGCCCGATGAAGGCGCGCGCCTGCCGGCACGTGAGTGTCGCGCCGACCCTGGCACGGCGTCCGCGGCACTGAGTGTGGGTAGAATGCCGCTTTCGCGCAGGATTAAATTGACGCCCGCGTAGAGATCACCCAGCGCGTTGATCACATCGTGATCGAAGAGTTTGTACAGCAGCAGGCGTATCTGTATGTCGATTTCAAGCGAGGCTGAAGCCTCCTGGAAGGCGCCGCAAATAACGCCTGGCCCGATGGCAACCTCCTCGTTCACCGCGGGTGCGGGTGTACCCGCCATCGCGGCGAGCCGCTGACCGATCAGATAGAGCGCCTCGGCGTAAAGTCGCTTGGCCTTGGTGACCATCGCGTCCACTGCCAAGCGTTCTTCGAGTTCGTCGGTTTCGATCAGACTCAGCTCGTCGTCTGGCAAATTGCGTTGCGCGGCTGTCAAGGGTTGTTGCCGATGGTGTAATGCTTGATCGAATCGTTTGAGAATCAGCGCGGCGAAGTCTGCTTCCAGCGTGGGGCGCTTGCGTCTTATCTCGCGCATCGCATCGAAATAGGCGGCTTGCTGCTGGTTGCTATCGGCCCGATCGGCGCGAGCGAACAATGTGTCATCCACCTGCTCCAGCATGACATGGAGTCGCTGCGTCAAGCCCTCCCGAATCTGTTCGCGAATCCGGGTAACCAGTTGACTGCGCTCGACCGCATCTACACGGACCCGTTGCGGGCCAATTGGAACGACGTTTTCGGATCGTGGCTGGCTCATGTCCCACCTATTGCCCAGCGCGCAGGCGCATGCTGGTTGCAGGGAATGCTAAAGAGTATCGGCTGTGAGGCCCGACAAGACGAATCGATCCGACGGAAAGCGCGGGGAGCCCGACCAACGGAGGCCTGCTTCTTGATGCGCTAAGGCGTCAGATGCCCCCCTGCGAGTTTGGCTGCAAACGCGTTAGAATCTCCGCCTGCATTTCCATTGAGTTCAATCTGATGCAAGCATTCCTAGCCCGTCGACATAGTACTTCCGTCAGAATCGGACAAGTCACCGTTGGCGGGGACGCGCCGGTCGTGGTGCAATCCATGACGAATACCGACACTGCCGACCCAGTACGCACCGCCATTCAGGTGGCCGAACTGGCCAAGGCGGGTTCTGAGCTGGTGAGAATCACCGTCAATACTGAAGAGGCGGCCGCTGCCGTACCGGAGATACGCAACCGTCTCGATGCCATGAATATCGATGTACCACTGGTCGGCGACTTCCACTTCAATGGGCATAAGCTGCTGACGAAGTACCCAGACTGCGCCGCGGCCTTGGCGAAGTACCGCATCAACCCGGGCAATGTGGGACGTGGCAACAAACGCGACACCCAGTTTGCGCAAATGATCGAAATTGCCTGCCAACATCACAAGCCCGTACGCATCGGCGTCAACTGGGGATCTCTTGACCAAGATCTATTGGCGCGCAAGCTGGATGAGAATGCACGCCTCTCACAACCGTTGCCTCTGGAAACGATTACCCACGAAGCCTTGCTCACCTCGGCACTGGACAGCGCGGCACGCGCGGAAGCGCTCGGATTGCCACACGATCACATCATATTGTCTTGCAAACTCTCTGGGGTACCTGACCTCATCCGGGCTTATCGCGACCTTGCCGGCCGCTGCGATTATCCACTGCACCTAGGGCTGACCGAAGCCGGCATGGGCACCAAGGGCATCGTCGCCTCGACTGCCGCCCTCTCTATCCTGCTCGGTGAAGGGATTGGCGACACGATTCGCATCTCCCTGACACCTGCCCCCGGCGGCGCGCGAACGGAAGAGGTTCTCGTCGCACAGGAAATCTTACAGTCCCTGGGCATGCGCGCCTTTTCACCTCGGGTCGTCGCCTGTCCCGGCTGCGGTCGGACTTCAAGCAGTTATTTTCAAGAATTGGCCGAATCGATTCAGGGGTATCTGCGGGAGCAGATGCCTTCATGGCGGGCCAGCCATCCGGGCGTAGAATCCATGAGCGTCGCCGTCATGGGGTGTGTCGTCAACGGTCCCGGCGAGAGCCGACATGCGAACATCGGCATCAGCCTGCCGGGCACGGGAGAAACCCCAGTCGCCCCTGTCTACGTCGATGGCGAAAAAACCGTCACGCTCAAAGGGGATCATATCGCCGAGGAATTTCAGGCATTGGTCACGGATTATGTCCAGACCCGCTACCCGTATCACGCGATCGCCAAAGAATGATGCCTCGCGAAATATAGGATGCCGGCAACGACCGAATTCGCGGTTTACCCACAACTCGGTGGAATTTTCTGCTCCGATCATGGTCCTACAGTCCGCTTCGCGACGGATCAACGACAACAGCCCGATAGCCCAAAACTCAGGACAACATGGTACCCACCCCAGGTCTTACCGCTCGCTATCGCGGCATCCATACACCCACACGTCCGGAACGCGCGCGCCGCTTGGCATTCTGCGGCGCCTTGATGTGCGCCTTCTTGTGTCCAGGTGCATGGGCCGCGACGCAGCATGCAAAAACCTCCGCAAAATCGGACCAACAGTTTGATCGAAGCCACTATCTGATACCCGGTTTCAGCGCACACCTGATCGATATCGATCTACTGGTCTATCAGGATCTGAGAGCGGCGCAGCGTGCCGCAGCGCGACACGACACCCTGCGACTTCGTATTGCCCTTGCGGATGCCAACGGTCATCTCTTGCAGATGGCAACGCCGCCAGCCCTGGCGGGTCTGCGTGATCGGATCGTCATGGTGTCCGAGAGTCTGAGCAACCCCGTTCCATCAAACGCAGCAGCCTCCTGGGACGGCCTGATCGGTAGCATCAAGCGTCTGCCCATACCGAGCGCTGACCGCTCCGCGCGTAACCAGCTCCTGGCAGCGGCCCAACGTGGGCAAGCCCTAGCCCAGACGGGCAGACCCAAAGCGGCCCGCGAGCAAATAAAGCATCTCGTTGCCGAAATTGAGATTACTGCCCACGTATTTCCAATCGCGCACCTGCGTAAAGAAGTACGCTCGGCCGTCGATGCGGCTTCCCACGGTGGACCGCGCTGGCAAGCCGCCAACAAGGCCATTCATCAGGCGATCAGCAATACGCAATGGCTGATACGACCCCTCGGTCGTAACATGATTCATGCTTACGACTCAGCGGTCGCCGCGTATGCGGAATGGCCGCGAACAGCTGAATCACGACGCTCACTTAACCAAGCGGCTTGGTACTTGACTCAAGTCGCCCCCATGCGGTCACTGGCAAGTCAATTCAGAACAGCAGCCCGCAACCCGGCGCTGGGACTTCCAGGCATTGCCCACCTTCAGCACATTCTGGCGCTGGACATCCACCATTCCCGCGACGCATTGTCGCAGCCACAACGACAGAAACACACCGGTTGAGTTTGGCCCAGTAGGCATCCTCATACTGCAATATAGCTGATGGTTATTGGCGTTCGCGCCGATAATGGACTAGGAAGCACTGACCATTAACGCGTGAGGTTCGACGTAGTCGGGCCTGTCAAAACCCGCCGCCGCCGGATGTATGCGGTATCCGCTGGTGAAATATTCAAACGGCTATATTACAATATTAGGATAAGTACATATATCGTATTTATGCGTGCAACACCGTAATCAATAGGACCTCATCGAGGTTTTAGACATCGATATATCGGGCCCACATTGCGGGTCATAAACGTTCGGCAGGATGCGAAGTATGTCGCCGGATCATCAAAAGCTTGGTAGCCATGATTCATAACTTGGTGCCCCCTGCTTTCGACGACGGCATTGGGTTCGTACGGCGCGTCCATCAATTCACTCGTGCAGGGAGAGAGGATCAAACGATGTCCCGAGAGAAATTCCCAGGCGCACTCCGCTATCTAGCGCTGATGCCGCTCCTATTCCTGGGGGGGTGCAGCAACCAACACTTCTGGCTCTTCAATCCCAAGGGGCCAATCAGCGAAATGGAGTTGCACTACCTGATCCTCGATGTCTCAATCATGCTCGCAATCGTCATCCCGACGACGCTGATGGTGATCTGGTTCCTCTGGCGTTATCGCGCAAATGCCAAAACCAAGGCCAAGTACGACCCCAACTGGACGCATTCCAATGTGCTTGAGGTCATTGTTTGGGGAGTACCAATACTCATCGTGGCCGTACTGGGCTACTACTCCTACATCGGCATTCATGAAGTCAATCCCTACAATCCGACCGTCCTGACCTCCAAGACGCAACCCGGAGCAGACCCACTTGAAGTCGATGTAATCACAACCGACTGGCAATGGTTGTTTGTCTACCCCAAGCTGCATATCGCAAGCTCGAACGAACTGGTCATCCCCACACACACCAGAGTGAATTTTCGACTGACATCCACCTCGGTGACGAACGGTTTTTTCATCCCGCAGTTGGTCGGACAGATCTACATCATGCCGGGCATGAGAACCAAGCAGAGTCTCCTAGCATCCCATGCAGGCGAATACCACGGCTTTTCGGCAGCACTCAGTGGTGGCGGATTCTCCTGGATGCAATTCAAGACCAAGGCGGTCAGCCAGTCGGAGTTCAATGCCTGGGTGGCCAAAGTGCAAAAAAGCAACACCCACCTGAGTTATACCGATTTTGAAAAATACGCACAGCCCACGGTCAATATCAACCATAAAACACAGTATTTCTCCGATGTGCAGACCGGCCTTTTCACTCAAGTCATCAAGGCTGCCAAGGCTGGCAAGGTCTACCCGACACCGAATGCACTGACTGAGAACATGCAGTCAGAAGAATTCCTTAAGCACGCTAACTAAGCTAGGAGGATCACCGTAATGCTTGTCGATCTACAAGGACCATGGAACCCGATATTCGGGCGCCTGGGCTTGCTGCTTGAGGTCCACTACAACAACCCGGTCCTCTTCTTCGCCTTTGAGCTGTCGGTCGTCGTAGGTGTAATCCTCCTGTTTTGGGCGACTTGCGCCCGCAAGTGGGGTTATATCTGGCGCGAATGGCTGACCACGGTCGACCATAAGAAGATCGGCGTGATGTACATCGTCGTCGGTCTGGTGATGATGTTCCGTGGCTTCTTCGACGCCCTGATGATTCGCTCGCAGCAGGCGATCGCGGTGGGACCAGATTCGCCTGGCGTATTAGGCGCGGCGCATGGCTATCTGCCGCCTTACCATTTCGACCAGGTGTTCACCGCCCATGGCATGATCATGATTCTGGTGGCTGCGACACCGATTCTCGTCGGCATGATGAACATCATCGTACCGTTGCAGATCGGCGCGCGTGACATGGCCTACCCGTATCTGAACGCACTCGGCCTATGGTTTACCGTGGTGAGCGCGGCACTGGTCATGATCGCCCTGTTCATCGGCGATTTTTCACATGCCGGCTGGGTCGGACTCGCTCCGCTGACGGAACTGCCTTATAGCCCAGGCGTCGGTGTCGATTACTGGATATGGTCAATACAGATCGGCAGTATCGGCACCACCATGGGCGCGATCAACCTGATCGCAACCATCATCAAGATGCGGGCACCGGGCATGACCTGGGGACGCCTCCCGGTATTCACCTGGACCTCGATGGCCTCGAACATCATTGCCCTCACCTCGTTCCCGGTTCTGGGCGTGACCTTGGCACTGCTGACCTTCGACCGCTACCTCGGCACCCACTTTTTCACGGTGGGCCTGGGTGGCGACCTCATGATGTACACCAACCTGTTCTGGATCTGGGGTCACCCGGAGGTCTACTTCGTCGTCCTACCGGCCTTCGGCATGCTCTCGGAGATCATTCCGACCTTTTCCGAAAAACCGCTGTTCGGTTACATCACTATGGTCATCGCTTCAATGGCCATTGCGGCCGTCTCCTGGAGCGTATGGCTACATCACTTCTTCACCATGGGCGCCGGTCCCAACGTCAACGCCTTCTTCAGTCTGGCTACCATGCTCGTCGGCATTCCAACCGGCGTGAAGGTATTCAACTGGGCGTTCACGATGTATCGATCCCGGATACGTTTCGACACGCCGATGCTGTGGGCGGTGGGTTCCATGTTCCTGCTGATCTCCGGTGGCCTCACCGGCATGATGTTGGCGGTACCCGCGATCAACTATATTGTCCACAACAGCGTGTTCGTGATCGCTCACTTCCACAACATGTTCCTACTGATCGTTTACGCAGCATTCGGTGCCGTCTCCTACTGGTTCCCGAAGGTATTCGGCTTCAAGCTCGATGAACGCCTGGGTAAACGTTTCTTCTGGTTCTTTACTGCGGGCACCCTGATGGTGTTCATCCCGATGTACACCCTGGGCTTCATGGGCATGACCCGTCGCCTGGACTACATCACGCACCCGGCCTGGCAACCACTGCTGATCGCCGAAATGGTTGGCATTGGCCTTTATGCAATTTCGATCGTCTACTTTGTTCTGCAGCTCGTGGTCAGCATTCGAGATCGCGAAAAAAACGCCGTCGGTGCAGACGCCTGGGGTACTTCGCGCAATCTGGAATGGGCGACGCACTCTCCGGTGCCGTTCTATAACTTCGCGGTCACACCCATCGTACACGACCGCGACGAATGGGCCTGGCGACGCCAGCATGGTCTGACTAGCCTGCGACCGGATCACTATGTGGACATCCACATGCCGAAAAACACGGCGGTACCGCTGATCCTCGGCATGCTGTCCCTCGCCTTCGGTTTTGCGATGGTCTGGCGTATCTGGTGGCTGGCCGCGGTCAGTGCCATCGCCATGCTCATCGTCATTCTTTACCGCTCGTTCGACAAGGATACGGACTACATCATCCCGGCTGCCGATGTAGAGCGGATGGAAAATGAGATGTTGGCGCGCGGCAACAAGGTCGAGCAGGCCGGCGGCGCGGTCGGTAGCGGCGCATATGCAGCGCCGCAGGCATCCGCGAAAAAGCATCAAGGCGATTGATCGGCAAGCCCCTGTCCGTCGGCTCGATCCGCCGGACAGGGGTAGGCCAATCCAAACCCATACGTTATTCGCTAGGAGTATCGATTCATGAGTTCACATTCCGCTGAGACCGTCGATCCCGGCACCGCGGCGCTTTGGGACTACGAGCATCACGGTCACGATCCGATTTCGACTCGGACCCTCGGTTTTTGGTTGTACATGCTTAGCGACGCCATGATCTTTGCGGCGTTATTCGCGGCCTATGGTGTCTATGTGCGCAACGCTGCTGGTGGCCCAACGGCAGCCGACATTATTCACCCCGTCTATGCGATGTGGGAGACCGTAGTGGTGTTCAGCAGTGTCTTCGCCTACGGCTTGGGCATGACCGCCCTCAAGCGAGGCAGTCGTGCCGGTGTGATCAACGGTCTGCTCGCCGCCTTCGTACTCGGACTGGTCTTTCTGGGTATGGAGTACAAGGAATTTGCCGATCTCCTCGCCGCAGGAGCGGTGCCACAACGCAGCGGATTCCTGTCGGCCTACTGGACCATTGTGCTCACTCATGGATTGCACATGATCATCGGCCTGCTGTGGATGTTCATCATGCTTATCCAGGTCATGCGCGAGGGTTTCTCGCAGAACGTGGTCTATCGGCTGATCAACCTCAAACTCTTCTGGCACTTCCAAGCCATCATTTGGGTGTGCGTCTTCACGTTCGTCTATCTGAAGGGGGTGCTCTGATGTCGCACGGACACGATAATCCGCTCGATCATCCCGAGGTCAAGCTCGCCAATACCCGTGGATACTTGATTGGCTATGTCTTCGCCCTGGCGATGATGATCCTGTCTCTTGGCTTGGTGAAGGGACACGCACTGACACCCAACGCACTCACGGTGGTGTTATCGCTCATCGCATTCGTGGTCATATTGGTACAGTTATACTTCCTGTTCCATCTCGATTTATCCGAGACCCAGATCTGGCATACGGTCGCCTTGGTGCTGACGATCCCCTTGTTCATCATGGCGGTCGGCCTGACCATCTGGATGTTTTATACGTTGCACATGCGTACGATGATTCCGGGGCTGGGGTAACGCACTCACTGGTTGTAAACTCCTCGGTTTTTAACCGATGGAAGCCAGAGCCATGAGCAATTCGACGGAAACGCAAGCCAACTCAGACCCAAAGCACGTCGTCGAGGGCGAAATGACCCTCACGGTACGCATCATCGGGCTCGGGATCGGCAGTCTTGTACTACTGGCCATCGTGCTAGGCATCTGGCGGGGACTTGAGAGTCCCTTGCCGATAAAGGGGGCCGTCGTAGAGGGCCTGATGCTCTCTGAGGTCATTTTCGCCATCGCGCTGATGTTGCTTGGCAGCATCGTGGAAGGCTTCGGTTATGGCCTTTCCTTGGGCACGCGGTGGCCTTACACACGCAATATCATCGTACTGATGCTGCGTGGAGACCCCGAGGCAGCTCACCGTGTCTTGGCCACGGCGGTTG
Source organism: Acidihalobacter yilgarnensis (assembly GCF_001753245.1). Lineage (NCBI taxonomy): Bacteria > Pseudomonadati > Pseudomonadota > Gammaproteobacteria > Chromatiales > Ectothiorhodospiraceae > Acidihalobacter > Acidihalobacter yilgarnensis. The sequence continues at coordinate 1,693,742 of NZ_CP017415.1, read as the reverse complement.
GATTGACCGCTGTGGCACTTGCTGCACTGCACCCAGACAAAATGACCTTCACCGGTCTCGGTCTTATTGTAGTCACCGCGCTCTTCGGCATGGGCACCTTGTACGTACTCGCGGGACGCGCACCGGCCTTCGTGCATGGCACCCACGGACTACTCGCCTACCTCGTCTTCCTCAACTACCTGGTCGGGATCGTCTATCCCGGCATCGACCTGCTGGCATACGTGGACATCACGATCGCCTTGCACGCCTTACTGTTCACTATTTTTATGGGCGGTATGGTTACTGGGCAGCGAGGCTTCGGACAAGCCATCGAACCCTTTCTACACCCGAAAAAAACGGCACAATGGATATTCATCGTGCATGGCTTTGCAGCGATGCTGGTACTCGGCACCCTGGGCTGGCTAAGTGAAATCTACCCGGTGGCCTTCGCACTCGCCGTCTTCCAGGCCGCCGTCGGCTTTTTCTTGTTTCACGCCGTGAATCTGAAGCCCAAATCCCCGGGTGCAATCGTCGCCTTCCATCAATTGATGGTTTTGCTCATCACCAGCGCCATCGTCCTGCAATGGCGTTATTGATCCCACTCTTCGCGGCGGCCTACTGAAGCCCTGCAACTCGGGATGGCGATGCCATCCCGAGCACACCCGAACGGTCAATTCATCCATGAACGAAATTGAACTCGATAGCAACGGACAAGCGAGTATTCCCCCTGCAAAACCCAGTCTGATCGGCGACCTGTTGACCTTGGCAAAGGCACGCGTCGTCTCGCTACTGGTCTTCACCGCAATCGTCGGCGAACTACTGGCTCCGGACTTTTGGCATCACTGGAGCGGCGCGCTCGCGGGCTTGGCCGGCATTGCACTGGCCGGTGGCGCAGGTGGCGTACTCAATCAGCTGGTCGAGCCCTTGCTCGATCAGCATATGCGCCGCACACGCCGTAGACCGCTGGTCAGCGGGCGAATTACCCAGGGTGGCGCAGTACTCTATGCCATCGCCTTATTTTCAGGGTCCGTGACCATTCTGGCGAATTGGACAAACCCGATCACGTTATTACTAACGCTTTTTGGAACAATAGGTTATGGGATTATTTACACGCTTTACCTTAAACCAAGCACACCTTGGAACATCGTCTGGGGCGGGCTTGCAGGTGCATTGCCGCCACTAATCGGCTGGACTGCGGTAGGTGCGCCAATTACCGCGCCTCTGCCCTGGCTACTGGTCGCCCTGATCTTCGTCTGGACACCAGCACACTTCTGGCCGCTCGCACTGTATTTTCGCGAAGACTATGCCAAGGCCTGCATTCCCATGCTGCCGGTCACCCACGGCGTTGAGCGTACCCGTGCGGAGATCGTCAAATACGCACTGGCAACCATTGCCGTCAGCCTGACTCCCGCCCTCTTCGGCGCCGGCCTCCCGTACGCTGCGGTCGCGGCCGTCAGCGGGATTTGGTATACCGTGCTTACGATCAAACTCAAGCGCATGCCCGTTGGTGTTGAAATGGATCGCTTCGCGCGCCGTGTCTTCAGCGCATCGATCAGCTATCTATTCATCCTCTACGCTGCCCTGATCGGCGATCATCTGCTGCAAATGATCGGCATCCCGCCCCTCTGATACCACTGATACCACTGATACCACTGATACCACTGATACCACTGATACCACTGATACCACTGATACCACGTGTGTACCAAACACGCGCGTAGGTGGTGGATATCCCCATAATCGGTTGATATCCACCACCCAATTCGTGTTCTGCCCCCAGCAATCGACGCTGCCAGTGCGTTTGGCGTGATGGCACATCACTTGCTCTCCATTGGGCACGTCAAAGCCATGGAGTTGCACGCCAATGCTCGAAAATTCGCTTTCGGTTCTGCTGAGCAGGCTGGATTTCGCATGGATTACCAGCATGCATATCCTCTACCCGCCACTCACCATCGGTCTATCGCTTCTGCTGTTTATCGCTGAGTGGCGATGGGTCAGGACGGGCGATGAACACTGGTATCGACTAACTCGATTCTTTGAAAAACTGTTCATCATCAATTTCGGCGCCGGCGTCGCCACCGGCGTCACCATGGAAATGGCCTTCGGCATTCTCTATGGGCCTTTTTCGCAGGCAGCAGGGCCATTTTTCGGCAACATACTAGGCTACGAAACCATTACCGCATTCATGTACGAAGCCGGGTTCGTAGGCCTGATGATCTTTGGATGGGGCAAGATCGGCAAACGGATGCATCTCTTCGCGACCTTCAACGTCATGCTCTCATCCAGCCTCTCGGCGATGTGGATTCTGGTTGCCAATTCCTGGATGCAAACGCCAACCGGCGTCACCCTCCAGCATGGAATTTTCATGGTCCACAATTGGGTCGAGGCCATCCTGAATCCGGATTTCATCTTCGCCTTCCCGCATATGTGGATAGCAGCCGTCGAATTGGCCTTGTTCTTCGTCGCGGGCATTTCGGCGTGGTTCATGCTCAGGAACCGCAATAGCGCACTATTCCAGCGTTCGCTCAAGTACTCACTGATCGCGCTGTTGTTCGTCACGCCCTTACAGATCTATCTCGGCGACGGCCTCGGGCGCGTAGTCGCACAGGCGCAACCGGCGGCACTTGCGGCGATGGAGGGTCATTATCACACCTACAACTCGAATGGTTCGGTAAATTCTGGCTGGCACATCATAGCCTGGCCGAACGACACCGCCGGCAAGAACGACTTCGCCATCACCCTTCCGCATGTCCTCAGCCTACTCGAAACACACACGCTCAACGGCAAGGTAACGGGGCTCGATCAGTTCAAACCCGCAGACCGTCCCCCGGTACTACTCCCGTTCTATTCCTTCAGAGTCATGGTCGCGATCGGATTCTTTTTATTCATCGTTGCGCTGTGGGGCGCCTATCTGATCCTGCGAGGCCGCCTCGATTCACAGACAGCCCACTCGCACCGAGGGTATTTACGCATCCTCGTATTCAGTGCGTTTTTGCCCTATGCCGCCATCTGGACCGGCTGGTGGACACGTGAGATCGCACGCCAACCCTGGGTGGTTTACGGGTTGATGAAGACTTCGGCTGGCGTAAGCAAAATGAGCGTCGGCTCCGAAATTCTCTGGCTCGTTTGCTTCGCGGTATTCGAGCTTCTCGTGTGGGGCGGCGCCTGGTATTTCTTCGCCAAGGTCATCCGCAAAGGCCCGGATATGGAGAGCCCAGTGATCGAGGGTGGACACGAGCCGCTTGGGCATCTTGAACGTCCGAGTGACGATCAGGCACACCCCGAATATGTACGCCCGGTCTACTAACGATACCTTCAATCGAACCGCAGGAATCGAGATATGCAAAGCCTATCCACGATACAAAACGAACTGTCATTTATCTGGTGGATTGCCCTGGGTCTGAGCTTCATGCTCTACATCATCCTCGACGGCGCTGATCTTGGTGCCGGTATCTTCTCACTGTTTGTGCAAGACGAGGATGAGCGTGGCGCGATCATGGCCTCGATGGCAGGTACCTGGGATGCCAACGAAACCTGGCTGGTCGTCGCCGGCGGCATCATCTTCGGCAGTTTTCCGCTGGTTTATGGGTCTGCCTTCCATTATCTGATGATCCCATTGATGTTCGCGCTGCTGAGCATCATGATCCGTGCCGTCGCACTCGAATTTCGAGTGCATTCGAGTGCCAGCAAGCGCTTCTGGGACTGGGGATTCGGCCTCGGCAGCCTGAGCGCGACCTTCTTCGCCGGTATGGCGCTCGGCGCGGCTCTCAAGGGATTCCCACTCAGTCATACGATGGTACCCAACTACGTCGGTGGCGATCTACGCTTCCTGAGCGCGTTTAGTATCTGGACTGGTGTTGGTGCCGTGGTCGCCGCCTCGCTCGCCGGTGGGTTGTACATCCGAGCCCGTTTCGAACGCCGTTGCTCAACTTATCAGCAAGCGGGTAGCTGGGTTGCCGCCAATTTTTATCTTGCTCTAGCAGCCGTGGTGGTGACTCTGATCTGGAGTCTGATCACCTTCCCCTGGGCCGCTGCCAAATGGACCGGTCCTTACGCCTGGGTTTGGCTGCTCTTGGGTGTGGTGATTGTATATGCCGCGTTCAAGATGCGCCTGGCCTCAACACGGCAAAACGACATGCGCGCCATGCTCTGGCTGGCCACGCTCATCGTCCTGATGTGGGGCGGGATGATGGCAACCATGTACCCCTGGCTGGTGCCCGGCACATGGACCATCTACGATGGGGCCAATCCTTCGAACTCGCTGGTCGCATTTACCCTCGCAGTTGGCGGATTCATCCCGGTGATGTTGATGTACAACTGGTATCAGTTCTGGGTTTTCCGGGCACGCATCAACAAGATGGCAGCCTACGCCCACTGAAACTATCACGGAGCCATGACGACGCGGCGATCGAGGTTCGTCCCTCGGCCGCCGTGCGCCCCAATCGAGCAAACAATGCCCTCCCCACCCATAGACAACCATCACACACACCCACTCAGGACGTTGGGGCTGTTACGCAGACTATCGCCTCTGGGCCTACCCGCACTGTTTCTCTCTGGCCCACTACTGGGAGTCATTTTAGTCGATAGCATCTTTGGGTTGCCGCCGATGCTGATCTGGCTAGCCGCTGCTTTTTTTGTGTTCAGCTTCACACTCTTGATCCGGCTCGCATATCGCCGGCAAAAAGCCGATAACCATTCTCGGGAATGAAAACGCGGCAACCCTCACCCAGCGGACATGAAGTGTGGCCGCGGGAACTCCCACCTCTACCGGCGGTCAGCGGATTATCCACCCTACATCCCCCGCCGACACGAGAACGTTTCATGCTGATTCGTAGTCCCAGCCACGCACTCAGGCGACTGGTCATGCAGCCATTGTGGCTGCCAGTCACGCTGTCGACTACCTTATTCGTCTGCGCCATGGCGATTCTCGTATTTCTCATCCATCATGGCCTCACGCGATTCGATCCGCTTTACCAACAAGCCCGAAATCTCGCCGCGCTACAGGTCATTTCAAGCACACTCACGCACGATATCACCCGCAAACAAACCATCAGTCCCTCGCTCAGAACGGAACTTCACGCACTCGCTCGACGACATGAATGGTTGGCGCCGGACACCCCAACGCATCTGCGCGCCGCCCAGCACGAACTCGATCAACCTGCGCTGTCGATCCATCTGAATCATGCCCTGATGCTCTTGCACCAAGCCGCTGAGGAAGAGGATCGGGCACGCGTACCGATGCTGAAACTGGTCAGCGAAGACGCCGGACGCGCGCTACAGCTCGCCTTGGCATTATTGACCGCATTCCCGCTACTCGTGATTGCCCTGCTCAGCGCGCTCCAGGGCCGCTTGGTCGCACCGCTCAGCCGCCTGGCTGATTTATTGACCGCGCTGGCAGGGCGCGAATACCGCCCACTGGACGAGACCGGTGTTGCCCCGGTGCTACACCCGCTTTTTTCGAGCTATAACCAACTGGTCGCCCGCCTGCGGCTGTTGGAAGACCAGCATGCCCTGCGCGAACAAGCGCTCTCAGAAGCCATCGACGAGGCCAGCCGTACGCTGTTTCTCACCCAAGCCGCCCTGACCCGCGCAGAGCGCCTGGCGGCAGCCGGCGAAGTCGCCGCCAGCCTTGCGCATGACCTGCGCAATCCACTGGCGGGCATACGCCTCGCACTAAGCAACCTCGAAACCGAATGCTCCGATCCCGAATTCCACGAGCGCATCATCTTGATCGGTAACGAAATAGACCGTTTGGTCAGCACATTGAACACGCATCTCTCCCGTGCACGTCACCGCCCAGAGCCTTCCCGCCAAGTCGACATCGGCGACACCTTGCATGGCCTCGGCACCTTATTGCGCTTTCGCTATGGATCCGAACTGCGCATCGTGTTCGAGACGCAGGAAGGCTTGAGTTGCCTACTGCCGGAAACCGCATTCCGCCATACGCTGCTGAACCTGCTCAGCAATGCTTGCGAAGCAAGCACGGGCCATCACGCGCAACGCGTAATGGTTCGAGCCCATCGCGCAGAGGGACTGATCGTCATTACGATCGACGACCATGGTCCCGGCTTTTCAAGTGCCCTGCTGCGCTCCGGCCCGCGCGCTTTTGCTTCCGACAAGCCGGCCGGCACCGGACTAGGACTTGCCACCGCACGCCGATTCGCGCTCGATTGCGGCGGACAACTGCATTTGAGCAATCGTACAGAAGGTGGCGCCCGCGCACGTCTCACCTTGCCCTGCGGTCTGCGACCGGGTGACAACTGACACCGAACCCCCGGACAGCCCCGCAAGGAGGATAATGTCGCCCTTGTTCACAACACGAAACCAATATCTGCCATGCCCGAGACCTTGCTGATCATCGAGGACGAGACGCTGCTGGGTAACGAACTGGCCCGCCATTTTCAGCGCGAACACTGGGAGGTCACGCTGGCTACGACGGCCGCGGAGGCGCGCCGCTGCCTGTTCGATAATCAACTCGATCCCCTGGTCGTCCTATCCGATATGAGTTTGCCCGACGGCAACGGTCTGGACCTGCTCGCCGATGCTCGCAAGGCCGCCATCCATTCAGAATGGGTGCTGCTGACCGGTTACGGCAGCGTGCCCGACTCCGTACGAGCGTTGCACTTGGGCGCACACGAATTCCTCGAAAAACCCTGCGACCGCGACCGGCTCGACTTGGTGGTCGCTGGTGCGGCACGCAGTGCCCGTGCCCAGCGTCGACTGGATCAACAACAACGCGAGGGTTCCGCCCGCTACACACCGGAGGCCATGTACGGCAACAGCCAAGCCAACCGCCAAGTTCGAGAACTCCTCGAACGGCTTGCGCGCGCGCCCTTCAGCACCCTGCTCATCATGGGCGAGACCGGGTCTGGCAAGGGGCTTGCCGCGCGTATCCTGCATCACACCGGCGCGCGCGCTGACGGCCCCATGGTACAACTCAATTGCGCCGCGTTACCCCGTGAATTGATCGAGTCCGAGCTGTTCGGTCACGAGGCCGGCGCCTTTACTGGCGCCCGCAGCCGCCATCGTGGACTCTTCGAACAAGCCGACGGTGGCACGCTATTCCTCGACGAAATCGGCGAACTGGACCCCGACCTGCAGGCCAAGCTGCTCATGGCCATCGAGGAACGCTACATTCGACGTCTGGGCGGAGATCGGGAAATCAGCATCAACGTGCAGGTCATCGCTGCCACCCACCGCAATCTGGCGGAACATGTCCGCGATGAGCGCTTCCGCGCCGATCTTTATCATCGTCTAAGCGTCTTTCAGATCGAATTGCCGCCCTTACGCGAGCGTCCGGAGGATCTCGACGAACTGGTACCGGCCTTCGTCGCGGAGTTCAATGCCAAGGCCGGTCGCCGGGTTCGCGAGATCCCTCCGCACATCATGACGCGTCTCAAGGCGCATCACTGGCCGGGCAATGTTCGCGAATTACGCAACGTCATCGAACGCAGCGTCCTGCTGAGCGAGCACGGCACGTTTTCGGCTCAGTGGTTGCAACTGGGCCCGCCGCCGACGGCCGCTGAATTTCCCAACCGCCCCGGTGCGCCATCCACGCCGCACATTTGCCTGCCGCTGGACGGCAGTCTCGCCTTGGATGACATGGATCGTCGCGTCATCGAGGCTGCACTGGAGCAACACGATTACAATGTCTCAGCAACCGCGCGGGCACTGCGCACCACTCGCGAGACCCTGCGTTATCGCATGCAGAAATACCAACTCCAACGACAATCCGGCTGATCCCCTGGCACACAAAATCCCATGACGAACGCGCAAGCCCCCAGAACTCGCGAAGCCGGCAAGGCCCTGGATCGCTGGCTCAGACAATACGCCCCGCTGGTCCGGCTTCCCGTAACGCTCACCGTAGGTCTCGGCCTGCTCGCCGGATTCCTGATCATCCTGCAGGCCTGGCTACTCGCACGGATCGTCGATGCGGTGGCAATCCGAGGACAGGAAATGGCCGCAATCTCCACGCCACTCGCGGCCCTGCTCGGCGTGTTCGCGCTGCGTGCCCTTGTCGCGGTGTTTTCGGAATCCGCGGCCTTCTCGATCGCCTCGCGCATTAAGCGCCACCTGCGTGCGATGCTCTATCAGCGCGTGGAGACGCTCGGCCCGGCATGGACGCGTACGCAACGCAGCGGCGAACTCGCCAACACCTTGGTGGATGGCGTCGAGTCACTGGAAAAATACTATGCACTGTATCTCCCGCAATCGGCATTGGCTGCCCTGATTCCATTTTCGATCCTCGTTTTCGTGTTCCCGGCCGATTGGGTGTCCGGGTTGATCATGGTGCTCACCGCACCCTTGATCCCCGTCTTCATGATCATCATCGGCAAGGGCGCCGAACGACTGAATCAGCGACAGTGGCGCAGGCTCGCACGCATGAGCGCCCACTTCCTGGATATGATCGAAGGCTTGACCACGCTCAAACTATTCAACGCTAGTCGTGCCGAAGCTGAGGTCATTGCCCGCATCTCAGACCAATACCGGCAGAGCACAATGGCGGTACTACGCGTCGCTTTCCTATCCTCGTTGGCGCTGGAATTTCTCGCCACGCTGAGTATCGCGATGGTTGCTGTATTCATCGGCTTCCGTTTGCTCTATGGCGACATCCACTATCTGCCCGGCTTCTTCGTGCTGCTGCTTGCCCCGGAGTTCTACCTGCCGTTGCGCAACATGGGCACGCAATACCACGCCCGCATGGAAGCCATCGGCGCCGCAGAACGCATGGTCGAATTGATGGAGGCCACGCCTCCGGCGCCGGCAAGCGGCAGCGGCGCGCTCGCGAGGGAAGGCGCGATCGACCTACGCTTCGAGTGCGTCGATTTCGCCTATACCAGCGAAGTACCCGTGCTCAGTAAACTTGATTTCAGGCTTGAGGCCGGCGAACGAGTCGCGATGGTGGGCCCCAGTGGTGCGGGCAAGAGCACCGTGATCCAGCTGGTGCTCGGCTTTCTGCAGCCCAATTCAGGCACGATCTATGTGAACGGTATGCCTCTGCATACCCTCGCACCCGACGATTGGTTGCGTCATCTGGCCTGGGTGCCGCAACGCCCGACACTGTTTCATGGCAGTGTGCTCGACAATATCCGACTGGGTAATACCGGCGCAGACATGACCGCCGTGCGCGAGGCCGCTGAGCAGGCGCACGCAGACACCTTTATCCGCCAGTTGCCACACGGTTACGACACACGCGTCGGCGACCGTGGACAAGGCTTATCCGGCGGTCAGATCCAACGTATCGCACTGGCACGAGCCTTCCTCAAAAATGCCCCGCTGCTCATCCTCGACGAACCTACCGCCAGCCTCGACCCAGACAGCGAGCGTCTGATCACCCATGCCGTTGAGCGTCTCGCGCAAGGACGAACCGTATTAAGCATCGCGCATCGGCTGGAAACCGTGCGCCGTGCTGATCGCATATTAGTCCTCGACAACGGGCAGCTCGTCGAGAGCGGCACGCATGACCAACTGATCATTGATGACGGTCTTTACGCACGTCTATGCCACGCCTATGAGGGAAGTGCCGCATGAAAGACCTGCGCCGCCTATTAGGTCTTTTCGCCCCATATACCCGCTGGATGCTCGCGGGTATTGCCCTGAGCCTGGTCGTGATGCTGGCCAATATCGGCCTGCTTGCACTCTCTGGTTGGTTCATTACCGCCATGGCCGCCGCAGGCCTTGCCCACGTCAGCATGGACTATTTCACCCCGGCAGCTGGAATCCGTGGACTGGCTATTCTGCGCACAGGCGGACGCTATCTGGAACGACTGGTCACCCATGAGGCCACCCTCCGCCTACTCGCCCATCTACGTGTCTGGTTTTACGAACATCTGGAGCCGCTAGCCCCTGCCCGTATCCAGTATTATCGTGGCGGCGATCTGCTCAGCCGGATTCGCGCCGACATCGATACGCTCGATAATTTCTACCTGCGCGTTCTGGCCCCCAGCGTCGCGGCCCTGATCGGAGTGGCCATACTGTTTGGTTTCATGGCCGTCTTCAGTTTCCCCGTCGCGCTGATCAATCTGGCGGGCCTTATCCTTTCCGGTATCGGCATTCCCTATTTGGCCCATCGTGCCGGCAAGCGACCAGGCGGAAAAGCCGTCGAGGTGCGTTCGACACTACGGGCTAGCGTGGTCGATGGTATCCAGGGCCAGGGCGAGCTGCGCGTGTACGGCGCCTCTGGGCGGCAAATCGAACGCGTCGGCGAACTCACCCATGCGCTAATCGATCAGCAGCACAAACTCAGTCGAATTACCGGCCTTGCCACCGCCGGCAACGGGTGGATCACACAACTGTCGATCTGGTTTGCCTTATTGATTGCCATTCCTCTGGTCAATCAAGGAATGCTTAGCGGGCCGGACCTAGCGATGATTGCCCTCTTCGTCATGGCCAGTTTCGAAACCGTCAGCGGTCTACCGCTCGCCTTCCAGAATCTGGGCGAAACACTCGCCGCCGCCCGGCGCATCTTCGAAATCATCGATACCTGCCCCCAAGTCGAGGACCCGGCAGTACCGGCCCCTCGCCCAAGTACAGCCGATTTGCACTGCAAGGGCGTGCGGATGCGCTATGCCGACGATGCCAACTGGGCACTGAACGGATTCGATCTCACCCTGCCGGCCGGACATCGTGTCGCCCTCATTGGCGCTACTGGCTCAGGCAAAACCACCTTGATCAATCTGTTGATGCGCTTTTGGGATTACCAAGATGGCAGTATTATGTTGGGCGGGCGCGAATTGCGCGAATACAGCGGCGAGGATTTACGCCGCTTCTGCGCCGTCGTCTCGCAGCGCACACACCTGTTCAATACCACCATTCGTGGCAATCTGCTGTTGGCCCGCCCGGATGCTGACGAGGTGCAGATCATGGCTGCGGCCAAACAAGCCCGCATCCATGACGAAATCATGGGTTTCCCAGCGGGCTATGACACCTTCGTCGGTGAAGCCGGCATACGTCTTTCGGGCGGACAAGCGCGTCGCGTCGCCATCGCCCGCGCTTTGCTCAAGGACGCTCCATTCCTGATCCTGGATGAGCCCACCGAAGGTTTGGATGCCGATGCGGAAGCGCACGTACTCGACGCCATCGAATCAGCCATGGATGGCCGCAGCGTATTGTTGATTACGCATCGCCCTCATGCCTTGCGACACATGGATGAGGTTTATGTGATCGAGCATGGGCGCGTGGTTTCCCATGGTGCGCCCGCAGATATCCTACACGGAGACAACGCACTGACCGCTTACACGCGCCTGGGATAAATCACGCCGAATTCCATGTCATGCCCAATTGAACTACTCTTTTCAGGGTTATCTTGGCGACCGTCAGCCATGCAGGCATAAACAATCAGGTGGCAAACGACGGTTTGCCCTAGACTATCAAATACTCGATACCCGCCAATCATCCAGGCTCGGCACACACCGCATGAGGTAATGCCATGGCAGACAGTCCCAAGGACGAAATCAACATCATTCGCGAAGATCTGGGCAAGCTACGCCAGGATGTCGCTGAACTCACCCGCGCGCTCAAGGATATCGCCGGCGGGCGTGCGGACGAGGCGCGGGCGCAGGTCAAGGCCGGTGTCGCCCAGGCGCGTGAGCGACTCAAGCAGCAAGCCAGTCAAGCCGGCGAACAAGGTCGCGAATACTACGATGCCTTCGAGAAACAGGTTGGCGAGCGGCCCTTAACCAGCCTGCTCGTATCCTTCGGCGTCGGCTTCGTGCTAGCCAAACTCCTCGACCTTGGGGGGCGGCGCTGAATTACCTCACCGAGTGGCTGCTGTCACTGCTCGATCTACTGCACCTTGAGGGTCAATCCCTCCGGGTGGCAATCATGCGCCTCGGGGTTGCGCTCTGGCTCAGCCTCGTGGCCGCCTGTCTGTTACTCGCTGGCCTGCTGCTGCTCGCTTGGGGTTTCGAACGTTGGTTGACCGCTTATCTTGGACCGGTTGCCGCATTGCTGCTCACAGGGAGCGTATTGCTGCTATCGGCGGGGGGAGTTGGATGGCTGGCCAGCCGCCGGATTCGCTGAGGATCGCACGTCAGCGTCTACGCGCCGTAGCACGCCGCGAACCCTGGCCGTTACGCCTGCTCGAACCTGCATCCAGACCATTGCTTCTGGCCTTCGCTAGCGGTCTGGCGCTTGGTGGATTTCCGCCCGCGCGACACTGGCTGAAGCGACGGCTGATACGGGCAATTGCCGCACAATCCCACTGAATCGAGCTTTTACATATTTTTACCTACCCGTGGGATAAGGCAGACTGATACACCTGCCACGAATCGATTCGCGAGACAGTTGCGATTTATTTTGAATCCCTAAGCGCGCCGGCCTGCCATCATCAAGTGCGCCTTGGATCTAGACGAACTTCACACAGGCTTAACGCGGGGCATTTGATCCTGCGAATTACCCCCTCATTCGACTGGGGTCGCGTGCAGGTCGCCCGCCAGATGGGCTATCCTGTTTGCGGGCACAGGAACTCGGCCCATACGTGGTAGTCATAAATCACAGGCAAGTAGCGCTACCACATTTTCAACTATATATGTGCTTGCTCTCGCCCTGGTTGGCAGGAACTTGACCGCAGGAAACGGAAGTCGCTCATGAATCATACCAATATCCATCAGACCCGCCGCTGGTTATCCCTTTCGCTCGTCGCGCTGCTCGCGCTCACCACTCAGGCCTGTGCCCAGGATTCCTCGGACAGCAGCCATGCGCCGTCTGCAGCGCAATCGAGCACAGCCACGGCCCCTCAACTGAGCGGCCTGCCGGACTTTACGCAGCTGGTTCACAAGGCAGCCCCTGCGGTCGTCAGCATCACCGGTGTACGCATCATCAAGAGCGGCGCGAGTGAGCAGCAACAGCAACAACAGGCCATGCCTGATTTGCCGCCTAACAGTCCGTTCCGCCAATTCTTCAAGCACTTTTTCGGGCCAAACAATCCCTTCGACCAGCCATTCGAGAGCAAGGAGCGAATTCTCGGCTCCGGTTTCATCATCTCGTCGAACGGCTATATCGTGACCAATCGGCACGTCGTCGTCGGCGACACCGAGCTCAAAGTACGTCTGCTGGATAGGCATGAGTACACGGCCAAGGTCATCGGCATGGACAAGCGAACCGACCTTGCTTTACTGAAGATTGACGCCAAAGACTTGCCCACGTTGCCATTAGGAAATTCCAACCAGCTGCAGGTCGGTCAGTGGATTCTGGCCATCGGCAACCCCTTCGGCTTCGATTACACCGCGACCCAGGGCATCATCAGTGCCCTCTCGCGCAATCTGCCGGATGAAAACTACGTGCCCTTCATCCAGACTGACGCGGCGGTCAATCCAGGCAATTCCGGCGGCCCGCTGCTCAATCTCCAAGGCCAGGTCGTCGGTGTCAATTCGCAAATCTATACCAATTCCGGCGGCTTCATGGGGCTGTCTTTTGCGATACCAATCAATATCGTCAAGGACGTCATCGATCAGATCAAGGCACACGGCAAGGTGAGTTACGGCTGGCTCGGCGTCATGGTTCAGGGAATGGATCAGTCGCTCGCACAGTCCTTTGGCCTGCAACAGCCGATCGGCGCCCTGGTGGCTCAGGTCGAACCCAATAGCCCTGCCGCGAAGGCTGGGTTCAAGTCCGGCGACATCATTCTCGATTTCGACGGCAAGCCGGTGAAGCGTTCCGGCGACTTGCCACCGCTCGTCGGCAGCACACCGATCGGCACCGTGGTCCCGGTCGAAATTCTGCGCGACGGGAAACACATGACCCTGAAGGTCAAGATCGGGAAATTGAACGAGCAGCAACTGAAACAAGCCAGCGAAAAAGCGCCAGTCGAAAATGGGCATGGCCGCATGGGCATTGCCACGGAGACAATCCCGCACGATCAACTCGGCGAGCTCGGACTCAAACACGATGCAGTGGTCATCAAGGCCATGAACCCGAATGGCGTGGCCGCCCAAAGCGGCCTCCAGATTGGCGATATCATTCTTGATTTCGACCGTCACCGCGTCAGCTCATCAACCGAGCTCAATCGCCTAGTGCGCGAGGCACCGGCTGGCCGTCCAATACCGATTCTGATCCTGCGCGATAAAATGCCCTTGTTTACCGCGATCACCCTACCCAAGTAACAACCGGCCCGCCCCCCGAGCACTTCGCGCTCGGGGGCTCCCTCCAACCAGCGGCTTATCTAGACGTACGGAAAGACCCGTAAGACAAAGCGACCCGATCCCGCATCTCAACGGAGGTAGCGCATGGCGACTTCACCATTTGACATCGGCGTCGTTGGCCTAGGTGTCATGGGCGCGAATCTCGGCCTCAATCTTGCGAGCCATGGTGCCCGCGTAGCCGGTTACGACCCGGACCCACGCAAGGCCGAAGGCTTCACACAACGCGCCGCTAGCGAACTCGGCCAACCCGGACTGGCTATCGGCAGCGCCGATCTTGAAACCTTCAGCCGATCACTCGGCACTCCACGTATTGTCCTAATGTTGGTACCCGCCGGCGTCGTCGACAGCGCCCTGGATCAGCTCGAAAAACATCTACGTGCCGGCGATATCATCATCGACGGTGGCAATTCTCATTACCCCGATACCGAGCGCCGACTACGTCGCCTGTCGGATCAGGGACTGCATTTCATCGGCATGGGTGTTTCCGGAGGCGAATCCGGCGCACGTCATGGACCAAGCATGATGCCTGGCGGCGAAGCGGCTGCCTGGAATCACATCCGCCCACTTCTCGAACCGGCTGCCGCCGTCGCGTCCGATGGCGCACCGTGCGTGGCCTGGATGGGCAGCGGAGGTGCCGGCCATTTCGTGAAAATGGTACACAACGGCATCGAATATGCCCTCATGCAACTCATCGCCGAAATTTACGACCTGCTGCACCGGGGCGGCGGCCTGGACAACGCGCATCTGCACCACCTGTTCGCATCCTGGCGTGAAGGCCCGTTGTCGTCCTATCTCATCGAGATTACCGCCGACATCCTGATCCAGCCGGATGATAACGGCGCAGGTCCCCTGCTCGACCGTATTCGAGACAAGGCGGGGCAGAAAGGGACCGGTCGCTGGACCAGTGAAGCGGCATTCGATCTGGGTGTACCGACACCTGTAATCGATGCCGCAGTCAGCGCTCGTGGCCTCTCGGGTTACTACGAAGAGCGTCAATTGGCTTCGCGTCTACTCCCCGGCCCCCTCTCGACCTCACCGGACACCTTGCAGGCGCGCGTGGCAGGCGCGCTTGAAGCCGCGATCACCCTATCCTATGCGCAAGGTATGCACCTCATCGCCGCGGCGAACACAGCCTATGGTTACGATACCCCGCTCGCCACCGTCGCGCGTATCTGGCGAGGTGGTTGCATCATTCGCGCCGGTCTGCTCGAGCATTTCGCCGAGACCTACAAACACGGTGCGCACATGACCAATCCCATTTTTTCTCCAGCCATCGCCCAACGCCTTGGAGGACTGGAATCCGACCTGCGCGCTGTAGTGGCTCAGGGTGCGCAAGGTGGTATTCCCTTGCCGGCCTTTTCCGCTGCATTGGCCTACTACGACAGTTGGCGCAGCGCCCGACTGCCCGCCAATCTCATCCAGGCGCAGCGCGATTATTTCGGCGCCCACACCTATGAGCGACTTGACCGGAGCGGTAGCTTCCATACGTCCTGGGGAATACAAGACACCTCACCAGACAAATAAATGGGCAGCGCCACGGCACCGACGATGCCAATCCTTACGCTGAGATATGTTTTGGGCCCGGACGATATTGCGGGACGCTTGGTAATACCTACGCTGTTCGCCCTGTTTCGGCGTCACGCACTGCCGGGATACCTTCGCCTGATGGGTGTTGACCCGTTCGGTGCAGACCGCGAACGCTTCTTGCGAATATTCCCAAGGGCTCGATGTGAGCGACCCAATGTAAGCGGATTGCCACACCCACATAGATTATCTAACTGGCTATTTGCCTGCCGCCGAAACCTACAGCGCCCTGATGACCTCACTCGCCGAAGGCAAAAGGTATGGAGCCACTACGCCGAAGCCATTGCCCACCTGGGCACACCCCCAAATTATTCATCCCCATGGCACACTTGGCGGGACCGGGCTTGCCTACTACTGCAGACATGCTCGTCTCCTCATGGCAAAACCCATCGGTCATGATCTCGCTAGTTTTTGCATCATCAATGAAGCCATTGGCACACACTTCCACGAATCCCAACGCTTTCGCATCGGCCACTATCTCGCTAATGAAATGGTGCAAAACGCCCTCGCACAACGCTTCGCCAATCGGATTTCGAGCTGCTTGGAATTGCGGTTACATCGGTCATGTCGCGATTACCGTAGCTGCAACATTAGCGATCAAAGATCGAACCGCTTACGACAAAGGAATCGACTTGGACCAACGGTGGAATTTCCAGGAACACAGTCCGGCCTTGGCGGCGCCCTATCTGAGCTGTCATATCTGAGCCGCTACCGGCACATCGCCATCATGGCTTCCGTCATGAACGTCATCACCAGGAGATCACCTCATGAGCGAGCCCCCCGGTGGGCCCGGTATCCCGGCCACCTGGAGTGCAAGCCGCAAGGATATGATCGGTTGCGCGCTGGGTTCTCCTCGACTCTGGTATACGCTGGGTCAGGGCATCGTCAACGAAGTCTATTATCCTCGCGTCGACATTCCACAAATCCGCGATCTCGGCTTCATGATTGCCGACGACGAAGGTTTCTGGGTCGAAATTAAGCAGCATGACAACTACGAGATCGCGTCTTGTGGCGCAGGCGCACCCGTCGTCACCCTGATTCACCGCCACCCGCGATTCACGCTGCGAATCGGCGTCTGCCCTGACCCTCGTCGAGACGTATTGATGCTTGAAGTCGCCCTCGAAGGCGACCCTGGATTACGGCCTTACGTACTGCTCGCCCCCAGATTGGGCGGTAGTGATAACCATAACGAGGCTTGGTATGACGAATATCATGGGCGTCGCGTCCTGTGGGCCAATCAGGGCCCTTTCGCCCTCGCTCTGGTTGCTCGCGACGAACGAGGCAACGATGCCTTCGTACGCGGCGCCGTCGGCTACGTCGGCGAGAACGACGGGTGGCAGGATTTCTCTCGCCATGGGTCTATGCGTTGGGCATATACGCATGCCGGTCCCGGCAATGTCGCCCTCACTGGTGAACTTCCCAGACACGCGGTGCTCGCGTTGGGCTTTGGCAGCGGACGACGCTCCGCCGCCACGCTCGCCTTCGCCAGCCTGAGCCATTCGTATGCGCGTGTAGTCGAGCACTGCTGCGCTCAATGGGATGCCTGGCATCAGGTCTGGGAAGCTCAATTCCCCGAAGTCAACACCTTGGAGCCAGAATTATTCAATCTGCTACGCACCTCCGCTATGGTCGTCAAGGTGCACGAAGACAAGACCTATCCAGGTGCAGTGGTGGCCAGCTTGAGTATCCCCTGGGGAGAGACGAGAGAACGCGAGGGTGGCTACCATCTGGTTTGGCCACGAGATCTCGTTGAAACGGCAGGAGCGCTGCTCACACTTGGCGCGCATGAGGATGCCCGCGCCAACCTGCGCTATCTGATCGCCAACCAGCATGCCGATGGACACTGGAATCAGAATCAATGGCTCGGCGGTCGAGCCTACTGGCAGGGGCTTCAACTCGACGAAACCGCCTTTCCGATCTTGCTCGCTGGCGCTCTCGACGAACACGAGGCTCTCGGCGATATTCGACCGCAGGATATGATTCGGCGCGCGCTCGGTTTTATCGCCCTCAACGGCCCCGTCAGCGATCAGGATCGCTGGGAGGAAGACTGCGGCCTAAGCCCTTTCACACTGGCGGTAATGGTCGCAAGTCTGGTGGTCGGTGCCGAATACCTGCCTCCGGCGGAACGCGATCTGGCGCTCACGCTAGCCGACAGCTGGAATGCCCAAATCGAGGATTGGACTGTCGCCCATGACAGCGAGCTCGGCAGAAACCATGGCATTGCCGCGCACTATGTTCGCGTCGGGCCTCGCGGGGTCTTACAACATCGCGAAGCGATGCGTGAGGCGATTATCGTGAATAATCGTGACCCCCAGCCCACCCTCACGGCAGATGGACACGTCAGTCTCGATTTTCTGCAATTGGTGCGTTACGGACTGCGCCGCGCCGACGATCCGCTAATACGAGACAGTCTGCAATTGGCCGACCGGCTATTGCGCATCGAAACGCCCCAGGGTCCAGCCTGGTATCGTTACAACGAGGATGGATATGGCGAACACGCCGACGGCAGTCCGTTCGACGGCACGGGTAAGGGGCGGCCTTGGCCGCTACTCGCCGGCGAACGCGGCCATTACGAACTCGCCAACGGCGGGGATCCGTCAGCGCTTCTGCACACCATGGCCGCGAGTGCGAGCCCCGGAGGAATGCTACCCGAGCAAATATGGGACGATACCGCCCGCCCTGATTGGGGACTCGTACCCTATCGACCCACGGGTTCGGCCATGCCGCTCGCCTGGGCGCACGCCGAATTCATCAAGCTCGCCGCCGCGCGCGCGCGGGGGCGCCCGGTAGATCGCCCCGGACCGGTCTGGGCGCGGTATCAGGGGGTGCGAGCGCATTCAGATATCCGTTTCTGGACGCTATCGGCACCCATCGGACGAATCCCCCCTGGTTGTCGGCTGAAGCTACTGTTATCGCATGACACCACCTTGATCTGGAGCCATCACGATTGGGCGCACGCGCATCACTCGCCTGTCGGCAAGCCTTTACTCGACCTACCCTATCGATCCAGACTGGACGTCACGGCCAGGGGAAACCTTGCGCTTCTACCTGCGCTGGACCGATGGCTCCCCGAATACACCGGAATACCGTATCGTGTGCATCTGCGATTAAGGTCGCCGCAATCCCAATGTTCCGAGGAGAAACTGCTTTGGCCCCATCCCACCATCACCTGCGCAGGTATCTGCGATTCCTGTTGCCACTCACCCTATTGCATGCCGTAGGCGCTAGCGCCGCGCTGCCCACCGCAAGCTCGACTCCCGATATGCAATCGGTCCAGGCCCCGACCCTAAACCCGCGTGTCGCTGCGCTCAACCGCATGCAGATCTATGCCGCGCAAGCAATGGCTGATGCCGTCGAAGCGCGGGCCGCGCTGCACGACAAAAATGTCATCGGGCTCGATGCCGATCTGACCAAGGTGCAGATCATGCTTGAACTGATTCGTTCGCGCATGCCGGGCGCGGAATTTCTGGCCATGGCCAGAGCCATGCGCGCAAAAATGCACTTCGAAGACAATCAACAGGTCCAACCGTTTTTCAATCACCTGTTTTATGCTCTGGATGACCTGGGCAGCAACGATGTGGTTAAACGCGCGCGCAAATATCTGACCCAGGCGCAGCACGCGCTCGCCGTGCCCAACCGGGCCGCGGCGATTGCGGCTCTGCGCAAATCCGTTGCCGCCTTCGAAAACCCCCTTATTTCACCGCCACTCAAGGCCGCTTCCGGTAATCTCGAACAGGCCTTCGTCGCTCTCAATACGAGCAACAGCTCGATATCCGACAGCTTGCTCAAGGCCTTGGTCGGACACCTAGACACCTTGCACCGGGCGTTCTCAACCTACCCACTGGACATGCAACCTCAGGGACCACCGAGTCAGGACTGAGTCTCCGTCAACGATGCTGACCGTGGCTGGCGCCTCTCCAGCCAATGCTCGGCGGTGACGTAAAACGCCGGCGTCACGTACAGGGTGAGCAGCTGTGAAAATACCAGCCCACCCACAACGGCGATGCCCAGCGGCATATGCGCCCGTGCATCTGAACCGAATCCCAGCGCAATCGGCAAGGTGCCGAGAATGGCCGCTGCGGTGGTCATCATGATCGGGCGGAAACGGATCACGCAGGCTTCATGAATGGCCGCCAAGGCATCTTCACCCTCTCGTCGACGCTCGATGGCGAAATCGATCATGATGATGCCGTTTTTCTTCACCAATCCGACCAGCATGATCACCCCGACGAAGCTAAACAGGTCGAGTGGCTGCCGGAACACATAAAGCGAGAGCAGCGCGCCGAATCCGGCCAGCGGCAACGCCGTGAGAATGGTCAACGGATGCACGAAATGTTCGTAAAGAATGGCCAGGATCACATAGATCACGAGGATGGTCACTACCAGCAAAATCGGCAAGCTCACCAACGATTGCTGGAAGGACTGCGCGCTACCGGCGAACTGCCCGCTCACCCCAGCTGGCAGGATCTTGTTGGCCAACGCCTGTATCTTGCCCGTGACTTCGCCGAGCGACACACCTGGATCCAGGTTGAAGGATACCGTTGCCGAAGGCATCTGGCCGTAGTGTTCCACACTCAGCGGGCCAACACCGTAATCGAGCCGCGCGATCGCGTGCAGCGGCACCAATTGGCCTGCGTTGCCGGGCAGATAGATCGCCGACAACGCGGCGGCATCGGCCTGATACTCCGGAGCAAGCTGGGTAATGACCTGATATTGCTGTGCAGCGCCGTAGATGGTGCCAACCGTGGCGCCACCGTAGGCTAGATTGAGCGTCTTCTCGATGGTCTGTGGGGTCACGCCTAGCGCCGCCGCGCGCTCACGCAGGATGTGAATGCGGATTTCCGGATTACTCAGTTGGAGACTCGAATTCACACCGACCACCCCAGGAATCTCGCGCAGCGCGGGCTCGAAGTTAAGGATCGCCTGTTCAAGCTGCGATTCACTACCCGCTTGCAGTACAAATTGATAATTGGCGTTGCTCGACATCGCGCCCAATTGAATCGCCGGCGGCTGGATGAAGAAGGCGCGTACCAGCGGAAAATGTGCCATCTCGCGGCGTAATTGCATCATGACGGCATCAACGTCGTCACGCTCACCAGCGGGTTTGAGGTGAATGATGATGCGTCCCACATTACTCCCGCCGAAACCGCCGCCACTCTGACCAGCGCTGGACATCACGACCGCTACTGCCGGATTGGCTTGAATACGCTTGGCCACCTCATGCTGTTCCTGCGTGAGCTGCGTGAAGGGGATGCCCTCCGGATAGCGCAGGTTGGCGATGATCATCCCCGAGTCACCACTCGGTATGAAGGCCTTCTGTACCAACATGAACAGGACAACCGCTGCAATCAGGCTCAGACCGGCAAAACCGAGTACCCAGCCGCGATGACGTAGTGACCACGCCAGGCTAGTACCATAGAGACGCGTCAACGACTCGAAGCCACGTTGGAAGAATGAGCTGCGTGGCGTCCGCGTGTTTTCACGCAAACGCATCCGCGAGAGCAGCATGGGCGTCAAACTGAGCGAAACGGCGCCCGACACCAGAATGACCACCGCGATGGTCACACCGAATTCGAGGAACAGGCGCCCGAGCAGTCCACCCATGAAAATCAACGGCAGGAACACCGCCGCCAGCGACAGGGTCATCGACAACACGGTAAAACCGATCTCGCGGCTGCCGAGCAGAGCCGCGCGCAAGGGCGTCAACCCTGCCTCGCGGTGGCGCGATATATTCTCCAGCATGACCACCGCATCGTCGACCACAAAGCCTACCGATAGCGTGAGTGCCAACAAGGTAAGCACATTAAGGCTATATCCCAACGCCGACAGTACCGCGAAGGTACCGAGCAGCGAAATCGGGATGGCCGCCGCCGCCACCAACATCTGACGCAGGTCGCCTAAGAACAACCAGATCACGAAAGCCACCAGCACACTCGCCAACAGCAGCGTGAACTGCACTTCCTCCACGGCGGCCTTCACGTATTGAGACTTGTCATAAAGGATGTGCAGGCTGGCGCCGCCAGGTAGCGCCGCCTGTAGTTTTGGCAACATCGTGCGGATCTGTGCGGCCACGTCCACCGTATTGCTATCCGGTTCGCGTACCACAGCGAGCACGATACCGCGATCGCCGTTGATCCAAGTCGCCTGTAGATTCTGCTGCACGCTGTCTTCGGCTCGGCCAACGGCTGCAAGCCGTACCGGCGCCCCGTTGCTGTAGGCAAGCACCATATGGTTGTAGGCCGCCGCATCGTTGAGCTGTCCGTCGACGCTGATGTCGTAATTGCTCGCCTTGCCCTGTAGCGTACCCTGCGGCAGATTGACGTTGAGCGCACCGATTGTCGACTCGACACCCGTGAGCGACAAGTTTCTCGCCGCCAATGCATAGGGGTTGAGATAAATGCGCACGGCATAGGTCTGGCCACCGAAAACACGCACCTGTGCCACGCCCGGCACGCCGGAGAGCTGCGTTGCAAAACGCTGCTCGGCGTAGGCATCGAGCTTGTACAACGGCATGTTCGGCGCCGACAAACCAATAAACATAATCGGACTTTGGGCCGGATTCACCTGCCGCACCAGCGGCGTCTGCGGCATATTGGGCGGGAGGAAATGGGAGGCCTGCCCGACCGCCGCCTGCACCTCCTGCGAGGCAGCGTCGATATTGACCTTGAGATCGAATTGCAGCGTGATCCGCGTATTGCCGTTACGGCTCTCCGAACTCATGGACAACAGCCCCGGAATACTGGAGAACTGATTCTCCAGAGGAGACGCCACTGCCGAGGCCATGGTCTTGGCGCTCGCCCCCGGTAGACTTGCGGAGACCATAATCGTGGGGAAGGAAACGCTCGGCAGCAAAGCAACCGGCAACGCACGATAGGCCAGCAACCCCATCAGGATGGCAGCCAGGGTCAGCACGGTGGTCATCACCGGCCGGCGGATGAAGGGGCCGGCAAGATTCATGGCGCGTTCTTGTCACGCATCCCAACAGGACGGCGTGCCTCAGGGTGGTATAACCGTGCGCTACGTCCGGTGCCGGCCGCCTCGCCACGAGGGTGGCTTTCGATCACGCGAACCAGGGCGCCGGGACGCATTCGCGCGGGTATCGGGTCAACCACTGCATCACCGACCGCCAACCCTGTATCAACCACCGCCAGGTCATCGGTGATAAAGGCCAGCTTGACCGGCTGCATCTCGGCGTGATTATGACGAACCACATAGACAAACGGGCCGCGCTGTCCCTGCTGGATGCTGCGCGCCGGCACAACTTTCGCGTTCTGCAGTGTGCTCAGTGTCAGGCGCACAACCACAAATTGCCCCGGCCAGAGACGATTTTCTGGGTTATTCGCCAATGCCCTGAGCGCCACTGTGCCGGTGCCAGCATCGACGGTGTTGTCCACAAAGCTCAGTCGCCCCATGCCCAACGGCTTGCCCTGATCGTCCTCACGGAATAAAGCGACGTTATCGGCGACCGGGGTCGCCGCCAACGCCACGCGCGTGGCCGGTAGCTGCGATTGCGGCACGCTGAAATTGACCTCAACCGGGTTCATCTGATTAATCGTGACCAATGTACTGGTATTCGCCTGCACCACGTTGCCGGCCTTGATATCGACCGCGCCCAAACGCCCAGCGATCGGTGAACGTATCGTGGTGTAAGCAAGCTGAATGCGTGCCGTCTCCAGCGCGTAGCGATCCTGCTCGACCAGCGCGGCGGCGGCGCTGGCCGTTGCCTGCGCCTGCTCGAAGCTCTGACGAGTCACGTAATCCTTGGCCACCAACGGACGCAGAGCAGCGACCTGATCGGCCGTGTATTTCTGCTGCGCACGGTCGCCGCGCAGCTTCGCCTCTGCCTGCTTAAGCGCCGCCGAAAATGGTGCCGAGTCGACGCGAAACAGGATCTCGCCAGCCTTGACTGTCTGGCCAGAATGCACCGCTACCGCACTCAGCATGCCTGTGATCTGAGGACGAACCGTAACCGTGTGCAAACTTTGCACGGTACCCACCGAGGTGGTCGTCACCGGCATGTCGCGGGTTGTGACCTGGCTGACCTGAACAGGCACCGCCATGCCAGCCATCGGACCTTGTCGCCGCCCTCCCCGTTGATCGCAGCCGGCAAGGGCCAGGGCGATCAATGGCAGGCCCCATGCAAATCTTCGCAACATCCTTAATCCTCCAGAACGCACCCGGGGTCCACGCCCAGGCTGCGGAATTTGCTGATAGACCGCATCACGGTGCCGGTGCGCCCAATGCAGGCGGCATCACCGTGCCAACCGCATTGCTCAAACCGGCCAATGCCAGATAGCGATTGATCGCATCGCGCACGACCGCCACGCGCGCGCTGCTCAGCACGCTTTGCGCACTGAGAAAATCCTGCATGGTGGCCAGACCGACACGATACTGTGCCTGCACCGCGGCCAACGCCTTAGCCGCGTTTTCCTGTTGTGCCATTGCGCTGGGCAGCGCCAGGGTCGCGCTGCGAAATGCGTAATAAGCCTGCCAGACGGATAGCTGCGTGGTATTGACGATGCTTTCGAGTGATGCACGCGCCTGGGCGAGCTGGGCATGCGCCTCGGCCACCTGATAGGTATGTTGAAAACCGGTGAACAACGGCACCGTCAGCGTAATACCGAGACTGTATTGCTGGGTCGGCCCGAAACCATTCTGCGCATGCCAGCCCTGATCGGCGCCCAGGCTCAGCGTCGGCAGATCGCTACGATTGGCTGCCGAGAGCCCGGCATGCGCCGCGCTAACCTGATATTGCGCGCTGCGCAAGCCAGGATTCGCCGCTAAAGCGGCCTGCATCAACGCTTCGACCGACTGCATCATCCGAGGCGATGCAGTCACGTCGAGCGCGGCCAGTCGGATGGGCGTATTCAAGGGTAACCCGGCGGCACTGGCGAGGGCCCCTTCATCCCCCGTCAGGGTTTGCTCTGCCATAGCCAAATTGGCTTGAGCCTGGGCCAGTGCAGCACGCGCCTGATATAAATCACTAACCGTTGCCTGCCCCGCACGATGTAAAGCCTCAGCTGCCGTCAGCGCCTGTTTGCTTTCATCCAATGCGGCCTGATAGGCCTCAAGCAATGCACGCTCTCCGAGCAAGGTGTAGTACGCCTGTTGCACGCCATAGAGCACCGATTGTACGGTCGCATTCTGGGTCAACTCGCTTGCCTGCAAATTCGCCTTGGCCTGATCGATCAACGCCGAACGATGGCCAAAATCCCAGATCAGAAATGACAGGCTCAGATTCGGTGAAGCCGTATCCTGCTGCGGTAATGCGTAGCCCGCAGCCGTGGTCGTGCGACGTCGCTGCAATGGCACGGAAAGACTGAGCGTCGGCCACCATGCACTGCGCGCCTGCCCCAGTAACGCGGCTTGCGCCTGCAACTGCGCCCACGCCGCATACGTACGTGGATTGTTACGTAAGGCCAGCCAACTAATCTCGGCCAGACTCAACGCATGGTCCCGCCAGGCAGGTGGCAACACTGCCGATAGCGGCATGGGTGGCGGCGGCATATCCGGTACCGCGATCAAGCGCCCTGCACCTTGCCCAAGCCCGTTGTAGGTACCCAATGGATCGGCCGCCTGCCCCGTGGTGGCGGCCAGCAGGAAACACAAGCCCGCACTGAGCCGTAACGCCCGCATCCAGGGGCCTCGATATGCGCATTGGTTCTTCATGGCTGCGTACTTTAAACCGCGTTGCGGCCTCTCCAATCAATTAATTGTTGTGAATTGTTACCACGCCCCAACCCACTCACACTTCTCAACATCCTCGAACCATCCAGTCTTGCGCATCGCGCTATGTTCGCCCTTGACGCGAGTACGTCATAGCCCTGTCACTGAGGAACTACCCATGATTCATTCATTCAAACGTCATGCCCTCGCCATTGGCCTGAGCAGTCTTTTGCTTTCCGCTACTGCATTTGCGGACACCTCTCTCCAGGGACAGCGGCAGGGGCCACCTTGGCCCAATCATGCCGCCGGGCAGGATTGCCGCCCAGCACACGGAATGATGCATCATCATATGGGCGGCGGCATGCCGATGCTGGATATGATCCAACGACACGCCTATGCCCTTAAGCTGAGCGACAAGCAAGCCAGCGAAATCGCCGTATGGCGTAACCAGCACATCAAGACGTCCATCGAAACCCGACGCGCCCTGCGCAAGGATTTCGGGGATTTGCATCAGGCAGCCCTCGAAGGCCGTGATCGCGCGGCGCTGGACGCAATCGGCACCCGCATTGATCAGGGTCGCGCCAAACTACTGGCAATGCGTCTCGATCAGATCGAGTTGATCAAGCGAGTGCTCACCCCCGAGCAATGGAAACAGGCTACCGATTGGGCCAAACGCTTCGAGCATCGCAAAATGGGGCATCCCGATGGCAGGATGAATACCCACATGAAAAACTGAGCACCCCTCCTCGGTCTTACGGTCGTCGTCGATCCACTCGACGACGACCCTTTCACGGATGCAGTAGGCTATGCCCAAACTATTGATCGTCGATGACGACCCGCGGTTACGCAACATGCTGCGACGGTATTTGGAAGAACAGGGCTTCGATGCCCGTGCCGTGGGCGATGCCGCTCATATGGACCGCCTGCTGCAGCGTGAACATTTCGACCTGCTCCTACTTGACGTGCTCATGCCGCAAGAAGATGGACTATCCGTCTGTCGACGCCTGCGCCAGAGCCATGCCAGCCTCCCCATCATCATGCTCACCGCACGCGGTGAGCTTCCGGACAAGGTCTTGGGTCTTGAACTCGGCGCCGACGATTACCTCTCCAAACCCTTCGAGCCACGAGAACTCGTAGCACGCATCCGCGCCGTACTCCGGCGCAGCGAAAACGATCCCCCAAGCGCCACACCGACGCCCGGCGAGATACACTTCGGGCCGTTTCGGCTTGATCTCGGCGAACGCAGACTCTATCGCGAAGATCGCATCATTGCCCTTACCAGCGGTGAGTTTGCACTGCTCCACGCACTTGCTGCCCACCCCTACCAAACACTCTCACGCGAACACCTACAAGTGCTATTGACCGGCGGTGGCAGCGATGCCAGCGAGCGCAGCATCGATGCGCAAATCTCGCGCCTGCGCCGTCTCGTGGAGGACAATCCACGCCGCCCCCGATACCTGCAAACGGTCTGGGGTCTTGGATACGCCTTCGCGCCCAACGGCGAAGATGGCCTCTCAGCAAATGAACCTGGGACACCGCCTGAATGATACCTTCCCTGCGTGCCTCGCTTTGGCCAGACACCTTGTTCACACGCATGGTGTTACTGATCGCCAGTCTGCTGCTGCTCGGACAGGTCGCCTTGTATGGCTTCCTCCATGCCTATGAATATGGCCCCCGCAGCCAGCGCCTAGCCGATCTATGGGCCCAGACGCTGATCCTCGCATCCGCAGTTCCGCCCTCGGCCTACCGCGAGCTGCAACAGCAATTCGACAATCGACATATCGTGCTCGTCACCGGAAATCAGCCACCGACACAGGGGCACGCACCCGAAAACCGATTCCTCCGCACGGTACAGACGCGCCTTCAACAGCGGTTGGGCGCCACGGCTTCCATTCGTATCGATCATGCCAATCACATGCTCTGGTTGAGCTGGCAGGGGGCTCATCACGTCACCCTCGGACTGCCAGTGAGTCAAGGCAGTCCAGTACCACCCCCATACCTCAAGCTAATCGCCTTGTTGTTGCTCTCTCTGCTCGGCGGTTTTCTGGCTGCACGCCAGATCAACAGGCCTTTACGCACCCTAGTCAATACCGTCGCACGTATGCGCGATGGTCGTCTACCAGAACCCGTAACTGCGCGTGGTCCACGAGACATTCGCCAACTTGCCAGCCGTTTCAACCATCTGCTCACCGACATCGACGCCCTGATCCGCGAGCGGCAACTCGTCCTCGTCGGCGTATCGCACGACCTACGCACCCCATTAACCCGTATCCGTCTTGCCAGCGAATTCCTGCCCGCAAGCGAAGCCGAAACTCGCGACGAAATCATCGCTAACGTACGCGAAATGGACGCTATCATCGAGCAATTTATCGGTTATGCACGAGATGGGCGCGAAGAACCTCTACGTGTAATCGCGCTGGACCCCCTCATTGCCGAGACTATCGAGCGCAGCGGGAATCCGGATCAATCCCAAGACATCCGATTCACCCGCGGGCTTGGCGAGCACGCCTTCCCGATGCAACCCGTCGGCATGAGCCGATTGATTCGCAACCTGATTGACAATGCCCTCAATCACGGCTCACCGCCCACAGAGGTATCCACGACCCCCGATGAAGGCCACGTCATCCTGCGGATACGCGATCACGGTCCCGGCATAAACACCCAGCAATTGGGCGAATTGCCTCGCGCCTTCGTGCATGGTTCCGCCAGCGGCGGCATCGGGCTTGGACTGGCCATCGTCGAACGCATCGCACGCGATCACAATGGGCGTCTTGATCTCGACAATCTCCCCGGAGGTGGATTCGAAGCCCGCGTCACGCTCCCCATGAATCGTCATGGCATTCATGGGCGGACGATTGACTGATACGCGGGGCGCCAGTATGATTCGGCCACGTTTCGGGCGGTTAGCTCAGCGGTAGAGCACTGCCTTCACACGGCAGGGGTCAGTGGTTCGATCCCACTACCGCCCACCAAACTGCTATCAGCACCTTCAAATAAAGCCGGCCCACCAAAGCGCCGGCTTTATTTTTGCCTCGCCCTCAGCCCCCCTCTCTTCAAACCGTTCGCGGTCAACGACAATCTAAGGCGCCGCGGGCAACATGTTCAGCCACTGTGCGCTTGCACATGAACCCTTCGCACTCAATAAATAAAAAAATCTTTAATATTATTATTTTAATATATTTGTTTATTTTTATTTTTTATCAGAATTGACATCGTTCCGCCATTTCGCCTAAAACTCTCCCATTGTTGGCTAACCGCAGGTCATGACAATAATCCGGGCCACCCAGTCACCATGCATGAATCACCAAACGACAAGGGCATCCGACTATAAATTTTAGTTAGTAGGCATAACCAACGATCTTGCCGGGCTACCAGCCCGTAGCGACATCACCCTCAGGAGGAGATAAGAGCGTGAATACGTTCATATTTAAAAAAGCACTACCCGTATCCCTGCTGGCAGCAGCCGGTTTGATCTTGACGCCCGCGGCACAGGCCATGAGCTTCAAGGCGTCAGGACAGATCGATCGGGCTTTGACTTACGCCAATAACGGCAAGCAATCCGATATCGCCAGCGTTGACAACAACGGCTCCAATTCGCGATTCCGTTTTACTGGCTCGCAGGACATGAGTAACGGGATCAAGGTGGGTTTCCATTATGAAATCGGCCTGACCCAGCTCCCTTCTTCCTCATGGGACATCGGTCAGAACTCGAATGGGAGCGTGCAACTCGACACGCGAATCGTTGACGCCTTCATGCAGGGCGAATTCGGCACGCTGAGTTTCGGCAAGGGCAATGGCGCCGCCTATTACGCCAACACCATGGATCTTTCCGGCACGAACTTTATCGGGGGTGGCGTCTGGTACGAGCTGTACAGCGCCGGTATCACCTTTGTGGATAGCGCCGGTCAGAGTATCGCCACCATCGGCAAGGTCATGAGCCCGTTCAACGCGATCGGTCGTCAGAACCGCGTGCGCTACGATTCTCCATCATTTGGGGGACTGGTACTCTCGGGGAGTTATGACAACGGCGGCGCCTCCGAACTTGCGGCACGCTACAAAGCCAACTTGGGTGACGGCGCCAAGTTCATTGCCGGCGCAAGCTGGGTCAATACCGGCAATCAAGGCATTACGACCGACCCGGGTACGGGTATTGTGACCGTCGGCTCGACCGACTACACGCGTCTGAAGATATACAACGGCGCCGCTTCATTGTTGCTCGCCAACGGCCTTAATTTCACCGTGTCAATGGGGCATCAGGAAACCAACAAGGTTACGAGTCAGGGCACCTACAGCCAAAAGGGATACAACGCGACCAATTACTTTGGTCAGGTCGGTTACATTGTTGGCCAGAACCATTTCGTCGTGAACTATGGGCAAACCAAGGACATGATGTACAAGGGCGTCAAGGGTTCGCAGATCGGTGCCGCCTACGTCTACAACTGGACCAACGCGATCCAGCTCTATGCCTCCTATCACAACTACAAGCTGAACCTGCCAAGCTACGTCAAAACCGGCATGGGTGTCGGCAATGCCCAGGACATCAACCAGCTGTTCATCGGCACTCGCATCAAGTTCATGTAAGCTTTGGCTGCGATGCAATACGGCGATGCCGTCATCCGGCGGCATCGCCTTGATGGGAGTGACTCAATGAAGACAGCCCTGCCCTGGACGGGCGCTGCAATCTGCCTGACTGTCTTGCTGGCGGGATGCGGGCCTATTCGTCCTGCCCACCTCAACGATATGCCCGGCAGTGACCGCATGGCCCCCGGCCCTGGCGTCATGGATCGCAACTCACCGTACGCCACACCGGACGGCATGATGATTTATTCGGACAACCCGAATCAGCCCTCGTTGTTGGGCCACAAACCTGCCCCCTCCAGCCAGCAGTCCGTCACCTCGTCTGCACCGCATGAAGCAAAGACATCACCAGCCCACCCTACCCAGACACCCAGTGCCGCAAGCGTGAACGAGTTCAAGGCATTCGAGGCCTACCAGCAATTCCTCCGGCTACCAAAGGACTCCAAGACCTACCGTGATTTTCAGGAATGGCTGCAATGGCGGCGTTACGAAACCTGGAAGGATGGCACCCCGCCTGCCCAATAGGCATCTGGAGTGGCCGCATCGCCCGATGGATGCGATCCGATGGCATCGGGTGCTGACGGCATGATTCCAGTTTCAAATTCCGGACTGGACATCAGTTATTCTGGGTAAAACTTACGGGCGAGAGTCCACTTTGAATAAACAGCCGGATGAAACCGGGAAGTAGTGCTTGTTTACGCACGCAGAACGCGTGCCTTACCGTTCGTGTAGGAACAGCCGGGATGATAGGAGGAGGTCAAGCAGCCTCGGACTGATCGAAACCCACGGTATTTTCCGTCGGATCATCGGTCAACGGCACAACCTCAAGACCATTGCTTTCCACGAACCAGACGATGTATTCGTAGACACCGGGCTGCTGCATCGCAAGGATGTCGAAATCGACATGGATGCAATGACCGTATTCCTCGTGATACATCGGACTCAGGTGCGCAGCATACTCAAGCACCTTGGTATCCTGATGGAACACACCGCCACTTTCCGCAACGCGTTCAGACCAATTCGACGGTCTGAATTTGCGTCCATTGACATAGCCGGAAATAATGCAGGGTCCTTTGTAATAACTCAATTTCATGGCGATCACTCGCTGTTGTTCTTAAAAGCCCGCCTATGCGCCAAGCCGCTGACGTGGCCCTTGCTGCTTTCCCAATGTAGAAGTGTGTAATACCGGCAAGTTGCCGTCGGTAGTCCGGCCATCTCCGAGAATCGGATTGCGACCGCGGTGTGCATATGATAACGCCTGCGTCGGGAAATGCACCCGCTGATTCACACTACGATGTATACACCTGACGAACGGACATCCAGGGAGCATCACTGGCAAATGGTCTATCGTCTTTAACATCAATGACATATTTGCATACCCAGAATGCTCTCAGTGTATATACACGCCACCACCCGGCAAAAGGTTGCAACCTGACTGTTGGCAAGGGAAAGCATCTGAATGCAACCTCAATCCCGACTCGCATGCGCCAACACGACGCGATCTCGTCCCGAGCGCTTCGCTGCATACAATGCCTCATCGGCCGCAGCCAGCAGCGCCTGCGGCTCATCATCCAGCACCGCATTATCTGCAACCCCGGCACTCAAGGTGCAATTGAACACCTTGCCCTCGTGGTGAAACTGGAGCGCGGAAAACCGGAGTCTGATGTCATCCAACGCTCGCCTCGCCTCTTCCGCGTCGCAAGCCGACATGATGACGAGGAACTCCTCACCGCCATAACGCCCGATGCGATCAGACTGACGGAGCCTTTGTTTGAGCAAATAAGCCAACGCCTTGATCACGCGGTCCCCCTGCGCATGACCATAGGTATCGTTAACCTGCTTGAAGTGATCGATGTCAATCATCGCTGCTGTAAGCGAAGCCTGATTTCGGCGCGCACGCCCCAGCTCAGCACGCAGTTCGTCCTTGATTGGGCCATGCTTGTACAGCCCGGTCAGACTGTCGAGATACATCAACTCAGCCAGCTGCCTGAAACGACGTGCACGCACCTTCACAACCGCTACCAGTTGGGTGTCCGATATTGGTTTGACCAAAAAATCATCAGCCCCACGGCTTAGTGCATCGATCTGGCGATCGAGATCGGTTTCAGCGGACAGGTAAACGATCGGCAAACCCACCCACTCGTCGTGATAGCGAATAACCGAAGCAAGATCAGGCCCTGAATATCCCGACAAATTGACATCAAGCAAGATCAATTCGGGGCGAAAACTGGCGACTCTTTCAATGATCAGTGTGGGAGCATCCAGAATCTCGGCGCGCATGCCAGCAGCCGTTAGTACCAGCCGATAATGCTCGGCAAGGATGAGATCATCGTCCACAATCAAAACGCGATACGCCTGTATGTCCCGTTCACGCAGCATCGAGTCAATGCGTGTCGCCAATTCAGACGCATCGGTCGGATGCTGAAACACGGCATCTGCACCCAACCAGGCAGCACTCAGGCAATCGTCAAAATCCATCGAGTCGACGAGGGTTATCAACGGTCCAGTGAATTTAGACAACCATTGCGCATCTTCACCCAACCCCGACAACCGAATATCCACAACCAGAGCATCCGGCAGTTGCTGATTATTCACCTCACCCGGCGTCTGGAAGCCCATTACCTGATAATCGAACTGGTTTAGCGCCCCCATCAGCTCCTGCCGTAAGGCATCATCAGCGCAAAGCACCCAAACCTGTCGACTGACCGCCTGAGCGACCAGCGTCCCAGGTGGTGAAGCATCTGCCGCGCATGCCGGGCGATCATTCTCCAATAGCAAGGATGCAAGACCACCGATATCCGCGGCAAATTCGTCCAGAACGTGGGCCGATACTACCGGGGTCGGTTCTGTATTCAGCCATTCATTAACGAGCACTTCTAGTACATGAGCCGCTTCGCTCAAGGCGGGCAAACCGAAGGTACCGGCTGAGCCACTCAAACGATGCAGACGGCTCTGCAATGCACTCATGACATCCCGTCCTCCTTCGTCATGTATCAATTGGGATGCCAGTTGATCCAACTCGATTAACGCGTCGCGTAAACTTTCTCGATACATGGCCTTAAGCCGCGCGAGCTCTCGCTCGACTGCCTCATGATCCGTCTGCGTCATTCGGCTTGGACCTCTACCCAGAAAGTTCTGACCTGATCACTCAGCTGCATCGGATCGAAGGGTTTTGGAATGACGCCTATCGCGCCCATCGATTGATATTGCAAAACCTCATGCGGTTGTATCCGCGCCGTCATGAAGATCACTGGAATGCCTGCAAGTTCAGGCTGTTCGCGTAAACGCGTCAATGTAGTCGGGCCATCCATACCGGACATCATCACGTCCAACAGTATGATGTCCGGCATAAACACAGGCGCCACGCTCAAAGCCTCAACGCCTGAGCTGCAAATTTCTACTGTAAAGCCGCCCACCATCTCTAATGCGACGCGGGCAACCGCCTGGATATCCGGCTCATCCTCGACATATAGGATGCGTTGTAATTGGCTCATCATAAATTTCCCATGTAACGACGCAATTTATGGCGTGGATTTCCCCATCTGGGTATGTAGCTGAAGCACGGAAATCAATTCGCCAAGATCGACGGGTTTATCAAACCACACAATGGTTGCATCGTCACATTCGACACCCAGCTGAGCGTGACCCAGCTGGGACATCACGATGATCAACACGTCGCTATGCCGTTCGTTCACAGCATGCCTCACCGACTCAAGCGTCTCGCGACCGTTCATGTCCGGCAGCATGAGATCAAGGGTGATGGCGACATACTTACGCTCGGCCAATTTGGCGAGTGCTTCCGCGCCCCTGAAGGCCAAATCCACGGCAAAACCGGCTTCTCGTAGCGTCAATCCAACACGTACCGCGACTTCCGTGTCGTCCTCCACCACGAGTATCCAGTCCATCGTATCCATCTCGCTCATACCATCGGGGAAAAATCGTGTGACACCATCAGGACCGGCCTTGGCTGTCTCGGGCACACGTGGCAGATCGATATAGAAACAAGCTCCCTGCCCTTCAATGGAATCGAATCCAACTGCACACCCCATTCTTTCAGCCATTTCCTTACTAATGGCCAAGCCCAAGCCGGTCCCACCTTTCGACCGCGCACTCGACCCATCAGCCTGCGCAAATTTCTGAAACAAGTGATCCTGAAATGCCAGAGGGACACCCTGCCCTTGGTCGCGCACTTCGATTCTGAAATCATTTTCACCTTGAGCATGGATACTGATCTCAACCGTGCTATCGGGTGGAGAGAATTTCGCCGCATTGGAAATAAAGTTGGCCAATATTTGCTGCAGCCGCTGCGTATCGACATTGACCCACGCATTCGCCTCTCGCCTAGTCAATACCAATCGAACTTTATATTGATCCGCATAGCTCTGATTAGCGTCAATCGCCTGTTCAACCAAGGGCAATAATAGCTGCACGCATATATCGAAGTGCATTTTTCCGGCAGCCATTTTTTCCATATCGAGCAGGTCATTGATCAAATGCGTCAACCGAATACTGTTTTTGTGTGCAATTTCAATCAGAGGGCGCGATTTTTCAGGGGACGCTGACAGAGCGTCGCTCACCAGCAAGCCCAACGAACCACTGATTGATGTGAGTGGCGTACGCAGCTCGTGACTGACCGTAGCCACGAATTCATCCTTCATCTCCTGCATACGCTTGCGTGCGGTGATATCACGCACGACCGCGATAAATCGCGCATGTCCAAGATGTCGAATTTCCGAAAGCGAAAGCTCCATGGGAAATGGATCGCCATTTCGACGCACGCCTTCAGTCTCTCGCGGATCATTCCAATTCTGTGCCGCACCCGTTTTACGGTAGGTCTGCAAGGCCATTTCTAGAACCATGCCCTGCGGAGCAGACAATAAACGTGCGGCATCCAAGCCAAGCACCTCGGCTTGACGATAACCGAAAATACGCTCTGCCGCGCGATTGAAGGATTCGATACAACCCATCTCATCCAGCGTTACGATGCCATCGATGACGTTGTCGATAACCGCTTGCACGTAGCGTTCGCGCTCTATCGCACGCTGCTCCGCCAGTACGCGCTCGCTGATATCCTGTGCGATTGACCATATGTATTTTTCACCATCAATGCCTTCGATCAAAGAACCATTCAATAACACGGGAATACGCCTACCATCCTTGCAGATATATTCCTTTTCATAAGGACCATATACTCCACGAGTACGTAGTGATTCGATCTGCGCCTGTTCTTGTGCAGCGTATTCATCAGGCGTTATATCCCAATAACTTAATTGGCGATACTCATTTTCTTCGTAACCGGTCAGTCGGAACAGCTCAGGATTGGCTTCAACGAACTGCCCATCATCGAACCGGTTAAGCATGATGGAAACGGGCGACATACGGTATAGTGTCGATAGCTTCTTTTCGCTTTCTAGCAACGCTTCTTCCGCCAATTTTCGTGAGGTAAAATCCTCTATTTGAGAAACAAAATGAACGGGATCTCCCTGAACATCCCGCACCAGTGACACGCTAAGCAACGCCCAAATTATTTTTCCGTTTCGATGTAAATATCGCTTTTCAAGCTGATAACTAGGAACATCTCCGGCAAGGAGCTGGCTCACGAGTGCAAGATCCGCATCCAGATCATCCGGGTGCGTAATGTGTTGAAAATCCGTTTCTAATAAGTCATCTCTTTCATAGCCGAGTATCTGGCACAACTTGTCATTGACTTCCAGCCAGCGCCCATCCAGCGAAACCAACGCCATACCCAGTGGCGCAGTCGCAAACGCACCGCTGAAACGCTTTTGGCTGAGCTTGAGTTCATTTTCAATGGTTCGCCTAGCCGTAATGTCCCAGAAAAATCCATCGAACCATAAAAAATTTCCTGATTGATCGAACTCACCACGTGCTTTTTCATAAACCCAGACCACATGGCCGTCGGCATGAATTAGGCGATAACTATATTCACAAGTCTCCCCTGCCCGCATACGTGACAATGCCTCGAGCACCATGGCGCGATCATCCGGATGTATCAGGTCACCAAATAAACGTCTTGGCTCATCAAGGAACGCATTCACCGGGTAACCTGCAAGTTGCTCGATTTCGCCACTCATATATCGCATGCTACGACCATCATCACCAGATGACCGGTACACTACACCCGGCAAATTGGCGACCATGCCTCGAAAACGCTGCTCACTGTCCTGTAGTGCATCGCTGGTGCGCACCAACTCCGTAATATCAGAAGCAATGCCTAGAAATCCCGTAATTCGATCTGATTCGTCACGAATGGCCGTGACCGTTAAATTAACCTGTCGATGCTCGCCATCCTGACGCACATAGGTCCACTGACGCGTTTCCGCTTCACCGAGCGTGGCCCTGGCGACGAACACCTCGAAGCCCTGAATCGGTTTATCGAATGCCTCGCTTAGCAAGATGCCCTGCGCCTGGACTTCGGATTCCAGATGAAAGGGTGCCGGCGTCATGCAGCCGATGATTTCTTCGGCTTTATATCCCAACAGGCGTTCAGCCCCTGAATTGAACAGGGTAATCAAACCGGATGTGTCTGTTGCGATCACGGATACGCCAGTGGATGAATCGATTACTGCCTGTAAAAAAGCCCTGGCATTGCGAATCTCTTCCTCCTGCTCTCGCGACTCCGTGATATCCGCGTGCGTCCCGTACATCATCAAAGGTTTGCCTGGCGCTAGCCAATTCACGACGCGCCCGCGTGCATGTACCCAAACCCAATGCCCTTGCTTATGACGCATGCGCAGCACGGTATCGTAGTATGGCGACTCGCCGGCGAAATGGGCTGCCAGCTGTTTTCCGGCTTGGTCGACATCTTCGGGGTGTAGCAGCCGTCGCCAAACATCCGCAGTGGTCGGTGACAACTCTTCGAGACGATACCCAAGGATTGCCGCCCACCGTTCGTTGAATACTGTTTCCCCGGTCTGGATATTCCATTCCCAAGTACCCGCATTCGTACCTTCAATGATGCTCACCATGCGCTGACGCTCGCGGTCTAGCACATCCTGGGCGATTTTGCGGGCAGTGATATCCGTAATGACGCCATGCCAAAGTATCGCGCCATCTAGCAATCGTTCCGGGGTGGCGCGTCCCTCCACCCAGATCGTCCCGTGCTGAGGATGATCGACGCGGTATTCCATATGCCACACCGTCAGCTCCCGCGCCGAGCGTTCGATTGATGACCTGACAACGGGTACATCGGCTGCGTGTATTACAGCGAAAACGGCACTGGCATCTTCTCTCACGGCCTCGGGACAAACACCATAGATATCGAGGATGCCTTCACTGGCATAGGGAAAACTACTCGTACCATCCACACGCAAAAGATATTGATAAACAACCCCCGGTACATGTGCCGAAAGTTTTTGCAGTCGCGCCAGAAGCTCATCCCGCATGGCCTGTTCACGCTGTCGCATGAGAGTCGAGCCCAGCCAACCCGACAACAAACGCAAGAAATCGCGATCCGCCTCATCAAAGCCCCCCGGCTTCGAGTCATGCGATGAAAAACTCAGTGCGCCAAAGGCTTCTCCTTCCATCCAAATTGGAATGCCAATATAGGACTCCATATGAAAGGCATCATGGCAAGGGTGGTCGGCAAAAGACGATGCTGACATCCGGTCGATAGCCAATACGTCTGAGGAACCGACGACAAGGCTGCAATAAGTCGTATTCAGCGGAAAATGCTGTCCCTCATGCAGCGCATTCGCTGGCGAAACCTGTGCCCAAACTTCGAAATCCTCATCGACGATACGGCTGATAATCCCATGGCTCATACCCAGATATTCGGCGCCCAATTTGAGTGCCAAAGTCAATTGCGCCTGGATATCGTCACCGGGATGTGCGGCGATCTCGTTGAGTACGCGCAGGGCCTGTTGCTGCCGGTCCAGACGGTTTTGTACCCGTTTGAGTTTGGACATCTCATGAGCAACGCCCAACTGTCCGGTCACACGCCCTTCGGCATCTCGAATCGACGTGATCGACAGCAAT
The DNA here is from genome assembly GCF_001753245.1 of Acidihalobacter yilgarnensis. Classification (NCBI taxonomy): domain Bacteria; kingdom Pseudomonadati; phylum Pseudomonadota; class Gammaproteobacteria; order Chromatiales; family Ectothiorhodospiraceae; genus Acidihalobacter; species Acidihalobacter yilgarnensis. The sequence continues at coordinate 1,655,799 of NZ_CP017415.1, read as the reverse complement.
ACCGGGATTTCCCGGCCATCCGCATGGCGATAGCGGGTCTCCACCATGCCCGTGCCCTGCTCGCCTTGATCAGTTTGCGTTGCCAGCAGGGTGTCAAAACAGCCTCCTCCCGCATTCGCCGCGACCTGCGGCACCAGAGATAGGTCTAGGGGCAGAAAGGTTTCATCTGCGCGATGGCCGATCACTTCTTCCGTCTGGTAACCTAACAAGCGTTCGGCCGTTGCATTGAAACGGGTGATGCGCCCATCCGGTGCGCAGGCGATAATGGCCGCCCCCGCACTCGACAATAACGCCTCTTGAAAGGCGGACTGCTCTGCATAATGGTTCAACGTCAAACGCAGCGACAGAAATTTGCTCACTTGGCGCGCTAGGCGCATGAGTATGCTCCGCTGACGCTCCGTTAAACGCCTCGGCACACGGTCGATCACGCAAAGTGTGCCCAGATTGAGTCCATCCGAAGTTGCCAGCACCATCCCGGCATAAAAACGGATATCCGGTGCACTCGTCACCAATGGATTGGTTCGGAAACGAGGGTCCTCGAGTGCATCTGGAATTTCAAAAATCGTATCGCCAAGAATTGCATGTGCACAAAAAGCCATCTCGCGAGGCGTTTCCTGTGCATCCAGCCCCACGCGGCTTTTGAACCACTGACGGTGCTCATCCACTAGCGAGACCAGCGCTATCGGCGTCTCGCAGATTTCCGATGCCAGGGCAGCAATTTCATCGAGATCGCTTTCCGGTGCGGTATCGAGCACCGCGAACCGCCGCAGCGCGTCGAGACGATCCGCCTCGTTTGGGGGCAGCGGCGCCGGCATCGCACCAGAGGGTGCATAACCATTCCGATCCTTCAAGTCCGACATGTAATCAACTCCGTCAAACCGCCTCGCCCATGGGTGATACCCCCGGCGAGGCATGCACCAACATCGCGTGATATTCGTAAACACTACCCTCGGCGTCTAGAAATGGTGTTAGCGAGATATCCACCCACAGCGGCGTACCATCGCGACGGCGTATTGCAAGACGTCCACGCCAGATGTCGCCACGCGCGACCACCTCGCCCATTTCCCGATAAAAAGCGTCCTGCTGGAGGCTTGAAGCGAGTGTGCGGTAGTCGCGCCCCAATAATTCGTCACGCATATACCCCGTAGCCGCCAGCAATCGTTCATTAACTGAACGGATCAAGCCATGCGCATCGAAACGCGCCAGCATTAATTGCCCGTCGAGCGCCTGGTGAACCCGCTCACGCTCATATAGTAATGTTTCGACACGCCCCCCAAGCTCCGCATTGAGTCTGGCACGCCGCGCACGAGCGCTGACAGCTGCGACCAGATGCGCGGGGCGAATCGGTTTCACCAGGAAGTCATCCCCGCCGAGATTGAGTGCAAGCAACTGCATGCTGATATCCGTTTCTGCCGATAGGAAGAGTATCGGCAGGTATGTAAATTCCTCCTGTTCTCGGAGCACAGCGGCCAACTCTGGGCCCGTTGCCTCGGGCATATAGACGTCGAGCACCACCACATCGGGTTCAAAACTTCGCAAGACCGCCATAACCTGTAGCGGATCATCGAGCGTATGCACCGTCATACCTGCCTGACGCAGGTGCAAGGCCTGGGCTTGCAACAGCTGAGGATCATCATCCACCAGGAGCACACGATACGGCTGCGCGGGGACGCGCATGGTAAGGTCGTCGAGTAGACGGGCCAGGCGCGCGGTATCGACGGGCTTGACGATATAACGGCTGGCGCCGGCACGAAACGCCGCCAAACGCGCTTCAAGGTCGTCACGCACGGACAGAAAAATGACCGCGGGCGGTTGCGTAATATCCGAACGCAGCAGCGAAATCGCCCTGGCTCCAGCCTCTTTGCCCTCTGGAAAAATCATGTCCATGATGACGGCCTTTGGCCATTCATCCTGTTCGCATGCATTCATGAAGCCGTCTAGGTCGGCAAACTCCCGGACACGATAACCCTCTGCCAGCAGGGCCTGTGCCAAAGGCGCTGATTGTGCGACATCATCCTCAACAACATAAACCAGCGGTGGTGCTGAGCCATTGACTTTGCGCTCCCCGCGCAATGGCGCAACTTCATTCGCAGCCGCGTCGACCACGCCAAGATCAAAGCGGCCGAATGCAGTCTCCAACGTCGCCAATCCCTGCGCTTCGCCGCATTCACGAAAATTGTCGAGCTGCTGACCGAATTCGATCGCCAGTACGCTCACACGCGCAAGACCAAAAGTACCTGCAGCACCGGCAAGATCGTGTAATAAGCGCGACAAGGCATCGATTTCGGTGTTGGGCCAACGCCCTCGCTCAACGGTCTCCTGCAATTGGCGACATTGGTTTCTAATTGCCTGTAACCGGGTCGGCAAGTGATTGACGAAACGCGTCTGCAGCGCTTCGAGTGCGTCCTTGAATGGATCGTTCATGACGGTTTTCCCGCAATTAACAGGTAAAAAAACAACTAATTCATCTGGTTATATTCTCAACTTGCAGCAGCACACCCAGGCAATCGCGACGACAGCACCAACATCTCTCATGCCAGAAAGATCGCGGCCGGATAAGGAACAAAGCTACCCATTTATTGCTACACGGTAACGGCGAAACCAAGCCCTGGCCGTGCCGTATTTCATCTGCATGAGCTCGTTCGCTCGAAGTGCCCATTCTCATGACCGATCACCATCCGCGGTCGTCGGGTGGGCGCGAGTGGTTCCGGGACGGTCCAGAGGGCGGTGCGCGCCCAAATCCAGTGACTCACGCAAGCTAGGGCTCCCTGGAGGGTGAGACGATGGAACACTGCGCCGTCATCGTGTGTGTCCATGCATGGCGATACGGGAACACCTGGGCCGCTACGGCCCGTTGGAATTTTGGAATTCTCGATTACCCATTTAAGTAGCTTGGAAGATCCATTTCTATCTGAGTGTAGGTCAATCGCGAACGCATGAATGGGGCGCTTGGAGCATTGCGGCGTATCGCGCTTTCAGACAGGGCGCGATACGCATACTTCTCGCTTGAGATACCGCATACGACAAGACGGGGCAGGCAGACGGCAGCAATCCGGATACAGACGGACCTGGCGCCATCGCCATTCAAATGACACGCCCTCCCTCGGCAATGGATATCCGTTAGCAGCTCACCGCCGCCTCGGCGGACAATGCATCCGCAACCAAACGTGCTAGATGCTGCTCCGCCGCCATTAAATTCGTATCCGACGTTTCCAGATCGATCAGACGACGGCGTCCATGGAATATATGCACAATTCTCTGATGTATCTGTAGCAGGGGATGGTCGTTTCGCATGCCCTGTGCGCTGAGATAGCGCACCAGAGGGCAGTCATGTATCACGTCCAAGACATGGACAAAGGTCCCCTCGCGGATAATCGAATCCATCAGTGCACGCTGACGCAGGTGAGCGGCGTAAGCCCCGAGTAAGGTATCTGGCTGCCGATCATTGCGATGCGGGGTGATGGCCCCGTCGATCATCCAGGCCGCCAGCTGGTCGGCCGGCATCGGCCGAGCCAATGCGTAGCCCTGGACCGAGTCCACGCCCAAGGCAATCATTGCGTCGAGCATGGCAGGGGTTTCGACGCCTTCCACGATCAGTTCGACATCCAGTCCCTGAGCCAGAGACTGCAGTGCCATCACGAACACCAGATTATCCGGCCCTTGCGCCAGATCCCGCACGAAGGCCTGATCGAGCTTGATCCGGTCGATCGGCAACTCCTTGAGACGCAGTAGCGATGAATAGGCCGACCCCACGTCATCCAGCGCGATACGCGCACCGGCCTCACGCAACGCGCGCATCAGCTCAAGCGCGCTTTCAGTGGTGAGGAACTCGCCGCTCTCCAGTATTTCAAGCGTGATGCGTCCAGGGTCGATGCCGCTGGCATCGACAAGGTCGCGAAAACAATGGACGCAGTCCGCATCGAGGATAAAATCGGCATCTACATTGAAAGACAAACCCAGCGAGATACCCTGCGCATCGAGCCGGGCCAACAACGCGAGTCCCTGCCGCAGCATTTCACGGCTTAAGTCGCGCCTTGACTGCGCGCTCATTCCATCGAGAAAGGCCGCAGGCGTAAGCACCCGACCGTCGGCCAGCATCAAGCGCGCGAGCGCCTCGACCGCAACGACACCACGCCCTCTCAGATCAACCACTGGCTGGAAATAGGCTATCGGATGTGCCGACAATGGCCAGGGCGGCGTCTCCTCGCGAGCATCCTGGGTAGGCGACCAATAACGCCAGAAACACGCGCGCCCTGCCTTGGCATTCTTAGCCTCGTACATGGCTTGATCCGCATGTCGAATGAGTCCATCGGGGGCGACTCATCGAAGGGATAAATCGTCACGCCGAGACTTGCATTCAAAGTATGCTGCGTACCATCCGGCAACACGAATGGCTGCCCCAAAGCCTTTTCGATACGTTCGAAAACCCGTTCGGCCTCACCGAGGGTCACAATCGACTCGAGTATCAATGCAAATTCATCACCGCTCAGCCGCGCAACCATATCGCAACCCCGTAAACTCTGTCGCAGACGTTCGGCGAGCATGCGCAACAAATCATCACCCGCCGCGTGTCCGTAGCGGTCATTGATCGGTTTGAAATCATCGAGATCGAGTATCCCCACGCACACCAACCGCCCATCGCGCGCGGCTCGCTCTACCGCAACAGACAGATGCGTCGAAAAGGCCTCTCGGTTTGCCAATCCGGTCAGTGCATCACGCTGTACCTGATCCCGTAATTCCATCAGGAGCTGTGCCAGGGTCGCCAAAGCCTCGAAGATGGTCAGCCCCGTATTGTTGAAATAGCGCGGCATGTCCGCGTGAACCACGAAGCATCCGGTCAGCGCAGTATTACGTAACCCAAAAGGAAAAATGCCGATCGTTCGAACCTCTGGATGTCGTCTGCTCCAGTCCGGTGAGGTCGCAACGGTGGGATCGAATACCAGGGGCCTCTGCTCACGCAATGCGCACGCGATAGGATCATCTTGATTTAGCGAGAGCTGGTCGGGCACGGCTACCCGGTCTCCAGCATGGTAAGCCGGGGTGAGTGTGGACGGCTCATGCCCACCAAGACAGAACCAGGCCGCACGTAAATGCCCCGAAGCTGACACCACGCGATCGCAGATCGAGGTCAACACATCCTCGGGTGCGCTTGCCTTGTCCAGTGTTAGTGTGGCCTCAAGGACGGCACGGGCAACGGCATCACCCTCACCAAGGTCGGAGAGACGCGCCTGTTCGTAGCCCTCCAACTGCAAAATCATGTCGTAAAAGACATATTTGATCAGCGCTTTGTCGAGCCGACGTCGGTCGTCATCATCCAGACCCAGCTGCGCAAGGCGGTCATGTAAATAATCGACGTACAATCTGTAAGCGCCCACCACCCAGGTCGTCATGACGCCGGCGCGATAATGCACCGAACCCAGCGCAGACTGAATGTCCTGACGTGACTCACCGGGTTTAAGTCGGAGCATACGTCGAAAGTTTTCCGCCAGCAGATGCGACAGATCGCGCATACGCTCGATGCCGAAATCACCGAGCAGGCGACCGGTTTCAGGATAATCTTGCAGATAACCATAAAAACCCGCGGACAACGCATCCGCATCGGCGGCGAGCGCCTCCGCGTGATTCAGGACACATGAAACGTCCTTCTCGCCGATGCCCAGAAAACGCGCCAGATCGATACTGGTCACGGGGTACACCTCCTTGTGTGTCTGGCCCCCAGCCCTGGCACGCAACGGTCGTCTCGATGAATGCGCAAGTGTCGGTCGTTTTTTGAATGCCGACACTACACAGCAGTTTAGCATCCGATGACTACGACGCCAGGGCTACTCGTCTAACTGGACGCTCCCCGCGCGCGCTGCCAGAATTCCCCCATGGCCCTATCGCATTTTCACCCAGCGGTGGCCCGCTGGTTTACCTCGCAATTCGAGGCGCCTTCCGAAGTCCAGACGCTCGCCTGGCCCGCGATTCGTTCGGGCCGGGCAACCCTGATCGCAGCCCCGACCGGATCAGGCAAGACGCTGGCGGCCTTTCTCGCCGCCATCGACGACCTCGTGCGCGCCGGACTGGAAGCGCCACTGCCCGACGAAACACGCGTGCTCTACGTCTCGCCGCTCAAAGCACTGTCCAACGACATCCGCAAGAACTTGGAGCTGCCGCTCAACGGTATCCGCGACGCGCTGCTCGAATCCGGGGTGCACGACGTACCGATCCACGCCCAAGTACGCACCGGCGACACGCCGCCGGGCGAGCGCGAGGCGATGAAGCGCCGCCCGCCGCACATCCTGGTGACCACTCCAGAATCACTCTACCTGCTGCTCACTTCGGCTTCCGGCCGCAACATGCTCGCCACCGTCGAAACCTTGATCGTCGACGAGATCCATGCATTGGCCGGCAACAAGCGCGGCGCGCATCTGAGCCTGTCGCTGGAGCGACTGGCGGCGCTGACGCCGCGTCCGCCGGTACGCATCGGCCTGTCGGCCACGCAAAAACCCATTGAGGACATGGCACGCTACCTGACCGGAGGAGACGCAGACTGCCGTATTGTCGACACCGGCCACATGCGCGACCGCGACCTCGCACTAGAGCTGCCCGGCCCACCGCTTGAAGCGGTCATGTCCAACGAAGTCTGGAGCGAAGTCTACGACCGTCTCGCCACCCTGATCCAGGCACACCGCACCACGCTCATCTTCGTCAACACACGCCGCCTGGCCGAACGTGCCGCCGCCGCGCTCAGCGAACGTCTCGGCGAGACCGCCGTCACCGCCCACCACGGCAGCCTCGCGCGCGAGCACCGGCTGGATGCGGAACAGCGACTCAAGCGCGGCGAGTTGCGCGCGCTGGTGGCCACTGCCTCGCTGGAGCTTGGCATCGACATCGGCGACATCGACCTCGTCTGCCAGCTCGGCTCGCCGCATGCCATCTCGACCCTGCTTCAGCGCGTCGGGCGCTCCGGCCATCGTCTCGGCGCCCTCCCCAAGGGCCGGCTGTTCCCGCTGTCGCGCGACGACCTGGTCGAATGCGCCGCCCTGCTGCGCGCGGTTGCGCGCGACACGCTGGATCGCATTGCCATACCCGCACACCCACTGGACGTGCTCGTGCAGCAGATTGTCGCCGAGGTGGCCAGCCGCGACTGGGAGGAAGATGCGCTGTATCGCGCCTTCACCCGCGCCTGGCCCTACCGCGGTCTTGCGCGCACGGACTTCGACGCGGTGGTGCGCATGCTTGCCGAGGGCTTCCACACCCGTCGCGGCCGACGCGGCGCGTATCTGCACCGCGATGCGGTTCACGGCGTGCTACGCGCGCGACGCGGCGCGCGCCTCGTCGCCCTCACCAACGGCGGCGCCATCCCCGACCAGTTCGATTACCAGGTCATCCTCCAACCCGAAGGGCTGTTCATCGGCACGGTGAACGAGGATTTCGCCTTTGAAAGCCTGTCTGGCGACGTATTCCAGCTCGGCAATACCGCCTACCGCATGCTCAAAATCGAACAGGGACGCGTATTCGTCGAGGATGCCCACGGCCAGCCGCCGAACATCCCCTTCTGGTTCGGCGAGGCGCCGGGGCGCAGCGACGAGCTATCGCAATCGGTATCCGCACTGCGCGCCGACTTCGACGCCCTGCTTGCTCAAGGCACCGAAAGCGCGCTGCGCGAGGCTCGCGACGTCCTCGGGCTGCCATCCGCAGCCGCCGAACAGTTGGTCGAATATCTGGCCGCCGGACGCGCCGCATTCGGCCTGCTGCCCACCCAGACACGTGTGGTATTCGAACGCTTCTTCGACGAGCTTGGCGACCAGCATCTGGTCATCCACTCGCCCTACGGCTCGCGCCTCAACCGCGCCTGGGGGCTGGCCCTGCGCAAGCGTTTCTGCCGCCGCTTCAACTTCGAACTACAGGCTGCCGCCAGCGAGGACAGCATCGTCCTCTCGCTCGGGCCCACACACAGCTTTCCGCTCGACGAACCCGCCCGCTATCTCAAACCCGAAACCGCCGAGGGCGTGCTGGTGCAAGCCCTGCTCGCCGCGCCCATGTTCGGCACGCGCTGGCGCTGGGTCGCCAACACCGCACTGGCCGTGCCGCGCAACCGTGCCGGGCGACGGCAGCCGCCGCAGTTTCAGCGCAGCGACGCCGAGGACCTGATCGCGGTGGTCTTCCCCGACCAGCTCGCCTGCGCCGAAAACCTTGCCGGCGAACGCGAGGTGCCCGAGCACCCGCTGGTCGCGCAGACGCTGTACGACTGCCTGCACGAGCTGATGGACATCGACGGTCTGCGGCGGCTGCTCGCCGGCATCGAGGCCGGCACGGTCGAGATCGTCCCGCGCGAGACCGCCACGCCTTCACCGCTCGCCCTAGAAATCCTCAACGCCCGGCCCTACGCCTTCCTAGACGACGCGCCCGCCGAGGAGCGCCGCGTCCTCGCCGTGCAGCAGCGCCGCCACATGGACCCGCAATCGGCTAGCGAAATCGGCCGGCTGGACCCCGCCGCGATCGCGCAGGTGCGCGCCGAGGCTTGGCCGCTGGTGCGCAACGCCGACGAGCTGCACGATGCCCTCGTCGTGTTCGGAGCCCTGACGGAACACGAGGCCGATCCCGGTTGGCGGACCTATTTCGAGGTACTTGCCGGAACGCAGCGCGCCACCGCACTCGATGCGCCCGCGGGTCGGTTGTGGGTCGCGGCCGAGCGCCTGCGTGGCTGGCGCACAGTGCTGCCAGACACCACCGAGAACCCACCAATCGAGCCGGCCGGCGACGAAACCTTTACCGATGCCGACGAGGCCCTGCGCGAACTCGTGCGCAGCCGCCTGGAAGGCCTGGGCCCGATCAGTGTCTCGCAACTGGCCGCGCCGCTGTCCCTGCCTTCGAATGCGGTCGACACGGCGCTCGCCGCACTGGAAGCCGAGGGCTTCGCCATACGTGGTCGCTTCGAGCCGGACACGATAGACGAACAATGGTGCGAGCGCGGCCTGCTGGCGCGTATCCATCGCTACACGCTCAAACAGCTGCGCCGCGAGATCGAGCCAGTCAGTCCGGCCGATTTCATGCGGTTTCTATTCCACTGGCAGGGTCTGGACGACCCCGGTGAGGGCGAATCCGCGCTACTGCAGCGGGTTGCGCAGCTCGAAGGCCTGAACCTGCCAGCGGCCAGCTGGGAGGCGGACATTCTGCCGACGCGCATCCAGCCCTACTGGGGCGACGCGCTCGACGCCCTGTGCCGCAGCGGCCAACTGAGCTGGCTGCGTCTGCAGCCACCGGCCGGCGGCAAACCCGGACGCCGGCGCAAACCGGCGGTCCGCACCACGCCGCTGTCGCTGATCACCCGTGCCGGGCTGCCGGCCTGGCAGCACTTCGCACGCTGGCCGCAAGATCGCCTCGCCGGACTTTCGGACGGCGCACGCCGCGTGCACGCGCTGCTGGCCAGCGCCGGCGCGAGCTTCTTCGAGGATCTTTTGAGCGACGCCGGCCTGCTGCGCAGCCAGCTTGAGGAAGCCCTGGGCGAGCTGGTTGCCGCCGGGCTTGCCACCGCCGACGGCTTCCAGGGACTGCGGGCGATGATCACGCTGCGTCAGGTGCAGCGACGGCGCGCGCGTCGGGTCCAGGGTGCGGCGCCACTGGCCGCCGCGGGACGCTGGTCGCTGCTGCGCGCGCCGCGCGGCGCGGCGGAGTCGGTGCATACCCACGCCGAACAGATCGCCCGCGTGTTGCTGCGCCGCTATGGTGTGGTATTCCGCAAGTTGCTGGAGCGCGAGCAAGGTCTGCCCGACTGGCGTGCGCTGCTCTATGCCTTCCGCCGCCTGGAGGCGCGCGGCGAGCTGCGCGGCGGGCGCTTCGTGGAAGGCTTCGCGGGCGAACAGTACGCCCTGCCGGAGGCGGTGGCCGCGCTGCGCGAGATACGCCGCCGACCCGGTGGCGGCGAACTGATCGCCTTGGCCACGACCGATCCGCTCAATCTCACCGGCATCGTCACCCCTGGCGAGCGCGTCGCGCCGCAATCCGGTCATCGCGTGCTCTACCGCGACGGCGTACCCGTGGCCACCAGCGCCGGCAACGACATGCACCTGCTCATTGAGGCGACTGCCGGCGAGGCCGGCGCGCTGCGCCACCGCCTGCTGCTGCAGCCCCACCCCGCCGCCTATCACCCACCACCGTCACGCCCGGTGTGATGCCGGCTCAGTCGCGTCCGTCGAGCGGGCGCGCATGCGCCCAGTCGCGATCGAAGCGCGTCTTGAGACGTGCCAACGCGGGCCCGTGCAGGCGCAGCCCGATTTCGCGGTTGCGGTAAAGACTGGAAGCGCTGAAATTCTGCGAGCCGATAAAGGCCTCGCCGCGACCGAGAATCAGTTTGGCGTGCAGATAGGGCCGGCGCAGCAGGCGCACCTGCGCGCCCTCGCGCGCCAAGCCCGCCAGCACCCGCCGGTCGTGTCGCGATTCCCGCGCCGGCACCAGGATGCGAATGTCGCCGTGTTTGGCACGGACCGCCCGCTCGATGGCCGGCACCGCACCGAATTCCTCGGTCTCGATGGCGACCGGTCCCGGCTGACGGATCACTGCCGCCAGCGCCCGCGCGCTATCGGGCGAGGCGACCAGCGGCGACGGCAGCGGACGCTGCAGGCGACGCCCGCGCCAGTCGTCGGCGAAGACCGCTGCCAGCGCCGCACCGGTGCGCTGGTTGTCGCCGATCCACAGATATTCGCGATTTCGGCGGAAGGCCGAATAGGTGAAATTGGCGGTGCCCACCAGATAACGCCGGCCGCCGTCGATCACGATGTACTTGGCGTGATCAAAAACGTAGCGGCCCTCAAAACGCGGCGGCGCATAGCGTTGCACGACACCGGACTGCGCCAGCTCGCGGCGCTCCGTGGCGACGAAGCGCCGCCCCGCGCGATAGGGATATTCGGGAATGATCACGCGCACGCGCACCCCGCGGTCATGGTCCGCGCGCAGCGCCGCGAGGATACGCCGGTCGGTGATCATGTAGACGTTGAGATCGACCGAGCGATGGGCCGATTCGATCAGTTGCACCACCGGCTGCACGCCGGCCTGGGGTTCGATGTAAAGCATGTTCGACACACGTAGCCTGGGTGCGGCATTGTATGCCGAACGCAGCGGCCGGGCGATCGGCCGGACCTCAGGAGCGACATCCTCATCGCCACGCGAAATCCACTGACACCCGCCGTCCTGCGGCGGGCGGAAAAACACCTCGCCGCGGCCGACCCGGTGATGGCGCATCTGCAGACCGCGCTCGGCCCCTGCCGGCTGAGCGTGCGGCCCGATCCCTTCGTCACCCTCTGCGCCAGCATCATCGGCCAACAATTATCCACACGCGCCGCGGGCACCATCCGCGCACGCCTGGAAACCCTGCTCGGCGGGCCACCGACGGCCGTGAGCCTCGTCGCGGCGGATGTCGAGGCCCTGCGCGGCGCAGGACTTTCGGGGGGCAAGGTTCGTTACCTGCAAGAGATTGCCACGCGCAGCCTCGACGGCCGACTGGATTTCACCGCCCTCTGGACCTTGCCGGATACGGATGCGCTGGCCTGCCTGACCGAGGTGCCGGGCATCGGCCGATGGACCGCCGAAATGTTTCTGATCTTCGGCCTCGGGCGCCTCGACGTGTTCGCGCCGGGCGATGCCGGGCTGCGCCGCGCGATCCGCACGCTGTACGGCGACGATGCGCCGCCCGATGCGGTCAGCGCACTCTGGGCGCCCTACCGTTCGGTGGCGTCCTGGTATCTCTGGCAGCACATCGATACGGACTGATGCGCCGCCGCGCCCCGGCGCTCAACCGTGGCGCAGATGGCGGTAGACGTAAAGCCCCGCGCCGAGCGCGAGCACGGCGACGATCACGACATCGAAGCGATGGAAATACGGCCCCAGGGTGTCCCAATTCTCGCCCAGCTTCACGCCGATCTCGACCAGACCCAGGCTCCACAGGAAGGAGCCGGCGAAGGTGTAGAGCACGAAGCGCTTGATCTCCATGCCCGCGATGCCGGCCGGCAAGGCGATGAAGGTACGTACCACCGGCAGCAGGCGGCCGACGAAGATGGTGATGTCGCCGTGGCGCGCGAACCAGTGATCGGCCAGCGCCAGATCGCGCTGCGAAATCAACACGTAGCGTCCATAGCGCTCGACCAGCTGACGGCCACCGAAGCGCCCGACGTAATACGCCACCAGCGAGCCGAGCACGCAGCCGAACGCACCGGCCAGCGCCACCAGCCAGAGGTTCATCTCGCCGCGGAACACCAGATAACCCGAAAACGGCAAAATAATCTCCGACGGCAACGGGATACAGGCGCTCTCAATCGCCATCAACAACACAATCCCGGCATAACCGAGATGGGAAATGGTCGCGATCACGAAGGCGGCGAGCAGACCGATGATTTTTTCGAGCATGTCGGCAACCGGGCGGCGGAATGGCTGCAGATCATACCCAAACCAACGGCGGCGGTCGCCCTGGCCGGCGTGGCGGCCGTATGCGCAGACCTTATACTGATGGCACCGCCCGACCCGACGATCCATTCGCGATATTCGATGACCGAAACGCCTACCGATCACGCCGCCGCGCGACCCATCCAAGCCCCGGAGGCCAGCCGCCATGCATGCCGCCATCGATAACGGCTACATCCTCGCCCTCGACCAGGGCACCACCAGCAGCCGCAGCATCGTGTTCGACCTCGCAGGCCACGCGCTGGCCCAGGCGCAGCAGGAATTCACCCAGCACTACCCACAGCCCGGCTGGGTGGAACACGAGCCGGAGGTCATCTGGGGCACCCAGCTCGCCACCCTGCGCGAGGCCGTGCGCAACGCGGGCATCGCGCCCGCCGACATTCGTGCCATCGGCATCACCAACCAGCGCGAAACCACCCTGTTGTGGGACCGCCGCAGCGGTCAGCCGGTGGCGCGCGCCATCGTCTGGCAAGACCGGCGCTCCGCCGCCCTCTGCGATGCGCTCAAGGCCCGCGGGCTGGAGGCGCTGTTCCGCGAGCGCACCGGGCTGCTGCTCGACCCCTACTTCTCCGGCACCAAGCTGCACTGGCTGCTCGCAAACGACCCCGACCTGCGCCGTCGCGCCGAGGCCGGCGAGCTGGCCTTCGGCACCGTCGACAGCTGGCTGATCCATCGCCTCAGCGGCGGCCGCGACCACGTCACCGACGTCAGCAACGCCAGCCGCACCCTGCTGTTCGACATCCACCGCCTCGCCTGGGACGAAGAACTGCTCGGCCTGCTCGACATTCCTGCTGCCGTGCTGCCGGAAGTGCGCCCCTCGGCGGGATACTTCGCCACCCTCGACCCCGACATCCTCGGCGCGCCGATCCCCATCACCGGCGTTGCCGGCGACCAGCAGGCCGCGCTGTTCGGGCAGGCCTGCTTCGAACCCGGCATGGCCAAGAACACCTACGGCACCGGCGCCTTCGTGGTCATGCACACCGGCGCGCGCCCCGTCGTCGGCGAAGGCGTGCTGGCCACCGTCGCCTGGCAGCTCGGCGATGCGCCCGCCGAATACGCCCTCGAAGGCTCGATCTTCGTCGCCGGCGCCGCCGTGCAATGGCTGCGCGACGGCCTCGGCCTGATTCCCGACGCCGCCCGCGTCGAAGAACTGGCGCGCAGCGTGCCCGACAACGGCGATGTCTACTTCGTCCCCGCCCTCACCGGCCTCGGCGCCCCGTTCTGGGACCCCTACGCACGCGGCCTGATCGTCGGCCTCACCCGCGGCACCCGCGACGCGCACATCGCCCGCGCCGCGCTGGAGGCCATCGCCTACCGCACCCGCGACGCCATCGACACCATGACGCACACCACAGGCATCCCGCTCGCCGAGCTGCGCGTCGACGGCGGCGCCTGCGTGAACGACTGGCTGATGCAGTTTCAGGCCGACATGCTCGGCGTGCCCGTGCGCCGCCCCGCGCACACCGAGACCACCGCCCGCGGCGCCGCCGGCCTCGCCGCGCTCGGCGCCGGCCTCGCAGACCGTGCGCAGCTCGCGCAACACTGGCTCGGCGAACGCAACTTCACACCCGCCATGCCCGCCGCCGAGCGCGACCGCCTGCACGCGCGCTGGCGACAGGCCGTCGCACTCAGCCGTGGCTGGGCGCGGGGGCAAACAGAGGGGTAAGAACGGACGGAAAACTCAACCGGCGCCAAGCGGCGTCGGGCCAAACGGTTGTGGCAAGCGCGGCAGGCGCGCTACCACATCAGGTCGTCAGGCACCTCGAAGCGCGCGTAATGCGCCTGATCCTCGCTGCTGATTGATTCGCCCGCGTCGGCGAGCTGAATCAGCACACCTTCATCGCGCTGCGCAATCTTCTCGGCGGTCGCCGCGGTGATCAGCGTATACCCCCCCGCGTGACGCGCGATGCGCAACGTACCGGCGGCCAGTTGCGCATGTATCGGCCGGGTCACCAACAGCTTTTTGATCTTCCCGCCGTCCACGAAATGATATTCGACATCGCCTTCCCAGTCAGCCAGCGCATTGGCCTCGATCATCTGACGCAGCGCCGCCTGCTCTGCCTTCGCCGCCAACTGCGCCTGACGCGCCTGATTCAGCTCCCGGTCGCGCGCCTGCTTCTCCCGCGCCGCCTCGGCCGCAAGCCGCGCCGCCTCGCTCGCCGCATCGCTGTGCTTCTTCCCCTGCTTGAGCTGCTGATGCTGCTGCTTCTTGAGCTGCTTGCCCTTTTTCTCGTCGACCAGACCGGCCTTCTTGAGCTGATCAAACAACGAACCCGCCATCACACACCCGTCACCGATAAACCAGCCGCCATTCTAGCCCATCGGCGCCAGCCGGAAGGAACGCCCTCATTTCCATCATCACATCAGGGGAACTCCCAGACCCAGGCCACGGTCGAACCTCGATCTTGAGTTCGGCCTGGAAAACTGTGAACACCGTTCAGCGGAGTCTTTTCGCCTGCGCGATGCGAATGACAGTTTTGCGTGGCCATGACCGAACTGACACTATCGGCCACATTCGGCCGTTCATGCTCCTTCCGTATCAACCCGATGGTCGGCAGAATTGCAGCGGGAACCTGTCGCTAACCTTACTCATGAGTGGCGACGGCTGTCGCGTCCCATTTTCATGCCCGCATATAGAGACAGGCGAATGATAAAGTGATGAAAAAACAGTTAGTTAATGACTTTTTTCGTGGATCTCTATATTAAAAAATGTCCGGACCCGTCGGTCTCTATATTTACTGTTAGCTCTGAAGAGGGGGGAGTCGGCATGGAGCAAGCGAGATTGGACAGCGCAAGAACATTGTTGGAGACAAAACGATCATGAAAGTCTTTATTAGTTGGAGTGGAAAAAGAAGCAAGGCGCTTGCGAATGCCCTGCGTGAGTGGCTCCCGATGGTGCTGCAATACGTTGAACCTTGGGTATCAGATAAAGATATTTCCGCTGGTGACCGGTGGGCTCAAGCAATAGCCGGTGAGCTAGAAGCCTCGAATTTTGGAATCATTTGTATCACCCCTGAAAACCTTCATTCCGAATGGATATTGTTTGAGTCAGGCGCTCTTTCAAAGTCCATGCTGGACGCAAAAGTAATACCGCTTCTATTTGGTCTGGAGCTTAGCGATCTGAGCGGGCCACTTTCCCAGTTCCAAGCGCAGAAGATGGAACAATCCGGCGTGATGGAAATTGTGAAAGCGATCAATACGCTTTCGGAGACAAAGACCTCTGAGCAGATTGCAAACCAACTCGTTCCCGCTCTCTGGTCGCGTCTCCAAGAAGCCGTGGAGAATATACCTGACTCTGAACCTTCTGAGAAACACATGCGTCCTCACCACGAGATTCTTGAGGAACTCGTCACTGGTGTCCGGGGGATAAATACAAGAATGCGGGAGTTAGAGCCGGAACTGATGGATCGCGAGTCAGTTTACAAACGTCGTCGCTTGAGTCGGATACATCCAAGGATGTTAGAAGAGATGAGCATGATTGCCATGGAAGATGGCGGTGGGCCATTGCAACTACTTATGCTCGCCGGCATATATAGAGAGGATTTACCGTGGCTGTCGGAGGTCTTGACTGAAGCATACCGGGAAATAAGAGACGGAAACGCCGAAAATGCAGAAAAGACAGTTCATAGGCTTCGCCGATTGATGAAGCACATGATGCACTCCAAGATGTTCTTTGAGTTTTCGGGGGGCTCAAAGCATCTCATGATGATGGTGGATGAGTTGCCAATGATATTGGATATGGCAATACATAGAATGGTACCTGAAAAACCACCAACCAATGAAAACGATGATTAGTGATTTCGGTCAGGGGAATCGAAAGCTAACAAGGCCATAAACTCGGGCCCCGAAAAGCGCCGCTCCTTCGTCGCCCTGCTTTTCGGGGCCGGTTATGGCTGTCGTTACATGCCTAAGGATAGATAGTGCCAGATTCAAAACCAGACCCTAGAATATTTCTTGTTAAAGGTGACACTGTTAGTATTATGCCTTTTTCAATTAGCGTGAATGAACTAGGAGAAATTGAAAGTAGCCCAGCAGTTCCTCATCTGGGTATCGACATGTCCGGGTATTGGTTAGATATTTCTTATAAGCATTTACTAGAGCGAAAACAGGGGTCAGGTCTCGTATTGTAACATCCATCATCATTCGCTGTGGCGACTCACAGGACTGTTGATACACCTCCCAGTACCCCCAGCCGAGACATACCGGTAAACTTCGCGCACTTTCTCCGCGCCACTCGATGCCATGCTGCGACTGACTGAAATCAGACTCCCCCTTGACCACGCCGAACAGGCGCTCCCGCACGCAGGGATATTCGGGTCACGAGGGATATTGGGGTCAGGTCTCGTATTGCAACACCCATCATCATTCGCTGTGGCGACTCACAGGACTGTTGATACACCTCCCAGTACCCCCAGCCGAGACATACCGGTAAACTTCGCGCACTTTCTCCGCGCCACTCGATGCCATGCTGCGACTGACTGAAATCAGACTCCCCCTTGACCACGCCGAACAGGCGCTCCCGCAGGCCATCGCCGCGCGGCTCGGGGTCACTGAGGACGCACGGGGATATTGGGGTCAGGTCTCGTATTGTAACATCCATCATCATTCGCTGTGGCGACTCACAGGAGTGTTGATACGCCTCCCAGTACCCCCAGCCGAGACATACCGGTAAACTTCGCGCACTTTCTCCGCGCCACTCGATGCCATGCTGCGACTGACTGAAATCAGACTCCCCCTTGACCACGCCGAACAGGCGCTCGCGCAGGCCATCGCCGCGCGGCTCGGGGTCACTGAGGACACGGTGGCGGACTTCACGATCTTCCGGCGCGGCGTCGATGCCCGCAAGCGTGCGCGCATTCTGTTCGTCTACACCGTGGATGTCGTGCTGCGCGACGAGGCGGCGGTGCTCACGCGCCTTGCGGGCGATCCGCATGTCAGGCCGGCGCCGGATACGGCCTATCGCTTCGTCGCACATGCACCCACGGATCTCCCGGCGCGGCCGGTGGTGATCGGCCTCGGGCCCTGCGGTTTGTTCGCCGGGCTGATCCTGACACAGATGGGCTTTTGTCCGATCATTCTGGAGCGCGGCAAGCCCGTGCGCGAGCGCACGCGCGACACCTTCGGGCTCTGGCGCCAGGGCGTGCTCGACCCGGAATCCAACGTGCAGTTCGGCGAGGGCGGCGCGGGCACGTTCTCCGACGGCAAGCTGCATAGCCAGATCAAGGACCCGAAGCATTACGGACGCAAGGTGCTGACGGAGTTCGTCAAGGCCGGCGCCCCGCCGGAAATCCTTTATGTGAGCAAGCCGCACATTGGCACCTTCCGTCTGGTCGGCATGATCGAGAAGATGCGCGCCACCATCGAGTCGCTGGGCGGTGAGATTCGCTTTGGCAGCAAGGTCGACGACCTGCTGATCGAGAACGGTCGTTTGCGCGGCGTACGCCTGGCGAATGGTGATCACCTGCGCAGTGATCATGTCGTTCTCGCGGTGGGCCACAGCGCGCGCGACACCTTCGACATGCTCCACACGCGCGGCATATACCTGGAGGCGAAGCCGTTTTCCGTCGGCTTCCGCATCGAACATCCACAATCGTTGATCGACGCGTGTCGGCTCGGCCCGAATGCGGGCCATCCGGCGCTGGGCGCGGCCGATTACAAGTTGGCCTACCACGCGAGCAACGGACGTTCGGTATACAGCTTCTGCATGTGTCCCGGCGGGACGGTGGTCGCGGCGGCCTCGGAACCGGAACGCGTCGTCACCAACGGCATGAGCCAGTATTCGCGCAACGAACGCAATGCCAACAGCGGCATCGTGGTGGGCATCAGCCCGGCGGACTACCCCGAAGACGCGCTGGCCGGCATCGCATTTCAACGCCAGTGGGAGAGCCGCGCGTTCGAACTCGGCGGGCGTAACTACCATGCACCGGCCCAATTGGTCGGCGATTTTCTGGCCGGCGTCGCGTCGACCGGACTCGGTACAGTCATCCCCTCGTATCAGCCGGGGGTGCAGCCGTGCGACCTGTCCAGCGCCCTGCCCGACTACGCCATCGAGGCGATACGCGAGGCAATCCCAGCCTTCACTCGACAGATCGATGGCTTCGCGCTGCACGATGCCGTGCTCACCGGCGTGGAAACACGCACCTCATCGCCCATCCGTATCCGGCGCGGCGACGACTATCAAAGCATCAACACACCGGGACTCTACCCGGCCGGCGAAGGCGCGGGTTATGCCGGCGGCATTCTCTCCGCCGCGATCGACGGCATCGAAGTGGCCGAAGCCATCGCGCTCGATATCGCGCAATCCGCGCCGCCGGCGCGATAATCGCTGCGCCATACGCAACATAGCGCGCGACAGTGACGCCTCCGCACCTGAAGCAATCTCGATACCACCCTGCCTAGCCAACAACCGTCGCGTCATACACGACCAGCGGAGCTATCTCTCTTAGACCGCAAAACCGCATCGAATGCACTTGCCACACTGGTTATTCGACGCGCTCTCCAGCACCCACGATCGCATTAACGATTGCGTGCGCTGTAATTCTCGCGATTCATCATGATCCTGAGCCATCCCAACTCATTATTTTCCGTAAAACTCAAAAGCACTATTAAAACACCCCGTAAAACTCGCCCCATCATCGATAGCGCAATCGACCACGGATTATTCCCATACGTTCATTCGCCCCAGCCCCTCTATTCTTGAATCGAAAATCCAAAAATCACCAAAAAAAAACATTACCCACATACAGAGTAATGGCAATAAGAATAATCGATATGTCATTCTCTAATATTTCATATAGTTCATTGTTTTTAAATTCTTTTTTCTTATTGAATGAGGTCATTTTTCTGTAACAACAGATACACATAACTCCTTTAACTTATGCCGCCATCAACTAGGGAGCGATGCGATGAAAATGGAATTCAAGAAAAAATTAATTGTGCAAATCCTACTCAGCTCAATCGCAATTGATGGCATCTCGACTGCCAACGCGATAGACCTCGGCAGCGTGTCGGCTGGATCAAATAATGGCGGTATGCCGAGCAACGCATTATCAGCGCCCTACCAGGCACCGTCTCAGGGTTCATTAAACGCCAGCGAACCTCAGTCAACGATCAGCCAACACTTCATCCAGAACAATATCCCTTCCGCCGGAAACTATAACGATATCGCCCAGGTATCCCCGAGCGTGTGGAATTTGAGCCCGAATGGCGCCGGCGGCAGCGATCAGGGCGGCCTGTCGTTACGCGGATTTCAGGACGGCCAGTACAACGTCACGTTCGATGGCATACCCTTCTGTGATGGCGATGATTTCACCCATCACGTCAACGATTACTTCATGGCGCGCGACACCGGCAGCATGAAGATAACGCGCGGCCCGGGCAGCGCCGGCACGATAGGTGATGCGACATTCGGCGGCACCATCGCGATGAACTCCAAGGATCCGACCGCCGACATCGCCGCGATCACGCCCTATGTCGCCTACGGCAGCTTCAATTCCCAACTTTATGGCATCGAATATGATTCCGGTGTCATGCAGAAGCACAACGACGCGAGCGTGATCGTCGATTTAAAGCGCTATACATCAAACGGTTACCTTACAAACGAACATACCTCACGCAACAATCTTTTCGTCAAATATATCCAGCCAATCAACGAAGACAGTGCGCTGACGTTCGTTCTCATGGTCAACCAGACGAGACAGCATGCATCGCCGGGCGCCACCGCCCAGCAGATTGCGCAATACGGCAATAATTATGGCTTGAACACCAATCCCAACAGCCAGGCTTACTACGGCTATAACTGGGATCATTTCAAGACCGATTTTGAATATATCGACTACCAGATACAGAAAGACCATTGGAAGCTCGACAACAAGGCCTACACGAATTCCTACACGCACTACGCGTTGGCCGGCGTCGACCCGAACGGACAGACGCCCAACGGCACGGCGAGCGGTATTGCCGGCATTTCTGCCAACGGTGTGCCTGGCGTCTATGGTCTGACCTGGTATCGTTCGTTCGGTGATGTGTTGCGCGTGGTCGACTCGATCGGCCTGAGCGACCTCAAATTCGGCATCTGGGTCGACCACCAGAATCACAATGTGTGGAACCAGAATGCTGACCTCACTACCGGAAACTGGAGCCTGGGCAACTCTGGCGCTTACCGCAGCAGTGACACTTCCGTGCAACCGTACGCGGAATATGTCTGGCGGCCCACCCATAATCTGACGATTACGCCGGGCGTCAAGTACAACTCTTTCACCCGTAACAACAATCCGGTCACCTCCGACATCGGTACTTCGCCCACGAACCAGACCTGGACCAGCATTCTCCCCACGCTGACCGCTAATTATTATCTGAGCCGCCACTGGTCGGTCTATGGGCAGGTCGCCAAGGGCTTTTTGCCGCCTCAAATCAGCGCGATTCAATCACAGGGCACGGCGCAGGTCACGGGCCAGCCCAAGCCTGATTCAACCCTGAATTATCAGGTTGGCACGGCTTGGAAAACACGTCGCTTGACCTTGGGCGGCGATGTTTACTACATCAACGAGAGCAATTTTTCGCAGCCGGTTCAAAATGCCTCAGGCACGGTTACCTACTGGCAAAATGCCGGCGGTGTGGATTTCAAAGGTATCGAGACAGAAGGTACGTATTACGTAGGCAACGGTCTGAGCGTTTACGGCAATTTCTCGATCAATGGCACGGTCACCAATCCACAGCAGCCGGTCATCGACAATGCACCGACGAACACGGCCGCCGCCAGCGTCATCTATAACCTCTGGCCTGTTTACGCATCGCTGATGGTCAAGGAAATCGGCCCGCGCTACAGCGGCACCGATGTAAACGGCAACAACATCAGCTTCGGCGCTTATTCGATCACCAATGCCTCATTCAGCTATCACTTTGGCAACTACGGTATGAAGCATACGACCGTACGTCTTCAGATCGACAACTTGTTCAATCGCTCAGGCGCCGTCATGAGCCCCGGCAATACCGGTTTGAATGGTTATGCCCTCTACTACACCTTGCCTGGCCGTAGCGTCATGCTCAGCCTGTCAACGCAACTCTAGGATATCCGGATGAATTTCCAATCCATAATCCACGCAACGCAAGCCTCAGGCGGCGTTCTCTACGTGATGATGGTTTTCCTGTTCATCGCGCTGACCGTCATCATCGAACGCGAGTGGTATCTGCGGACCGCACTGTCGCAAGGGAAATCGGTTATCGATGAAATCGAGACCTCGGATCACATTGACACAGCTGTGCTCAACGCAATCGCGCTCAAATATCCGAACCTGCCACATGCCGCCGTCATCAAGGTCGCGCTAAGACACGATACCGGTCACGATTTCGATCGCTTTCCGGACAAGCTGGACGAATCGATCATGAAGTCGGCCCCAAGAATCGATCGGTTTCTCTGGATACTGGACACGATCGTCACCATGGCGCCCTTGCTCGGACTTTTGGGCACGATCATCGGGATGTTCAATGCGTTTCATGTGCTCGGTAATCCCGGCAGCGCCCCCAACAAAATCACTGGCGGCGTCGCCGAGGCATTGATCGCCACGGCATCCGGTCTGTGTATTGCGATCATCGGATTGTTCTTTTTCAACAACTTGAACAATCGTGCACGCGTGGTCATGCATCAGCTTGAGACACTCAAGCTGATGCTGGCCAACCGGATGCACACGCGATATCAGCAACAGAAAGATGTCGTGCGTCCGATCAAAAACCAGGCCGGGGCAGCCAGATAATGGGTATGAAATATTTCGAACCCAAAAAGGGACGAATCGAGATCATTCCGATGATCGACATCATGTTCTTTCTTCTGGTGTTTTTCATGATGATCACCCTGCACATGATTCCGTCGCAGGGTGTCTCATCCGATCTGCCCAAGAGTTCTACGGCCTCGACGCTCAAGCATCCCAATGTCGTCATAGACGTCGATCCGCAGGGCACGATCCACGTGGCCGGCAAGCTGCTTTCGCCGAAGCAATTATCCGACCTACTCATGGCAAAGGGCGACCCGAGCCACACGGTGGTCACGATTGCAGGCGCGGGAACCACTGATCTGCAAAACATCATGGCTGTCATGGATGCTTGCCGCACCGCTGGCGTGGTTCACATCGGCATCGCCGCGACGCGCGCCCATTCATGATTCAAGAGAATATTCAGTGACACTATCCTTGCCGAAAGCCGCCATCGGTGCGCTGGGTTTCGAACTGCTCCTGCTCTTTGTGCTCGCGATAACACTGGCACATCAAGTCCGTCAGGCACCCGACGTTCCTGCGGTACAGATGATGCTGTTGCCGACGCCGCCGGTTGCAGTCCATAAACCGGTGCCGCCCACCGTACAACCCAAAACGCCAGTGGTCCCAACGCCGGTCAAACCACCGCCGGTCGTGCCGAAACCGGTGCATCACGCACCGCCGCCAAAGGTCGTGCACCACCGCCCGGCGGTGAAGCCGGCGAAACCTGTACCCCGGCACGTCGTACGACATGTCGTGGTGCACAAGCCGGTGCACCATCCACGCAAGGTCGCCGTGGCGCACCCGCTACCGGTACACCGGATGGCGCCCATCCCGGTCAAGCAGGTCGCCCCGGCAAAACCGACGCCACCGGCCAAACCCACGGTCAGCAATGCTTACCGTAGCGAGGTCAGGCATGCCATCCAAAGTGCGGCCACCTATCCTTATGCCGCGAAAATTTCACAAATCACGGGTAAGGCGCGGGTGTCATTCATGTACAAGGCAGGCCACGTTTTGGATGCGCACATCATCGTCAGCAGCGGCGTAGCGATGCTCGATCAAGCGGCATTGTCCGCGGTCAAGGATGCCACCATTCCTTCACCGCCCAATAACCTGATCGGTGACGAACTGAACTTCAAGGTCTGGGTCAGGTTTTATCTTGGTCGCACCTGAAGCACACATAACATCACGCAAAAAAGTTGAATGGATGAGTTTTCATGTTGAATTACGGAAAAACCTACCGATACCTGCATTGGAGCATGGCAATACTGTTTATCATTTCGATCGCGCTCATCGAAACTAAGGGCGTATTCAATGATGAAGCGCTCAACGACGGCATCCTGACGTTTCACATACAATCGGGCTTGATATTATTCGCGCTCGTCTGGTTCCGCATCGGCTGGCGTCTCACGCACAGCATCCCGCCGATTCAACCCGCGCTGCACACGTTGCATAAACTCGGCGTACTGCTGGTGCATATCGCGCTCTATGCCATGCTAATCGTCATTCCGTTCCTCGGTATCGTCGCGCTGCAGACACGCGGTATCAACGTCAATTTTCTCGGCTTCGCCTTGCCCACCATCATCAGTGAATCAGAAGGCCTGCAATATTCACTGGCCCTGATCAGTTATCACCAGGAACTGGGCAATATCATGATTTACAGCATTCTTGCGCACTTGGCATTTTCGTTGATCCACCATTTCATCTGGCAGGACAACACTTTGACAAGGATGTTGCCGATGTCCGCCAGATTCGCGCCTTCACGCCTTCTGTCGTCACGCATGGAAAATTCCTAAGCCGGGTGTTTTGCCCGCCAAGCCATTCATTATCCAATCATTTTCACAACCCAAGAGGTATTCCATGTCAAAGCGTATTCTGTTAGCCCTTTCCACCACTGCGATCATCCTTGCCTCGCAGAGTGCCTTCGCATTCGATTACCCGGGCATGCAGTATGAGCACGACGCCAAGATCACGATGCACCAGGCGCAGCTACTCGCGCTGAAGGCATACCCAGGCACAATCGTGGAAGAGAAGCTCAAGTACAAGCTCGGTGGAAGCGGCCTTCGTTACAGCTTCGATATCGTCGGCCATCACATGACCCACGATGTCGCAGTCGATGCGAAGACCGGCAAGATTCTCAAAAATACCCGTGATACCGACGGCAATTGAATCTAAACCCCGGCTCCGATTACGTATAAGCCGCGGTTATCGCACTGCCGTCGTTAGCGCGCGGTCACAAAAAATGACCGCGCGCATCAGCTCTTGACGCCACCTCACCACCCTGCTCGCCCACCTCCCCTGCCCTCGTTCGATAGGCGCAATCAATCCACCGCCTCTTTCCGGAATCGTGTTTCTGAACAACTGCATTCTCCCGTTTGAGCGCGAACTTCCAAGCTCAAAGAAACATTCAACCAGATCAAAATACACCTCCGCCGGGTAACGGTTAGCCACACCGAACCACCCCATCATTTCGGTCTGATACCATTTGTATTAGAGGCTTGCCAATCTACTTTCTGGTCATTGAATACGTGTTTACCGCACCCTCGATATTGGCCCGGCGGTAGTTACCTCCGTGGCTCACTCGAACGATTTCCGCTTGGCTATGGCACTGGTCTGAGCGTGGCTACAGCAACCCCTGTCATTCAGTTCGGGTTCCTGCCTCGCCGTTAGGCAGAAAGAATCCGGCCAGACATCAGCATTGGCGTTACTTAGTGCGCCAGCGTACCGACAAAGAAATGATCGAGCGATAGGCTCCCCATAAGTCGAATACCAAAATACGAGTCTCTACGATGAGATTTTTTGCGCGGTAACGTTCATACCGCAAACGGAAAATCACAAATATCAAGAGGAATGGACCATGAAAAAACCCACTGTTGTAGTCGCTGTTGCGGCCATTCTTTCTATCGGCCTGAGTGCCCCCTTATGGGCACAATCTACTTCGAGCGATGCAAAACCGCTGGGCGCACAGTCCGGCTCACGGCTTGGGATGAATGCCCAAAACGGCAACAAGAACATCTCCGAACCCGATGAATCTAAGGCGCAAACCGAGCAAACGTCGACTACGGGTGTCATCAATCGGCATGACTACGTAGACAAGGAAGTCGTTACCGCCGCGGGTATAAAGGTTGGGGATGTCACCAAGCTAGTGACAAGCAACAGCGATCATGGCGTTTATGCTGTACTGGGTGCGAGCGGCTTTTTGGGCATGGGCAAGAAGCAAGTGGCAATTCCAATAAAGCAACTTCAGCTTCAGGGTGGCAATCTCGTCCTCCCGGCAAACATTACCAGGAGTTCACTCAAGAGCGGCCCGATATACACGAAATCTAAATTCAGCACCTACGAGGCCACGCGACCGACCAAAGCTATGATGGGCGGCGGGGGTTACGGAACCGGCGGCAAATAGACTCGATCCGATAGTCACCGGCTACAGCAAATGCCCCCGGCCGGCCATCATTCAAAAAGTGGCCTGGCCTGGGAAGAGAGATTTTGTGTAAGCGGGATTTGAGTTGTCGCTGAGGAAATCATCCCTCAACTGAATCTAAGCAACGCACTGAGGTTCAGTCACCGATGCTCACCGCCTCGGTCGTACTGCCGTCGTCATTGCGGATGTTCTGGTGATAGGTAACGCATGTTGACGCATCGGTACAACCCAGTGAACACAGGTGCGTAATCGAAGTTCCTAAGACCTACGATAGGACACGGCCGCACTGTGATTACTCAGCCCATTTGCAGTTGGAGGCTCTACCGATGCACGCCTGTGTGCGACATTTGGCACAGATCTCTAGGGAACCAAAGCCCGTTGCCCCGCTTAACTTCAACCCTACACCCTCCGCGAAAAACGGGGCGGTTCAAAATGCAGAACTAACCCCTATTTTTCGCGTACTAGCCAGCGACACGGCGCGGCAGTCGGATATGGAAGTGCGTTTGCCCCTCGACCGAATCGACAGACGCCGATCCACCGTGGGCCTCGGCGATGGACTTGACGATGGCGAGCCCGAGACCGGCGCCCTCCCCTTTGCGCTGGCGCGAAGGATCGGCACGGTAAAAGCGCTCGAACAGGTGGTCAAGATGCACGCGTTCTATCGCAGGCCCGGAGTTCTCCACGGTGAGTGTCACCGACTCATCGCTCTCAGCTAGACGCACAGTCACCGTGCCGCCCTCGGCCGTGTGGCGGATGGCGTTACCGAGCAGGTTGCTCGCGGCACGGCGCAGCATCAGACGATCTCCCGGCACTTTTCGCGCTTCTCCCTCCAGTCGTAGCGAGACGTGGCGGTCTTCCGCCCAGGCCTCAAAGAAGTCGAACAACGCCCGCACCTCGTCCACGAGATCGACGGCGTCGCGTTCGAGCCGGAGACGGCGGTTGTCGGCCTGGGCAAGGAACAGCATGTCGCCGATCATCTTGCCCATACGCTCGTATTCCTCAAGGTTGGAATACAGAATCTCGCGATAAGCCTCGGCATTGCGTGCGCGTCCAAGCGCCACCTGGGTCTGCGTCGCGAGATTGGTCACCGGCGTGCGCAGCTCATGCGCGATGTCGGCGGACACGGACGACAGACGGCGAAAGCTGTCTTCGATGCGTTCGAGCATATCGTTGAACGAGGTCGCGAGTTCGGCCAGCTCGACCGGCACCGCCTCGGGCGATAGACGCGTGTCCAGGCGCGCCGAGGTGATGCCGCGGATGCGCGCGCTAATGTCGCGCAGCGGTGCATGCCCACGCTGCACCGCGAACCAGGCGGCGGCAATGGCCAGGAGACAGGCGAAGGCGGTGGTCATCCACAGCGTGCGCTGGAACCAGTCGAGGAAGTGCTGGTGGAAGTCCGTTGGCATCGCCACCGCGATGGTGATGGGCATCGAGTGTCCGGTCGGTCCAGCCTCCGCGCGCAACATCGCACCCCGATAACGGCTACCGTCCTCACGCCAGACGTACAAGCTGCCGGGCGTGATCCGCTCGACGGGCAGCGCCGAGCTGAGCAAGGGCGCGAACCCCGGACCCGGCGATGCGTACAGATGGCTGCCATCGGCAGCTGTCACCACCACGTACACACGTTTCTCGGCGGACACCGCCCGGGCCAGCACTTCGTGCAACGGAATCTGCGGGGCGCGGGTGTCCAGTGCGGACACGACCGCCTTCGCCACGCCGGCGAGTACACCGGCATCCTGCTCCGCGAAATGATGTTCGATCGAACGCTCGATGACCCAGCCGAAACCGAGAAACAGCAGGCAGGTGGCCAGCCCTACGCGGGCCGTCACCCGCAGTGCGAGAGAGATGGGACGGCGACTCATTCGGCGTCCGGCAGGTCGAGTACGTAGCCCATGCCGCGCACGGTGTGGATCAGCTTCGGCTCGAAGCCCTCGTCGACCTTGGCGCGTAGACGGCGTATCGCCACGTCAATCACATTGGTGTCGCTATCGAAATTCATGTCCCAGACCTGCGAAGCGATCAGCGAGCGTGGCAGCACCTCGCCCTGCCTTCGCACCAGCAGCTCCAGCAGCGCAAATTCCTTGTTGGTCAGGTTAATGCGCGCGCTGCCACGGCTGGCGCGCCGCCGCGGGAGGTCGAGGACAAGATCGGCCACCGTCAGGCGGTCGGACGTCACCGGCGCCGCGCCGCGACGCAGCAGCGAGCGCACCCGCGCCAGCAGCTCGGAAAAGGCGAAGGGCTTCACCAGATAATCGTCGGCCCCCAGCTCCAGTCCCTTGACCCGGTCCTCGACGCTGTCGCGCGCGGTGAGAAACAACACCGGCACCGGCTTGCCCGCCTCGCGCAGCGCACGCACGATGCGCCAACCGTCAACATCGGGCAGCATTACATCGAGCATCACAAGGTCGTAGTCGCCGGTCATCGCGAGGTGATGGCCATCAAGGCCGTTGCGCGCCAGATCGACGAGAAACCCGGCTTCGGCAAGGCCCTGGCGTAGGTATTCACCCGTCTTTTCCTCGTCTTCGACCACCAGCAACTTCATACCCCCTCCGTTATCCACCTGCATGTGCCGTACGCCCTGAGCTTAACCGCGCGTCGCCGGAGTGCCCAGCATGACATCAATGTAATGAAGCGGTCATGCGGTGGACAGCGCGTACGCCATAGGCTGACTGACAAGTCCCCGGCTGTCGCCGCTTGGGGCGCAACCAACAGACATCCGCAGGGAGGAGTAGCCGAATGTCCCGTCACCCCACCAGCCCTGACGCCACCCCCAATCTTCGCCGCCGGCGCTTCGTCCAAGGCCTCGCGGCTGGCGGTGTCATGCTCAGCCTTGCACCCGCGATTGCGGCCGCCGCAACCGGCGCCGGACGCGCGCCTTCGACCGGCAAATCAGTGCTCAGAGGGACCGAATTCGATCTCGTGATCGCCGAATCGCCGGTCAATTTCACCGGCAGCCCGCGCATTGCCACCACCATCAACGGCTCGATCCCGGCGCCGACCCTGCGTTGGCGCGAGGGCGATACCGTGACCTTGCGCGTGACCAATCGTCTGCGCGAAACCACCTCGATCCACTGGCACGGCATCATTCTGCCCTACCAGATGGACGGTGTGCCCGGCATCAGCTTCCCTGGCATCCCGCCCGGCGAGACCTTCACCTACCGCTTCAAGGTCGGCCAGAGCGGCACCTATTGGTATCACTCGCACAGCGGCATGCAGGAGCAGACCGGGATGTACGGTGCCATCGTCGTCGAGCCGGCCGGCGGCGAGACCATCCGCGCCGACCGCGAGCACGTGATCGCACTGTCCGACTGGACAGACGAGGATCCCATGCGGGTCTACGCCAAGCTCAAGTCACAGAGCGCCTATTACAACTACCATCAGCCCACGGCGGTGGATTTCTTCCGCGACGCCGCGCACGAGGGCGTGACCGCCGCGATCGACCAGCGTCGCATGTGGAACCAGATGCGCATGAGTCCGACCGATCTCGCAGACGTATCAGGCGCCACGCTCACCTACCTGATGAACGGCACCACGCCGGCCGGCAACTGGACTGGCCTGTTCCGTCCCGGCGAGCGTGTGCGCCTACGCTTCGTCAACGGTGCCGCCAACAGCTTCTACGACGTGCGTATCCCCGGGCTCAAGCTCACCGTGGTGCAGGCCGACGGAGTCAACGTCGAGCCGGTCACAGTGGATGAGTTCCGCTTCGGCCCCGGCGAAACCTACGACGTGATCGTGACCCCGCGTGACGATGCCTACACGATCTTCGCGCAGCCCATGGATCGCAGCGGTTACGCACGCGGCACACTCGCCGTGCGCGGCGGTTTGACCGCGCCGGTGCCCGCGCTCGACAAAATCGAACAACTCACCATGGCGGACATGATGGGCGCAATGGGCGGCATGGCCCACGGCTCAATGAGGCAAGCGGACATGAATCAGGCCAGCCAAGGGATGGACCATGGCGCCCACGGCATGGCCATGCCGACCGCTGCCCAGGGCGCACGCCCCGTGCGCCACGCTCGGACCGAATACGGCCCCAGCACCGATATGCGCGTCGACATGCCACGCACCAATCTCGACGACCCCGGCGTCGGCTTACGCGGCAACGGTCGCCGCAGCCTGACCCTCGCCGACCTACACACCCTCGGCGGGCCAATCGATCCGCGCGGCCCCGAACGCGAAATCGAGTTGCACCTGACCGGCAACATGGAGCGCTATACCTGGGCCTTCGACGGCCTGCCCTTCGGCGACTCCACGCCGGTGCATTTCCGCTACGGCGAACGCCTGCGCGTGATCCTGCACAACGACACCATGATGACGCACCCCATGCATCTGCACGGCATGTGGAGCGAGCTCGAATCGCCCACGGGTGAATTCCAGGCGCGCCTGCACACCATCGCGGTGCAGCCCGCGCAGCGCGTCAGTTTCCTGATCACCGCCGACGCCCGCGGCCGCTGGGCCTGGCATTGCCACCTGATGTTCCACATGGATGCGGGCATGTTCCGCGAGGTCGTGGTCGCCTGAACGCGGGCGCCGCCGAGAGGAGAATGACGATGAAATTGCCCCGCACGCCGATCCTGAGACTCGCGATCACCGCGCTGCTCGCCAGCGCCACGGCGCAAGCCGATACCTCGCCTGCAGCAAACATCGCCGCACCGCCGATGCAGCACGACGCCATGATGCACGGCAGCGCAACGTCCGTTCCGGACACGGGAAGCGGCGACGCTCCGCATCACGGAAATATGGGCTCTGCGAGCATAGACCCTTCGACCATGAATCACGCGAACATGAATCACGGAACCCCGGTCGGTGCGGCCCAGGGCAGTGGTGCGATGAACCACGAGGGCATGTCCATGCAGGGCGGCAGCGCCCCAGCCGACGCGCGCGACCCACACGCCTACGCCGATGGCTACACCCTCACCTCCGGTGCCTACTCACTGCCCGACGGCCAGCGCCTGCACCTTGCGGACGAAAAGCTGTTTCACGCCGTACGCGTCGACCGGCTGGAACGCGTCTTTACGTCTCACGGCAACGCCACCGCCTACGATGCCCAGGCCTGGATCGGCCGCGACTTCGACCGCCTGGTGATCAAGGCCGAGGGCCATGTCGCGCAGGGCAAGCTGCAGGAGGCCACCACCCAGGCCTTCTGGAGCCACGCGCTATCCACTTTCTGGAACGGTCAGCTTGGTGTGCGCCATGACAACGGCGTCGATCCCTCGCGCACCTGGCTGGCCTTCGGCTTCGAGGGGCTCGCGCCCTACTGGTTCGAGACCGATGTCACCGCCTACGTCGGCAGCCAGAGTCGCACCGCGCTGCACGCCGCGACCGAATACGACCTGCGGATCACCCAACGGCTGATCCTGCAACCACGTATCGAAGCCAATCTGTACGGCAAGCGCGACGCGGCCAGAAACATCGGCAGCGGTCTGTCAGATGTCAGTGCCGGCCTGCGCCTGCGGCATGAGTTCGGCCGCCAGTTCGCGCCCTACGTCGGCGTCGAGTGGGCCGGAAAATTCGGCGAAACAGCCGACCTCGCCCGAGCCGCCGGAGAACCTGCGCGCACGACGCGCTGGGTTGCCGGCCTCCATTTTTGGTTCTGAACCGTCCACCAAAGATTTCGCCCCGAAACCCGGTCAAGGAGACACGAGATGAAAAAATCCATACTGATCGCGCTCATCAGCCTACTGCCGGCCCTCGCGATGGCGAGCGGCGAGCAGCAGACGCCGATGATGCCCGGCACCATGTCCGGCGACGCACAGATGCCGGGACACAGCATGCCCGGCATGGATCACATGAACAACATGCACGGAGACATGAGCATGCACGAAGGTATGACCGGCGACGGGCAGGCGATGCACGGCGGCATGGCTGGGCAGCCGGGCGATCCAGCCAAGGTCGACCGCACCATCGACATCCACATGAGCGACGACATGCGCTTTGCCCCCGCCGACCTGCGCGTCAAGGCGGGCGAGACGATTCGTTTCTTCGCTCGCAACGAAGGCCGCATGGTGCACGAAATGGTGATCGGCACCGCAGACCGATTGGCGCAACACGCCGAAATGATGCGTAAAATGCCCGAGATGTCGCATGCCGCGCCGAACATGATCCGCCTGAACGCCGGCCAGCGCGGCGGCCTGGTCTGGCGCTTCGACAAACCCGGCTCGTTCGAATACGCCTGCCTGCTGCCCGGCCATCGCGAGGCCGGCATGAAGGGACGGATTGTCGTGGAATAGACCCGCCGCGAATGGGCCGCCGGCGCACGGCACGGGCGGCCCATTCGCAACAGGCGTATCACTCAGTCGCGCCCGGGGCGCCCCAGTATGCGCAACAGAGTTGAGTCGCGATCCAGAAAGGCGTGCTTGAGCGCGGCCAGCACGTGAACGACGAGCAGAGCGATGATGATGAAGGCCAGGATTTCGTGGATTTCATGGAAGGCCCCGCCGAGCGGCTTGCTCTTGCCCACCAGATCCGGCAACGTGAATAGGCCGAAGAATGAGACTGGGTGCCCGCCGAGGACATGATCCAGCCAGTGATCGGCATCAACACAATGAGACCGATCAGGGTGAACTGAACACTCCGCGCGAGCAGGTGGCGCCAAGCCGGCGGGTTGCCGAGCATGTCTGGCATCGGATTGCGCGACCGCCAGAAGACCCGCAGGATTGCCAGCACCAACACCGTGACGCCGATGGATTTGTGCACACCGATCATCTGTAGTTTTTCCGGCCCGCGCGGCAGATTCGCCATATAAAAGCCAACGAACAGCATCAATACGACCAACGTGGCCGTCAGCCAATGGTTAGTGATAGTCAACCAACCAAACCTGCGTCTCGTATCCTTCATCGACATTCACATTCCTCCCGTCCGTGACTCGATCCGCGATTTACGGATTCAATGAGTATATCGGTTGAATCCATGATTGCCGGTGCCAATGGCGTAAACGGGTACAAGCGCGTACCAGGCATGCTGAGGTGCCGCCTATCCGAGCGTTCCTGCTTCAAGAAAACCCGCGACGGCCGGCGTGAATGTGCTCGCGGCCTCGACATTGGACAGGTGCGCAGCCTCAAGCTGTATCAGTGTCGCACCTGAAATAGCGGCCGCCAGCGCACACATTCCCTCTGGCGGCGTTACGGCATCCTGCGTACCGGCCACCACCAGCGTCGGCGCACGAATCCGTCCCAGATCCGCGCTCAAATCCATGTCGCGAATGGCTGCGCTGCATGCCACATAACCAACCGGAGAAGTCGTGTTGAGCATGGCTTGAATCGCCGTACACTCAGCCGGCTCACGCGCCCTGAAGTCCGCGGTGAACCAGCGCTCCATCACCCCACCGACCACGGCGTTCATCCCACCCCCGGTCACCAAGCCGATGCGTTCATCCCAATCGGCAGGCGTTCCGAGACGAGCCGCCGTATTGCACAACACCAGGCGTCCCAAGCGATCGGCGGCATGAATGCCGAGCCAGAGGCCGGTCATGCCGCCCATGGAAAGTCCGCAAAAATGCGCGCGCGCTATGCCCAGCGCATCAAGCAATTCGACCACGTCGCGCCCGAGGCGCTCAATCGTATAGGCCCCCGGTGTGATGCCACTACGTCCATGCCCACGGGTGTCGTAACGCAGCACACGGAAGCGCTCGCCAAGGATCGGCATTTGCGGATTCCACATTTCAAGCGCGGCGCCCAGCGAATTGGACAGTATCAGCACGGGCGCGCCTTCTGGCCCCTCCAGGCGGTAATGCATACGCAAATCATCGAGTTCGGCTACAGGCATGGGATTACCTCGCTGGATCGCAATGTCGGGAAGGCGCTCGGAACGGGTGAAACGAGCGGTATCTACACGGTCGCCACATCAGCGCCGGGTAGGCGAGTCACCCAAGAAAAACAATCATCAATCAACATTAAGATTAATATATAAGACATTAATTTATTAGTGCTTTCTCTCTGAGGTTATTACATTCGGCAGCTGTGCCAGCTTATCCAGTATCCGACTAAGCTGCGTGATGTCCACGATCTCCACCTCAAGATCCATAATGACCGATTGATCGTCTCGATTCGTACGGGTATTGGCCGCGAGCACGTTGATCTTTTCGTTCGACAGCGCGTGGGTTATGTCACGCAATAAACCTTGACGGTCGTAGGCCTCGATGTGGATATCCACCGGGTAACTGTGCGGCTGATCGCCCCAATCCGCCTCGATCAGGCGCTTGCGCTGCGCATCCGGCATGTTGAGGATATTCGGGCAGTCGATGCGATGAATGGCCACGCCTTCACCCTTCGTGATGTAGCCCACCACGGGATCGCCGGGGGCCGGCTTGCAGCACTGGGCAAACTGGGTCAACAAGTTACCGACGCCCTGCACCCGAATGGCATCGCGGTCCGCCTGTCCATTCCGGCTAGGCGCCTTACGCATACCAGCGGTAGGCAACTGTGCGGGTGCGGCTGGCCCCTGCAACGCTGAGGCGAGTTGCCCGGGACGGACATCGCCGCGTCCTATAGCCAACAACAGCTCGTCAGATGTCTGCAGGTGAAAACGGCGCACCAGCACATCCAGATCGGGCACGGCGACACCCAGACGATGGGATTCCCGCTCCAGGAGCGTCCGGCCATCGGCCAGATGCTGATCGCGGTCAAGCTGCGCGAACCAGTGACGCACCTTGGCACGTGAGCGGGCGCTGAACAGGTAGTTGGTATTCGGGTTGTACCAGTCACGGCTGGGATTCGGCTCGCGCGCGGTAAGGATTTCGACCTGCTCGCCGGATTTAAGGATATAGGTCAGGGGCACGATGTGTCCGTCAACCTTGGCACCTCGGCAGCGATGCCCGACTTCCGAGTGTACGGTGTAAGCGAAATCGAGCGGTGTCGAGCCCTTGGGCAAATCGAGTACGTCGCCCCGTGGCGTGAGCACGAAGACGCGGTCGCCGAACAGCTCTGCGTGGAAGCTCTCCAGCAACTCCTCGTCATTGTCTCGATGATCCAGCAGATTGCGCAGGGAGCTGACCGCGCGGTCCAGTGCCTGGTCGTGGCGCCCGCCTTCCTTGTAGCGCCAATGTGCAGCCACGCCCTGCTCCGCCAGCGCGTGCATCTCGTGCGTACGAATCTGCACCTCGACAACCTTGCCTTGCGGCCCGATCACGGCCGTATGCAGCGATTGATAACCGTTTTCCTTACGATTGGCGATGTAGTCGTCGAACTCCTTCGGAATGTGCGTCCAACGGCCATGGACCACGCCGAGAACGGCATAGCAAGTGGACACGCGGTCGACCAGCACACGTACGGCACGGATATCATAAAGATCATTTAAATCAATATTTTTTCGACTTATTTTATTGTAAATACTATAGATATGCTTAGGCCGTCCGTAGACCTCCGCCTCGATGTCCTCCGCCTTCAACGCCCCCTGCAACTCGTTCACAAAACCACTGACGTAGCCTTCACGCGAATCACGGGTTTCCTCAAGCGACTTGGCCAGTCGCTTGTAGGTCTGCGGTTCGAGGTAGCGGAAGGCCAAGTCCTCCAGCGACCACTTGAGCTGACCCAGACCCAGGCGGTTGGCCAGCGGGGCATAGATATCAAGCGTCTCGCGCGCAATGCAGCGCCGCGTCTCGTAGGATTCCTCGGCCAGCAGCTGGAGGCGCTCTACGCGATAGGCCAGTTTGACCAGCACCGCACGCACGTCATCGACCATCGCCAGAAGCATACGACGCAGATGCTCGGCCTGTTCGGGCGGTTGCACGAATTCCTCGCGGCATTCCTTGAAGGTATTCAGCCAATGGATATTGCGCACCAGCGCCGCCATCGGCGCGCCATACGTTTCCGTCAGGAATTCGGGCGACAGGCGCTCACGCAACCTGGGATCAGCCAGCACTGCAGCCAGCACCGAATCCATATCGGCACCCATTTCCAGCAAGCGCAGGGCCGCGGCACGCCCATCCGGGCGCTTGCGCTCACGCTCCCCGGCATCGGCCAGATGTGCCAGCGCACGCGTCATTTCCTCGCGACGCGCATCCTCCACGGCAGCGAGCAATTGTTCATTCAACGACGCCTGATCAGACTGCGGTATTGGGGTCTGTTTCATCTAAGGGTGAACTCCGGCACTCTGCACTGATATTCAATCTGGCGACTGCAGCACCACCAGTGGCGGCACGCGCACGGCGGCGCGCGTCCCCCACAGACCCACCGCCAACACCAGCAACGTACCGCTGGCGACTCCGACCAACCATAACCGTGGATCTGGCGAGTAGTCGAGATTAAAGATATGGACGGCCAGTACGTATCCCAACAGGCTGGCCGAGGCGCTGGCAATCACGCCCGCCAGTATACCCAGTGCAGCGAACTCGGCGGCCAGCGCAAGGCGCAGCTGGCGACGCGAAGCACCCAGTGTGCGCAATACGGCCAGTTCGCGCCGTCGTGCCGCCTGTGCCGCATCGATAGCGGCGTAAAGCACGATCAGCCCGGCCACCAACGAAAAGGCAAACACATACTCAACCGCACGGACGCCACGTTCGATGATAGAACGCACCTGCGCCAGCAGGCGGTCGACATCGAACAGGGTAACCCCCGGATAAGCCCGCACCAGCGCAGGCAGGAAGGCCGCATGACCCGGCGGCAGATAGAAACTCGTGATCCAATTCACAGGGAGACCATCGAGCATGCCGGGCACGGCCACCACGAAGAAATTCGGCCTGAAACTGTCCCAGCGCACGTTGCGCAGGCTCTCCACCTTGCCGGAAAATGCCTGACCCGCCGTTTCGAAACCCAATCGATCTCCCAGATGAATACCAAGGGTCCGCGCGATCCCCTGATCCACCGAAAATCCGCGCGGTGTTTCGCTCGCCCACCAGTGCCCTGCCACCAGCTGGTTACCCTTCTGCAAGTGACTGGCCCACGATAGATTGAACTCGCGGCGCACCAAACGACGCGCCTGACCATCGGCGTAATCACGCGCGCGCACCGGCTTCCCGTTGATCGAAACGAGCCGCCCCCGAACCATGGGGTAGAAGTCCGGCGCGGGCAACCCATGCGCCGCAAAGAGTGCGCGTACGCCGTCACGCTGTGCGGTCTGGATATTGATCGCAAACTGGTTCGGCGTATCCGCCGGCAGGCTTCGCCGCCAGGCATCGAGCAAATCACCGCGCACGAAGGCAAGCAGCAGCAGCGTCGACAGACCCAGACCCACCGCCGCGAGCTGCACCGCGCCCAAGGGACCGCGCCGCCCGAGGTTACGCAGCCCAAAACGCCAGCCGAAACGTGTGCCGCCAGGATGCCAGCGCGCAAGTCCCAGCATCAATCCACGCGCGACGGTCCACAGCACCACCACGGTCACCAATCCACCGCCGATCACCCACAGCGACAATTGCGAATCACCCGTCTGCCAGCGCAGCAACCCGCCCATCGCCGCCAAGGCCGCGGTTGCGGTCAGCCACGCGGAGGCCGGCATCGAACTCAACTCGCGCCGCAACACGCGTAGCGGCGGCACACGCCCAACCTGCAGCACCGGCACCAGGCCGAAGCCCAGCAACAACACCAATCCACTGATCAGTCCGACACCGAAGGGCCCCCAGCCAGGTAATGGCAGGCGCGTGGCGAACCAGCCAGCGAGCAATGCCGACAATCCCCATTGCGCCAGTGCGCCGAGCGCAAGCCCAAGCAAACTCCCGAACAATCCGACAACCAGTAACCGCCAGATCGCCAGACGCAACACCATCGAACCGCTCGCCCCCAGACAGCGCATCAACGCGCTCTGGTCCGACTCCCGACGTGCAAAGCTCGCCGCGGCAACGGCGATTGCACCACCGCCAAGCAGTGCCGCAGCCAGCGCCGCCAGAGACAGAAAGCGCTGCGCACGATCCAGCGCCACGCGCAGCGTGGGCCGACCACTCCGCACGTCTTCGACCTGCATACCGACCGGCGCGTGTGTAACCAGCCAACGGCGCATGGCATCAATCCCCCCGAGGGACCTGCCAGCATCAGGTCGTGACGCACGCGACTTTGCGGGGTCACCAGGCCAGTGGCGGCCACATCGGACAGCGACATGATCAGGCGCGGGGCGAAATCGAACAATCCTGCACCCGTACCCGGTGCCTCGCGCACGACCGCAGCGATACGTAAATGCGCATTGCCGAGCTGGAGGCGCTCACCCACCGCGAGTCCCAGACGTTCAAGCGCCTCTCGACTCAACCAGACGGTGCCCGTATGCGGCGGGCCATGGACCGTGCGCTCCGTGCCGAACGGCGTATCCGACAGCTTGGCTTCGCCCAGCAGTGGATAACCCTTGCCAAGCGCCCGAACCATGACCAGAACGGTGTGTTCCCCGCTGAGTACCACGCTGGGAAAACCCAGCGCATCGACGCCCTGCAAATTGAGGCTACGCGCCCGCGCGCGTACCGCACCGGGTATCGCATCCGCTGAATCGAGCACCAAATCCGCTCCCAACAGGCCGCTGGCCTGGTCGCTCATCGCGCGCGAAACGCGGTCGGTGAATACGCCGACCGCGGTGATCGCGCCGACCGCCACGATCAGCGCGAACACAATCACGCGCAGCGCCCCCGCACGCAGGTCCCGGCGCAGCGCGCGCCAGACCAGACGCGGCGGCAGCAACCCGCTCAGCACGGCGCCAGACGTCCGGCCTGCAGCCGGTAGCGCCGCGCGCAGCGTGCGGCAAGGACCGCGTCGTGAGTGACCAAGACCAGCGCCGTTGCCTGTTCGGCATTGAGGGTAAACAGCAGGTCGATCACCTGCGTGCCGCTAGCCTCGTCTAGATTACCGGTCGGTTCGTCGGCGAACAGTACGGCCGGACGGGTCACGAAGGCCCGCGCAATGGCCACGCGCTGTTGTTCGCCGCCCGACAACTGATGCGGATAATGTGCTGCCCGCGCGGCCAAGCCGACGCGCTCAAGCACCAGCAAGGCCGGCCCGCGCGCCGGACGGTCAAGCAGCTCCAGCGGCAACATCACATTCTCCAGTGCCGTGAGCCCCGGCAACAACTGGAAAGACTGGAATACAAAG
This sequence comes from Acidihalobacter yilgarnensis, assembly GCF_001753245.1. Lineage (NCBI taxonomy): Bacteria > Pseudomonadati > Pseudomonadota > Gammaproteobacteria > Chromatiales > Ectothiorhodospiraceae > Acidihalobacter > Acidihalobacter yilgarnensis. The sequence goes on along the minus strand of NZ_CP017415.1, from coordinate 1,617,196 downwards.
CCAACCCGGCCCGCGCGGGCACGGGCACGCCCGTCCTCATCCAGCGGCCCCAGAGCTTCTCCGGCGAGAAAGACATCACCCGCACTCGGCGCATCCAATCCGGCGAGCAACCCCAACAAGGTCGACTTGCCGGAACCGGAGGCGCCGATGATCGCCACCGACTCACCCGCCTCGACACGCAGATCCACGCCATCGAGTATGCTCAACACCCCGTCCGGTCCGTGAATCGATTTGGACAGACCGACCGCGGTCACGGCCGACGCGCTAGAATCCTCCACCATGCGTGCCACCCTCATCCGCTGCCTGTTAATCGTCTTGCTCGCCACCGGCCCCGCCGCTGCAGCGGCCAAGGCACCCATCATCCTGATCCTCGGCGACAGCCTGAGCGCCGCTCACGGCATACCGGTCGATGCCGGTTGGGTCCACCTGCTGGCGGCGCGGTTGTTCCAGGAAGGCTATCCCGATCGCGTCGTCAACGCCAGCATCGGCGGCGATACCACGGCGGGCGGCCTGGCCCGATTACCCGCCGAGCTGGCACGCTACCACCCATCATTGGTCGTCATCGAACTCGGCGGCAACGACGGTCTTCGCGGCACACCCATCGCGACCTTCCGCGCGCAACTCGAACAACTGGTTGCGACTGCACAGCGCGGCGGTGCGCGCGTGCTCCTGCTCGGTGTGCGCATGCCACCCAATTATGGCCCGGCCTATACCCAGATGTTCCATCGAGTCTATGAGGCCGTGGCCCGACAAACACACACACCGTTGGTACCGTTCCTGCTCAAAGGCGTGGCTACCGACCCGGCGCTGATGCAGGCCGACGGCATCCACCCGACCGCCGCTGCCCAGCCGCAACTGCTCGATAACGTCTGGCCGTCACTGCGGCCCCTGCTCCGACGATAAACCGCACAGCCACCGTGGCTGACAGCCTCCCGGCAATCTGCGAAAATAGATAGCTCCCTAATTTTCAACCTGCAAGGAATTTCGATGAGCGCATCCGAACTGGCCAGCGACCGCGTCCAAGTCGACGCCGACCGCCCGCTGTATAATCGTTTGGGCGGACTGGGCTGGCTCCACTTTCTCAACGACGGCGCCGCCAATTATCTGCCCGGCGTGCTCCCTGCCGTCCTGCTCAATCTACATCTCCACGTCGGCCTGGCCGGCACGGTCATGGCCGCCCTGCTCATCGGCCAGGCGCTCCAGGCCTTCACCGGCTGGATCGCGGATCGCTTCGGCGGACGTATGTTCATCGTCATGGGCGTTCTCGGCTCGAATCTCGCCGGCGCGATGATCGGTTTCGCGCCCAATCTGTGGGTGCTGATTCCGGTGCTCATCGTCATCGGCATTTCCAATTCACTGTTCCACCCGCAAGCGCTCGCCGGCGCGCGCGCGCTGAGTCGCGGCCGACAGGGCTTCGGCCTCGCGCTGTTTCTGGTCGGCGGTGAAGTCGGTCGCGGTCTATGGCCGCTATTCGCCAGCCTGGTGGTCGCCGGCTGGGGCCTGCATTACCTCTGGCTGCTAGCACTCCCGGCACTATTCAGCGTGCCGTTGCTATGGAACACGCTGCCCGTACAGCCGCCGCGCCACCCCAACGCCACCCCCATCGCTTGGCGCCGCCACCTGGGACCGCTCTCCGCCCTAGTCGGCTTCTCTAGCCTGCGCGCGCTGATGATCTTCGGCATCGTCACCTATCTGCCAATCCTGTGGCACGACCGCGGCCACTCGCTGGTCGACTCCTCCGCGTTGATCAGCGTGCTGCTGGTAGTCGGCATCATCGGCAATGTCGGCGGCGGGCAACTCTCCGACCTGTTCGGTCGCAAGCGCGTGGTGTTTACCGCCATCCTCGCCTCGACGCTGCTGCTGGCTCTGTTCATGTACGTAACCGGACTGGCGCAGTGGCTGTTGCTGGGCCTGCTCGGCATCGCCCTGTTCGCCACCCTGCCGATCAGCATCGTGATCGGCCAGGACATCTTCCCCGAGAACCGCTCCATGGGCTCGGGCATCGCGCTGGGCGTGTCCAACGGACTCGGCGCTGCAGCGTTGATGCTGCTGGGCCTGGTCGCCAGTCACGCCGGCCTGATCGAGGTGCTGTGGGTGCTCGTCGGTGTGGGGGTGATAGCTTGTGTCTTCAGCCTAATGCTGCCCAATACCGGCGGTCCGGTCCGCCATTGAGCCAAGCGCGCGCTGGGCTTTAAGCCCAGTGCGTGAGCAATCCGGCGATCTCGCCGACGTGGCGAACTGCCGCGTCGGGACGCGGATCGCCAGCCGGCCAGGGCGCCCCGGTGGGATTGACCCATACTGTGCGCATGCCCTGCGCCCGCGCGCCCTGTACATCTGCATAGGGATTATCGCCAACGTGCAGACATGCCGACGCGGGAACACCAGCGGCCTGCAGCGCCTGCCTGAAGATGCCGGGCGAAGGTTTGGCGCTACCCGCCTCGGCCGCCGTGATCACGAAATCGAAGTAGTGTCCGACACCGATATGATGCACGTCGGCATTGCCGTTAGTGATCGCACCGACGCGATAATGCGTACGCAGCCCCTCTAGCAATCCGACCGCCTCCTGGTAGAGTTCGACCTCGTTGCGCGCCAGCCAGAACACGCGAAATCCCTCGTCCACCCAATCGGTCGGGTGCCCGTACTCGGTCGATAGCGCCGTCAGCCATTGCCTGCGTAGCCGCGTGAGGTCGTACTGCAGTTCCGGGAAGCGTTGGAAGTAAGCGACCCGGTGACGCACCAACGCGTCGAGGTCGTAATGCTCGGCCAGCGCCGGACAGCAACGGACCAGCCAATCGTGAAACCGCGCCTCGGCGGCTACGATCACCGACTCGCAATCCCAAAGCGTGTCGTCGAGATCGAAGGTGATGCAACGGATCGTCATCGTCCCACGGCCATGCTAATGGCGGGCACCGTTGGCCACGCTGTTGAAGTACTCCAGCGCCTTCTGAATCGCGAACATCGGTGCATCATCCACGCTGCTCGGGTCGCTCTCCGGCGCGATGTCGCCATAGAATTTGCGGAAGGCCAACACGTGCAACGGCAGTTCCTTGACGAACAGCTCGTTTTGATCAACGAAGAATTGTCCGAGTGCGACCACCCCGGCCGCACGCTGCTCCGGCGTCAGCTCGGCCGATGCTGCGATCTCCACCTTCGGCATTTCGCCTGCGGCGCCGGTGACGCGATAGGTCAACACCGATTCACTGGATAGCGACTCGTCCAGCGCGAAGCCTGGCCGCAGGCTCAGATGACCCTTGGCGCGAATGTGATCGATCGGCTGAAAGACCTTGCTGGACATATTAATGCCCCACAATTCCAGATCCTCGCGCAACGAATGTCCGGCTTCGCTGCCGGCCAGCGCATGCAAGGTCTGGGCATAGGCCATATCCCATATCCAGACCTGACCGTATTCCGGCAGTACGTCGCCCTCGGCACGCAGGCCGGCGCGGGTGTCATCGGGAAAACCGGGCGCGAAACGCACACTGATCTCAAGCATCGGGCACCTCCGGTGCGCATCTCAAACAGAGCATTCTACCACCCGAGCACGGGCGGCTCTTAGCCGACCCATACCCGTGCATTGCGAAACAGTCGCATCCAAGGCGAATCCTCGCCCCATTCCGACGGACACCAAGAGTATTGCACGCTACGGAAGGTACGCTCCGGGTGCGGCATCATGATGCTGAAACGCCCGTCCACCGAGCACAGGCCGGTCACGCCCAGGGACGAGCCGTTGGGGTTCTCGGGATACCGTTCGGTCGGATGGCCGTGATGATCCACGAAGCGCAGCGTCACCAGACCGGCGCGCGCCACCGCGGCCTCGGTGTTATCGACAAAATGCGCACGTCCTTCAGCATGCGAGACCACAACGGGCATCATAGCGCCCTGCATGTCCGCAAACAGGATCGAAGGCGAAGGCATGACCTCAACCAGACTCAGGCGCCCCTCGAACTGCTCGGAGACATTGCGCTCGAAGCGCGGCCAGTGATCGGCGCCGGGAATCAGCGATTTGAGCTGCGACATCATCTGGCAGCCATTGCACAGACCGATCCCAAAGGTATCCTCGCGGTTGAAGAAGGCCTCGAAGGCATCCCGCGCGCTCGGGTTGAACAGGATCGACTTGGCCCAGCCGCCACCGGCACCGAGCACGTCGCCATAGGAAAAGCCGCCGCCAGCCGCAAGTCCGCGGAAATCGGACAGATCGACGCGACCCTCGAGGATGTCGCTCATATGGACATCTACCGCTTCGAAGCCCGCACGGTGGAAGCTCGCGGCCAGCTCGATCTGGCCATTCACCCCCTGCTCACGCAGGATGGCCACGCGCGGACGGGCACCCCGTGCAATAAACGGCGCAGCCACGTCATCGGCCGGGTCGAAGCCCAAGCGCGCAAACAAACCCGGATCATCGGGTGCCCCCAGACTCGCGAATTCCTGCTCCGCGCAATCCGGATTGTCGCGCAGGGCTTGCATGCGGTAACTCGTCTCGCCCCACAGGCGATGCAGCGCGACACGCGTCTCGCAATAGAGTTCGCGGCCCCCTGCACGAATGCGGACCATATCGTCTGCGCCGGGCGCGCCGATTACCCGCGCGTGATGCCCAAGACCATGCTGCTCCAAGGTCATCAGCACTTCGTCCACGTCGGTATGACGCACCTGGATCACCGCTCCCAATTCCTCGCTGAACAGGCTCGCCAGTGGCTCGCGCACGTCGCCGAAGTCGATGTCCAGCCCACAGCGACCAGCGAAGGCCATCTCGCACAGCGTCGCCAGCAAGCCACCGTCGGAGCGATCGTGATAAGCCAACAGGCGGCCGTCGCGGTTGAGCCCTTGGATGGCCTCGAAGAAGCCACGTAGGGTCTCCGGCGCGTCGAGATCGGGCGCCTGATGACCAAGCTGGCCGTAGACCTGCAGCAGCGCCGACCCTCCCAGACGGTCATGCCCCTTGCCGAGATCCACGAGCACGAGGTCGGTATCGCCCGCATCACGCCGCAATTGCGGCGTCAGGGTGCGGCGCACGTCCTCGACCGGCGCGAAGGCGGATACGACCAACGACAGCGGTGCAGTGACCGCGCGGGTCTCTCCATCTGCCTGCCAAACCGTCTTCATCGACATGGAATCCTTGCCCACCGGAATCGCGATCCCCAGCGCTGGGCACAACACCTCACCCACCGCGCGCACCGTCTCATACAGCGCAACATCCTCGCCGGGGTGTCCGGCCGCCGCCATCCAGTTCGCCGACAAGCGCACATCGCCCAGACGTGCCACGGCCGATGCCGCCAAATTCGTCAACGCCTCGCCGATCGCCATGCGGCCGGAGGCCGCCGGGCTCAACAGCGCCAGCGGTGGGCGCTCGCCGATCGCCATTGCCTCGCCGGTATAACCGTAGAAATCACTCAGGGTGACACCGACGTCGGCCACCGGCACCTGCCAGGGACCGACCATCTGATCGCGCGCCACCAGTCCGCCAACCGTGCGGTCGCCGATGGTGATCAAAAAGCCCTTGCCAGCCACCGTGGGCAGGCGCAGCACGCGGCGCACCGCTTCCGCAACCTCGATCCCGTCCAGTTCAGGCACCGCATGTGCGACCGGCGCGCGACGTACCTCGCGCAGCATCTTCGGCGGCTTGCCCAGCAGCACCTCCATCGGCATGTCGACCGCGGTCTCCTCCAGCAGCGCATCGCCGACCACCAGGCGCTGCTCAGCCGTCGCCTCGCCGATCACCGCATAGGGGCAACGCTCGCGGTCGCACAACGCGGTAAAGACATCCAGGCGTTCGCTGTCGATGGCGAGCACGTAGCGCTCCTGCGCCTCGTTGCACCAGATCGCCAGCGGCGACATGCCCGGCTCATCGTTGGGAATCGCGCGCAGCTCGAAGCGCCCGCCCCGGCCGGCATCGTTCATCAGCTCCGGCACCGCATTGGACAGGCCACCGGCGCCGACATCGTGAATCGACAACACCGGGCTGTCGGCACCCATCGCCGCACAACGGTCGATCACCTCCTGACAGCGGCGCTCCATCTCCGGGTTGCTGCGCTGTACCGAGGCGAAGTCCAGTAGCTCGTCACTGGAACCGGTGGTCATGCTCGAAGCCGCACCGCCGCCCAGGCCGATCTGCATTGCCGGCCCACCCAGCACCACCACCTGCGCACCAGGGGGAATCGGTTGCTTGTCCACCTGGTCGGCACGTATCGCACCGACGCCCCCGGCCAGCATGATCGGCTTGTGATAGCCGCGCACCTCGCGGCCCTGCGGGCCGACGACGCTCTGCTCATAGGTGCGGAAGTAGCCCACGATGCCGGGGCGTCCGAATTCATTGTTGAACGAGGCGCCGCCGATCGGCCCCTCAAGCATGATGTCGAGCGCCGACACGATCCGCGCAGGCTTGCCGTAATCAAATTCCCAGGGTTGCTCGAAGCCAGGAATCCGTAGATTCGAGACCGTAAAACCCGTCAATCCCGCCTTGGGACGCGCACCGCGCCCGGTCGCACCCTCATCGCGAATTTCTCCGCCCGCGCCGGTGGCCGCGCCCGGAAACGGTGAAATTGCCGTGGGATGATTATGCGTCTCCACCTTGATGCACACGTGCATCGGCTCGCGGCAGGAGACGTAGCGCGTACCGCCCGCCTCCGGCGCAAAGCGCACCACATCGTCCGGACCGGCAAATACCGCGGAGTTGTCATGGTAGGCCGAGAGAATGCCCTCCGGGGCATGGCGGTAAGTGTTTCGGATCATCTCGAACAGACTCTTGTTCTGAGGCTGTCCGTCGATGATCCAACTGGCATTGAATATCTTGTGACGACAATGCTCCGAATTCGCCTGCGCGAACATCATCAGCTCCGCATCCGTCGGATTGCGCTCAAGTGCGACGTAGTTTTCCGCCAGATATTCGATTTCGTCGTCGGATAGGGCCAGCCCCAGCGCGGCATTGGCCGTGCGCAACGCCGCCAGCGGCTGTTCGCCCAGCTCGACATGCCCCAGCGGCGCCGGTCGTGACGCGCTGAACAAAGCCAGAGCCTCATCGGAAGACTCAAGCACCGTCTCGGTCATGCGGTCATGGAGCGCCTCACGCAAGGCTTTAAGCGCCGGCTCGTCTAGCTGTTTCGACAACGTCAGTCGATAGGCCACGCCTCGCTCCACCCGCTCCACGATCTCCAAACCACTGTGATGCAAGATGTCGGTGGCCTTACTCGCCCAGGGAGAAATCGTGCCCGGCCGCGGCGTCACCAGCCACTCCACCACTTCACCCGCCTGCGAAGTCGCCGGCGCCACGCGAGGCGCCTCCAGCACGTCCATCAACCGCTCGTGCTGCGGCTCGTCCAGCGCGCGCACAGGAAACACGAAATAGACGAAGTGAGCGGAGATATCGTCAACCGCCGGAGCGACGGCACGCAGCCGCGCCAACAAGCGTGAACGACGAAACTCGGACAACGCACCATGGCCCTGAACCAACAACATAACGATCAACCCGGACTGCCAAAGAGGGCGCAATCATAAAGGAATCGCCCCGCCCACGCATGTACGAGACCTGCCCTTTCTGCCTATTCACGGGCCATTCTGGTATACTAAAGTCGTTCCATCGGGGGCGACTTGGATTCGACGTGGGTCGCGAAACCGGAGGTGCATGCCGAGGATGTAGCTGCCCTCGTAAATCTCGCTGCAAATTTATAGTTGCCAACGACGACAACTACGCACTCGCCGCTTAAAACCCGGTAGGGGTGCCGTCTGACTGGGGCCGTGCTTGTGCGCTCAGACCCAGGCGTCGACTCTCACAAGATCGCGACGACGCTCTCCCGGGGCCGACTCGTTAAAACCTACTGGGATCGCCGACTGTTTTCCCTGCCCGTCGGGTAGCAGGCGGTTAAACTCAAAGACTGGGATAAGCATGTAGAGCCAAAGGCAGAGGACTTGCGGACGCGGGTTCGATTCCCGCCGCCTCCACCAATAACACATTGAAAACATGGAAGTTTTCAATCTCGCGGCACAGTTTTTACGGAAACAGCCCCGGTTTCGACCAGATTCCGGGGCGCTCCACCGGCCTAAAATTGCAACCTTCAGAGCTACCCGTTGCCTCCTGCAACAAGCAGAGCAATGATGCTGAGAAAGACTACCAGCACCCATACGGCACCCTGGCTCACCTCCGCATCCATGCGCATCTTCAAGGGGTTTCTTTCTGACCCAACCTGGAAGCTGTAGCCACAGTAAGTGCAGGCCATCATCGGCTTGTTGGCGCCAGCCCGGCGGAACGGCAGACCCGCCGAGCCTAGTAGGACATCCCCTTTAAACCCCTTGGCTGCCCTGTCAGGGCGAACGCCCAATGGTGGTACTTCGCGCACTCACGCTCCTTAGCATCCGATCCAGATGTCTTGCCATGAGACTATAAAAAGACCATATTAAGTTCTTATCAAGTTTGGAGCACGACCATGCGCTACTCATCACAAGTCAAGCCCATCAGCTATCTCAAAGCCAACGCCGCCGAGGTTCTGGCGCACCTCGCTGAGCAGCGTGAGCCCATGGTCATCACCCAAAACGGTGAGGCCAAGGCTGTCCTGCAGGACGTCGCCTCGTTCGAAGAGACGCAAGAAACGCTGGCCTTGCTAAAAATCCTTGCGCTGGGCAATCAAGATGTGGCCGCTGGCAAGGTCAAGCCTGTGGCTGACGTCGTTGCCCGCCTCCGCGCCAAGCGAGCCTCAATCTGATGAAAGGCGCACCTGCCAAGTTCGAAGTTCTGCTCACCGAAGGTGCGGAGCAGGACTTGGAAGCCATCCACGACTACATCTCAGAATTCGACTGCGTGGCCAACGCCAACCATGTGTTGGATGAGTTGATGGACGTTGTGGAGAGCCTGTCGAAATTCCCGGAACGCGGCAGCTTCCCGAAAGAACTGGTTGGCCTTGGAATCAAAGAATACCGCCAGACCTCCTTCAAGCCTTACCGCGCGATTTACCGTGTCACAGGCAGCCAAGTCATCATCTACCTGATTGCTGATGGACGGCGTGATATGCAATCGGGGCTGGCTCGCCGCCTGCTCGGTGCGTGACTCACAGCAACCCGCGCCAGCACTCATCAGCTCGGGAGGCCAGTCGGCACATGGTCAACCGTCCGCCACCAATTTTAGATCCAACATTGTCCGATATAATCCTCAAGCCCGCATTCCAGCGGGATTTTTTATTGGCTGTTAGTCCGATCACATCCCATGTCATCCTTTGACATCTGGGAGCAACATCTGGGCCATGTCACACTATGTAATGGTGAGTTGGCCCCATACCCCTATCGGCCACCCATATTCGCAACGCAAAACCCGGACGGATTCTACCCCGTTAATGCGGACGCTCAGAGCGACAAAAGAGTCATGGGGTGTCAAGAACTGGCGGCTATTCACGGACCTAAATTGTCATGGTAAGAATCAAGAGCCATCTGCGCGATTTTATCGCCCTGTTTGGCGGCTTTCTTGTACCAAAAGATGCCCTTGGTTTTGTCCTTCGACATACCTAAGCTACCGTAATAGTAAGCCTCTCCGAGTTGCTGCTGCGCACCAACTTCGCCATGCTCAGCGGCCTTCTTGAGCCAGTAGTCGGCTTTGGCGTAATTTATCGGCACCCCCCAGCCGCCGTACTGGTAGGCGGTCACTAGCCTATTCAGCGCTTTGTCATACCCTTGCTCCGCAGCTTTCTTGTACCAGTAGTAGGCCTTGGCGTTGTTTTTCGGCACACCCCAGCCGTGAAGATAATCTTCGCCGAGACCGTACTGAGCTTTCGCATAGCCCTGCTCAGCAGCCTTCCCATTCCAATAGGCGGTCTTGGCCTTGTCCTCCGGCACGCCTTTGCCCCACCGGTAGGCACGTCCAAGCTGGTACTGCGCATCATCATCACCCTGCTGAGCAGCTTTCTTGAGCCCATGAATTGCCTTCTTATACCAATAGGCAGACTTGGCTTCATCCTTCGACACACCAAAACCGCCTGCGTAACTCGCTCCTAGATAGAACTGCGCATCGTGATTGCCCTGATTGGCAGATTTTCTAAACCAATACATGGCTTTTCGGAAAAGATAGACAGGTTGCACGTCATTTTTCAGCACACCTGATCTTCTAATCTCCTCTGCTCTATTAACGTATTCCGTCGCAAGTTTTTCCTGCGCAGCCGCGTTTCCATGCTCAGCTTTTGCTTTAAGCCCTGCGAAATCATTGGCGCCCGCGATGGCTACATTTGTAATCGCAAGCCAGAAAAGGCCCATCAAAACAATTAGAGGCTTATTTTTGTTACGTGGAAATGACATTCCACCTCCAGAAGTTATTACCTGTTATTAAGACGCTAAAATTGGTTGTTGATCGACATCGCCAGAAAACCAAGAGTAGTGACCTATTCGCTCGCTGCTGTCGAACTACTCACTACCTTGTGGACAAAACCGACCCATGTGTTCACCGCGCATGACTGTAATACATAAACGAGGGCACTGCCGCATAGGGTCACTGGGAAACTTGAGCGGCCATCATATATCGATGGATGACTAATCCAGAATCGTAAAACACGTCTGCGCCAGGAACGTCTACTGTGAATGCGGTAAAATCAGGACACCGCACACCAAGCTCGGCTGCCAGACTCCGCTGAAGAGCGGCTGAAAGGTAGCACCTTGTTAGGAGCCAATACGTTTACAGAAACCAATAACAATATCACGCATCTCTTGCTTTTAAATTTGCACGTCTTCATCCGTATAAGTCTGGGATATTTATGAAACTAAGAATTTTGGACTCTATGTGAAATAGAGTGGATATCTGAATTTCAGTTTTCCACACAAAAAGAAAATCATGCTGATAAAGTTTCCCGTATTTCGATAGCCTCTGGCCCGTCTTTTTGCTAGAGCCTGTTCACACTAATATTGATATAATGGCTGCATGGAAATTACCGCGCCGCAATACAAAACCATCGAGCCACTGTTGCCCATTCCGCGCGGCAACGTAAAAATATCGAATTTACAGTCGCTTAACGCCATCCTGCACGTGGCCGAGCAGAGCTGCAAGTGGCGCGGCCTACCCCAGCGGTTTGGACGCTGGCACAGCATTTATATGCGCGCGAATCGCTGGGCGAAACAAGGCGTTCTGGATCGGGTATTTTTGGCGTTGCAGAAAAAGGATGTGATCAATATTCAAGTCGATCAGGCATCCCTTCCATTTTGGGCTCCTTCCGAATGAGTTGGCAGGAGTCCATGAAAGCGCTGTTCCGCGCGCAAGCCAAGCGATATGTTGCACCGATCTATTCGCCGCACTTTTTGCGGAGATTGATACCGCTATTCTCCTTAAAGAAAAGGCCTTGGCGCGGTTCTGAAAGCTGCGCCACATTGGGTAAAAATGGGCGTAAACTTGGAAGCGAGACGGACAAATATTTCCCGAACGGGAAGTTATCAGACAATTTACGGCCCATCCCTTAAAAACATTCCCGATCGGGAAACATCGCTTGCCCATAGGCCATTTGTGCCTGATAATTTCCCGAACGGGAAACTGAACAAGCCATGACATCCATTCGATCACCTCAACAACTCGGCGATGCACTGCGTGCCGCTCGCAAGCAGCTCGGGCTGACACAGCCTCAGTTGGCATTGGCGGCAGGGGTTGGTGTGCGCTTCATTGTCGACCTTGAAGCAGGCAAGCCTACCTTGCGACTGGAAAACGTACTCCGGGTCATTGATGCCTTGGGTGGTGAGATCCAGTTGAGCGGATTGCCCGCCGTTGCAACCGAAGATCGAAGTGAGGGCTCCGACCATGATGCATGAGCTGGAAGTCTGGCTTTTTGCCGAGCGTGTCGGCACGTTGGCGCTGATCGATGGCCGACTGAACTTTCGGTACGCACCCGGCTGTCTGTCACACAAAGAAGCTGTTGCCTTGTCCGCCTCGCTGCCCCTGCAAGCGGAGCCGTTCGACGATCGTAAAACGCGTCCCTTCTTTGCCGGTCTTTTACCCGAAGGGCAGATGCGCCGCCTGATTGCGCAGCAGTTCCAGGTTTCTGGCCAGAACGACTTTGCGCTGCTGGATCACATCGGTGGCGAATGCGCCGGGGCCGTCACCTTCTTGGAGCCCGGACAGACTTTGCCTGTACCGACCCGCAGCGATGACGTTCAATGGCTGAGCGACGAGGAAGTCGTTGCCATCCTGGATGAGTTGCCGCGTCGCCCCATGTTGGCGGGCAAAGACGGCTTGCGGCTTTCATTGGCTGGTGCTCAAGACAAACTACCGGTGGTGTTTGATGGTGCCCGCATTGGTCTGCCCCTCAATGGCACGCCGAGCTCACACATCTTGAAATCCCCCATTCACGCCGTTGAAGACAGCGTGATCAACGAGGGATTTTGCATGGCGCTGGCTGAGGCCATGCAGTTCAAGCCAGCGAAATCAAAAGTTCACCAGGTATTGAGCCGGTCCTTTCTACTGGTTGAGCGTTACGACCGACTGATCGATGCGCAGGGGCACCGACAACGCCTTCATCAAGAGGATTTCTGCCAAGCGCTATGTGTGGTGCCAGAAATGAAACACCAAAATGAAGGAGGGCCGGATCTGGCCCAGTGCTTTGACCTGGTACGCAGTGCGACGCGCCCCAGCGCACCGCAGGTTCTGCGGCTGTTCGACTGCGTGATCTTTAATGCCCTGATCGGCAATCACGATGCGCACGCCAAGAATTTCTCTCTGCTGTACTCAGGCAAGGCCCCCGTTCTGGCGCCGTTTTACGACACGCTGTCGACGGCGGTGTATCCAACATTGACGCCGAAGATGGCGATGAAAATCGGCAGCAAGTACAAATTCAGCGAAGTCCAGGCGCGGCACTGGGAGCAGTTCGCCGTAGGCGTAGGCTTTACCAAGGCGCAAGCCAAACGGCGCATTCTGGAATTGGCAAAGTTACTGCCAGCGACGGCGCGCAAGCTCCAATCTGACCCCGGACACTGTTTTGCTGGCAATGCCGTGGTTGAGCAACTCAATACCTTGATTGAACAACGCTGCGCCCTGACGATTCGGAGGCTCACCGATCCCGCCGCCGAAAATGACATAGCCGCTGAACCCTCTGTCTGAAGCACCATGCGGACGCGGGTTCGATTCCGTGTTTGGGAATTGAACTAGCCCCGGAAGGCAGACGAGTTTGATGCCCGTCCCCGGCGACCACACTGGCCGGAAAATCTGCTTGCAGGTCTACAATTCGGCAGATTTTTCGATTGAGTTCGCAATGGTTCGCAGCGGCCCACAGCGCTTCGATTGCGTACTTTCAATAGTCGTTTGGTGCGGGGTGCTGCCCCACCACCAAACAACAAAAGGCCACCCTAAATGATGGGGCAAATGCGTGCGATCTCGGTTCATGTACGATGATGGGGAAGTGCGCCGGCGGCGTGCCGGCGAGCCACACACGGAACCCGTGGCAACGGTCCTGGTCTGAAGGCGATATACGGACGCGCCAACACGCCTGCGGTTGCGCATGTCATTCCCTAACGAGGTTTCCCCAATCATGGCCGATGCAAACCCCTATACCCCGCCGAAGGTCTGGACCTGGGATCGCGAAAATGGTGGGCAGTTTGCCAGCATCAACCGGCCGGTGGCCGGCGCGACGCACGAAAAAACGTTGCCGATCGGCAAGCACCCGCTGCAGCTCTACTCCCTGGGCACGCCCAACGGCGTCAAGGTGACCCTCATGCTGGAGGAGCTGCTCGCACTCGGTCATGCGGGCGCGGAATACGACGCCTGGCTGATCGACATCATGAAGGGCGAGCAGTTCTCCAGCGGTTTCGTCGAGGTCAACCCGAACTCGAAGATCCCGGTGATGCTCGACCGGAGCACCGAACCGCCGACGCGCGTATTCGAGTCGGGTGCGATTCTGCTTTATCTCGCCGAGAAATTCGGGGCCTTTCTCCCGACCGATCATCACAAACGCACCGAGACCCTGAGCTGGCTGTTCTGGCACATGGGCACCACGGCCGATCTCGGCGGCGGTTTTGGCCATTTTTACGCCTACGCGCCGGAGAAGTGGCAATACCCGATCGACCGCTATGCGATGGAGGTCAAGCGCCAGCTCGACGTCCTCGACCGCAACCTGTCGTCACGCGAGTTCATCGCGGGCGACGAGTACACGATTGCCGACATGGGCATCTTCCCGTGGTACGGCGAACTGGTGAAAGGCCGGCAGTACGATGCCGGCGAATTCCTCTCGGTGCACGAATACCCCCACGTTATCCGCTGGGCGGACACGCTGTTGGCCCGCGAACCCGTGCGACGCGGACGCATGGTCAACCGCACTCGTGGCGAACCCTCGGAGCAGCTCCGAGAACGCCATGACGCCAGCGACTTCGACACCCGAACCGAGGACAAACTGAGGAGCGAGTAACGCCGCCAGTCACGATAATCGCTTTGAAGCCAGCCCCCCGAGCGCGGGGCGTATTTTGAAGCCTACGCCGCGTCCACGCTGACCGCGCTCGATACCTTTACGCGCACGCGGAATCGAGCATCCGCTCCTGCGCGCGCTTTGATCGGCCAGGAAACGTAAACCCGCGCTCCAGCGGGCTTTTTTCATTGCTTACGCACCCATCGCCGACCACCTGCTCGTAAACCGCTCGCTTACCCAGATTGACTTCAATCAAGACGCTGGAGCCGAAATTCCTCGAAAATCGCGATACGTGGGCATGCACCCACAGACTCACAAGGTAGCGCGTTATGACAAAGAGATTCCCCTTGAACCCCAAGCATCCGGAGCGAATCTGCTGGGGGTGCGACCAGTATTGCCCGGCTGATTCCCTGATCTGCGGCAATGGGACTGATCGTACTCAGCATCCGGCTGAACTGTTCGGCGACGACTGGTACGAATGGGGTCTGGTGCCGATGGAGCACGCCCGGACCGTAACCGGGCGCGTACCCGACTAAACGGCTCAAACTGACGCACTGCGCGCATCATCCATGACCCAGGCGCCGGTCAGACGATTTCCTGATCGACGAAGCGGCCGAGACGGCGCAAGGCCGGGAGCAGGGTTTCGTCGGCGTAGACGCAGCCGGTTGTGCCCGGATCGAGCTGTTCGGCCTTGTCGGCAACCTCAGGGAGATGCCCACCGCCCACCTCAAGCACCGATAACAAGCGGTCGTAGCCGGCCGGCCAGGCGCGCACGTCGCCGAAACGCTGACGCAGCGCCTTGAGGATGGCCATGCCGGCATAATCCAGATCGCCCCAGAACCAAAGCGGATCGCCGTCCGGCTGCCCACCAAACCACCAGTCCTCGAAGCGCCCTCGCCGGCCGGCGTCATCGGCACCGTGGTAGTGCAAGCTCACGCCGTCGCGCGTGCGTATGCGCTCCGCGCTGCCGCGAAACCCGGCGCCATAGACCCGATCCAGCCGGGCCAGCGCCTCTGACTGGCCCGATAACGCCTGGATATAGGTATCCTGGTTTTCGATGAACAGAACGCCCGCGCGTTCGCCAACGAGGTGGACGTGGGCAAGCACCGGCCTCGGCGCGATCAAGTGCGTGGGAAAGAGCTGTTTCAGTAATCCTGCTCGCGCGTCGAGCAACTTGGAATGGCCCCAAAAGCATCGGGCGCTCAATTGGCGCAGCGTGAGGCCATCGTGCAACGGTTCTCCGATGCGCGCGAAGGCACTGACGACCTCCGCGGGCGATTTACCCGCCACTTTGACCGGACGTGACGCCAATGCATCGCCTCGATCGGCGAAGGCATCGGCATGCGCAGCCACGGCTATGGCCCAAGCCTCCCGGTAACGCGGCTGCGCGGGACGCGACAACCATGCGCGAAGCATCGCCTCGCCGCCCTCGATCAGCCTGAGCGAAGCGCCGACATATTCGGCCTCGTAGGGTCCGCGCCGCCGCTTCGGCAAAATATCGCAGACTCGTCCTTCGAGGTCGCGACGCATCAGTGCCCAGGTGCGGTCTGCGGCTTGGTCGTGACGGTACAATCGGGGAGCACGCTTGCGGTCAAGCCGCAGGCTCGGCGGGCGCACCCGCACTTCGGCATCGGTCCGATCGAGCCAATCCAGCAAGGTGCCCAGAAAGCCCAGCACCTCCGGCTCGTCATCCAGCCAGGGCGGCCGCGGCGGCGCGCTCATGCCACTGGCGCCATCACGTTGCGAGTCACCCCGTCACTCCGCAAACGCCTCCATGAAATCCAGCTCGGCCTGCTGGTAAACGCTGTGTCGGTGCGCCTTCCAAAGCGCCTCGATGCGGGCCTGATTGCACTGTTTCCGGTCGACCAGCACACGCGTCGATAATTGCCCCCTGGGTGCTTCGCTCGGCACCTTGGCAAACACGAACTCGTTGCTGATGAGGTCCATGTACGGCCCGCACTTGCTGGTCGGCATGATGAAGGTCAGTTGCAGGCCGAGCGATGCGGAGAGGTATTGAATGACCTCGCGCGAACGGGTCTCGTCCATCTTCGAGAACGCCTCGTCGACCAGCACCATGCGCAGATGTGCGCCGCCTTCAGCGAAACGGAAGGCGGAAGTGATCGCAGCCGAGCGGATGATGTAGGCCGGTGTTTCCAACTGGCCGCCGGAACCAGTGCCGTATTCGCTGAGCGGAATCGGCGCCTTGCCCTCCACTTCCTTGTAGATTTCGTAGCGACGGTAATTGCGATAGTCGGCGATGCGCTCCAGTTCACGCATGGCGCGGTGTTCGTCGTCGTCGAGCAGCATGGCCATGAGATGGTCGCGCACCTTGCGCGAACGCTCGCTGAGCTGTGCGTCGAACAACGAAACCTCGTCGCCCAGGCCCGGCGTGCGAACCACTTCCTCGAAGAAGCGCGAATAGTCACGGTACTCAGGCACCCATTCGCTGGCAAAGCGGAAGACCTCGCGATCCGCACCGAAACGGTGATGCTGCAGCTCCTTGTTCAGCAGGTCGATCTGGCGGCGGCCCTCATTGAGCGCCTGATAGATGGCGTGGCACAGGTGCGAAACGAAGGCGTTGTTGAAGGCACCCTTAAGCTCCGAAAGCTGCGCGTGCTTTTCGAGCAGGATATTGTTCTGGAGAAAGTTGTGAACGCGGTCGAGATCGCGCCGCACATCGCAGATGGCCTGGAACAGGGCCTGCCCGTATTCGCCACTGAACGGAGCGTAGACGATGGCATCGGAGGGACGACAGTCCTGGTTGTGCTGCAAGATTTCCTCGGCCATCCTGCGCTCGGCAGCGTGCAAGTTTCTTTCCAGCTCCACCCGGTGATTCTTCGCGAATTCGACGTTCAGTTCACGCGCTTCGCGGTCGGCTGCCTCGAGCCGGGTGTCGATGTCGAAATCAGGCCAGATCGGCGTGATGGCGGCGAGTGCAGCTTCGTGCGTCTCCACAATCTCGCGGTTACGCCCCTGTAGGCCGCTCAGCAACTTGAGCTGACGCTCGATGTCCTCCAGTTCCTTGGCGAGCTTGCCCTTCTCCTCGTTCAGATGGTCCTTTTCGGCGTGCAGCTTGACGTAGTCGGCCTGCAGCGTCTGCAATCGCTGCTCCAGATCCTCGTGTTCGGAAAGGTCGAGCTGGGTGAGCAGGACCTCGTTCTCATCGAGCGCGCGCTGCGTGGCCAGCACCTCGCGCAGCACGCTGCCATAGACGGATTCCGCGAGAGTGTCGACGGCGCGCAACAACGCGGCCCCCTGCTGAAGCTGGTCGTTGGCGGCATGCCATTCGAGTTCGAGAGTCTCCAGCTCGACCTGTTTGGCGGCAAGGGCACGCTCACGCGCGGCGGCACCGAAGACGAGATCGGCATCAGGTATGTCGCAACGCCACATGCTGTAGTTGCCGGAGGCCATGCCGTCCTCCGTGAGACCGCGGCGTGTCCTGCTCAGCACTTCTGCCGAATCCACACGCGCGACGCTGCCGTAACTCGCCACCAGGTAATCCCTGGCCACCGCGTGCGTGAATTCGAGGACGTGGATGATGGACTGTTCGTCGAGGGTGATTCGAGCGGCATCCTCGGCTGCCTTCCGTCCCTGGATCACCCGCGCCCGGTTGTCGCGACCCGGCAATCCGCGGACGATACGAACGGCCTGCGCCTCATAAGCTGGGGCGACGATGATCGAGAAGCGCGCCCCGCCCAGATAACCCTCGATCGCCGCCTGCCAGCGCGCATCCCGGACCTCGACGTGGTCGCAGAGCACGCGCGGATCGGCCTCGGGGCAGTGCTGGCGGATGGCCTTGAGCGCCCGCTCGACGGCTGGCGGATAGCTCACCTGATTCGCACCGAGCCGCTCGATCTCGCGCCGCTTTTCGTCGCGCTGGGATGTTAACGTGCTGTAACGCGTGCGGCGGCCGTGCACAAAGGTCATCAGTCGATCACGCTCGCTGCCTGAATCGCGCAGCTCGTGCCACAGCGCATGCCAGCGGTTGTGCGTCCGCTGCACCGTCAGGATCGTATCCAGGCGCCCTTCCAGGGTTTCGGCGCCGCCGGCGATATCGCGCTGCACTAGGGCGTGAACGTCCGACAGCACCTCAGCGGCCGTATCGACCACCGCTCGCCCGAGCGCCAGCCCCTCCAGACCGGACGGCCCTGGCAAGGCCTCGGCGACGAGCGGATCGCCCAGCGCTCGAAGCATTTCACGCGTGGCCTGCACGTTCGCGGTGATCGCCTTGTCCTGCCGTACCAGTTCATGCGCGCCGGCAACCAGAGTGCTATTGAGCGCCTCGGATTTCCGCGCCAACTCGTCTTTCTGGCGTAGCGCATCGATGCCCTGGCGCTTGGCCTCATGCTCGATCAACTGCCGCTGTACGCCCGCCGCCCGCGTCTGAACGGCAACAATGCGCGCCTCCAGATCGCCCTGCGCCGTACGCTGCTCGCGCTGCAACGCTTTGCCGCGAAGATAATCCTCCTGACGCAGCCCGTATTCGGCCTGGGCCAGGGTGTAGTCGAGCAGGTTGAGGTCAATCCAGGTATCGATGTACGTCTGCGCGTGCGCGTTGGCGCGGGCGAGAGTGGTGATCGAGGCCGCCAGCCTGGCCGCGTCGCGCTCCATACCGTGGATGGTTTTGAGCTGGCTCGATACGGAACGGACCGCCTCGCCGAGATCCTTCGGATCGAGGATTTCCTCAGCCACGAAACGATCAATACTCTTGACCGGCTTGTAGGCCATGAAACGCGAAAATGCGCGCGCGGCGGCGGTCGCCTCCGGCTCCGAAACAGAATCGGACTTGCCCCGCAGGGCGCCGTAGAGTCGACGCAGATAGGCCTTCTTGGCATCGTAGCGCTCGACGCGACGCTTACCGAATTCACGTATCAGCTCGGTCTGGAGTTCGGTGAGCGCCACCACGTACCTGCCCGCCTCGCCCTCGCGCACGAAGTGGCCGTGGCCCAGTTCGGCACCGGCGACGACGAAATACTGGGCGTCGTCCTGGCGGGCCACCGAATTACCGCCCGCAACATCAAGCCAGGCACGCACGGCGATGATCGCGGTGAAAGGATCGGCCGATTCACCCTCGTTTGGGTGAAAGACCGCGGCGAGGTAGCCGTCGGTGGGGTCAAGGCGTGCATAACTGCCATCGTCGCAACCCAGCACGTACGAGGAGATCGTCCGCACACGCTTGCCGCCGCGTCCACGCTGCGTGGTCTCGTCCTGTCCGGGGTTGTACTGGAACAAGGTTTCATGGGCCGCGGTCATCACGGTCTGGATCGCATCCGCCGCCGTGGTCTTGCCCGAACCGTTGCCGCCGGAGAACAGATTGATCGGCCCGAACTCGAATTCGATGCTCGGTATATTGCCCCAGTTGACGAAGACGAAACGCTTAAGAAACATCGTCTTCCTCCGCCTGTGGCTCAACCGGCAGCGCCTCTTCCAGGGCTAGTAAGGCCTCGTCGGTCACGAAGGCCACGATCATGGGATGGATGCGTAGGCCCGCCTCGCCAGTGTCTAGGTCGTCGTCCTGGCGATACTGGATCAGGCGCAGCTTGCGCAGGCGCTCGAATACCCGCTTGCGGTCGGTCAGCTTCTCGGGCAGTGAGCGTCCCAGCTGGTTGCGCAGGGCGATGCCGAGGGATTCGATCGATTCGGTGACGTAACCGCCGTCGTCAAGCTGCCCCTCGCGCAGGGCCTTGTCGTACTGCTGCCGCAGCACCAACAGCAGGGCGACCTCGTCCTGCCGCAGACGCGCGCGCAAACCGTTGGCAAACGCCTCCTCGGCCGCATCCGCCATCCCCGGCATCCTGCTGCCGGGCGGATAGAGTCGCAGATAGGCGAAACGACGGTCATGAAACACACGCACACCGACCACCGACAGATATTCGTCGATCCATCCGGACACTCGCAGATAGCGGTCGTAAAGCTGCTGTTCGATCTGGCTTTCATCGCGGCACAGCACGCCGTAATTGAGCAGTCGCAGACACAGCTCGCGGTATTCATCTAGTGTCACGCCGGTTTTTTCGAGCCCATCGTTCAGATAATCAATCAGCATGGTCTTGGCGTTTCGTCAGTTCCAGGGTGAATTCGTCGGTCGCGTCGAAGTAATCGGTCCTGACCCGTTGGCGTGTCGGCGTGACCCTGAACGCGAATTCGCTGGTCGATTGCGTGCCGATCTCGATGATATGGGCACTCATCAGCAATTCGCGGGCATCGCGGACGGGCAGGTTCTGGCTGTGGATACGGTGCCCCTCACGCAGGGCTTCGAACACATAATCTCGCTGCGCACGGCTGTTGAAGGCGAAGGCTTGGTCGAGTGCGGACTGCAGGAACATTTCCCTGCGCGAGGCCTCGTCGTGCGCCGGGCTGTCTTCCACGGAGGCGTTGACCACGCGCGGTTTACGCGGGGCAAACAGACGAAGCGCATCGCTGTCGGCAAGGCCAACGGACAGCGTCGCCAGGGTCTCGCCAGACGCTTCGAGCGCTTGTATCTGCCGCTCCGGCGCGGCCTGCCGGAAGCGCTCGGTCAATCGCAACAGTCGGTTCTGCAATCCGCCACCGGAATAACTGAGCTGGCGCATGATGATGTCGGCTCGGCGGGTGAAGCCGTTGAGCGCCTGACGCAGGGCCGGCAGCATGGTGGCCGAGGCATTGTGCATGCGCGCCTCGATGCCGTCGAGAATGCTGTACAGCACCGAGCGGCTGACCTCACCGATCAGCTCCGGGGCCGCCCGCCGCAGCTCGCATTCCGCCTGTTCCTTGAACTCGCGACGTTTGCGCTTGATGCGCTCGATCAGCCCAGCGATTTCGTCGCGGTACTTCTCGACGGAGTCGGCTGAGAGCCGGATCGCCACGTCGGGCATGAAGCGTTTTTCCATGAAATCAAAGAATTCGTCCGAGGCGCGCTGCACGATCTGCTGCGATTCGACCTCCCGGACCAGCTGTCGCCTGCGCTCGTCCAGCTCGGCGATCACGTCCGAGAAATCCGCGACGATACGCTCGGAATACTCGTAGGCATCAAGCAGATCGTAGACCTCGCCCTTGTCGAGAAAGGACTGCAGTGCGTTGCGCGTATTGCGCGTGTTGCGATGCCGTGTCCGGAAGCGCCCGCCAGAAGCATCGACCATGGGCTGGGTGAATAGGCGACCGTGGCGCGTGAAGGCGTAGGTGGCCTGCAGTGTGGCCTCGTCCATCTGGCGCTCCAGCCAGCCATGTTCCAGCAACAGCCCCAGCACCCAATTGGCCTGCTCGCGCTGGCTCCTTGCGCCTGGCGTGTATTCCTCGCCCTCATCCTCGTCGAGCAGCGGACTGCGCGCGATGGCTTCCTCCAGGGTTTCGACCACCTGATCGCGTGTGAGGTTGCGGCTGTAGTCTGCATAGGCGCCATATAGACGCTCGTACAGCACGCTCAGGCAATCGACCACCTGCCCTCGGTATTTGCCATTGAGCGGGCGGAAGAAATGCCGTCTGGTTTCGTCGAAAAGCAAGTGTTGCCCTGTCCTGCGGTCACGAACGCTCGAAGTGCCGCACAAGGCGGCTCGCATCCTCCGGACAAGCGTTACCGGGGACGATTAAGGCGGGATTGTAATAGACCTCGGCGAGTCGTACACGGCACATCGCGTAAATCCTGCCCCGGTCTGCGTGCCGACGCATACCGGCGGCAGCGTCAGTCTTCGAAATAGCCCAGGCGCTCGGCAATACGCCGCCCCGCATCGCGAACCAGTGGCACCCAGGCATCCTGCCGGCGTTCCATCGGCGCGGAAATCGACAAGCCGGCGACGACGGCACTGGTACTGTCGTGGATCAACGTACCGATGCAACCGACGCCCTCCTCCGCCTCCTCATCGTCCAGCGCGATACCACGTGACCCAGCCGCATGAACCACCGCGAGCAGGCGCTCGGCGGAGGTGATGGTCTTGGGCGTATAGGCCGGCAGCCCGGTACGCTGAACGTAGGCATGTAGGAAGGCATCGCCGAGTTCGCCCAGCATCAGCTTGCCCACGGCGGTCACGTGCAGTGGCGCGCGGCTGCCGATCACCTGCTCGACACGCATCATGCGCTTGGGCGCAACGCGTTCGATGTAGATCACCTCGTCGCCCTCGCGCACGGTGAGATTCACCGTTTCGCCGATCTGGTCGCGCAACCATTCCATGTGCACCCGCGCCTCTTCGCGGATGTCGATACCACGCCGCACCCGACCTGCAAGCTGCAGCAACTTGCGTCCGAGCACGTAACGCCCAGCAGCATCGCGTTCGACGAAACCGGTTTCCGTCAGCGACGCGAGGATGCGAAATGCCGTGGAGGGATGCAGCCCGGTCTCGGCGGAGAGTATTTTCAGACTGGCGGCCTCAGGCAGCGCTGCAATCGTATCGAGCAGCGTAGCCGAGCGTTCGATGACCTGGATGGGATTAACAGATTTGCTCATTTCACATTATGAAAACGATTGTGTATTGCGAAATACCAGGCAGCGTCCTATGGTTCCCACATCGGCGAACAGTGCGTCCGCAGCAGTTTGAGCGCGTTTGTTTGCCTGGCGCGATTTTTCGCATTATGAAATTATTCCCGCCTTATGAAAAGAGCGGCGGTACGGGAGAGACCATGAGCAGCAATCCAGTCGAGATCAACAACACCGATCTGCCCGCCTATTGCGAGGGCATTCGTCACCTCGGCAAGCCTTGGCAGGATTTCGAGCGCTATGCGGACAAAGCGGTCATCGCCGAGGGCCAGTCGGCCATCGCCGATCCAAGCGACACCCGCGCCGTGTACCAAACCCTGCTCGCCGCCGATGCCTTGCGCTACGTCACCTTGCAGGTTTGCGGCTCAAAGGGCTCAGGCCACCCCGGTGGCTTCGCCTCCAGCGCAGAGGCGCATGCCTCACTGATGATGCTGGGGCACACCAATATTGTCACTGAGGTCGGACACCACGCCCCTGGCTTCTACGCCTCGATGTTCCTCGACAGCTCGCTTGAGGCCATGGGCATCAACACGCTGACCGACATGATGGCGCGCTTCCGTGAGAAGCATGGCCTTCTCGGCCATCTCTCCGGCGCCATCCCCGGTCTTCTGGCCCCCGCCGGCCCGCTCGGCCAGGGCCAGCACTTCGCCATGGCCGGCGCGCTGCTGCACCGCGACAAGCTGTTCCCCGTGACCATCGGCGACGGCGGCATGGGCGAGCCCTATGTGCTCAACGCCATGATGCACTTCCACACGGCCTACCCCGAAGTGACCAACTTCCTACCCGTGTTGGTGTGGAACGGTTACTCGCAGGAACATCATTCGATGGTGTCGCTGCTCGACAATGACGCCATGATTGCCTACTGGAAGGGACACGGCTTCGACGAGGTAATCCTGGTAGACGCCAAGGACTTCGACGACGGCGCCCAGGACGGCACCTTCGTGGATAGCAGCCGCTTCGGCCACGACGCGCGTTTGGCCTTCGCCGGCCGAGTGCTCAGTGAGATGGATCGCGCCGCGAAATCTGCGATGGGCGGCAAGCTCACTGCCTTCGTGCTCAAGCAGCTCAAGGGCACCGGCGTGCATACCACCGGCGCCAAATCGCATAACCTTTATCCTGCCGACACCCTCGACGCACAGCACATCATCGACGGCCTCAAGCGCCGCGCGCTGCCACCACACGCCTGGCAGCTCGTGCGCGAGAACCTCAGTCGCGCTGGCGGTGGCCCTGCCGGCAAGACGGCGGTGACCGAGTCGGAGCTGGCGCTCGCACCGCTGCCCGAATTCGCCATGCAGGACTTCGCCAAGGGCGAAAAGGCCGTGCCCTCGACCACCATGGGCGCACTGGTCGCACAGCTCGGCAAGGCCGACCCGCGCTTCGTGGTCACCAATGCAGACGGCAACGAAGCCTCGGCGATGAAAAACATCAACGACGCGCTCAAGATCCGCCACCCCACGCAGGACCCTCTCTACAACCAGATGCCGAATGGGCAGGTCTACGAACCACTGAATGAGGACGCCTGCGCCGGCCTTGCTGCGGGACTCTCGCTATTCGGTTCGCGCGCGCTGTGGCTCTCCTACGAATCCTTCGCGATCAACGGCTGGCCGATCGTACAGACCGTGACTCAGGCGATGGCCGAGTTGCGTCGCAAGACGCCGTCTATCGTCACCATGTTCACCGCAGGCGCACTGGAGCAGGGCCGTAACGGCTGGACCCATCAGCGCCCGGAGATCGAAAATTACTTCGCGGCCATGATGCGCAACGGCAACGTCTACCCACTGTTCCCCTGCGACGCCAACGCGATCCAGGCCGCCTACGCCTACGCCACCGGCAGCTTCAACAAGGGCATGGTGATCATCGCCTCCAAGAGCCCCCTGCCCGTGTATCTGAGCCTGGACGAAGCCCGCCTCGCCATCGAGGAAGGCGCCGCCGTGCTTTATGAATCCACTAGCGGCAGCAAGGGCACTGTGGTCTTCGCGGTTACCGGCGACATGGTCTTCCTGCCAGTCTTCGAAGCCAAGGACGCGCTCGAGGCTGAAGGCTACCGTGTGCGCATCGTCGCCGTACTCAACCCGCGCCGCCTATATCGCCCAAGCGATGTGGCCTGGGACACGGTTTCCGAGGCGGACGACCGTTTCATGTCCGATGAGTCGTTCAACGCACTGTTCGACGGCGACGTGCTGCTGGCCGTCAGCGGCGGGCCCAGCGCACCGCTAGAACCGGTGCTGCTGCGCAGCCGTGCCCCGCGTCGCGACACGCTCTGCTGGAAGCGCGGCGAAACCACCGCCTCGCCTGCGGAGATCATGGATTTCAACGGCATCACCGCCGCCCGCATGATCGAGCGCGCACGCGCACTGTCGTGACATGGCAAACCGCAGACCGCCAATCCATCGGCGGCCTGCGGCTCGTCTTCAGGAGCCCATGATGAGTACCACCAAGATCATCGTACTGGACGACGACCCCACTGGCTCGCAAACGGTGCATGGCTGCCTGCTGCTGACCTCCTGGGACGTCGATACCCTGCGCGAAGCCTTGCTTGACGCCTCACCGCTATTCTTCGTGCTGACCAATACCCGCGGCATGAGCGCGGAACGTGCCAAAGCCGTCACCCGCGAGGTCTGCGTAAACATCCGGCAGGCGCTCGACGCGCTCGAACAGCACGGGCAGCGCATCAATCCGCTACTGGTCAGCCGCTCAGATTCCACTCTGCGCGGTCATTACCCGGTCGAAACCGACGTCATCGCGGAAACCCTCGGCCCTTTCGATGCGCACTTCATGGTGCCCGCATTCTTCGAAGGCGGGCGTTTCACCCGTGACAGCGTGCACTATCTCATTACGGACGGGCAGCCCATTCCCGTGCACGAAACCGAATTCGCGCGTGATTCCATTTTCGGTTACCAACACAGCTATCTGCCCGACTACGTCGAAGAAAAAACCGCCGGCCGCATTCGTGCAGATCAAGTGGAGCGCTTCACCCTGGCCGACGTGCGCGGCGACGTCAGTGCGCGTCTACTGGGGTTGCACGACAACGTGTGCTGCGTGGTCGATGCTGAAGCCCAGACCGACCTCGATCACTTCGCGGCCCAGCTGCTGCAAGCTGCCACCGAGGGCAAACGCTTTCTTTTCCGCAGTGCCGCCAGCCTGCTGACCGCACTGGCCGCATTGCCGCCACAACCCGTTCGCCCCGAGGAGATGGCGACCTACGTACGCAACGGGCGACCTGGCGCGGTCATCGTCGGCTCTCACGTCAAAAAAACCACACAACAACTCGGTCAACTGCTGCGGATACCCGGCGTGGCCGAAATGGAAGTCGATGTCGACCGCATCGCCGGCGAACGCGACGCACTGCTCACCGACATCCTGGAACGCTGTCACCAGGCACACGCCGACGGGCTGACGCCGGTGATATTCACCAGCCGCGTCGAACGCGCGTTTGCGGACCAGGCCGCGCGCCTTGCCTTCGGCGAACAGGTGTCTGCCT
The DNA here is from genome assembly GCF_001753245.1 of Acidihalobacter yilgarnensis. NCBI lineage: Bacteria > Pseudomonadati > Pseudomonadota > Gammaproteobacteria > Chromatiales > Ectothiorhodospiraceae > Acidihalobacter > Acidihalobacter yilgarnensis. Next base: position 1,590,933 of record NZ_CP017415.1, on the reverse strand, counting down.
TCCTGATGGACATCGTGCGCGGGTTGCCTGTTACCTTGGGTTTTCTGATCAGCAAGGGCGGCATCACCTCCAACGACGTGCTCAGTTCCGGCCTCGCGCTACGCATCTCGCGCGTACTCGGCCAAATCCTGCCCGGCTGTTCGGTCGTCCGCTGTCCGGACGAACATCCCCGCTACCCAGGGCTGCCGGTGGTGATTTTTCCGGGCAACGTCGGGGATGAGCACGCTCTGGCCACCGCCTACACCCGCCTTGCCACAACCCAAGCTATCTCGCGATGAAGCGCAACCTCGCCGAGCTATTGCACGAAGCCGCGCCTGGCGCCGCGGGTTGCTTCAACACCCTCAATCTCGACATGGCGCTGGCGGTACTTGAAGCTGCGGAAAATCTCGGCAAGCCGGTCATCGTGGGCATTGCCAGCCGTCACTTCGAAGGCATGCGTACCGCATTACGCGCACCGGCCTACCTTAAGGCCATTGAATCGGCCGGCATACCTGCCACCCTGCACCTCGATCATGCCGCCCCCGAACAGGTCGACATGATCCGGGAAGCACTCGATCTGGGCTTCACCAGCATCATGATCGATGGATCACATCTGCCCTTCAGCGAAAACGTCGACCTGACCGCAACTGTCGTCGAACTGGCGAAGCGCTACGGCGCGGGCGTCGAGGGCGAGCTTGGCGCGGTGGCCGGTGAAGAGGGCGTGGCGGATACCGGCCATGACGCGCCGGCCGCACTGCCCTATACCGATGCCGCCGAAGCGCGACGCTTCGTCGAACAAACCGGGGTCGACGCACTGGCCATTGCCGTGGGTACTGCGCACGGCCTTTACCGCGAAGCACCGCATATCAGCCTGAACACCATCGAGGCCGTTGCCGCTGGGGTTAATGTGCCACTGGTCATGCATGGCGCCACCGGAGTCGGCGACGACGCGATCCGCGAATCGGTTCGCCGCGGTATCCGTAAAATCAATTTCTTCTCCGGTCTGCTGCAGACCGGAATGGACGAGGTTCGCGCCCAGGCAGGTGTTAAGCACAACGACTATCTAGGTGTGCTGCAATCCACGCATACGCGCTGGCGGGTACTGGCAGAAGCCCAGATCAGGCTCTACGCCAGCGTGGCGTAATGGCCACCACCGTCACTCGGCCCCTGCCCGCACAACTAGCTGATCACTTCAATTAATCCATGAAATATTTTTTATGATCGGCTAGAGTTGCCCTGCACTCGCACCAACGAAGTGCATTCACCCTATTAAGACAACTCAAAAACAAGGTGACACATGTCGATTCGTGCTTATCGAGCGCACATCCGCGCTGCAATCATGCCCTTTTACTCGCTCGCCTTAGTTTTGGCCGCCTTGATGACGAGCAGTGTCGCCCTGGCCGCGCCTACCGCCCTCTCGCTCACGTGGCCGCAGATCCAGAGCCTGATGAAAACGGATACCGGCAGCACACAGAGCGGCGATACCATCGTATATTCTGGAAACCATCCGATAGTCGTGGTCGAACAGGTTCTGCCCGGTTTTCCCTATCCGACCTTTGAAGTCGACAATATCAAAAACCCTACCTTGGTCTTTACGGCCGGCGCCAATATCACCTTTTACGTCATCAACACGAGCCAAGTAGCGCCGCACAGCTTTGCCATCACCACCGCCGGACCGCCGTATGCCGTCGTACCCGCGGATAATCGCGTCACCCATCCCCTCGTCGACACCGGCAATCTGCCCATCCTGCCAAATCCAGGTCGCTATAGTTACGCCAAGGTCGACTGGTCAGCCCAAAAAACGGGGCAATACTATTACATCTGCCTGTTTCCCGTGCACGCTTCCTTCGGCATGTGGGGCAAGATAGAGGTGCGTTAGCGCAAGGGTGGTTAGCGACACTCGGCGTGGCGGGGTATGATGGCAGCGCCGACGCAGGCTTGAAACATCACGACCATCCCATACAACATGCCCATGGAAATCGACGACTCTGCCCTCGCGCGCAAGCTGCGCGATTGGTCAACACGCCCCGAAATCATGGCGCATAATTGGGCCCCGCGGCTCTTCTGGCGTGCCGCGCCGGATACCCCCTATGGGTATCCGCGCGTGGCACCCAGCGAGCTGGAAGTCTACTTCGCCACCCTGCTCGGTGAACCCTCGGAATACCGGGCACAACTCGACCGGACACACGCCGGGCGAGGCGCCTTTCTCGCCGCCAATGCACGGCGTCACGAGCTGCCACTGTTTAGCCCACACCCCGCAAGCGGCGATGCCGGATAAACGTTTCCACCCCGCTTGGTGGCTACCCGGCGCCCATCTGCAGACACTTTGGCCCTTCGTTTTCGCCCGCTCACACAGACTCAACCTCCGCCGTGAGCGCTTCGAGTTATCCGATGGGGATTTCATCGATCTGGATTGGAGCCCCTCATCCGCAGGGCCACTCGTTCTGATACTGCATGGGCTGGAAGGGTCCAGTGACTCGGCTTATATCCGACGCCTCGTCCCTGTGCTTCAAACTTCCGGGTTCGAGATAATTATCATGCATTTCAGAGGTTGTAGTGGTGAGCCCAACCGCCTGGCACGTGCGTACCATGCAGGCGATACTCAGGATGTCGCAGCAGTTGTCGCGCGCCTACAGGCCCATGCTCCAGAGCGAGCGATCGGCGCGATCGGCTTCTCCCTCGGCGGCAACGTGTTGCTGAAGTGGCTGGGTGAGACCGGCGCGGTCAACCCACTTGCAGCAGCTGCGGCGATTTCGGTGCCTTTCGACCTGCATGCGGCCGCCGACCGCCTGGAGCGTGGCTTCTCACGAATCTACCAGTCCTATCTGCTGCGTCCCTTGCGCAAAGGACAATTGCGCAAGCTGCACCTCACCGGTATCGCGCCACCTATAACGTGCAATGCGCTTTTACACCTGCGAACGTTACGTGATTTCGATGATCGCATCACCGCGCCGCTCCATGGCTTCGAGAACGTCGATGATTACTATACCCGCGCCAGTTGTCGGCCTTGGCTCCGCCATATCGTCACCCCAACCCTGATCGTGCAGGCGCGCAACGATCCTTTCCTGCTCGCAAGTGGTATTCCGAGCCATGATGAGCTTTCGCCCAGCATTCGTCTGGAATTGATGCGCAGTGGCGGGCACGTCGGGTTTATCAGCGGCCCGATTCCCGGCTTGAGGCGCCCGTGGCTCGAACGACATTTGTCCGAATGGTTAATGACGATGATGACTAGACCGAAGGAAGCGAAACGCGTGGACAAAGCGTAGCGCACGACCTGTAACGTGTCTCACCCACGCTGAAAAGCGCATATAAAAAAAGGGGGCCTTGCGGCCCCCTCTTAATCTACTGCCAAGCAATCGCTAAATCAGGCTGCCTCGATCGCCTTGATACTCAGGCGAATACGTCCCTGCTTATCCACCTCCAGCACCTTGACGCGAACCACGTCGCCCTCGGAAAGCTTGTCGGAGACATTCTCCACGCGCTCGTCGGAAATCTGCGAGATATGCACCAGACCGTCACGACCAGGCAGGATGGTAACGAAGGCACCAAAGTCCATGATCTTGGCGACTCGCCCCTCGTAGATGTGCCCTACTTCGACATCCGCGGTGATCTCTTCGATACGACGACGCGCCTCTTCGCCGGCCGCCTTGTCGACGGAAGCGATACGAATGCTGCCATCATCATCGATGTCGATTGTCGCGCCTGTTTCCTCAGTGATCGAACGAATCACGCTACCACCCTTGCCGATCACATCCCGGATCTTCTCGGGGTTGATACGCATGGTGACGTAGCGGGGTGCGTAAGCCGACATCTCGGTACGCGGTGCAGAAATCACTTCGGCCATCTTGCCGAGAATATGGATACGCCCATCACGGGCCTGGCCCAGTGCACGCTCCATGATCTCGCGGGTGATCCCGTCGATCTTGATATCCATCTGCAGGGCGGTAACACCGGATTCGGTACCGGCTACCTTGAAATCCATGTCGCCAAGGTGATCCTCGTCGCCCAGGATATCGCTCAGTACCGCAAAGCGTTCCCCTTCCTTGATCAGGCCCATTGCAATACCCGCGACAGGCGCCTTCAGCGGCACACCGGCATCCATCAACGAGAGGCTAGTACCGCAAACCGAAGCCATGGAGCTGGAGCCATTGGATTCAGTAATCTCGGAGACCACGCGAACCACATAGGGGAACGATTTCTCGTCCGGCATCACGGCCTGGATCCCACGCTTGGCCAGACGACCATGCCCGATCTCACGGCGCTTCGGAGAGCCGACCATACCGGTCTCCCCCACGCAATAAGGCGGGAAGTTGTAATGCAGCAGGAAGCGCTCACGGCGCTCACCTTCGATCGCGTCGATAATCTGAGAGTCGCGCTCCGTCCCTAGGGTACAAGTCACGATGGCCTGAGTCTCACCACGTGTAAACAAGGCGGAGCCATGGGTACGGGGCATTACGCCGGTACGGATGGTGATCGGGCGTACCGTGGTGGTATCGCGGCCATCGATACGGCGTTCACCGGCCAAAATACGACCGCGCACATGCATTTTTTCGATCTTGGCGAAGGCATTGGCGACGTCGTCAGCATTGGGACCTTCACCTTCTGCAACCGCCAACTCCCCGATCACCTGATTGCGCAATTCAGCAACACGCGTCTGGCGCGACAGTTTTTCTGCAATCTGGTAGGCCGTCGACAGATCGCTCTCACAGCGAGCACGCACCTGATCCAGCAATGCCTCATTGGTCTGAGTCGCCTGCCAATCCCAAGCGGGCTTACCCGCCTCGGCAACCAGCTCCATAATCGCGGCAATCGCGGCCTGCATCTGCTCGTGACCATACATCACGGCGCCAAGCATGACCTCCTCGGACAATTCATGTGCCTCGGATTCGACCATCAACACAGCATGTTCGGTGCCGGCAACGACGAGATCTAGCTCGGATTCCTTGAGCGCGGAATTACTCGGATTAAGCAGGTACGTGCCGTCCTTGTAACCGACGCGGGCACAGCCGATTGGTCCCTTAAACGGCATGCCGGACAAGGCGACCGCAGCTGAGGCACCCAGCATGGCGACGACGTCCGGGTCGACTTCAGGGTTCACCGACATAACCGTGGCGACAACTTGGACTTCATTGAAGAAGCCCTTCGGAAACAGCGGACGCAACGGGCGATCAATCAGCCGCGAGGTCAGGGTTTCCTTTTCGCTTGGACGACCTTCGCGCTTGAAAAACCCTCCCGGAATACGCCCGGCAGCATAGGTGCGTTCTTGGTAGTTAACGGTCAGTGGGAAGAAGTCGCGCCCCGGGATCGCATGCTTCTGCGCGACGGCCGTGACTAGGACAACAGTATCGTCCACGTTGATGATGACGGCTGCGTCAGCCTGGCGGGCAATTTCACCCGTTTCAATTACGACGGTGCGATCACCGTACTGGAAGGACTTTTTAATGGCTGGCACGTTCCATTCCTAAGCGAGAGGTCGGGCGGGATTATCGGCGCAAGCCGAGTTCGCTGATCAGCGACTGGTAGCGCTGCTGGTCCTTCCCGCGCAGATAGTCGAGTAGCTTGCGGCGCTGGTTAACCAGCTTCAGAAGCCCACGGCGCGAATGGTGATCGTGCTTGTGCGTGTTGAAATGCTCGGTCAAATAACTGATCCGCGCAGACAACAGCGCCACCTGCACTTCGGGCGACCCGGTATCGGCCTCGGCCCGCTGAAACTTGCCAACGATGTTGGACTTATCTTCCATGGTCAGCGACATCTAATAACAACTCCCACCAAGAAAAACGGTTATACGTAGAGGGCGGGCATTCTAGCACGCCTCAAGATCATAATCACATAGAAACGATGCTGGTTACGTCCACGGCAAATCAGCCATCCAGATGCTTGAGTTCCTGCAGCAAGGCTTCGAGTTCTGAACGCAATTGACGCACGATTTGTTGGCTTTGGGTGCTATCTGCCTTGGACTCAGCGCTCTCCAGCTTGAGTCTGGCGCCGCCGATCGTATATCCCTGTTCGTACAACAGACTACGTATCTGGCGGATTAAAATCACGTCTTGGCGCTGGTAGTAACGGCGGTTGCCGCGCCGCTTGACTGGCTTGAGTGCCGGAAATTCTTGCTCCCAATAGCGCAGCACATGCGGTTTCACGTCACACAGCTCGCTAACCTCGCCAATCGTGAAATAACGCTTGGTGGGAATCGGCGGCAACTCGTTATTGTTACTCGCCTCCAGCATAGGCCTCTACCCTTGCCTTGAGCTTCTGTCCGGGGCGGAAGGTTACGACACGCCGCGCGGTGATCGGGATCTCCTCGCCTGTCTTTGGGTTGCGCCCGGGCCGTTGGCGCTTGTCGCGCAGGGAAAAGTTACCAAAACCGGAAAGCTTGACCTCTTCCCCCTTCTCCAGCGCGTCGCTCAATTCCTGGAAGAACATTTCCACGAAATCCTTGGCTTCGCGCTTGTTCAATCCCAGCTCTTCGAACAGGCGCTCGGCCATGTCCGCCTTGGTTAAAGCCATGGATTACCCCCTTGGTATCGCCCCAAGCCTGCCTTCAAGTTCCTTGACGACCCGGCTGATTATCGCTTCGATCATCTGGTCCGTAAGACTGCTCGTTAATCCCTGTAAAATCAAGCCGAAAGCGATGCTTTTTCGACCAGATGGGACGCCCTCACCCGTGTAGACGTCGAACAACTGCAATTCCTGCAGCTCATCGATTGCCAAGCCGCGAATTGTTGCCATCAGCGCTTCGGCAGGCACCGAATCGTCAACCAGCACGGCAAGATCACGGCGTGTAGCCGGGAAGCGCGACAATGGCGTGAAGCGGGCTAGCTTACCCTGACACAAAGGCGTGAGGCGCAGTTCGAACAGCCCGATCGGGCGCTCCAGGCCCAATGCCTTCTCCAGATCTGGACTCAGCATCCCCATCCAACCGATCACTTCGCCTCCCCGCTCGATCCGAGCCGACTGACCGGGATGCAGCGCAGGATGCCGATCTGCCACGAAGACCACTTCTTCCGCACGCCCCGCCAGTGCCAGCAAGGCTTCAACATCACCCTTGATATCGAAAAAATCGATCTCTCGCGATCCCTGCCCCCACTGGAGGGGTTCCACCGGACCATAAGCGGCCCCGGAAATCATGGATTCTTGTTCGTTATCAAGCGATTCCGAGGAAAACCTCAAACCCGTCTCAAATAAACGACCACGACTCTGCTGACGATTGGCATTGTATGCCAGCGCCTTCACCAGCCCCGGCCATAGACTCGGTCGCATTACGGCCAATTCTGCAGATAAAGGATTGCTCAATACGATAGGGGTCGCATCCGGCGCAAAGCGCTTTGCAAGCGATGCCTCAATAAAACTGTAGGCAATCGCCTCGCGATATCCTCGCCCACACAGAAGCTCTCGCAGCCGGTGCACCGAAACAGCAGCCTCCGGTTCGACTACGATGCCAGGCCTAACCGGCATATGACGCTCTGGAATCCGGTCATATCCATGCACACGGACCAATTCCTCGATCAGATCGACCTCAATCGAAAGATCGAAACGATGCGAAGGAGGCACCACACACCAACCCTCAGCCGTTTCGTTAAGCACGCAACCCAAGGCGGTCAACATACCGGCAATCTGCGCATCCTCATAACGCACACCCAGCAATCGCTCGATGCGCGCACGCCGCAGATTGATCGGTACGCGCACTGGCAGGTGCGCCTCCGAACAAACCTCGGTCAGCGGCCCAGGAGCACCACCGCCAATTTCAATAATCAGCGCCGTCGCGCGCTCCATAGCCGTACGCTGAAGCGCGGGATCTACGCCACGCTCGAACCGATGGGACGATTCCGTATGCAAACCCAATGCACGCGCCCGGCCCGTCACTGCATCTGGCGAGAAGTACGCACTTTCGAGAAAAACATCCTGGGTGGTACCGACCACCGCGCTGGACGACCCACCCATAATGCCCGCGACAGCCAAGGCTCCGGCGTCATCGGCGATCACCAATGTGTCGTCACGCAATTCCACGGCCTGATCGTTGAGCAGATCGATCCGCTCCCCCGATCGCGCCATACGCACACGAATGTCACCGCTCAAGCGAGATAAATCAAAGGCATGCATCGGCTGACCCAGCTCGAGCATCACGTAATTGGTAACGTCAACCACCGAACTGATGCTGCGCACACCGCTGCGGCGCAACCGCTCGCGCAGCCATAAGGGAGCCTGGGCGCTGGCATCTACGCCCCGTATCACGCGTCCAACGTAACGCGGACAGGCCTCTGGCACATCCAGGCGCACGTGCAGTACCGCATCGTTCTGTGCCGCCACCTCGATGAAATCCATCGGCCGCAGTGGTGTCGACTCCAGCGCGGACAGCTCACGCGCGATGCCCAGCACACTGAGGCAGTCTGCACGGTTGGGCGTCAAGTCGATCTCAAGCACGCTGTCGTTTAGATTCAGGGCTTCACGCAGATCCTGTCCCAATACGAAGTCTTTCGGGAGTGACATCAAACCATCGCTGGTTTCAGCCAAACCCAGCTCTGCCGCAGAGCACAGCATGCCCTGCGATTCGACGCCACGCAGTTTGGCCGCCTTAATACGCAGATCGCCGGGCAACACGGCACCAACCCTGGCAAATGGAACATACATGCCTGCAAGCACATTCGGCGCACCGCAAACCACCTGCACCGTCTGCCCATCCCCTGCGTCAACCTGACAGATACGCAAACGATCGGCGTCTGGATGCGGTTCGACCGAACGCACTTGCGCGACGACAATCCCACTAAATGGCGGAGCCGCAGGCTCGATACCATCGAGTTCAAGGCCGGCCATGGTCAGTCGTCTGCCCAGAGTCTCAGCATCCTCCGCAAGATCCGGCAACCATTCCTTTAGCCAATGCTCGCTCAAACGCATGCTTGTTCGCCCTGATTAACTGATATTGAATAACTTCGATGAAGCGACTACAGAATGTAGTAGCCGATGCGTTCAACCGAATTGACGCAGGAATCTCAGATCGTTGTCGAAAAACAGCCGCAGGTCGGTCACGCCATAGCGAAGCAAGGCCAAACGCTCGACGCCCATGCCGAAGGCATAACCGGTATAACGCTCCGCGTCGATTCCGACTTGCATGAATACGTTCGGGTGCACCATGCCGCTGCCGAGCACCTCGATCCAACCGGTATGACCACAGACGCGGCAACCCTTGCCACGGCAATGCACACACTCGATGTCGACTTCGGCAGAAGGCTCCGTGAACGGGAAGTAGGATGGACGAAAACGCGTACGCAGGTCCTCCTGCTCGAAGAAGGCGCGCAGGAAATCACCCAGCACGCCCTTGAGGTCGGCAAACGTGATGCCCTCGTCAACGGCCAAACCCTCCACCTGATGGAACATCGGGCTATGGGTGAGATCCGAATCGCAGCGGTAAACCCTGCCAGGGGCAATAAACCGCAGCGGCGGCTCCTGATTCTCCATCACACGAATTTGCACAGGTGACGTCTGCGTGCGCAGTAGGCGTCCATCAGGGAAATAAAAGGTGTCGTGCATAGCACGCGCGGGATGATTGCTCGGGATATTGAGAGCCGCGAAGTTATGGAAATCATCCTCAATTTCCGGACCTTCCTCGGTCACGAAGCCAGCTTGGGCAAGCAATGACTTGATGCGCTCAATGGTCCGCGTCAGCGGATGCAGGCCTCCGACTTCCTGGCCGCGTCCAGGCAAGCTGACATCGACGCGCTCTGCATTGAGGCGCGTTCGTAATGCTGTATCTTCAAGCGAAAGCCGTCGGGACGAGATGGCTTCAGCCACCTCCTGTTTGAGCGCATTGATGGCAAGACCCGCTTCGGGCCGCTGATCTGCGGGCAGACCACCCAGACGCTTAAGCTGCTCGGTCAGTATGCCTTTCTTGCCAAGATACTCTACCCGCAGCGCATCTAGCGCCCCCAGATCGCAAGCCTCGCCCACCCGGGACAGGGCTTCTTGCTTCAACGCATCCAACTCCACGCTACGCTTTCCTTAAGCTTAAACCCAAATAAAAAGGGGAAAGGCAGGCCTTTCCCCTTTACGCCCGAAACACGATGTGTGCTTTTACCCCACATCGCGAACCGCGTGGTTCAAGCGGTAACGAGGGCAGCCTTGGCTTGCTCGGCAACACGACCGAACGCCACCAGATCATGGACGGCGAGATCAGCAAGCACCTTGCGATCCAGTTCGATACCACATTTGTTCAGACCATCCATCATACGGCTGTAGGACAGATCGAACTGACGCGCCGCAGCGTTAATGCGCACAATCCACAGAGCACGGAACTGACGCTTCCGCTGGCGGCGATCGCGATAGGCATACTGGCCGGCTCGGGTAACGGCCTGCGTGGCTACCCGGTACACATTTTTGCGTGCGCCGTAATAACCCTTGGCTTGCTTCAGAACTTTCTTGTGTCTCGCATGTGCGGTGACACCACGTTTTACTCGGGGCATTATTTATATCCTCTCGCGCCGATCAGCTATACGGAAGCATGCGCTTGATGGCCGGCGTATCGCATTTGGCGACGAGGCTTATCGAACGCAAGTGACGCTTCCGCTTGGTGCTTTTCTTGGTCAGTATGTGGTTCAGGTGCGACTGGCCGCGCTTGAAACGGCCGGAAGCCGTGCGCTTGAAGCGCTTGGCCGCACCACGATTGGTCTTCAGTTTGGGCATTGCCTTTCTACTCCGCGTCTGCTTGCGCAGGCCACCGGCCTACGACGTTTTCTTGGGGGCGAGCACCATCACCATTTGCCGCCCCTCCATCTTCGGCCGCTGTTCCACGCTAGCCAACTCCCCGAGATCGCCTTCCACGCGACTCAATAACTGCATACCGCGTTCCTGGTGAGCCATCTCGCGACCACGAAACCGTATGGTGATCTTGGCCTTGTCGCCTTCCTCGAGGAAACGCATCAGGTTACGCAGCTTGACCCGATAATCGCCATCCTCGGTGCCAGGCCGGAACTTAACTTCCTTGACCTGAACCTGCTTCTGCTTCTTGCGCGCCTGAGCCGCCTTTTTGCTCTGCTCGAACTTGAATTTGCCATAGTCCATCACCCGGCAAACGGGTGGATCGGCATTGGGCACAATTTCGACGAGGTCCAGTTCGGCCTCTTCCGCCAATCTCAGGGCTTCCTCTATCGATACAACCCCGCGATTTTCGCCCTCGGCATCAATCAGTCGGACCTGACGAACGGCTATTTCACCATTCAGTCGTACGTTCTTCTGCGCGCTGATACGTCGCTCCTCCAATTACACTCAATGCCCGTTTGGCGCAGGCTCTTCGGCGAGCCGCCGAAGGAAGGCATCCAAGGTCATTGAACCGAGGTCTTCGCCTTCTCGCGTGCGCACTGAAACGGTACGTTCGTCAGCCTCACGGTCCCCAACAACCAATAGAAAGGGGACACGCTTAAGCGTGTGCTCGCGAATCTTAAAGCCAATCTTTTCATTTCTCAAGTCATCGATGACCCGATATCCCTGCTCGGCCAAGGTTTCGGTCACCTCTCGAGCAAATTCCGCCTGTCGATCGGTGATATTCATCACCACTGCCTGAACCGGCGCCAGCCAAAGCGGGAAACGCCCTTCGTGATGCTCAATCAGAATGCCAATGAAACGCTCCAGAGAACCGAGAATCGCTCGATGCAGCATCACTGGCGTTCTACGCTGGGAATGCTCGTCGATGTACTCCGCATCCAGCTTGAGTGGCATGTGATAGTCGGCCTGGATAGTGCCGACCTGCCACTCGCGCCCGATCGCATCCTTGAGGTGATATTCGACCTTCGGACTATAAAAAGCGCCTTCGCCAGGCAACTCCACCCATTCAACGCCGCAGCGGCGCAACGCATTGCGCAACGTACCCTCGGCCTTGTCCCAGTCTTCGTCCGAGCCAAGCCGCAAATCTGGCCGCAGGGCGATTTTAACCGAAACGTCGCTGAAGCCGAAGTCGGCGTATACCTTCATCGCCTGTTCGTGGAAGGCAGCAACCTCTTCCTCGATCTGCGCCTCGGTGCAGAAAATGTGACCATCATCCTGAGTGAAACCGCGTACACGCATGATGCCGTGCAGTGCGCCCGAGGTCTCGTTGCGATGGCAAGCGCCGAACTCGCCGTAACGCATCGGCAAATCGCGGTAACTGCGCAAGGCATGATTGAATATCTGCACATGGCACGGACAATTCATCGGCTTAAGCGCGTACTCGCGCTTCTCCGACTCCGTGAAGAACATGTGTTCCTTGTAATTCTCCCAATGCCCGGAGCGCTTCCACAACGACACATCGACAACCTGAGGACTACGCACTTCCTGGTAACCGCATGCGACATAGACGCGGCGCATGTACTGCTCAACCGTATTCCAAATACTCCAGCCCTTGGCGTGCCAGAAGACCATGCCAGGCGCCTCTTCCTGCAGATGGAACAGGTCGAGCTGCTTGCCGATCCGCCGATGGTCGCGCTTCTCCGCTTCTTCCAATTGCCGCAGATAGGCCTTCAGCGCCTTTTTGTCCGCCCAGGCGGTACCGTAGATACGCTGTAGCATCTCGTTATTGGCATCGCCGCGCCAATAAGCGCCAGCCAACTTGGTCAGCTTGAATGCACCCAGCTTGCCGGTACTCGGCACATGGGGCCCACGGCACAGATCGATGAACTCGCCCTGGCTATAGAGCGACAACACCTCGCCGGTGGGAATACTCTCGATAATCAGTGCCTTGTATTCCTCGCCCATCTTGCGGAAGAAGGTGATCGCCTCGGCGCGCGACATTTCGCTGCGCGTCACCGGTAGATCCTGCGAGGCCAGTTCGTGCATCTTGGCCTCGATCGCCTCCACATCCTCGGGCGTAAACGAGCGGGAATACGCAAAGTCGTAATAAAAACCGTTGTCGACCACCGGACCGATGGTCACCTGTGCATCAGGAAACAGCGCCTTCACCGCCTGACCAAGCAGGTGCGCGGTCGAATGCCGAATGACCTCCAGGCCATCCTCATCCTTGGCGGTCACGATAGCGACCTTGGCATCCGCCTCGATCACGTGGGACAGATCGACCAGAAGTCCGTCAACGCGGCCGGCCAGCGCCGCCTTGGCTAGGCCAGCGCCGATATTGGCGGCGACCTCGCCTACGGAAACCGGGGAATCAAAATGACGGTCGCTGCCATCGGGCAGGGTAATCACAGGCATGGCGTTCTCCAAGAGTGACCTATACGAGGGGCCACTGGCCACAAACAAAAGGCTGCAGCATCGCGGGCAAGCTCCCCGGCGACACAACAGCCTTTTTCGAAGCATTGGTAGGCGCGATTGGACTCGAACCAACGACCCCCACCATGTCAAGGTGGTGCTCTAACCAACTGAGCTACGCGCCTGCAAAAGAGCACGCATCTTACCCGCCGCACGGGCTTTCCGCAAGCCCGTGACGGCAATCATTCCACGCCGACATTCACCGCGCCCAGGGCTCGCTCACGCAGCTGATGAATGCGGTCGCGGAGGCGCGCGGCCTCCTCGAACTCCAGATTCCGTGCATGGCCATACATTTCTTTCTCTAGGCCCTCGATATGCTTGAGCGCGGCCTCCGGCGACAGCTTTGCATATGACTCATGCGCCTCCGCCACGCCCGCGCGCTCACGACGCCGATTCTCGCGACGACTGCCCGGATACGCGCCCTCCATCACGTCTGCCACGCGCTTGCTGACACCCTTTGGCACTATACCGTGCCGTTCATTATGAGCGGTCTGCTTGAGACGACGGCGATCGGTTTCGTCGATCGCGCGGCGCATGGAGCCCGTGATCACGTCGGCATACAGAATGGCCATGCCCTTGAGATTGCGGGCTGCTCGTCCGATGGTCTGGATCAATGATCGCTCCGAGCGCAAAAACCCTTCCTTGTCCGCATCCAAGATCGCAACCAGCGACACTTCTGGCATGTCCAACCCCTCGCGCAACAGGTTGATACCGACCAGGGCATCGAACTCACCCAATCGCAGATCACGGATAATCTCGGATCGTTCGACGGTATCGATATCCGAATGCAGGTAACGCACCCGAGCACCATGCTCCATCAGATACTCGGTCAAGTCCTCGGCCATGCGCTTGGTCAACGTGGTAATCAATACGCGCTCGTTGCGCTTGGCTCTTTGCATGATCTCGGACATGACATCGTCCACCTGCCCCGCCACCGGCCGGATTTCGATGAGCGGGTCAACCAGGCCCGTCGGCCTGACCACCTGCTCGACCACTGCACCGGAATGGCTCAACTCATAGGGCCCAGGCGTGGCCGAAACGAAAATGCTTTGTGGTGTCAGTTGCTCGAACTCTTCGAAACGCAGCGGACGGTTATCCATGGCCGATGGCAGCCGAAACCCGTACTGCACCAGCGTCTCCTTACGCGAACGGTCGCCCTTGTACATCGCTCCGAGCTGCGGCACGGTGACATGACTCTCATCGACGACCATCAGGGCATCTTGCGGGAGGTAGTCCAACAAACAAGGAGGCGGTTGCCCCACCCCCCTACCGGATAGATAACGCGAGTAATTCTCAATTCCCGAGCAGTAGCCTAGCTCCATGATCATCTCAACGTCGAAGCGAACCCGTTGTTCGAGTCGCTGGGCTTCGACCAGACGATCCTGTTCACGCAATTCGACCAAGCGCAGCTTGAGCTCGTCCTTGATGTGATCCACGGCATCGAGCAAGGTCTCGCGCGGCGTCACATAATGCGTTTTTGGATAGATTGTCAGTCGGGGGATACGGCGCAAAATCTCGCCCGTCAGCGGATCGAAGTAGGAGAGCTGTTCGATTTCGTCATCGAACAGCTCCACCCTCACCGCCTCGATTTCAGATTCCGCGGGGCGAATATCGATGACTTCGCCACGCACGCGATAGGTACCGCGACGCAATTCGACGTCATTCCGGGTGTATTGCAGCTCAGTCAGGCGGTGCAGGAGCTGCCGCTGATCGATACGTTCGCCACGATTGAGGTGCAACACCATCTTGTGATACGCACCGGGGTCACCCAAGCCATAGATGGCCGATACCGTCGCCACGATGATCGCATCCGGGCGCTCGAGCAGCGCCTTGGTAGCAGAAAGGCGCATCTGCTCGATGTGGTCGTTGACGGCCGCATCCTTCTCAATAAAGGTATCGCTGGCCGGCACATAGGCTTCTGGCTGGTAATAATCGTAATAGGAGACGAAATATTCCACCGCATTGTGCGGAAAGAAGGCCTTCATCTCGCCATAAAGTTGAGCCGCGAGAGTTTTATTTGGCGCCAGGACCACGGTCGCACGCTGCACCTGTTGAATCACGTTGGCAATCGTGAAGGTCTTGCCCGAACCGGTCACGCCCAGCAGCGTCTGGTGCGCCAAACCAGCCTCAATGCCCTCCACCAGCGCGGCAATCGCCGCCGGCTGATCTCCCGCCGGCGAATAATCCGTCTCCAATCTGAACAACTCGCTCATCGCGTCCTAGAGCCCTTATCCCAGCTTGGTTGTTTGAGTATCATATGCAGCTCAGTCTACCCCAATTCAACAGTGGAACCTCCGCCTTGGATATACAACTGGCGCATCGCGTCCAACGCATCAAACCCTCGCCCACCCTAGCCGTCACGGCGCTCGCCGCCCAACTCAAGGCCCAGGGACGCGATATCATCAGCCTCAGTGCCGGCGAACCGGATTTCGACACGCCGAGTCACATCCAGGAGGCCGCCATCGAAGCCATGCACGCTGGACAGACGCGCTATACCGCCGTTGACGGCACCGGCGCCCTCAAGGCTGCCATCATCGGCAAATTCCGCCGTGACAACAGCCTCGCATTCGCGCCGGAACAGATACTCGCATCCAACGGCGCCAAACAGAGCTTCTACAATCTCTGCGAAGCGCTGTTGAATCCCGGTGACGAAGCCGTTATCCCCGCGCCCTACTGGGTCTCATACCCGGATATCGTACTGCTTGCGGACGCCACACCAGTGCCCGTTTTCGCCGGCCAGGAACAGGGCTTCAAGATCACACCGGCCCAGCTCGAGGCGGCAATCACCCCGCGCACGCGCTTGGTGGTCATCAATAGCCCATCCAACCCGACCGGCGCCACCTACAGCGCGTCCGAACTTGCCGGCCTCGGCGAGGTGCTCACGCGCCACCCGCAGATCGTCATCGCATCGGACGACATCTACGAACCCATCCTATTCGGCGATACCCGCTTCACCAACCTGCTCAACGTCTGCCCCGAGCTCGCCGAGCGTACCGTCATCATGAACGGCGTATCCAAAGCCTATGCGATGACCGGCTGGCGTATTGGCTATGCGGCAGGCCCCAAGACGCTGATTGGCGCCATGAAAAAAATTCAGTCGCAGAGCACTTCCAACCCCAATTCGATCGCCCAGGCGGCCGCAGCCGCTGCCCTGGATGGCGATCAGGCTTGCGTCGAAACCATGCGTCGCGCCTTCGAACAACGTCAGCAATTGGTCAGCGAACGCCTCAATGCGCTTCCCGGCATCAGCTGCCTGGCCCCTGCCGGCACCTTCTACGCCTTCCCGAATGTGACCGGCGCAATCAAGCAATTGCCGGGCGTAGAGGACGACATCGGTTTCACGCAGCATCTGCTGGACGCCGCGGGCGTTGCGGTCGTACCGGGCTCAGCCTTCGGTGCGGCGGGCCACATCCGCCTCTCCTTCGCCACCAGCACGGCCAATCTGGAAGAAGCGCTCCGTCGTATAGCGGTCAGTCTGAAGGTGGCTTGACCGTCGTCTGAGGGTCCATTAAGATTCGCCGTCTTGCAATTCCCCAGTAGCTCAGTTGGTAGAGCAGGTGACTGTTAATCACCGGGTCCGTGGTTCGAGTCCGCGCTGGGGAGCCATATAATCAACGACTTACGGCGTCCATGGGGCGCCGTTTTTCGTTTTGGGGCACTTTTGGGACACTCCCACTTAGCTGCCGCGTTTCATACCAGAACCTTTTGCCTCATTCGAATTCATGAGAAATAATCCCTACGCGGTATATGCCGCAATTTAATAAGGGATACCAATGATGAGTTCGTTACTACAGCGAGTTTTGAAAGACCCTGGGCGTTACGCGCGGAGCTCATTCGAGCAGCAGCGTGAATTTGATATGCGGCATATCAGGGACCGCCAATGCGGCAGCGAGCGTAAGTCTGCAGGTTTACAGCCCAGACAACCCGCCCGGCGAGCCCCACGGTCACGAGCGAGGCGCAGCCAGGTACGTGCAAGCCGGTCGTCGCGCGCTTCCTCTGGATCTTCTGACTCTGGCTCTGGCGACCCTGCCCCCTCGCCATCGGCTTCGTCTCCCTCTTCTCACAGCTCAACCGAACCACCTCCCACCCCTCCTCCCCCGCCCCTTCTCTGGGACGCTGAAGATTTAGCACATCACCTTCGCTGTTCAGTAGGCGGCGTATATAACTCCGTTTCCGCTTCCCGCTGGGATTTGGTGCCCCGCCCAGTTCGGATCGGCCGCAATGTTCGTTGGCGGCCGCAGGACGTTCATGACTGGGTCGACGGGCTTGACCGAAGGCAAGGCCGAGGGAGACCAAGGAAAAAGCCTGCAGCGCCTTCTACGCGAGGCGGGGTATGAGTTCTCTCCCAGGTTCAAAACATGACACCTTAACCAGGGAAGGCCTAGCTAAATTTGAGGAGCGCGCACTTGCGCGGGCCAGAAAGTACAAATTGGAGGCTGGGGTTTCGGATCGGGGGATTGCTCCAGCTGATCCATGTCAATTGCCGTTCTGGCCCGCGCCAGTCCGGGCAATTCCGAACGGTTTTTTGAGATCCGCCTTGTTCGGGGTCGTGAGAAAAGGGCGGCGGCGCTATCTGAAGGGCGAACAGATTGCAGCCTTGGATGGAATTGAGATCCGCTATACGGGCGAAAGTCTAGACCAAAGTGACTTGGACGTGTGGGAAAGCGTGCTTCACGCCGTCCGCCTCCAGGAATTAGGGACTGAGTGCCGCGTCACGTCGTACGCCTTGTTGAAAATCATGGGCAAATCAGACACAGGGAAGAACCGGGCGACGCTGCATGAACAGATCACGCGCCTGCGGGCGAATGCACTGGAGCTAACCCAAGGGCGCTACAGCTACATTGGCGGCCTAATCGCTGGGGCGGTGAAGGATGAGGAAACGCAAAAGTGGGTCATCCGGCTGGACCCTGAGTTGCGGCCACTTTTTTCTACTGACCAATTTACCAGGGTCGAATGGGCAGCAAGACACGCGCTGAGGGGACATCAGCTTGCTCAATGGCTCCTCGGATTCTACTCGACTCATGCACAGCCGTTTGCGCTCAAGGTCGCGACGCTCCACAGGCTATCAGGCAGCGAGGCGGCTCGCGTTGACCACTTCCGAGAAAAGTTGAGGAAGGCAATGCGAGCCGTGGAAGCAGCAACTGCTAGCCAAGGCGAGTCATTTATCTTCGAGCTGCGTGGCGAGTTGGTACACGTCAGGAGAAAGAGAAGAAAGCGCAGCGATCAATACCGTTCCAGCAGCGGGGGTAGTACCGTTCCAGCAGCGGGAGGATGCCGTTCCAGCAGCGGGGGCGCTACCGTTCCAGCAGCGGGAGGATGCCGTTCCAGCAGCGGGGAAAGCCATCACGAGAACTTGTCTTCAAGCGAGTGGTGACGGGGCTTTCAGAAGTCGCTGTGGATCACGCTAATCTTATTGTTAATCTATTTCTAATCGCTCGTCTTGCCAGACTCGCAGTCCGCAGGGGGGGCATGCTGCCCCCCCTCCTCGCTCGCTTTGCTCCCTCGCGGACTCGCCCCCCCAGGGGCTGCGTCCCCACGCCTTGCGGGCGCGCTCCCCTGCTCGGTTTTTCAGGTGAAAAAAGCAAAAAAACAATAATTAAAAAAATTTGGATATACCAAATATTACGCACGTTATTTAGAGAAAACACAATGCTACGCCTTACCGTATTCTTAACCATACCGTAAGGCGTAATTAATCTGCTAAATCAAAGCACTAAACCTTTTGCATTCCGCGCCGTACTGATATATAAAAACCGCAATTGTTCACACCCGACGCACCGTTGTGCTCGAATTACTCATAAGTCAGTAGATTAGGGAACAAATGGCGTCGACTTCGGTCATAATTGGGCATGAAGAACGATGGACGGACATTGACCCGCGAGACGCTGGAAGCGATGCGCTTCATGGCGCTGGAGCGGATGGCGGAAGGCGAATCGCCGGCAGCGGTCTCGGCGTCGTTCGGGATGCACCGGACTTGGGCGTACAAGGTACGGCTGAAGGCGCGCGGGCGCGGCCAAGGCAAGCAGGCCCTGCAGTTGCGGCGGGCACCCGGGCGGCGCAGGAAGTTGACCGATGCCCAAGGACGGCAAGTGTTCCGGTGGGTCAACGGCAAGAACCCGCGGCAGTATGGCTTCGACTTCGGTTTATGGACACGCCAGATCGTGCGCGAACTGATCGCACAGCGATTGGGCGTTTCGCTGAGCTTGGCCTCAGTGGGCGCGTTGCTGGCGCGGGTCGGCTTGACTGCGCAAAAGCCACTCCAGCGTGCGTATCAGAGGGACCCTGACGCGATCGAGCGCTGGCAACGGGAAACCTATCCGGCGATTGCCCGCCAAGCCAAGCGGGACAAGGCCGATATCTATTTTTGGGACGAGTCAGGTTTTCGTGCCGACTCGGTGCACGGCAAGACCTGGGGCGCCAAAGGACACACGCCGGTCGTCTCGGTGCCCGGACAACGGCAAGGGATCAGTGCCGCCTCGGCGGTCAGTGCCAAGGGGGCGTTCTGGTTCGCGACTTACAAGGGCGGCTTGAACGGCGACCTGTTCGTGACCTTCCTACAGCGCCTGATGCGCGGCCGACGCAAGCCGCTGCATCTGATCCTCGATAATCTGCCTGCGCACAAGACCCGCGCCGTCAAAACGTATGTCGCCAAGTCAAAGGGCAAGTTGACGTTGCACTTCCTGCCCGGCTATGCCCCCGAACTCAATCCCGACGAGCTGGTCTGGAGTCACGCCAAGCGCACGGGCAATGCCCGCCGGCCGTTGCGTGCCGGAGAACGTCTGGAAGATCGCATCCAGTTTCAACTCGCCAACATGGCCGCACAGCCGAATCTGATCCGCTCGTTCTTCAGGCATCCAAGTGTTGCCTATATTACTGACTGCTGAGTAAAAGCAGCAACGTTAGGAAGGACTAACTATCTCAACAATAGTGGTTAAACGCAAATTTCTGACCACCAATTCCACATCAATTAATTTAGTATAGAACGCGATCATCATCCCCGTTGAAATCGCTGAAGGGTTCTTGCCGGGGGCGACCGTATACGTAGCAGCGCCACTGTTCTGGCCCACGTAGGTACAGTGGACCCCTCCGTCAAGGCAATAACGCATCGAGTTTAAGAGGGTAACCTTTCATGTGCAGCGGAACGGCGCTGCCCCGGTTTTCGGTTTCTTTTTTTGTTGCTATTTTGGGGTGAGATTTTTCTTTCTCTCTGTATTTGTCCACAATCCTTGCGCCGCCGCCAATTGCTGTTCGGTATACCTGATCCGGTGTTTCATAGTCCAGTGACTGGTGCGGTCTTTCCGTGTTGTAAAGCACGAAGTATTCCGTCAATCCGATCAGCAAGTCAGGCATCGTGGCGTAGCCTTTCAAATACACGTCTTCGTGTTTGACGCTGCGCCAGAGCCGTTCCACAAAGATGTTATCCAATGCCCGACCGCGTCCGTCCATGCTGATCGTGATCCCTTCTTTCAACAGCACACCCGTAAACGCTTCGCTGGTGAACTGACAGCCCTGGTCGGTGTTGAATATCTCCGGCGTGCCATAGGCCTGCAATGCTTGCTCCAGGCAGTCCACACAGAATCCGCTATCCAGCGTATTCGATAACCGCCATGACAACACTTTACGCGAGTACCAGTCGATCACCGCCACCAGGTACACAAACCCACGCAGCAGGCGGATGTACGTAATATCCGTACTCCATACCTGATTGGGACGGATCACATTCACGCCCCTTAGCAAATACGGATAAACCTTGTGCTGCGGGTGCGGACGGCTGGTATTCGGCCCCGGCGCCATGCCGGCAAGGCCCAGTATGCCCATCAGTCGCTGCACTCGCTTGCGGTTGATCTTGTACCCCAAGCCACGCAGGTAACGCTTGATCTTGCGGCTGCCGTAAAACGGATGCCGCGTGTATTCAGCGTCAATCAGTCCCAGCAACTTCAATTCCTGCTCGTCCGGTCTTACAGCCTTTTGTGGCGCATAGACCGTTGAGCGGTTGACGCCCGCCAGTTCGCATTGGCGGGTCAGTGCCAGTGGTTCGATGGCACCGACCCATTGCTTGCGTGTTTCTACTGGCTGATCCCGGACTTTTTTTTCAGCCAGTCCAGCTCCATCTTCAATCGCCCGATCTCAGAATACAGGCGCTCCGGACTGGCTGACGGGTCGGCAGGTTTTGGGCCACGCTTGGCATCAAATAAACTCGATGCCTCTTCTTGCAGCAACTTCTTCCAAGCACCGACTTGCGTCGGGTGCACGCCAAATTCCTGGGCAATTTGGCTCACCGTCTTGACGCCTCGGATCGCTTCAAGTGCGACCTTGGCCTTGAACTCATCCGTAAAAGTCTTGCGCTTCGACTCACTCATCACCTGCTCCTCAATTGCAGCAGGTTACCACCTTGATTTATTGTCTGAAAATCAGGGTCCACTATAAGGAGCCGTATTCTTTGCCACCAAACCAAGGCGCGTTGGCGATCTCGCTCTGATTCTTGACTGCGGCATAATCCACAAATGCCATGACTCGTTGGCTGAAATGATGCTCAGCGCCTATAGCCCAAAGCGTGGAATTGTTGTGTGTCCCTTCTGGATTGGACTGATAGACCTGTGTCTTAAACACATTGGATCCCATCGTATAAGCTACGCCAAGCCCATAGACATTGACGGTGGCTTTGGCTAGATTGCCATTATCATAAGCTACGTTCTGTAATGCGCCTAAGTGATTGAGGTGTTCATAAAGCCCAACAAATTTAAATCCACTGACCCGATAAGAGCCAGCCAAGCGTATTGCAGTTTCTGAGTTTGTTGCCTGTGGGTTGGTAGAGGGGTTGTAATAAAGTCCCTTGCCATGGTTTTCGTAAGCCAAACCGATCATCGCGGGGCCCATGGAATACTTGATCAATCCGCTGTGTATAGCAACATTGTTGACACCGCCATCCATCCCGTAGGCTCCCATAGCGGAAAAACCACCAACAGTGGGCGACGAATAGGCGACGGTCTGCGGAGTGCGCAGGTCGAAACCCTTCGTATTGTTGGCGTAGGTCAGTGTTTGATTCGCTGACGCGCCCGTAATGACCTGACCGGAAATCAGATCTCGGCTGTCACCAATCTGGTCACCGAAAAGATCGACGCTACGTCCTAACATTTTCATCGGAGTATCTAGACGACCCGCAATCGCGGTCCCCGTCATGGTACCTGCAAAGGTTATGCGCTATGGCATGCTCGACCGAGCATACGCGGTCTATATACATCCAAACTCAACCCAGCGCAATCGATATAGCTCATAAATAACACAGTGTTGCGTATTAGCAACATTGCGCTGTGATAGTTAAACGCAACGTAAGAATCATGTTATTGATTCAAGGCCAGCATCACCTCGACACCATTGGCCGCCAGAACCTCCAGCGCGCTTGCGCTTGCTGGTTCTGACAACGCATGCGTATCGATGCCCATGAACAGTGGCCCGTCAATGCTATGCGCCTTACGGTATTGGCAGATGGCCTGCGTGATGGAATGCACATGCGCTTCGTTGAACGCTGTGTTCCCGACATGGCCGATGATTGGCGCTTCAGTTGCTGCCTGGCAGCTGCCACGACGTGCGCAACGTCAAAACCAAAATACGCTTCGGCGACCTTGCCCGGCGCTGACAAGCCAAACGTACGCATGCCGAGAATGGCCCCGCGTTGCCCTGCATAGCGCTCCCAGCCCAGCGGCGACACGGCCTCGACCGAGACACGCGCCGTCACCGCTGGCGGTAACACGCTGTCGCGGTAGGCCTCGGATTCAGCCTCGAACAGCTCCCACGATGGCATGCTGACGACGCGGGCCTGGATGCCGTCACGCATCAGTTGTTCCCGCGCGGCAATGCACAACGCCACTTCGCTGCCCGTCGCCAGCAGCAGGAAGAAATGGACCCCGGAAATTGGACAGCACGATAAGTGCTCCCCCAGGTTATGCCGCTAGTCTGGCCGCCGCTATCATAACGCTGATCAAAACCGTCATTGATGAACTGAAGATTGATGTCGTCGAGCAGGCACTCGGATTGGGTGATTCTGAACTGATGACGTTGGTAGAACTTTCTGGTTGACACCAGCCTATTGCGTGAAGCCATGACTATTCGCGACCTGTTATCAAAAACGCTTAGTCTGCGTATTTCGCGTGATTCGGCCACCTGTTTCGCATTTATTCGGCCACCTGTTTCACGGTGATTCGGCCGGGGCAGTCGGAGCGAAGCGACGCAGGGTTTGCATTGTTACTCGGAGTCGGTGGAGACGGTCAAGTTCCTGGCTCGCCGTTTGCGCATTGATTCGCCCTTGAGGGTGATTCGATAGCCGTTGTGCACGAGGCGGTCGAGGATGGCATCGGCTAGGGTGGGATCGCCGATGATCTCGTGCCAGTGCTCGACCGGTAACTGGCTGGTCACGAGCGTGGCGCGCTGGCCGTGGCGGTCGTCGAGCAGTTCCAGCAGATCACGCCGTGCGGTGGCGTCCAGCGGGCCGAGGCCCCAGTCGTCGAGCACGATCAAGTCGGTTTTGGCGAGGCTGGCCATGAGCTTGGGGAAGCGCCCATCGGCGTGGGCGAGTTGCAGATCCTCGAACAGCCTGGGGGCCCGCAGGTAGCGAGTGGTAAAACCCTGCCGACAGGCCTGCTGGGCGAGTGCACAGGCGATCCAGGTCTTGCCCACGCCGGTGGGACCCAGGAGCAGCAGATTGAGACCCTCACGGATCCATTGGCCGGTGGCCAGTTGGGTGATCAGGCCTTTGTCGAGGCCACGCCGGGTGCGGTAGTCGATGTCCTCCAGGCAGGCGTTTTGTTTGAGCTTGGCCTGGCGCAACCGCGTCTGTAGACGGCGATCCTCACGCTCGGTCAGTTCGCGGTCGGCGAGTAGGCCGAGGCGTTCCTCGAAGCTCAGGTCTTCGATCTCGGGCAAGGCGAGTTGGTCACGCAGCGCCTTGTGCATGCCGGTCAGGCGCAGTTGCTGGAGCTTGTCCAGGGTGGGATGGTGCAACATGGTGTGTGTCCCTTGTTGGATGGGTGAAGGATCAGTGGTAGTAGCCGGGGCCACGCAGATGGTCGTGCGCCTCGGGTAAGGACAGTGCCTGTTGTTCGGGCAGAGGCTGGCGATCGAGACCGCGCTTGAGGATCGATTCGAGGCTCTTGTAGCGACAGGCGCCGAGCAGCAGGGCGCGTTGGCAGGCGGCTTCGAGGCGATCCTGACCGAAGCGTTCACCCAGGCGCATGATCCCTAAGCAAGAGCGGAAGCCTTGCTGGGGATGCGGCCGGGACAGGACCTGGCTGATCACCCCGGCGGTGGCCGGACCGCTTTTCTCGGCCCAGCGCACCAGTCGCTGCGGCGTCCATTCGGCATACTCACGGTGGGCCTTGGGCATGTGCGCGGTGATCGTGGTGTGACGGCCCTTGGCCGGGGAGCGTACATGGCTGGCGACGCGCTGGCCCTTGTGGAAGCACTCCAGGGTATGGGCGGTCAGCCGGGCATCGAGCTGTTGCCTGACCAGGGCGTACGGCACTGAGTAGTAATGGCCGTCGACCTCGACGTGGTAGTCGATGTGTACCCGGACCTTTTTCCAGGTGGCGAACACATAGGGCGTGGCGGGCAACACCCGCAGGGCGGGCTGATCGATCTGTTCGAAGGCCTCACGGCGTGTGCCGGGCAGCTTCTTGAACGGGCGGTTGTTGAGCCGCTCCAGCAGGGTCGCGATCGCGGCATTGAGTTCCTTCAACGTGAAGAAGGTGCGATGACGCAAGGCGGCGAGGATCCAGCGCTCGACCACCAGCACGGCGTTCTCGACCTTGGCCTTGTCGCGCGGCTTGCGCACGCGTGCGGGGACGACCGCCACGCCATAGTGCTCGGCCAGTTCCGCATAGCTGGGGTTGAGGTCCGGCTCATAACGGCACGCCTTGCTGACGCCGCTACGCAGGTTATCCGGGACGACGACCTCGCTCACCCCGCCGAGGAACTCAAAGGCCCGCACATGCGCACCGATCCAGTCGGGTAGCGTCTGTGTCCAGGTCGCCTCGGCGTAGGTGTAGTTGGAGGCCCCGAGCACCGCGATGAAGACCTGCGCGGTACGCACCTCACCGGTGTGTTGGTCGATGATCTCGACCGTCTGGCCGGCATAGTCGACGAACAGCTTCTCGCCGGCACGATGGGTCTGGCGCATCACCCGATCGAGCTTGCCGGCCCAACGGCGGTAGTGGGTACAGAACCACGTATAGGCGAAGCCGTCGCGGTAAGCCGCCCGGTACTCTTCCCACAGCAGCATCAGAGTGACGCCGGGACGGCGCAGTTCCTGATGCACCACCGGCCAGTCCGGTAGTGGGCGCGTAGCGGCCGGTACCGCCGACGCGGGCGGGAACAGACGACGCTCGATCTCGGTATCGCTCAAGCCCGCCGGCAGCGGCCAGTTCAAACCCGAGACAGCAAAGCGTCGCTCGTACTCGGCCACGCTGCTGCGGGCGATGCGCACGCTCTCGGCGACCTGGCGGGCGGGCAACTGCGCTTCGAACCGCAGTCGTAAAACTTCTCGAATCTTGCGCATGGACAATCGCTCCATCTCGACCCCTTCGCTCCGTTAAAAGGGTCGATCCTAGTGGATGATGTCCTGCGTCACCCCCTGCCCACGGGGTGGCCGAATGGCCGTGAAACGGGTGGCCGAATGGCCGTGAAACGGGTGGCCGAATGCGCGTGAAATGGGTGGCCGAATCAGCGTGAAATCAGTGGCCGAATGACCGCGAAATACGCACTTAGTCGATAGACAGCGGCAGACAGCCGGCTTTGGCGTGTGGATTTAACCGGTGAATGCAACCGACAGGTGCGAGCGCGGCAGCGGCATCATTCGGTCCACGCGTATCGTGGATTGCTACCGGTAACATCTTGGTGCCCGCGCCGTCGTCCAAATGACCCTCTTGGTAATACCCGCGCCAACGGAACAACTGGTTGGCATTGACATCGTACTGGCGCGAAACTACCGACACGGAGTGACTCTCGTCCATTGTCGTTTTAACCATCTTGAATCGCCCCGGGTTTTGAGGAGGCTTCAACTCTTGAGAGAATGAAGCCATGAACAAGTTGAACAAATTTTCCCCTGAGGTCCGTGAGCGTGCGGTGCGAATGGTCCAGGAGCATCGCGGGGAGTATCCCTCGCTGTGGGCCGCGGTGGAGTCGATCGCCCCGAAGATCGGCTGTTCGGCCAACACCCTGCATGAATGGGTCAAGCGTGTAGAGATCGATGCCGGGTCGCGCGCGGGTACGACCACAGCCGAGGCACAGCACATCAAGGAGCTGGAGCGCGAGATCAAGGAGTTGCGGCGTGCCAATGACATCCTGCGCACGGCCAGCGCTTTTTTCGCCCAAGCGGAGCTCGACCGCAAGCTGAAGTCCTGAACGCCTACATCGACGAGCATCGGGATGCCTATGGGGTCGAGCCGATCTGCCGCGTGTTGCAGGTCGCCCCATCGGCTTACCGGCGTCATGCGGCACGGCAGCGCAATCCGGAACTGCGCAGCGCCAGGGCCAAGCGCGATGAATGGCTGATGCCGCATATTGAGCGTGTCTGGCAGGCCAATATGCAGGTCTACGGTGCCGAGAAGGTCTGGAAGCAGATGAACCGCGAGGACATTGTCGTAGCGCGCTGTACCGTGGAGCGGCTCATGCGTCGCCTGGGCCTGGAGGGCGTACGTCGGGGCAAGATCGTTCGCACCACGACGCCTGACACATCGGTACCTTGCCCGCTGGACAGGGTCAATCGTCAGTTCCAGGCGGATCGCCCCAACCAGCTCTGGGTGTCGGACTTCACGTATGTCTCAACCTGGCAGGGCTGGCTCTACGTGGCCTTCGTCGTTGATGTGTTCGCCCGACGCATTGTGGGCTGGCGTGTCAGCACCAGCATGACCACGGACTTCGTACTCGACGCCCTGGAGCAGGCGCTGTACGACCGACAGCCCAGCTCGGAGGATACCCTGATCCACCACAGCGACCGGGGCTCGCAGTATGTCTCCATCCGCTACAGTGAGCGGCTTGCCGAGGCAGACATCGCGCCGTCGGTTGGCAGCAAGGGCGACAGCTACGACAACGCCCTGGCCGAGACCATCAACGGACTGTATAAGGCCGAACTTATCCATCGTCGAGGGCCTTGGAAGACGCGGGAATCTGTGGAACTGGCGACCTTGGAATGGGTCTCGTGGTTTAACCATCAAAGATTGATGGGACCACTGGGTCATATACCTCCCGCAGAAGCTGAGGCAAACTATTACGAGCAACTCAACCGTCAAACAGCGGTAGCTGCTTAACTTAAACCAAACAGCCTCCGCGATACCCGGGGCGATTCACTTCGGCCAGGGTGTGGTAGCGACGTTTGAGACACTTCCACCGCGCTGGATGGTGAAGGGGGGAGCGACCTCTTCTGGACGACTTTAGAACAAGTTAAAAAGATCGCCGACCAGATCCTCACCGACGGCCATCCCAGCGCCCAAGCCTAGCCCGGTGGTCAATGTGCCCATAAAACCACCGCCGCCTAAGTTGTTGCTCATCCCTCCCCAGCCACGCGTCTGTACCGGAGAATTGGGATGTGTGTCCACCGCCTTTTCCAGTTCCTGGATATGCTGCCCCATCTGTTGCAGTATGAACATCATCTGTTGCTGCTGCTGCTTGAACCCTATCGCGATCTCACGCAGATCCATCGCCAGTTCTCGAGCGCTGGTTGCGTCCGGAACGTTCTGAGGGAGTTTCTGCGCGACCGCCTGCAGGCGCTGCATGACGTCTTGCGCTTGCGTTTGAATCTGTGAAACCTGCTGCTCGGCGTCGTTGTAATCCATCGCGTACCTCCTATTCAGTTGGGTGAAATTATACCCATTTCGGCAGTCGCCGATCCGGCGCCCCGTCAATTGATCGAATGAAGCGCCTAACTAAATCTATTTGGGCGCTTGCGTTATTTACAAGGTCCTGAAAATGGGCCGAAACCCACACACGGAAGAAATGGCCCCGGTAAATTGGACGGTATTTCGGTTTTTTTAAGCGAGTCCTCTGTGGGTGGGTTAGGTTGCTGCTATCTGCAACGGCGGATTAAAGTAGGCGCTGTCCGATGTTTTACCATCAAGTGCGGAATGCGGCTGGCGTCGGTTGTAGAAGTCAAAGTAACGGGCCAAGACCTAGCGAGCACTGGAGACGGTATCGTAGCCATGCAGGTAGACCTCCTCGTACTTGACCGTCTTCCAGAGCCGTTCGACGAAGACGTTGTCCCGCCAGCACCCTTTGCCATCCATGCTGATCTGGATAGGCTGCTGCTGGAGGACTCCGATGAAAGCTGAGCTGTTGACATCCTCCCCACAGCTAAAGCCGGGGGATTCCTCCTGCGAGACGCTGATGTCCCAGCGCGAGAATGTTCCGGGCCGCGTTGATGTCGCGGTCGCGGACTGCACCACAGTCCTCGCAGGTCCATTCCCTTATTCCAAGTCCTGCCCTACCTTTCGGACTGCTTTGGCCGATTGAACCGCAGCACGAACAGGCTTGGGTGGTGTACGCTTCGTTGACTTCCTCGAACACGACTCCGTGCGCGATCGCCTTGTACTGGAGTTGTGTTCGCAGCATCGACCAGCCAGCATCCAGCACGGACTTTGCCATCCGTGTCTTAGCCAGTCTGGAACTGCTGACGTTGCCAACGAAGATCGCAGCGTTGGCTTTCACCAAGTGGCTGCTGAACTGGTGCAGCGCATCCTTGCGCCGGTTCCTGATCCTGGCGTGGATCGCGCGCACGCGATCCGTCTTTCCTGCCCGCTGGGCGATACCCAGTTTGGCTTCAAGCGACCGATAGAGGCGCTTCGCTTCCAGTCGCTCGCCGTCCGAACAGATCGCCACGTCCTTGAGGCCGAGATTGATGCCAATGGCTGTGGCTCCCGTGGGCAAGCGATTCTCAACTGGAGCTTCGACGCAGATGTTGAAGTACCAGCGGCCTCGCGCATCCTGCGCAAAACTCCCGGCCCTGAACTTGTAGTTATCCAGGCCGTAACTGTCCCACACGCCGAAGCTCTGGCCCGCGAAGCGCACTTTCCCTCCCTCGAAACGTGCGGCTCTGGCTTTGAACGGTATCCAGCCCAGGTTGCGCTTCGACCCATTCGATACGCGCCAGCGCAGCTTGCTGGACTTGAACTGGTGGCGGCTCTTGCCGTGTACGGCAATCACTTCCTGAATCGTGGCCGATCCGATCATCCAGCCGTGTGCCTTGTTGATGCCGGCAAGGGCTTTCTGGATGTCGAAGGCACTGAGCTGCCATGTACCTTGCACCCAACCGACCTCCGGCACCGGGATATGCCACGCCTCATAGCTCAATTCGTTGGCGAGATTCCAGACCTGATTGACCTCGAACGCCATACGCGAGAGCACTTTCGCGTGCTTGTCCTTGACCCGTACGCTGAGCGTTTTGAGGGTGGTTGTAGGCTGCGTGGTCATGACATTGATTCCAGATACCGCGCCCACTTCCCACGTTCTTTTGGTCGCTCGGATGTCTGCTGGTTTTCAATATATTGCTTTATGACCGCCAGCGGCGCGCCGCCGACTGTACTGACAAAATAGCTATTGCTCCACAGAGTTGGTAGACGACTGCGAAGATGCGCAAACTCGGAGCGCAGAATCCGCGAGCTGCGACCTTTGATTGTCTTGACGAAACGTGCGATACCCCACTGTGGATCAACGCTCACCAGCAGATGAATGTGGTCAACGTCGGTTTCCATTTCGATGATCTCAACATCCATCTCGGCGGCCACCTCGCGTGCGATTGCCTTGAGACGCTGTTCGACCTCACCCACCAGCACCTTGCGTCGATACTTCGGACAGAAGATGACGTGGTACTGACAGGCGAAAACGACGTTGTTATTTGAGCGATAGTGCATCGCAGAGTATTATACACATATAAATTGAATAATACTCACAAAGGCGGCTGTCCGCCGCCTGCGCTATCCCTCCCCACGGCTTTAGCCGTGGGGAGGGAGTAGCGTGCAGGAGTACGCTATGTCAGCTATGACGCGGCAGCAGTTGACACCTGCACACGACAAGTCTTAAATGAAACAAATTAAAGTTCCAAAAGGAAGGAAATGAAACCCGGGAAACTTGAGAACACTGTGCGTGCCAAACCGCACACGGCTTCAGGACTAACCCTGCGCAGAGATCGCGCAAAAGCTAAAGCGCGGGCCAAACGCGCCGACCGCAACCAGGCAGTGAGTCAATATCTGACCTACTACCGTACTACTACGGATAATTTGCTCTTACTGATCCGTCAGGGCATCCCGGTGCGGGAGATCGAGAAGGCGGCCCGAGCGATGCAGGTAACGAATGAAGACCTGTACGAACTGCTGCACCTGCCGCCCTCTACAATGAAGCGAAAACTCAAGAATAACGACGTACTCACGCCGGAACAGTCTGAACGCCTGCTTGAGCTGATGAAGTTGATCGGAAAGGTGGAGGACATGCTACTAAGCACAGGCGGAGATCCCGATATTGAGTCGGGCGTATTGCTTGCGCATTGGCTCACAACGCCCTTGCCCGCACTCAAGGGGGAAAGGCCTGCCGAGTACATGGACACCGTTGCGGGTGCGCAGCGGCTATCTCAGCTGTTGTCGATGATCGTCTCCGGGGCCTATGCGTGATTGTTTGGAGGATCGCGATCCACTCCACGTACTACGAAGTAGATGACCTGTCTGGCATCGGCTCAGCACATACTGGAGGACGCTGGAACAGCAAGGATGTGCCCGTTGTTTACAGCAGCACATCTATTGCCCTTGCGGCACTTGAAACCCTGGTTCATCTCAACCAACGCCTATTCCCTATGCCACGCTTTCTCGTGGAAATTACGATACCTGATGCGGCATGGGCCAAAAGAGAGGGTCTGGCGCTAGCTGACGCGCCAGAGGGTTGGAATGACCCCGAACCAGACTCGAGTAAAGATTATGGGACTGGCTGGCTGATCTCGGGCCGCTCCGAAATCCTATTGGTGCCTTCTGTGATCGTGCCAGAGGAACAGAACGTCCTGATCAACCCGGCTCATCCTCAAGCAAGCAAGATAAAGGCAAAAGCGATACGACCGTGGACCTACGACAGCCGGCTTCTCTAATCCAGGCGGCTAAATCTCCTGACCAATAACCCCCAGCCTCGGTGGAGGGGTATGAGTCAATCTCCAGAATGCTCCAGCTTCTGCGTATCTGGGAGCAACTGGAGCTGGGGGTGTGCTTGTATCGTTGAAAGACACTTTGACAAGCAGAGTCCAAATAGCTAATGGCAGAGAAACAACACTTTAGGCGAACGGCTTAATTTCAGGATCGCCTACTCCAGCGCATCAACACAGGCCTCGGGTGTCCGCGTGTTGGACAAGCGCCAGGCCAATACCCGGCACGTTGCCCAGTCGAGCACTGCGCTCAAATAGACAAAGCCGCGACTCATCGGGAGGTAGGTCGTGTCCATCGCCCAGACTTGGTTCGCACGGTCGATGGTCAGGCCGTGTAACCGATACGGATAGCGGATACGCCGTGCGCGCTGTTGCGCCGGCTCGTATTGGCCTTGCGGTAAAGTGCCTCAATGCCCATCTTTTTCATCGGCGTCGCGACGTGCTTGCGACCCACTTTGAAGCCCTCCAATTTTAACAGATCGCGCAGCATGCGAACACCCGCAAACGGATGAACAAGATGCAGTGGGTCGATCCGCCGTATCAATTGCATATCCGCATCGGATGTCGGTTGTGACAAGTAATAGACCGACGAACGCGAGACATCCAGAAGCTTCGCTTGGCGTAGCACGGGAAACTTGTGAGTGCGCTCGATCATCGCTTTGCACTCGCATCGCCGATGCGACCGAGCGCGCCGGCCAAAAAATCGATTCCCAAGGCCTGCTGGCCGATTTTGGCGCGCAACTCCTTGAGGTCCGATGCCCCCGCTTGCTTGTCGGGCGACGTTGCGAAAACACCCGAAGTATTATCCAGCAACTGCTCTTTCAATGTCCACTCCGCAGCAAACCAATGACCTGTTCAACCAGCTGCTCAGCCAACTGCTCGGCGCGCTTGCCAGTGTTGAGCAAGTGCACGTCGGGCGCCTCCGGCCGCTCGTATGGCGCATCGATACCGGTGAAGTTGCGGATTTTGGCGTCTCGAGCCTTCTGGTACAGGCCCTTGGGGTCGCGCTGTTCACAGACCTCCAGCGGGGCGTCGACGAACACTTCCAAGAATTCGCCCTTTGCGAACAACTCGCACGCCGAACGCCGTTCACTACGATACGGCGAGATCGCACTGACCAACACGATCAGACCGGCGTCTACCATCAGGTGTGCTACTTCGGCAATGCGACGGATGTTTTCGACCCGGTCTTCTGGCGTGAAGCCTAGATCCTTGTTGATGCCATGGCGCACGTTGTCGCCGTCCAGCAGATAGGTGTGATAACCCAGTACGTGCAGCTTGCGTTCGACCAGGTTGGCCACGGTCGACTTGCCCGCGCCGGACAGGCCGGTAAACCACAGGCACAGCGGATGCTGGCCCTTGTTGGCACCGCGCACCGCCTTGTCGATATCAACGTGCTGCCAGTGTACGTTGGACGATCGTTCGAGCGCGAAATCCAGCATGCCACAGGCCACCGTGGCGTTGCTGTGCCGATCAATTAGGATAAAGCCACCCAGCGTCCTGTTGGTGGCATACGTCTCGAACGCGATATTTTCGTCCAGTCCGATCGTGCAGCTGGCCACCTCGTTGAGATCCAGATGCCGGGCGGCCAGTTTTGCTTGGCTGTTTACGTCCACCTTGTATTTGATCGACATCACCCGCGCATTGATGGTTCGCGTGCCGATCTTCAGCCAGTAGGTGCGATTGGGCAGCAAGGCGACATCGCCCAGCCAAAGCAGGTGGCAAGTGAACTGGTCGGCCACCGGCGCCGGGCGCCGTGCATCAGCAATCACGTCGCCCCGGCTGGCGTCGACCTCGCGCCCGAGACACAGCGTCACCGCCTGCCCGGCCACTGCATGTTCAACATCGGCACCGGCGCAGACGATCCGATCGACATGCGCGCGATGCAAACCTGGCTGCACCACGATCTCGTCGCCAAGGGCCACGCTGCCACCGCAGAGGGTGCCGGCGTAACCGCGAAAGGACTGGTCCGGACGATTGACCCATTGCACCGGCATGCGGAAGTCTTCTGCGCGGAATGGCGCGGCGTCGATCGTTTCCAGCAACTCGAGCAAGGTGGCACCGTCATACCACGGTGTGCGCTCCGAGTGCACACCGACGTTGTCGCCAGTTGGCGCGGCAACGGGCAGGCTGTGCACCTCGGTGATACCGAGGTCCCGTGCGAGTTCGCGATACTGGTCCACGATGGACTGATAGGTCGTCTGGTCGAAACTGACCAGGTCCATCTTGTTCACCGCCAACACCACCTTGCGGATGCCGAGCAGACTGCAGATGTACGTGTGGCGACGCGTCTGCGGCAACAAGCCCTTGCGTGCATCCACCAGCACCACCGCCAGCTCGGCGTTGGAGGCGCCGGTGGCCATGTTGCGGGTGTACTGCTCGTGGCCGGGGCAGTCGGCGACGATGAAACTGCGTCGCACGGTATGGAAGTAGCGGTATGCCACGTCGATGGTGATGCCCTGCTGGCGCTCGGCATCTAGCCCATCGGTAAGCAGGGAGAAATCCAGCTGGTCGCCGACATCATCGTGCTGGCGTCGGCTATCGCGTACCAGCGCGGCCAGCTGGTCTTCCGGCACCATCCCGGCGTCGTACAGCAGGCGTCCTAACAAGGTGCTCTTGCCGTCGTCCACGCTGCCGCAGGTAATGAAGCGCAACAGGCCCTTGGCGAGTGCGGAGTTAAAATTGGGGTCCTGCATAGCCATCAGAAGTAGCCCTCCTGCTTCTTGCGTTCCATCGACGCGGTCGGGTCCTGATCGATCACGCGTCCCTGCCGTTCCGAACTGCGTGAACGTGTCATCTCGTCGATCACCTTCTCCAGCGTATCGGCTGAGGATTCCACCGCGCCGGTCAGCGGATAACAGCCCAGTGTGCGGAAGCGCACTTCGCGCATCTCTATCCGCTCACCCTCGTTCAGGGTGAAGCGCTCGTCGTCGACCATGATCAGTGCGCCGTCGCGCTCGACCACCGGACGTGGTTTGGCGAAATACAGCGGCACGACTTCGATATTCTCGCGCTGGATGTACAGCCACACGTCCATCTCGGTCCAGTTGGAGATGGGAAACACCCGCACGCTCTCGCCCTTGCGGATATGCGTGTTATAGGTGTTCCAGAATTCTGGGCGCTGGCTCTTTGGGTCCCAGCGGTGCTGCGCATTGCGGAACGAGAAAATGCGTTCCTTGGCACGCGACTTCTCCTCGTCGCGGCGGGCGCCACCGATCGCTGCATCGAAGCCGTACTTGTCCAGCGCCTGCTTCAGCCCGACGGTCTTCATCACGTCGGTATGCACGGTGGAGCCGTGGGTCAGGGGCGAGATGCCCTGGCGCACGCCGTCCTGGTTAATATGCACCAGCACCTCGACGTCGCCAGTCGCCGCCACCTGTTCGCGGAACGCGATCATCTCGCGGAACTTCCAGGTGGTGTCGACGTGCAGCAGCGGGATCGGCGAGCGCGCTGGATAAAACGCCTTGCGCAGCAGGTGCAGCAGCACCGAGGAATCCTTGCCGATCGAGTACAGCATCACCGGCCGCTGAAAGCCGGCCATCACCTCGCGGAAGATGTGGATGCTTTCTGCCTCGAGCAAATCTAGTTGGTTAATTGATGACATTGAGCAAAGTCCTTTAGGTCTACGGCGCTACTAAAAATGTCTGATGCTTCGGTACGCGCTGCCCTCAGCATGGGCAGTGTCACAGGTGTCGCGCGATGACACGGGCGAGACGGAAGCACATGCTGGCGATCGACCAAGAGAGGCATCGCTACAGTGAGTCTCAGTTCCGCGCGGGCAGAAGCCTTCGGGTACGGCAAGTGTATTGAATGGGGCACGGTTTTTACTGCAGCGCAGGCGGTCCAGCGTCTAAAAGCCATAGGTGTTGATAGACAAGCTGGCGTGGTGATGTGAGTGTGAAATTTCAAAGCATTGCATATACGGCCTCGCGTCGCTCTTGCGCATCATCCTTGATGACAGATGGTGTGCCGTGCGAATGCAACTGTTCAGTCAGTGCGGTGACCTGGCCGACCATCAGGATGGCGGGCGCGGCAACACCAACCTCTTCGGCTAACTGCGGCAGGGATACCAGTGTCCCCCGGAGTACGCGCTGTGAAGGCTGCGTTCCATCGATCACCAGCGCCGCCGGCCAGTCAGTTGGCAGGCCGTGTGCGGCGAGTTGCGCACAGATACGACGAAGCTCGTGCAACGGCATGTAGAACACCAACGTGTGTTGCGGTTTGGCCAGAGCCGTCCAATCGTGCTCGCTACCGTCGGGGTGAGCACAGCCCGAGGTGATCACCAAGGTATGCGCATGTTCGCGATGGGTCAGTGGAATGCCAGCGTAAGCCGCGCAGCCATTGGCGGCACTGATCCCCGGCACCACCTCGAATGGGATGCTCGCCTGGGTCAGGGCCTGTATCTCCTCGCCCCCACGGCCGAAAATCATCGGATCGCCGCCCTTGAGACGCACCACGCGCAAACCGCGGCGGGCATAGGCAATCATCCGCCGCTCAATTTCCGCCTGCGGTGTGTGCACGCCGCCGGCACGCTTGCCGACGAACACGCGCTCTGCTTCGGGACGCACCAGGTCCAGAATCGGCTTGGACACGAGTGCGTCGTACAGCACCACGTCGCATCCCTGGATCAACTGCAGTGCCTTGAGCGTGAGCAGGCTGGGGTCGCCGGGTCCGGCACCGACTAGCGCCACCGACGGCATTGCCATTCCGGCATCCTGTTTCACACTGCGCCAGGCATCACGCACCCTGTCCGCATCGATTTGCGTCAGTTCAAACCCATCCAGCATGCGTTCCCAGAATGCGCGCCTTGCGGACACTGTGGAGAAACGCTTCTTGACCCGCCCACGCAGCCGCCCCATGAGCTCGGCAACCGCCGCGAGCGAGTGTGGCAGCCGCGCCTCGAGCCAAGTCTTGACGTGGCGAGCGAGCATCGGCGCTCGCCCGCCAGAGGAAATGGCGATCAGCAACGGCGAACGGTCGACGATAGCTGGCAGTATGAAGTCGCAGTGCTGCGGATCATCCACCACGTTCACGGGGATGCCCGCTTCGCGGGCCTCGCGTGCGACACGGTGATTAAGCTCGGTATCGTCAGTGGCGGCGACTACTAAGCGCTGGGCGGAGAGCACCTGGCCGGTATAGGCGCCGGCCAGATGCACGATGCGTCCCGCCTCCAGCTCGTGGCGTAATTCATCACCCAAACGCTCGGCCGCCACGCTCACGGCTGCGCCAGAGCGCAGCAGCGCCTTGGTTTTACGTGCCGCAACCTTGCCGCCACCCACTACCAAGACAGCGCTGCCGCGCAGATTCCAAAAAACGGGATACCAGTCCATGCTCAGCTCGGTAGCCGTGTGTAACGCAGGTATGGACGGGGGGCATCCCAGCCCTGCGGGAACAGCTTTCGAGCCTCTTCATCGGAAATTGATGGCGGAATGATCACCGGCTCGCCCGGCCTCCAATTCACCGGCGTGGCCACCGTCGCTCGGTCGCTGGTTTGCAGGGCGTCGATGACACGCAGGATCTCATCGAAGTTGCGCCCCACCGACGGCGGATAGGTGAAACTCAGACGCAGGCGTTTTTGCGGGTCAATGATGAATACCGCACGCACCGTGACCTTGGGATCGGCCTCGGGATGCACCATGCCATATAGACTGGAGACGACTCGGTCCCGGTCGGCGATCAACGGGAAGTTCAGGGCGTAGCCTTGAGTCGCGCGGATGTCATCGGCCCAACCGTGATGATCCTCCAGCGGGTCGACCGACAGCCCAATCAGCTTGACTCCGCGCGCGGCGAACTCTGGCTGCAGGCGTGAGGCCTCGCCAAGCTCGGTGGTGCACACGGGGGTGTAATCAGCCGGGTGAGAGAACAGAACCGCCCACTGGTCGCCGATCCAATCGTGGAAGCCAATCGGCCCTTCGGTGGTCTCGACCTGGAAATCGGGCACGATCTGGTTGAGTTGCAGGCTCATGAAGTCACTCCTTGTTTGAGGGTTGAAGTAGCCCCGAGCAAATCGAGGCGGTGCAGAAAATCGCCGAAGCCTTCACCCAGCAGGCGCTCCTGTGCGAACCGCGTCAGCAGGGGACGCAGGGTGTCGATGAAGCCGTCCTCATCCAGCGACTCGCGCACCCGCGTGTTGAGGCGGGTACCGGCGCGGTCACTACCGAGATACAGGTCGTAGAGGCCTGGCGCCTTGCCGATCAGGCCAATCTCG
This sequence comes from Acidihalobacter yilgarnensis, assembly GCF_001753245.1. Taxonomy (NCBI): domain Bacteria; kingdom Pseudomonadati; phylum Pseudomonadota; class Gammaproteobacteria; order Chromatiales; family Ectothiorhodospiraceae; genus Acidihalobacter; species Acidihalobacter yilgarnensis. Next base: position 1,553,358 of record NZ_CP017415.1, on the reverse strand, counting down.
GCGAGATACGGTCGAGCACAGCCATTGGGGCAGCCAGTCATGCGCAGCGACAACGCTTCCCGTTCCAGGCCACACTCGCCCAACAATGCATTCAAACGCGTCAACAACACGGGTAGGTAACGCTCGCTCTCGGCCATCGCCAGCGGGCAGGTTGGCAGTGCAACGCAGGCCATGGCACCGGTTTCCAATGGCGTACGCCGCGGCGCCAGGTCAAGTTCGAAGCGTTCCAGCACGGCATCGACCTCTGGCCGCATGGCGGACGTCACACCGACCAACACCAAATTTTGGTTGCAGGTCAGGCGCAGTTCACCACCGTGCGCGCGCACCAGTTCGTCCAGGCCACTCATCGGCAGGAGACCGGGCTGACCATCAATCACGCGTCCGCCCGGTACATACATCGTGAGACTGGCCGTACCGTCGATATGCTCGACCCAGCCGAACTCATCACCAGATGTGTCGAAACATGCAGGGCGCGTAGGCGCAAGGTCGAAGCCGCTGCGCCGCGCCACCTCGGCGACAAAGGGGGCAAGGCCCATGCGATCAATGGTGTACTTGAGTCGAGCCTGGGCGCGGTCGCTTCGATTACCGTGGTCACGTTGGGCGGTCACCACGGCCTCGGTCACGGCAAGCACCTGATCCGGCGTGCAAAAGCCAATCACGTCGGCCACCCGCGCATAGGTCGCCGGATTCGCATGGCTGCGCCCCAACCCGCCGCCAATCGTGACGTTGAAACCGGCCAATCGCCCATCCTCCTCAATGGCGATGAAACCCAGGTCGTGCGCGAATACATCAACATCGTTGGACGGCGGAATGGCCAGGGCGATCTTGAATTTGCGCGGCAGATACGTTCCGCCGTACAGCGGCTCTTCCTCGGACTTCACCACCGGTTCGCCGTCCAGCCAAATCTCATGATAGGCACGCGACTTAGGCAACAGGTGTACGGCAATTTTCTGCGCCCAGCTGTAGACCTCGCCATGCAGGTGCGAACGGTTGGGATTGGCACAGGCGATGACGTTACGGTTGATGTCGCCGCAGGCGCTGATCGTGTCCAACAAAGCATGTTTGAGGTCTTGCAGGGCCGGCTTGATGTCACCTTTGAACAAGCCGTGGAACTGGATGCTCTGGCGGCTGGTGATGCGCAGACTGGCGTTGCCATGGGCACGCGCAATCGCGCTCAACGCCAACCACTGAGTGGCATTGAGCACACCGCCCGGCAGTCGCAGACGAGCCATGAACTGGTATAGCGGTTCGAGCTTCTGACGCTGACGCTCGGCGCGCACATCGCGGTCGTCCTGCTGGTAGATGCCGTGGAACTTGATCACCTGTGTGTCGTCGGCCTTGATGGCGCCGGTGTAGCTCAACGCCAGGCTCTCGACGAGACTGCCACGCAGACCGCGGCTGGCGGCTTTGATGCGTTCAACGTCTGATAGCGGTTTTTTAATAGACATCGCGGCGATATCTCCCGAGTGTTTGAGGTCTTCGACATAAGCCTGGGCCTTGTCCGCAGACAGGCCACCGGCCGTGCCGACCAGTTCGATCAATGCCTGGTGCACGTCGTGCCCCATGCGCTCCGCGCCGCAGACATAAATGACTGCGTCTTCTTCCAGCCAGGCATAAATATCACTGCCCTTTTCACGCAGGCGATCCTGCACGTAAACCTTGCTCAGTTGATCACGCGAGAAGGCGACGTCCAGTCGCGTGAGCCGCCCGTCGTCGAGCCACTGCAGCCATTCGCGCTGATAGAGGAAATCGGTCCTGCGGTTGCGATCGCCGAAGATCAACCAGTTTCGCCCCTCTGCGCCGAGCATTTCGCGTTCCTGCAAAAAGCCACGGTAAGGCGCGACACCGGTACCGGCGCCGATCATAATGATCGGACGTTTACCGTGCTCAGGTAGACGGAAGTTTGCATGCCCGTCCAGGAACACCGGCACGAAATCGCCTTCGGAGAGCCGATCCACGAGCATTGTGGAAGTGACACCGAGACGATCCCGGCCATGGCAGGTGTAACGCACCGGCGCCACCGTCAGATGCGCTTCGCCGGGATAGGCCAGTGGGCTTGACGCGATCGAGTAGCGCCGCGCGGGCAGAACCCGCAACATCTCGATAAAAGCTTGTGCATCCACCCCACGCACCGGGTACTCTTGAATCACATCTAGCACGTCGCGGCCGTCCATCCACGCGGCAAGCGCCTCGACATTCGCCGCCAGTCCGTGCAGCTCGCCCGACTCAGCCACTGCCGCGTAACGTTCGACAAAGGGCCGCGTCAGGCGGGTGATCTCGTAATTTGATGTCAGCGCGGCGGCCAGCGTATGGTCGCCCTGCGAAGTCTTGATCGTCACATCACCGTCGAGACCGAGGTGCTCGATGAGCGCCCCGACCAAAGCAGAGGGATTTGACGGCAGTAACGACAGACTGTCGCCGGCCGCAAAATCCAGCTCAGAACCGTCCAGGTCCAGCGCCAAATGCCACACCTCCCGAGTCGAACCACGGCCATTAAGTGGGATTTTTTCCAGTAATGGCGCCATAAACGGCTGGTGACGCGTCCAGGTTGGGCGTGTCACTTGACGGGTCGATAAGTTGAGCCCGCGTGACGCGGACGGTTGCTCGGCCGTCAGTACACCCAGCACGCGGGTTATCCATTGCTCGGCGGCGGCTTCGTAATCGACATCGCAATCAACGCGCTCGACCAGACGCTTGGCGCCGGCCGCGCCCAGTGCCTGATCAAAATCTTTGCCCGCCTGGCAGAATCTGGGATAGCTGGCATCTCCCAGGGCCAATACAGCGAACCGGGTGTTATCAAGATTAGGCGCCTTGGCGCCGGTGAATAAGGTAAGCAGTTCCTGCGCGCTGTCGGGCGGGTCACCGTCACCGTGCGTGCTCACGATCAGCAACAAGTTGTCATCCTCGCGTAGACGAACTCGGCGATAGCGCAGCATGTCATGCACTTCAGCCTCGATGCCCTGAGTGCGGATACGCTCGGCCACACGGGTGGCCAGGGCTGCACCGGTACCTGTCTGCGATCCGTAGAGGACCGCCACGCGTACGGCTTCGGTGGCATCTTCCGCGGCAGCTGCCGGCATGACAGCGCCCTGCAAACCAGCAAAATAGCCGCTGGCCCACAGCAACTGATCGGAGTTGAGTGTGTCGGCAAAGCGGCGCAAATCGTGAAGCTGATGTGCGTCAAGTACCGGCACCGCCACCTGGCGAGAACATTCGATGATCTGGCTCATACATCCTGTTCCTCAGCCGCTCGCAAATGTAATCCGCACTCCTTGGATTCCGGCTGCTCCCACCACCAGCGGCCGGCGCGTATATCCTCGCCCGGCGCGATGGCGCGCGTGCATGGCGCGCAGCCGATGCTCGGGTAATGCTGATCGTGCAGGCGGTTGTAGGGTATGTTGTAGGCTCGGAGGTAGGCCCAAACGTCTTCCTCGCGCCAATCGGCAAGCGGGTTGTATTTGAATAGGCCATTGCTGGCATCCCACTCTCGCGATTCAAGCACCTGACGCGTCACCGACTGCTCGCGACGCAAGCCGGTAATCCATGCCTTATGGCCGCGGAGCGCCCGGCGTAACGGTTCAATCTTGCGGATCGCGCAGCAGGACTTGCGCAGTGCGACGCTGTTGCGAAAGCCGTTGGGCCCGTTGGCATCGACGTAGGCCTCGATGGCTTCCGCCTGCGGGCAATACACCCTCGGGGCACGCCCGTAGCGTACTTTAACGGCCTCGAGCAATTCATAGGTTTCCGCCGGCAGACGACCGGTATCCAGCGTAAAATCGCTGACAGCGGATGTGTGCCGATAGATCAGATCAGTCAGCACCATGTCTTCAGCACCCAGGCTGCTAGCAAAGGCAACGGGTGCGTTTTCGAGAACCGCACGCCGAAGAATCGCGACGGTACGCTCGATCTTGGTTTCTAAAGTATCGGGAAAATTTGACATACGGGTTCCTCCTTACAATTCAAACAATCAGTCGGGTGGCAGCCCCGATCAGCACCATGACCAGAATCAACCGCAACCATTTCTCGAGTAAGCGATGGAGCAGATGTCGTCCGATCCAGATGCCGGGCACGGCACCGATCGCCAGATTGAGGGCAACACGCCAGTCCACCTGCCCAAGAAATCCATGCCCGCTTGCGGCCAGCGCGGCAACCGGCACGGCCAGCGCCAAATCGGTGCCGACGAGCTCGCGTACCGAACGCCCTGGATAGAGTCGGGTCAGTACTGCCATGCCGAGCGATCCTGCCCCGATAGACGACACTGCCACCAGCGAGCCAATAACCGCACCAGCACCTCCCAACCAAGCGGGATGGATCGTGCGGGTTACCGAATCCTCAAGAACCGTCTGTCGTCGCAGCAGCATGCTGAGGACGCTCAAAATCAACGCGAGACCGATAGCCACACGAATTCGCCTGTCCTGTGCCTGGCTGCTTCCCAACCACATAAGCACTGCGGTGCTGAGGATCACGGCAGGCGCGCTGCCCGCCAGCATCCATCCGGCCGCACGCCAATCGACACGCCGATCCCGCGCGTAAGACAGCGCCGCCCCACTCTTGGTGAACACCGCATAAAGCAGGTCAGTCCCTACCGCCATGGCCGGAGGCAGATCGAAACCCAAGATGAGAACTGGTGTCATCAGTGCACCACCACCCACACCCGTTAGGGTGACTAAGGTGGCGACCAATAAACCGGTTGCGATGAGTATCCAATCCACGATCTTTCCAGTTGCAGTGATGTGGATTCGATACTATTGAATTGACTTATTCTAGGCAAAGAATAAATAATGCACTGCATATATCCTTATGGAATATGACTGTTATTCAAGTGGTTAATGATGGTAATTCGTTTTTTACGCCTACAAACACTCGAAAATAGCCTTCGACGCTTTCAAATACAGCCCCTCAATGACATTGCATTCAAGCGAGAGAAACGGATGAAACTTCGCCAGATACAGTGTGTATGCGCTGTCGTGCGCAATGGACTGAACGTATCCACAGCCGCCGAGACGCTATTCACCTCGCAACCGGGTGTGAGTAAACAGATCCGACAGATTGAGGACGAACTCGGGGCTCAAATCTTCGAACGCAGCGGGCGCCAGCTCACATGCCTGACCGCATTCGGACGCGGCATCCTGCCCTATCTGGAACGCATACAAAACGAGACCGACAACGCACGACGGATCGCTCGGGAACTGACCGCACCGGGCACCGGCACCCTGTCGATCGCCACCACGCATACCCAGGCCCGCTACGCGTTGCCGGACGTTATTTCAGCCTTTCGCGCACGCTACCCCGCCGTCAGCTTGAACCTGCACCAGGGCACACCGGATCAAATCGCAGAACTCGCGGCGGCCGGCAAGGTGGATATCGCCATCGCCACCGAGGGTCTGGAACACTTTGACGAGCTGGTTCTATTTCCCTGTTATCTCTGGAATCGAGCCGTGGTCGTACCCAAAGATCATCCGCTGACTCAGATCCAACGGCCGACGCTGGAAGATCTCGCCAGCTACCCGCTGATCACCTATGTTTTCAGTTTCGCCGACCGTTCGAAGATGACCGAGGCCTTCGCGCGGCGGCGCCTCGAACCCAACCTAGTCCTCACGGCGACGGATGCTGAGGTCATCAAGACATACGTCCGGAGCGGCCTGGGCGTCGGCATCATCGCCCGCATGGCCTACGAACCCATGCGCGACACCGATCTGGCCTGCATCGACATCCGACACCTGTTTCAGGACGAAGTCACCAGTATCGGGCTGCGGCGCGGACTGGTGCTCAGCCCGCCAATGTACGATTTCATCCACCGCTTCGCGCCGCATCTCGACAAGCTGAGTATTGATGTCGCTTTGCTATCGCAGGACACCGGAAAGGGCAAGCGCCTCTTCAAGGCCCACCTGCCCTATTTGATTCGCGTCACCGAGAGCCGGATGCATCAGGGGGCAACCAATCCTACGCCCCAAAAGAGTGCGCAAATAAACGCAGAATCGCGGGGCTAGCATCTTGATAAGCGCTAGAAATCCTCAGTTTGAGCCTTTAGCCTTTTAGGCTGAGCGGCCCTAAGGTTATATCGCTCTGCTGAGAGTTTCCATCAATTGATCACGAATAGACATGGCTTCGCGTAGAAGGTGTGTGTCAACACCGGACAGCTCCGCCAATCGCATAAGTTCGGAGTTGCCCAATTCGATTGCCTGCTCAACCACATCAAGGTTGAGCTCATCGATAATGTCTTTGATGAGCACTGTGATCACGGCATTCAGTTCATCCATGATGTCATCCGTAACATCGGCGAGGATAACGGGTTGAATACGGTAAACATCTGCGAATCGCTCCCCTAATCTGTCGCGCCAAGCTACCAGTTCCGGTGTTTCGACGGCATTCCCAGGAGTCGTCAATTCCGCTTGAGCGATGATGAGACGGCTGCGCGCATCTGTATAACGAACAAGATAATGCCCGTAGTAAGGCGGTACATCTTGCCATTTTCCAAGCACATCGCCGATGTCTCTTTCGAGTATGGCCCAATCGACGTGGTCGTCACACTCGATAAAAACTTCAATTTGCGAGGGCATGAAATACTCATCATCTTCCTTGACTGGATCAGCTACCAAAATGTGTTGATTAAGCATATCGCCTCCCGTCTGTGACGTGTCGTAGAGATGCTCCTAGATAGAAGACCATACATAATGGAATGACCGCACCAAACGAATGCATCATTTATGTTCGAATCTTTCGATCAGAGAGTCCAATTCGTTCGCCAAGCTGATCAAATCGACTGACAGGTTCATTGTGTGGTTAGCTGTGGTTGCCGTTTGTTCTGCAGAATTCCGTATCAAGACCACATTACGATTGATTTCCTCGGCCACTGTACTCTGCTCTTCTGCAGCGGTGGCTATTTGCGTATTCATCGTGTTGATGACATCAACTGCCTGAGAAATCAATTCCAAGGCGGATACCACATTTCTTGCACTACCCACACCTTTATCAGAAAGGAGTTTGCTAGAACTCATATTCTGTGTGCTTTTGTCTACGGATTTTCGAAATCCATCAACGAGAAAACCGATTTCGATCGTTGCTTTTTGAGTACGTTTGGATAATTCTCCAACCTCGCTGGCGACGACGGCAAAACCACGACCATGCTCACCTGCGCGTGCCGCCTCGATAGAAGCATTCAGTGCCAATAAACTCGTCTGCTCAGCGATTTGATTAATTAAATCAGTGACCTTGGTAATGTTCTCGCTATCCTTAAGTAACTGTGCCATAACCTCGACCGCATCAGCGACTTCATCGGCCAAGGTTTCGATGATCTGAGTAAGGGCTTTTGTCACCATTTCCCCATTGGCCGTTTCAACTTCAGCGCGATGTGCAGCATTCGCGGCAGCCGCAGTATTCCGGGCAACTTCCACCACGGTCGCAGCCATTTGGTTAACTGCCGTGGCAACTTGCTCGGTCTGGAGATGTTGATGCTCAACCTGTGCAACTGCAAGTGAGAGTTCGGCGACCGACTGCTCGGCGGCATCACGCAATTTATCAGCATGTTCGCCTACACGGCGCAGTATCGTACGCTGCCCGGCACGGAGCAGTTGCAAGGCAACATCTATCTGTCCTACCTCTCCTTTTCGATTGCTGTAAACGGCTTGCATGATCGGATTATCTACAATTTCCTTATGAACCGTATCGATCAGCTCACGAAGAGGGCGCATAATAAACCTGATGGAAAGCAATGCAATGAAGCCGAGGCCTATCATCAATAGCATCATCACGTAGCTAGGCGTATGGAGAATAAGGGCTGCAAGTGATGCGATAAAAATGCAGCTTACGACTATGCTTATTCGCGCTTCGATATCATCGAATCGATTGCGACGACTCAGTTTTGCCACCATTTTAGTAGCCTCTTGAGTAGAGGCGCCCCTTCCGCCATCCGTCGCTGCAGGTCCCAAGCCATGATAGAGTTTTTCAGCACGCGCACGGTCTGCTTCGCGTGGCTTTACGCGCACTGATTCATACCCCATACAACGCCCGTTCTCATAAACGGGAGTCACATAGGCGTCAACCCAATAGCAGCCACCATCCTTGCTGCGATTCTGTACGATGCCCATCCAAGGACGCCCAGTTTTGATCGTCTGCCAAAGATCTGTGAAAGCCGCCTGTGGCATATTGGGGTGCCTTACAATATTATGGCTCTTACCTAATAGTTCATTGAGCTCAAAACCGGCGACCTTTGCAAAGGTGTCATTGCTGTAGGTAATCACCCCGGCAGGATCAGTGGATGAAATTAGCACTTCATCTTCATCATACTTATGTTCTATATGATTGATCGGAAAGTTTTTTTTCATTTGAGACCTGCCTGCTTATCGTTTGAGTGCACGGACGACGACCCCCGGTTGTTTATTCTGGAAGAGAAATTAATTTACGATCTGAAATCGTATCGTCAGCTCCGCTCAATAAAATCATCTAATTTTCAGAAATAGCCATATCGAATAATGGCGACTTGAGCAAAAAGCACTCATTCGCATGACAATCGTCTATGGCGCCTAGTGTACTCGCATGCCAAGTCCACGCATCAGTCATAAGCGCATTAAAAATTCCATCTAACTCAGTGTATTTATAAATTTTTTCCTACACACGATATGACTTCGGCAAATGTATTTTTTCAAGACCTCTATATCTGCATCAAACCACCTAAGGCAACGCTGAAAAAGTCTCTTACCTCTGCGAAAGTTGAGTTGCTCTGACAACCAATGGGGACCGTAACGATGAAACAGCAGACACTGGCGATGGCAGCGGACTCAGGCGAAGGATTCGAGGTCTATCGGCGGGCGACGCGTCGTGATGTGTTTCTATCGACGATGGAGGAACTCGTGCCGTGGTCCGCGTTGTGTGCGGTGATCGAGCCCCACTACCCGAAGGCAGGGAAAGGTCGTCCACCGGTGGGGCTGGAACGGATGCTGCGGATGTACTTCGTGCAGCACTGGTTCAACCTGGCTGACGAGGCGTGTGAAGAAGCGCTGCTGGACAGCACGTCGCTGAGGCGATTCGTGGGCATTGATCTGGGCCGCGAGCGGGTCCCGGATGGAACGACCCTGCTGAAGTTTCGTCGCCTGTTGGAGCAGCACGACCTGGGTGCGACGTTGTTCGCACAGGTCAATCAGACCCTGCAGGATCGGGGCCTGAAGGTCGGTACTGGAACGATCGTCGACGCCACGATCATCGGTGCGCCGAGCTCGACCAAGAATGCCCACAAGACACGTGATCCCGACATGCATCAGACCCGCAAGGGCCAACAGTGGTATTTCGGTATGAAGCTACACATCGGTGTGGACAGTCGTACCGGCGTGGTGCACAGCGCGGCGGTCACCGCCGCCAACGTGCACGACAAACACCTGCTCGCGGACCTACTGCACGGCGAGGAGCGTCGAGTCTATGGCGATAGTGCCTACGCCAGTCAAAAAGCGCTGATTCGGGCGCATGCCCCTCGGGCGAAGGACTTTACCAATCAACGCATCAGCAAGCGTGGCGAAGTTGACGAGGCCGAACGTTCGCGTAACCGCAACAAATCGCGGATCCGGGCCCGAGTCGAGCACGTCTTTGCGGTGGTGAAGCGGCTGTGGGGGTTCAGCAAAGTGCGCTACCGGGGTTTGGACAAGAATGCCAACCGCAGCTTCGTGGTCCTCGGGTTAGCTAACCTGTACCTATCACGGACCCGAGTACCCACCTGATAGCGCGTTGAGGGCCCACAACGTGCCTCAAGGCGCGAGAAGGGTGAAAACCGAGAGCAAAAACCGGGATCTAGACGTCTGATCAGGGGCAAAACTGATCAACCTTGAGGGTTGATTGATTGTGTCGACTTATTCAGCGTTGCCCTAACGTCCGATGATACATTAAGACATTCTTTGCGCCTCGTTTCTATAATCTCTAATCTGTTTAGATTTATAAGATAAGATTATCGCTCGAGGCAACCCCATTAACGCAAATAATAAAATATTCAAAATAGCATTCTGATTGGGAATCTTCGCTACTATTATAGTTAATGTTATCCAAAAAATCGCCTGAGCCATCCATGTTCATTACGGCTCTCCGTGTTTTTATTTATAGCACTCATATAATTTCTTACCACCCCCACATAATCCATGTCATCTTGCTTGATATGGTTGATTAACCAGGATCTTAGAAGACCATGAACTTCTTCAGAAACATCATCCCCAAGCTTAAATCTTTCTGAATATTCGCTAACTCGCCGGGCAAATAATTCATGCACTTTTTTGTGAGGCTTGGAATATTGATATCCAGCCTCTTCCTGTAGGCTTTCTTCAAAGGCAAAATGTGACAACGTATAATCAATCAAGTCTCCCAGTATTTTAGATACCTTCTCTCTGTCGTGATTCTTCTGTGAATCTTCAAGCTCATTTATGTAATCTATTATTCGCATGTGCTGTTTGTCGATCACGCTGATGCCTGTGCTCAGATCATCCGTCCATTTAATGGTCATTAATAACCTCTATCGGATGTGATTTGAGGTGCCGAAAATTAGGCGATTATACAACCGCCTCCCTATATTGGGCTGGGGAGGCGGCGCCGTCATCAACACCGCATTTAAGTGTGTATTCAACCCATCGCTCGCTTTGCTTGTCTAAACTTCTACACAAAGTTTATCTAAGGCAACGCTGAATAAGTCGACACAATCAATCAACCCTCAAGGTTGATCAGTTTTGCCCCTGATCAGACGTCTAGATCCCGGTTTTTGCTCTCGGTTTTCACCCTTCTCGCGCCTTGAGGCACGTTGTGGGCCCTCAACGCGCTATCAGGTGGGTACTCGGGTCCGTGATAGGTACAGGTTAGCTAACCCGAGGACCACGAAGCTGCGGTTGGCATTCTTGTCCAAACCCCGGTAGCGCACTTTGCTGAACCCCCACAGCCGCTTCACCACCGCAAAGACGTGCTCGACTCGGGCCCGGATCCGCGATTTGTTGCGGTTACGCGAACGTTCGGCCTCGTCAACTTCGCCACGCTTGCTGATGCGTTGATTGGTAAAGTCCTTCGCCCGAGGGGCATGCGCCCGAATCAGCGCTTTTTGACTGGCGTAGGCACTATCGCCATAGACTCGACGCTCCTCGCCGTGCAGTAGGTCCGCGAGCAGGTGTTTGTCGTGCACGTTGGCGGCGGTGACCGCCGCGCTGTGCACCACGCCGGTACGACTGTCCACACCGATGTGTAGCTTCATACCGAAATACCACTGTTGGCCCTTGCGGGTCTGATGCATGTCGGGATCACGTGTCTTGTGGGCATTCTTGGTCGAGCTCGGCGCACCGATGATCGTGGCGTCGACGATCGTTCCAGTACCGACCTTCAGGCCCCGATCCTGCAGGGTCTGATTGACCTGTGCGAACAACGTCGCACCCAGGTCGTGCTGCTCCAACAGGCGACGAAACTTCAGCAGGGTCGTTCCATCCGGGACCCGCTCGCGGCCCAGATCAATGCCCACGAATCGCCTCAGCGACGTGCTGTCCAGCAGCGCTTCTTCACACGCCTCGTCAGCCAGGTTGAACCAGTGCTGCACGAAGTACATCCGCAGCATCCGTTCCAGCCCCACCGGTGGACGACCTTTCCCTGCCTTCGGGTAGTGGGGCTCGATCACCGCACACAACGCGGACCACGGCACGAGTTCCTCCATCGTCGATAGAAACACATCACGACGCGTCGCCCGCCGATAGACCTCGAATCCTTCGCCTGAGTCCGCTGCCATCGCCAGTGTCTGCTGTTTCATCGTTACGGTCCCCATTGGTTGTCAGAGCAACTCAACTTTCGCAGAGGTAAGAGACTTTTTCAGCGTTGCCCTAAGCGATAATCGCGTCTGGCTCGGATACTTAGAACTTGATCATCATGCCAGTGGAAATGGCATAGGGATTTTTGCCGGACTTCACGGAAATACCTGCCGCGCTATTGGTCGCATCGACGTAAGTAGCGGCATGACCGCCGCCCCACACGTTCATGTGCGCGCCACTCTGGTTGGTCATGTGCGCATAATCGACAAAGGCCATCACACGCTTGCTGAAGGTGTGATCAAAGCCGATCGCGAACATCGTGGAGTTGTTGTTGCTGCCATCCGGGTTGGCCTGGTACACCTGCGCCTTGATCGCGTTCGAGCCCATGGTGTACATCCCACCGAGGCCATACACGACGGCCTTGGACTTCGTGGAGGTGGTACCGACGTTCTGATAGCCACCCAGATTGGTCAGCTGCTCGATCAGGCCCACCAGCTTGAAGGCGCCGATCTTGTAACTGCCCGCCAAACGCACGCCCGTCTCGGCATTCGTGCCGTAGGTATAGGGCGAGGCAGTGGTTCCGCTTCCACCGTTGTACAGGCCCTTGCCGTGGCTTTCGTAGGCCAGGCCGACCATCATCGGACCCATCTTGTATTCGCCCAGCAGACTGTACGTCCCTGCGTTACTGACGCCGCCATCAAACACATAGGCCGCCACACCCTTGAAACCGCCTATCTGCGGGGTGACATAGGCGACCACATCCGGTACGCGCAAATCGAAACCCACGCTGCCGTTGTACTTGCCGCTGATCAGATTACGGCTGTCGCCAATCTGATCGCCGAACAGGTCGACCGCACGGCCCAGGCTCTTCATCGGAGTGTCGTGACGACCGGCAATCACCGTACCGAAGCCGCCGGCGATGCCCGCGAAGGTGTTGCGGTTGCCCAGTGCGGCCTTGCCGTCGGTGGAAATCGTGCTCTCGACCTGGAACAGCGCGCGCAGGCCGTCACCCAAATCCTCGGAACCCTTGACGCCCCAACGCGAGCTGTTCAGGGAGAACCCAGAGATGCTCTTGCTGGTCGAGCTGCCGTTGGTCACGCCACCGGTGGTGTTGGTGTTGAGGTAGTCGAGCGATGGCTCGAATTTACCGTACAGGGTCACATCCGCCTGTGCAACGACGGGTACCGCAATCACCGCGCCCACCGCGGCAACGATAAGGGTTTTCTTCATGGTCATAACTCCTTGGGGAAATAATTTGGCCAATTTTAAGGCCATCCGTTAGAAACACATTCTACTTAGATCAGGATTAGCTTATGTGACTGAGCATCGCCTGAACTCCGCAGTCACGAACAATTATTAATTTAGGTAAAAACTAAAGATCATATCGCTAACTAAGTGTCTTCTCCGTATGCCAGATACGGAATTCTTCTTCCTTACGCGCATTCCGATAAAACCAAAGCAGGAATACGGTAAAACACGTCCAGGGGACCAGCATGAATGTTCCCGTCCACCACCACGCCGGCAAACCAACGGTGTGAGGGATGATGAAATGCAATGCTGGAATATGCATATGCGGTAGTGCATGCGAATGTGCTGGGATAGCCATCTCGTTGACCTCCACGCGATCAGATAATGAAATAAATCACATAGAACAGGACCCACATGACGACCAGCAGGCGCCAGAAATCCACCGCGTTATGGATTTTCCAGGCCTGTGCGGCGCGGATCTTGCCCTTCGAACTCGCCGACACGTAAGCCATGAAGGCAAAGTGCGCGAGGGACATCATCAAAATGAAGGCGACCGTGTCGGTGTACAGGTTCTCGCCGTAACGGCTATCGATCGGGATCGTGCCGGTGAACCATTGATAAATGATCCCGATGGCCACGAGCGTGATCATCAGCAGTGCAATCGAGAGATTGCGCGCGATGCCACTATTTTCGCCCTGATAGGCCGCCTTGACCGCACCCGAGGTCGGGAACAGGCTTGCGATCATGATCAGGGTGAGTACCGTCCAAAAGACGTAGTTGATGCCCGCGGGCTTGTCCGCGTAGGCCCACAAAAAGCGCGCGGCAAACAGCGGGATGAAAAAGATCGTCGACGACAACAGGATCAGCCCGAACGCGCCACGCTTGGCGCGCGCTGGGGCGGGATCGAGAATCCCGTTCACGTAGGCCTTTGCTTCGTCTAGTTCCATTGCCTTATTTCCTCAACAGGTATTTGGTCGTGTCGCGGACCTGCAAGGCGCCTTAGGCGCCCTGCTTGGTCTCCACCCAGATCACCGGATCTGGCGCATTTTCCTCGTAGTTGTAGAAATCGCTCAGCACCACGGGGTCCTTGCCGAACGGGAAGTTCTCATAAGGCGGCGGCGTCGGCATCTGCCAATCCAGGGTCTTGGCGCCCCAGGGATTGTCGCCGGCGATCGGGCCACGGTAGTAGCTGTAGACCAGGTTCACCAACGGAATCAGGAAGCCCGCGCCGAGCAGGAACGCGCTGATCGAGATCCAGTCGTTGATCGGCTGCAGGTATGGCAGATAGGTCGCGATACGGCGGTTCATGCCGTCGATACCCGCAATGAACATGGGGAAGAAAGTGGCATTGAAGAAGATGAAGAACCACCAGCCATGAAACTTCGCCCAGAACTCGTTCACCATACGTCCCGTGACCTTCGGGAAGTAGAAATACAGCGCGGCTATCCAAGTAAACAGCATCGCTCCAAGAATGGTGTAGTGGAAATGACCGATGACGAAGAAGGTGTTGTGGATCTGAAGATCAGCCGGCACGTCGGAGTTGAACACACCCGTCAGACCGCCGATCAGGAAGTTCACCATCGACATCAGCACGAGCAACATCGGCGAGGTCATCCGAATGCGTCCGCCCCAGAGGGTGCCGATCGCCGCCAGATAGAAAAAGCCCGTCGGCACGGACACCATCTCGGTCACGCCCATGATGATCGGCAAGCGCACGTCGCCAACCTGGGTGAAGAAATGGTGCACGCCCACTGCGCCAGAAATCGCCACGATGCCGATGACACCCGCGATCGCCCAACCACGGCCGAACAGGCTACGGCGCGAGTTCACCACGATAATATCGAGCCACAGCGTCCAGACCGGCAGCACGAACACGTAGACCTCGGGATGGAACAACCACCAGAACATGTCCTGGTAAGCCAGCGTAATCCCGCCCTTGAGCGCGAAGAATTTCGTCCCCACGATCATGTCGAACATATTGAACAGGAAGGCACTTGCCGTATAAGGCACAAAGATAATCAACAGCACGGACGACCCGACGATACCCCAAACGAACATCGGCACACGCGACAGAGTCATACCCTTCGCGCGCATGAAGACCAGCGTTGCGGTGAAGTTGATCGCGCCCGCCCAGGAGGAGAGTAGCAAGGTCGCTCCACCCAAGAAGTAGAAGATGATGCCGGTGCCGCCGAGCTGCGCCAGGGGGGAAAGCCCATCCAGCCGCTCTCGTAGCCACCCACCATCGGGCTCATCGCAACCGCGACCACCGCCGGCGGCACGAACCAAGAGCTGATGCCCATCAGCTTCGGATACACCACCTGACGCGCGCCGATCATCGGCGGCAACATGTAGTTACCGATGCCGCCGAGGATTGCCAAGGCCGCAACCGCGAGTAGCATCAACGTGCCGTGGATACTGAAGGCTTCGTTGTACTGCTGTTTGTTCGCGAAGAACATGCCATTCGGCGACAACAGGTCGATACGGATGGCCATCGCCAGCATACCGGCGATGAAGAAGGTCGCGATCGCGAAGATCGTGTAGCGGGTCGCGGTGGCCTTGGCCTCGGTGCCGAAGCGGAAGTAACGCCCCACGCCCTTGTTGACCCAGGTCTCCTCACCGCCGAAGGAGGGCTTGACCCAGCCTTCCCACACGCCAATGCCCATGAACCAACCGATCAGGCCGAAAATGTAGCCCGCCGTCAGCTCGCGCGGCGATGCCAGCGAACCATGCTCGATTAAGGCCACGATCAGCGTGCCGATCATATAGCCGATGCCGGCCCACAGCACTCCGCGGGCTAGCGGCCACCAGTCTGCGAAGGTGATCCCTCGCGGGCTGCCGGCCCTATTCTGACTTGATGAAATTACCGATGACATCTCATAGTCCTCTTGTCATGACTGAGTCGTTCGTAGGGGCGATGCTTAGAAGCTCTGGTTGGCAACCCATGCCTGGAATTCCTTGTCCGACACCACCTTCACCACGGCGCGCATCTGCGCGTGGCCCAGTCCGCAGTCCCAGCTGCACTGCACGCGAGCCAACGGGTTCTGATCGGTGGTGACTTCCTCGGTCGGCGTGATCACGATCGAGCGGGTTTCGCCAGGCACCAGTGCCTGCTTGATTCCCCAGATGGGCACCCAGAAGGAGTGCATGACGTCATCGGTCTTGACGATGAACTTGATCGGCTGATCAACCGGCACCTCCAGAACGCGCGAGTTCATCACGCCCTGCTTGGGATAGCTGAACGTCCACTGCCACTGCTGACCGGTCACGTCGACGACCAGCGGGTCCTTGGCGTCGGCTGCGATATTCCACAGCTGCTCCAGACCAACCATGCCCGGATACACGAACACGACCGTGTTGATCATGATCGAAATCCCCAACCAGGCCAGGGTGAACGGGCCGAACGCGTGGCGGTGAATCTGTGCACTCTGCTTGTCGTCCAGCGGCACCCGATGCACGATCGCGGCATACACGAAGGGCACGGTCACCAGAATGAACACCATCACCGTCACGTGGTAAATGAAGGTGATCGCGTCCTTGGTGATCTCTCCCTGCAGACTCGCCACTGCCGGCCATAAATGATCGACAGACCAGAATACAAAGGTCTGCGCGATCGGTATCAATATCGCCCAGATAATGACGACGTTGATGAAGTCTCTCCAAAGATTTCTTTTCATTAAAAATACACCTCGGCCAAGGCCCCCTTGACACCACCCGCACGGCTAATAGTTATTATTTTTCCTACTGATTTTTATCTGCCACACCCTAAATTGAGGGCTTAACATCAACGACACCCTGCATACCATCCATGAAATGCTGACCGTTCTGGAGGAAACAGCCATACGTCCACTTGCCGGGCTTGTTCGGCACGATGAACTTGAAGGTGAAGTGTTGTCCCGGCGTCAGGCTGACCGAAAAATCCTTTTGGATTTTTTCCACACCAGACTTGGTGTTGATGGTCACGCCCGCAAAGAAATTGGTCTTCCAACCTGTCGGTTCGCGGTGTTCCACGAAACCCGTTGCATCCGATGCCAAACCGCGACCCATGTTCCACTGATGATTCAGACCGGGGCGCGCATGGTTACGGTTGTCCAGTGTGATTTCTACTTTTTCCCCGACGTGCCAGACGAGATGACTAGGTGTGTAGTAGAAATTATGCTCATCAATCGTGTAATGGTGATAGCCATCAGCCATCACTTGTCCAGACGACGTCGGCTGTGTTGTTTGGGTCCAATACCAACCCGCCACGAACAGCACGACAAAGACAATTACTCAGCAGTCAGTAATATAGGCAACACTTGGGTGCCTGAAGAACGAGCGGATCAGATTCGGCTGTGCGGCCATGTTGGCGAGTTGAAACTGGATGCGATCTTCCAGACGTTCTCCGGCCCGCAACGGCCGGCGGGCATTGCCCGTGCGCTTGGCGTGGCTCCAGACCAGCTCGTCGGGATTGAGTTCGGGGGCATAGCCGGGCAGGAAGTGCAACGTCAACTTGCCCTTTGACTTGGCGACATACGTTTTGACGGCGCGGGTCTTGTGCGCAGGCAGATTATCGAGGATCAGATGCAGCGGCTTGCGTCGGCCGCGCATCAGGCGCTGCAGGAAGGTCACGAACAGGTCGCCGTTCAAGCCGCCTTTGTAAGTCGCGAACCAGAACGCCCCCTTGGCACTGACCGCCGAGGCGGCACTGATCCCTTGCCGTTGTCCGGGCACCGAGACGACCGGCGTGTGTCCTTTGGCGCCCCAGGTCTTGCCGTGCACCGAGTCGGCACGAAAACCTGACTCGTCCCAAAAATAGATATCGGCCTTGTCCCGCTTGGCTTGGCGAGCAATCGCCGGATAGGTTTCCCGTTGCCAGCGCTCGATCGCGTCAGGGTCCCTCTGATACGCACGCTGGAGTGGCTTTTGCGCAGTCAAGCCGACCCGCGCCAGCAACGCGCCCACTGAGGCCAAGCTCAGCGAAACGCCCAATCGCTGTGCGATCAGTTCGCGCACGATCTGGCGTGTCCATAAACCGAAGTCGAAGCCATACTGCCGCGGGTTCTTGCCGTTGACCCACCGGAACACTTGCCGTCCTTGGGCATCGGTCAACTTCCGGCGCCGCCCGGGGGCCCGCCGCAACTGCAGGGCCCGCTTGCCTTGGCCGCGCCCGCGCGCCTTCAGCCGTACCTTGTACGCCCAAGTCCGGTGCATCCCGAACGACGCCGAGACCGCTGCCGGCGATTCGCCTTCCACCATCCGCTCCAGCGCCATGAAGCGCATCGCTTCCAGCGTCTCGCGGGTCAATGTCCGTCCATCGTTCTTCATACCCAATTATGACCGAAGTCGACGCCATTTGTTCCCTAATCTACTGACTTATGAGTAAACAAAGACTTTTTCGATACCAAACATATCCTGGAGGATGACATGTTTTCTAACCAACTGAATTTATTCGATAGTTAATCGGGCAGTAGCGTATAACAATAAAACGTTACTAATTGCTCTAGGGTGCCTCTTGCTTATCAACAGGATCTGATATTAATTAGGTTGCTGCAGATGAAACCCATTATTCGAGAGGCTGCGGCTTGACTACTTGCTTGTGTTGTATTTCGCGGATCGTCTTTTGAATGTCAGCAATCGTCAAAAATGCACCTAACACAACTACGCAAAATATGAAAGACACTACTAGCCCTCCGAGTGCTTCGATGAATCCGTGCCCTACTACCCATCCTCCGATAAAGCCACAGATCAAAATCAGCCAGATTGCAACTTCTAGAAGTACCGCGTACGAGGACACAATGATTTTGCTAAGCGGCATATTCATTTTAACCCCTCATTATTTATATATTCCGGCTAAACTTGCATAGCTTTGTTCTGACTTACGAAGATTTCTGATGGAAGGAAACATTCAGATTACCCAGGTCCCGGTCTTGATGAATCTGAATTTCAGTCAAGCAAAACTGATGTAATTCAAGGCAGCATAAATTTTCCGAAGGCGGCTATTCAAAATCGAAAGCGATTTCCATGCCAATTTTATAACAAGCTTTAAAACCTCTTGTTTTATGGTGGTTGGATACGTTTTGATCAGTATCAGTCATCCTCTTCTTTTGTTTTCCGCCAGACTTTTCGACACCCTCATATGGGGGTATTATTGACGTAACTGATTATTTTATTTGTGAAAATAGACCGTCTACCTAGAGTCCATAAGCCATTCGGAGTGTAAAGATTTATAACACCCACTTATCAGGTCCAGCGTGGAAGCCACAGGCAGGATTCGACAAGAGGTGCTTGTTTACTTTATGTGCCTGCTCATTCGAGCACTTGTCTTTTTGGGTATCCGGAAGATCGTGTTGATACGGGTCTAGAGATCGCCGGTTTCAATCAAGGATATCAATGTTGATATCTGAGCGCCGTAGTTGGTTTCTCGTTCGATGTCGATAATCCTTGAAAAGGTTTTGTACGCGAACATCGAGTCTTCCATCGTTGCTCTTCGCTTGGGATATTTGGGTTTCTTGACTGTATGTACCCCTTCGGTGAAAAGGATCTTTGCCCGAAGCGCCTCGAAGCTATAGCCGCGCCCAAGACGATTCATCACCCGAATCAGGTTGTTCAGACTTTCCGTATAGGCGTTGGTGATCGGGTGATCGAAGTAGTTGAAGATCTCCGTGTGCCAGTTACCGATGGCCGTGAGAATCGGCTTGAAGGCATCTCTCATCTCATCGGATAGACTCCCACACCAAGAAGTGGACCCGGGAAATTGGACAGCCCGCTAAGTGCTCTCTCGGGTTATGCCGCCAGTCTGGCGGCGGATTCGTAGTACACGCTGTCGGGGGTGCGCCGGTCCAGTGACTGGTGCCGCCTCTCAGCGTTGTAGAAGGCCAGGTATCGCCCCAGTGACCTTCGTGCATCGGCGATATTGTCGTAGGCCTTCAGATACACCTCCTCATATTTCACGCTGCGCCACAGGCGCTCGACGAACACGTTATCGACCCACCGACCCTTGCCATCCATGCTGATGCGGATGCCATGGTGCTTGAGAACGCCGGTGAACGCCTCGCTCGTGAACTGACTCCCCTGGTCGGTATTGAAGATCTCCGGGGCGCCGTAGGCCTCGATCGCCTCCTCAAGCGCATCGACGCAGAAGCTCACATCGAGCGTGTTCGATACGCGCCAGGAGAGCACCTTGCGCGAGTGCCAGTCCATGATGGCCACCAGATACACAAAGCCCCGCGCCATCGGGATGTAGGTCACGTCGGTCGCCCAGACCTGGTTCGGGCGGTCGATAACCCGATCCCGCAGCAGGTACGGATAGACCTTGTGCGCCTGATTGGCCAAGCTGAGGTTGCGCTTCGGGTACTGTGCCCTCAGGTCCATCGTGCGCATCAGGCGCTGAACCCGCTTGCGGTTTACGCGGTGACCCTGGTCTTCCAACCAGTCGTGGATGCGTCGGCTGCCATAGAAAGGATACTTCAGGTGGCAGCGATCAATCAGCGCCATGAGTTCCAGTTCCTCGTCTGTAACCGGCTTGGCCACGCGGTAGAACGTCGAGCGCGGCAGGTCCAGCAACGCGCATTGCCGCCTTACCGGCAGCGGATCCTGACGATCTATCATTGCTTTCCTCTGGGCCCGTGAATCCGTTCGAGCCCGCGTTCTAAAAAATCATTCTCCATCGTCAGCTGGCCGATCTTGGCGTGCAACTGCTCAATGGTTTCGGCCGACTGTTCAGCCTTCTGTGCGCCCTTGCCGAACACATCCGAGGCGTTGCTCAGCAGCTGCTTCTTCCAGTCCGCGATCTGATTGGCATGTACATCGAACTTCTTGACCAACTCAGCCATCGTCAGGTCACCCTGTAGCGCTGCAAGCGCTACCTTGGCCTTGAACTCAGGCGAATGGTTTCGTCTTTTCCGTCTCATCGCTTCTCTCCAGAGCGTCTCGCTCATGATGAAGGAAGCACTTATCAGCGTTCAATCACTGTCCAATCAGGTGGGTCCAGTTCTCCAGATCTCATAAGCACTTTCCGCGTCAGGCCGGTTGTCCATATCCCAGATGCCATAAAAAGCTTCCTTATAGACTCGGCACGATTAATCCGTGAACTTTAAGGTGCGGTGATGTGTCTCATTGGTCATGGAAAAAGAAGACGCCCGCAAGCAGTCGCGAGAAGTACTGCACGAGAGACGCAAGCAAGTCATCCGCCTGTACCGCAAGGGAATGCCCGTGATGCGAATTGTTGAGCATAGCGGCCTGAGTTGGTATGCCGTGAACGCTGCGATCACCGCTTATTCAACTGCGGGGGCGGTGGCCCTCAAGCCTGCTGCGCGCGGCAAGAAACAAGGAAGCGGACGCAGATTGAGCGGATCGCAAGAAATGGCTGTACGGCAAATCATTTGCGACAAGCGGCCGGAACAGCTGAAGATGGAATTTGCGCTGTGGAACCGGGCAGCGGTTATGCAGCTGATTGAGCGCGAATGCGGCATCAAGCTATCTGTACGGGGTGTTGGCAATTACCTCAAGCGCTGGGGATTCACCCCGCAAAAGCCGATCAAGAAGGCTTACGAGCAACGTCCGGAGGCAGTTCAGAACTGGCTGGAAGAGGAATACCCCGCCATCGAGAAACGCGCCAAGACTGAGGGTGCCGAGATTCATTGGGGCGACGAGACGGCGGTGGTGAACACCGATGTACGTGGTCGCAGCTACGCACCGGCTGGAAAAACACCGGTGACTTTTGCGGTGGGCGGCACGCGCCAGAAACTGTCGATGATCGCCACCGTGACCAACCAGGGCAAGACGCGCTGGATGATTATTGATGAGGCGTTCAATGCGGACAGGCTCATCGAATTTTTGGGTGCTTTGATCAAAGACGCGGGACGCAAAGTGTTTTTGATTCTCGACAATCTGCGGGTACATCACAGCAAGGTGGTTAAGGCCTGGGTTGCTGATCGCACAGACAAGATCGAGTTGTTTTACCTGCCCAGCTACAGTCCTGAACTGAACCCGGAGGAGCGGCTCAATGCGGATTTGAAACAAGCGATTTATACAAAAGTGCCGGCGCGCACCAAAGCCAAACTGAAGGCCGCAACCGCCGAATAGAGGCAGACCTTGGAGGGCTCGCCAGAGCGCGTCAAAATGTATTTCCAGGACCCGCGCGTGAAGTAGCCGCTTAATACTATTTGCTGGCCGGATCAATAGAAGATGATGAATTGCAGCATGTGGGTTCTGTCGGGGTAGCAAATCGAGGTGGCTTGAGGTGTTTTCCGGTGATGCGAGACGACTTTTTCAGTAGCCAAGCAAAAGAATCCCTGCCGTCTCGCAGACTACTTGATGGCAGTTGGCACTTACAAACAACTCCGCGCCACTCGCGGATACATCCAGGAGCGCCGCAGCCGTATAGTCGGACAACTCCACTCTATCCACCATGATCCCGCAGGGCATCCGTCAGACCAATCGCGGGTCTCGTCGAATCGGCGTCTCTTCCGCTGACGACGGATACCCCAGCACCACCACGTACTCTCCAGATGCATTCGACACGCTTCAACACCCGAGATTCAAAACCCATCGCTACACCCGCTGGCTCGTGCAAGCACCTGACAATCTGAACATCGCCCGTCACCAGCAGCAGACAACTCTGCGGCGCTTGAGCATCCAGCACCAATACCACGTAACGCCCTGTTCTGATCCCGAGTATCCGGGCTCGCGCACGCCATCCGCTGCGCATCGACTGGATGTTCGCCATCCAGCCTGCCTGCTCTAGCTCAGCTGCGGATCGCTCCAAATACCCGCCCATCGCATCAGCCGCCAAATACCCCGTAGTTCGTCACCACCTCGCCGCCAGACACCTGATACACCGTCAAACCACCAAGGTGTTCGTTGGTCTTGAGAACCGCCACGCGACCCGTACCCATATCCTCGACCATCGCCTGATCTCCCACCACCGCCAACAAGCGATAGCCAGACAGCACCGGGTGTTTCGACACATGCGACGACAGACTCGATGACAGCTTCCCTATCTCCGTCTGAGTAGCACCCAGCTTCAACGCCAACGCTGATAACGATTCGTTCATCCGCTTCAATAGCTTCTTCGTGTCGACACCCGGATTCTGCCTCATCGTCGCCAGCTCACCCTCGATCTCCGTCAACTGCGCCGTGATTACCTGCGACGACGACGGTTGCAAAACAGGCATCGACGACGGCCCGGACGCATCTTCACCCAGATTCACCGTACCCGACGCAGATGATGCAGACGCAGCAGACGCAGCAGACGCAGCAGACGCAGCAGACGCCGACGAGGATGTAGCACCCGAAGATGCTTCCTGCGACGCGATGGCCACTGACGGCGGTTCCACCCTAGCCGATTTCTTCGCAGCACCCACAGAAGCAGAGGGCACAGCAGATTTCGTCGACACAGCAACAGGCGCCGGGGACAACTTATGAACATAACCACTGCGTGACGCCGGCGCTGGTGGCGTCACCGGCATCGACGCTTCTGGCTCTCCGCCACCACCCGACAGCTGGTGATATTCATGCAAACCTGCCGCCAGCAGCACCGCACCTCCCACCAATGCCGACACCATCAGCTTCTTCTTCAAACCGGAACCAGACCGGCTACGCCTTGGCGAGTCATCCTCCAGCGACGGCATCTCGGCCCGATCTTCATGACCTGCGCTACCCGCGTCATGGACGCCCATCACATCCACGAGCTCGCCATCTTCAATCTCCAGCTCGCGACGCATTCTTTCCGCTGTATCCTCAGATGGCGACTTCCTGCCCGGCACCTCATCACTCAAACTCGACAGATAGCCGTCTTCGTCCGATTCCAGGTCCCATCCGCTTGGCTGATCAACCACGGCCTGCCTCCTTCATGTTCGTAACACCAGCAAACACCGGCCCCGTCTCCCGTACTCGACCGTTACCGGTCAATGCACTGACCTGACCGTACAACTCCTTTGCACTCCACTCCGCACGCTGCGCTATCCGAATCGCCTCGCCCATGATCTCGCTTCGACGACGCTCACATTCCAGCAACCTCACGACCACCGTATCCACATCCCGCGCAGCATCCTTGACCCCGAATACGCTCGTGCCATCACGCATCACCAGGCTTTGCTTGTACAGATGCTTCAAAGACGACCGACGCGCCTCCAGTGACCCCAGGGCGCTACGCAGCGATTTCAGTTTTTCGAGATCCTGCGATATCGCCTGACCACGACTCTTCGCCAGCGCCCGCAGCACCTCCACCTGCTCACGACCCGATGCCAGACAAGCCGCGTCCGCCGCTTCAAGCCAACTCTCCACGCCACGTTTCGCCGATTGCACCAGATCATCCATAACCGATGACAGCTTGTTGCTCACAGCATCCTTCTCGGCCTGTTCCTGCAACGCGGCTTCATCCACCTCCGGTCCACGTTTTGCCAATTCGCTCATGTCACACTCTCCTTGCGGCCGCGCCGCATTGTTCGCATCACCGCTTAAAACCTGAGCTCACTCATCCAGTCCAAATCGGCCGACCGCTCCGGCTCCACCGAGCCTCCCTTGGCCTTGGCTTCGCCGCGCACCGCGCGCCCGCCTGCCGCCAACTCAGCACCACGTTCCAGCACCCGCTTGCCAGCCAGCGCGAGAAATGCCACCTCACGCGACCGAACACCCGGTTCCAGACCCGACAAATACTCCGCAAGCTCGCCAGATACCGTCACGCGAAACCGCAACGGATGTAGCTCTCCCGAATACCCGCCACTACGCCGCATGCGCGCCATACCACCAATACCCGCGCGCATTCGCCATCACAGGCTCCGGCACCTCCTGCACCAGGCCCTCCCCGAATACCTCCATCAGCCGTACCCGGTAATACTTCGAACCTCCACCCGTTAGCAGCACCGTGTCCACGTCGCTTTCAATACGCAGCGTTCGTCGTATCTCGACCAGCGCCTCATCCACCACGCGGCTCGTGATGCTTGCTATCGCATCGCCGCACTCAACCTGCTTGCCTTTCACCATAATTTCCGTCAACCCCGCATCCAGCGCCTCACGTATCCGGCCCTCCTCGACTCGCGCCCGCAAATCCTGCCAAAGATGTTGTTGCACGCCTTCAACAATCCTCGACACGGCACCGCGCCTGTCCGATCCAGAACCGTCCGGTTGCAACTTGCCCTTGACGAATAGCGTCCAGTCCACCGTGTAGCGACCCGGGTCTACGACCAGCACTCGCTGCTTCATCAATCCACCGGATTTGCGAACATTCGCGTCCACATAAGCCCCCAGCGGCTGCGGCACCACCAGTACCTCCGCCAGATGCGCGCCGCTCAGACGCGCCGCCTCCGCGGCCGACGATTTCGTGAGTTCATGGTTCTGCGGAATGCTCCACTCGTCTACCGGAAGTCCCAACACCAGTCTGTCCACGCGGCCCTTGTGCCTTAGCGCATAACCCAACTGGGCCAGCCAGGGCGCACTGCCGACATAACCCGCGTGCATCTCTTCCGCGCCTCTCGCACCCGAATCAAGCGATACCCCCACCGCCCACATCCGCTCGCCTACCTCGATGCGCCTCTCGGATTTATCATCCCCGCCGTACAGGCTTATGCCCAACGATTCGACGGGCACGGTACACGCCGGCCACACGCGCATCTCAGGCACGCCCCCGCGATGACCCGACGCCTCCTTGTAATTACCCAGCCCAAGATCGCAACCCATCACGTACATAACAGACTCTCCCATGGAACGATTCGGATAGTCTCAATCCTTCGTTCAGCACTCACGGAACCAAATAACCTCGTTTCGGCTTGCTTTTCCCCGATCCCGTTACACAATCAATCCTCACAAACTTCAATCACAGGAGAGAGACATGCACTTCATCGAACGCATCATCAATTTATTCCTCCCCATCCGGGACAACGAAATCAATCGCAATGCCCTCTGGAAACACCCCTACCGCTATGCCTTCCGTAGCGGCGTACTGGTCGCGCTGTTCGCCTATCTCCACATTTACGTCCTGACGGGGTTCATCTCGTCCGTCGCCTTCGCGCTCGCCGTGCTGTTCGAGCCTCCGTTTATGGCGGGCGTCTTCGCCATACTCGGCAACCTCGCACGCATTAACCCTTATCGTTAATTCGCTCACGCGCCGACGCACGAAAGCCCGCCAACATGTCCGCCTCGTCTCCTGCCAATGCCTGCGCCGACAACATCCGCTCGGTCCGACGCAGTGCCTTGACCGATTCTTTCAACACGTCCAGCTGGTCCCTCACCTGCTTCACCTCGTCACGCTCCCAATCCTGCGCGTGAAAGATCACACGGCGCTTCGTCAAATGGACCCGCCGGTAACGACGACCACCCATCGACGCACGGCGCTCCTTCGCATGCCAGGCCCGGTAATACCACTCCACCGCAAGACCCGATTCAGTACGCACCCTCACCTCAAGGTCACTCCACAGACCATCCTGACGCCTCACCTTACGACGCTCATTGAACTCATCGCATAGCCGCTGCGCCCTCGCCTGCATCGCCTCCACGCTCATCGACAGATACGCACCAATCGATTCATCCACCTGCGTCATCGTGACTTCCTTTTATGAACCCAAACCCCAATGGTGGTTAAAAGCTTTTTCGTCCCTATCTAGTATTAGGGGGAAAATTGCGTGTTTCCCGCACGCTTTTGGCAGGACATTAACTGAATTTTCCCCCAATACTAGGTTTCTCCTGATAAGTGCCTGTTTGCGCGGAAGTAAAACACCGAAAATATTTATTTTTTCCACACAATTCATAAAGTTAAGAAAACATCGGTTACCGTTTTTCCCAAACGGAGTTCAAGGGTTTCCCCGCACAAAAACAGACCCCTGCACGTCGCCAGATCGCGCCATATCGGCGCATCCCCGGTCACTCGTTAGATAGATTCCGCCACCCATAACGCGAGGTGGGCCATTGGTGCATCCGCCCGTGATCATGCGATGCGTTCCTGTATCGACGTGATTTCACAACAGGCATCCCCATCAGGGACGCACCGATCCAATGACGGGACACTTCTGTCCATTTCAGGGACGCTCTCACGCGATTTGGTGCATTTCTCACCCATTTCGTGGGTACTCTGTCCGCTGCCTGGACAGTCCCGTCCTTTTTCCGGACATTCGTGTCCCGCATCTGCCCTCACCCGGGACCATGCCGGATCATCGCCGGCATCCGCCTTCGCGGGACTCCTGATTTCGTCTTCGTTCGGCACACACTCGCAAAATGGACATCCAACCCGTAAATCCTTGGGGTAGAAGTAGACCAGTCGATAGGCAGGACAAACCGGATTGGCGCAGGCTTCCATCAGCACGGGTGGACGTGGAGAGATGGCCGGCGTTATGGCATAGCCACGATAGAGGTGCGCATCCAGGATCAGCTGGTAGACCGTATTGATGTCCACCATAGGATGGTGATCGACGGTTTCCGTGTAAGACAGAAAGCCATCGTGCAATGCCAGATAATCCGATTTTGCCGGGGGATGCAGTGGGTCAGTCGTGCCTGTTGCGTGATACAGGATGGCGTTATAGGCTGAAGCGAGATGCATGGCGCGTGTCTTGATGCGCAAATGTTTCGAGGCAGACAATGGCATCTGCCCAGACGGAGAGTTTCGGTGGTTCAACGCGCGCCAGCGTGATTGCACATGCTCTATCAGCACGGCGCATTCATTGGCGCTGGTTTCACGAAAAATCTGACGCCAATAAGGCACCCGCAATCCCCATCGTACGAGCGCGTCGATGACTTCCGGATTTGCGATGCCGATCATGAACATCCTCCGCGACTCGCGTTCCGAGTCCTCGCACGGCCGATCGATAACGTCAGGCCCGCCAGCCGTTCGGCCTCAGCCTTGCGTAACCGCTTCCGCTTGGTTTCTGGCAGCGAGGCATTTCTGAAAAGCGTCTTCAGGGTTCGTTCTTCGGCCGGGGCGAGGCCGAGCCGAAGACACCAGGGCGCTTTTTCGGCGGCTTGCTCCGCCACTTCCGCGATGTCGTTGCCACACAGCTCGGACACCTCGCGCGCGATGTCCTGAGAGACACCGAACAGCAGAGCCGCGCGCTCCGCCCCCTGGGTAATCGCCACATCATGGATAGCCAGCAACTGAGCGCGCAAAAGGTTTCTGAGTATCTTCTTATGCTCGATAGTCAAGGTTTTCCCTCCATCCTCCTGATGAGATCACGCTACCCCCTGCCTCAGCCGCGTTTTTTCCCGAATGTCGCTCTATAGCGCGGCTTTTCATGAATTCCGTCTCTGTGCGGAGTTATTCGACTCGGATTCAGCGGGAACGATCACAGCCTACGGATTTCCCAGATAACGCAAGCCCTGTCCGGTTTTTGCGAAAAAGTGGCGATATCACGGTTATTTGGGTCACGGACAAGAGAGATGGCGCGTCATGCTGGCCTCGTCGTTCATCCACAAAGAGGCACGCCATGAAGTCACCCAGAAAGAAAGACATGCAGGTCAGCTATCCCGTCGCCATGACCCGACGCATTACGCTGCACCACAACCTCACGCAGACCCATTTCCAGCGATTCTTCCAGCAGGCCTCGGCGCGCATGGCATCGATCCAGGGGCTGCGGGTCAACGAGGACACGGATGAAGAAATCCTGCGCATCGAAGGCATGTTCAAGGAAATCATTGCCAAGGCCATCGAAACCCTGGGCGCTTCGCAGCAGCATTGGAAAGAACGCCTGGAAGGCGCCGGATTCGATCCTGACATGAGTAGCGTGCAGGGTGGACTCGAATTCGATGCACCGATCACCACCCCCTGGTCGAACAAGTACCTGGAGGTTTATCGACGCTGCGACGATGCGCTCATGCTCGTTGAAATGGCCTGGATTGCCGAGGAACTCGAGTCCGTCATCGACAAACGCAATGCCGTGGCGGAAGTCCGTAAGCCCCTGGTCGAGACGGCCCGCCAGATACAGCGTGCGGTCACCCAGGCATTTCAGGAAAGCCGCCAGCGCGACGAAGGGCGTAGCAAGAAGTCAGCCCGCGTCCCGGAAGCTTGGGGGAGAACGGACACTATGTGGCGGAAATCGCGCCGGAACTGGTCTCGCTGCTCGTCGATGCTCCGGCGAGCGATCCGGAACTGTTTCAGCGGATGCTGGAGGGTTTCAAGGACCAGTATCCGGGCAAGAAATTGCATGCGGCGCTGGACGCGATCGCCAAAATAAAGTTGACCTCCGCGACGCCGTCAGAATCCGAAGACACCGCTGTGGCCGACGCCAACACCGATGCCGAAGAATCCGATGAACCCGCTGTCGGGGCTGGATGATGCGCAGCGGGACGCCGCGCTAGCACAGGGGCACGCCCTAGTGCTGGCCGGCCCCGGCAGCGGCAAGACGCGCCTGCTGACCGCCAAGGCGCAGCACTTGCTGAGTACGCGCAGCGGCCGTCTCGTGGCCGTGTCGTTTACCCGTGAAGCGGCCAAGGAGATTGCGGCCCGCATCGGTACCGAATTTCGCGACCGCATCAAGACCGGCACGTTCCACGCCCTGGCACTGCAGCAGATCAAAGACCGTCGCCGTATCCTCGACGAAAGCGGACGCATTCATTATTTGCGCATGGTGCTGGATCGTGTGGGCAGCGATCTATCGCTCGATGATGCGTTGCAAGCAATCGACCGTTTCAAGGCCACGATGGCGCCGCCGCCCAGGACAGGCGAAGAATCCGAAATCTTCCGACGCTACGAGGCCGAACTCAAGCGACATGGCCTAAAGGACTTCCAGGACATACTCCGCGACGCGGTCAAGGGGATGCAGTCCGGGGCCGCTCGCCCGCTCGATGCCGCCTACCTCCTGGTCGATGAAGCGCAGGATATTGACGAGGTGCAGTACGAGTGGGTCATGTGTCATGTCCGAGCCGGCGTGGAAACCACCGTCGTGGCCGACGATGACCAGAGCATCTACGGTTGGCGACACGCGATGGGGTATCGCGGACTGGCCGCCTTCGAACGTTCGGCCAAAGCACGGCGCTTCCTGTTGAACGGCAATTACCGCTGCGGATGCGAGATCGTGTCGGCGGGGCTGTCTGTGATCCGGCACAACCAGGATCGGTACGACAAACCGATCATCGCCCGACGCGCGGAGAGCGGCGTCATCAGTACGCGCTCATTTGAAGATCGGCTAGCTGAGGCCGACGCGATTGTCGCGCGAATCATCGCCGAACCCGGCGAATGGGGCATCCTCGCGCGCACCAACCGCATGCTGGATCTGGTCGAACTCGCATTCAATTTTCATCGGCAACCCTTCGTGCGTCTTGGCGGCAAGTCATTTTGGGATCGCCCGCCGGCCGCCGCCATGCTGGCCTTTGCCGAGGACCTGGGGCGCGACGATATCGGGTCCGGTCTCTCCCGCCTGTCCAGCTTCGTAGAGGGCATCAGCGCACAAGACAAGCGAGCCCTGCACGATGGCGGCGAACCCGAGAATCCGGGATTGCGCACACTGACCCGCGCCGCACCCGAGTGGGCGTCATCCGCGGCCCAATCGCATCGCGCCAGTCTCGTGCTGCGCGGCCTGTTCAATTGGGTGGATAAACACTTCGACGACAAGCCCAAAGCCATCGCGCTGCCCGCCGTCGGGCATCTGATGAAGCTTCACGGCACGATCGGTCAGCGCATCGCCTTCGTCCGCCGCGCGCGGGAACTGTCTCCGGGTTCGAGCGATTCGCCTGTGCCGGTCCTGGCAAGCCTGCATGCCTCGAAAGGCCTTGAATGGCAAAACGTCTGGCTTATGGGATGCGAAGACGGGATCGTGCCGCACACCGATGCGCCGCTCAATGAGGAGCGGCGTCTTTTCTATGTCGGTATCACCCGCGCGAAAGATCGCCTGATCCTCTCACACGGACTCAAGGATGCCGTCGTTTCGCGCTTTGTGGACGAAATGCACTGACGGCTTGCCAGTTCTGGCGCCCGTGTTCAGCTATCGCCATGTACCGGAAACATTACGCACCCTGGTTCGGCAACCTCGCCACCATGACCGCGTGTCTTTTCGCAGGCACGCTCATGCTTGCCGAATGGAGTCTCGGGAATACCAGCGAAATGACGCCCGTGTATGGCGGCGCGCTGCTGCTTGTGGCCTGGTATGCCTACCGACAATATGTGAGACGGGCCTACGGCAAGGTTGTGGAACGACGCGCGCAGCGAGCGTTGAAACGGGCTGCGGCTCACACACACTGGCAAGCTCGGTTCAATGTGCCGTGCGCTTCCGGTGGCGATATTGACGCACTGCTGATCGGCGCAGACGGTCGACGCGTCTCAGTGGAAATCAAAAGCTGGAGCGGGCTCAGGGTGGCGCGCGGACAATTGGTCAAGCTCAACGGCAAGCCGCCATTCGGCGACCCGATTGGGCAGGCACTGCGCGAAGGGCAATCCACTGGGGCCTGGCCTCTGTTGTGGCTGCCTGCTGCCGGCAGGCGAGGACGTTTCACCTATCGGGGCGTCATGATCGTCATGGGCGACGCTTCGTATCTCATGCAGGTACTGGGCAGGTATTGAGCCTTGCTTCGGCTACCCAAGATCTTCACGAATAGTCTGGCCGGTGCGGTTTTCGGTGCGCTGGTGGCCTGGGTGGCCTGGGAGCCGCCGGACCTGTTCTTCATGCTTTGGCTGCTGCCTGTTGCCTGGGCCGGTCTGCCGGTTTCCGGCCGCCGCGCCATGATGTTGACCTATCTGCTGACCGCGCTTGCGCCGGTTACGGCATCGGTCAGCGAGTTCTACCCCGGTCCCTACTCATGGCTTGCGGGCATCGCTGCCTGGATCGTCGTCGCCCTGTTGCTTTGGACGCCCTGGGCCTTGCTGGCCCGTATGGGGCGATACGCCGGACTCGGCTGGGTCATTGGGCTGTTATTGACCGCAGTGCCGCCGCTGGGCGCCATCGGTATGGCTTCACCCCTGTTTGCCGCAACCGCCGTGTTTCCGGGATGGGGCATGTATGGCCTGGGCGCAACGATCCTGCTGCAAGCCGGGCTGGCATCGCCCCCTTTGAGGCTACGCGCTGCCGCCTTAGCCGGTTTGTTCGCAGCCGGCATCATTGCCTTGGTGCTCCCTTATGCCACGCCGCCCATGCCGCACGAATGGCAGGCCATCAATACCCAGTTAGGGCGCGAGCCGGATAGCGGCATGCACTGGATCGATCGACAGATCACACTTAAACATCGGGTCGCCGTGTGGATGGCGTCCGCGCCACCTGGCAGCACAGTGTTGCTGCCCGAGGGTATCGCGGGTACCTGGACGGGGTTGTCCGCCCTGGCCTGGGCGTCCATTGCCCATCAAGCGGCCAAAGCGCACGACACGATACTGATGGGCGTTACACTACCGCTACCAAACAACAAGCGCAGTGACGCGCTCTTGGCCTTGGGCGCCCACGGTGGCGTGCTCTCGGCCCGTCAGCCGGTACCGCTGAGTGAATGGAATCCGGCCACCCGGCGAAACTTCCCCGCCGATTGGACGCGGTTGGGCGGTTACCGGATCGGTCGAACGCGCGTTGTTCTGTTGATGTGCTATGAACAATTGCTCGTCTGGCCTGCTGCCTGGGCTATGGCGCCAGACCAGCATCCGCAAATTATCCTCGCCCCAGCGAATCATGGTTGGGCAGACTCAGGTTCAGTGGAAGATACGATTCAACGGAATGCGGCCATGGCCTGGGGACGACTCTATGGTGTGCCGGTGCTTATGGCGGACAATGGGCCAAAAAAAAGACCCCGAACCTCAACGAGGTCCGGGGTCGATAAAGTCTGAAATTTTTGTGCTGACTTCTGGGTGAAGTCCGCCCTGTGTCTCTGCATTGTCGCCGGATTTATTCACCTTAAGCGTGAAGCGAAATACTTCGCTCAGGAGAGCGACCAAGGCTTCGGCCTGGGTGTCAGTAAATCCTGCTGACCTCAGCTTTTTGAACGTAGCCAAGGTATCGAAGGCGTACATGTTTGCCATGAGGGGCTCCATGAGCGGCCGGATCAATCCGGCCGCTCTCTGTTTTTGAAGTGGTCGACGAAGGCTTTTGCGTTGTCTGCATAAGGCCCGAGATACCGGGCTTCGGCGCTTTGCCGAACCAGGATCATCAATTGCTGGCGGAAGCCCGGGTCGTGCTTGAGTCGTCGCTTGATCGCAACTCTCCAAGCGTTCAGATCGCCAGCTTCCGGCACGGAGAACGGATGATGCTCGTTCCGCGTCTCCGGCTCTGGCGAAGTGTCTATCACGAGGCTGTTGAAGATACCGCCCATGGTCAGAATCCCCATAGGTAGGTGTTTCGGAATCCTTCGACACCAAGATTCATGATGACATCGTTCCAATCGACGCTTTTCGCATCGCGAGGAATTGGCGTCTCGGGGAATCGTGCAGACACAAACAAGCCTTTGTCCTTGAGATTGCGGCTTAGGGCTTCCGCGGCCTGTTCGCCGGCCTGTTTGACATCCTTGTCGCCCCAGATGGTGATCTGCCGGGGACAGTGCTCGTCAGGCGGGGACCACGCCGACATCAGGCTGGTGTTGACCAGGCTCCAGACGGGGCGTTCTACAGCAATCGCGACTGAAAGCGCGGTTTCAATGCCCTCCGCAACGTCGCCTTGAGAGCCGAAATGTCCGCCTAGGCGAATGGCCGCCCCATCCTGCTTGCGGAAAAACGTGGTGGTCTTTCGTGGGCAGGATACCGGCGCCTTGCCGTGCCCATTTTTGGCGAGCCAAGACCGGTGCAGAAAGCAAGGTTTGCCATCCCGGTTGCGCGCGATCGCAAGCAGTGCCGGGAACCGATCGACTTCCCGTCCGCCCTCGAAATAAGGCAATTCCGGATGGTAGCGGACATCGCTCCCCAGATAAGGGTAGGCCAGATGCATGGGGATACCACGTTCATCCAGATAGCGGCGCAATGGCCATGTCATGCTTGCCCATACGGGCTTGCTGCTCTTCAAAGTCTGGACTGCGTCCGACAATGCGAGGCGGCGCTTTAGCGCATCCTCTTGTTTGAAGCGTTTCAGCAGTTTCTCTATCCGCACCCCGGATTCGGCCGGCAACCCGGCCAGCACCAGATCGACTCGCTGATAGGTTTCAGAGATGCTCCACCCGTACAAGGCGGAGAGCAGCACGAAACCATTGATAAACGAGCCACAGGTATTGCACACTGCCTGCCCGTACAGGCTGCGTCTAGGGTCCGCATAAAGCCTGAACCCATCGCGCCCACCATGAATCGGACAGGAGACATGCTTACCGTATTTGCCTAGCGCCGGCCCCAGATCGGGAGCGAGCGCGGCGAAGATATCAGGCCACCTCCCGGCAGCTCTCTCGCCGATCGGAACATGACGATATTCCGTCCGTTCCGGCAACGACTTCAGTTGTGCGCTCATACAACCTCCCGATGGTCCGTAGGTAACTGTTGCGTGCTTCCTCCTTGATGGATTCCATTGCTTCGAGCGTATCCATCCCGAATTCGCGGGCGTATTCCTCGACGCAACGGCGGAATGAAAAGGGATTCCCAGAATCCAGGCCCATCCAGTCGAGGATGTCCTCGAATGTCGATGTGCCGTTCCGTGGGTCCGCAAGATCCCGCATGCTGGTTTCCAGCAGTCGGGTCCTGACGATGTGTACGGCTTTCTCGTCCCAGTCGAAATATTCATCGCCCGAACCGAGAAGCAACATGCCGGCATCCGCGAACAGATCCGGCAGACTGTCATCCTGGTGTTTGTGCAGGACTCTCATGCTCTCTCCTTTCGGCCTGTGATGAGGCGGCCGATGCCTTGATGAAAGGAGATGCGCGCAGTCGCCGGAGCGAGAAACGCATTCGGAACGCGATGTTTCGAATACGGGCCAAGGGCCTAAGAGAAGCCTGCCCCGATGATTCGGGGCAGGCATGGAAGTTGGATTAGGCGGGGTCGTCCCCGCTTTCGTCGGAAGAACCGGCTTCGGCAGGCAATGCCTGTTTCCGGTTATCGAGTTCGCGCAACGCGTACGCAAGCTCGTCCTGGTTCTTGAAGCGATCTCGGAAATACTGTTCGGCGGCAGCCCACATACCATTTTCTGCGGCCTGGTTGAGCGCACGGGTCACGGTGTTCCGGGCCTTTTCACCGGCCTTCTCCGGGTCGCCTTCTTCAGGCGAATCAAGTGCATTGAGCGCCAGATGCTCGGGCGCCAGACCTTCCCCCTGTTCATTGAGCAGGTGGATGGCTTTGGCGAGGCGTCCGCCGCTGGCAGGCCAGGTCTTGCTGGCACGCTTGATGACCGTCTTCTTGATCATCTCGTCGGGCCAATCGGCCCACGGGCCCTTCTTGCTTTTGACCCAGGCCTGAGACATGTCGCGCGTCTTCCAGATTTCTGAGGCGCGCATGATCTCGGTCAGCCAACTGCCATCGGCCAGCTTGGCCACGCAGTAGGCGCCGATGAACTCTCCACGGTCGTCCTCGAACGGGTCGAAGACATGCTCCGGCAACTGGCCCGGGCCGAGTGATTTGAACTGGTCGTTCTTGTATACAAGCTCGGCCTTGGCCCACTGAATGCTGCCGATATCGACGGCGATCTTGATGAGTCCCCGGTACGAGATATCGAGCACGACCCGCCCGTCTCTCGGGACGAGATAGGCCAGCTTTTCGGCCGGATTCAAAGTCAGCCCGACGGCTGCGGAATTGAGCATGGCAAGCCGGAGACTCTGAGGATTCCTGGAAGCGGTATCCGCAAGAAAATCGTTCGTCATGCAGGCTTGCACGGCGAACACCTGTTCGGCGGAATAACTAAGTCCCGTCCCCGCGCCGCGCACGATATCGGTGTACGCGGCTTCGGTTTGGGCGATCATGAGCCGCCAAGCAGGCGGTTGAGTTTTTGCTGGGACGGCGTTCATGGATTTCTCCTGTTTGGTCAACGATTCCTAAAAACGTGCCATTCAGAACGGAATATCGTCGTCGAAGTCGAAATCCGGAGCGCCGGAATCGGCCGAATGACCGGCATGGGCGGGCTGAGGCGCCGAACGCGAATTTTGCTGATTCGCTCCGCGGTGCTTCTCACCGTC
Source organism: Acidihalobacter yilgarnensis (assembly GCF_001753245.1). Classification (NCBI taxonomy): domain Bacteria; kingdom Pseudomonadati; phylum Pseudomonadota; class Gammaproteobacteria; order Chromatiales; family Ectothiorhodospiraceae; genus Acidihalobacter; species Acidihalobacter yilgarnensis. Next base: position 1,517,412 of record NZ_CP017415.1, on the reverse strand, counting down.
GTTGCCATTACCACCCGACGGCTGGCCAAGCATCTGCATGGATCTAACGACAACCTTTGTCACATATCGGGTCTGGCCGTCCTTCTCGTACTTGTCGGTCTGCAGCTTGCCTTGAATGAATATCTTCGAACCTTTCTTGAGATATTCACCCATGATTTCGGCTGTGCGTCCGAACGCAACGAGATTGAGCCATTCGGTCTTCTCGACCTGTTCTCCGGACTGTTTGTCCGTCCATTTCTCGCTGCAGGCGAGCGACACATTCGCGACCGGCATGCCGCTTTGTGAGTAACGGATCTCGGGGTCCTTTCCGAGGTTTCCGAGTGCAATGACCATTTGCATGGTTGTTTCTCCTTTTGGGGATTGAATAGGCCGGAGTAATAACGGTCCGGCTCCGCGTAAATCGCTTTTCGCGAAGCTTGTGAGCACCGTGAAAAGCGGGGCCGAAGGCCCCGCGGAAGCAGTGATTACCCGAGAAAGATTCGCTTTACGCGAATGACGGGAATAGCGATGACCATGCCGATAATGGTGGCAGTCATGAAAATGAGAGCGGTCATGTGAGTGTCCTCACGCCTTCCTCCGTTCGGGAAGGCATAATCAAGTTACGCGATCCCGGAACGACGGGGGTGTGAAGATAAATCACATAGGAAAAACTCTGGCTCGGCCGCTGGGCGAGTAAGAAATACCCACACGCTCACCCAAATGAAGCATCGATCCTTGTTCGACCACCGTTATCAACTGTCGGTCCGGCAGTTCTACCGTGACCTGTTGCGCCGGCCCTGTGGCTTGCTGTTGCACAGCATTGCCCACGGTGCCGCCCACCAGGGCGCCAACCGCACCAGCCAATAGTTGACCGAACTGACCAGAACCCTGGGCTGCGCCGGCTGCAGCAATGCCGCCGATACCGGCACCGGCCATGGTGCCGATGCTTTGCGTACCCGGATTGATGCGAACCATGGCGTCGTGAACCACAACACCGGTTTCCGTCTGCATGGCCCTAAGACCCGTGCCATACGATTGATACCCATAGCTCGCGCAACCTCCGAGAGAAATCAGCGCAGGCAGGGCAAGAAACAAAAGATATTTTTTCATGATGATTTCCTCGTGGGGCCACTACTCCCCAGGAGAAAAATAAATCCCGTCCACGTAGTGGATAGGAAGATTCCCCGTCGACAGGAGAATGCTCCCGCAGACGGGTGATATCCGGCGTGCACGCCGGATGATTGAGCCCGATTAAAGAGGGGCGGTCTTGTGGAAATCGACAGCCTTATCCGGCGGATAACGGATAGGGGTGGCAATGTCGGACATAGAAAAATCGGGAATGCCGCAGGATGCGGTAGATGGATATTCGCCAAACGGCGATATAGGTCATCACATTGAGCTTTGTTCCAGCCTGGATGCTGGAAGCGATATTCCGTGGCAAGGCCCACGGATGCCTTTTCCACTTTTAACGTATTGGCGCAAACAGATCAAGCGCCTCTTTCGAGACCCGCCACGGCGCGTCTGGAAAGCTGGCCCGGGATAATCCCCGGGCCAGAATAGAACAAGCTTACTGACAGGCTTCGCAGTCCGGATCAAGGATGGAACAAACCTTGGGTTCGTCTGCTTTTTCCGGCAAGGCTTCGACCCGCGTATTGGATTTTTCAACCTGAGTTGCCGCCTGGCTTCTCAGGTAATACGTCGTTTTCAGGCCGCGCACCCAGGCGAGCTTATACAGGTTGTCCAGCTTCTTGCCGGACGGCTCGGCCATGTACAGGTTGAGCGACTGGGCCTGATCGATCCACTTCTGGCGGCGCGATGCAGCCTCAACCAACCACCGCGGGTCAACCTCGAAGGCTGTGGCGTAGAGGGCCTTGAGGTCGTCCGGCACGCGGTCTATGGCGTTGACCGAACCGTCGTAGTACTTGAGGTCGTTGACCATGACCTCGTCCCACAAATCCCGCTGCTTGAGGTCCGCCACCAGATACCGATTGACGACCGTGAATTCTCCGGAGAGATTCGATTTGACGTACAGGTTCTGGTAAATCGGCTCGATCGACTGCGACACGCCGCAGATGTTGGAGATGGTCGCGGTCGGGGCGATGGCCATGGTGTTGGAGTTGCGCATGCCGCCCTTCACCAGTTCGCGAATGCGATCCCAGTCGAGCGTTGCGCTATCGTCCATATCGCAATATCCACCTCGCGCCTTGCTTACGTATCCCACGGAATCGATCGGCAGGATGCCTTTCGACCAGAGCGAGCCTGCAAACGACTCGTATGCACCGCGTTCCCTTGCCAGTTCGGCTGAGGCCTTGATGGCGTAGTAGGACACGGCCTCCATGGAGCGGTCGGCGAATTCGACCGCGGCCTCGCTGGCGTAGGGCAGGCGGAGCTTATACAGGGCGTCCTGGAAGCCCATGAGCCCTAAGCCCACCGGACGGTGGCGCAGGTTGGCGCGGTGCGCCTGGGGCACGCTGTAGTAGTTGTAGTCGATGACGTTGTCGAGCATGCGCATCGCGGTCTTGATGGTGCGCGCGAGCTTGGCGGTGTCCAGTCCCTGCTCGGTGACGTGCTGGGCGAGGTTGACGCTGCCGAGGTTGCACACGGCGATCTCGTCGTCGGAGGTGTTGAGGGTGATCTCGGTACACAAATTCGAGCTGTGCACGACGCCGACGTGCTGCTGCGGCGAACGCAGATTGCAGGGGTCCTTGAAGGCGACCCAGGGGTGCCCGGTCTCGAACAGCATGGACAGCATCTTGCGCCACAGGTCGACCGCCTTGAGCTTGCGGAAGACCTTGAGCTCGCCGCGCGCGGCCTTGGCCTCGTACTCGGCGTAGCGGGCCTCGAAGGCGGTGCCGACGAGGTCGTGCAGGTCGGGCGTCTCGTTGGGCGAGAACAGCGTCCACTCGCCTTCCTCGGCGACGCGCTTCATGAACAGGTCGGGAATCCAGTTGGCGGTGTTCATGTCGTGCGTGCGGCGGCGCTCGTCGCCGGTGTTCTTGCGCAGTTCGAGGAATTCCTCGACGTCGACGTGCCAGGTTTCGAGGTAGGCGCACACCGCGCCCTTGCGCTTGCCGCCCTGGTTGACCGCCACGGCGGTATCGTTGGCGACCTTGAGGAAGGGCACGACGCCCTGGCTCTTGCCGTTGGTGCCCTTGATGTGGGCGCCGAGGCCGCGCACGCGGGTCCAGTCGTTGCCGAGGCCGCCGGCGAACTTGGACAGCAGGGCGTTGTCCTTGACCGCGGCGAAGATGCCGTCGAGGTCGTCGGGCACGGTGGTCAGGTAGCAGCTCGAAAGCTGCGGGCGCAGGGTGCCGGCGTTGAACAGGGTCGGGGTCGAACTCATGAAGTCGAGCGAGGAGAGCAGCTCGTAGAACTCGACGGCCTTGGTCTCGCGGTCCACCTCGTTGATGGCAAGACCCATGGCGACGCGCATGAACAGCATTTGCGGCAGTTCGATACGCACCCCGTCATGATGAATCAGATACCTGTCCGCCAGCGTTTGCAGGCCCAGATAATCAAGCTTGAGATCGCGCTCCGGCTGGATGGCATCGGCCAGCGCTGACACATTGTAATCAGCCAGCACAGGGTCGATCAGTTCCAGACGTACGCCTTCACGGATGTATTGCATGAAACCGATCCGGTAAAGCGAAGCCATTTCCAGGCGCGACGGACGTTTGCCGGGCTCGATGAGCCGGCTGGTTGTTTCGGTGTAGAGGTTGTCGAGCAGCAATCGGCCAGCGACAAAGGCGTAATTCGGGTCGCGTTCGATCAGGGATCTGGCGCTCATGACGAGCGTCTGGTCCAAGTCCGAAATCGACATGCCTTCGTAGCAGCCTTTAACTGTCAATTCCCTCACGCGGGAAGGTTCGACGCCCGCGAGATTTTCGCAGGCGAGATTGATTCGACGAATCAGCATCTCGCCATCGAGTGGCATGACCTTGCCGTTCGCGTCCTTGATATGGATGGCAAGACCGGGATCGAGCAGGTCCTGCGGTTTCGGACGTTCGGCTGCGCGGCGTTCGCGATAAAGCACGTAAGCGCGCGCGACCTTGTGTTCTCCGGCGCGCATCAGCGCCAGTTCCACCTGGTCCTGGATATCCTCGATATGAGGTGTGCGGTCGGGGTGACGATCCAGTGCGGCCATCACGTCGTCGGTGATCGCAGAAGCGATCTCCTTGATGCGCCGGCCAGGTTCCTCACCCTTGCGGTTTTCGACATCGAGAAAGGCCTTGGTGACGGCAACCTCGATGCGGGTTCTGTCGAAGGGCACGATTGTGCCTTCGCGTTTGATGACGTTCATCATAGGTAAGCTCCGTTGGCTTTGATGTGACGGCAGCGCGCCGTCGGGCGGGGCGTTGGCCCTGTAAGCCGGTCCGCGCACGATGCGCGACGGGGTTACAGCCGGCGGGAGCCGGAAACGGAGAAAACGAGGTCTTAAAAGCACGAGACGCCGATAGGCGTCTCGCATGGATCAAACTTTCCAAACTGGCGAATCTATATCTCAAAAGCCACAAAAATCACGACAGATTGATTCTGCCGTGATTGTCGGTATTTGACGGGTCGCCATCGGCTGCGAGCTGCTCAGTCTTGCAGAGCGACGGCAAGATCGCGCGTGGCTATCTGCCCGCGGGGACAGAAGCGATGCAACCCGTGCTGAATGCCTCGTTGCCGGAGGCGTCCGGCAACGGCGTCGACCTGGTTGGGGCCGGTATACTCGAGTTCTTCTACAAGATCCACGGATGACACGATGTCGCGGGAACGCGCAAGCTGGCTAAGCCATGCCCGCGTAGCCGGCGTGAGATATAACGAAAGCATGATGCCTCCTTGTCCCGTCGTAGGCCGACGGGTGCGCTGAGTGGCGTGTGCCGGTGTCTTCTTCTGACCGGCGCATGTCACCCAGCGCGGAGGCTGCTCGAACGTCCCGCTATCGAATGCGGGAGAAACCAATCTACTCAATGTCCACGGTAGCGGCCCGTGGATGCCGTTGTTCACTAGCTATTATACATACCGCTTACTCGTCGTCACGTCAAGTCGGTCGATTCCCGGCCACATTGGCGCAACCCGATGCATGGCGATCCGGGGACGGGTTCCACGCATGGATACCTAAGAAACACGAATAAGCGTCTGATTTGAGGTTATTTAGACATCTGGCGCGGTTCCACGGGAAACACAATGTCGGCAAGCCCATTCCGGACTCGTCGCATGTCGCTATTTCTCGAACTCCCTTTCGTGCTTGGCCTTTGGTGCTTCACGGCCGCTGCCATGCTGTTGGCCGCATTCTTGTATGTTCGCCGAGCCTCGCGGCTCGATGACGAAGCGCGTAAGCGCGAGCGTGAAGCCTATGAAGCTGAGATCGCGGCGCAGCAACGCAGGGAGGTGCTTCTTGAGCGCTGACATCATTCGAGCCATTCCTGCCGTGCTGCGCGAGGTCGAAGAGCACCGGATATCCAGCCACGCCGCTTTGGAACTGCTCGGCGTCACCCATGAATCATCCGCCCTCGATACCGGACACGCGGATTTTATCGCGCAACAGTCGCATCCGGCGATCATCCCCTTCGCTGATCTGACCATCTATGCGCCCTCGCATGTGTATCACCCCTGGCCTCAATCGAGCACACATCTGATGCGCCAAGCCATCGGCGCGTCGCCGTGTCAAGCGGCCATTCTGGAAATCGGCTGCGGTACCGGGGCCGTCGGGTTGTCCCTGGCGCCGCCAGACGCCGGCAACGAACTCACGCTCTCGGACAACGATCCGGCGGCGCTGGCTGCTGCTGAAATCAACGCGATGGCGAACGAACGGTTTGCCCGCGTGGTGAAATCGGATCTTTTCTCCGCCTTCGAGACCGGCCGGCAATGGGACCTAATCGTGTTCAATGCGCCCCTGCTCTTTGCCGCGCCGGGTGGTCTTTGCCACGCGATGGCGATCGACACGGACGGCAAGCTCATCAAGCGGTTCATGCATGAGTTGCCCGCGCGCTTGAAGCCGGCCGGTAGCGCCTATGTTGCGTGGGCGGAAGGCCAGGGGCTTGACCTGCCCGTGCTGGCGGAGAAACAGAATTTAACCACGCAGGTGCGGGCAACCGACCGGCGCGGGAGCGGCATCGTCGTCAATATCCTGGAGGTGAAACATGCCTGACTATCAGGAGCTATCCGGACTTCGCGTCGACCTTTTCGACAAACTGCTCAGAGGATTCGATCGGCACGCGGTGTTGCTTGGGCGTCTACTGGGCAAATTTTCCCCGGAAGCCGGCAAGCTGTCCCTCAATGTCGCCAGCGCGGCAACACAGGCGGATACCGGCATGCTGTCCATTCCGTTTCCTATCCGCTTTGGCGCCAAGGCCATGCCCGAGGGGCTGCTTTCCATTTGGGTGTTCCCCGGAGAACTTCGTTGCGGCCTGCTCCTGCATGAAGAACTTGAAAAGCTCTGGTCGTCCAAATCGCGCGAGGAAACCTTCACGCAGGCCACCTCAACCGCCTGGTCGGGTAACGAACATCATGTCGAAGGTGACCCGGTGTTCTCGGTACAGCGACGGTCCTATTCCGGTGGACGCGGCGTCATGTACGACTGGCGCTTTACCGGCGCCTTCACCGATCCCGAGGCCTGGGTCGCGGCGCTACAGACTGACGCGGGCGCTGGCGTGTTCATCGATGCCGTCGAGTCCCGCGTCAGGCACGTCTGGTTTTCTGTCGCCGGCATGCTCGTCCGGGGTGGTTTCGACAACGAGGTGGTCGGCGCGCCCGACGCCGATGAATGGTTCCTGACTGTGCACGGTCCCGGACAACCGCAAGTCGTGCGCAAACATCTCCAGGAAATCGGGGCGGTTGCCGAATACGCGACGCCACGCATGAAGGATGTCTGGACCTATGTCGTGACTTCGCATGCCGATCCAGAATCGATCGCTCATCGTCTTGGCAAGGGATATGCGGTGGATTCGCAGTCCGCCCCGGAGACTGAGAAGATCGAGATTGATGCCTGAATCGGCACAATGCCACCCCACGAAAAATTTTCATCAGGCACATCGTTTGAACGTCGATGTTTGGCACGCACCGGATCAAGCAAGCTAGGCAAACAGCGCCGCGATACTAAGCAGTACGTTAATTACCCGACATTATTGATTGTGGATGTAGGCGAGGTTTTTATCCTGGAAAAAGCCTTTGACGATGTGAGTGAGCCGCTGCAGCCTGCGCAGAAATCGCGTGACCGTTTGGCGAAGCTGATCCGGGCCACTGTGGCGGACCTTGCCCAGGTGGTGCCGCTTGAGCCAGTTCCATACCCATTCGTCCGGGTTCAGATGAGGTGAGTACGCCGGCAGGATAAAGAGTCGGAGCCGACCCGCGGTGCCGTCAACGAAGTCCCTGACTTTGCGTGAGCGGTGCACCGGGTGTCCGTCGACGATCAGAAAGACCGGGGTGGTAGCCCCCTCGATCAGCCGTCCCAGAAAGTCGATGAACATAGGCGCCGTCAGGGTGCCGGTGAAGGTCATAAAGCGTAGCCCGCCTCGGGGGCTGACGGCCGAGATCATGTTCACGCCAAATCGAGCGCCGGTGGTCTCAATGACCGGCGTCTGACCGATCGGTGCCCAGGAGGTGCCGCTGTGGTGATCCGAACGCACGCTGGCCTCATCACCGAAGTAGATCGTGGCCTTCTCGCGCTTGGCCAGCCGGCGTATCTCGGGGTAGGCCACGGCCTGCCAATGCTCGACCGCTGCCTCGTCACGTTGATAGGCCCGGTGCAAAGGACGCTGTGGCGACAGCCCCAGCGTACGCAGCAGACGGCCCACCGACACCTCGCTGAGGCGTACCTTAAACTCGCGGCGGATGAGTTCGCGGACCATCGCACGCGTCCACAGAGCGAACTCGAACTTCAATTGCGTGGGGTTGTGCTCGGTGATGAGCCGGTAGAGCCGATCCAGCTGCCCGCCCCTGAGCTTCGGCTCTCGACCCTTGGCCTTGCGCTGGCGAAGCGCCTCAAGGCCGCCCTCGCGGTACGCCGCCAACCAGGCGTAAATCTGGCTACGATGAAAGCCCAAGGCCTGGATCACGACTTCGGGGCTTTCGCCGGCCTCGACCCTCATCACGGCTCGAATGCGAATGGCTTCCAGCGTGCTGCGATCAAGCTTGCGTCCGTCTAATTTCTCCATCCCTAAATCATATCATGTCGGGTTATCAATGTACTGCTTAGTATGTCCCATGGGCAGGAACAGCCGCAGCGGGGTTTGCTGGAACGGTTGGAAGTCAAAATACCAATAGAAACTTTCGGCTCGCTCATCCTTCGCATCCACGATTACCGCAATGGCCGCAATCTGCTGCGCTACTTCCAAACTGAGGCGCAGGGCGTCCACGAGAAGGAACTCCCCAACACCCTGGCCGCCGACCGAGCGGTCCACAGTGCGTATTTCGCGGTCATTCGGCCACTGATTTCACGCTGATTCGGCCACCCATTTCACGCGCATTCGGCCACCCGTTTCACGGCCATTCGGCCACCCGTTTCACGGCCATTCGGCCACCCCGTGGGCAGGGGGTGACGCAGGACATCATCCACTAGGATCGACCCTTTTAACGGAGCGAAGGGGTCGAGATGGAGCGATTGTCCATGCGCAAGATTCGAGAAGTTTTACGACTGCGGTTCGAAGCGCAGTTGCCCGCCCGCCAGGTCGCCGAGAGCGTGCGCATCGCCCGCAGCAGCGTGGCCGAGTACGAGCGACGCTTTGCTGTCTCGGGTTTGAACTGGCCGCTGCCGGCGGGCTTGAGCGATACCGAGATCGAGCGTCGTCTGTTCCCGCCCGCGTCGGCGGTACCGGCCGCTACGCGCCCACTACCGGACTGGCCGGTGGTGCATCAGGAACTGCGCCGTCCCGGCGTCACTCTGATGCTGCTGTGGGAAGAGTACCGGGCGGCTTACCGCGACGGCTTCGCCTATACGTGGTTCTGTACCCACTACCGCCGTTGGGCCGGCAAGCTCGATCGGGTGATGCGCCAGACCCATCGTGCCGGCGAGAAGCTGTTCGTCGACTATGCCGGCCAGACGGTCGAGATCATCGACCAACACACCGGTGAGGTGCGTACCGCGCAGGTCTTCATCGCGGTGCTCGGGGCCTCCAACTACACCTACGCCGAGGCGACCTGGACACAGACGCTACCCGACTGGATCGGTGCGCATGTGCGGGCCTTTGAGTTCCTCGGCGGGGTGAGCGAGGTCGTCGTCCCGGATAACCTGCGTAGCGGCGTCAGCAAGGCGTGCCGTTATGAGCCGGACCTCAACCCCAGCTATGCGGAACTGGCCGAGCACTATGGCGTGGCGGTCGTCCCCGCACGCGTGCGCAAGCCGCGCGACAAGGCCAAGGTCGAGAACGCCGTGCTGGTGGTCGAGCGCTGGATCCTCGCCGCCTTGCGTCATCGCACCTTCTTCACGTTGAAGGAACTCAATGCCGCGATCGCGACCCTGCTGGAGCGGCTCAACAACCGCCCGTTCAAGAAGCTGCCCGGCACACGCCGTGAGGCCTTCGAACAGATCGATCAGCCCGCCCTGCGGGTGTTGCCCGCCACGCCCTATGTGTTCGCCACCTGGAAAAAGGTCCGGGTACACATCGACTACCACGTCGAGGTCGACGGCCATTACTACTCAGTGCCGTACGCCCTGGTCAGGCAACAGCTCGATGCCCGGCTGACCGCCCATACCCTGGAGTGCTTCCACAAGGGCCAGCGCGTCGCCAGCCATGTACGCTCCCCGGCCAAGGGCCGTCACACCACGATCACCGCGCACATGCCCAAGGCCCACCGTGAGTATGCCGAATGGACGCCGCAGCGACTGGTGCGCTGGGCCGAGAAAAGCGGTCCGGCCACCGCCGGGGTGATCAGCCAGGTCCTGTCCCGGCCGCATCCCCAGCAAGGCTTCCGCTCTTGCTTAGGGATCATGCGCCTGGGTGAACGCTTCGGTCAGGATCGCCTCGAAGCCGCCTGCCAACGCGCCCTGCTGCTCGGCGCCTGTCGCTACAAGAGCCTCGAATCGATCCTCAAGCGCGGTCTCGATCGCCAGCCTCTGCCCGAACAACAGGCACTGTCCTTACCCGAGGCGCACGACCATCTGCGTGGCCCCGGCTACTACCACTGATCCTTCACCCATCCAACAAGGGACACACACCATGTTGCACCATCCCACCCTGGACAAGCTCCAGCAACTGCGCCTGACCGGCATGCACAAGGCGCTGCGTGACCAACTCGCCTTGCCCGAGATCGAAGACCTGAGCTTCGAGGAACGCCTCGGCCTACTCGCCGACCGCGAACTGACCGAGCGTGAGGATCGCCGTCTACAGACGCGGTTGCGCCAGGCCAAGCTCAAACAAAACGCCTGCCTGGAGGACATCGACTACCGCACCCGGCGTGGCCTCGACAAAGGCCTGATCACCCAACTGGCCACCGGCCAATGGATCCGTGAGGGTCTCAATCTGCTGCTCCTGGGTCCCACCGGCGTGGGCAAGACCTGGATCGCCTGTGCACTCGCCCAGCAGGCCTGTCGGCAGGGTTTTACCACTCGCTACCTGCGGGCCCCCAGGCTGTTCGAGGATCTGCAACTCGCCCACGCCGATGGGCGCTTCCCCAAGCTCATGGCCAGCCTCGCCAAAACCGACTTGATCGTGCTCGACGACTGGGGCCTCGGCCCGCTGGACGCCACCGCACGGCGTGATCTGCTGGAACTGCTCGACGACCGCCACGGCCAGCGCGCCACGCTCGTGACCAGCCAGTTACCGGTCGAGCACTGGCACGAGATCATCGGCGATCCCACCCTAGCCGATGCCATCCTCGACCGCCTCGTGCACAACGGCTATCGAATCACCCTCAAGGGCGAATCAATGCGCAAACGGCGAGCCAGGAACTTGACCGTCTCCACCGACTCCGAGTAACAATGCAAACCCTGCGTCGCTTCGCTCCGACTGCCCCGGCCGAATCACCGTGAAACAGGTGGCCGAATAAATGCGAAACAGGTGGCCGAATCACGCGAAATACGCAGTCCACAGCCAGCCTGCCGAGCAACGTGACCGGCAGTTGCCCGTAACGCGGAAGCCGCTTCATCAGTTCCTCCGGTAGCTCGCCAACCGGGATGATGGATGAGGACAGCGTGTAGAAACCGAGCACTTTCGGGCTACCCGGCTGCGTCAGCACGAAAGGCGCGGCGACGCGCTTTTCAGCGTCTTGCCTCGCCTGCTTGCACAGATAGCGATTCAGGTCTTCGTTACCGCAATCGAAGGACTTGCGGTCGTGCGCCTTCTCAAGCGGATGGATGTGCTCTCTCTACGCTGGGTGCCCTCAAACAATCACCGGCAGTCGTGCCCTCTCTGTTTGCACTAGAGGTTTCCAACGTGGTTGCCAAGCTTGAATCTAAAGCGGTTGTGACCGAAACCGACTCGCAGCGGTACATTGCGGTGCTTGAGCGCCTTAACATCTCAGTTGACCAAGCCACAGCAGCACAGGCCCTGGGCGATACATTGAATCTCGCTCGCCGTTATAAATTCTCGTCCTACGATGCGGCTTATCTGGAGTTGTCACTACGGACAGGCTTGCCGTTGGCAACACTTGATGCAGGCTTGGAGAAGGCCGCCACAGCCGCAGGCGTTTCAATTTTTGGCGCTCAGAATTCCAACCAAAGTACTTGAGAGAGCGAACGACTGCTTTCGATTTGGATAAGTGCGTGCTTACGATCAGCGACAGTCAGGTAATTTAACGTAACTCCACCCAACACGTTGTGTAACGCTGTGAATGTAATTCATTAATCGCAGGCGCCGACTTGTGGGGCGCTGCCGCAGAGCGACCCGTCCGCTGCGGCTACCTCGGCGCCCACACAAGCCGAATAACGCTACTCACGGACATTATTATCCACAGGGAAAGGATGGGAGATATTGGCCAAATAAAGACTGCCCTGTTATTCATGTTTTTTGGGCATGAGTGAGTAGTTACATGTAATTGACACGGTCTCGCAATTCCTTCCCGGGTTTGAAGTGTGGCGCGTGTTTACCGGGCACCGAGACCTCAGAGCCGTCCCTTGGATTTCGACCGATACGAGGCAGGTTATAACGCACGGAAAAGCTACCGAATCCACGAATCTCTATTCGATCGCCCGATTCGAGCGCTGCACTCATTTGCTCCAACAGGCACTTTACCGCAAGGTCGACATCGTTTGTATTCTTCAAATACTCATGTTTTTTGGCGATGACACTGATCAGTTCGGCTCTTGTCATGAAATAACCCGTCGCGTTCTTGTTTTAATGAATTCACTGACTTTCTTGGATGAATTTAGTAATGATAGCGACACTGGGCGATCAATATCGAATTTCCCTGGATGGCATAGACAAGACGATGCTCATCGTTGATCCGACGTGACCAGAACCCAGAGAGATTATGCCTTAGCGCCTCGGGTTTCCCAATCCCCTCGAAAGGCGAACGCTGAATCGCCTGAATCAATCGGTTAATGCGCTTAAGAACGGCTTTGTCGTTTGCCTGCCAGAACAGGTAGTCCTCCCAAGCCTCATCGGAGAATTTAATCGGCATCGACGAGGCTTCTTGCCTTCCCTCCATTGGTGGCCAGTTGTTCTATGGAGGCTAACAAACGTTTGGCGTTTCTTGGGCTACGCATCAGATAGGCGGTTTCTTCCAGCGCGTTAAAGTCCTGCAGTGACATCATCACCACGGGCTTTCCGTTCTGGCGTGTAATCAGTACAGGCGTGCGATCATCGTCAACTTGATTCATGACCTTCGCCAAATGCTGGCGGGTATAGCTGTAGGTGATAGCGTCCATGGCGGTCCTCAGTGTCTCTGAGCATTGTACTCAATATAGTACAATGCAAAGCAACATACAATCGACACCCACCCGGGGCTTCAACACTTGAGAGCACGAGCCATGCAGCCATCCAACAAATATCCCGCTGAAGTTCAGTTCGAGAGCAAGCTGTTCTAGCGAACTCTTTTGAAGCGAGAGACCAGCGAGTCCAAATCGCCGGAGAGGGTAATCAAGTCGTCAGACAGATCGCGAGATTTTATGGCCGAATCGTTTATGCGTACCGCCCCATCGCGAATATGAACCACATTCTGATTAATCTCTTCCGCAACCGCACTCTGCTCTTCTGTGGCCGTGGCGATTTGTGTGCTCATGCTACTGATTGTCTCGACTGCCTCTGAAATGGCCGATAAGGCCGCGGTCACATCCCCGACCCGCTGGACACCTTCATCCGACATTGCACGGCTGGTGCGCATGTTCTCTGCACTGTTACTGAGTGTTTTCTTGAACTCTCCCAGCTGCGCGCGTATGTCTTTGGTTGCTTGATTCGTTTTCTTGGCGAGATCGCTCACTTCACTAGCCACGACTGCAAACCCACGCCCATGTTCACCGGCCCGCGCCGCCTCGATCGAGGCATTGAGTGCTAGCAGATTAGTTTGCTCGGATATCTTGGTAATGAGATCCGTTACTTTGTAGATGCTTTCGCTATTGGCCAGAAGTTGTTCCATTGCGCCCGCCGCAAAGGTAATCTGTTCTGCAATCTGTCCGATCACGGCTGAAAAGTCGTTGGCCACACGCGTGCCATTTTCTGTCTCTCTCCTGGACTTTTGAGCCGCATCAGCCGCTGCAGTCGTATTACGCGCGACCTCAAGGAAAGTGGCTGCCATTTCGTTCATGGCAGTCGCCAGCTGGTCGGTTTGGTTGTGCTGAAGATTGACCTGTTCAACTACGCGCCCCAACTCCAGGGCGGAGGCCTCTGCAGCCTCGCGTAACTTCTCGGCTTCTTCGCCCAATCGACCGAGGATTGTGTGTTGACCGGCCTGCAGAAGGCGAATCGCAAGTTCGATCCGCCCAGGTTCTCCTTTCTGTCCGCTGTAGACCGCCTGCATAATCGGGTTGTCGACCACCTCTTGCCGAATCCAGTGATCCACTTTTCTCAAGGGCCGGGAAAAAAACCAGGCAAAAAAAACGCTGAGGATGCCGACCAGCACATCACCGATCGTCAGCATGGTGCGCGAGAATGGCAGCAACGTCAGTGCCACGATCAGCAGTGATGCCAAGGCTCCCGTGAGCTGCATGCGATTCAGCACACTGTCCAGCCAACGCACCTGACCCAGCTTTGCAGCAACCTTGCCGGCCTGCTCAGATGAAACCCCGGTGCCGTCTCGGGTAGCCGCAGGACCTAGACGCTTATACAGATTTTCAGCCCGCGCCCGATCTTCCGATTGGGGTCGTACACGGACCGACTCGTAGCCAATGCAAGAGCCCTTTTCGTAAACCGGTGTGATGTATGCATCGACCCAGTAAAAGCCTCCGTCCTTGCTGCGATTCTGTACCAACCCCATCCATGGGCGCCCGGCCTTGATGGATGCCCACAGATCAGAAAAGGCCGCCTGCGGCATGCTCGGATGGCGGACGACGTTATGACTTTTACCTATCAATTCATTGACCGGAAAGCCAGCAACTTTGGCGAATGCTTCGTTGCTGTAGCGAATAACACCAGCGAGATCGGTAGATGAAATCAGTAGTTCATCCGGTCTAAAGGTGTGCTCGGTGCGGTTGATTGGGAAGTTTTTTTTCACTTATATGCTCTCGAGGTCGCGGTGAAAATACCATGCATTGAGTAATCTTATCGGACATGCTCTGTAAATGTTTAGGATGTTGAGACGAAGTTTGTCGAATGCTTACCAATCCCAGACAGATTCAAACGCGCCTCGCCTTCGGCCAGCGGGTTGCCGCGGTTTGCGCGGCGTGCCCGTCAAGGACGCAGACAACAAAGAGTCACGAATCGGGTTGACCTTACCCGGCCATCCGGGCTTAGCCCTAGAAATCGGCAGAAGCTGTATAAGGCCGAACTTATCCATCGTCGAGGGCCTTGGAAGACGCGGGAATCTGTGGAACTGGCGACCTTGGAATGGGTCTCGTGGTTTAACCATCAAAGATTGATGGGACCACTGGGTCATATACCTCCCGCAGAAGCTGAGGCAAACTATTACGAGCAACTCAACCGTCAAACAGCGGTAGCTGCTTAACTTAAACCAAACAGCCTCCGCGATACCCGGGGCGATTCAAGACACCATCGCAGCATGACTTAAGCCTCATAACCTCCACAGAACCTGGGGCGGTTCGTCATTAGGACTTGATATTGCAGCCTTATCGCCCCTTGCCAACATCTCACGAATCGCCTCGCCTCAAATTGGCTTGGCTCGTCGGTGGGTTAACCGTACTTGCCGCTGTGCTGGGTACATCCCTATTTGGGATAGAGTCATGGCAACGGACACGAGAGGATATCGCTTCACAATTGCGCATCCAGGCCGAATTCGTCGCCAATAGCGCCAATACCCTGTTGACATCCCTAAGGGTCGGCCTGCCCAACCTTGCCGAACAGTTGAATGTCGCGACATCTCAACCTACCAGCGCTGACTATATCGCGTTGGCCGGATATTTAAGATCCCACCCCTATATCGCCAACTTGATCTTGTATGGTCCCACCGGGCGGATGCTGCTCAATACTGCAGCGCCTTTCGGCACACCCTTACCAAACATCTCCCCTCGCACTCGGGAAGAAGTGAGGCAAGCCCTGCGGGGTAACGGTTTGCAATTGGGCCGCACACAACGTGGCTTGATCTATCACGGCTGGCACCTCACGGTCCTTTATGCACTGCATTCATCTACGGGTCAGCCAATCGCCCTTTTGCAAGCCAACCTGCCAGTCGATTTGCTCACCGGGCAATGGGCCAGCATGTCGCTGCTCCCCGAGACAGGATTAGGTCTGTTGCGCACGGATGGCTACGTACTGGCACGCTTGCCAGAGCCCGGCTCGATGACCACGCTCTATGGCAGACGGTACCGGGGTAGCCTGGTCGAGGCGGTGATGCGTCATCCTGAGCGATTGGAAGGTCCGTACAGTGGCCGCGTCGAGGTTGATGGCCGTGATCGCATCGGCGCCTATGCACGGCTGGCCCAGATTCCGGCCGTCGCCTTCGTCAGCCTGCCACTATCCCGCGTCTGGTCTCTATGGTGGCATCACCTGCTCCCCATTCTAGGCGTGGGGCTTGTAAGCCTGATCGGTTTCATGGCGCTGATCGCCCGATTGTTCTCACGCGAACGGCAGCATGCCTTGTCGTTGGCCGCAGAACGAGATCGGCATGTCTGGATCGCGCGGCATGATCCCCTCACACAGCTACCCAATCGTGTCGCCTTGGCAGAACATCTGACACTAGCCTTGGCCAGAGCTCGACGCCGGGAGCGCCTATTGGCCGTGGGGCTTTTTGATCTGGACGACTTCAAGGACGTGAACGATCGCTATGGTCATGCCGGTGGCGACCGACTTTTACGGGCACTCGGAGATGTCTTACGGCAAAGCATGCGGGAAACCGACTATATCGTCCGGCTCGGTGGCGATGAATTTGTACTGCTGTTCGAGGACCTTGAAGATATCGACGACCTCATGACCGCATTGGAACGCCTGCAGCAGGAGCTGGCAGAGCCGATCCTGATCGAGGCGGGTGAGCGCATTGTTGTAGCAGCCAGCCTGGGCCTGAGCATCTATCCCTTCGATGATGCGGAGGCCGATACCCTATTGCGCCACGCGGATCAAGCGCTCTACCACAGTAAAAAGCATAAAAATACCCGGCAACATTTCTGGGCCTTGTACGAGCACGATGGGGAGCAAAGCAAGCGACATCTGCATACCCGCAGGCGACTCGAGGCGGGTGAGTTACACGTCTACTATCAACCGATCCTGGACCTGCAAACGCGACAAATTGTCGGCGTCGAAGCCCTGGCGCGACTGATCGACCGCCAAACCGGCGTGATCAGCGAGCCCGCACAATTCTTGCCCGACCTCGATACATCCGAAGACCAATATCATTTGGTCCGACAGGTCTTGAGACAGGTGGATACCGATGTGCAGGTCTGGGATCGGGCTGGGCTCAGCGAATTGAGTGTTTCGGTCAACCTGCCACCCTCATTGCTCATGAGAGGGCCATGGCTTGATCGCCTGCTGAGCACAATCGGCGAGATGCGGTTACCACCTCATCGATTGATTCTGGAGGTGCTTGAAACCGAGGGGGATATCCCTCTGGAAAATACAATCGATAGCATGCTGGCACTCAAATCTCGTGGTATCAGATTTGCCTTGGATGACATCGGCAGCGCCTATTCCACCTTGCTCCGCCTTAAGGACCTGCCCGTGGACAGCGTGAAGCTTGATCAGGGCTTTGTGCGCGAGCTTTGCAGCCATCCAGAGGACCTGATCTTTATCGAGGCGTTGATGGGCATTGCCGAGGTGCTCGAGATCGACTTCATCGCAGAAGGCGTTGAGACCCTGTCGATTCTGGATGCGTTGCAGGGATTACATGTCCCCAAGGCGCAGGGTTATGCGATTGCACGCCCCATGCCCGGCAATCAGTTTCTTGAGTGGTACCACCATTATCAACCGCCCATAGAGGGTCCGAATACCTTATTGGGTCTGTATGCGGCGCATCGTCAGCGGGATTATTTCTTTCACCACTTGCTCACCCAAAATCCAGGCTTTCTGCAGAGTTCGTCAGAGGAATCACTTTTGGGCCAGGTTATTGTACCGGGCCTGCTAGAACGTTTGGGACATGCGGGATCCGAGCTGGATGTGGCGCATCATCGTTACCACGACGTACTTTTGACCATCCTCGCCAAAGAGGGCGTCAGTGCGGAAAAGATACTCGAGTTTGAACGTGCATCCGCAACCCTAGATGCGCTGCTCGAAGATGTAATCCGAAAAAATGCTTTGGCCTGTCAGGCATAGTATTCAGCATGTACGTTTTTTGATGCCAAGTCATGTTCTGCGATGCAGTTCAGGTGTGTTCTTTCGGTCAGGAGGCGAAAACGTAGGCTTATGTCCCTGGCGCGCTGGTGTGCCGACAAGCCATGGCATCTCTCGTTTTGGCCCCATTCGTCGAGGCCTTCTTGATACGCGATTTATGCGGGTTGCCCGCCGCTGTCTATCCATGGGAAAATTGCGGGGCAGTGACCTCCCTTCCTTACCCCGTCACTGTATTACTGATTAGCCCACCTGATGGTGGGCTTTTTTTTAGGCGCGGCCAGTTCGTGTATTTCGCGCGATTCAACCACCTATCCCTCGGTTAGCTGTCACGTTCAGCCGCCATTCGACAGCGCACGTAATCGATCCAGTCGTAGTAGCTGAACCGCGCGCCCATCCACAGCGACCAGATCACGCTGGCGGAAGGTTTCCAGTCTGGCAAACCGCTGGTGATTGAATGAGTTATCGCCACAACTGTCGTCAAGTACGAGAGGTATTTTAGAATTCATTCGTTAGTAGAACCCTCAGTCGCCGATAGTGGGAATGAATTGACAGAGGTGGCGGGCCCTTGAAGCATCCTCTTGACGCTGCCCGGTTCGACAGTGACGGATTGTTCCCAAAATAGTCCTTTTTTCACCGCTCGTTTCATCCCTGTAGCGCACTGTGCCAAGAATACCGACAGGCAACATTTTGGGGCTGATCAGCGTGAAGATGCGATCGTCCGAGGTACCTACCTGCACACGTATTGCAGATCCACCACCGAGTCGCTCAGGTTGAAACTCACCCCAATACCAAATAAATTCGCCTCGGTGGTCAATCGAAAGGCTATCCTTTCCCTGCAGGATTTCATCGATCTTGCGCTGCTGTTCTTCCGTGAGGGAAATGGTGTGTCGTCCTCTCTTGTCGTCATCGGAACTCATGACCTGTTATCTCATTCCTTGCATGTTAGAGGTGGCACGTCAGGTCATCAGCCATTGGATAGCCTAGACGGCTAACCAGCCCGGTAGCTGGGTGATCTAAACTGCTTCCCCGGGTCACCGATATTGGAGTCTGCTCTCAGACTGCGTTCGACTGGTTTACGAGGACAAAGCGGCCCTTTGAATGCCTGTTCTGAACTACACCTGACTGGTTGGTTCTGGCCGAAAGCACCAGTTCAGACAAGTGCCACATACCGGACACTACCAGGATAAGCCATCTCCATCACAGGCGTAGTCAACCAAGCGATCCGGGCGCGGTCAGCTGGTCGCTTGTGGTCGCGTTCGTCAGCGCGCCAATGACGCCGTTCGAGCCGCCCGAGACGTTTGGGTTGCTCGCCTGCGTCGTGGTCGAGGTGCCCGCCGTGACGTTGGTCGAATCCAGTGCCGCGATGTAGGCCGCGAGGTTGTACTGCGACACTGCCGCGCCCTGGGACAGGTTGTTGCCGTTGCCCGCCAGGGCATTGAAACCAGCCGAAGTCACGCCGTTGACGTTGCCGTGGTTCGGGCCGCTGCCCGCAAGGCCCAGAAATCCGGTGTCGTACAGCCAACGCCTGTTCATTGTTGGACTTACTGCTTGCCTGTCCCGGATGCCGGGCTGACCAGGGTGACTCCGGTGAAATACGTGGAATATCGCTGAGTGTCGCGGGTCAACACGGGGTAGCCTGCCACAGCGGCGTGTGCACCAATGAAGAAGTCGGCCAGTACGTTGTTCTTCTTGCCACCTTGCCGGCGGTAGCGCACGAAGGCCTTGCCGGCCAGGAATAGTGCGGGCCGAGGAATTTCGATCATCGCCAGGCCCAGGTCATCGACGGCACGATCCAGGGCTTCGGTCGTCGAGAAGGTCAGCGACAGTTCCGAATAGATGATCGCGTTAATGGCAAGGCGGTGAATTTTGGACTGTGCCCGGAGTTGGCCGATGGACCAGTCCGCCCATTCCGGATCGTCCTCCAGAACGTCGACCAACACATTGGTATCGACCAGCAGCATCACGCATCACGGCGCAGCAGAGCCATCAAATCATCAGTGCGCCACTTTACGTCGGCCTTGCCTCGTGCAGCCTCGAAACGATCCGGCTTGCGGCTGGGGCGGCCACCGACCTTGTGAATGACCACCTCACCCTCTTTGTTGACGGCGAATTCCACCGACGAACCCGGCGCTAGGTTGAGCGCGTCGCGGATCTGCTTCGGGATGGTGACCTGACCCTTGCTGGTGAGCGTTGTTGCCATGGCGCTTCCCGGGTATTACATCAGAAAAAATTGTAATACAACCGGGCTGCAACGGCAATTTATAATCATGTTTCGGGTCGCGCTTGCATTCCCCCTCTCCCGTGCGATCCTAACCCTGTCCAAGAACACGATACACAGGAGAGAACGATCATGATCCGCCCGCTCGCCCTCGCCGCCGCCCTGCTCGGCCTGCTCGCCCTGCTCGCCCTCGGCGGCTGCGCATTCAACCACGGCGTCACCCTCAACAACCCGCCCCCGGCCGCCAAGACCGCCTTCCTCAAGGGCCGCGCCTTCACCGTCGGCAAGGTCACCGTCGCCCCCGACGCCCGCCCGGTACACGAAACCGTCTACCACTGCCTGCCCGACCCGATGTACGCCAAGATGATGAAGTACAACCTCGAACTCGCCTTCCAGCGCGCCGGGCTGACTCAGGGCAAAGGCCCCGCAGTTCCGGTGTCAATTACCATCACTCAAAGAGTTTTTCACAGTAATTTATTAATTCATTCTAGTAATATGGAAGCCATGCTTTCATTCGGCACTTTCTCTATTTTGGCCCATGCGCAAGGAGTTGGCTCCCCCTTATGGGAAAACAAAGGCCAAAGATGGACGCGCCAACAACGCATTATCCCCGCTCTGGCTGCGATCATCGCGACCGGTATTAAATCAATTCAACAGGGACAAACATTTAATTCAAAACTACAAAGCCCTCTTGTAGGTTTCTATTTTGGCCCAGGGTCACATCCCAAAACCCATGCCTTCAATTTACCCTATCCGATGACGGTCAAGGAGTACGAGCAGATCACGGGCAAGTCGGCCGCGCAGCTGGCGGCGATCTGCAAGGCGAGGATCGCCGGGAAGTAACTTTCCAGGGAAGGAACGCAAAGGGCCGGGAGAACCCCGGCCCTTTTTTGTGGGTGGCAGCAACCCGCCTTACGGCGCGGGTGGCAGCGCGCCGTAGATCGAACTCGCCTGCCCGTTGGTGTACTGCCGGGTGATGCTGTCGGGCGTGTCGGGCGTCACGTTGTCGGCGCCTTTCATCGTCGTGCGCGCCTGGCTGCCGAGCGATCCGGGCGCGGTCAGCTGGTCGCTCGTGGTCGCGTTCGTCAGCGCGCCAATGACGCCGTTCGAGCCGCCCGAGACGTTTGGGTTGCTCGCCTGCGCCGTGGTCGAAGTGCCCGCCGTGACGTTGGCTGGATCAAGCCTCTACCAAAGAAGATTTAATAAGACTAGTCTATATACCGGTCTTGAATAGCCGATAGGAGCAAGGCATGAACATCGAAATTGGATCTTACGAAGCAAAGACAAAGTTGCCGGAGTTGTTGCGAGGTATCAGGGCTGGCAACCGCTACACCATCACCCTGCGAGGTGAGGCCGTGGCTGACCTTGTGCCGGCGCAAGGCAACAAACATTCGGATGCCGTGGCGGCCGTAGATGACATGCTGTCCTATATGCAGGCTCACAACTCGGGGCCAGGTGTCGATCTGAAGTCACTGATCAACGAGGGGCGTGCGTGAATTTTGTTCTCGATGCGTCAGTGGCGCTGCTATGGTTGGCACCGCAGACCAACCCGGCTGGAATCGAGTACGCGACCTCTACGCTGGGCGCCCTCAAACAATCACCGGCAGTCGTGCCCTCTTTGTTTGCACTAGAGATTTCCAACGTGGTTGCCAAGCTCGAATCTAAAGCGGTTGTGACCGAAGCCGACTCGCAGCGATACATTGCGGTGCTTGAGCGCCTTAACATCTCAGTTGACCAAGCCACAGCCGCACAGGCTCTGGGCGATACATTGAATCTCGCCCGCCGTTATAAATTGTCGTCCTACGATGCGGCTTATCTGGAATTGTCACTACGGACAGGCTTGCCGTTGGCAACACTTGATGCAGATTTGGAGAAGGCCACCACAGCTGCAGGCGTTTCAATTTTTGGCGCTCAGAATTCCAACCAAAGTACTTGAGAGAGCGAACGACTGCTTTCGATTTGGATAAGTGCGTACTTACGACCCATTCCGGCCGGTCGTGTATCGATGACGCACTGTCGGCTCCAGACTCAATACTAGCCGTTCAACGACAAGTTGACCGGCAGCGGAGTCGCCGTCCGGTGGCCTCATTCTTCGTAGAAGATCGCATCGAGCATTGCAGCTCGGCCGTCCCAGACGGCAGCTTCCTTGGCGTTTTTTGGCCGCATTGAGTTCCACCATGGCGCATCTGTAATACGCTCAATAATTTCACCCCAATATCTGTCGTAATTCATTCCACTTTGAACGATTCCGAAATCACGACAAAGGCCGCGTTGGTTCTTTGAGTCAAGGCAAACGAATTGATCTGGTCGCTTTAATGCCAGAAGGCGACTAGCGATACCAACCCCATGTCTTCCATTTGGAAAGGCATTGAGGAACTCTGCGATGTACTTTTCATACTCCGAGCGCGTGACCGTGCCGCGCAGCGGTATCTCGTCAAGGGCCTTAGAAAGATGCTTATTGTTTTCGTTTACGGCTTGGTGGTAGTACCCCGCGCCCCGCATGCTTCCGAACCAACCCCACCGGCTCTCATGGACATTCGGCAATCCGGCAATCGTCTTCCGCAAGGGTAAAGGCATTGATGCGAAGGTCCGATGCTTGGCAAAGGCACAGGCCACAGCGGCAAGAAGTTCACAGCGATTCTCAAAGCCATGATGCTGATCGGCCTTCACTGCGTTGAAGTATCTATCCCATGCCATTGACATCACAGATGAAGCGGTAAGCGGCTTCTCAGTGTTGCTCGAACCATACTGCCCCGCCAAACGGCGGAGTGCCGGCTGTTTTCGGCTCCATACCTCGCGGTAGGCTGCGGCTTCGCTCTTTTTGATTGGCTTAGCCATTTCCCAGTAGCGGGCAATGAGACTGACGATTTCATCTCGAACTGAAGTTGAATCGTTACCAGCGCCACCAATCAGCAACATGGCTTCTGAGTTTATACAAAGGGCACCGGATGTGAGATTTGCACTTCCAATCAACGCTTCCCATTGATCCTCACTGCGAAAAAGGTAGATCTTTGGGTGAAATACACCACTCGGCTGAAGCACAAACCGGGCGTTAGCCTTTCCCTGAAATGCATCGAGTACATCAGGGTGCGTTTGGTAAAAGTGGGTTCCAATGACGGCCCGCGTAATCCGCGATGAGTGTTCTTGAATGAGTTCAAAAACGGAGTTTCCCGAAGAAGCCCATGCAACTGCAAATGTGGCCTCAGAATGACTTCCGATCAGGCGCGATAGCGTTCGAACCAGTTTCTTGTTGCTTGATATCAGCTTCAACGGTTCATCTCCTTGCGGCCCACCTAAGTCGATAACACTACACAGCCCTCAATCTGAAAGGTTCCTTACGCGAGGAACTGAGATTGCTGCCTGACCCAAGCAAACCTCCCACAAGAGATGAAATTTCATCACTTGGAACATCGAGTTGAGCAGCGACATGGTCCCTTGTGAGTCGATCTTTCCATAGCTCCTCAAAAACCTTTTTCCATAAAACAGATTCTTCTCGCTGCATTGGTAAAGGTTCCTGCGTTCGGTAACCTCGATAACTGATCTGCTTGCATAATTCTCGATAGTGCCAATCAGAAAGCACACCAGCTTCGAATGCGGTTCTGGCTAGGGCGGCAACAGATACCCCCCACCGACTCTTATGGGTAAGAAGCTGCTCCAGCGAGCGAACCATGGGAACGTGAGCAACAAAGTCATCGCGAGGAATCAGGAATGCAGACGCAAACTGATCCGCTTCCCTTTCGACCTCTCGACCACTTGTGCCCCCATGAAGATGCAGCACTAAGTGCCCAATTTCGTGTGCAGCATCAAAACGACTTCGCTCGGCAGATTTGAAAGTGTTTAAGAAAACATACGGGACACCATTTCTCCAGCAAGAAAAAGCATCAACATTCTTAGTGTTTTCTGCCAACGAAAAGACTCTTACGCCTTTCGCTTCAAGGAGCTTGACCAAATGGGGAATCGGCTTTGATCCAATCCCCCAATGACGACGCAAAGCAATGGCGGCGGCCTCTGGATCCTCATGCCTGAGATCTAGAAGATTTGGTTGAGGAAGATTGAATCGCTCAGTAACCCAGTCATCCAGTAAGTGCGCTATCGCACCAGCGGACAAAGCAGAATCTCGTTGTTTAGCAGTAAGTGATGACAGGCTTCTAAAACTAACCGCCTCTGGAGGAAGCTCCTCACAATCTCCTAAGTAGAAGAAGCTCGCAGGATACGCCAGCACCCGTGCCAACGCGGCAACCGTCTCTTCCTCCGGGTCTTGTGTTTGACCTGTCTCAATTCGAGTAAGCGTCAGCTGTGAAATGCCAGCCTTTTCGGCTAAGGATTTCTTCGTTAGCTGACGCCTCTTTCTAGCAATCGACAATCGCTCAGGATTAAACATAGTTCGTGCTATTTCTTCGAGATTTCAACGTCAAAATCGTCCAAGCCGTCCTCATTGTCGCCGAGACGCTTGGGAGTTGGCTCGAAGCTTTCATCCAGAACGAAGATGCGTTGATGAAATTCTTCAAATTGAGGGCCTTGGAACGTCTTCGGGCATGACACCTCCGCGCGGACAGAGAAATCTTCTACCGAGACACAAATCACCCAAACTGTAGGTGTACACCCAAGGGCACTAATGGTCGTGTTGCTTGCGGGATGACCGAAAAGCTCTCCCTGCCCAGCCGCCACCAGATGCCGTGACGCCCTACCTTTGCCTGAAACAGCTTGCGGATCATGAGATTCCTTGCAAGCCAAATCGACATTTTGGAAAAAGAGCTGGACGCCGAGGTCATCATTTACCGTAGATTCGACGTTCCCTTGACGGCTGGTGCGCCAGCCCGACTTTAGCAGGCTCATGCGGATAGCACGGACGCCGAAAATATATGACAACATTCCCGGCGCAAGGGATGGGTCGACAGGTAGTGTGTCCGCTCGTGCCGCAGCCGCAGATAAAGCCACCTCAACAACGATGTCCCGGGTGAGGCCAATCTGTTTCAGGGCATCGTCTACGTCTTGAGGCTCACGAACTATGGCGAGGTCTGGGCTGGGCATGAAGAACTCCGAGATGTTGATTTATCTAGACTACATTGTAGGTGAAAAAAATCAACATGGCAACGCCCGACGCCCAACCGAGGGTGGCATTTGTTGGCTAACAGTGACTTATAGAGATCGACAGGTCTGAATATCCTTTAAATGGAGACATACCTTAGATGGTGTCAACCTCCTGATTTATCTTCATTATCCTGATCTTCTGGCTCTTTATGCACGTATAAAAACAAAGGCACAGCGCTAACGCCAGCATTAAGTTAGCTTAACGGCAGGTTTTCGTGTGAATGCTGCCTTTGAACAACCTGGCCAGAAAAAATATGGACGGCTGCTCTTGGCCGAAAGCACCAGTTCAGACAAGTGCCACATACCGGACGCTACTAGAATAAGCCATCTCCATCACAAGCGTAGTCAACCGAGCGATCCGGGCGCGGTCAGCTGGTCGCTCGTGGTCGCGTTGGTCAGCGCGCCGCACAATCGGAAGATGCTTTGCTTATTGCCCATCTGTAATCGGTCGATTACAATGAGCCATGTCCTATACGGTGAAACTTCTCGGCGAGTTCGAGGACTGGCTCAAAAGTCTGAAGGACGGGCGAACCAAGCTGCGACTTAGCAAACGTCTACGCAAAGTTCAGTTGGGTAACTTGAGCGATGTGGCGCCGGTGGGCGAAGGCGTATTTGAGATGCGCGAGCACTTCGGACCAGGCTGGCGCATGTACTACATCCTGCGCGGCGAGACCGTGATTGTGATGCTTGCCGGCGGTAACAAGTCCACTCAGCAAGCCGACATCCGTCGTGCCACCACGCTGGCGAAGTCCCTGGAGGATTAAACATGACCCAAAGAATCAAGATTTCCGAACTGCCCGAGTTTGATGTGTCGGAGTACTTAAATAACGACGAGGATGTGGCGGAATACCTGACGGCCATTCTCGAAGAGAATGACCCAGCCCTACTGGCTGCAGCCCTCGGCGACATTGCTCGCGCACGTGGGATGTCTCAGGTTGCAAAGGATTCCGGCATTGCACGCGAAGCGCTATATAAGGCGCTTCGACCTGGCAGCGAGCCGCGTTTCGAGACTATTAGCCGTGTTTGCACGGCCTTGGGCGTCCGTCTGGTCGTGCAGCCGACGCACGTCGCGCACACCGATATGCCCCAAGAGTCAGCCTGAACAAGACGCCTGTTTACGTGCCGTCGAGTCGCCTTGCTACCCCCCATCGGACGCCCTGACGCCGGCGGGTCGCGGACCGTCCATGGTTGCTTCTGGGGATGGGTCAGCGCGAAGCTTTCTGGCGATACGACCTGAGCTTGCATTCCCCCTCTCCCGTGCGATCCTAACCCTGTCCAAGAACACGATACACAGGAGAGAACACCATGATCCGCCCGCTCGCCCTCGCCGCCGCCCTGCTCGGCCTGCTCGCCCTCGGCGGCTGCGCATTCAACCACGGCGTCACCCTCAACAACCCGCCCCCGGCTTCCAAGACCGCCTTCCTCAAGGGCCGCGCCTTCACCGTCGGCAAGGTCACCGTCGCCCCCGACGCCCGCCCGGTACACGAAACCGTCTACCACTGCCTGCCCGACCCGATGTACGCCAAGATGATGAAGTACAACATCGAACTCGCCTTCCAGCGCGCCGGGCTGACTCAGGGCAAAGGCCCCGCCGTGCCGGTGAACTTCGAGATTACCCTTCGGACATTCAAAGAAAATGGTTTCAGTGAAGGTTTGGGCGCGACAGGCCTCAGAGGATACCTCACCTTCGCGGGGTTCAGAGTCCACATGAATTTGCGAGGGGTGGGGGTAGCAAACGATAAGTACTATGACAATACGGGACCGTACTGGACGAGGCAGGAAGATATATTGCCCGCCATGGCTGCCGCTATCACGGCGGGGATCAAGGGAGTTCAGCATGGCAAGAGCTTCTACCGTAATCTGGATTTTTTCGGATCTGATAATGTTGGTGGATACTTCGGAGATGCCGGCACCTTCACCCACCACATCGTCACCCTGCCCTATCCGATGACGGTCAAGGAGTACGAGCAGATCACGGGCAAGTCGGCCGCGCAGCTGGCGGCGATCTGCAAGGCGAGGATCGCCGGGAAGTAACATTTCAGGGAAGGAACGCAAAGGGCCGGGAGAACCCCGGCCCTTTTTTGTGGGTGGCAGAAATCCGCCTTACGGCGCGGGCGGCAGCGCGCCGTAGATCGAACTCGACTGCCCGTTGGTGTACTGCCGGGTGATGCTGTCCGGCGTGTCGGGCGTCACGTTGTCGGCGCCTTTCATCGTCGTGCGCGCCTGGCTGCCGAGCGATCCGGGCGCGGTCAGCTGGTCGCTCGTGGTCGCGTTGGTCAGCGCGCCGATGACGCCGTTCGAACCGCCCGAGACGTTCGGGTTGCTCGCCTGCGCCGTGGTCGAGGTGCCCGCCGTGACGTTGGCCGAGTCTAGCGCCGCGATGTAGGCCGCGAGGTTGTACTGCGACACAGCGGCGCTTCCGGTCTTGCTGTTGCCGTTACCCGCCAAAGCCCCGACTTGCGACTTGACGCCATAGGCCGCGCCCGCATTCGGCGTACCGGCGATCCCCAGGAACCCGGTGTCGTACAGCAGCGAGGCAGCGGCCGAGAAACCCGCCCCTGCAAGCGCGCCGCCAGCGGCACTACCAAATGCCATCGGCAACCCAGCGGCGGTCATGGCTGATGTGGTTGCGTAAGCGACAGAACTCCCGGCAATTGCGCTATTGGTCAACGCTGCTGCCGCCAATCCTCCCGTCACTGCGCCCAGGGCGACGGCAAAGACGGCCATCGTAAACAGCGAGAATCCGCTCTGCGACTGGCTGTACGTGTACACCGGCCAGGAACTGGTATCCAGCCCGATCGGGTCGGCGCCCTGGTGGATGTACTCGACCCCGGCCGGGATCGTCAGTGCCGCCCAGTCCTGGCCCTTGTAGGTCATCGAGGACACCCCGCCCTCGGTCGTCGTGTCCGACCACAGCTGCGCTTGCTGCTTCGCTTGCGACAGCGAACCGGCGGTCATCGGCGTACCGCTCACCGGATTGCACAGCGGCAGCTTGTAGCCGGTGGTGAACCCGCCCGGCACCTCGCCAGACGGCAGCACCAGCGTCCAGATCGGCTTCGCGTCGTAGGTCACCGTCTCCTTGGTGTGCTTGACAAACAAGTTGCCCGACGACTGCGTGCTCACGTGCGGCGTCACGTCCATGGTCGCGATCAGCCCGCGCTGCGCGCTGAATTTGCGCAGCACCATGCCCACCGCCGCGTAGAAACCGTTCACGCCGGCATTCACGAAGGCGTAGGGGTCGCTCACCGTCGGGTTGCCGGCATTGCCCGGCACGAACTGCCAGAACGGGTTGTTCTTGTCGTAGCCGTAGGACAGGATGATGCCGTCCTCCGGCGCGAACGGCATCTGTTCGACCAGCACCTGACCGTTGACCCGGATGGCCCGGTCGATCCAGATCCGGCCCACGGAGGTCTGCGGGTCGTAGAAGGCCATGACCACCGGCGCCGCACCCATGGACTCGAAGTCGATGCGGCCATTGAGGTCCTTCTCGGGCACCTTGAGCAGAATCGCCCCGGTCAGGTTGTCGACGTAGGCGATGCCGGCGTCCATCGCCTTGAGGCTGTGCTTGCCCTGCAGGGTATTGTCGACATGGTGGGCGACCGCGCCCCACTGGTTGTAGATCGGCGTCGAGTCGTCCATGCGCTGCTGCGTGTTGGTCACCTGGCACTGGCCGAAGTAGTCGATCCCGTCGTGGAACGCCGGCGGTGCCGCGTAGGAGGCCACCGGCAGCGCCAGCATGGACAACAGCGCCGCGCCCGTCAGCGTGCCGGCAGCCGTGCGGTAGAGGGTCTTCGCGATGGTGTTCAATGTCCGTCTCCTGTTTCGATTTCGATGCGCAATACCGCGCCGACGGATAACCGGCGGCGCGTGTGCTTGTGCTTATTGCCCGCCGTACCAGCCGCTTGCGGTATCGGTGTCGGCGCAGACGGTGACCGACTGGGCTGGCTGCCATCCCCATTGGCCCCACTGATTCGGTGCATACACCGCGTTGTACCAGGCGCCGTTATCGGCCATATAGCCCTGCCAGGTGCCGCCAGCCGTCACTGGGATGGCCGCCGTATTGTTCGGGCAGACGAGCGCACCGTTGTACCAAGTGCCACCAGGCCCCCACTGTCCGCTGAGCAACACCACGTCGCCAAAAGGACGGTAGTACGCTTGGTTGCCGCCAGAGCAGACCGTATAGTGGTGGTGTATATTTCCGCCTTGGGTACAGGTTCGCGGGGTGTTTTGACCGACCTGCGCCCATCCGCCCACGACCGGGCTACTGCTGTTCGGGGCATAGCCATTGGCGTTATAAATCATGCCGGCGAGGGCCAGGCCCGGCGCCAACAGCGCGCCGCCGAGCATCAGCATGACGATGCGTCGAACCTGACGAATGACGTGAATCTGCTTCATTTCCCTATCTCCTATGATTACTGGATCACAATCGGCGCGACCTGAACGTACGCGCTCGCTGGCAGATGGTTGACCGTGTCGTTCAGGTAGCTGTAAATCTGGTTGCCGGCCGGGAACGGATTGATGATGGCCGGACCCGAAGGCTGATAACCGCCGGTCAATGCCACGCTCTTGCTGAACGTCTGCGTCGGCGACACGACGTGCCGCGTGAAACTATTGGCGAATGTCGCGTTGCCGGAAGGGTCGACGTTGTACTGGTCAACCTGCTGGTTGAGCAGGAAACCGTACACACCCTGTTCGCGAAACTGCCCGCCGGCGCCGCGCGAGATGAAGAAGAACATCCCGCCCGGGTTGATGACCCGCTGCTGGATATCGATCGCTGTCTGCGCGACGGACGTGTTGTTCGGACCCGGGTTATAGACAGGCGCGACCGTCTTGCCATACAGCAGGACCGCACTGGATGCGCCGTATTGCTGTTCCAGCGGCGCGATCACGTTCTTGGCCAGCAGGTTAATTGGCGTCTGCTGATCGTAGGTGAGCGAGCCGACGTTCTGGCTGTTGTTCGGGTCCGGCACCCAGGCGCCCGGCCGATACTGCGTGCAGGCACCTCCGGCGGTCGCGCCGCAGTTGATGAGCGCCTGCTGATTGGCGACCGTGCCGACCTGGTACATGTCGTACTGACCGTACTGGCCGAGCGGCCCGCCGTTCTGCAGATACGAGACCGTGTGCCAGATCTGACCCTGAACAGTGAGAAACGACTGCGTGGCGCCGGCGCCGGAGGACTGCACCTCGAGTTCAGCCCATTCCAGATCGCCGGGGTTCGGCAGGGTCCAGTTGGCGGGCAGGCCCTGCGCGACCGCGCCCTGTTCGTAGACGGCGTAGATGATCTTGGTGACGCCCGAGTTATAGGCAGCGCCCAGGCAGTTGTAGCTGGCGTCCGGGTTGATGAAGCAGGTATCGTTGACGAAACCCCTGACCGGCTGCCCGCCGCCTATGATCGTGACCGGCACGGTATAGGTGAACACGGCCTGTTTCACGTCGGCCATCGGTTGCCCCGACTGCATGAGTCCGGCGACCTGTTGCGCGAACTGCGCCATGTCATAGTTCAGCATCGTGCCGATCTGGTTGGAAGCATCGGTCGGGCTGCTGTAGGTCGGGCTTGCAGGCGCCTGAATCGGGGTGAGCAACGCGCCGAGGTTGGCAATCGCGTTACCGCCGCCGGAGGCGGTGTCGACGCCATGGGTATTGACGCTACGGCTGGTGATGCCGGACAGGGTGGTTTGTCCGCCCTGGGGATTGGCGACTTCGGTGATCGTGGCGATTTTGGGGTGCAGCAAACCGACGCTGGCGGCATAGACAGGCGTCAGCGCAAAGCACCCGGCCAGGGCGATGGCTCCGGCGGATAGAGTCGTATTCCGAGTATTCTTCTTCATGGTGGCCTCCTAGCTCACGTAAACGCCCTTTGGGAGCGTTTGCATGAACCGGCTGCCGCTTGTTAGCGACTCGCCTCACGGAGATGCCACGTGTGAAGGAAATGATAAGCTGGTAGTCTTACGAGATCAACTTTGTCGAGTCGCCTCCTTGATGCCGCCCAGCGGTCGTCCTGGCCGTGACAGAGGCCGGTGTCGAGCCGGGCGCGGGCGGCACGCCGCCAAAGCCCGACGTGTTTTCGGTCTTGACCTTGCCGCTGATGCCCAACTGCCCCGCCCAGTCCGCAGATACCGGCAACAGCCGCTGATGACCCTGTCGGATCAGTGTTACGCCACCGGACGATACGGCCTTGACCTTCCAGCTTCCGAGCTGGCCGACGGGCGCCACGGGATGGCGCTGGCGGCGATGGCTAATCGTTGGACTGCGCCGCAGACACCAATCCCGCCTCCCGCAAGGTGGCATAGCCGTCCAGCATATGCGCCTGCGTCTGCATCCAGCGTTCCATCAACATGGGATCAAGCCGGTGCCTTTGCAACCAGGCTTCGAACTCTTTTTCGTGTTCGCTGATAAAGGCATAGGCAACGAGAGATTCGAGCCCAGCGTAATCAGCAAACGTATCCGCATATATATGCGGTGTCCCCAAAATAGCGCTTTTCTGTGCGCTCATTTTTGTTCCTTTTCGTTGGCTGTTTGCGAATCAAGCTCCGCCCTGCAGCGCCTGCGTAATCGTTGCCGCTCCCTGCTGGGTCATGGCCGTGGCAGAAGCCGGTGTCGAGCCGGGCGCGGGCGGCACGCTGCCAAAGCCCGACGTGTTTTCGGTCTTGACCTTGCCGCTGATGCCCAACTGCCCCGCCCAGTCCGCGGATACCGGCAACAGCCGCTGATGCCCCTGTCGCACCAGCGTCACGCCGTCGGCCGATACGGCCTTGACCTTCCAGCTTCCAAACTGGCTGCCAGGCGCCACCTGGATAACGCCCTGCGAGGTTTTGACCCAGGCGATTCGGCCGGTTGCCGTCCGGGTGATGCCTACGAGCTTCGGCGCGGTCGCCGCCTGCGGCGCCTGAGCCTGAGCGGTTTGCGGTTGAGCCACCGATTTCCCGTTCTTGCCAAGGGTCGCCTGCAGGGCCGTTACCTGCTGCTGCAACGCCGCTACGGACGCCTCCAGCGCCTTGAGCTTGCCGCCTGACGGCTTTGAGATGCCGTGGACGCCGGCGATCTGTTCCCGATAGTGGGCGATCTCGTACTGCGCCTGAACCAGTTTCTGTTCAGCCTGCGCGGCCTTGGCCCGCTCGATGATCTTTTCATAGGACTGCGATTGCCCGGTGAATGGGTCAATCGGGTTGCTCGCGACACCCTGAGCCAGGGCGACGGCCGGAAGCAGGAGCGAAAGCGGCAGAACGGCGGATTTCATGACCTGTTTTGTGTTCACTTTCAAGTACCTCTTCATTGTTGAAGTTCAGACACCCACGCCAGAAGGGTCATAGGAAGCGCGCATAGCGGCGCGCAGCGATATTTTTTGACTGGCCCATAACATGTTGATCGAGTCGTTCAGTATCGACATGCCATATTCACGGTCATCCCGCATGGCGTTAGCGATTTGCCGTACCTTGTTTTGCTGGATGAGCCGGCTGATGGTGTCGTTGCAGAACATGATTTCCGATGCCAGGTGCAGCTTTTTCTTGTCATAACTCGGAATCAGTACCTGGCTGACAATACCGACAAGCACAGTGGCCAGTGTGGCCCGACGCTGTTCGGCTTCTTCACCATCGTAAAACTGCAGAATGGCGCCAATGGTGTCCTCGCAAGAATTGGTGTGCATGGTGCCGATGACCAGATGTCCGGAAGTCGCGGCATGCAATGCGGCGCTGACGGTTTCACGGTTGAGTATTTCGCCGATGGCGATAATGTCCGGACGATGACGTAACGCGGCTTCCACGCCAGCTGCGAAACTGGGCGAGTTCTCGGGGACCTCGCTTTGCGAGATGACGCATTTGTCCCGCTTGTGAACATACTCGATCGGCTGCTCGATGGTCTGGATATGCAGCGGTATCCGCCGGTTGATCCAGTCGAGCAAAGCAGCCATGGTCGTCGTTTTGCCCGCGCCGGTCGGTCCCGTAATCAGGACGAGGCCTTTGCCTCGCCCCAGCATCTTGGTGATGTTCGGCGGGGCTCCGATCGTCTCGAGCGGCGGGACATCGAGCGGCTGTCTGCGGATGGCGATACGCAGCGTGTGGGCTGAACCGCCGGTCTCGTAAACGCTGCAGCGCAATCGGGCCTGACCGAATGTGCAGGCCATTTCCAGCGTGTTTCGATTCTCCCGCATGCGTTGCCGCCAGTTTTCCCCACCCAAATCCGGAGACGCGATGAAATGCTCGATTTCATCCAGGGTGAGCGGCGCCGACTTTGAAGCTTCGAATCCGCCCGCGCCGCGATATAGGATGGGCTCGCCGGGCGAAAGATTCGCGTCGGTGAAATGGAACCCCTCGTCAAGGTAGCGTTGCAGCAGGTCTCCGATGTCTCGCATGAGACGATCCTCTAATCCTGTCCGACCACGGTGGCCGTCAGCGGAATGCCGCCAGGCGCCCAAGCGACGATGGCGGCGGTATAGGGCGGGGGTTGCAGTGCGGCGTTATTGTTCGACGGATTGCGGACGTTGACGCCCTGCCCCGTGGCATTCGGGCCGTTGCAGACGCCGACCGGATATCCCCAGGGATCGGTCACGGCGCTTTGAGACAGCCCGAGCGAAGACATGAAGCCGCCCAGCACCGTGGCCGGCTGGCAATCCCAAAACACGACCCCGGTATTGGTCACCGGCGTACCCATCTGGCCCGGGAACGGGTCGCCACTGAAATTCCAGCCGCAGTTACCGTTGCCGCTGTTGCAGATGGGACTGTTGCTGTCGAAACTCTGCGCGTTGGTTTGATCGAGTGCGTCCGACTGCGAAAAGTAATCGGTGGATGGATTCCGCGCGTTCGATGTCAGATATCGGGAAGTGAAGAACTGCCCATAATCGTCCGCCAGGGTGCGCAGCTGATCCATCGCCTGCCGGTAATAGGCCTGTTCGATGGGCAGCCCGCTGACGACGACGCCCTGATCGCCGGTGGCCAGCGTGAGCTGCCCGGTCGCCGGGTCGAAGGTGGTGCCGGGAGACAGTTGATTCTTGCCACCCGACGACACGATCGCGATCACATGGTAGTAAACGGTCGCACCGCCAGGCCCATTGGGCTTGCTCAGCGCGTTGCTGACAAAATAGCGGAAATACTTGTTGTAGCCATCCACTTCCAGACGCTCGACATTCAGTCCCTGCGACTGGGCAATCAGCTGCAGTTCGTTCGCGGTCTGCGCGCCGTCGGCCTGGCTGGCTGGCACCGCAGACGGCGGCGCGGTATTCGAGGCGGCGGGCGTGATACAAGCCCCAGCCGCCGCGCAGAAATACTGCCCGGATAGCGACGAGTCCACCATCAAGGCATTCTCGCGATAGGCGTTTATGATGGCGTTAGCCGCCTCCAGCAACCGGGTATGCGTGGCTTCCTGTTGTCCGAAATCCAGCATGGAGTCGAAGATCGGATAACTCATGGCCGTGATAAGCGCAACCAACCCTATCGCGATCAGGACCTCGATCAAGGTAAAGCCATGCTGACGTTCAGAGCATCGCATCGAGCGCCTCCGGGTCGTAGGAGTGGCGCAGGGCCTCGTCGCGCTCGATCACCTCGTCCCTGACCAGTTTGGCCAGCATGTCATTGAGCGCGACCATGCCGTATTCCCGGCCGGCACTGATCTCGTTGAGGATTTGATGATCCGTGCCCTTGCGGATGCAGTTGGCGATGCCGCCGTCGAGCGTCATGAGTTCGTAGGCCAGCACGCGCCCGTCGCCGCCCTTGCGCGGCATCAGCACCTGGCGCAGCACAAGGCGCAGGCCGGAGGCCAGCTGCTGACGGATCAGCGTATGCTGCGCTTCGGGGAAGAAGGCCAACAGACGGGATACCGTTTCCTGGGCGCCGCGCGTGTGCAGGGTCATGAAGACCAAGTGCCCGGTCTCCGCCGCCTGCAGGGCTAGGCGCGCCGATTCGGCGTCGCGCACCTCGCCGACAGCAATGACGTTCGGCGCCTCGCGCAATGCCGCGCGCAGGCCCGATGTGAATGAGTCGGTGTCGTGTCCCACCTCGCGCTGGATGAACTGAGACAAGCCACCTTCGCGCGTGGGCATTTCCTTCGGGAACAGGATCTCGACCGGGTCTTCGATGGTCACCGTGGTGGTCGAACGCAAACGTGCGCGCTCGTACATCATGGCGGACAGCGTGGTCGTCTTGCCGGACCCCGTCTCGCCGGCCACGATGATAAGACCGTGGGAGAACTGGCAGATGCGCCGGAGCAGATTCGTCGGCAGGCCGAGACCGTCGAGTTCCGGCGGCTCGGTTTCGAGCCGACGCAGCACGGCCCCGCCTCCGCCCATCGACTTGAGCACATTGACGCGAAAGCGCAGGCCCGAGACTGTTACGCCATGGTCCTGGTCGACATCGGCGCTCCAGTCGACCTTGCCGCCGACCAGATACTCGAGGTCATCCTCGCGCACGAGCGGCGAGGCCTCCATGACCTTGAGCCCCATGCCGGAGAGTTTGACGACGGGGCGACTGTTGACCCGCAGATAAAGATCCGACCAGGTCGGCGCTTCCGACTGCAGCCAGTTTTCCATCCAGGTGACGAATCCACTCACGCAAAAGCTCCTTTGTCGGTCTCGAACATCATCAACCCGCCGCGATCGGCTCGATGGCGGTCTGTGACAGCAGTCCACCCCAAGGCGTTGCGGTGCGCAGCAGCAGGCTATAAGGCGCCGCCTGGTCGCTCGCGCCGCAGGCCGCAGCGTTGCAAATCTGATAGGACAGCCCCCAGGGATTGAGCCGTACCGCTGGCGTACCTATGGCGATGGGCAGGCCGGATTGGGCCAGATTGGTCCAGGTATCCGCGCAGGCGACATTGGCATTGTCCCCGTAGGGTCCGCAGCCTGTTGGCTGGAACCAGTCGTTGGCGATATCGCCGGTGTTCGCCAACCAGGCGGCGTACGCCGAAACGAGCTGCGCGGACAATCTTGCCAGTGTGCGGTTCGCCTCGACCATAAGCGCGCGCTCGATGGAGCGCCCGTCGACCGTGGCGCTGACCAGTGCGTACTGCGCGGCGTACTGGCTGCGTTGCGAGCCCGTAGCGTCGGCCTTGGGTATCCATAGCGTGATCGAGCGATAGTCGTATCCGTTCGGCGTCGTCTGGCGTGTGCTTATGGAGACCACCACGCCATGTCGTTCCGGGATGCCAGCAGCCTGCATCAGACAGTCGCCGACCGGCAGCGTGCAATTCGGTATCGAGGGTTGGGTGTTGCCATCCATGAGCTGCGGATGTGCGGCATACCACGCGGCGAGCAGCGTCGCCGCGCGGTTGACATAATCTTGATCGCGCCGCTGGGTAGCCGCCTCGCCGACCCCACCCAGTTCCGCGGTATACGCGCCGATGAAGAGAGAGGCGATGCCCGCCAGCAGCACGACGAACAGCAACAGCGCCAGACCGCCCTGACGCCGGGGCGGCGCTGATGGGGACGGTCCGGCGCGGTACGGCATTAGCTGTTACCCGCAAACACGTAGCCAAAGGTGTTCACGCCGCCGGAAGCGGTACCGAGGTAGCAGTTGCCGGCCACCGTGTTCGAGCCGCTGGTGGTGGTCGCCGCCCCGCCCGAACAGGCCTTGAACGCCTGGGCCGCGATTTTCTGCGGTACGCTGTTCGCCTGCACCGCGTACTGCACGTTGCTGCCGTTTGGCAGGAAGGAGCCCGGCACGATCGAGATCGTCACCTGCGGGCCAATCTGGGTGAATTCCACGTTACCGTTGGCATCCACCGACTTGGTCTGCATGTAGGGACCATTCCAGGTGCTCGACACGTCGGCGCCGCAGGAATTGGCCGTATTGCCGGCGACCGCGGTTTTATCGAACAACAGGTCCGTCTGGAACGGGTAGCACGAGGTGTCGAGGTCGAAGCGGTCTGCGGCCGACGCGATGGACGCCATGGTGTTGTACAACACCTGCCCCTTCGACTTGCTCAGGTTGAGGTAGGAGACCACACCGGCGACAATGACCGCAAGGACGCCCAGCGCGATCAAAATCTCAATCAGGGTAAAGCCGCCCTGGCGGCGGCGAGTCGTTGGCTGTTTCAGTTTCATCATCCATCTCCTTGATGGTTTTTCAACGGTTGTCATGCGTGCGACAGCAGCGTAGCCAGCTCGGGGAATACCGTGACCCCGAAGATGCCGAGCACCATCAACGCGGTCATCAACATGAACATCAGGTTTGCCCAGGTCTCGAAACGTTTCGAAAACATCTCCACGTCCTCGGCCATGATGCGGGCGTAGACCCGGAGGTCTTCCACCGTCGCATCCGGATCGTTGGCGCCCAGGGCTCCGATGATCGTGGCGGACAGGAACTCGGGAAATTCCGCGAGCCTGGCCGCATCCGACGGATTGCCGCCGCCTTCGAGACCGGATGCAAGACGGTTGAACGCCTCGCGCAGCTGCTCGCCGCGACAGCTCGTGGCTACCCGCCGCGCCGCCTCGGATCGCCGGATGGCCGCTTCGTACAGCAGCGCAAACGAAGTCAATGCCTGCGCCGCATCCGCGCGTGCCAGCAACTGTCGCAGCACCGGCGCACGACGCCAGACCTCGCGCATCCGTCCGCTGAACAACACGACCACGACAATCACGAGCAGCGTCCAGTACAACACCGAAAATGCGATCGGATATTGCTGAATAACCGCGTCCAGCGCGTATATTTGCGAAATCCCATGCGGCGGCTTGAAGCCGGCCTTCTGGAAAAATGTGGCAAACCGCGGAATCAGAAACAGGAAGCTCGACCAGATCATCAGTGCGCCGATAACGCCGTAAATGATCGGCTGGGTCAGAATGCCTTTGATCTTGCCGCCGAGGGTCGCCAGCTGTTGATGCTTGTCCGACAGCCCCTGAAAGGCTTCCGGCAGATTGCCCGCCTCGCTCATGGCCCGAACCAGCGCGATATCTTCCTCATCGAACCCCGCCTGATGCAGGGCCTCGTCCATGCGCGCGCCGGCAGTCACGGCGGCGCCGGCCGCTGACAGCGCCACCTTGAGCACCGGGTCGCTGACGAAGGAACCCGCCTGCGCCAGCGCATCCTGCGGCTTGGCGCCCTGCGACATCCGCCGGGACAGGGAACGATAGATCTGAGCCAGTTCCCGCGAGGGAAACCGGCGATGCTGCCAGAGGCTGATCGTCTCGTACCACGACACGCGGGCATCGATCAGGCGTTGCCCGCGGGCGGTCAGTCGCTCGGCCAGTTCGTCGAGGGATTCGCCGATCATGGTTTCTTCCGCCATACCGCGGCGGCCGTAATCGACATCGGCGCGAAACACGTAACGCATTATTCGTCGGCTCCCGTCTTGGGTTTGAGTACGCGCATGACCTCGGCGTAATCGGTGGCGCCTTGCGCCATGCGCTCGAGCCCGCTGCGAAAGAGTCCGGGGCGGGTCGCCTTGCGGATCTCGGCCGCACTGGCGGCGCCAAGATCCATGTCGGCCGTCGGCTCGAAAAACTCGTAGGCGAGAATGCGTCCGGCGTATCCGGTATCGCCGCAGCGCGGGCAACCCTCTTTTGAGGCCCGTTTGACCTGTGCCTTCGGCAGTCCCGCGCGTTCGATGACGCGCAGCACTTCAGCGCGGGTCTCTGGCTGAGCGCAGTGCGCACAAACCTTTCTGAGCAGTCGCTGGGACAGGATGCCGAGAATCAGGTCGCCGCCGGCCGTCATGTCGATTCGGTCGCCGGCTCGGGTCCGTTCCGTGCGCATGCGCAAAATCGCCGATGCGGCGTCCGTCGCGTGATAGGTGGACAGAGTCATATGCCCGGTATTGGCCGCGACCAGCGCTCGGGACAGGGCATCCGCATTGCGAATCTCTCCCCAGTAGATGATCTGCGGCGCCGAGCGCAGCAAAGAATCCGTGATTTTCCGGGCAGCCCCCTCGATTTCCTCCGGATTGCTCTTGGCGACCGGGATTTCGTGCTGTTCCCACGAAGCCACGCGCACCTCGACCGGATGCTCGACGGTTTGAATCGAGCGGGCCAAGGGGTCGGTCGAATACAAAAGCGAGATGGCCGTCGTGTTCTTACCGGAGCTGGTCGGTCCCACAACCAGCAGCAGGCCATAAGGTGACTCGATGGCCTGACGCAGCTTCCTGCGCGTCTCGCCATCGAATCCCAGCAGGTCGATGTCCGCGACATCCGCCTGCAGATCGAAGGGGCGCAACACCGCTGCTCGGCCGAAAAAAGTCTGCTTGAGCTCCACCCGGAACTCGAACCGGCCCTCCAGGTTTTCGGGAATCAATCCGCTCAACGAACCGGGTACCGATAGATCGCCTTCCGCTGCGCGGATATCGCCCGCGATGAGGGTGATCAGGCGGCCGAACGGGCCATCCAGCGTGCCTGACGGGCTGCGCTCAAGCGGCAGCGCATGCAGGTGACGACGAATGCCCTCGACCTGAATGAACACCTGCCCGGCCATGGGACCGGGTTCGAGGTAGATATTCTCGACGCCGGCGCCCTGGTAGACCGACTCCGTCAGCAGGTGCCCCATCGCCGCGCGCCAGTCCTTCTTTTCGAGTGCGGCCAGGAAGTCCTCCCGTGGGTTGCTGTAATGTCGGTAATACAGGCCGGAGATGGTCTTGGGCGTCGCCAGCACGAAACGCGCACGGCTGTCGGCGATGCGTACCTCGCGTGCATGCGCCGGGTCCGCGATCGCGTAATACACCGCGCCGCTCATGTCACGATGCACCGGAACCGCATGCTGGCCCGCCCGTTCGATGACGGCGTCTTTGAGATCGCCGGTGATCTCGATTTCCGGTACTCGGGTCCAGGGCAACCAGGGATACCCCGAAGAAAGCGCCAGCGCGGCCGCGATGCGCTCTGCAGGCAGCAGGCGCATTTCCCTGACGGCCTGCGGTTCGGGTATGCATCCGGCGGCCGCCGTGGCGCGGGCGAAGCGCAGGTGTGCATCGCTCATACCAACCGCGCGCAGCGCCTGCAGAATCGGCAGCTGCTCCTTCGGATGCCACCAACCTTCCGGCGCATCCTCGAAAGCGTCTGTCAGCAGCGCGTCATCGGCCATAGATAGTCACCGTTACGTCGAAGTATCCCTGGGCGATATCCAGCCCCGTGATGCGCGCGGGGTAGCGGTCGAAAACGGCGAGCAGCCTGCGAAGCCCGAACAAGGTGGTCCAGTTGCCGGTCACCCGAAAGGCCAGCCGCTTGAGCCCGGGAATGGAAGCGGGCTTGGCCGCCGAAGCGAGGTCTTCCAGCCCGTTGCCGTCGTTCTTCGTATAACCCGAGACCGTCGCCTGACTGATGATGGCAAAGTCGGCTGGCGCCGCACGGCGCAGTGCGGAGAGCGCAAGTGCGGCGTTGGTCTCAACATCATTGACAGCGGGCGAAGCCGGCATCTTGCGCTGGGTCATCAGCACGAGCCGGGCGACTGAACGCAGATCTCTCGCCGCATCCATCGCGTAATGGTCGGCTGTGCGTCCGGCCGCGCTCGCGAAATGCCAAACCAGGAACGCCAACACCAGCATCAGCGCCGACGCCGACCAGCCCCATTGAGGGTTCCGCACCAGACTCGGCTTTTTCATGGCATCAGACTCCCGTGACGGTAGATCAGCGCGAACCGCCCTTCCCCGGCCCTGGCGAGCCGGTACAGCCGCCAGCCGCGGGGCGGGCGCTTCGCGAGTCCCGCTCGAATCGCGGACGCAGGTGTCCACTGGCCCGGGGCAATGGGGGAGAGCGCGTGTAGCGGCAGCATGACGACGATTTCGCGGCCTTTTTGCGTCAGACTGACGCTGCTGCCCGGCTGATATACCGCGTTGGCCGCCGCAATCAGGCTATCGGGCCGAATACCGCCCTGCCGGGCCAGAGCCTGGGCGTGCGTGCGGTCCCAGGCAATGACGCGAGCCTTGGCGGCGTCCAATCGCGTAGCGGCAAGGCGCGCGCGATGTCCGTGCAGGGCTTCCGCTGACATTTCGACACCCAGATTGACAACGCTCAGAGCCAACAAGGCCGTGGATGCGAGCAGCGCCGCGCGGCGATACTGGCGAACCGGTACGCCCCGCCACTCGGGTTCGATCGGAAAGTCCCGCGACGGCGGCGCGTTTTCAAGCAGTGCCCTGATGTCGGCGAACGACTCGGTGCCCGCATCCGATACGCCTGACTGTTGCACCAGGCGCGCCCGGGTGATCTCGATGTCCTCACCGCTCGCAAGCGTCCAGCCGGTGACTGTCTGATCGCGCCGGTAGATGGCCAGCGCCGTATAGCCCCCGGGCAGATCCACCTGCAGCACGGATGGCGCCGGCAGCTCCTTGAGGCGGTCACGCAGCGCAAGCGCAAGCGGACGGGCCGGATGGCCGCCGGTCGTTTCGTTGCCCTGGCGGGTGAACACCGCCCACTCGCCGCTGGTGAACAGCGCGACGCGTTCCTTGAGCAATTCCCGCCCCAGACGCCCCAGGCCTTTCGCCGAGCGCCCGCCGGACGGCGCAAGCGCGTCATATTCGCAGATGCGCCACAGCACGCAGTTCGCCGGCGGCTGCGGTATTTGATCCGGCTGCCCCGATGCGTCGAGGCACCAGTAGCGCCAGATATCGCCTGTCTGAACCGCCAAACAGTTCGGGGTGGGTTCTGGTTTGCGCCTGAAGGCGGGACGC
This sequence comes from Acidihalobacter yilgarnensis, assembly GCF_001753245.1. Classification (NCBI taxonomy): domain Bacteria; kingdom Pseudomonadati; phylum Pseudomonadota; class Gammaproteobacteria; order Chromatiales; family Ectothiorhodospiraceae; genus Acidihalobacter; species Acidihalobacter yilgarnensis. Next base: position 1,475,760 of record NZ_CP017415.1, on the reverse strand, counting down.
GTGATTTTCAGCTTCATCAGAGAGATTCCCCGACCAACGGATTGATGTCCGGCGCCGGCACCACCTTTGTGCGCACCAGGATCACCAGCTGGGTGCGCTCGTTACCCTGGCCGTAGGCGCCGAACAGCGTGCCGAGTACAGGAATGCGCGATAGGCCCGGGATGCCGCTGGTCTGCTGATTGGCCGATTGCGAAATCGAGCCCCCGAGAATGACGGTCTGCCCACTGCGCATCAGCATGCGGACGAAGGCCTGGCGCTGCTGCAGCTCGGGGCCGTTCATCTGCTGCCCGTCGACCGTGAAGGTCTCGAATTTCTCGATGGTGGACAGCTGGGGCACCACGGCCATCTGTACCCAGCCATGCCCCAGCACCTGCGGGATGAAAGACAGCGCAATGCCGTTGTTGGCATAGCTGAGCGAAGCGCCCGTCGTGGATGTGCCGGACAATCCCGTGACGTTGCTCTGGATGTCGCCCACGTACGGCACCTGAGTACCCGAGTTGATGGTTGCGGGCGTACCGTTGGAGGCCACCAGCCAGGGCTTGGTAATCACCTTGACCGTCGTCACCTGCTGGAGGGCCTTGATCACGCCATTCAGGTTCGTGCCCGTCTTGGTCAGCGAGAACGCGCTGGTTGAAGCGCCGGAGATCAGCTGGCCTATGGTCGGCTGCGTGGCGGACAAGGATGCGCCGAGCGTATTCGACAGCACCTTGTTCCACTGGATGCCGGTGGTCAGGCCGTGGTCGAGCTGCACCTCGAGAATCGCGGCATGGATCTCGACCTTGGTATTGGCGGCCCGGCTGTAGGCGTCGATGTAATGCGTGACGCGCTCAAGACCGCCGGCACCGGAGGTCACCGATACCAGGCCGGTGGCCGCGTCGAGACTGACCGAGCCGTTGGGTCCGGCGAGGGACTGGAGGGTCTTGAGAAAACCGGAAGTCTGCGAGCCGCCGGTCACCGAAAACGAGGCGCCGTTCATGCCGCCCGAACTGCCACCGGATGTGCCCATGCCTCCGGTACTGCCCATTCCACCCATGGACGAGCTGCCCATGGACGAGCCGCCGATGGATGAACCGCCCATTCCGCCCATTGAGGACCCGCCGCTGGAGCCGGAAATGGAAGACGACGAGGACACGTCGAGATCGGCGCTCTGCGCGGACAGCAGTCCGGTCGGCACCCGGAACAGATAAGTCGCGCGTTTGGCGATGACGACTTGCCGTCGACCCGGACGTATAACGGCCACATCGCCGCCGGCCATGGCGACCTGACGGATGGCGCTGTTGCGCCCGAGCTGTTCCAGATCGATGTCGACACCCTGCCCCGGTTGCGTGTCGCTTTCGAAAGAGAGCGACCAGCCGGCGGGCAAGATGCTGCGCAGCGCCTGTTTCAGAGGCAGGCCGGAAGCCTGCACGCTGACCGCATCGGCCGGCGCCAGGTAACGGACCGGCTTCGGCGCTACATAGGGCGCGTTTTCCGTGGCCAGGGCCGGCGGCGCCTTGGCCGACGCCGCCGCCTGTTGCTTGAGCCGGGCCTGGGCTGCACTGATACGACTGAGCGCAGGCGTGGTGGCGCAACCGCCGAGTAGCGCAGCGCCTACGGCCAGCGTCAGCACCTTGGGTAACATCGTCTTCATGCGACTCTCCTTATTCGGCGGCGCCGGCTTCGACGACGGCGACGTGATTGGCCCGATACAGCACGATGCGCACCCGGTAGCGGTCCACTATCTGCCGCAGCGTGTTATCGAGGGTCTTGCCGGTGTAGCGCGCGGGATATTGCAGCGCGTAGTCGTTCGGGTCGCGCCACACCATCGACCAGCCCTGCCGCTTGAGGAATGCGGCAAGATCCGCGGACAGCAAATCGCCTGCGTGAGTGCTGAACACGAACGAAGCCTGGGGCTTGGGCGCTAGACTGACCTCGGGCATCGGCGTGGATTTGAGCGGCTGGGCCGGCGCCAACGGGTGGCTATGGCCCGGCGCAACCTTGATCGGCGGATGGACGATTTTGACCGGCTTCGGCACGCGAACCTGATAACGCGCCGCGACCAGGGCAACCTTGGCGTTGGCGCCCGGCGTCCAGCCGAGATTCGAGACCGGTGCCGCGCCGTGCGCGGTCAGCCAACCGGCCACGACGGCCGCGCGGTCCGCGCCGATCTTCGCATTGGCTGCCACGCTGCCGCTGGCGGTCGTCTGCCCGCTCACCCGAATCCACGCGACCTGATGCGCTGCGTCAAGACGCGCATCGAGCGCTGCCAGCCGCTGCTGGTCTTCCTGCGTCAGCGCAGCGCTATGGTCGAAGGTCAGCGTCAGCTGATCCGTATGCCAGGCGTACCGGGGCTTGGCGAAGCGCGCCTGATGTTCCGCCGCGAGAACAACGCCGACGCTCTTGGGCGCGACCGCGAAGACCGGGCCTTTCGAGGTGTACAAGGTCCACTGGGTGGCAACCTTGTCCGCGATCCAGTAGGCGCCATGCTTGTGAAACGGCACGTTCTGCCCATCCCCCTTGGCTTCCAGCAGTCTTGCGTCGGCGGGCAGTGCTAACCAGGTGTCGTGCTCGCCGCTAACGATCTGCGCTTTCGGGCCATGATGGCTGACGACGTGGTAGCCGAATACATAACCGGCTATGGCGCCTGCCGGCATTTTGGGTGGCGTCGCGGTGCAGGCTCCGAGCAGAGGAACGAGTCCAACAGCGGTCAGGCCGCCGATGCCGCGCTGGGCGATAGCGGTTCTTTTCATCATCGATTCTCCGAAGGCATGAGGATGGTCTTGTTGACGAGCACGTCGATGGCGGTACCCGGCGGAATAACCGCGGTCGACTGCATGTTCATGAAGGGCGACAGCACCTTGCCGGCACTGTTGGCGAAGACCTGCGCGCCCGCCTGCGTCGGCGACTGGTACACACTGCCTGTGGGCGAGGTGACGGATTGCTGGGGGCCTGCTGCGGCAACACCCTGATCGAGCATGGCCACGAGCAGAGACGAACCAAGCATCGTCCAGAAGTGATCATCGACATGACCCTTGACGCCGGATGCGCCCTGTTCGCCCACGGCCTGCGAATTGCCAAGCACGATTTCTCGACCATCCGGGAAAATCACCCGCTGGAAAGCGACCAGCACGCGGGTTTGTCCATTCGTGATCGAGGTGTCGTAACTGCCGACGAGGCGGGAACCGGCGGGCACGGCGAGGTGCCCGTTGCGCCCCCAGACGGGATTGGTCACCTGAGCGATGACCGTGCCCGGCAACTGCGTGTTGACGGCGGTGACCGTGGTGGCCGGCAGCACCACACCGGGGTACAGCACGGCGCCTTTGAGCGGGGGCAGCACCTTGCTGACCGCCCCGTAACCGCCGTTGGCCTGGGCCTCCGTCTGGGACTGCTTGAGATAGGCCTGATTGCCGTTGGCGCTATGCTGCCGATGCCCCGCCAGTGCGGCTATCTCGCTGGCAGACGGCATCTGCGCAGGCCCCTGTAGCTGTCCGTTCGGGGCGCCGCTGCCCGCCCCCGCGTTGTACTCCGGCACGACACCCGTATCGTGATTGCCGGAGCCGTGTCGTCCGGTCTGGTAATCCCCGGTGAGCGCGGTCAATGGACTGGCCGCGATGTTGCCCCGCTTGGCGGCATCATGCACATGCTCTGGCGTCGGCGTGGCGTCGGTGACGGCGTTGCCGCCCGAATCCGAAGACGAACCGGCAGCCTTGCCGTCCCCGTGTTCGGCCTCGATCTGATTCAGGCTGTCGAGGATGCTTTTCAGCTCGGACTTGTGCGGGCTGGCCTGCGGATTGACGCCGGGCGCCTGCGCGACTGTCTGCGGCGCTGCAGGCTGTACGGGATGGTTCTTGGTGAAGAACGCCACATACAGCGCCGCGGCGACGGCAAAGCCCCCCATGAGCATGGGCAGCGTCCGCGTCGGCAGGCCTCGCCCGGGTTCCTGCGTGTCGCGGGGCGGTGGCGGCGGTGCTTCTTTCTGTTCGCTCTTGCGCCAGAGGGCCATGGCTTATTGCCCCCAGACGAAACTGGACGACGTTTCAGTCACCGGCGTCTGCGAACCACCGCCAGACGCCTTGGCGCCCTGGCGCCAGGCAACGACGCTCCGCCCGTCCGCGCGCAGCTCGACGGCAGCGGGCGCTCCCTGCACGACGATCCAGGGGCCGCGTCGGTTGTAGTTGACGATACCCCACTGACCGCCCTGCCATCCGAACACCACGGGCGCCGGGGCATCCTGCGGCAGGCGCAACCAGATGAAATCCGGCGTCGAGAACACTTCGGTCGGCGCGAACCGGGCGTGTCCCTTCACGCGCCAGGCGAAGTTCATCTGGCTGACGTTCACGTCGGCCAAAGCGTCGGCGGAATCGCCGGACGGCGATGCTGGCGAGGACGTTCCATCTGCCGTGTGCGCGTCAGCAGACCGCGATGGGTTCGGGGCCGCGCTTTGTTCGTTGGCCGGATTCAGCAGGACCAACGGATTTTCGGGCGTGAATTTGACGCCCTGATACCAGGTGCCCTTGTTTCGCGACACCAGCATCATCTGATAGGTGTGTGCGGAGGTGATCAGTGTCGCGGAAGTCTCGATGCCAGGCCTGACCGGTTTGATGAGAATGTTCCCGGTACCCTGCACGTAGGAGGTAATCCATTGCACGGTGTCTCCCAACTGCAAAGACACCAGATGCTCGCCCCGCGGCAGCTGGATATCGGTGCCCATCCCGGGTCTCAGGTAGAGTGTGTAGGTCTGATTGGGGTCATATACGAAGCGAACCAGGCGCGCGGACAAGGCGGACGGATAAGGCACGCCGTCCGCCTGCGCGATCGGTAACGCGCCGGACGCGGTGGTAAGCCCGAGAAGCAGAAACAGCGCGGTGCGTTTCATCAGTTGCCCTCTGCGAAATTGGTGATCAAGATGCCCAGCGGGTTATGCAGCGCGTCGGCCACCGTCTTGGGCGGATTGAAGGTGTAGCTGAGCGTGAGCGAGATCCCACGCGAACGTCCGGTCAGCTCGTCGGTCACCACGGCCGAGACGTAGGCGGTGTCGTGAGGCAGCGGGATGACTTTCTTGACCGATACGGAGACGCGCGCCGACGGATTTTCCGCCAGCGTCTTGACCGGGTTGTGCTGATTCAGGAAGGCTTCTATCTGCGACACGGCGGCGCCGTGCGTCATGAAGAAGGCCTGCTCGATGTTCGCCCGGCTGATGCCGGGCATGACCTCATAGAGATCGGTGACGAATCTTCCGAGCCAGTAGACGACCGCTGCTTTCGGCGGCTTGCCCGTCGAGGCGACCGGACCGGAAGAAAGCACCTGCCCGAGATCGTTGACGCGGACCACATACGGCTCGATTTTGTGCAGCGGCACCAATGCCACGAGCGCGGCAGCTTCCGCTAGGGCGACCGCGAGAGCGACGAACATGCCGAGAAAAAACCGATCGCGAGCCAGCAGCGGCGCCGCGTAACGCTCGTAGAAGGCCTGCCAGCCGAATGGGTCGAGTTGTTGCTTGTGCTTGTTGTCCATGGGCACCATGATCGGCCCATGAACACGCGGTTTTTTTCCTAAATAACTGCGTTAGGGGGGGCTTTTCACGCTTTTGCGTGCTGACCTTTGCCAATGCCCGCGCGCAGACCGATGATTGATACCTAGTCGAGGACTTGCAAAGATTGATGGCTGACGGTCTGCCCTCGTATTCGGAGGACCAACATGCCATTCAGGATCGAATCCGATTTCCCGCTTGAAAGCGACTGGCTGCCGCCGGATGCCTTCACCCAGGTGTACGTGAGCGCAACCGAAGCGATCGATGTGGCGCTCGAAGGCGTCCAAGACCCGGCCTTTCAGGAAGTCCGCGTCGTGGATGTCGAGACGGGCGTCGTGGTCTGGCGTTCGACCGACGAGGCTGATTGATGGCCAGAGGCCGCGCTTCCGACCTTTCTGACGAACAGCAGCGCCGGATCGACGAGATTCTGCAGTCCGCTCCTGAACTATCCATCGACCAGCGAAACCAGGCCAGACATCACGCCGGAGAGTTTCATCCAGAACATCTTCCGAGTACTCGTTTGTCGCGGGTTGATATTTGGACCAGCGACTGGCGCGTGTTCACACTGTCCGGGAATGTTTTTATACCCAAAGACGCCAGAGGCACGCTGTATTTCGAAAATCCGCCGCCCGGAAAGCCCCAGGCCCTTTTCGGCGTCATCAGGGACTGCCGGCCAGGCATCCGCCGCGATGATATCGAGGGCGCCAAGTTCATCGCGTGGTTCGTCTGCGTTTGATGGACAGGTCGGCGACGGGCCGCATGACCTCGCTCCCCGCGAAGGTACCGAGGCCATGCAGTATCCGCCGCCATGAGAAGTCTAGCAGCTATGTCGCCGGTGGCATTGAACAGTCCATTCGTTAGCGCGGCTGTGGCAACTATCTGTCTTACGCAGACGCCCCCGTGCATCCGTTTCACGTCACGCCCCACGCGTCGTGCCAGTTCGTGTACCGATAATTCGTTTCCACCCAGCAACGCATACACCAGCACCCAGCGCCCAGCGCCGTTCTGTGAGCCATCCCCTCCGTCCTGAACAGCGGGGCTTGCCGCGCAGAGGGTCGCCCACGCCACTAGACAATGTACGCTTCTTGTACCAACATTGCGGCAATTGATCTAACACGAGAGGTGCTGTCATGACTGCCGGGGCATCGTCGACTTCCGTTCGCTCTGCCCGACTTGGGCTGCGCGCCACCCCGAACAGGAGGTGGTGCTGCGCCGTGCCGCCGAGGTGGCCCACAAGTCGCTGACCGACTTCATTCTCGACAGCGCTTGCCTGGCTGCCGAGCAGACCCTGCTCGATCAGCGATTGTTCATGGTTTCCGGGAGCCAATACCAAGCCCTGATGGATCTGCTGGATCAGCCCGAACAGGCCAATGAAGGTTTGCGTAACCTGTTTGCCCACAAGGCGCCCTGGGACACGAGGTGACCTTGCGCGCACCGGAACCTCTCGCCGCGCAGCATCGGCTAGAGGGTTTCGATTGCGGCAAGCCCGCGCTGAATGACTGGCTTTTGCGCCACGCCCGTCAGGCGCAGGGCAGCGGCTCGGCCAAGACCTTTGTGGTTGCCGAGGATGATGACCGCGTCGCAGGCTACTTCAGCCTAACCGTTGGACAGGTCGATACACTGCAAGCTCCGGAGCGCATTCGCAAGGGAATGGGGCAGTACCCGTTACCGGTGGTGATTCTGGCGAGGCTGGCTGTTTCGGTGGCGGATCAGAGGCGAGGCATAGGCTTTGGCCTGCTGCAGGACGCGATTCGTCGCACGATGCTGATTGCCGAACAAGCCGGCATCAGGGCCATGTTGACCCATCCCATCGATCAAGAAGCGGCACAGTTCTACACCCGGTTCGGGTTCATCGCCTCGCCGTTGCGAGAGCAGCAATTGCTGCTGCTCTTGAAGGACGCCCGTCGCTGGGTACGCTGAATCATGAAACAGCCCCGGACGGGCTGCAACCCGCCGACCCTGAGTCAGGTGCAGCGGTCGCTCCGGTGGCCGGTCCCGGTGGCGACTCGCCGTTCAACCAACTATTTGGTTTTCAACATGCCTTTCAACCCACCCATTTCCTTGCCCGCGCCGAAGTCCCCCGCATGCGCTGCGCCCGCTGAAAGCTGACGCACCAGTGACGGGAGCTTCCAGGAGAACCACACCACGGCAAGAGCGACCAGCCCCATGCCGAACAAGGGTGACCAGTTGATATGAAAATGGTTTTGGCTGTAGTAAAACAATGGCGTCGTGTTGGCGATGGGTGCAATGGCATTACTCACCACGTAGCCTGCAACGCCCAACACTGCGGGTCCGACGATCTGGTACATAAGCGCATCCCACAAAAATCCCAGCCAGGAATCGAAGGCCAGCTTTTGCGTCCAGTCAAACACCAGCATGGGAATGACGAGCGGACCCAGACCGATGGCGATTGCGAGCAAAAACATCGAGACGATGGACCAGAAAAAATAGAACCCACCTGCCACAATCATCAAAGCAGCAACCAGAAATATGGCAACTTGATAAAGCCACATTTCTATCAACGTCGAAACGCCTTCGTCCATGACAACATGCCAGAGGGAGACGTTCGTCACGGGCGCAATGAACATGCTATGTAGCAGACCGTCGCCGGTCGAAAAAAGTACGCACGAGGGGTCGCCGTAGTTGCCCTGATTCGATACACCCACCAATCCGCCCCCGATTTCCTGGAATATGTGAATCAATGCGTGGGCGATCGGATAATAGTTTCGAAAAATCAATATCACCGCGCCTAGCGTGATGAAGGTGCGTATCATGCTTGACGGTTCCAGATAAGCTCCGCCCACGTCGGTCAGCATCCCGAAGCCGTACCACATCAAGGCGATAATGAGAAACGCGCGCAGCATGATATTTCCGTAGTAGATGGCGTGGCCGGCCATGGCATCCCCGGCGGCCCGCATGTCCTGAGAAAAACCTTGCATGCCGAAAAACACGTTACCGGCATACGTGTTCGCCAGGCTGCTACCGACCTGGCAATTGTAATGCGGCACGATCACCTGCATCGTGGGCGCGGCGGTTTGGGTATTAAACAGACTCGCCTGCGCGGTCATGGGCGCCAGCGCGAGGCAGGCGAGCAAGAGCAGGCCGACAAATCCGCTACGATGCCGCGTATGCCGCGTACTCATGGCGTACCCCCTGTGGGTTTCGACATGTTGTTCAGCATATTGTGCAAATAGTCACTCGCACCCCGTCCAGCCTGCCCCGGATTCTGGACTCCGCTGAAAGCCTGATTCAGGTTATTCGCGGCCTGCGCTGCTGCTTTGGCCTTCTTCGCTTTTTCGATGGCGGCGTGGGACGCTTGCATCTGCGTTTCTGCGGTGAGCTTGATCAGAGCCTCGTTCTGTTGGGTGAGCGTATTGACCTGCGTGTTGAGCAAATCCATGTTTCCGGTCATCCCTTTGATATGACCGATGCTCTGACCGGCGGCCTGTACGCTGTTCGCCATGGCATTCGTACGTGCCAGGTTGCGCTTGGCCGACTCATACCCTGATGCCGCGTATCCGGCATTGGAATTGGCCATCTGCTGCTCCTGCTGGATGTACTGTTGCGGCGTCAACTTGGATGCGTTGTAGGCCTGATACTGCGACATCACGCTCTGATTCGTGACCCCCAGCTGCTGGTTGAACGCCTGCAGATCGCGGTAATAGGCGATATCGTTGTTCAGCTGCGGCGAGTTCTGTCTGCCCACCTGATACATCAGCGTATTGATCTCGCTCTGCGAGAGGTTCTGCAGATTGATGTCGATGCCGTACTTCTGCATCGCGTAGTTCTGCAACTGGTTTTCGATGATGCGAATACTGTTCTGCGCGGACACGGTGTTCCGTGCGAAATTCCAAGGATCGAATACCGTGCTGCCGGAGGCGGCCGCATGCGCAATACCCTGGGTTCCGACCAGAACCGCGAGTCCGACCATCAGGTCAATCGCGCCGCGTCTGCCTTTCCACCATTTCGTCGACATATCTCATCCTCCATTCCGGATGTCCGCTGTTCATCCAGCGTTCGAACACTTCGTCGGCCTCGGCATCGGCGCGCAGCAGCGCAATGCCTTCTGCCGGAATATCCACACGCAGCACGCGCGTACGTCCGTCACGCACGAGCACCGTCTCGCCTTTGGGGCGGGCTTCGCCGATGATCTTCATCTGCTCGCGGGTCAATCTCAGCCCATCGCGATAGATGGACTCGAACGAGGCGATATCCGGATTGGGCAGCAGGAAGCGGTTGGGCGCCGAAGCAAATCCGGTGAACGTCCTGGATTCTGCGATTTCCTTGAGCGACTGCGTGGACAGAATCAGCACGCCGTTGAGCTTGCGCAGGGTGCGCAGCCAGTCGTCGAGCTTGCGTGCGAAGGCCGGATCGTCGAGCGCGAACCAGCCTTCTTCGATATGGATGTAGACCGGAGCGCCATCGAGCTGTTTGCCGATACGATGGAAGGCAAGATCCATGAACGCACGCGCCGCGCGCGGGAAGCGCAAGACCTCGTCCATGGCGATCCCCACGAAGGCACCCAGGGTCATGCCGTCAGTCTCGTGGTCGAAATAGCCTGCGTAACGGCCATCGCCGATCCATTGCGCCAGGCGATCGCCGAGCCTGGCCGGGAGCAACGCCTTGAGCGAGCGCAGACGACGGTCGCCGGGTTCGAGCGACTGGATGCGCCGGCAGGCCGTGGCAATCTCGTTCACGTCGACCGGCTCCAGTTCTCCGTCGTCCGGAGACAACAGCTGCACCACGAAATCCGTGGCCCAGCGCCAGTCGTCGTCGCCCTCGAGTCCCGCGAAGGGATTGATGCGCATCTTGCCGCTGTCGCCGAGATAGTGGCCGCCCGCCAGCAGGATCATTTTGCGCAGCGACCGATCCTTGTCGAACACGAACACCCGACTGCGCGAATACTGCGTCCAGCGCAGGCACATCCAGCCGCCGAGCACGCTTTTGCCCATGCCGGTAGGCCCCAAGATAATGCCGTGGCCGACATCGCCGAGATGCGGCTCCAGCCAGTAGGGTTCCATGGATCGCGTGGCGAAGGTGCAAAGTGCCGGCTGCCGGCTGCCGCTCATCTTGCTCAGATGCCGGGCAATCGAACTGCCCCGTGCTGGACCGCGAATGGGCGCCATGTCGGCTATGGCTGCGCCCGATAGATAACTCCAGCGCACGGGTTCGGCCCACTGTCCCGGCAAGGTGCCGGCCCAGGCCGAGATCTGGTGCATGCGTTCGCGCAGCACGGCGAATTCGGCGACATGGAACAACCGCGAGGCATCAGAGACCGAGCGTTCGAGCTTTTCCGCGGATTCCGCTCGCAGCACCAGCACGGGGAATGCATGTCCCGCGGAGGGCGAGTTCGATAGATCGAGCAGAGCTGCATCGGCTTCCTTGGCCTGCACATCCTTATCGGAATCCACCTGATCGGTTTCCACCTTCATCAGGCCTTCCTTCACGTAGCCGCCCAGACCCTTGCGCCAGTTGAGCAGGTGGCGCCGGCGCTCCTTGACCGCGCCGCGTGCGGCTTCGGTATCGAGATAGCGCGTAGCGAGCGAGAACACGCATTCGCAGTCGATATCCAGAATCCGGTCAAACACGCCAGGGCCGATGGACTCCGGCCATGCGTCCGGCACCGTCTTGATCGTCAGCGCCGCGGCATGCACCGTGCGCGTCGGTCCCGCGAAGTACATCGCGGAGGCATTCTGGTCGAGCGTACATTCGCCCAGGGTTTCGTCCAGCGCCTGCAGAGCCGAACGGGTGCGTAGCGGATGGTACGGTTCGCTGGGCGAGGCCAGCGCGTTCAACCAGCCAAGCAGGCGTTCTTCGATCAGGCGGTTGAAGCCCGCCGCGGGAAATAACGAGCCGACGCGCTCGAAGAGCGATTCGGCCTCCGAAACGCGGTCCATCAAGCGGCGGGCATCGTTTTCGAACGCGGCCTGACCCGCCAGGACATTGAGCAGCCAGGGGCCGATGCCCGAGAGCAGTCCACTGGCGCCTTCCTGTGCGATGCGTGCAACCAACGTTTCCGCAGGGGTTGGCGGCGACACCATGATCCAGAAGGCGCGGTGCGCGACATAATGGCTCTTTTTGTTCCAGGCGGCGCGCGCCGAGGCATCCACGCGGCGGGTCACCGGGTCGGAAAAGTCTCCACCCGCCCATCCGGATGACCGGTCGCGGCGTACCGTCCACCAGGTCTTGATGCGATTGCCGACGAATCCGTTGATCGCGCGTTCCAGATGCCGGGAATCGCCGGCCTGCTCTGCCGCGCCGCGGCCTTCGGAGTCGAGCCCGTGGAAACTCCATCCGGCCAGCAGGCCGCCATCCTTGCACAACACGATGCCGGGCGTCAGCGGCGCCACCCAGGGCAGCAGTTCCGACAACGCGCGGGTGGCCTTGAGCGTCTTGACGCGATCCTTTGCGGCAATCACAGCCATCCTCCCGGCCGGCGATTTCGGCTGTCCGGGTGTGCCCAGGGTTCATAGCGATGGCCCTGCTTGGCATAGCGCAGATAGACCTTGAACATGTCGGGGTCCGCGCGATGGGCCATGCCAAGCAGTCCGTGAATACCGATGGCGGCCAGAATCCACCAATAGATATGCCCGACGATCACCAGCATGACGGCGAGCGTGAGGTTCCCGACCGCAAGCGAGTAGTCCACGCCCCACAGGACGCGACCACCGATCAGGGCGCGCCGGATCTTCGTTTTGCGCTCGCCTTCGCTCACAAATCAACCGCCACTCTGGATGTAATTACAGGCCGCCGACCCCGAACCTACCGCGTTGAATAGCCCGGCCCACTGAGTGGCCATCAGGATCAGCGAACCTCCAAACAGGATCTTGATGACGCTACCGAACACGCCCTTTAGTTCGCCGAACATGAGCAACGCGCCGAAAATAGCGATCGCAATGATCACGGCCGCGCGTCCGAAGGTGCCGGACAGAAATCCCGCGATACCGCCAAGCAGCCCGGTGAAACTGCTGAAATTTCCGCTGAATCCGCCACAACCCATGCTGAAGGCCTGCGATGGTTCGGACAGCGACATCAAGGTAAAGCCCGTGAGCCATACGACGGAGGGGCGGGATGCCAGCGCCCACATCCCCCTTTGACAGGCGTCAACCGTTTTTCGATACATCGCTCGTTCTCCTTAGATAGGCATTTGCCAGAACGATGTTCCACCGGCGGCACACCGCAAAGATGACGAAATAACCGCGTCACAGGCCCTTTTTCTCAATTTGCTTTGGCTATGCCCGCCTCGAAGCGGTTTTCCAGCACGAATCCGGTATCGTCCAGCCCCTCCACGGAGGCCACCGCGACAACCTGCTTCTTGCGCAGGCACACCACGCCACCGACGGAGGCGGCGATCGCGGAGCGGATGGCCGACTGCGGCCATGAGCGCGCCTCTTCGGCTTGCCCCACCAACGAAGCCAAGCGGAGCAGCGCGCCGGCGGGCGATCCCGCGTGGATGGTGGAAAAGGACCCGCCGTGTCCTGTGTTGAACGCCTGCAGCAGATCGTAGGCCTCGCGTCCTCGGATTTCGCCGAGCACGATTCGGTCGGGGCGTTGGCGCAGCGCCTCACGCAACAACGCACTCATGTCGGCCCCGCCACGCGACTCGAAGCGTACCCGGTTGGGATTCGGCACCGTCAGTTCAGGGGTGTCCTCGATGACGATCAATCGGTCCGTCGGCGGCAATTCCGCCAACAAGGCATTGATGAAGGTCGTTTTGCCCGATCCCGTCGCGCCCGCGACGAGGACGTTGCGCGATTCTTCCAGCAGGCGCAGGGTTTCCTGACGCACGATCTCGCCGTACATCGCCAGCGAAGCCTGCATCGGTACGTGGCGTCGAATACACAGCGTCGGTCCTTCGACCGCCGCCGGTTCCAGCACCGCGCCGACCCGCAGATGCCGTCCGACGCGGGCATCCACAATCGGGCACTGATCGCCGGCATCGATGCCGGCCAGCCTGCCGAGCGCGACAATGGCCGTTTCCACGGCATCCTTGGGCAGGGTGCAGTCGACGCGCCGCATGCCGGCCCTGTCCTCGACCCAGATATCGTCATGCCGGTTGATCATGACTTCGGTCACTTCGCCCGCGAACAGGTGACTCAAGGGCATCAACAGGGCGGACAAAAGCCGTTTTGCCTCGCGCGATTCCAGGGTTTCGCCCGGCTGTGCCGTCAAGGCGTCTTCCAGTCCACCGGCAAGCTGATCGGGGTTTGGGTGCGTCATACGAGATACCCATTTCTGAACGTCGGATTTCCAGCATCGCACCGTTGTCACCCCATGTTTTCGCTGAATAACGGTTGTGAGCGCGGTTATTTGGGTCCGTAGCAGGTTGGCGCGCCCCTCATGCTGCCTGCATGCAGAACTGGATATCCCATCTCCCCGACGGACTGGCCGACGACCCGCTGTTGCGCACGGCGTTGACGCATCGTTCCGCCGGCGAGCCTCACAACGAACGACTCGAATTTCTGGGGGATGCGGTACTGGAACTCGTCGTGTCCGAATGGCTGTACTGCAAACCCTCGCAGCTGACCGAAGGCGGCATGAGCCGGCTCCGCACCCGTCTCGTGGAACGGGATGCGTTGTGCCGGGTCGCGCAGAACATGGATCTCGCCGGACGGATCGCGCTTTCCGGCACTCACGCGCACCCGGAGACGCCATCGCCCCGAGTGCTGGCCGGCGCAGTGGAAGCCATCATCGGCGCGGTCTTCGAATATGCCGGATGGGAAGCGGCGAGAGCCTTCGTCACCGCCCTGCTTACCGTTGCCATGCAGAACCTGCCGGAGGACCCGGAGGACGCCAAGGACGCGAAAACGAAATTGCAGGAATGTTTGGCGCGGCGCCATGAGGCCGGACCGCACTATCGCACGGTGTCGGCGCGCGGCGGCCAGTTCATCGTGCATTGCACGGCCGGTGGTGTCGGCGGCGTGGGCATGGGCAGCAGTCGGCAAGAAGCCGAGTTCAGCGCCGCGGCGCAGTGCCTGGAAAAGCTCGCCGGGTGATCGGCTTGCCTGTTTTGAAGTTGTGGTTACGATCGTTTTGCGATTGGGAAATCGATCTAACCTATTGTTTAATTTAGGATATTTAATAATGAAGAAAGTGATTTTTCCTGGCGTCGCCTTGCTGTCTGTCGCCCTGGCCGGACCCGCCTATGCTTACGGCTTTTCGGATTTCTTTGGGGCTGTGCCCAACACGATTCAAGATGCGCATTCCGGCATCAATATCGGCATCGGACAGCTTTCGCAGCATTATCAGGAAACCTACAACGGTGCCTCGCTGGATTCTGAATCCGGCACGATCGACGGTCATGAGATTGGTGTTGGCGGCCAATGGAGTCATTTCGGTTTTCAGACGGATTACAGCCTGTTTTCCGGAAACACCCATTACAACGGCGCTGTGCAGAACATCCAAACGGGCACCATCACTCCGGTTCAGTCGCAGACAGGAAACAAGATCATCGACTTTGATCTCAAGTTCGATTACGGGTTCTCTCCGTTGCCCGGACTTGCCGTCATGCCGGATGTGCTTTGGGGCCGCCATGCGTGGTATCGAACGCTGGGCGGGGTCGGCGGCTATCAGGAAGATTATTACAATGGTTACGACGGCATCGGTCTGGATGTCGATTACAATCTCGGCCGCGGATTCGTGCTATCGGGAAATGTACAGTCGGGCAACACATTCGGCGCGTACGATAATATTTATATCGGCTCCGGCACCCGGGTTGATCTTGGGAGCCATAGCTGGACTCAGGAAGGGGTCAAATTGTCTTGGATTCCGAGCAACAACTGGAACGTGTTTGTGAGTTATTCGCAGACGAAATTCGGTTATGGCGCTTCTTCGATGAGCACCGTGCAAACTTCGATAGGAACCCTGTCGTTGCTTGAGCCGAACAGCACGACGCGCCAGGATGTCCTGATGCTGGGTATTCGGGTGTTTTGATGTTACTGGCAGCCTCAAAGCGGGCTATTTTGGCCCGTTTTGAGGCGTCAAGAAGTTGGTACTTTGAAACGGCTCTAAAAATTGCTCTTTTTTCAATGGATTGGAAGAAGGGTTCCCCCTGTGTATGCGGGGATGAGAGGCGAGCTATTCCCTGGGCTCACCGTTCAACATCGTTCCCCCCGTGTATGCGGGAAAGAGAGAATGATTCTTGCGTTCACGCAACTGTCTGATAAAGTTTGAGAAACTTTTGACACGGGATGCCAGTCATGTCCACCGCGGCCACTCAGCCCGGTCACGCTTCCAGGGACAACCGTTCGGTGGGTCCCTTGGCCGCGTTTGGGCTGACGCAGGCAAGACAGATACCCCTCTTCCTGCCTCACCGTTGGGATGACCTGCGGCACCCCATAACACAATTCGATTTCAAGTCCGGCGATGTTGGGCAGATGGTTCTCGTGCATGGGGTATTGAGCCGCGCGCCGGTGCTCAACACCCGCCCCTACCCTCGCCTGATCGGTCAGATGCTGGATGACGCCGGCCGCGCGCTTGAATTCACTCTTTACGGTACGGCGGCTGATCTCGATACGCTGCGTAGGACTTTGCCGTCAGGCTGCCGGGTGCATCTATTCGGCAAGCTCGACTTCGCGGGACGCGCATTGCGCCTCAAGGGCACTCAACCCGTTTCGCCTGAATGGGTCGGCAAGCTTCGTCCCATCTACTCTGGCAAACAGGGTTTGGAGCCGGATGTCGTTCGCCGGTACGTGCTGAACCGACTCAAGGCGCAGGTGCCCGATGCCGCCAACTGGCTTCGCGCTCAACTGGGCGAGTCGGAGATCAACGAATGGCACATGGTGTCAGGCCTTCCCATGCGGGTTCCACTGGAACGGGTGCTCTGGCTTGCTCATCGTCCGCGAACGCCGACCGAGGGGTGCGCTGCGCAGCAAGTGCTGGAGAGACTCGCCGCCTGGCATGCCCTGCGCGATCTTCGCGCCGCGCAACATCTTGGCGTGACCCGGTGGCACAATCCCGCACCCTGGGAACCGCAAGCTAGGGCGCTCGGCTTCGCACTCACGAAGGACCAGCGCACTGCCGTTGGGGAAATCCACAAGGATCTTTCCAGGCTCCAACCCATGCGCCGTCTGCTATCCGGTGACGTGGGAACCGGCAAAACGGCCGTTTTCGCGCTGGCGGCCATCTCCGTCGTGCGCGGCGGAGGGCGCGTGGCTATCCTGCTGCCGAACGAGCGACTGGCCGAGCAGGTACACGAGCGCATCATCGGCTGGTGGCCTGATGTCGCCGCTGTCTGCGTGACCGGCACAACAGAAAGCACGAGCGATTTGACCCATGCGCCATTACTGGTCGGCACGACGGCTCTGTTGCATCGAGAAATCGGGCACATGGATCTAGTCGTGGTCGACGAACAGCACAAGTTTTCCCGTGAACAGCGGGAGAAGCTCGTCGGCGACGGCACGCATCTGCTGGAAGCATCGGCAACCTGCATTCCGCGCTCCCAGGCGCTGATTCGCTTTGGCGCGCTAACGGTTTCGAAATTGCGGGACGGACCGGTCAAGAAGACCATTCACACCCGTCTCTGGCAAGCCGGCGAGCAGACCAAACTGTTTCAACAGATCCGCGAAACCTGCACATCCGGCAGTCAGGTCATCGTCGTCTACCCGCGCAAGGCCGGCGCCAATGAACCCGGCACCGGGCGCGATCGCAAATCGGCCGAGGACATGTTTCATCTGTGGGAGCGTCATTTCCCGGGACAAGTCATGCTGGCGCATGGCGGTCTGGATCAGGACGAAAACCGGGCGGCTATGGAGGCGATGAAGTCCGGTAAAGCCCGCATCCTCGTAGCCACCACGCTCGTCGAGGTGGGTATCGATCTGCCGGGTGTTCGACGCCTTGTGGTGATGAACCCGGAAACGCTAGGGCTGACCCAGTTGCACCAGCTGCGTGGCCGCGTGGCGCGCAACGGCGGCGAAGGCTGGTTCGATTTGTATCTATCCCGTCCGATGAAGGAAAAGACCTTGCAGCGCCTAGATGTCATGACGCGCACGACCGACGGCTTCGAGATTGCGGAAGCGGATCTGAGGCAGCGCGGCCATGGCAATCTTGCCGCCGATTCGAACCGGCAATCGGGCGACGACGGCGTGTTTCTCTTCGGGCGGCATGTAGGCTTCGATACCCTGGAAGCGGTTGCCGCGAAAATTGCTTGACCCGGTGCGCGACAAGCCCCGCCGTTCAGGGCGGGGAAGGATAGCGCGGACTTTGTTGCCGTCCTGGGGTTTTAGTGTGGCGTCTGCTGCTGTTCGATGTACTGTCGCACGATGGAAATCGGCGCACCGCCGCAGCTTGATGCGAAGTAGGACGGCGACCACAGTGCGCCTTTCCAGTAGCGTTTCTGGATGTCTGGCCGCTCCTTGCGCAGCAGGCGGCTGGACACGCCCTTGAGGCTGTTCACGAGATTGGAGACGGCGACCTTGGGTGGGTACTCGACCAGCAGATGCACATGATCGTCCTCGCCATCCATTTCGATCAGTCGCGCATCGAAGTCGGCGCTGGTCTTGGCGAAGATGATGCGCAGCCGGTCGATGGCGTCGCCGTCGAACACTTTGCGGCGATACTTCGCCACAAAG
Organism: Acidihalobacter yilgarnensis; assembly: GCF_001753245.1. NCBI lineage: Bacteria > Pseudomonadati > Pseudomonadota > Gammaproteobacteria > Chromatiales > Ectothiorhodospiraceae > Acidihalobacter > Acidihalobacter yilgarnensis. Next base: position 1,457,682 of record NZ_CP017415.1, on the reverse strand, counting down.
ACCAAGTGAACGTGCATCTTGAAAACACAGTGCCGTCCGTGTCGAATATCGCTGTCATCGCTCATAGACCAAGAGTGTGATTTAACGCATGCAGCGCCTCCAAGCCTTCAAGTACGAATTGATGCCCACCGGTGAACAGCAGCGCCAGATGTGCCGCTTCGCGGGGTCGTGCCGCTTCGTGTTCAACAAGGCGCTGGCGTTGCAGAAAGAGCGCTACGAGAAAGGTGAGAAGAAGCTCGGCTATGCGGGCCTGTGCAAGCTGCTCACCGAGTGGCGCAACGACACGGGAACCGTGTGGTTGGCCGATGCGCCAGTGCATCCACTACAACAGACGCTCAAGGACCTGGAGCGGGCGTACAGCAATTTCTTCGCCAAACGAGCCGACTTCCCGCGTTTCAAGAAGAAAGGCCAGTCCGATAGCTTCCGCTACCCCGATCCGAAGCAGATCAAGCTCGATCAGGACAACGGGCGCGTGTTCTTGCCCAAGCTCGGCTGGCTGCGCTACCGCAACAGCCGGGAAGTGCTGGGCACGGTCAAGAACATTACTGTGTCGCAGAACAGCGGGAAGTGGTTCGTGTCGATCCAGACCGAGCGAGAGGTTTCGCAGCCCATTCCGACCGGCGATGCGGTTGGCATCGACATGGGTATTGCCCGCTTTGCCACGCTCTCGGACGGTACGTTCTACGCACCCCTCAATAGCTTCAAGCGGCACGAAACCGCCCTGCGCAAAGCCACAGCAGGCGATGAGCCGCAAGGTGAAATTCAGCAACAACTGGATGAAGGCGAAGGCCCGCGTCCAGCGTATCCATTCCCGCATCGGCAACGCCCGCCGCGACTTTTTGCACAAAGCCACGACCACGATCAGCCAAAACCACGCGATGGTGTGTATCGAGGACTTGCAGGTTCGGAACATGTCGAGATCCGCGACGGGAACCACCGAGAAACCGGGCCGTAACGTTCGGGCTAAATCCGGCCTGCACAAATCCATCCTCGACCAAGGCTGGTTCGAGTTCCGTCGTCAACTGGACTACAAGCTGGCGTGGAACGGCGGCTGGCTGGTCGCCGTGCCGCCGCAGTACACCAGCCGCACCTGTCCGTGCTGCGGCCATATCTCGGCGGACAACCGGCAGACGCAAGCGCAATTCCTTTGCGTCGAATGCGGTTTCGAGGAAAACGCCGATGTGGCCGGCGCGATCAACATCAAAAGGGCGGGACACGCCCGGTTCGCCTGTGTAGTGAGCGGTGCAGCAATGCCGCCAGCAGCAGGAACCCACCGAAGCGACTCAGGAATGGCTCAATGCCGCGCCTGAGCGCCGTAGGAATCTCCGGCCTTCAAGCCGGGGAGGATGTCAACCGGTGCACTACAAGATGCGGTCTTGCCATCTGGAGCCTGAATCGGCATCAGCGCACAAGCTCCCGATTCGGCCGTTCTTGAGTTGAGTCGAACAGATGCCACTCGATCCCCATCACGCTGCCACTATCCTGAATTTTGACGCTTTCGCGATCGGCCTCACATGACGGTTCTCGCGGCGCATTTCGACAATGCCGTAGTTGGACAGCATTTTCAGCGTTCGGGAAAGATTGCCTTGCTTGCGGCCAGTCGCCTCGGCCAAAGCAGAGATCGATTCCGGCTTGATTTCCATGATGACTTTAAGCAGTGCGCGGTTGTCGTCGCTCAGCACCTCGGCCAGGGAGCGCATGGACGTGAACCACACTTTGGGTTCGCTGGGTTTCGGCTTGTATTCACCGCGCGCGATGGCCAGCATCCGCTCTCGAATCTGTTCTTGCGGCATGATGCCGATAACAATCTGTTTCATTGGCTTTCACCCTCTTTCAGTACGCGATCCACGTCTACAAAAAAATCCGCCAGCAACTGGGCGGCGTCCTGAAACTCATAGGGCACACCTTTGTCAGAGACATGACGATGTTTGTGGTCATGGGCAAGGATGCGTCCCACATACTTGAACTTCTTCGGCGGTTTGACTGCGTGCGCGTTGTCGTACCCTAAAATCCTCTTGCCATAGGGTTCGTGGAGCGTCAGGGAGTAGCGGATACCATGCGGAACGGCAGAGCTTGCCTCGATGCGCCAAACCTCGAACTTGACCCAATACCCACGGCCTTGATCGATGATCTGACCATCCAGGTCTAACAGGGTATCTATGCCATGATCTGCGCGCATAGTTAACTATATCATCAGCTGATATTAATTGGCACTAGACAAGTATCTCCCAGTCTAAATGCACGGCGCTCTGGGGCGGCACTAAGCCACCCCTGAGTCGCTTTGATGGGTGTTCCTGCTGCTGGCGGCATTACCGCACCGCTCACTTCACAAGCTAACCGGCGTGTTCCGCCCAAAGAACAGTCACGCTTGAGCGCGGAGGCGCGATCAATCGTCCGCATGCAATTCCGTCATCAGGCCATCGACACTGGCGAGCGCTTGCCCTTCCCGGCCTCAAGCTCCGCAATCGCCTTCCGAGTGATTGAGCTGGGAATCTTCATTCTGATGATCTTCGTTGTGTTCGACACGCACGGGCAATGTTTCAGCAAACCGTTTCGAAGCGGTTCCCCTTGACGCCCATACTGTTGATTTTTTTTGAGAATTTCGCGTGCGCTCTTTAACAGTTGAAACGGTTTTAACTGTTCCTTTGGTTTTAGAAATCGAGGCATAGGTTGGATACAGGGGTCCCAAGGGGGTGAGCGAAGCGAATCCCCCTTGGCGCCGAGCGAAGCGAGGCGGAGGGTTTTGGTTTTGGTTTTGGTTTTGGTTTTGACTTTGACGTTGATTTTGACTTTGGTTTTTTTTTAACTTCTTAGGGGTAATAACTTATCGCGCGCCCGCGCCCGCGCCCGCGCCCGCGCACGCGCGCGCGTATCTCGTCAAGCTTCTAGATATTTAGGTATCGAGATATTTTGATATACAGGTTATTCGATGTCTTGATGTTCACGCAGTCCGATCAGCTTGCGTTTTCCCGCAAATCGGCATGCTGGTCACGGAAATCGCGAAAAAGCTCCGGATTTTAGGTTATTCCGGCATCCGGGCGGTCATCTGCCGGTTTACAACGGTACGACCCACTGAGCGAAACCCTGACCTGGAGGTGCTTTCATGGCCGTGTCGACCTTTATGCGCAAGCTCTGGGCCGTTGATTTGCCGCAGGACGCCCGCTTGCTGGGCGCCTATCTTGCCACCGGGCCGCATACGGACCGGCTGAACGCACCGCGCGTGCCACCCTGGTACGCCATCGGCGATCTCGGTCTCGACGAAAACCGCTACCAGGGGGCACTCTCGGAACTCATGTCCGCAGGACTGGTGCGCTATTGCCCGCAGACGCACCGCAATCACCTGGTCGGCATGCTCCGGCGAGCGGCGAATCCCAACGTGGCGACAGGCCGCATGCGGCTTTGGCGGGATTTACCCGCAAGCTCGGTGGTGCGGGGCAGCCTTGCCCTCGAACTGCTGGACCTCGATCGCGAGCGACTCGACGAGGTGGCCGTACAAGCGCTGGAGAAGGCGGCAAAGCCTGCCCCCATCGTTCCGCCGCCATCGGGCGGCAGGACCTCGGAAAAGACGGATCGGCCGGCACGGCAAGACGCTGAACAGCCATTCGCGCCGACCGCATCGGCGCAACCCGATGCTTCGTACGCATCGTCAGTTCGGCAACCGGCTCAGCAGCCGGGCGCCGAACAACCGGGCGCGGACAGCCCCGCCCAGCGTGAACGCGACAAGCCTTTGTGTGAAGCGGTTGCCGAGACAACGGTCACCGTCGATGCGTCTGCGCCACCGACGGCTAATGGTACCAATGGTTCGGACGAAAAGCCGTACCGGGACCCGCTGCGGCGCTACAACAGCATCACGGTCGTCGAGCATGATCGAGCGATCCTGGCGCAGGATGCCCGTCGCCGCGCCTCTGGTATTGACCAGGATGCCCCGAAACCCGCTGCCACGCATGCCAGCAACCTGTTACGTCGCCTGATGCCGGAGGCCGCGGCCGAGTCGCCCGCTGGCAGCGAATCCACTATCAAGCCCCATCCTGCCGATGCGCCGGCGCAGGCCGAACCCGAAACCGCGCTGTCTCGCGATGTCAGCCGAACCGAACACGCGGCGAGGCCCGAAACGAACCTCACGGACGCGCAACAAAAACCGACGACGACACCGGTGCAGGAATCCGTTCAGGCGCCGGAAGACTTTGCGCTGGAATCGCCGTCAGCTGCCCCGCCCTCCACCCGGGAAAAACCCAAGAGTCCGGCCAGCCTGACCTGGGAAGCCTACGCCGCCGCCTACGCCCAACGTTATGGCGCAGAACCCGTTCGCAACGCCAAGACGAACGGCCAGTGCGCGCATCTGGTATCGCGAATCGGCGCGGACGAAGCCCCGCAGGTCGCCCGATGGTACGTCGGGCAAGGCGGTTTCTATGCGCAGCGCTGTCACCCAATGGATTTGCTCGTGAAGGATGCGGAAACGCTGCGGACCCGTTGGGCCACCAACCGTCCGGTCGATCCGGCTGGACGTCGGCGCAGCGACGACGAAGTGGCCGGCACGCTGGCGAACAAAGGCATACGCGCAGGACAAATGAGCCAACGGTCGGAAGCCGCACTGGCCGCGCTGTTTGCCGAACAGATGGATGAAATGCTTGTCCGCGAAGGGATATCGCTCAGCGCGACCGCGCCCTGAGTTGCGTTATCCAGGTCCCGTGCGGTAATGGCGTCAGGAGGTTTTTTGCGATGAACGGAAAACAGGACTTCGAGCGCTTTGCCGCCATCTGGTTTGGGACCCAGGACGCCTATGGGCGCACGCCGACGGCGGTCGAGGTGAAACTCGCTTTTGCCGCGTTGTCGCGCTGGTCCCTTGACGAAGTCACGCGGGGTATCGAGCGCCATTTCGGTAACCCGGACGGCGGCCGCTTCCCGCCCAAGCCGGCGGACATCATCCGCATGATCATGGGCGGCGGCACCGAAGATCTCGCCCTGCGGGCCTGGAGCGCGGTGGAACGCACGATCCGCAGCATCGGTCCGTATCGGTCCATCTGCGGCGGCGACCCCATCACGTTGTGCGTGATCCGTGACATGGGCGGCTGGATCAGGCTGTGCGCCAACCAGAGCGAGCGCGAACTGGATTTTTCCGCGCGCGAGTTCGTCAAACGCTACGCCGCCTATGTCGCCCACGGCGGCGCCGTCGAGCCACCGGATCATTTGCCCGGCATTCAGGAACGAGATGCGATTGCCAGCTGTTTCCCGGACCTGTGCGAGGCACCCGTGCCGATGCTGGAGACCGGCAATCCAGAGCATCGCGAAGCGATTTGGTATGACCGCGATGTTCGAACGCTGGAGGCGGGGCATTGAGATGCATATCCGAAACTTTTCAAGCCCGGGTGCGCACATGGCGGCAACCGAACCAATGCGCAACGCTTGTTATTTGGCCGGAAGGCAGTCCGACCCGCGTCGAAACGGCCAGAGTCGGCTCGGGTCGCTGGCGAACATCGGTTTCGCGTGTCGGGAAAGACACCTGTCTCGATTGGCTGGATACCAGCGAACTTTCAGCCTTCGCGCGGCATCGCAAGCTGGTCGCGGCCTTGGTGTTCAGATTGCCCGAGCCGGATGCCTGACGCTGGCATGGTTCGGCTTGACGCTGGGTGGAGGTTCCGGCTTCGCGCAGGGCGCGCCGCTTGCGCCGCCCAGGCTCGGTCGAATGACGGCCCGATCGTTCTTGACGTGCGCGCGCGCCGAGCAGCGCATGGAGCATGTCCCCGCGCAGGTACTCGCCGGCATCGCGCGTGTCGAAGGCGGTAGGCCCGGTACCGTGCGGGTGGATGCCAACGGCACGCGCGATTTCGGGATCATGCAGGTCAACAGCGTGTGGCTTCCTCGCCTGCACCGGCGGTTCGGCATCACACGCAGCGCGCTGCGCGACAACGTGTGCGCCAACGTGCTCGCGGCCTCCTATGTGCTGTCGCGCGATTACCGGCGCTATGGCGACTGGTGGCAAGCCGTCGAAGCGTATCACGCAGGCTATGCCCTCGGCGCCGGCGTGCAGTACGCGACGCGCGTCATGCGATTTGCGATAAACCACGGGTTCGATGCCAGCGGTCAGATCCTGCTGGCCGATGCCGGCGACTGAATATTGAGTGAGAAGGAGAATTGTTCGATGAACGATATTGACGACGATGAAATCGGCAAGGCGGTCATCATGGCCGATGCGTCCGATAGCCCCATCAACGAACGCACGCTCGAAGCATTCGGCAACATTTTCGCCCGCCGTTTTGGGCGACACGGCCTGCTGGCGGGACGCCGTATCTCGGCGTTCGAGTATACGTTTAGCCTCGAAAACGGCAGCCTGACGATCACGGTTGTCGAACGGCGTCTCAACCCGTTCTGGCGGCTGCTGTTCATGCCGCTCATGCTGGCGCGCGGATTGCCCCCGTTGGGCTTTCTGATCCTGCGGCGCCGTCTGCTCAGCCGCGCGCTGACCGAATCCAGGGTTTTGCTGTCGCAGGAAGGATAATCACATGAGATTTCATGTAGGACTGGTATCGCCTCGGCGCGCATTCGACACATCCCGGCTACTGGCTTTGTTTGGATTTGGAATCGGCTTTATGGCCTTGCTCGCGGCCTTTTCAATGGAATGGTTCGTGGGATGGCAGCCCTGTTCCCTGTGCTGGGTGCAGCGCGGCTGCCTGCTGGCGATCGGCGTCGGGCTGGGGTACCGCGGGTTTTTCGCAAAACCTTGCGCCTGGTGCAGCCGCGTGGCTTTTGTGGGCGCCCTGGGCGGACTGCTGTCCGCGCGATTTCAATATAGCGAGGTTGCCTCCGGTGCCCCCGTATGCCCCCTGCAGATCGCTGGCGCTGCGCCGAATTGCGCCATCGCCGGCGCGCATCTCTGGCTGGGATTTCCGTTGGCCGCCTGGGGCGTCGCCATATTCCTGGTGCAGCTGACCCGGTGCGCGACAAGCCCCGCCGTTCAGGGCGGGGAAGGATAGCGCGGACGGCGTAGCCGTCCTTGAGTTTTAGTGTGGCGTCTGCTGCTGTTCGATGTACTGCCGCACGATGGAGATTGGCGCTCCACCGCAAGATGAGGCGAAGTAAGACGGCGACCAGAGAACGCCACGCCAGTAGCGTTTCTGGATATCGGGTCGCTCCTTGCGCAGCAGGCGGCTGGAAACGCCCTTGAGGCTGTTCACGAGATGGGAGACGGCGACCTTGGGCGGGTACTCGACCAGCAGATGCACATGATCGTCCTCGCCGTCCATCTCGATCAGTTGCGCCTCGAAGTCGTCGCAGGTCTTGGCGAAGATGATGCGCAACCGGTCGATGGCGTCGCCATCAAACACTTTGCGGCGATACTTCGCCACAAAGACCAAGTGAACGTGCATCTTGAATACGCAGTGTCGTCCGCGCCGAATATCATTGTTATCGCTCATAGACCAAGAGTCTAATTCAGGACATGCAGCGTCTCCAGGCCTTCAAATACGAACTGATGCCGACCGGCGAGCAGCAGCGCCAGATGCGCCGCTTCGCCGGATCGTGCCGGTTCGTATTCAACAAGGCGCTGGCGTTGCAGAAAGAACGCTACGAGCAAGGCGAGAAGAAGCTCGGCTATGCGGGCCTGTGCAAGGAACTCACCGCCTGGCGCAACGGCGCGGAAACGCCCTGGCTCTCCGATGCGCCGATTCACCCGCTGCAACAGACGCTCAAGGACTTGGAACGGGCCTATTCCAACTTCTTTGCCAAACGGGCCGATTTCCCGCGTTTCAAGAAAAAGGGACAGGGCGACAGTTTCCGCTACCCCGACCCGAAACAGATCAAGCTCGATCAGGTCAATAGCCGCGTGTTCCTGCCCAAGCTGGGATGGCTGCGCTACCGCAACAGCCGGGATGTGCTCGGCGCGGTGAAGAACGTCACCGTGAGCCAGTCCTGCGGCAAGTGGTTTGTGTCGATCCAGACCGCGCGCGAGGTCGAGCGGCCCATTCCGACCGGCGATGCGGTTGGCATCGACATGGGCGTGGCGCGGTTCGCCACGCTCTCGGACGGCACGTTCTTCGCGCCACTCAACAGCTTCAAGCGGCATCAGGACAGGTTGCGCAAAGCGCAGCAGGCCATGAGCCGCAAACAGAAGTTCAGCAACAACTGGAAGAAGGCCAAGGCCCGAGTCCAGCGCATTCATTCCCGGATCGGCAACGCCCGCCGCGACTTCCTGCACAAGACCTCGACCGCGATCAGCCAAAACCACGCGATGGTGTGTATCGAGGACTTGCAGGTACGGAACATGTCCACGTCGGCGGCTGGTAACACCGAAAAACCGGGCAGGAATGTTCGGGCCAAGTCTGGCCTGAACAAATCCATCCTCGATCAGGGCTGGTTCGAGTTCCGCCGCCAACTGGACTACAAGCTGGCGTGGAGCGGCGGGTGGCTCGTTGCCGTGCCGCCGCAGTACACCAGTCGGACTTGTCCGTGCTGCGGCCATGTCTCGGCAGACAACCGCCAGACGCAGGCGCAATTCCTCTGCGTCGAATGCGGCTTCGAGGACAACGCCGATGTCGTCGGCGCGATCAATGTGCTAAGGGCGGGACACGCCCGGTTCGCCTGTGAAGTGAGCGGTGCCGTAATGCCGCCAGCAGCAGGAACCCACCGAAGCGACTCAGGAGCGGTTCAATGCCACGCCTGAGCGCCGTAGGAATCTCCGCCCTTCCCGCGCAAGCGGTGGCCGAAGGCCAAGGGCGGGGAGGATGTCAAAATCTCGACTGCCATCGAGATCGCCGGTCTGAACGATACGGGCGCGCCATGATCGATCCGCGATCCCTGTTCTTCGATGGACTGAGCGACCAAGAGATGGAGACACTGGTTTCGTTGGTCGAGGAACGCTTCAATCCCTGGGACGGCTTGTTTCGGGCGGCCTGCGATGTGCTGGCCGAGCGTTATGCTTTTGATTTGTGGACACCGCACGATGCCGGTCTGTTGGCGCGCGCGGTCATGGAAAGAGGTTATATTGATGGCTGAGCAGAAAACCGATGCACGCAACAGAACCCTGCCGGCACTGGAGCGTCAGATGATCGCAGGCCCGATGCCTGCTCCCAAGCCACAGAAACAGCATAACGCCGGGATTTGGTCCGAAGAACGGCAGCGCGAACTGGACCTCCTGATAGCGACGCTGAGCGCGGCCCTGGCCTTTTGCGCTGGCATTGCCGCTTTCTTCCTGATCTGATTCCATGCGCGTCCAGGTACTCTCGGATCTGCACCTTGAGATTGCGCTGCGAGCCGACCGGCCAAAGCCGGTTCCGGATGGGGCCGACAGTCCATTGCGCGTTGCCGATGACGCCGATCTGGTCGTCCTGGCGGGCGATATCCTTAGCGCTGCACGTCCGGATCTGATGCGCTGGCTCGGCAATGTCGCGCGGGCGGCTGATCGTCCCTTTGTGTATGTGCCCGGGAACCACGAGTTTTACGGCTGCGAATACCACGAAGCGCTTGAGAATCTTTATAGGTTTTTCTCGGGCACACCCATTTATGTCCTTCATGATGAAGCGCTGGTTATGAACGGCGTGCGTTTTCTTGGAACCACGCTCTGGAGCGATTTTGCGGCCGGCGTCGACGCTGCTGCAGGCGAGACGCGAGCAGACGCAATGGCGGTGGCCAACCGCTATCTGAACGATTCGCGCAGGATTTCAATCGATACGCCGCAGGGCCGAGTTCCCTTCGATGCCGCTCAGGCCCTCGAGAAACACGTCGAGGCGCGTTACTTTCTCGAAACGATGCTCACGCAGCCTTTCGATGGGAAAACCGTGGTCATCACGCATCATGCCCCGTGCATCGATGCCTCCATGCACCCAGGATACCCGCTCGGGTTGTCGACGGGCGGCTTCGCATCGGAACTATCACATCTGCTGCCCGATGCCGATGTCTGGATATGGGGCCATACGCACGCGAATGTCGATATCCGGCATAACCAAACCCGTCTGCTCAGCAACCAGGCCGGATACCCGGGCGAGGCCGTGCCGGGTGGTTTTGACGCGCTGAAAACGATCGATATTTGAGTTCCGTACCAACCTCCGCCCCCTCGCTATTGATCCGGCCTGATTTATCCGTGATTTGCGCACTGCGGCCAAGTTGAAAGCTGTTGCAACTGAGCACATGCGGTCGGTGGGAAAAATAGTCCGAACGGGTGGAAAAGGCCTTCCAATACGCAGTGCAAAATAGGCAGCATGAATCACGGATAAATCAGGCCGGATCAATAATCCCCCGCCCTGCGGTTGTTCCTGTTGCGCTTTGCGCTATCCACTTGCGTTTCCTTGAGATCGCGGAAACTGGATTCCGACTTCCATTTCATTGTGCGCTCTTTCGCGAAAAAGGCCTTATTTCGCGGTTATTCGGGCGCAACAGCTTGTTGAAAGGATCGGATCATGCTGGACATGGGAACCGAATCAACCAACGTCGATATCCAGGCGCTCGCGGCGGCCGTCGCCGGACTGATCGAGCCGCGCGTGCCGTTGCGCATCGACCTGTGGGGACCCGACGAGGTGGCGGCCTATCTCAAGGTGGGCCGCAGGCAGGTAGCCGAACGCTACGCGGCCCTGCCAGGCTTTCCCGCGCCGATACGCATTCCGTCCGCACAGGCCAAGACCGCGACCGCGCAGACCGGCAAGCCACGCGGCTTGCTGCGCTGGAAAGCCGTGGAAATCATCGCCTGGGCGGAAGCCCATCGGGACAAACGCCATGGCTGATCCGGCGCAACACTGGCGCGATGACGCCCCGATCGCGGTTTCGGCCGCTGGCTGTATCTTGCCGTCGCGAGCCGTCTGCCCTTCCGTGCCATCCGGGGAGATCAAGGCGAGCCTTATCTTGAACACCTGTCCGCGCATTCCCCCTCTTGGGCGAGTACAAAACCAGCCTTGCGCCAAGAGGGGGTCAAGCGGACGGTTTGGTTTTTGACCTGGCCTTTGCTTTTCTGGCATGTTCTTCGGTTCCCTGCGCATCTACATAAGCGCGAACCGTCTCAAGCGTAGCTCTCCCGACACTGCCGACGAAGTAGGCACGGTGCCAGAACAGCGGTTTTTTGTAGAACGGCGCGAGATGTTCGGCAAAGCGGTTCCGGGCACGGCGGGCGCTTGCGGTCTTGAGATTGTTGATCAGCACCGAAATATCCAGCGCCGGATGGATGTCGATCAGCAAGTGGACGTGATCCGGCTCGCCGCCAAACTCCACCAGCTTGCAGCGCCAGGCGGTGAGGCAATCGGCAAACGCCTCCTTGAGGTAATCCAGCAGCTCCGGCGCCAGCGTCTTGCGGCGATACTTCGTCACGAAAACGATATGCAGCTTAATGTTAAAAACTGCGTGCGAGCTTGATTTATTGTTGTTTTCCATACTTGCGTCTTAACGCATTTTGGTAGCATATCATTTATGCAAATCGGCAATCGTTTTCGCTGTTACCCAACCAAGGCACAGGAGAAAATCCTGTTGCAGTGGATTGGCTGCCAGCGACACATCTATAACGCCAAGGTGCGGGAGGATCAGTATTTCCGCCGTTTTGCATGCAAATCTTTGCAGCATGTCGGTCAGTGCGTGCCGATGGACCAACAGTACGCCCAGTTCAAGACGGAACTCACACCTTGGCTCAGCGACGTGCCCAGCGTGGTACTACGCAACGGCGCAGTGTTGTGGAAGCAAGCCTATGGCCGGTATTTCTCCAAGCTGGGCGGGCGGCCGGTCATCCACCGGCGCCATGGCAAGCAATCCGTGTGGATCACCTCGGAGCTGTTCGAGTTCGTACCCATGGTCGATGCGGAAACGGGTGAAATCACCGGCCATCAACTTCACTTGGGCACCCAAAAGTTTCCGGTCGGGATCATCGCGTTTAAAGCACACAAGGAATACCGGCTTCCCGCCTCGCTGCACCTTAGTATTCACGCCGGACGCTGGCATGTGTCGTTCAATTACGATGACGGCATGCCTGAGCCGACGGATAGGGAAACGACCGACTACCTGACGCAGTTCGATGAGTCCGAATTGCGAGCCATGACGGTCGGGCTGGACCGGGGAGTGGCTTTGCCGTTGGCCGGCAGTGACTTGCAAAAATTCGACTTCTCCGACATACAGAAGCAACGACTTGCAGCACAAGAACGCCACAAAAAACGCTGGCAGCGGCGTCAGGCTCGACGAACCAAAGGGTCGGCAGGTTGGTTCCAGGCCAAGCGCAAGGTGGCTCGGTATCAGCGCTATGGCGGCGATGTGCGCCGCGATGTGGCGCATAAAACAAGCTGCACGTTGGCTAACGATCCGCGCTACAAGCTGTTTGCGTTCGAAGCGCTCAAGGTCACGAACATGACCAGGCGAGCAAAGCCCAAGCAAGACGAACGCGGGCGCTGGATCAAAAACGGCGCATCTGCCAAGTCGGGTCTCAACAAATCCATTCTGGCCTCAACATGGGGCCAGACGAAAATCTATCTGCAATACAAAGCTCGCCGCCAAGGCAAGCTGGTTATCGAAGTGCCGCCGTTTTATTCTTCGCAGGAATGTGCCGCTTGCGGCCACGTTCACCCAGACAATCGGATTTCTCAATCCGAATTCGTCTGCCAACGCTGCGGAAACACCGACCATGCTGACCACAATGCGGCCAATGTCATCGCCCTGCGCGGTGTCCGGCAACTGCTGTCAGGAAAGTGTGTTCGGAAAGAGAAAAAACGGTGTGCGATCAAACGAAACAAGGTAGGGGCGGAAGGCTCCGAACCGGTTGCGGGAACGCAATCGACGCCCGGTAAGACCGTGGTAAGTCGCATGGGTGGCAACACCCGTGTGCTCTGGTCGTTGACCCAGGAAACCCCCGCTACAAACCCCTCGGGGATTTAGCGGTGGGAGACTTCATCGTTATTATCTGGGCCGCTTCCTCGGCCAGACCTGGTACCTGCACCGTTTTCTGGCGTCCGATCCGGATCGCGGGCTGCATGACCACCCCTGGCGCGTGTCCCGTTCGCTGATCCTTTCCGGCGTCTATCTCGAAATTCGTCAGCAGGCTGGCAGCCTGTTTGAAAGCCGACGCCGGTTCTGGCCACTGCGCATCAACCGTATCGACGGCGGAACGCGGCACCGCATTATCCTGCCGGCCAGCGGCGAAGCCTGGACCCTATTTTCTCATGGGGCGCGGATCAAAGGCTGGGGATTCTACCGTCCGGCTGCCGACGGTGGACTGCGCTATCACCGCTACGCCATCGACGCACGCGATCACGATCCCGACCTGTGGGAAAAGCTGCCGTCGCGGCGCAAGGGCGGGACCGGGTCGCCGCAAACGAACATTACTCAGCAGTCAGTATTGATCCGGCCAGCAAATAGTATTAAGCGGCATACTTCACGCGCGGGTCCTGGAAATACATTTTAACGCGCTCTGGCGAGCCCTCCAAGGTCTGCCTCTATTCGGCGGTTGCGGCCTTCAGTTTGGCTTTGGTGCGCGCCGACACTTTTTGTATAAATCGCTTGTTTTAAATCCGCATTGAGCCGCTCCTCCGGGTTCAGTTCAGGACTGTAGCTGGGCAGGTAAAACAACTCGATCTTGTCTGTGCGATCAGCAACCCAGGCCTTAACCACCTTGCTGTGATGTACCCGCAGATTGTCGAGAATCAAAAACACTTTGCGTCCCGCGTCTTTGATCAAAGCACCCAAAAATTCGATGAGCCTGTCCGCATTGAACGCCTCATCAATAATCATCCAGCGCGTCTTGCCCTGGTTGGTCACGGTGGCGATCATCGACAGTTTCTGGCGCGTGCCGCCCACCGCAAAAGTCACCGGTGTTTTTCCAGCCGGTGCGTAGCTGCGACCACGTACATCGGTGTTCACCACCGCCGTCTCGTCGCCCCAATGAATCTCGGCACCCTCAGTCTTGGCGCGTTTCTCGATGGCGGGGTATTCCTCTTCCAGCCAGTTCTGAACTGCCTCCGGACGTTGCTCGTAAGCCTTCTTGATCGGCTTTTGCGGGGTGAATCCCCAGCGCTTGAGGTAATTGCCAACACCCCGTACAGATAGCTTGATGCCGCATTCGCGCTCAATCAGCTGCATAACCGCTGCCCGGTTCCACAGCGCAAATTCCATCTTCAGCTGTTCCGGCCGCTTGTCGCAAATGATTTGCCGTACAGCCATTTCTTGCGATCCGCTCAATCTGCGTCCGCTTCCTTGTTTCTTGCCGCGCGCAGCAGGCTTGAGGGCCACCGCCCCCGCAGTTGAATAAGCGGTGATCGCAGCGTTCACGGCATACCAACTCAGGCCGCTATGCTCAACAATTCGCATCACGGGCATTCCCTTGCGGTACAGGCGGATGACTTGCTTGCGTCTCTCGTGCAGTACTTCTCGCGACTGCTTGCGGGCGTCTTCTTTTTCCATGACCAATGAGACACATCACCGCACCTTAAAGTTCACGGATTAATCGTGCCGAGTCTATAAGGAAGCTTTTTATGGCATCTGGGATATGGACAACCGGCCTGACGCGGAAAGTGCTTATGAGATCTGGTGTGGGAGTCTATCCGATGAGATGAGAGATGCCTTCAAGCCGATTCTCACGGCCATCGGTAACTGGCACACGGAGATCTTCAACTACTTCGATCACCCGATCACCAACGCCTATACGGAAAGTCTGAACAACCTGATTCGGGTGATGAATCGTCTTGGGCGCGGCTATAGCTTCGAGGCGCTTCGGGCAAAGATCCTTTTCACCGAAGGGGTACATACAGTCAAGAAACCCAAATATCCCAAGCGAAGAGCAACGATGGAAGACTCGATGTTCGCGTACAAAACCTTTTCAAGGATTATCGACATCGAACGAGAAACCAACTACGGCGCTCAGATATCAACATTGATATCCTTGATTGAAACCGGCGATCTCTAGACCCGTATCAACACGATCTTCCGGATACCCAAAAAGACAAGTGCTCGAATGAGCAGGCACATAAAGTAAACAAGCACCTCTTGTCGAATCCTGCCTGTGGCTTCCACGCTGGACCTGATAAGTGGGTGTTATAAATCTTTACACTCCGAATGGCTTATGGACTCTAGGTAGACGGTCTATTTTCACAAATAAAATAATCAGTTACGTCAATAATACCCCCATATGAGGGTGTCGAAAAGTCTGGCGGAAAACAAAAGAAGAGGATGACTGATACTGATCAAAACGTATCCAACCACCATAAAACAAGAGGTTTTAAAGCTTGTTATAAAATTGGCATGGAAATCGCTTTCGATTTTGAATAGCCGCCTTCGGAAAATTTATGCTGCCTTGAATTACATCAGTTTTGCTTGACTGAAATTCAGATTCATCAAGACCGGGACCTGGGTAATCTGAATGTTTCCTTCCATCAGAAATCTTCGTAAGTCAGAACAAAGCTATGCAAGTTTAGCCGGAATATATAAATAATGAGGGGTTAAAATGAATATGCCGCTTAGCAAAATCATTGTGTCCTCGTACGCGGTACTTCTAGAAGTTGCAATCTGGCTGATTTTGATCTGTGGCTTTATCGGAGGATGGGTAGTAGGGCACGGATTCATCGAAGCACTCGGAGGGCTAGTAGTGTCTTTCATATTTTGCGTAGTTGTGTTAGGTGCATTTTTGACGATTGCTGACATTCAAAAGACGATCCGCGAAATACAACACAAGCAAGTAGTCAAGCCGCAGCCTCTCGAATAATGGGTTTCATCTGCAGCAACCTAATTAATATCAGATCCTGTTGATAAGCAAGAGGCACCCTAGAGCAATTAGTAACGTTTTATTGTTATACGCTACTGCCCGATTAACTATCGAATAAATTCAGTTGGTTAGAAAACATGTCATCCTCCAGGATATGTTTGGTATCGAAAAAGTCTTTGTTTACTCATAAGTCAGTAGATTAGGGAACAAATGGCGTCGACTTTGGTCATAATTGGGTATGAAGAACGATGGACGGACATTGACCCGCGAGACGCTGGAAGCGATGCGCTTCATGGCGCTGGAGCGGATGGTGGAAGGCGAATCGCCGGCAGCGGTCTCGGCGTCGTTCGGGATGCACCGGACTTGGGCGTACAAGGTACGGCTGAAGGCGCGCGGGCGCGGCCAAGGCAAGCGGGCCCTGCAGTTGCGGCGGGCCCCCGGGCGGCGCCGGAAGTTGACCGATGCCCAAGGACGGCAAGTGTTCCGGTGGGTCAACGGCAAGAACCCGCGGCAGTATGGCTTCGACTTCGGTTTATGGACACGCCAGATCGTGCGCGAACTGATCGCACAGCGATTGGGCGTTTCGCTGAGCTTGGCCTCAGTGGGCGCGTTGCTGGCGCGGGTCGGCTTGACTGCGCAAAAGCCACTCCAGCGTGCGTATCAGAGGGACCCTGACGCGATCGAGCGCTGGCAACGGGAAACCTATCCGGCGATTGCTCGCCAAGCCAAGCGGGACAAGGCCGATATCTATTTTTGGGACGAGTCAGGTTTTCGTGCCGACTCGGTGCACGGCAAGACCTGGGGCGCCAAAGGACACACGCCGGTCGTCTCGGTGCCCGGACAACGGCAAGGGATCAGTGCCGCCTCGGCGGTCAGTGCCAAGGGGGCGTTCTGGTTCGCGACTTACAAAGGCGGCTTGAACGGCGACCTGTTCGTGACCTTCCTGCAGCGCCTGATGCGCGGCCGACGCAAGCCGCTGCATCTGATCCTCGATAATCTGCCTGCGCACAAGACCCGCGCCGTCAAAACGTATGTCGCCAAGTCAAAGGGCAAGTTGACGTTGCACTTCCTGCCCGGCTATGCCCCCGAACTCAATCCCGACGAGCTGGTCTGGAGCCACGCCAAGCGCACGGGCAATGCCCGCCGGCCGTTGCGGGCCGGAGAACGTCTGGAAGATCGCATCCAGTTTCAACTCGCCAACATGGCCGCGCAGCCGAATCTGATCCGCTCGTTCTTCAGGCATCCAAGTGTTGCCTATATTACTGACTGCTGAGTAAAGGGGGTGGACCGCTTTTATGAATTCTCGATGAACCGCCGGCTCTCACAGCATCGATTTAACCGGAGAATCGATGCGAAAAACCAAAAAAACTTGACCCAACGTGAACGCCAGAAGTAAAAATCAACCACCAGCACAACGCGCCGTTCCGGCGTTCACGTTCACCAGAATACGCACCGACCCTCTGAAGCTTGCGATTGACTTACTGGAAACTCAGATGCGCACTTCACGCTGCCCTGATAGTCCTCTCTCGCTATTCGAGCGGCTTTTTCATCCCGAGAGAAACTTAAGGAATAAAGTTATGAACCAACAACTGGTTGTCAATTCCGTGCAATGGAGCACCTTGAACCATATCGCTGATGTCAGGCCCGTTGATGAGGAGGATGCCGCGTGCCTGGAGGAAATACGCCAGGTTCTCCAGAAGCACAATTGCCTTGAGCGTTTTGGAGTCTCGCTACTTCATTGTCATTTTGATCTTGAGGACGATGAGGTTTTGCTGGAAACGACGGACGTGGAAAAACGAGAGCATTGGGTGCGTCCCGTGAAGCAATCATTTTTAAAAGACAATGACATCACCGCTCAAACGACTGTCATCGGCTTCAACGAGAAGGGTTACCACCAGAATTGTGGTTGTAACCCCCGCTCTACGGGTCATCATCATCTTTGAACTGAAGAATTAAGCATGAGTTCTGCTATCTGGTGCATGTAGTGGAATTTGCACTACATGCACCAGCTTTTGAGTCTTTGTAACAAGGCGGAGAACCATGCTACGCAGTCGAGGGCTGAATGTCCTGTTGATTGCAGCAGGCTGTGTTTGGCTACCCGGGGCTGTATTCGCTGATCCAGCCTTTATGTCCGGTATGCCGTCAGTGAGCCAGGTGCTTCAGAAAATCCGCGGCAAGGACCGGTTCGACACCACCGCGCGCCAAGTCGGAGTTTTTGATCAGCTGACCAGCATCCTGGTGACCTGGAGTTCCCAGGATTTAATGGAGACCTTTGCCCCGAAGCCTGAAGTTGGCCTCGAACTCATCCGGGCTGATCCCGGAAAGATGTGAATGCCGGCGTGTTCGATTGTAGAAGCTTTCAATGTAGTCATCTATGTCTTTTGCAGCCAGAGCGCGACTCTTGTAGATGTGTTTCTTGATGCGTTCCTTTTTCAAACTCCCAAAAAAGGATTCAGCTACCGCATTGTCCCAGCAGTTCCCTTTTCGGCTCATGCTGGGTTCCAAGTGGTTGGATTTGCAAAATCGCCTCCAGGCGTCGCTCCCGTATTGCGATCCTTGATCCGAATGAATCAACGTTCCTCGAGGATGCCGGCGACGTGTCGCCATCAGGACAGCATCAAGAACGAGCTCACGTTGCATGGTTGCTCTTGTCGACCAACCGATTACCTTGCGCGAAAACAGATCCACGACGACAGCCAGGTAAAGCCAACCTTCCCATGTGCGGATATACGTGATGTCCGTCACCCACGCCTTGTTGGGTTGCGACACTGTAAACTGACGTTGCAGCAGGTTCGGTATCAAAACAGCAGACTTGCCAGCGGATATGTCACCGCCACAGTAAAAATGCCCCCCTGACGCCGAGGTAAAATTGACCCCCTGGGCGAAGATGTCGGCTTTTGAGCCGGCGAGATGTTGACCCAGGAGCAGTCAGTGGAGATCAAGGTATTGGTCCGTCAGGGGCAGAGAATTAAGTCGATCGCGCGCGAGCTCGGTCTGTCGCGCAATACGGTGCGCAAGTACCTGCGTGGTGAGGGGACACAGCCACGCTACACACCGCGCGCACCGCGCCCGTGCAAGCTCGATCCGTTCAAGGATTATCTGCAGCAACGCATCGAGGCAGCCCGCCCGCACTGGATTCCGGCCACGGTGCTGCTGCGCGAGATCCAGGAGCGGGGCTATGGCGGCGGTATCAGTCAGCTCAAGGCCAATCTGGCGCCGTTCAAGCAGCCGGTCTAGGACCCGGTGGTGCGCTTCGAGACGCCGCCCGGTCAGCAGCTGCAGGTCGATTTCACCACGATCCGCCGTGGACGTGAGCCGCTCAAGGCGTTCGTGGCCACGCTCGGCTACAGCCGGGCCTGCTTTGTGCGCTTCTTGGCGCGTGAGGACTCGCACGCCTGGCTGAGCGGCCTGCGCGAGGCCTTCGCCTACTTCGGCGGCGTGCCCGAGCAGGCGCTGTTCGATAATGCCGGGGCGATCATCCTGGAGCGCGACGCCTATGGCGCCGGTCGCCATCGCTGGCATCCGGCGCTGGCGGCCCTGGCCGATGAGTACGGCTTCCGGCCCCGTGTCTGCCGTCCGTACCGGGCCCGGACCAAGGGCAAGGTCGAGCGCTTCAACGGGTATCTCAAGCGCAGCTTCGTCACGCCGCTGGCGGCCACGCTCAGGAGCGCGGGGCTCAAGCTGGATGTGGCCACGGCCAACGCGCATCTGGGCCGCTGGCTCGAGGAGGTGGCCCATCAGCGCCTCCACGGCACCACGGGTGAGAAGCCGACGGTGCGTCTGGCCGAGGAACGCGCAGCGCTGATGCCGCTGCCCGCCCGCACGCCTACAACGCTGGCTGCGCCGGCACGGCGCCCTGGACACGCCCTGCCGCACGAGAGCCTGCAACACCCGCTGTCGGTGTACGAGGCGTTGCTGGAGGCGCGTCCATGAACCTGCAGCACGAACGTATCGCTGCGCTGTGCGCCAGCCTCAAGCTCGAGCGCATCGCCACCGACTGGTCGCCGTTGGCCCAGCAGGCGGCCGGCACCGAGGCCAGCTTTGCCGACTTCCTCGAGCAGCTGCTCGGCGCCGAAGCCGATGCCCGCACCGAGCGCTCCCGCCAGACGCTGCTCAAGATGGCCACCTTCCCGGCCGTCAAGACCCTCGAACAGTACGACTTCGCCTTCGCCTCGGGCGCACCGCGTATGCAGCTCCAGGAACTGGCGGCACTGACCTTCATCGAACGCGCCGAGAACATCGTCCTGCTCGGCCCCAGCGGCGTGGGCAAAACGCACCTGGCGATCGCGCTGGCTTACCGGGCCGTGATGGCCGGCATCAAGACCCGCTTCGTCACCGCCGCCGATCTGATGCTGCAGCTGACCGCCGCGCACCGCCAGGAACGGCTCAAGGAGTACTTCAACCGCATGGTGCTAGCGCCCCGGCTCCTGGTCATCGACGAGATCGGCTATCTGCCGTTCGGGCGCGAGGAGGCGAACTGTTCTTCAACGTCGTGGCCAAACGCTATGAGCGTGCCAGCCTGATCCTGACCAGCAACCTGCCGTTCACGCAGTGGGCCACCGCCTTCGCCGAGGATCAGACGCTCACCGCCGCCATGCTCGATCGGCTACTGCACCATGCCCACATCGTGCAGATCACCGGCGAGAGCTTCCGCCTCAAGGACAAACGCAAGGCCGGCGCCACGCGCGCGCAGACCCGACCAACCCAATAACCCCCAGGCTTAGGGGGGCAACTTTACTTCGGCGTTCCAACCCCAAAAGGGGTCACTTTTCAGTCGGCGTTGACACGATACGCGTTTTATACGAAACCCTCCCTGCGCTCTCATTCCATTTTCTCGCATCAGACGCTCTACTCGGTGCTTGCTACATGTCTCACCCGCTTCGCGCAGGTCAAGGAACACGCGTGGCGCCCCATAAATACCATGGCTGCGCACAAAGGATGCGCGGATAAGACGAAGTAATCTGGCATCTTCCTGAGCACGATCTGAGATGGGTTTCTTGAGCCACGCGTAGTAGCCGCTGGGCGCGACTTCCAGCACCTGGCACATTGTTTCAACGCTGTTCCGTGCCTTATTGGCTTCAATAAACTGGTAGACGAGACGAACATGATTGCGATTGCGCTTTGTGGCCATGAAGTCCCTCCTCATGGGATGTGAATACTTTATGTATCACTCTCCACAAAACTCTGGGAACTCCAGGGATCTGGATTTGGGTGTGTTTTGTTCGCCCCGATTCAGCTACCTGCAGGATCTTGAATAATGTGTTTCTGGTGGCGACCTAGTGGGTTCCGAAGTAATGTCCGCTTTCCGATCAGGTTGATTTCCGCTGTTGACCCACTCTTGCCGTTCAGCAGGCTGAGGCTTTTGTCTGGATCCCGCTAATCAGCGGCCATAGCAAGGCGCCGAAGATCAAGATATAGAATGCTCGATTAAAATTGATATCCCGAAGAGAGGGTGGTCTGCCCACAACCCATGAACCATCAAAGCATTTTGATGGCAGAGAGCAATAAGCTCACCAATTCTCCCTGACGGTGCGTTTGTGTTTTACGAAAAATATCAGCTAGGCGTGTGCGTGCGGTTTCATATTGAATACCGAGCCGCTTCGCTGCCAAACTTAGCTCTTCTCCCGAAGCGAGCAGGCAAGCTAAGCGCCCTTCTGCGGATGTCAGTCCAAAGGTGGTTTTTACGCACGATAACGCATCGGCATAGTCGTCAGCTGGATCACTAATCGTGATACACAGCACTGGGGGACTAATAGATAGCTCCGCCTTGCTTTCAGGTACCGGCGTAACAGACACCTGATACGGCCTCCTACCTGAAGGGCGAGCAACTTGCATAACACCACCGTGGCGGCGACTTGCTCGTTTCGGAAGCGCCATCGCGATCATATGATTCAAATGCTGATCGCACCCTGGATCAGCTAAGACCAACCCATCACTATCCAGACGAATACCATCATCTGCTTGGGTTACCACCTCCAATTTGGCATTGTGATGAATCATGTGTCCTCTGG
Organism: Acidihalobacter yilgarnensis; assembly: GCF_001753245.1. NCBI lineage: Bacteria > Pseudomonadati > Pseudomonadota > Gammaproteobacteria > Chromatiales > Ectothiorhodospiraceae > Acidihalobacter > Acidihalobacter yilgarnensis. The sequence goes on along the minus strand of NZ_CP017415.1, from coordinate 1,436,022 downwards.
CGTCTAAGAACAGCATCGCGACGTGTTCACGATTCAGGAGATCAGCCATAGCCTGGTATCCCGCGTCTAAAGTGCCCATGCGAAAAGCGATCATGAGCGATCGCTGGAGGTGGGGGTACACGCAATTGAATAAGGCCAAATCAAATGGTTCATACCGCCCTGACTTACGGGTGCGATGCAATGCCACTCCTGCCTGGAGTCCTGGGCCAGGGCTTATTTTTCCTAACAAGCGATAGCGGGTATCGGTATGTCGGAGATGCCAATCATAGTAGGGATGGTTATCGATTTCGCGCTCATTCAGATATTGCCCATCATGGATGATTGAGGCATCTGGATGGGATAAGAGGTATTGTACAGTGGGATCCTTAAGCGCCATGCCATCCATGTATTCGCGGATGAATGCAGAATCGAAATTGATATATGTAAACTTGTTCAGCTGAGGTGTCTTTCCTCCCCCGAGCACCCAGAAAGTGGCCGCCTGTGATCGAAAGAGTCCGGCGAGCGAATTTAGCGCGTCTGGCCATCGTGAGGGCTCTAAGGCCGCATCATAGATGGCTTCGATGGTGACGAGCATCGTCTCATCAACAGCCATGCCCCCTCCAGCGATATTGACCCAACATCAATACCAGATCTCTAGGCGTAAAGCCACTAAGGCAACGCTGAATAAGTCGACACAATCAATCAACCCTCAAGGTTGATCAGTTTTGCCCCTGATCAGACGTCTAGATCCCGGTTTTTGCTCTCGGTTTTCACCCTTCTCGCGCCTTGAGGCACGTTGTGGGCCCTCAACGCGCTATCAGGTGGGTACTCGGGTCCGTGATAGGTACAGGTTAGCTAACCCGAGGACCACGAAGCTGCGGTTGGCATTCTTGTCCAAACCCCGGTAGCGCACTTTGCTGAACCCCCACAGCCGCTTCACCACCGCAAAGACGTGCTCGACTCGGGCCCGGATCCGCGATTTGTTGCGGTTACGCGAACGTTCGGCCTCGTCAACTTCGCCACGCTTGCTGATGCGTTGATTGGTAAAGTCCTTCGCCCGAGGGGCATGCGCCCGAATCAGCGCTTTTTGACTGGCGTAGGCACTATCGCCATAGACTCGACGCTCCTCGCCGTGCAGTAGGTCCGCGAGCAGGTGTTTGTCGTGCACGTTGGCGGCGGTGACCGCCGCGCTGTGCACCACGCCGGTACGACTGTCCACACCGATGTGTAGCTTCATACCGAAATACCACTGTTGGCCCTTGCGGGTCTGATGCATGTCGGGATCACGTGTCTTGTGGGCATTCTTGGTCGAGCTCGGCGCACCGATGATCGTGGCGTCGACGATCGTTCCAGTACCGACCTTCAGGCCCCGATCCTGCAGGGTCTGATTGACCTGTGCGAACAACGTCGCACCCAGGTCGTGCTGCTCCAACAGGCGACGAAACTTCAGCAGGGTCGTTCCGTCCGGGACCCGCTCGCGGCCCAGATCAATGCCCACGAATCGCCTCAGCGACGTGCTGTCCAGCAGCGCTTCTTCACACGCCTCGTCAGCCAGGTTGAACCCGTGCTGCACGAAGTACATCCGCAGCATCCGTTCCAGCCCCACCGGTGGACGACCTTTCCCTGCCTTCGGGTAGTGGGGCTCGATCACCGCACACAACGCGGACCACGGCACGAGTTCCTCCATCGTCGATAGAAACACATCACGACGCGTCGCCCGCCGATAGACCTCGAATCCTTCGCCTGAGTCCGCTGCCATCGCCAGTGTCTGCTGTTTCATCGTTACGGTCCCCATTGGTTGTCAGAGCAACTCAACTTTCGCAGAGGTAAGAGACTTTTTCAGCGTTGCCCTAAGTCATTAAGTCCATAATACAAAATAGAAGGTTCGCGTCTGCTGACATAAGCATTTGTTGCACGCAGTTCCCACGGTGGCGTTGCCTGGAAGTCAAAACCCAGCATCGCCTTGAGCCCCGTCAGCGCAGATGCATCACATTCCCATTGGTCTTGCGGTAACGATACTACGATTAGAAATAGTTATAAAAGCAAGTAGATCGAATGATTCAAAATGACAAGTGCTCGAATGAGCAGGCACATAAAGTAAACAAGCACCTCTTGTCGAATCCTGCCTGTGGCTTCCATGCTGGACCTGATAAGTGGGTGTTATAAATCTTTACACTCCGCATGGCTTATGGACTCTAGGTAGACGGTCTATTTTCAAAAATAAAATAATCAGTTGCGTCAATAACACCCCCATATGGGGGTGTCGAAGAGCTTGACTATAGCCGATCAATCAATCGACGAATCACCTTCATGGCGGTCTGAAGTGCGCGGGCCCCACCGATTTTTTAGGCAAACAGTGAGTTGGCGCATTTATTGCTCGTCATTTTAGCCGGACGAGCCGAGGCTTCGACCGGCCAACTGATTTTTTCGATAACTCTGGACTGTAGGAATTGACGAGGACATGCAGATGAGATTACAGACATTTAACAGATATTTATTGGCAACGGCAGCATTGGTTGTTTTTTCCGCAACAGCCAGTGCAACCCCGTTTACTTACGATTTTACTACACCGAACTACTCTGGTAATGATTATCCGTCTATGTTCGGCAGCGCTATGGCTCTTGCCATTACGGTCGACAATGGAGGAAGCTCCTACGCGAGCCAATCGTACCAATTCTCGAACATCACTGGCATAAACGCGACAGCCGTTGGTGGTTCTTTCTCCTACAACTTCACGGCCCCCATCTACAATTTATATTATCGGAATGGCGCGCCGTTCATGACTACGGATACCGCGGGCGTCCCTACCCTTCACCTCGGGGATGTTAACAACGTAGAAGCCTACTTCGAGGGGTATTATAATCCGCCTGACAAAACCGGAATCAACCTTGTGTTATCGCAGTTTGATAATCAACCATCGGATTGGTCTCAACTATTCTTGTTCAGCGTTCCGAGCCCAGCTGATGGAGCTATCCCCCTCGGGGCGGACGTCAATCCCCCAACCTCTGCAAACACCCCGTACAATTTAGTTGGTGCGAGGCCAGGTGGCGCAGTTGGTGGTATTGCAGTTCCGGCCCCCCCCTCCTGGCTTATGATGCTAACCGGCTTTGGCATCCTTTTTCCCATATACCGGCAGCATATTAAACCCAAGCGCAAGAATGCTGATCGTAACAATACCTTGGCGGCCTAATCCCGTCAGTCCAGCGGTGCGACATGGTCGTCAGCGACTCATATTGAATCGCCCCGGGTATCGCGGAGGCTGTTTGGTTTAAGTTAGTGGGGTATTCAGCTATTTACGGTAACGCTATAATTGCGCTATGGGATCAAAGAGCGCTCCGTCACAACGCAAGACTCCCAAAGCGGGGGTTGATTACCCGCGCAACTATGCAGAGTTTATGGCGTGGTTTTCGGATGATGCCGCCTGCCTCGACTACCTTGACTGGATTCGATGGAAGGACGGCTTTGAATGCCCGTCGTGTCACGGTTCTAAGGGCTGGCGCATGAAGAATAAGCAAGTGGTGGTGCAATGCGTGCCGCAATCGAGTCTCATCTACCGCAGGCACGATCTTTACACCATGCCAGAACGCCTCTGACCGTCTGGTTTGAGGCCGCATGGCACATGACATCCGCTAAAAATGGCGTTTCCGCCAAAACGCTTCATCGAATTCTCGGGTTTGGCTCTTACCCTACGGCTTGGGCGATGCTGCACCGGTTTCGGTGCGCCATCAGCAACGCTGGGCATGACATGTTGTCTGGACACGTTGAAGTGGATGAGACAGTTTTTGGAGGTGTGCGGCACGGCAAGCGCGGGCGCGGTGCTGGAGGCAAGGTATTGGTGGCGGTCGCAGTGGAATTGCTCTCCCCCAAAGGCTTTGGGCGCTGCCGCTTGCAGATTATCCCCAACGCCGAAACTGAAACGCTCAAGGCATTTATTCAGAAGCATATCAAAGCGGGCTCGACTATTTACACCGACGGGCTTACGTCCTATCCAAGCGCCACAAAAGACGAATATATTCATCATGGAACCTCCATCAGTGGCTCTGGTAAGGATGCCAACGAAGTTTTGCCAGGCGTACACCGTGTCGCGGCGCTCGTTAAGCGCTGGCTGATGGGGACACATCAGGGTTCCTTCGAAGAAGACCACCTGCAGGCATATCTGGACGAATTTGTGTTTAGATTCAATCGTCGCAAGTCCGCCCATCGCGGCATGCTCTTCTTTCGATTGATTGAGCAGTGTGTTGCCATGCATCCAATGCGCTTTCGTGAGCTCGTTGCCAATCCTAAGCCAAAAAATGAGAAGCAGGAGTTCGCCGTGCCATCCAACCTTCGCAATAAAGCGCCGGCATCGCTGGATATTTCTGTGCCAACGCATCCTTGGCGGTCAGCATTACCGTAAATAGCTGAATACCACACATAAATTAAGGTTGTAACCTGCTGCAATTGAGGAGCAGGTGATGAGTGAGTCGAAGCGCAAGACTTTTACGGATGAGTTCAAGGCCAAGGTCGCACTTGAAGCGATCCGAGGCGTCAAGACGGTGAGCCAAATTGCCCAGGAATTTGGCGTGCACCCGACGCAAGTCGGTGCTTGGAAGAAGTTGCTGCAAGAAGAGGCATCGAGTTTATTTGATGCCAAGCGTGGCCCAAAACCTGCCGACCCGTCAGCCAGTCCGGAGCGCCTGTATTCTGAGATCGGGCGATTGAAGATGGAGCTGGACTGGCTGAAAAAAAAGTCCGGGATCAGCCAGTAGAAACACGCAAGCAATGGGTCGGTGCCATCGAACCACTGGCACTGACCCGCCAATGCGAACTGGCGGGCGTCAACCGCTCAACGGTCTATGCGCCACAAAAGGCTGTAAGACCGGACGAGCAGGAATTGAAGTTGCTGGGACTGATTGACGCTGAATACACGCGGCATCCGTTTTACGGCAGCCGCAAGATCAAGCGTTACCTGCGTGGCTTGGGGTACAAGATCAACCGCAAGCGGGTGCAGCGACTGATGGGCATACTGGGCCTTGCCGGCATGGCGCCGGGGCCGAATACCAGCCGTCCGCACCCGCAGCACAATGTTTATCCGTATTTGCTAAGGGGCGTGAATGTGATCCGTCCCAATCAGGTATGGAGTACGGATATTACGTACATCCGCCTGCTGCGTGGGTTTGTGTACCTGGTGGCGGTGATCGACTGGTACTCGCGTAAAGTGTTGTCATGGCGGTTATCGAATACGCTGGATAGCGGATTCTGTGTGGACTGCCTGGAGCAAGCATTGCAGGCCTATGGCACGCCGGAGATATTCAACACCGACCAGGGCTGTCAGTTCACCAGCGAAGCGTTTACGGGTGTGCTGTTGAAAGAAGGGATCACGATCAGCATGGACGGACGCGGTCGGGCATTGGATAACATCTTTGTGGAACGGCTCTGGCGCAGCGTCAAACACGAAGACGTGTATTTGAAAGGCTACGCCACGATGCCTGACTTGCTGATCGGATTGACGGAATACTTCGTGCTTTACAACACGGAAAGACCGCACCAGTCACTGGACCATGAAACACCGGATCAGGTATACCGAACAGCAATTGGCGGCGGCGCAAGGATAGTGGACAAATACAGAGAGAAAGAAAAATCTCACCCCAAAATAGCAACAAAAAAAGAAACCGAAAACCGGGGCAGCGCCGTTCCGCTGCACATGAAAGGTTACCCTCTTAAACTCGATGCGTTATTGTCTTGACGGAGGGGTCCACTGTATTCTGCCTGGACGAAATCCTTCAGCTGCTGCCACTCGATGAAGGCATGCAATGCGATTCGGCGGCCGAACTGGCGGCTCAACCCTTGGACGACGTACGCGCACGGCTATACAGGATCTGCGCCGAGTCGAAGCGACGCTGGCAAACCTGCTCGAGCAGTGCCGCCAAGGCGAGGAGAAAGTGGCCTGCCCGTTGATCGCGGCGCTGCATGTGGATGAATAGCCTTATCATAGGCTGAGTCTCAACCCGTTAACCACAAATATACATAATGTTCAAATTTAAGACTTACAGAACATTACCGGCTCCCGGGTCACTCACTCAAATCGACCCAAATCAATGACATGGACGCCCCCATCTCTTCCTGGCACCGATGTACCAAAACCTTGCACCAGAGTAGAGGCCATGTTTCCGACTTATCAGATACCGACGTCCACGATGAACTTTACCACTGTTGGTATTTACCGAGTACTTGGCAAAACGGAGGTGCCCATGTACGAATACCCGATTAATCTAGTCGGCTAACAAGATCATCGACCTTCGGCGCGTAGTACACATTCTGCAGGATGCGAAGGTCCCGATGGCCCGATATCTTGGCCAGATCCATGACATCGAACTTCATGGCCAGCCTGGATAATGCTTCGCGCCGGGTGTCGTGAAAGTGCAAATCTTCGATACTCGTCTTTTTCTTGATCTTACGGAACAGTGCATCGATTTGACGGGGTGACAGGCCGAATACAATGTTGCTTTCGTGCTCACCCGTTAGCGGCTTCATCCGCTCGATGAGATCGAGCGCACGCCGCGAGAGCGGCACGTCGCGAGGCTTCCCGTTCTTGGTCATGGGGAGATGAACATAACGTCGTTCAGCATGGACATGAGCCCAGGTTAAGCTGGCGATTTCGCCGGCCCGCATGGCGGTTTCGATGGCGAACAGCATGGTGGCACCTACGCGGGCTGTGAGTGTCGTTGGAGGCTTTTTATCCGTGTAGCCTGACACCATCACCAACTGGTCGATTTCATCCTGTGTGAGTCGCCTGTCTCGCGCCGCCGGCGTCGCCGGCTTGCGCACCCGTGTCATCGGGTTCTCCGCTACCCAACCCCATTCTCGCAGGCCGATGTTGAAGGCGTTGCTCAACAGATTCCATTCGCGCAGCACGGTAGCCGGCGAGACCTGCCGAAGCCGGCGGTCGCGCCAGCTCGAGATGGTTTGTGCGGAAAGTTCGCGTAGCGGCACGGTGGCAAGTGGGTCATCCCGACAGAGGGCTTCCAGACGCAGCCGTTCCCAACGCTCGCCCCGCTTGCCGGGCGACACCTCACGCAGGTAGCGCTGCAACAGGTCTCGGACTGATTTGTCGGCTGGAATCCGGCCCATCTGTAGGTCGTCGAGTTCGACCTCGACCTGCAGAGCCCAGGACTGCGCCTGAGCTTTGGTGTGAAAGGTCTTCGACCGGCGTCTGCCGTTGCGATAGACCTCTGCTCTCCATCCGTTCCCGCGTTTTCGGATCGTGGCCATGTCCTGCCTGGCGTAATTTTGGCGTAATCCGAAGTGTAACAAAGCGGGTTAAAGTGTGGAATTGTGTAAATCACTGCCCCGTATGCACGCCCACTTTACCGTTATTATTCAGCTATTTGTGTATAAAAGCGGGTTAAAGTGTAGAAAAGCGGGAAATGATAGATGGTGCCCGCTCCCGGCACCAATACTAATAAATGATTTAATAATCAATGAATTACGACATATTTCGAATTTACTGATATGTCGTAACATTCTGTTTTTATTGATTATTTGTTATTAACCTTTCCTCGACAGCACATCATCTGGTGCCTGTGCATAAACTGCGCATAAAATGCCATGTCATGCTGCCCCGCGCTGTCAGCGTGATGTTTGCACCGCGCCGTGTTGGCTCGTATCCACATCAAAGCGGCGGCGTAATTCGTAGCGGCCCGCCGCTGTCAGGCTGACGGCACGGGAAGATTTCGACCGTCGAAGCCAGCCATTCACGCACAGGATATTCAACAATTCGATGCCGAGCGGGCCAGCCAGGTGATGACGACGCTCGGTCCAATCCAGACACTGCCGCGCAATCCCCAGCCGCGTGGGCCTGAGTGCGGTGACATCCAACCCGATTGCCGCAAAGCCGGCGACACCGGTCTCGGTCACGAGAATTCGTTTGTCGGTGCCAGGCGTTATCAAACCCTTTTTCATTAAGCCCTGCGCGAGCGACACGCCCAACGCACCGGCAAGGTGGTTGTAGCAGCAACGGGCGAATTGCAGCGCGCTGGCATTCGCGTTTAAGGGTCTTCGACGCACCTCGCACGGGCGACCGATGGCCGCGAGCTGCTCAAGCACCTCGGCGATTGGGGCGCCGGCCAGACGGTAATATCGATGCCGCCCCTCTCGCTCCACCTCAAGTACACCGCCATCGAGCAATTTGGCCAGATGGGTACTCGCTGTCTGTGCGGTCACGCCCGCCGCATAGGCCAGCTCACCAGCAGGCAATGCGCGGCCATCAAGCAACGCCACCAACATGACGGCACGTGTCGGGTCGGCCATCAGCGACGCCACGGCCGCGATATTCGATTCACAATCCATCACGCTCTCCCATTTCGAGCCGATTTTAGGCCATTCGAGGTTATTGATGCTTCGGTCCGGACCGAAGCATCAATAACTGGAACATCACTAAACTCACATGCCCGATACCGAACGATATCCAAATGTCCGATTCCAACCTCCTAGCCACCGCGCCGAACCACGCCCACCGCCGATGACATTACTGACGCTCTGTCTCGCCGTACTGATCGCGCAGATCGACACCTCGGTGGTGAACCTCGCATTGCACTCGATCGGGCAATATTTCCACACCGATGTATCGCTGCTTCAATGGACCGTGGATGGTTATAACCTGACCTACGCAGCCTTGCTACTGACTGGTGGATTGCTCGCCGATCTTTATGGAAGACGGCGTCTGTTCATGACCGGCGCTGCGGTTTTCATCCTCGCTTCGCTGATCTGCGCGGGCGCTACCAGCATGTCCATCCTGCTTTTCGGTCGCGTGGCGGCCGGACTCGGTGCCGCCCTGCTGCTACCTGCTTCGCTGGCAATCATTCGCGTTTGCTGGCCGGACCCCCACGCCCGTGGAAGGGCATTGGGCATCTGGGCCGCCTGCAATGGTTTGGCCCTGGCTATCGGGCCCAGCCTCGGCGGCGAGATGATTCACTCGTTTGGTTGGCGCAGCATATTTCTGCTGGTGGTGCCCATCGGGCTCATCACGTTGGTTCTGGCCGTCTTCAGCATCCCGGAATCATCTCATCCCGGCGGGCGACACTTCGACGCTGGTGGACAGCTTTCCGGGGCAATCGCACTGGCAGCACTGGCAACTGCCGGCATCGAATTTCAGAACGCCCCCTCTCTCGCGGCCTTCAGCCTTGCCATCACAGCGATTGCCATCGCATTTTTCATCCGCCAGGAATCGCGCCGAGGCGAGCAGGCGCTGGTGCCGCTGGCGCTGTTCACATCGCCTGTCTTCAATGGTGCCATGATTGCCACGGCGGCCATGACCTTTGGCATGTACGGCGTGCTCTTTCTTCTCCCACTGAGTTGGCAAAAAGAAGGACTCCTGGGGCCAGCCGGCGCGGGGATTGCCTTGATTCCGATGGCGCTCATTTTTGTGCTGGTTTCGCCTTTTTCCGGCTGGCTGACTGAACGGCTGGGCAACCGCCCGGTCACCAGCAGTGGTGTGGGTCTCATCGGATGCGGCCTGTTACTGCTTGCCGTCACTGCGCACGATGAATCGATGATCGCCGCCGAGGTCGCGCTCATCCTGACGGGTATCGGCATGGGATTGGCCACCGGCCCGTTGATGGGTGTCGCGGTGGGTGCGGTTTCGGCTGCACGTTCTGGCAGTGCTGCCGCGTTGGTCAATGTCGCCCGCATGAGCGGCGCCACCCTGGGAGTAGCCGTCCTCGGCAGTCTTTTCGCAATCATGGGTAGTAATGCCAACGGGTTGAGCACCGCCATGGCCTTCGGTGGCGGCATACAGATCGCGGCCGCCATCCTGGCTTGGCGCACCACACGACCGTTGCCACAGCAAACGGGCTGAGGCGGCGTAGAATGAATTGAACCAACTACCCATCGAAGTCCTCCAAGGGTTTGGGGAGAACCGCAGTTCACGAACCACCCCTATCCATTGAATTCGCCACGAGGACATGCCATGCCCGCTTATTCCGCTCCGACACGCAGCCTCGCCGCAGGGTCGGTCATCGCCCGTACCTACGGCCTGCTCGCTGCCAGCCTGGCAGTCACCGCGGCAACCGCGGAGGTCGGCATGCGTTCGCCGCTGGCCTGGGAACATCCCTGGTTATGGATGATTCTCGCCTTCGGCGCCCTACTCGGCATCCAGTTCCTGCGCGCCAACCGAACGCTGTCCCTGGCGCTGCTGTTCATATTCTCCGGATTGATGGGCTTTTCTCTGGGGCCGGTGATCGCCGAATTCCTGCGCGCGCCAGGCGGCGCCGCAGTGGTAAGCCAGGCCGCCGCAGGCACTGCCATCGACTTCGCCGCACTGTCTGCCTATGCTTGGATCTCACGCCGTGACTTCAACTTCCTGCACGGCTTCTTGTTCACTGGCCTCGTCATCGCGGTGATCGGCAGTATCGCCGGCATCTTTCTGCACATCGAATTGCTGCACTTGGTGGTCGCAGGCGTTGTCCTCCTCGTTTTTTCCGGTCTGGTCCTATTCGACACCAGCCGGCTGATCCATCAGCGCGGCGTGGCGGACCCGATTCTGCTCGCCGTGTCGCTTTACCTCGATGTCCTAAACATTTTCATGGCCCTGCTACAAATTCTCGGCATGACCCAGATGGGGCGGCGTAACTAGGCAGCCCGCCTCATTGCCATGGTGAGATACCGCCAACCTGCTGAACTCGACTAGCAGAATGGAGCTTGCACCATGAGCCGCAGTCGACCGCCTCGTCGTCCAGCGGAAACGGCTGTGGTCGCACTCGATATCAACGGGATTCTCGATCTGCATCATTTCCACCCACGCGAGGTACCCGATCTCGTGCGCGAATACCTACGCGAATGCCACCGACGCGACATCCATGAGATTCGCATCGTCCATGGCAAGGGTAAAGGTGTGCTGCGTGCCGTGGTCCATGACATCCTGGCGCACGACCCGAACGTGATCGCCTACGGCCCAGCCACCGACCGCAGCGGCTGGGGCGCGACCATCGTTCGTCTACGTACACATCAGCGAGCGGAAACGGCGAAGCCGCCGGCCGACGTGCCCAAACCTACGCCGCCCGGCGGCTTCTGGGGCCGCCTGTGGCCATGGCGTCGCTGAAGCGGCACCCACCGACCACACTCGCAGCTGGCTCAGCCCATCGGCAGGGTGTAATCGACGCCGACGGTGAAGTTGTCGTTGTTGATGTTGTTGGCATCCTGCGACATCCACTGCGCGCCGATCGAGAGACGCGGACGCAGATGATATTTCAGCCCGATACCCAGCCGACCGCCGATGTCGTTGCCGCCGAGATCGCCCGTCGCCTGCAGATTGCCCAGGCCGACTTTGACATAAGGCAGCAGCGCCTGATTATCGCCCAGCGGATAACCCGCCATCAGGTCGACGCCGACCACGTTGGAGCCATAGCTGACATTCGCGTTGTGCGTGGCCTGCGCATTGAGGTCGGCAAAGACATCACCGCCGATGATGATCGGCGACGCGGTGGGATTGGCCAGCGCCAGGCGATAGCCGCCGGAAACGCCAGCGGCCAGCGAATTTTCGGTGTTGAGACCGGACGCGCTCGACTGGTTAATGCCCGCGTGCGCGCCGATGTAGGCGCCAGTCCACGGCGTTTCCCCGGCATACGGCGCCGGCATCGCCAGCGCCGACACGGGCAACGCCAGCAGCATGCATGCGGCCATATAGGATCGAATGCTCGTCATATTACGGACTCCTCAAGAATCGGTTGAAAGGATCAAGATGCCCAGGTTCGGGCATGCAATGGACCGGTAACGGAGCACGAGGTTCACCCGCGCCGGACGAGCGTCACCACCCGCCCGGCCAGCGGACTGCTCCTAAATCCGGCCACGACCCTTTAAACGATAAAGCCGGATGATGGGTTGCACCTCGCAGCCCACAAATTTCCGATAGCGACATCAAGGATTTATATCGACACAGCTAGGACGTCTACAGACTTGCGGGTAGAGCGTACCGATCCCGTTCGCTACGCCGGAATGGCGAGGATTGCGGCAAGGGCTTGCAGCAGCGTGTCGCATTGCTCGTCGGTACCCACGGTAATGCGCAGATAATCCTCGATACGCGGCAGGCGGAAGTGCCTGACCAGCACTCGCCGTGCCCGCAACGCCGCAGCGAGTTCGCCGCCACGTCGTTCGGGGTGCCGCGCAAACACGAAATTCGCCGCCGAAGGCAATACCTCGAAACCCAGCGACGCAAGCCCGGCAATCAAGAGTTCACGGCTGGCGATCACCGCACGGCGGATGCGTTCGAAGTAAGCCTCGTCCTCGATGGCCGCCACCGCACCGGCAATCGCGAGTCGTCCGAGCGGGTATGAATTAAAGCTGTTCTTGACCCGCTCCAGCCCTTCGATCAGATGAGGCTGTCCCAGTGCGAAGCCCACCCGCAGCCCCGCTAGGGAGCGCGACTTGGAGAGCGTCTGGATTACCAGCAGATTCGGATAATCGGGCACCAGCTTGGCAGCCGATTCGCCGCCAAAGTCGATATAGGCCTCGTCCACCACCACCACAGAATCGGGATTCAGGTCGAGGATGCGGCGTACTGCCGCCAATGGCAGCAGGCGACCGGTCGGGGCGTTCGGATTGGGGAAAATGATGCCGCCATTGTCAGCCGCATAATTCTCCGGGTTGATGCTTAACGTCTCATCCAACGGCACGTTGCGATAGGCCACACCATAAAGTCCGCAATAGACCGGATAAAAGCTGTAGGTCACATCCGGAAACAAGATCGGCCTTTCGTGCTTGAGCAGCGCGCAGAAGGTATGCGCCAACACCTCGTCGGAGCCATTGCCGACGAATACCGAGGCGGCATCCAGGCCAAACACCGTCGCAATGGCGGCCTTCAGTGAAGACGCTTCCGGGTCCGGGTAAAGCCGTAGGCTTGCGCCCGTCTGCCCGCGAATCGCGTCCAGTACAGCGGGCGACGGCGGATAGGGATTTTCATTGGTGTTGAGCTTGACGAGCTGCTCGATCAGCGGCTGCTCGCCGGGGGTATAGGGCGTCAGTGCCCCGACCAGTTCACTCCAGAATCGACTCATGCGACGCGTCCGCAGCCAAAGCGGAGATTATGCCGCATTCGTGCGTGGACGCGCGCGCCGTGGCGAGCAACCGCTAGGGTCGGGCACGCAGGCGCGTACCGTATTTCAGCGAAAGCTCGATCTCGGCGGCATCCAACGAAGCTGGGAAATAGGTCCGCTCGATCAGCGCATCACGCAACGTGGCCCCATCCAGCGTGCAGCTGCGCAGATCCAGGCCACAGAGGTTGGCGCGATCGAGCAGACAGCCGCTGAAATCCACACCGCTGACATCCACCTTGCGTAAATCCATGGCATGCAGATCCTTTCCCGCCACGCGGCAGGGTTTGCCCGCAGCGCGGTAGGCATTGAATTCTTCGATTTTGTGTTGACTGAGTAGATCGCAAGGATCTACCTGTTCGGTATCGGTCTCGGTATTCGGTGTCATGAAAGCCCCTTGCCACCCATTAAGTCACACTGAAACATAGCTGATACAAAAAACATGGAACCTATTGATCCGCGTTGACGTGATTAAGATCAATGATCGGCCACGTGCCGTTCGACAAGAATTCGCCGCCAATCGCACCAGCAGATGGCGACACGGCTTAAGACCAGAACACCAATCACTTCGGGAGTGACACATGTTTCCCAGCGCCGACAAACCCATCGGTTACATCCTCAAACGCTATCCTCGTCTATCAGAGACCTTCATCCTGAATGAAATCAGGGCATTGGAACGCCTGGGCACGAAGCTGACGCTGTTTTCCCTGCTGCGCCCGGAGGAAACCCATTACCACCCGACCGTCAACGAAGTGCGTTCGCCGGTGCATTACCTCCCCGCGACCTGGCTGCGCAAGACACTGACGGTGGCTGGCGCGCACTTGGCCACCGCCTTCGCCGCACCGGGCCGATACCTGCATGCGCTCGGGCTGGCCACTTGGTGGGCGATACGCACACGGCACCCGATCAGCGTCAGCAAACAGTTCCTACGCGCCGGATTCGTTGCGCATCACAGTCGCAAACAAGGCATCCGCCACTTGCATGCCCACTTCGCCAATGCCCCGGCCACGGTCGCGCGACTGGCGGCCGTGATGTGTGGCATCACTTACAGCTTCACGACCCATGCCAAGGATCTCTATCTGTCCCCGGCGCGGGTGATCAGCCGCCGGGTACGCTCCGCGAGCTTCGTGCTGACCTGCACGCAGCACAATGTCGATTACCTACGCGGCTTCCTGCCCCCGGAAGACCACGCCAAGGTCCATCTGGTCTACCACGGCATCGATCTCTCGGCCTTCCCGCCGGCAGCCCCCATCGACCCGGATGCCGGTCTGCCGCTGATTCTCTCGGTCGGACGTCTGGTCCCCAAAAAAGGCATGTCCGACCTGATCGAGGCCTGTCGACTGCTGCATGACCGCGGTGTGCCCTTCCGTTGTGCGATCGTGGGTGAAGGTCCCTTGCGAGGCGATCTCGAACGCCATGTCGGCGAGCTCAATCTTGGCGCTGAAGTGCAATTCCTCGGCGCCATGGCGCACGACCGCCTGACCCGGCTGTACGGAGAGGCCACGATGTTCGCCCTCGCCTGCCACGTCACCGATGACGGCGATCGCGACGGCATCCCGAACGTCATCGTCGAAGCCATGGCCACCGGCCTTGCGGTCGTGTCGACCCAGGTTTCCGGCATTCCCGAACTAGTCGACCATGGCCGCAACGGCATTTTGGTGTCGCCACGCGATCCAGTCGCCATGGCAGATGCGCTGCAACGCCTGCTTGAGCAACCGGAAATGCGCCAGCGTATCGCCTTGGCGGCACGTAACAGCATCGAAGGTCGCTTCGAATGTTGGGAAACCGCCAAGGAAGTACGCTCATTGCTGCTCGCGGAGGCCACCACATGAACATCGCCTATCTCTGTGCCGACCGAGGCATCCCCGTACTCGGTCACAAGGGCGCATCGGTACATGTTCGAGAAATGGTTGGCGCATTCGCACGCACCGGGCACGAAGTCACTCTGTTCTGCACTCAGCGTGGCGAGGGCAACCCCCCGCCACCGGGCGAATGCATCGAGCTACCGGCACCGGAAGACCCTGACATGATCGCCGCCCTCGTGGCGGAACTGCATCTCGAAGCCAAGGCATCGGAACGAACGGTACGCCGCGAGCTGGAACGACTGGCGCACGATCGCACGCTCACCGCCCGCGTCCTGGGCGCACTGCAACTGCGGGAGCGTCGCCCGGACCTGCTCTACGAACGCTACTCGCTGATGCACCGATCCGGCGTCGAGATCGCAGCGGCACTGGATATACCTCACATTCTCGAAATCAACGCACCGCTGGTCGAGGAACAGGCGCGTTTTCGCGGGCTGGTCCAACGTGATCTCGCCGAACGCATCGAACACGAGGTCTTCAATCGTGCCGATCATATCGTCGCGGTCTCCGAGGCGATGAAGGTTCACGCGATGGGTCAGGGTGTTGCCGAATCGTGCATCAGCGTATTGCCTAACGGCGTCGACACCAGTCGCTTCAATACCGCCATCGACAAATTACTGATCAGGGCGCGGCATGGCCTCTCGGGCGCACCCGTCATCGGCTTCGTCGGGAGCCTCAAGCCCTGGCACGGCATCGACCTCTTGCTCGACGCCTTCCAGATCGTACGCCGGCAGCATGCCGATGCGCGCCTGCTGATCGTCGGCGACGGTCCGGTGATGGAAAAACTGCGCGAGCGCGTAACCCGCGAACGCCTGGGGCGTTCGGTGGTACTCACCGGCCATGTTCCTCACGACGAAATCCCCGCCTACCTCGCCGCCATGGACATCACCGTTGCACCCTACCAACCTCAACAGGATTTCTACTTCTCGCCGATGAAGGTGATCGAATCCATGGCCACCGGGCGCCCGGTAGTCGCGCCACGCATCGGGCAGCTCGCTGAATTGGTCGAGGATGGTGTGACCGGACGCCTGTACTCGCCCGGCGACACCAGCGCCTGTGCGGCAGCCATCTCCGATCTGCTACACAATCCGCTCGCCCGCCGTACGATGGGGCAACACGCAGCCCAACGAGCACGCACCGCCTTCAGCTGGGACTCCAACGCCTCGCGCGTCACGGCCCTGGTATCTGGGTTGCATACGCCTACCGGCGTCGGGCCGGTGCCGGCATGAGCGTCTGATGGTGGATAAGCGCGAGTTCACGCTCTGGTCGTTGCGTAGCTATTTGCGCCCGCATCGACGCGCGCTGATCGGCGCCGCTGCCACCATGAGCCTGCGCGCCACGGTGCTCCTGCTGCTCCCCTGGCCGCTCAAGTTCATCATCGACAGCGTGCTGTTCCGGCACCCGCTACCGCACTGGATGATCGGCTGGCTGCCTGACCCGGCGCTGCAGCGCTTCGAGCTGCTCGATGTCCTCGCCGCGGTCATGGTGACATTAGGTTTACTCGACATGCTGTTCGCCATCGTCGGCAACCGTTTGCTGCTGATCTCCGGACAACACGCCGTATTCGAACTACGGCGTGACCTGTTCGCGCACCTCCAGCGCCTGTCTCTGGGCTATCATCGCCGGCGGCGCAGCGGCGAACTCTCCAGTCGCCTCAACGGCGACATCCAAGCGTTGCAGAACCTCGTCGCCACCGTCGGCACCGGCGTGTTCGCACACTTGCTGACCCTGATCGGCATGATCGTGATCATGTTCTTCATCGATTGGCGCTACGCACTGATCGTACTTTCCGCCGGACCGATACTGCTCTGGCTGATGCAGCGTTACAGCAAACGCCTGCGTCTGGCCCTACGCCAGGCACGCAATCGCGAAGGCGAGCTGTCGGGGCTGATTCAGGAAATCATGACCGCCCTGCCCATCGTCCAGGCCTACGGCCGACAGGCGCACGAGGACGACCGCTTCGGTCGACAGGCCGGACACAGCCTGGAAGCCACCATAGAAGCCAGCGACCTGCAGAACCGCTTCGCCCCGCTGGTGGCCGGCGGCATCGCCATGACCACCGCACTGGCCACCTGGTACGGCGCCACCCAAGTACTTTCAGGGCGCATCACCGCGGGCGAACTACTCGTATTTCTCGCCTATCTGCGTGGCATGGCGGCGCCACTGCGTCAGTTCGCCAAGTCGGCCGGCGTGATCAGCAAGGGCCAGGTCGCCGCCGAACGGTTGGGCGACATCTTCGAGGAGGCGCCAGAAATCCACAGCCGCCCCGGCGCGTTGCGCCCACCGCGCAGCCATGGTGCCATCGTGCTGCAAGGCGTGTCGTTCGCCTACCGGGAAAACCGCCCAATTCTGCACGACATTAACCTCGACATTACACCTGGCCAGACCGTCGCCCTGGTCGGCGCGACCGGCGCCGGCAAGAGCACACTGGCCGCACTGGTGCCCAGGCTGCACGATCCCTCGGCAGGACGCGTCCTGCTCGACGGTCACGATCTGCGCGAACTCGATCTCGACTATTTACGTGACCAAGTCGCGCTGGTGCTTCAGGAACCCCTGCTGTTGCAAGGCAGCGTGTGGGAAAACATCGCCTACGGGCGCGACGGTGCTGGTCGTGCGGACGCGATCGAGGCTGCCTGTGCGGTTGGCATAGACGACATGATTGCCCTGCTCCCACATGGCTACGACACCGCCGTAGGCGAGCGCGGCGCCGGGCTCTCCGGTGGGCAACGTCAATGTGTGTCCATCGCACGAGCCATGTTGCGCGACGCGCCCGTCGTCCTGCTCGACGAACCGACCAGCGCGCTCGACGCCTTTGCCGAACGCCGCGTCACGGCAGCATTGCACCGGCTGACGCGCGGCCGTACCACGCTGATCATCGCCCATCGCCTGGCCACCATCGCCAAATCCGATGTCATCGTGGTGTTGGATGGCGGGCGTATCGTCGAAACCGGGCAGCACGAGGCGCTGCTACGACGCAACGGCGCCTACGCGGCTCTGTGGCGTGACGACACTCTGGCCCGCGGCGACACCATCATGACCACTGACAATAATCGAGGGAGTGTACCGGCATGAAGATCACGATATACGGATCTGGCTATGTAGGCTTGGTGACGGGCGCCTGCCTGGCCCAGGTGGGCAATCACGTGCTCTGCGTCGACGTCGATCCCGACAAGATCCAGCGCCTCGAACAAGGCGATATCCCCATCTACGAGCCCGGCCTCGACAAGCTCGTGCGCGATAACGCCGCCGCCGGACGCCTGCGCTTCACCCTCGACGCCGCCGAGGGCGTCAAACACGGCCTGTTCCAGTTCATCGCCGTCGGCACGCCACCCGATGAGGATGGCTCCGCCGATCTGCGCCACGTCCTCGAGGTCGCCCGCACCGTCGCCCAGCATATGGACGACTACCGCATCGTGGTCAACAAGTCCACCGTCCCCGTCGGCACCGCCGACCGCGTCCGACAGACACTGCAGGGGGCCCTCGATGCGCGTGGCGCCGAGGTCGAGTTCGATGTGGTCTCGAACCCGGAGTTCCTCAAGGAGGGCGCGGCCATCGATGACTTCATGAAGCCCGACCGTATCGTCGTCGGCACCGACAATCCCCGCACCGGCGAGCTGATGCGCGCGCTCTACGCCCCCTTCAACCGCAGCCACGAGCGTGTGGTGCTGATGGACGTGCGCTCCGCCGAGCTGACCAAGTACGCGGCCAATGCCATGCTCGCCACCAAGATCAGCTTCATGAACGAGCTGGCCAACTTGGCCGAGCGCCTGGGCGCAGACATCGAGGCGGTGCGCGTGGGTATCGGCTCGGACCCGCGCATCGGCTATCACTTCATCTATCCGGGCTGCGGCTACGGCGGCTCGTGCTTCCCCAAGGACGTTAAGGCCCTTGAGCGCACCGCCCGCGCCGCAGGCTATCAGGCCGAGCTGCTCGCCGCCGTCGAGGCGGTCAACGACCGCCAGAAGCAGCGCCTGTTCGACAAGCTGCACACCCATTTCGACGGCAATCTCAAGGGCCGCACCTTCGCCCTCTGGGGGCTGGCCTTCAAGCCCAACACCGACGATATGCGCGAGGCCCCCAGTCGAGTCCTCATGGAGGCCCTCTGGGAATCCGGCGCGCGAGTCCGCGCCTACGACCCGGTCGCCATGGACGAATGCCACAGACTCTACGGCGAGCGCGACGACCTCACCCTCTGCGATAGCCCCGAGGCCACCCTCGACGACGCCGACGCCCTCCTCATCGTCACCGAGTGGACCCACTTCAGAAGCCCAGACTTCGACACCCTCAAACAAAAACTCAAACAACCCCTCATCCTCGACGGGCGCAACCTCTACGACCCCAAACTCATGCAGCAACTCGGATTCCAGTACCTCGCCATCGGGCGCGGTGAAAACCCGTCCGAGGACAACACGCAACGACCGGCGATGCGCCAGGCCGTCTGATCGACAATCCGATGCAACCCTTTCGACGCGGGTGGCGTGTAAGTCATCAGAGACCGGAATCGCAGATCAGCGGTGCCGGGCAGGAATACCATCAGGTGGAGGCGATCCCAAGTGAATCATCAAGAACAAGCCATTTCACATAGCCACGCCGGCCCTTCCCTTGTGCCCCACAATGGATACGCCCCCGCCATGCCGGACAACCGCTGCGGCCACCAACACCGCGCCTCCATCCGCTATCTCTACGGCAATGACTGGATATCGCTCTGTCTGGACTGCTGGCGCCGTCAGCGCAACAGCGGCCTCGCTCGCAGCGCACGCGAATCGTTAGCCTTCCTCACCGACAACCGAAGCAATGCCATCGTCGGCAATCTATCCCTGAGGGCGGACAACTGGGAACACCAGGGCCAGGACACACGGGAGCACAGCGACCGTGCGGCCCGACCGAGCCGAATCATGCTCTATTCTCACGATACCTTCGGACTGGGTCATCTGCGTCGCAATCTAGCCATCGCCCACCAATTGCTCGCTTCGCCCGGACGCTTTGAAGTGCTGTTGCTCACCGGTTCGCCCATGCAGGACAGTTGGCCCTTACCGCCAGGCTTGACCGTGCGTGCACTGCCGCCCGTGGTCAAAATCGGTGACGAGCAGTACGGTCCACGTGACCATGCCAAGAATTTCGCATTGCTCAAGGGCCATCGCGAAGCGCTGATCCTGGAAGCGGCACTGTCATTCAAGCCGGATGTCTTCCTCGTCGACCATGCCCCCATCGGCATGGGCGGCGAACTGCTGCCCACGCTTGCCTTGCTGCAGGAAAGCCACCCGGAAACCCGCCTCGTACTCGGCATGCGCGACATCATCGACGCGCCAGATGCCACCCGCAAAGTCTGGGGAGAACAAGGCATCATCGACATCCTGGACCGCGTCTATGACCAAATCCTGGTCTACGGACGGGAAGATTGGTTCGACGTGGTCGAGGCCTACGATATCCCTGAGGCGGTGGCACACAAGATCCGCTACTGCGGCTATGTATGTAATAAATCCGCTGGCGAATCGACGGATAGCCTCTTACCCCCGGCCATGCCTGGACGTCCGCGCGTGCTGGTAACCGTCGGTGGTGGTGGCGACGGCGTGCGTATCATCGAGGCCTATCTGGCCGCCCTGCGGCGTCACGATGGCTTCGGTTGTCAGAGTCTGATCGTACCCGGCCCCTTGATGGATCCGGCCGAACGCGCGCAGCTCGAACGTGCCGCGGCGGAGAGTCCAGATGTGCATCTGATCGACGGCGCGACCGACATGCTGCCGCTGATGCAACAGTCCGAACTGGTGATCGCCATGGCGGGTTACAACACCAGTTCCGAGATCCTCTCGGTGGGCTGCAAGGCCATTCTGGTGCCACGTGCCCGACCACGCGCCGAGCAGCGCCTGCGTGCAGAGATGCTCGCGCGCTTCGGACTCGTCGACCGCATAGACCCCGATGGGGATATCGCCGAGCAGCTCGGTCGCCTAGTGCCGATGGTCCTGGATGCCAGTGATCGCCACATTGCCAGCTTCCCGCTGGACGGCGCGGCACGGGTCGCCACTGAGTTGCATGCCCTCACGGCACGGCCAGAGGCCGCGCTGGAGGCCTGATCCAAACCGCGCAAAGGGATATACCCGATGGCGCAACACGCCTTTATCGTCGGACTCGGCCACGTCGGACTTGCCACCGCCGTCTGCCTTGCCGAACTCGGCTGCCGAGTCACTGCGCACGATCACGACGTGGCACGTCTGGACGCACTCGCTGAGGGGCGTCTGGACAGCAACGAGCCGGAGCTGATCGCCACCTTTACCCAGGCAGTGAGTGAGGGTCGTATCGCCCTCAGTCGGCAAAGCCATCCCGACACGCCCATCGACTTCGCTATCGCCTGCGTCGGCACGCCACTGACGCCGGATGGACGCCCCGCAACCACGAGCCTGCGCAACACTCTGATCCAGCTCGCGGCACGCACGCCCGGAGACTTCATCCTGGTACTCAAATCCGTGCCACCACCCGGCGGAGCCTTGTCGCGACTGCAAGCCGCCCTATCGCGATTGCGTACCCCGATACGCCATCTGCCCGTGGTGATCAATCCAGAATTTCCACGACGCGGTCAGGCCCTACATGACATCACGCATCCCAGTCGCATCGTGATCGGCACCGATGACGCCGAGGCGGCCAATGTCCTGGCACGACTTTACGCGCCCCTGCGCAGCCCGATCCTGTTCGTCACGCCCGCATCCGCACAGCTCATCAAATATGCCTCCAATGCCTTTTTTGCGGCGAAGATCTCGTTCATCAACGAGATCGCCTCGTTGGCGCGCCTCACCGGCGCTGACGTGCGCTCCGTCGCCGAGGGCATGGCACTCGACCCACGCATCGGCGCTGATTTCATCGAACCCGGCATCGGTTATGGTGGCGACTGCCTGCCCCGTGAGGTACGCGCCCTGGAGCGCTTGGTACCCGGACATGCGCCAGGCTTGCTGCGCGCGACGCTAGCGATCAATGCCCGCCAACGCGAGGCCGTCATCCATACCTTGCACGAAGCGCTGGGCACCTTGCGCGGCAAGCATATCTGTATCTTCGGCCTGGCCTTCAAAGCCGGCACCGACGACGTGCGCGAGGCACCCGGTCTCGCGGTGATCGATGCCCTACGCCGTGGCGGCGCGCAAGTACGGGCCTATGACCCGCAGGCAGGCACCGCCGCGCGTACTGCGCGCCCAGCCGACGCCCAATTGCGTCACTTCGACGATGCCTATAGGGCCGCCGACGGCGCCGATGCCGTGGTTATCGCCACCGACTGGCCCGAATTCCGCACGCTGGATTGGGCCGACATCGCGAAACATCTTGGCGGCCCGCGGATCGTGATCGATGGGCGCAATCTGCTGGAGGCCGATACCCTCCGCGCCCTCGGTTTGTGCTTTATCCCCCTGGCTGGTTGAGCAAAAAATCTATGCGCCGTTCCCTGACCTTGCCCGTTGGCTTCGCCGCGCTGGCCACTTTGATCCTACTCGCCCTGCCTCGTCCGGCACACGCCAATCCCTGGGAGCCTGCCGGTAGCCGGAACGTACTCAATTTTCAGTACCGCGACTACAGTTCCGACCGAAGCTTCCCCCAGGGCAGCTTCGGCACCGCAACCGTGCCTTCGAGCAGCCGCTACCTCAAACAGGAGTTGCGCATCACCGGGCGCGCCGCCCTGGCGCCACGCTGGCTGTTTTTCTTCGATTTGCGCGCCGCACATATCAGCAAGATCAAGCACAAAAAGACGCTGACCGCCAACGGCCCCGAGGACCAACAGCTCGGTATCGCCCACGTGTTCGACAGCCAGCCGGCGTACGCGCAAGCGCTCGCCATGAGCGTGGTGATCCCCACCGGGTCGGGAACGCTTGATCCCGCACTGAGCACCGGACAACATGCCGTCGAGATGGATTACTGGTTATGGACGCGTCTTGGCGGCGCAGGTTCGCCGTTTTACGCCAGTTTTTCGCTCGGTCCACGCGTATTCCTCGAGGGGGGTGCCCCGCAGATCCGCTTCATGGGCTTGATCGGCGGCCCCATCATGCATCGCTGGTCCTGGCTCAGCAGCGTGTTCCTCTCCCGCGTGGTAGGCCCGAACGGCGGCTACATTCCAGGGAATACCGCGCACAACGCGACCAATTACAACCTGCTGCGTCCCGGACTCGGCGTGTCTTATCATCTCGCGCACGGTGTACGCTTGCGATTGCTCTACGAAAAGGAATTGGCCGGTGAAGGTCTGCACGCCGGTAGCCGCATCACCTTTGGCCTCAGCCTGCGTGGCTGAATCTCGACCACGGGTAGCCACCGCACGCGCGCGCCTCTTGCTGGTGCGCCACGGCCAGACCGACTGGAACCGCGACGGCCGCTACCAGGGACGTAGCGACACCGCCTTGACCACATTCGGCCGCGAGCAGGCCCTGGCACTTGGCGAACGCCTGGCCGGTAGCGGTGCACGCACGCTGATCAGCAGTCCATTGCAACGCGCGCGCGAGACCGCGCTACCGATCGGCCATCAACTCGGCCTCGACCTGGCAATCGACGAACGCCTGTGCGAGCTATCCTACGGCGACTGGGAGGGCTTCACACAAGCAGAGGTCAAGGCACGCTGGCCAGAGGCGCTGCGACGCTGGAAGCGCCAACCGGACGCATATCCACCCGCAGGCGGCGAAGCCCTGCCAATCGCCGCCGAACGGATTCGACACTGCCTGGACGACCTCGCGGCCTCGCTGCCCTCACCCGTGATTGTCGTCACCCATTCCGGTGTCATTCGCATCGCCCGCCTGTTGGCGGATAACACCGAATTGGCCGCATTCCGCCACATTTCGGTTGGCAATTCAGATTTATTCGCGCTCGACTGGCCACCCCGCATCCCCTAGTCCACCGATGTTTCTGATAAGATTTTCAGTTCTTATCAAGACTTTCGAACACGCCGACCGACAAGGCGCAGGTCACAAACATCAGGAGCGCGGCGACCATGAGCGAAAACATCGAATCCGTCCTGCACGAAGAACGCGTATTTCAGCCCCCGCAATCTTTTGTCGCCGAGGCCCGCCTGAACGCCGACTCACTGGCCGCGCTTCATCGCCAGGCAGCCGAGGATTACGAAGGTTTCTGGGCCGAACGTGCACGCGAGGAAATCACCTGGCAGACGCCGTTCAACACCACCCTGGACGAATCCGACGCACCGCACTACCACTGGTTCACCGACGGTCATCTCAACGTCAGCTACAACTGCCTCGACCGCCACCTCGCTGAGCGCGGCGACAAGATCGCCATCGTCTTCGAGGGTGAGCCCGGCGACACCTGCACCTATACCTACCGCGAGCTGCACGCCGAGGTCTGCCGCTTTGCCAACGCGCTCAAGGCTCAGGGCATCCGCAAAAGCGACCGCGTCATCATCTACATGCCCATGATCGCCGAGGCGGTGATCGCCATGCAGGCCTGCGCCCGCATCGGCGCGACCCATTCGGTGGTCTTCGGCGGATTTTCCGCCGAGGCCCTGCGCGACCGCGCCAACGACGCCGGCGCACGCATGATTATCACCGCTGACGGCGGCCACCGCGGCGGTAAGATCGTCCCACTCAAGGCTGCGGTCGACGAAGCCATCGAGCACGGCACACCGAGCGTGGAGAAGGTCATCGTCTTCGAGCGCACTCGTCATGGTGTGCCGATGGTGGAGGGCCGCGACGTGCGCTGGCAGGACGCCATCGCGGGCCAGGATGACGTCTGCGAACCGGAATGGGTCGACGCCGAGCATCCCCTGTTTCTGCTCTATACCTCAGGGTCCACCGGCAAACCCAAAGGCATCCAGCATTCCAGTGCCGGTTATCTGCTGCAGGCCATCCTGACCAACAAGTGGGTTTTCGACCTGCACGACCGCGACGTGTACTGGTGCACGGCGGACGTCGGTTGGATCACCGGTCACACCTATGTCGCCTATGGCCCGCTGGCGCTCGGCGCCACCCAGGTGATCTACGAAGGCGCTCCGACCGTACCCGACGGTGGGCGTTTCTGGAAGGTCGCTGCCGATCACGGCGTCACCGTGTTCTACACAGCGCCGACCGCGATCCGCGCACTGATGAAGCTCGGCGACGCCTTCCCGCAGGCTCATGACCTCTCCAAACTCCGCCTGCTCGGCACCGTCGGCGAGCCGATCAACCCCGAGGCCTGGATGTGGTATCACCGCATCATCGGCGGCGAACACTGCCCCATCGTCGACACTTGGTGGCAGACCGAGACCGGCGGTCAC
Organism: Acidihalobacter yilgarnensis; assembly: GCF_001753245.1. Taxonomy (NCBI): domain Bacteria; kingdom Pseudomonadati; phylum Pseudomonadota; class Gammaproteobacteria; order Chromatiales; family Ectothiorhodospiraceae; genus Acidihalobacter; species Acidihalobacter yilgarnensis. The sequence goes on along the minus strand of NZ_CP017415.1, from coordinate 1,410,892 downwards.
ATGATCGCCCCGATCCCCGGCGCCGTGGCGACCAAACCCGGCTCCTGCACACTCGCGCTGCCCGGCATCATCGCCGACGTAGTCGACGAACAGGGCAACACCATCGCCGAACCGGATCGCGGCGGCTACCTCGTCATTCGTAAGCCCTGGCCGTCGATGCTGCGCACCGTATGGGGCGACGACGAACGCTACCGCAAGACCTACTGGGGCATGTTCGACGGTCGCTTCTATCTCGCAGGCGACAGCGCACGACGCGACGCCGACGGTTATTTCTGGATCATGGGGCGCATTGACGACGTGCTCAACGTTTCCGGCCATCGCCTTGGCACCATGGAAATCGAATCCGCGCTGGCCGCACACGAGGCCGTAGCCGAGGCTGCGGTCGTCGGCCGCCCGCACGACATCAAGGGTGAGGCCATCGTGGCCTATGTCATCATGCGTGGCGAACGGCCCACCGGCGACAACGCCGTGGCCATGACCAAGACCCTGCGCGACTGGGTGGCGAAGGAGATCGGACCGATCGCCAAGCCCGACGAAATCCGCTTCACCGAGGGCCTGCCCAAAACCCGCTCGGGCAAGATCATGCGCCGCCTGCTGCGCAGCATTGCCAAGGGCGAGATCATCACATCCGACATCTCCACACTGGAGAACGAGGCGGTGATCGCTCAGCTCCAGGGCAAGGCCTGAAACCCAGCGCGGGTGCGACATTGTCGCACCCGCGCTGATCCGCCATGAATGCCTTCACCCTCGACTCGCGCCTCGCGCAGGACTGCCACCGCATGGGACGGTTGCCGTTCAGTGAACTGCTATTGATGAATAACGCCGACTACCCCTGGTTCATCCTCGTGCCGCGCACCCGCGAAACCGAGCTTTACGCGCTCGAACCCGCCCTGCAAGCCGGTCTGATGACAGAGGTCAACCGCGTCGCGGCCTTCGTCAAAACCGCCTGCTCACAGGTCGAAAAGCTCAATGTCGCGGCCATCGGCAATATCGTCCGCCAATTACACGTACACGTCGTCGGGCGACACGAGAAAGACCCCGCATGGCCCGGCGTGGTCTGGGGTACCACCGTACGCAATACCTATACCTCAGAAGCCCTCGCCAGACTACGCGCGCAACTCCATAGCGCCCACTTGCCCGGCTTCACTCCGCTCCCCGATTGAAAACGCGTTCATCACCTGTACTGGCCAGCGCCGCGACTGGACGACCATCAATTGCATGACCATCAAGCGAGGCGCAAGAAATGCTGCCGGGTCAGCCCGCATAACCATCCAGCGCAACACACGACCGGGAATTGGACGGGCTCCGTCCCTGCGCGACGCGCGTTGTCTTGCAGGGAAGGAAAAGCGACTGCGGCCGTAGCCGCCACAATCGCGCTAACTGCCCCAATGGTGCGGCAAATTTGATCTATGCTTTCGAGGCTGCCCGCCCCCATACCGTTCGGCAGTGCCTCTCTGAAGCCTTGACGGAGTGAAGCCATGAGCGAAACCCCCGAATCCCCCAAAAAACGCACCCGCAGCACCAAAACCGCCACGCCGGTAAATCCAAAATCCGCTACCAAAGCGGCCACGACACGCACCGCGAGCAAATCCGCCGCGCCACGCAGCCGCAAACCCAAGGTCGCCGATACCCGCCAGAGAACGCCCGAACAGCGTTATCGAATGATTGCCGAGGCGGCGTTCTACATCGCGGAGACACACGGCTTCGACCCCAACCGCTCGTTGAACGACTGGCTGGAGGCCGAGACCATGATAGACGCTCACCTCGGTGGTGGACTGACCCACTAGACATCCAGTTCCGGGCGGCCAGACGCATGATCCGGCCGCCCGTTCATCGCCTCAGAACCTGCGACGGCGAATACTGTCTACTTGGTTGAGTGCCCCATTCGGGCGCAGCCCGCAGGAATCAAGCGTCGACGTGAACGATCTCGCACACGAGTCCGATAACGGACGACAAGCGTGCCCCACCCCACCCACGCCTTCGGATCCGAGCCTCGGCCACCATGCTACCGCCATAGGTATCGGCCTGATCGCAGGCTTCGGTGGCTGGTTTGCCCGTTCCCTGAGCGGCGCGCGACTCACAATTGATCGCGCTCGGCCTGTTCGAAATCCTGAATCGGCCAGGAAATCGTCTGCCAGCAAAATCATCACGTCCCCTAGCCATGATCCGCGTCATGATGACGTAGGCAAAATCAGCCGATAATGACCCGCCGGGGTGGCTGTATACCCCCTTCACAAGGAGCATTCGAAATGGGCCTCTATCAACGTATTCTGGTTCCCGTCGACGGCAGTGGCCCAGCGGGTAAATCGCTGGCCCAAGCGCTGGCCCTAGCTGCCGACCAGGATGCCTCAATCAAGCTCATCACCGTGGTCGATGAGGCCATTGGTGACTACATGGGCGGCGAGCTTGCCTGGATCGACCCGCAGACGCTGCGCGACAACCTCGTGGGCGGTGCCCGCAAGGTGTTAGACGCCGCGCTGGAAGAAGCCAAGGCGGCCGGACTTGAAGTCGAATCCGAGCTGATCGAATCGCCAGAAGGCCGCATCGGCCGCGCCATCCTCAAGGCTGCCGAAGATTGGCAGGCCGACCTGCTCGTGATCGCGACCCACGGACGTCACGGCCTCGCTCGCCTGCTCCTCGGCAGCACCACCGAAACACTACTGCGCAAGGGCAGCCTGCCGATGCTGATCGTGCCCTCCGGCGCGCCTCCAGCCTAGGCGAAGACAACCATGATTGAGCGCTTCCGCGATCACGCCGCCAACGAACGCACCTATCTGGCCTGGATACGCACGGCCGTCGCACTGCTGGCCTTCGGCTTCGTGATCGAGAAATTCGATTTGTTCATGCGCTATCTCGCGGTTGCCGGCAACCATCCAGGCAACGTGTCCGGTGCCGGCCATCGCGCGGCCGGTGCCGGTTTGGCGCTGATGATCACCGGGCTGGTGATGGTTGCGGTCGCGAGCTGGGGCTATCTGCTCAACCGACGCCTGATCGACAGCGAAGCGCCGGAACAATATCGCACCACCGTGCCCAATCTCGTACTGGCCACGGTGGTGGGGGTGTTGGGCCTGTTTCTCGTCATTTACGTCGGCCGCGAGGTACTAGGCTGACCCTGACCATCCGCATAATCGGAAAACGCACTCCCGATGCCGAACCTCGCTCCGCTGTCACCCCTGCTGGTTGCCTTCATCGCAACTACGCTATTCGGATTCGTGATCGGTCTGGAGCTGCACAGTTATCGTCGTGCCGGCGGACAGGATCTGGGATTCGGCACCACGCGCACCTTCACCTTGCTCGCGGTACTCGGTTTCACCCTGACGCTGCTGGACCCCAGCCTGCACCTTTACGCCTTTGGTCTGGTCGCCGTGACCGTGTTGCTTGCCTTGAATTACTGGGTGCGCCTACGCGCCGGTCAGCAAAGCCTGCTCGCCACCCTCATTGCCTTGCTGGTCTTTCTCATCGGTCCGTTGTCCCTGCGTCAGCCGATCTGGTTGCTTATCCTTTATGTGGTTGTGATCCTCCTGCTCCTCGGGGAAAAACCCGGCATCCGACGCTTCTCCGATGCCTTTCGCAGCAGCGAAGCTGCCACCCTGGCCAAATTCCTGATCATGGCGGGACTGATCCTGCCATTATTGCCCGAACGACAAATCGCGCCCTTCCTGAGCGTGACCTATTACCAGCTCTGGCTGGCGGTCATTGTAGTCTCCGGTATTTCCTATCTGAGCTATCTGGCACAAACCTATTTTTTTCCTTCACGTGGTGCACTGCTCACCGGGTTGCTCGGCGGGCTTTATTCCAGCACAGCCGCCACCGTGGTGCTGGGTCGTCAGGCGCACGAACCGGGCGGTGACGATCGCACCCTGGCCGCAGCCATCGTGCTCGCCACCGCGATGATGTATCTGCGCCTGTTCAGTCTGATACTGATCCTCGGTCACGACGCCATCGCATGGCGTCTGGTAATACCCTTTGCCGTCCTGTTTGCGGGCTCTCTAGGCGTCGCCTGGCTGCTGCATCACGGCCCCGCGACCGTTGGCGGAGAGGCCGGCGTACCGCCCTTGCGCCACCCCCTTGAATTCAGCACGGCGGTGTTGTTTGCCTTTTTGTTCGTGGTCTTCGCCGCATTGACCCACTGGGTCATCGGACGTTACGGCACCACCGGACTGCACCTGCTGTCCTTCGCCGTGGGCTTCACCGACATCGATCCATTCATCCTCTCCTTGCTTGCCGGCCGCTTTCACGTCGACGAGGCCGGACTTGCCGCAGCCGTGATCGTCGCCAGCGGCAGCAACAATTTGCTCAAGGGCCTGTACGCCGTCGTACTGAGCCGCAACCGGCGCGTTCTGCCGGCGGCCATCTGGCTGTTTGTCAGTTGCCTGCTGTCGCTGGTCTACGTCTACTGGCATGGCAGCTAGGCCCATCCGATCCCATCCCACCCACCGGAGCCACGCATGAGCACGCCCATCGAGACAGATGTACTGATCGTCGGCGGTGGTCCCGCCGGCATGATGTGCGGCATCACCGCTGCGCAGTTCTGGCCAGCGCGACGCGTGTTACTGGTACGCCCGGAGGAACAGGCCGTGGTGCCCTGCGGCATCCCCTACATCTTCGGCACGCTAGGTGGCACCGACGAGGACCTCGCGGGCAGAGCGCCCTTTCTCTCCTTCGGCGGCAAAATACTCATCGGGCACATTGCATCGGTAGATCGCAATCACCGCATCGCCACACTGGAAGACGGCACGCACATCGCCTGGAACCGCCTGGTGTTGGCCACCGGCTCGACGCCCTATCTTCCGCCCATCGACGGCCGCGAACTGCCCGGTGTGTTTCAAATCCACAAGGATTACGACTATCTCGACACCCTGCTCGGCGAAACACTGCCCGGCATCAGCCGGCTGGCCATACTCGGGGGCGGCTTCATCGGCGTGGAATTCTCTGATGAGCTGCGCAAGCGCGGCATTGAGGTCCACCTCATCGAACAACGCCCACACCTGCTGGCAGGCTCCTTCGACACGGACGCCAGTCTCGCCGTGGAAGCGCGACTGGCGTCGCTGGGCGTGAAGATTCATACCGGCGCCACCGTAACCGCGATCGAAGCCGATGCCAGCGGACAACGCGTGGGCGGCGTCCGCCTTGACGATGGACGCAATCTGCCCGTCGAGGGCGTCCTCATCGCCATCGGCACACAGCCGGACACACGTCTGGCTGCTGACATGGGCCTGACCCTGTCACGCTCGGGCGGCATCTGGGTGGATGGCTTCCAGCAAAGCCGGGAAGATTCCCAGGTATTCGCAGTGGGCGACTGTGCCCACAAGCAGGATTTCTTCACGCGCCACGCCAGCCATGCCCTGCTCGCCTCGCAGGCCGCCGCCGAGGGGCGTATCGCGGGTATGAATCTTTACGGCCTCAAACTACCAAGAACCAATGCCGGCACCATCGCGGTGTACGCCAGCCAGATCGACGATCTGGCCTTCGGCGTCGCCGGGCTGACCGAGCATACGGCGCGCGAAATCGGCTTTGAAGTTTTCATCGGCGACGCACGCCTGCCCGACCATCACCCAGCGTCAATGCCGGGCACGCATGAAGTGCATTGCCGGCTGGTATTCGACGCCAACAGCGAGCGACTGATCGGCGGACAGGTCATCGGCGGCGCCACCACCGCAGAAATTCTCAACACCCTTGCCGTCGCCATCCAGCTGCGCGCCACGGCCACCGATCTCGCCAGCTTCCAGTTCGGCAGCCATCCCCGTCTGACCGCACCGGTGCACCCGATCGTGGCGGCAACGGGCGAAGCCCTGCGCCGACGCCTGAGCCCATCGTAAATGCGTCTACCTCGCCACCGCACCCGGATCGTATGCACCATCGGCCCAGCGTCGCAAGCGCCGGCTACCCTGCGCCGGATGCTGCTCGCGGGCATGGACGTGGCGCGGCTCAACCTTGCGCACGGCGACCTCGAAACACATGCCCGCTGGATAGCTGCACTGCGCGCCGCGGCCGAAGACACCGGGCGCACCTTGGCCATACTCGCCGATCTGCCCGGCCCCAAGTTGCGCATCGGACGCCTGCCGACAGAGGTCATGATGCTTCGGCGAAGTGAATCGGTTCTACTCGGACCGATAGCCGCGCCCGCAACCGCTGCGCTGACCCACATCCCCATGGATCAACCCAAATTGCTCGCCGGGAGCACCCCCGGCGAGGATCTATTCCTCAACGACGGCTTTCTCCAGCTGCGCATACGCCGGGTCACAGAAGCGGGCATCGAGGCCCATGTCATCGTCGGCGGGGAGCTGCGCTCTCACAAGGGCATCAACGCGCCGTCGTTAATACTCGAGGGCGGAGCCTTCACCGACGAAGATCGGCGCCTGCTCGACTTTGCCCTTGAATTAGGCGTAGACGCGATCGGCCTGTCCTTCGTGCAAGGCCCCGAGGACGTGCTCGCCGCCCGTGCGGCTGCGGCCGCGCGGGGTCATCACCCTTGGCTGGTGGCCAAAATCGAACGTGCTGCGGCCCTGAAACATCTCGATGCCATCTTGGATGTGGCGGACGCCTTGATGGTCGCGCGCGGTGATCTCGGCGTCGAAACCCCTATCGAGGCCATCGCGCTGGTACAAAAACGACTGATCGCACGCGCGAACCGCGCCGGTAAACCCGTGATCACGGCGACGCAAATGCTCGAATCGATGACGCGCAACCGACGCCCCACGCGGGCCGAGGCCACCGATGTCGCCAATGCCGTACTCGATGGCACCGATGCGGTCATGCTGTCCGAAGAATCCGCCGCCGGCGCTTATCCGGTGCCCGCCGTGCGGATGCTGGCGCGTATTGCCGCGCATGCGGAGGCCGAGCCCCAGGCCGCAGCCGCCACGCAGCCCGCTGGCCACTCGCTTGAAGCGGTAATCGCCGCCGCCGCAGTCGAGGCCGCGGCGCGTCTGCGCGCGTTGCTGATCGTCACACCTACCCGCACCGGCGCCACGGCACGCCGAATTGCTCGCTTGCGCCCGCGAGCCTGGATTATCGCCTTCTGCCACGACATCGCCATCTGTCGAAGACTGACCTTCAGCCGTGGCGTACATCCTGTACATGTCTCTTCCAACAACACAGCGTGGGACGCGGTAATCGACGAATGGCTGGCACACCATTACCCGCGTGGACATGGCCCGATCGTGATCACCCAAGGCCCTTCGCGCGACCACCCCGACGGCATCAGTCGCGTGGCTTTACGCCCGGCGACACCTTATGTACCACACGCTACCGCAAACGGTGACTCGGAATGATCCAGATCAAACCGACCTTTGATCCCACTCGATGCCGACAATTTCACAACCGATGCCTCGTTAATTTCGCGCCCAGCACGTCCACCCTGCAGACGGCACCGCGCTTGCGTCTCTCAAGGCAACTGCCCTCAGTTCGTGGTCTAGGTTTCGATGGGTTTGATCGCACCCATCGGTTGGACGGACGTGGGTCTCATCTGGGTCTATTGTCTGTTGTGGATATTCATTGAGGATCAGGCGAAATTGATGACCTATCTGCAATTCCACCCCGATTCACCGCGCCACCGGCGTTTCATCCGGCTCGCCGAACAGGCCCTGCACCCCCGCCCGCGCAACCCACGCGACCGACGCCCCTATGATCACACCAACGAGGCCTTCCATGAACACCCTACTCGAACAGGCGCTGACCCCGGATGGCATACGCGGCTCAGTCAATGGAGGCCTGCAGTGCGGGCAGGTAATTTCCATTGCGCGTGCCTTCGGCGACTTGATTTCCCCGGAAGGTGATCGCGAATTCCTGATCGGCCATGACGCGCGGCGCAGTTCGGCGTCGCTCGCCGAGGCGGTCAGCATTGGCCTGCGCTCGGGAGGGCACCACGTCACCCACATCGGGCTATGCGCAACGCCGATGCTGCGCTGGTATGCCGCCGAGCAGAAATTCGACGGTGCAGTCATGATCACCGGCGGTCGCCTACCCGCGGAATATAACGGCCTCAAACTCTACCGCGAACACGCGGTGGCGCTGAGCGTCGGCCATGGCCTGGAAGAGGTTATCGCACGTGCCGAACCGGCGTTCTATTCTGGCCATGCCTGTACACCCGAACTGCACTATGCCTCGCCACTGGCGGATTATGCCGCCGTGATCCGCAGCCATTGCCGGACCTACACGCCGATCAAGGTGGCGATCGACGCTGGCAACGGCATCGGCGGACTCGACACGCGCATGGTCTTTTCTCACCTGCACACCGTGCGTATCTGGGAACTGGACTTCGAGCCGGATGGCGCATTTCAGAATCGTTCGCCCAACCCGCAGGACCCTGGTGCACTGGATACCTTGAGCCGCTGCGTCGTCACCCATGGTTGCCATCTCGGGATAGCCTTCGATGGAGATGCCGACGCGCTGATGGTGGTTGATGAAACAGGATTGCCCATCGCACCCGACCGCCTCGGCGGCCTGATCGCCCTGATCATGCTAGAACAACACCCCGGCGGCGGCGTGGTCCATGGACCCGCAGTCTCCCACGAGGTCACCGAAGCCATCCGTTCGGCCGGAGGGCAACCACTCGGCGTTCGCGACGGCGGGGCGGCGACCATCCAGGTCGCCATGGTCGACAAGCAAGCGCTGTTCGGGATCAGCGATCGGGGCAATTATTTCTACGGTGACCTGTATTCCACCGACAATGCCCTACGCAGCCTGATTGAACTGATCAATGGCCTGGCCGATCGCCCGCAACCCCTATCAACCCTGATCCAAACGCTACGTCTGGAGCCGGCATGAATCGGACCGTCGACCATGCTCCGCTGGTCACACTGACGCTCAACCCTTCCGTCGATATCAGTTACGACATTCCCCAGCTGATTGCCGATCAAAAAATTCACGCCCGCGCGGACCGCTACGACCCTGGTGGCAACGGCATCAACGTCGCACGCGCGCTCAAGCACCTGCGTATGCCCGCTCACTCGGTCTGTATCGTGGGTGGCGAAATCGGTGATTTCCTACAGCGGCTGATCGCGCATGAACTCGATCATCCGCATTGCATCCGCATAGAGGGCGAAACGCGAATCAACGTCACCTTGTTGCAACAGACACCGCGCACACAATATGAGATCAGCGCCACCGGTCCTCAGGTCACCGCATTCGCGCTACAGAACGTGATCGACGAGGTGCTCAACTTGGCTGGCGGCGGCTACGCCGTACTCACCGGGTCATTGCCACCAGGCGTACCCCAGGACATCTACGCGACCCTGATCCGCGCTTTGCGGGCCCAGGCCGTCCGCTGCGTAGTCGATGCCCAGGGTGAACCCTTGGCCCGAGCCATCGACGAACGCCCCTTTCTGATCAAGCCCAACCGCTACGAACTGGGATTATGGGTCGGGCACCCGTTGCCAAATTTAGATGCCGTCATCAGCGAAGCCTGTGCGCTGCAGGCCCGCGGTATCGAATATGTCTGCGTCTCACTCGGCGCCGAGGGCGCACTCCTGGTCGACGACCAGGCCACTTATCTGGCCAAGGCGCCGAACATCGAGGTGGCGTCCACCGTCGGTGCGGGCGACTCCATGATCGCAGGACTGATCACTGCACTAACGCGCGGCGAAGGGCCCGCAGAAGCACTGCGTCTCGGCATCGCTTGCGGCAGCGGCACCGCCAGCCGACCGGGCACGGCCCTGTTTGGCTACCAACAGATCCAATCCCTGCTCGGACAGATAGAAATCCGGCGCATTGCCCACACCACAGGCGCGACTTCAGCATGAACGCATTCCAACGTTACCTGACACGCACGCTGCCAGAGCCGCTCTCAAGACTGACCGAGCTCGCCCTTGACCTGCGCTGGAGCTGGAGTCACGCCTCCGACGCACTCTGGGAAACCCTCGATCCCGAGCTATGGGCCGCCACCGCCAATCCCTGGTTGATACTCGAATCGGTTTCTCGCGATCGCCTGAACCAACTCGCGGACGACGCGACCTTTCGCGATGAACTCGAACGCCAGCTGGCCGAGCGCGAAGCCAGTCTCAATGGCCCCACCTGGTTTGGCGAAATACAGGACACCGGTAACTTCGGTACCGTCGCCTACTTCAGCATGGAATTCGGCCTCAGCGAATCGCTGCCAATTTATTCGGGCGGTCTTGGCATTCTCGCCGGCGACATGCTCAAGACAGCCAGCGATCTAGGAGTTCCGATGGTTGGTGTCGGCCTACTGTATCAACAGGGATATTTTCGCCAAGCACTGAACATCGATGGGGAACAGCTGGCTTACTACCCCTACAACGACCCTGCGATGCTACCCGTGATGCCGCTACGCAATGGTGATGGCGGTTGGTTGCGCGTCACCGTCGAATTGCCTGGCCGCCCACTACAGCTACGTTGCTGGGAGGCACGCGTCGGTCGCGCGCGCCTGTTACTGTTGGATGCCAATGACCTTGTCAACGGGCCGCGCGATCGCGGCATCACCGGAGAGCTATATGGTGGCGACACCGAGACCCGCCTAACCCAGGAAGTCATCCTTGGCATTGGCGGTTGGCGCATGCTGGAACGCCTAGGACTACCGGTCAGCGTCTGTCACCTCAATGAAGGCCACGCCGCCCTCGCCGTATTCGAACGCGCCGCAAGCTTCCGGCGGCAACACGGCACGGACTTCGAGATCGCCCTGCGCGCTACCCGCGCGGGCAATCTGTTCACGACACACACCCCGGTGCCCGCTGCCTTTGATCGCTTCCCACCCGCTCTGGTACGACTTTATCTGACACCCTATGCCGATCAATGGGGCTTGCCCTTCGAGCGCATCCTCCAACTCGGCCGGATACATCCCGATACGAACGACGCCGACGAGGACTTCGTCCCCGCTTACCTTGCGTTACGCGGCTGCGGCGCGGCCAATGGCGTATCCCGTCTGCATGGCGAAGTCAGTCGACACCTGTTTGCTCCGATGTTCCCACGCAGACCTCTACACGAAGTGCCTATCGGGCACGTTACCAACGGAGTACATACACCCAGCTGGGACTCGCGCGATGCTGATCAGCTGTGGACGCAAAGCTGTGGCAAGTCCCGCTGGATCGGCGATCTTACGGGTATCGGTGGCGGTATCCGCGGTCTGGACGATGCCACTCTCTGGGAATTCCGAGGACGTAGCCGCCAGTCCCTCATCAAGGCCTTACGCGCACGCCTTGCCCGCCAGCGCGCGAGCCTCGGCGCGGCCGTCGAGCGCATCGATGAATGCGCCCTGATGCTCGATCCCAACGCCCTCACGCTCGGATTCGCACGCCGATTCACCGCCTACAAGCGTACCAATCTGCTGCTCACCGACCCCGACCGGCTCTCGCGATTGCTCACCAATACCAACCGGCCGGTTCAACTCGTTCTCGCCGGCAAGGCACACCCGCGCGATTGGAACGGCCAACGCATGATCAAGGAATGGAGCGAATTCATTGCAAGACCCGAGCTACGCGGGCGTGTCGTCTTTGTGGAAGACTACGACATGGCCGTCGCGGCCACGCTGGTGGAAGGCGTGGATCTCTGGATCAACACACCTCGGCGTCCATGGGAGGCCAGTGGCACCAGTGGAATGAAGGTACTCGTCAATGGCGGTCTCAACCTGTCCGAGCTCGATGGCTGGTGGGCCGAAGCCTATGCGCCGGAGGTCGGCTGGGCGATCGGCGACCGCTGCGAGCACGATGCCGACCCTGCCTGGGATGCCAGCGAGGCGAAGAATCTCTACCGCTTACTCGAGGAAGAGATCGTGCCGCTGTTTTATACTCGCGATCAGGCGGGTATCCCCCCGCCCTGGGTCGCACGAATCCGCGAGAGTATGGCCAGATTGACCCCTGCCTATTCTTCCAACCGTATGTTGCGCGAATATGTCGAACACTATTATTTGCCTCAATCACGCGCCATCGCCGCGCGTCAAGCCGACAATGCCCGTCTGGGGACGGAACTCGAAGCCTGGCATCGGCGTCTCAAAGCTCACTGGGGCGGCCTGCGGATCGGAGATCTATCATGGAAACAAGAGGGCAACGGGTGGCGGGCGGACGTGCAGGTCTATCTGGACGACCTGGGGCCGGACGACATCGCAGTGGAGCTTTACGCCGAACCCAATTCCTGTCACCGTCTACAGCGGATGGAGCCTTTGGCGGGCGCGATTCACGGCTACCGCTACAGCACGACCTTATCCGCGGACTGCACGCCAGATGATTACACTGCGCGCATTGTCCCAACACATCCGGCGGCCAGCGTCCCTCTCGAGGCGACCGAAATTCTCTGGCAACCGCGTAACTGAGTCACGCCAATGACCCATCCCGCCCGTCAATGCAACCCCGAAAATACGCGCCAGCGTCTGCTCTGCGCGGCCCATCGCGAGATCTACGAGCGTGGCTTCCAAGCGGCCAGCCTGGAACGAATACTCACCGACACCGGACTAAGCAAGGGCGCGTTATACCATCACTTCGAGACCAAGCAGGCGCTCGGCATCGCCGTGGTCGAAGAGGTCATCGCCGTCCGCGTGCACCAGGAATGGATCGAACCTCTGATGCAGGCCGAACGCCCGCTGGACGTGCTCGCCTTCCTGCTCGATCAAAAACAGCGTAATGCAGGCCCGGAAAACGTGCGTCTGGGCTGCGACCTCAATAATTTGATGCAGGAAATGAGCCCCTGCGACGAGATCTTCCGCAACGCTCTGCATCGCGTACTTCAGGACTGGACCGATGCGCTGACCCAAGCGCTGCGTCGCGCACGTGCGCTCGACCAGATCCGTCCCGACATCGACTGCAAGCAGGCCGCCCTGTTCGTCATCGCCTCTATGGAAGGCTGTGCGGGGCTGAGCAAAAATCTGCAGGACATTGAGGCCTATCGCGGATGTATGCGCACACTGGGCGACTATCTCGCGCAACTGGCTACAGCGCCCGCCCGAGATTGAACCCACACGGATTCAAGAGGTCTTTAGAGGTAGTCGGCATAAACATACCGACCGGTCTGTATTATCATGCGCGTCCGCCTCGTAAACCCGCACCAGGAGCCTTTATCCCATGCCCAAAACCATGAAGGCGATGCAGATCGCCCGCCCCGGTGGCGACTTCGAACTCGTCGAACGTCCTCTGCCCACCCCTGCTGAGGCTGAGGTCCGTATCCGCGTACAGGCCTGCGGCATCTGCCACAGCGACTTGTTCGTCAAGGAAGGCCTGTTCCCCGGTATTGCCTACCCGCGCATCCCCGGCCACGAGGTCGTCGGCGTGATCGACGCGCTCGGTCCCGGTGTGACGAGCTGGCAACCGGGCCAGCGGGTTGGGGTCGGCTGGCACGGCGGCCATTGCCACACCTGCGAGGCCTGCCGCGAGGGCGATTTCGTCAACTGCGTCGAGGCCAAAATCACCGGTATTTCCTTCGATGGCGGCTACGCCGAATACATGGTGGCGCCTGCCGAAAGCCTCGCCCGTGTGCCCGACACGCTGGACTCGGTCGAGGCGGCGCCGCTGCTCTGCGCCGGCATCACCACCTACAATGCCCTACGCAACAGTGGCGCTCGTCCCGGCGATCTGGTCGCGGTACAGGGCATCGGTGGGCTGGGTCACCTTGGCGTACAGTTCGCGCACCACATGGGATTTCTAACCGTCGCGCTCTCACGCGGGGCGGACAAGGAGGCGCTGGCCCGCGAACTGGGTGCGGACCACTATATCGACACAGCTTCCGGCGACGGGGTGGCCGCACTGCAAGCGCTGGGCGGTGCTCGCGTCATTCTCGCCACCGCACCCAACAGCCGACTGATCACCGCCTTGTTCTCCGGGCTCAGCCGCCATGGCCGGATGATTGTCGTCGGCATCGACAACGAGCCCATCGAGGTCACGCCGCTGCAACTCATCGCTGGCAATCACAGTTTGACAGGGTGGGCCTCCGGCCATGCGCGCGATTCCGAAGACACACTGCGCTTCAGCGCCCTGAGGGGTGTCAACGCCATGATCGAGACCTATCCGCTGGAACAGGCCAAGGCCGCCTACGAACGCATGCTTAACAATGAGGCGCGCTTTCGCGTGGTCCTGAGCATGAATCCCACGTCCAATTGATCACCGAAGGAGCTCACATGAGCAATGCCAATACTCAGGCAGAATGGGTCGACATCACACCCGAGCTGCGCGGCTATCTCGCGCGCCCGCCCGGCGAAGGCCCATACCCCGCGGTCCTGGTCTTCATTGAGGCCTATGGTGTTAACGATCACTTCCAATCCCTGGCCAATCGCTTGGCCGAGGCCGGCTATGTCGCCCTGGTGCCCGACATCTATCACGGGCATGTCTACGAATACAGTGATTCCGACAATGCCATTGCTCATCTGCGCGGTCTGAACGACGAACAGGTCATGGGCGAGACCGATGCTGCGCTCGACCTGCTCGTGGGACACCCTGCAGTCGCCGGCAGCAAGCCCGGCGTACTCGGCTTCTGCATGGGCGGGCGCTACGCCTTCCTGACCCATGGCACCAGGGCCGACCGCGTAGGGGCCAGCGTGGCGTACTACGGGGGCGGCATCGCCCCAACCCAAGATCGCCTCGGACGCGTACCGCTGCTTGACCGGATACCCTCGATGCAGGCGCCGCTGCTGCTGCATTACGGTGCGGCCGATGGATCCATCGCGCCGGACGAACACGCACGCGTCGCGGAAGCCTTGAGCCACGCCGGCAAACGCTATGGTTTACAGGTCTACCCGGAGGCCGGCCACGGCTTCTTCTGCGATCAACGGGCCAGTTATCACGCCGGTGCAGCCGATGAGTCTTGGCGTCTGACGCTCGACTTCTTCGCCAGCCACATCAAGGAGTAAACCATGGCCAAGCTTGCAATCGTGCTGCTTTCCGACATGAAGGACCCGGTAAAGGTCGAGATGGCATTGCGTTTTACCGCCGTCGCGCTCAAGCAGAATCGCCTGGAAGACATCCGCTTTTTCTTCTTCGGCCCCGGCGTCCGCGTACCAGGCCAGCTCAAGGACGACGCCACGCTCAAACCGGTGCTCGACGAACTCCTCGTCAGCGGCGTGACCACCCTCGCCTGCATTTACAATGCCCGTGGACTCGGCGAGGAAGACAACCTCCGTGAGGCCGAAGTTCAGATGCAAGCCATCGGCGCCGATCTCGTTACCGTCGTCGAACAAGGTTATCAGATGATGACCTTTTGACCCCATGAGGGTCTTTTGATCCTGGCCGCCACCCGTCAATGGGGGGCGGCAGAGCCTCCCCAACGATTCAGGAGCACCATGGATACCCGACTTTTCGCACCGCTCACTCTGCGTGGACTGACCGTCCCCAACCGCATTTTCGTCTCGCCGATGTGCCAATACTCCAGCGAAGACGGCCTGCCCAACGACTGGCACATGGTTCATCTTGGCAGCCGTGCGGTCGGCGGTGCCGGGCTGGTCATGGTCGAGGCCAGTGCCGTCTGTCCCGAAGGGCGCATCACCCCCACGACAGCGGCCTCTGGAACGAGGCACAGGCGACGGCCTATCGCCGGATCACCGACTTCATCCGCGCACAGGGTTCGGTCCCCGCCGTGCAGATCGCGCACGCCGGCCGCAAGGCCTCCACCGACGTGCCCTGGCGTGGTGGCCACCCGATTCCGTCCGATGCCGGCAACGGTTGGATCCCTGACGCACCCAGCGCGCTGGCCTTCTCTCCTGCGCACACCGAGCCGCACGCCCTCGACGAGTCCGACATCGAACGCATTAAGGCGCAGTTCGTCGCCTCGACGAGGCTCGCGCGCCAAGCCGGCTTCGACGTGGTCGAGCTGCACATGGCGCACGGCTACCTGCTGCACAGCTTTCTCTCACCACTGTCGAACAAGCGCGACGACGCCTGGGGTGGCACCCTCGAACACCGTGCCCGGCTGCCATTGGAAATCGCCCGTGCCGTGCGTGCCGAATGGCCCGACGAGCTGCCGGTCTTCGTGCGTATCTCGGCCAGCGACTGGGTCGACGACGGATGGGATCTGGCGCAGTCCGTGCAACTTTCCATCTGGCTACGCGAAGCCGGTATCGACCTGATCGACTGTTCCAGTGGTGGTCTCACGCCGGATGCGCGCATTCCCGTCGCCCCCGGCTTCCAAACCCCATTCGCGCAAGTCGTGCGCAATCAGGCCGAAATCGCCACCGGCGCCGTCGGCCTGATCACGGAGCCCGCGCAGGCGGAGCACATTCTGGTCACCGGCCAGGCCGACGCCGTGCTCTTGGCGCGCGAACTGCTACGCGATCCTTATTGGCCACTGCACGCGGCCCACGCGCTCGGCGCGGAGGTCGCATGGCCTCTGCAGTACCAGCGCGCACAACCCCGTTAGGCTTCATCACACAATCGGAGAAGTCTGTATGACTACACAAGCCGAAAACACGGTCGGATTCATCGGACTCGGCCAGATGGGGCTGGGCATGGCCACGCGTCTACTCGAATCCGGCCAGTCCCTCGTCGTCTACAACCGTACGCAGGATAAGGCGCGCCCGCTTGCCGACGCGGGCGCCCGTATCGCAAACCATCCAGCCGACACCGCCACCAAAGGCGGCATCGTGATCAGCATGCTGGCCGACGATGCCGCAGTCGAAGGCCTTTTCGACGATCAGCTACTGGCGCGCCTGGGGCCAGGTGGACTCCATCTGTCGATGAGCACGCTCGGCCCGGCCACCGCAACCCGCCTCGCCGAACGGCACAAGGCCCACGGCGTGGACTACGTCGCCTGCCCGGTATTCGGCCGGCCAGACGCCGCGCGCGCCGGCAAGCTCTGGCTCTGCCTTTCCGGCCCCGCCTCGGCACGCACACGACTCGAAACCCTGCTCGCAGCCATGGGCCAGGGGGTGTACGAGTTCGGCGATGACCCAGCTGCCGCGAACGTCACCAAGCTCGCCGGCAATTTCCTCATCGCCTCGGCCATCGAGGCGATGAGCGAAGCCTATTCGTTGGCCGAAAAACACGGCGTCGACGCTGATGCCGTCCATCAGTTGCTCACGCAAACACTGTTTGCCTGCCCGATCTATCAAAATTACGGCAAGGCCATCGTCGAGCAGCGCTTCACGCCACCCGGCTTCACCTTACGCCTCGGCGCCAAGGACATGCGCCTGGTCCAAGACGCCGCGCGCGCGGCCGAAATGCCAATGCCGCTAGCGTCCCTGCTCGGTGACCGATTCCTGCGCATGCTCGCCGGTGGCCAGGGCGACATTGACTGGACCGGCATCGCCGCCGACCAGCGCCAGGCTGCCGGCCTTATCTCGCAATAAGCGCACTTCCCACGCCCGCCCTCCGGGGTGGGCTCCCGATAGGCGCGCAGGCCGAAGTACCGACGGACAGAAAATCGGTAACGGGCACACCAAAATATGGGCAAATGCACCGACCTTCGCGTTTTCAGTCTTGCGCCCAATACGCAGGCTTATGCCCTTGCCCGAGCACCGGCAAACTCAGCGATAGGCCCGTTCAAGCTCGATCAATCGTTGCTTTCGCCATAGTCCGCCGCCATACCCGGTCAGTGAGCCATCGGCCCCGATCACCCGATGGCACGGGATGACGATTGCCAGTTGATTTGCCCCATTTGCGCGCGCGACTGCACGAATCGCGGTCGGTTGCCCAATTATGCGAGCCACCTCGCTGTAGCTACGGGTGTGACCTGGCGGAATTTCCTGCAACACACGCCAAACCCGCTGGGTAAACGCACTGCCGTGCAGGCTGATCGGCGTCGTAAACTCGGCACCCTCCCCGACCAGGTAGCGACCAAGTTCATCGGCCACCTGCTCCGTCGGGTCTGGTCGGCCAAAACCAAGCGATCCGTTTACCCGGTTCCTCAATTGTCGTAATTCGCTCGGTAACGCCCGGCGATCGACGAATTCAAGCAGCTGCAGACTATGCCTGTCGCTGACCGCAACCATGGCACCCAGTGGCGTCTCGATCCAATCGGCCAGGAGGCGGGCGTTGGGCGCGAAATCACCCGGCGCCTGGCCAAGCAACTTCGCGAAGGCCCCTCTGAATGCACTTGGCGACTCAAAACCCGTGTCGATTTGTGCCTCGATCACCTTAACCTCCTGCCTTGAGTATCCCTATGCCTTGGCGCATCTGCCGTTGTCTGACTATTTGAGAAACGTCACGCCTGAACGTGCGCTGCCCCGTCCACGAGGCACCCAATACGACCGTTCAGTTCTGAATAGCCCAAAATCATTATTGCGAATCATTCTTATTTGCATTATCTTATGTATTTCCACCAATAAATCACGCCGGAGATCTTACCGATGAATAAATCGCTCCTATATATGATCCTG
Source organism: Acidihalobacter yilgarnensis (assembly GCF_001753245.1). Classification (NCBI taxonomy): domain Bacteria; kingdom Pseudomonadati; phylum Pseudomonadota; class Gammaproteobacteria; order Chromatiales; family Ectothiorhodospiraceae; genus Acidihalobacter; species Acidihalobacter yilgarnensis. The sequence goes on along the minus strand of NZ_CP017415.1, from coordinate 1,392,651 downwards.
CTCGCCTTCGCTACTCCCATCTACGCGGCCACTTCCGAATACACGTTGGTCATTGAGCAGCATCGCTTCCATCCTACGGAGATAAGCATCCCTGCGAACGAGCGCATCAAGCTAATCATCGATAATCGTGACGCGACTGCCGAAGAGTTCGAAAGCCATGATCTCAAACGTGAAAAAATAATTCCCGGACACACCAAAGCCAGTGTATGGATCGGCCCCTGCGCGAAGGCCGCTATCGATTCTTTGGTGAATTTCACGAGGATACCGCTCAAGGTACCCTTATAGTCCGTTAGGAGGTTTTCATGCTTGCCGCTGCTCTGATCGTATTCCGAGAAGTGCTCGAAGCCGCGCTGGTCGTCTCTATCATCATGAGTGCCAGCCGTGGCGTCGCCAATCGCGGCCGCTGGATCATGGGCGGACTGCTCGGAGGATTGCTCGGCGCCGTTTGCGTTGCCACTTTTGCTGGCAGTATTGCCAATGCTGTCGAGGGCCGTGGACAGGAGTTGCTCAACGCGGCAATCCTACTGTCCGCAGTGATCATGCTGGCATGGCACAACGTATGGATGAGTGCCCATGGCAAGACGCTCTCGAAGCAGATGAAACGGCTCGGACACGACGTCGGAGTGGGACTCAAGCCGTTATCCGCAATTGCATTGGTGGCCGGCCTCGCGGTCATGCGAGAGGGGTCGGAGACTGCGCTGTTCCTATACAGCCTATCGGTCAGTGGCAGTTCGACTGGATTGCTTGCCGGCGGCGCGCTACTCGGCCTCGGCGGCGGCATGCTGCTCGGCCTCACGCTATACCGAGGTCTGCTAGCGATCCCGATCAGGCACTTTTTCCGTATCACCGGCTGGATGATCCTGTTGTTGGCTGCAGGGCTGGCAGCCAATGCCGCAGGGTTGCTGAACCAGGCAGGTCTGTTGCCTGCATTGGGACAACAAATCTGGGACAGCTCCGGCTGGCTGAATCAAGGCAGTTGGGCAGGCACACTGCTTCATATACTGGTCGGCTACAATGACCGCCCGATGGGCATCCAGATACTGACCTATGGATTGGCGCTCATGAGCATACTACTTTTAATGCAATGGGCTGGACGTCGCGTCATCAGCCAATCGGAACAAACCCCTGACTAAACACATCCACGAAGAGGCAGGATTGCCCGCAGTCGCCCGAATATCTTATATAGTGACCGTACCCGATCACTTGGAGCCATGATATGCCCGCGATTCGAGCCATGCGATGGGGAGTGATCCTCGCACTGTTGCTCCTGGTGGTTATCGCACTATTCGTCATCAAAACCTATGAGCATCCCTCCGCTGCACAAGAGGGGCTCACGCTCTACGGCAACGTCGATATCCGAGAAGTACAGCTCGCCTTCAACGATGAGGGCCGCATCCAGAACCTGTCCGCCCTCGAAGGTCAGGCCGTACGGCAGGGCGAGGTGCTCGGCACCCTGGACGACCGTCGCTATCGGCTCGCGGTGGATCGCGCGCACGCGCTGGTGCAAGAGGCCGACGCCCACCTCAACAGTCTGCTCGCCGGTAGCCGTCACGAAGACATTGCCAAACTCAAGGCGGAGGTCGCCTCCTCCAAATCAACCCTGCAGCTGCGCAAAAGCACTTACGATCGTATCGTCCGCCTGGCTCGCCAAAAGGCCAGTCCGCCTCAGGATCTGGACACCGCTCGTGCCGCCTACCAAGCGGCCACCGCCCAACTCCAGGCGCTGCAGGCCTCTCTGAACCTGGCGCTCGCAGGTCCGCGTACGGAGACGATCAGCGCCGCCAGAGCCACCTTGAACGCCGCCATGGCGGGCGAAGCGCTCGCCCAGCAGCAGCTCACCGACACGCGCCTGTTGGCGCCGGCGGATGGCATCATCCGTACCCGTATTCTTGAGCCCGGCGACATGGCCTCGCCACAACAACCCGTTTATGCACTCGCACTGACCCGGCCACTCTGGGTACGGGCCTACGTGGACGAACCCAACCTCGGCCAGGTGCATCCGGGACAGACGGCATGGGTCAGCAGCGACAGCTTCCCAGGCAAGCGATTCAAGGCCTGGGTCGGCTATATTTCACCTACCGCCGAATTCACGCCCAAGACGGTTGAAACCCCACAATTACGGACTTCCCTCGTCTATCAGGTCAGGGTATTCGTCTGTAATCCGGATAACCAGCTCCGCCTCGGCATGCCCACAACGGTACATATCCTACCCGGCGCACCCAGCGTGAGCAGTCACGGCGACCCGTGCCAGCAATCGGCCAAACCTTGAATGCCGAAGAGGCGCTCTCGCTGGTCGGCGTGAGCAAGCGCTTCATCTCCGGCGGCCAAATCGTCGAAGCCCTGCGCGACATCAAGCTGCAACTGCCGCGCGGGCGCATTATCGGCCTAATCGGCCCAGACGGTGCCGGCAAGACTACCCTGATGCGTCTGCTCGCAGGACTGCTCAGACCAGATGCGGGACAGATCCGAGTGCTCGGCATCGACGTCGTTCGCGACCCGCTCACCGTACAGGCAACGATCGGCTACATGCCACAACGTTTCGGCCTCTACGAAGATCTGACGGTCGCCGAAAACCTGCAACTCTATGCCGAATTGCAAGGCGTGCCCGAACAGGCGCGCGCCGCGCGTAACGAAGAGCTGCTCGGCATGACCGGGCTGACGCCCTTCATGCAGCGGCTCGCCGGCAAGCTGTCGGGCGGTATGAAACAGAAACTGGGGTTGGCCTGTACCCTGCTGCGCCCACCCGCGCTGCTGCTGCTCGATGAACCCACCGTGGGCGTGGACCCCGTTTCCCGCCGCGAACTCTGGGCCATCGTATACAAGCTGGTGGAAACTCACGGCATGAGCATGCTGTTGTCCACTGCCTATCTGGACGAAGCCGAGCGCTGCGCAGAAGTCGTCCTGCTGCACGAAGGGCAAATACTCGGACAGGGAACACCCCAGAGCTTCAGCGACCAGCTCAAGGACCGTACCTTCCTCGTACAACGCCCTAATATGCTTAGGCGTCACCTGCAGGTCATGCTGCAAAGGCGCGAGGATGTCATCGATGCCGTCATCGAGCGCGATGGCGTGCGGGTCATTATGGCGCAAGGATACAGACCGCCGATAATTCCCGATGCTAGCTGGGAACCGATTCCTCCCCGCTTCGAAGACGCCTTCATTGAACGTCTGAGCCGTGGCCGGAAGGCCGTGAGTCAACTACCCATACCGAATCTCCAATCCAAGCAGCAAACCCATGATGCCGTGATCTCGGTCAGTGGGCTCACCCGTCGCTTCGGTGACTTTTATGCGGTTCGCGGAATCGATTTCGAAGTGCATAGAGGGGAAATATTCGGTCTCCTCGGCGCCAATGGCGCAGGCAAGTCCACAACTTTTCGCATGCTCTGCGGGTTACTCCCGCCCAGCGGGGGGCGGCTTGCGGTTGCCGGCCTGAACCTGAGGCATGCGGCAGCCGAAGCGCGTGCACGCATCGGTTATATGGCCCAACGCTTCTCCCTCTACGGGGAACTGAGCGTGATGCAAAATCTTCGGTTTTTCGCACGCAGCTATGGCCTGAGCGGAAACAGGCAACGGACACGCATCGACTGGGCCATTGAGGATTTCCGCCTGGATAATTGGCGGCAGGCCTCGGCGCGTGACCTGCCATTGGGTTACAAACAGCGTCTGGCAATGGCCTGCGCCCTGATGCACGAACCCGATATTCTGTTTCTCGACGAACCCACCTCGGGCGTCGACCCGCTGGAGCGACGCGCCTTCTGGGCACGGATCAACGCACTCGCCGACAGCGGTGTAACCATTATGGTGACCACCCATTTCATGGACGAAGCGGAATACTGCGACCGCCTGATCATCATGGCGCAGGGTGGCATTCTGACTGCCGGGACGCCGCAGGCGATCCGCGCCCGTGCAGCGACGCCTCAACACCCGCAACCGAGCATGGAAGACGCCTTTATTACCCTCACCCAATTAACCGCAGGGCACCGCGATGGCGCCTGAAAGCAGACGCTCGCAACGACGCATGCACCTGCGCGGCCTGATCCGTAAGGAAAGCCTGCAGATTCTGCGCGACCCGTCGAGCATCGCGATCGCCTTTCTGATGCCGATCGTGCTACTGCTGCTGTTTGGCTACGGCGTTTCCCTCGACGCCAATCACGTGCCGATCGGTTTCGTGACCGGAGCGGCTACGCCACAGTCGGAAAGCCTCGTCGGCGCCTTCCGCCATTCCGCGTATTTCAAACCCACCCAGTACGCAAACATGGCGCGCGCGCGCGAGGCGCTGATGGCGCACCGCATCGATGCCATCGTGCACCTCCAGGACGACTTTCCAGCGCGTCTGCTGACCCATCGCCCACTTGCCATACAGCTCATCGTCAACGGCGTGGACGCCAATAAGGCGCGTATCGTCCAAGGTTACGTCGGCGCCACCGTACAGGACTGGCTGACCCGCTACCAGCAGATCCATGGCCGGGAATCGAGCATGCCGGTCACCCTGATACCCAGGATCTGGTTCAACAGCGAGGTACGCAGTCGCGACTATCTCGTACCCGGACTGGTGGCCGTCATCATGACGTTGATCGGCGCGCTGCTCACCGCCCTCGTCATGGCTCGGGAATGGGAGCGCGGCACGCTGGAAGCGCTCATGGTCACGCCCGTCAACCTGCGCGAAATCCTGTTGGGCAAGCTGATCCCCTACTTCATCCTCGGCATGGGCGGCATGGTCCTCTCGCTGGTCATGGCATTATGGTTGTTCAACGTACCGCTTCGCGGCAGCCTGATCGTTTTGGTGTTCTGCGCAGCGCTCTTCCTGTTGGCCGCACTCGGCATGGGATTGCTCATTTCCGTGATTGCCCGCAACCAGTTCGTCGCTGCGCTGGTGGCCATCATCACGACCTTTCTACCGGCCTTTCTGCTCTCGGGTTTCATCTTCGACATCAACAGCATGCCGAATTGGCTGCAGTGGCTCACCCATTTGGTCGCGGCCCGCTACTTCGTCGCCATCCTGCAAACCCTGTTTCTCGCCGGCAACGTCTGGTCCGTCATTTTGCCCAATGCCCTGGCCCTGGCGATCATGGCGACATTTTTCATCGGCGTGAGTCGACTGCGCATGAATAAGCGGCTGGAGTGAGCATGTGGAATCGGATTCTGGCCCTGGTCATCAAGGAATTTCTGACGCTTCTGCGCGATCCTAGGGAACGTGCGCTTATCGTCATTCCACCACTGATTCAGCTGATCGTATTCAGCTATGCGGCCACCTTTGACCTGAATCATGTGAAGTTGGCCGTATATGACCAGGATGGGGGACATGCGGCCCAGATGCTGATCGCACGCTTTAGCGGTTCGCCGAATTTCCAGATCGTCGCCCGACCTCACAATCACGCCGCGCTGGCGCGCCTGGTCGACAGCGAACAAGCCCTCATGGTACTCAACATCGGCGCAGATTTTTCGCGCAAACTGCTCAGCGGACGACCAGCCGATGTGCAACTCATCATCGATGGGCGCAATTCGAATACCGCATTGATCGCCCTGAACTACGCTCGCGGCATTGTCGACACCTTCAATCGCGACTGGTTGCGAACGCATGCGCACGCACAAATGCCGCTCCGACTCGTGACACGTGCTTGGTTCAATCCGAATCTCGAAAGCCGGTGGTTCATCGTCCCCGGCATTGTGGGTCTGCTGATGATGGTGGTCGTGATGATGGTCACCGCTCTATCCGTAGCGCGCGAACGTGAACAAGGGACCTTCGATCAATTACTGGTCACGCCACTTCGCCCCATTGAAATCCTCATCGGCAAGGCCCTTCCCGGCCTGCTCATCGGACTGTTCGAGGCGACTCTGATCGTGATCGTCGCGATCGTATGGTTCGGTGTGCCGCTGCGTGGCCATCTGTTGACCCTCTATACCGGTCTGTTCCTGTTCCTGCTCTCGGCCAGTGGCGTGGGGCTGATGATTTCCTCGCTAGCGACCACGCTGCAACAGGCGCTGCTGGGCGCCTTCATGTTCCTGGTACCGGGCGTGATTCTCTCTGGCTTCGCCACCCCCATCGCCAATATGCCGCTGGCCGTGCAATACATCACCCTGCTCGACCCCCTGCGCTATTTCATGGCCGTGTTGCGCGGCGTCTTTCTCGAAGGTGCCTCATTCTCACTGCTATGGAATCAGTTCTGGCCGATGGCGTTGATTGGCGTGGGCTGCCTGGCCGGTGCCGGCTGGCTGTTCAGGCACCGCTCGACCTGAAACATCGCTGGGAGCTTTGATATCCGTACTCAATCCTCGGCTCGGCGATAGATTACCGTGCGATTGCGCCCTTCGCGTTTAGCCGCGTAGAGCGCGCGGTCGGCTGCTCGGATCAGCTCCTCCGGCGTGCCGAACTCGCTATCGGCCAAATTGCCCGAGAAGGTGGCCAGACCCAGAGAGGTCGTGACCACGATATCGGCGCCGTCGGCCCGATGTATCTCGGCGGCCACCGTCCTACGCAAGCGTTCCAGAAGATCGAAGGCCTTGATCTCCTCGGTTCCGGGAAACACCAGCACGAATTCCTCGCCGCCGTAACGCGCCGCAATGTCCGCTTGACGTACCTGTGCCTGCAAAACCCGCGATACGGTGATCAGCACCTGATCGCCAATCTGGTGTCCATAGGTATCGTTGATCCGCTTGAAATGGTCGAGATCGACGAATCCCAGCGACAAGGGCCAGCCACCGGCAATGGCTGCATGGAATTCCTGTTCAAGTACTTGATTGAGTCGGGCACGATTGAGCAGGCCCGTCAGTGGATCGATATAGGCGCGCGCCTCAAGCTGACGGTTCCGCGACTCCAGCATCTCCGTGCGTTGTTTATATTCGGACGCCTCCTGGAGGGTGCGGAGATTGCGTAACACCAAAACCTCGCGTGCCTCATCGATCAGATACGATGCGCGATCCTCGTTGAGGACAAGCTCCACCTCGAACAACCCGGCGTAATGCGGGAGCACCTCATCCATATGAGCGATAACGGCCTCGCAGGCGGCCTGATCCAGACCCAATACCACATGGGCCTGATCAGCAAATCGCTCATCCAGCGTATCGACCCGATCGGAGTGAATCCAGCGGTCGGATAACAAACCGGATAGATAGACACAACAGGCAATGCCAGAAGGCTGCGCAGCCTTGCTACTCAGGGTCAGATCGTGGCTACCGGCAACCGCGCGCCAGGCACACTCAGGCAAGCGCCAATTTTCCAGCAGAGCCGCTCCCACCACCGCATGGTCGAAGCCAAAGGCCTGACGCTCGGCCAACACCAGCGCCTCATGACTGTCGCACGCGACAAGCATGTCTGCATAACTTTCCGTATGGGCCTTCTCCAGTACCAGCATGCCGATATCTTGAAGCAATGCGCCGACAAAACATTTGCTTGCCTCGTTGATATGCGCCTGTTCGGCGATCACGCGCGCCCCTACTGCAGCGAGCAGCGAGCGTCGCCAGTAGGCCAGCTTGTCAAGCGGGCCAGCGTCGGATTCGGGGGCCAGCGAAAACGACAGTGCCAACGTCAGTGCCGCATTGAAGCCCAGCACGCTAATCGCCTGTCGGAGATTGTCGACCTGGCGACGCATCGCATAAAGTGGCGAGTTCGCGGCCTTGAGCAACTTGGCGCTGAGTACCGGGTCATTGGCCACCACCTCGGTGATTTCGCCAATACCGGCATAGGGATCCTCACCGAGTTCCAGCACACGCAAGGCTACCGAAGGCAACGTCGGCAGCTTGTTCACACGACCCAGCAAAGCAGCCAGAGCGGGAGCAACATCATGGTCCATGATTATTTATGGCTCGTTATCAGGACACTCCGTGACGGTCTGGCGGGGTACCCAGTCATCAGGATCGACCTTTATATATAACCCGAGTACGTTTCAAAACCTTGCCAGAATACGTGCGCAAATGCAGGTACTCCAAGCCTGACAGGCCTGGCCGGCTTATCGACCCCATTGCGGAGTTTACAAGGTTTTTAGTGCCAAGCTAACGCGAAATTGTGGCGTTGGCCCAGATCGGGGAGCTCGTCATGGGATGCATGTCGGAACCGCCCCCGCCCGGCGATTCCGACATAACAGCGGATAACGTTCAGCGATTGCTGATATAGGCAAAGCCCTGCATCTGCTTTTTGGTCAATTGCAGAATGCCGGCCGGTACGATTTTCATGTACGGGTAGATGTCGTCGGCCTTGACGTGCAGGCTATACATCGAATTGTGACAGACGCGAAACTGCACACCCTGCTCGTGCAGTGCCTGGAACTGCGCACTGTAACTACTGTATTCCTGCTTCCATTGATCCGCCGTCAGCACCGCCCGGCCGTACAGCACGATCTGAATCTCGTAACGGTAGCCCTTGCTCTTGAGATAGCGTACCGTCGCTGCGGTATTGATCAGTGATTCCTTGAGCTGGGCACCTGGATTTGCCACACCGAACACCAGCTTGACCGGCTGATGCGATTTGAAGAAACCACCGTAGTTCATATCGGGTGTGATAGGCACCGATTCGATACCGGGGAACTCCGGCAAATTATCAGCACGCGCGACGGTGGCCACGACCAAGGTGAAGCCCAGAAGGGCCATGGATACGAACAGCTTCATGACATTCTCCATCGGTGGGTAAGGCCGGGCGGTTTATCTAACGACCGGCATAGCTTAAAGACGCCCGGTGAACGGGCTTATTCCAGTGAGTCAATTCATCGCTGCGCACGATTTTGGCGCGCGCGCCCTGAAAACAAGCACCTGCAGCGCACCCTCCACCGCCGAGATCTCATTCGGCACCCGCCCACTGACTTCCCAGCTTGGCCCGCATATTGCTATATAGCGGACCTGTCGCAAGGGGGCGCATCAAAATGAATATCGCCGTGATTGGGGCCACCGGCCTCACCGGACACCAGGTCGTGGTACAACTCATACTCAAGGGGCTTGTCGGTCCTATGGATCGTGTCCAACTGGTCGGGCGACCGCCTGCCGAAGCCCGCCTTCGCGGCATGGTAGCCGATATTCGCGATGCCTTCTTCGAAGCGGCACCCGAGCTCGACATTACCTTGTCGCCAGAGGAAATCGCAGCGGAAGTCATCGTATTTGCCGCTGGCGTCACCCTGCCAACGGATAGTCGCACGCCCATGACGCGCGACGCACTGGCAATCGCCAACCGCACCTTGTTCGAAACCTACGCGCAGGCAATCGCACGTCACGGCCACGGTCATGAACTGGTCATCGTGGTCAGTAATCCGGTGGAGCTGGGCGTGTCGATCTTCGCTCATCACTTGGGCAGACGTCGTGTCTTCGGCATGGGCGCCTATCAGGACACCCTCCGCTTTCGACGCGAAATCGCTGGCGAACTCGGGCTCGCACGTCAACGCGTGGAGGCCTATATGCTCGGCGAGCATGGCAGCGGTCTTGTACCCACTTGGTCATCACTACGCTTGCACGGTTTCGACCCGGAGGAAACCGATCAGCTGCGTAGGCGACTGCGCCGTGGCCTTACGTCTGCCGGTTACCCCGATACCCTTGCAAATGAGACGAAGGGCATACGTGCACTGATCGAGGCAGGCGATCTGGGCGAGGCATTTCGCCATATCGGCACGCTGCCCGCCGACCTGCGGGTCGGGCTCGGCCCCTTCGCCACACACTATTCGGGCGCCAAAACCGCCGTCGCCACGGCCAACGCCACCGTCGACATGCTGCGTGTAGTGCTTTCAGGGCATCAAACCGTGATGGCTGCCCAGGTGGCCCTCAAGGGCGAATGGCTTGGACTCGACACCGTGATCGGGGTACCTGTACTGGTCGGCCATCAGGGTTGGGTGACGGTCAATCCGCTACCGCTCGACGACGACGAACATGCCCAACTCTGCGCCGTGGGTCGCGGTGTCACCGATAAATTGCGTGAATGGGAGGCCGCAGCATGAGCACGATCCGCTGGGTACTGCGCATACGCGTGGAGGACCGCACTGGCGTATTGGCGCGGATCAGCGCTGTCTGCACCTATTGGGCGATTTCCCTGCAGCTTGTGCAGAACAGCGAGACCGAGCAACCGGGTGAAGCCGCCATCCTGCTTGGATTCGCCGCCTCTGAGCGCAAGGCGAAGCTGCTGATGCGACATCTGCGCCGCCTGGAGTCGGTCCGCGAAATCGTTCTGCTACCGCACGACGAACCCACGCTACGAGCCACCACGACCATTCAGCTGACCGATGGTGCCCATCCGCACTGCCCGGCCGATGTCGACGTACATGCGCTAAACGCCGAGGGCCGTTATCTGCTGATTGGTTCCTTGTATTCGGTGGAAACCTGTCTGAACGAACTACGCCACCGCGGATTGCTACACAGTGCCGGGCGCGCTCTGATCGCGCTCTAACCGCGTTCCGCTATGGTCTGCGCCACGCGATTACGTAGATAAACCGGTTGCGCACCTTCAGCCGGCACGGCAAGACCTGCAGCGAAGTCGCGCGCGGCCAGCCGCAAAGCGTGGCGCGCGCGCGGCAACGCGAGGCTATCGACGACCTCGACACCCACCCATCCGGACAAGGCATCTGCATAAGCGGCGAACCCCGGTCCAACGCCGACCCAGTGCCCTGCCTCGGGCAGATACGCCGCGGAAGGCGGTAACACCGCCTCCTCGCCAGCCAGTACCGCCAAACCCTGCGCATCGGCTTTGAAGCCTCCCCAGTAAAGCTCACCCATGCGCGCATCCAGCGCCGCAATCACGGCCGCATGCCCTTTTTCGATCCAGGGTTGGGCCAGCATCGCCAGCGTGGATACCGGAACAACCGGGCGATCGGCGGAAAATGCCAACCCCTGCACCACACCAGCGGCGATACGCAGACCGGTAAAGGCACCCGGCCCGCGGCCAAGCACCAAGGCATCGAGATCAACCAGCCCGATACCCGCCTCCGCAAGCAGTTCCGAAACCATCGGCAATACCAGCTTGGTATGCTCGCGAGGCGCCACCTGATGCCGTTCGAGTACCGCCTCACCCAGCCCGAGAGCCACCGAGCAGGCATCGGTTGATGTATCGATGGCGAGCAATTTCACTGACAGATCTCCGCTTGAACCGGATCGCTCGCGGCAAAAAAAGCCTGCACCGCCTCGATCCGGCGCACCATCGGTGCCGGTGGCAGGCTGTTGAGAAATACCCGTCCATAACTCATCTGTCCGAGCCGAGGATCGCAGAGCACGAGTACCCCGCGATCATGGCTGTCACGGATCAGCCGGCCGATACCCTGTTTGAAGGCGATCACCGCACGCGGCAAATGCTGTTCACGAAAGGGATTGCCGCCACGCGCAGTGATCGCCTCCGCGCGCGCCTTGAGCAATGGGTCATCGGGCGCGGCGAAGGGCAGACGATCGAGGACCACACACGACAGGGCCGCCCCCTGTACATCGACGCCTTCCCAGAAACTCTGTGCGCCCAGAAGCACCGCGTTACCCGCCTCGCGGAAGCGCTCGATCAGCTCGCGTCGCGAGGCACTACCCTGTACCAGCAAGGGCCGCTCGCCCAAGTCCTGCAGCAGGCCGGCGGCAATCTGCAACGCCCGGTGACTGGTAAATAGGATGAAGGTCCCGCCCGGATTCGCATCGATCACCGGTCTGACGGCACGCACCATGGCCTCGGTATAATGCGGCGCATTAGGCGCCGGCAACCCCTCGGGGCGATAAATACAGGCCTGACGAGCAAAGTCGTAAGGGCTACCCAGTCTCAGGGTCTTCGACTGGCCCAGACCGAGTTGGGCGGTAAAGTGGCGGAAATCCTCGCCAATGGCCAGCGTCGCCGAGGTGAAGATCCAGGCTGCCGGATAGCGCGCCTTGTGTTTGGCGAAGGTGCCGGCGATATCCAGCGGTGTGAGATTGAGCGCGAAGCTGCGCTGATAGGTCTCATACCAACGGATCACGGCATCATCCGGCTCAAGAAACAACTCGATACGCTCGTGCAGCGCCTGGGCACGCCGCGCCAAGGCTTGCAACGCCTTGCCGCGTTCGGCTATCTGCTCCAGACCCGCCTGTAAAACTGCGAGGGCCTCGATCACGGCCGACAACCCCGCGTTCGCCTCCTCTCCGGCAATCGCATCCCAGCCGCCACGCTGCCCCTCGGTGCCGAGCAAGGCACGCAGACCACGCACGGCATATTCGAGCGCCTGGGCGCGCTCGCGCAGCTCCGGTTGATCGGAAGCCTCGGCCAGCTGCGCGGCGATCGCGTCGCGGGCCAGCTCTGACAGTTGGCGGCTGCCCACGCTCATACCGAAAAACTGGGTCGCGACTTCCGGCAGCTGGTGCGCCTCGTCGAGGATGAAGGCATTGGCGCTCGGCAGAATCTCCCCCACGCCCTCTTCCTTAAGCGCCAGATCGGCACAAAACAAATGATGGTTGATCACCACCACATCCGCTTCCTGCGCCCGCCGACGCGCCTGCACGACGTGGCATTCGCTGTAATCGGGGCATTCCTGCCCGAGGCAGTTATCGGCGGTTGAAGTCACGCGCGACCAGACCAGAGCCTCCTCCGGCACGCTAGCCAGTTCGGCGATATCGCCATCGCGCGTGCGATGCGACCAGGACTGGATGCGTTGCACGTCGCCGGCATCGGCATTGCCCTGCCCCGCACTGAAGTCGGCGTACTGCTTGAGCCGGTAGAGGCACAGGTAGTTCGCCCGCCCCTTGAGCAGGCAGGCATCCACTTCCCGCCTCAGGACACCGCGCACCACCGGCAGATCCTTGCGAAAGAGTTGATCCTGAAGGTTCTTGGTGCCGGTGGAAACAATGACCTTGCCGCCACTGGCTACCGCCGGAAGCAAGTAACCCAGGGTCTTGCCGACGCCCGTCCCGGCCTCAACCACCAGTGTTTCGTTCTCGCTCAGCGCTTCGGCCACGGCCTCCGCCATCGTCCGCTGCTGCGGTCGAGGCACGAAGCCTGGCATCGCGGCGGCCAACGCTCCATTCGCCTCGAACAGGGCACCGACTGTCTGACGCAGCGCTTCTGACGTTACGGCCTGCACAACGGCCTCAAGGTCTGAGTGTGGCGGCACGGCGCGTGGCCTCCTCGGCACCTCGGCGATCACCCAGGGCCACACGCGCGGCGGCGATCATGCGCCAGTTGATGCGCCGGATAGCCACATCTTCGCCGGCCAGCGCATTCGATTTGTGCGCCAGTGCCTCAACCTGTCTGTAGTGCCCCTGGCTGTAACGCACCGCCGCCAACCGCTGCCACAACAGCGCGCTGTGGGGTGCGATGTTGAGTCCCCGTTCAAGATCGCGCGCGGCTACTCCCCAGTCGCGCCGATCGGCTGCTCGATCGGCATCCCGTGCCAGAGCCAACGCCGCGGGCGGTAATGCGGCCGGTGCTGCCGCTGACTGTGGTGTGCGCATACCGCCCGGGGGGGCGCGTTCCGCTGGCGGGAGCGCAGGCGGCTGCCCTGTCCTGAGCGTAGGCGTCGCGCAACCGCCCAACAGGGTCAGTGCCGACAGCATCACCACGATTCTGGTATTTCTCATTGCATCAATCCCTTGAACCATTCGATAGCCTGGCGTAATGCGCCTGCCCGACACTGAGCTTCACCGCTCGGCACGCTACCCTTGACGAAGGGCATCCATTCGGCACCCGGACAAGTCGCGGCAAGGCGCTGCCCACTCACGGGGTCGATAGTTTGCCATTCGACATCGGTCGGTTGGGTCATCTGTAATGGCGAGGCGTGTATAGCGCCCATGATACCCGCCCACAGTGGCAGCGCGCCGGTCGATCCTGTCAGTCCGGTCGGTTGATTGTCGTCGCGTCCCACCCAGACCACGGTGACTTCGCGCCCACCGAAACCTGCAAACCAGCTGTCGCGCAGGTCATTCGTGGTACCCGTCTTGCCCGCCAGCGCCAGGCCCGGCAACAAGGTCTGCAACGATGCCGCCGTGCCCCTGCGCGTGACTTCGTGCAGCGCTGCGATCAGCAGATAGTCGGACTTGCCGTCGGCCACCTGCTCGATGTGCAGAGGATAGCGCTGAAGCTTCTCACCACGGGGATTGACCACCGTCTGAATCGCGCGCAGTGGTGCCCGGTAACCGCCTGCGGCGATGGTCTGGTACATCTGCGCCATCTCGATCGGCGGTACGGCGGCAGCTCCCAGTAAGGCGGCTGGATAGGCGTCGATGGGCTGTGTGATACCCAGCCGATGGGCCATGTCGATGACCTTGCCAAGGCCGACCGAGAGGCCGAGGCGCACACTCGGGACGTTGTAGGAGTGGACCAGCGCATCCATCAACGTGACCTTGCCGTGGTATCGACGATCGTAGTTCACCGGCGACCATTGCTGACCGTTGCCGTAGGTGACGGTCAACGGGCTGTCGTCAAGCAACGTTGCAAGCGTATCCCGCTGAGGACGTTCGAGCGCCGCCAGATAGATGGCTGGCTTGAACAATGAACCGATCGAGCGACGGGAATCCAGGGCACGATTGAATCCGGCCACGTCACGACGCCCGCCAATCAGCGCCAGTACCTCGCCATCCGCAACCGAGGTAATCACGGCGGCGGCCTCCAGGGTGTCAGGGCGCAGGTCACGACCATGCTCGATACGCCGGAGCCCGGTGCTCACGGCCTGCTGCGCACGTAGCTGGACCAACGGACGCAAGGTGGTATAGATCAGCAGACCCTCGGTACGCAGGTCCTCGGCACGGTAGTCGCGGGCGAGCTGCGCCTCAACCAGATCGAGAAAGGCGGGAAACGGCGTGATCCCCGACACCGGTTCGGTCACCACGCCCAACGGACTCGCTTGCGCCGCCTGCGCTTGTGCGGGGCTGAGAAGGCCCGCCTCGGCCATTTCCGCGAGTACCAGATTGCGACGTTTGAGCGCACGCTGCGGATGCCGCCTAGGATCGTAATAGGTCGGTCCACGCACCATTGCCACCAGTAGGGCAACCTGGGCCGTGTCGAGCTGCTGCACCTGTCGATCGAAATAGAACTCGCTGGCCAGTCCCACGCCGTGTATCGCGCGACTGCCCTGCTGCCCCAGATAAACCTCGTTGAGGTAAGTTTCAAGGATTTCCGCTTTGCTGTAATGCGTCTCCAGCAGGACGGCCATGATCGCCTCGTTGAATTTGCGCCAGAGGCTACGTTGGTTGTTCAGGAAGAAATTCTTGACCAGTTGTTGCGTCAGCGTACTGCCGCCCTGCACGAAGCGCCGCGCGCGAATATCGGCCACCAATGCCCGCCCGATGGCCACCGGGTCGACGCCGTGGTGCTCGTAGAAACGCCGATCTTCCACCGCCACCAGCGCCTTGGGCAAGAGAGGCGGCATCTCGCTCATGCGCACCAGAATCCGGTCTTCGTGGCTACGCGGATAGATCTTGGCAATCAGCAACGGTGCCAAGCGGGCAAGCGCTACCGGCTGACCGCTCGTGGCATCGTCCAGCGAGGCAATACGTCCGCCGTCGAAACGCACGCGCAGCAAACGCGAAGGCTCGTTCCCATCCGGCGAATCGAAACCGCGGGTATGCACAAGATAACCGTCGCCCAAGACTTGATAGGTATGCGCCCGTGGCGCCCCTGAATGCGCGCTGTAGTGCAGCAGCGCGAGCGCCTGAGCAAGATCCGCCGACGACATACGTCGGCCAGCGTAAAGCTGCACCGGGCTTGCGAAGACACGCGCCGGCAGTTCGAAGCGCTTGTCTTCGAACTGGCTGACGATGACGTGATTGAGGTAGGCGACATAGCCCGCGCCAACCAGCAAAAAGAGAGCGGTTATCCCTGCCAACCAGCGCCTTCGGCGGTCCGGGCGGCGTTTAGCGCGAGCAGGTGAACGCCGGGGGGCTCGGGTGGAGGATCTGGCCATCGAAAGCGGGCTATGAGACGCGGGGTTTGTGGCCGCGAGGGGTTTTCATTATCCTTCGGTGTCCCCGATATCACAAGCAGGTCGCCCGTGGAACCATCTGATTTCAGCAATCTACTCAAGGGATTACAGAATCCTGCCGCTTATCCGCATCCTGTATCCACCATCCGCGTAATCGAGACGCACATTTCAGCCGTCCTACTCACCGGCGAATTCGCGTACAAGCTCAAGAAACCGCTCGACATGGGCTTCCTCGACTTTTCCACCCTTGCCCGTCGCAAGCACTTCTGTGAAGAGGAAATCAGACTCAATCGACGGCTTGCACCAGATCTGTATCTGGACAGCCTAGCCGTCACGGGCAGCCCGGAATCACCCGTGATCGGCGGTAGCGGCACGCCCATCGAATATCTGGTGCGCATGCGCCAGTTCGACCCCGATCAGCAGCTCGATCAACTACTCGCACGCGGCGAACTGACGGCCGCTCACATCGATGCGCTGATCGCACGTATCGCGGCCTTCCATGCACAGACCGCACAGGTCGACCTCGCCAGCCCGCTCGGTCAGCCCGAGGCCGTGTTCGCACCCATGCAGCAGAACTTCGATCAGCTACACCCATTGATCGACCAGCCCACACGTCGGGCGCAGCTTGAGCGACTCGAACGCTGGACCCGCGCCGAATACGACCGCCTCGCGCCACTCCTCGCCGAACGCCGCGAAAACGGCTGCATTCGTGAGTGTCATGGCGACATGCATCTGGGCAACATGGCCCGTATCGAAGGCGAAATCGCCATCTTCGACGGCATCGAATTCAACGATGACTTCCGTTGGATCGACGTTGCCAACGAAATCGCCTTTTTCGTGATGGACCTGGAAAGTCGCGGCGCCAGCGCGCTGGCGCATCGTGCGCTCAATGCTTGGGTAGAACTGAGCGGAGACCATCAGGCACTGCGCCTGATGCGCTTCTACCAAACCTACCGCGCGATGGTCCGCGCCAAGGTCGCCAGCATCCGGCTCGGCCAACCTGGATTGGCCGACACCGAGCGTGAAGCGGTGCTCGAAGCCTATCAACGCTACGCCGATCTCGCGGAGCACTACACCGCAGGCATGCACGGCGCCGTGCTCGTAACCCACGGCTTCGCCGGCGCGGGCAAAACCACGCTCAGCACTCAGGCAGTAGAGTTGATCGGCATGATTCGTCTACGCTCGGATGTCGAGCGCAAGCGCCTGCATGGACTCGCACCAGAGGCACGCAGCGGCTCGGGCATCGGCACCGGACTGTATGCCGAGGATGTGACCGAACGCACCTATGCCGCCCTGGAAGATCGCGCCGAACTCGCCCTTGATGGCGGCTTTCCCGTCGTAGTGGATGCGAGCTTTCTCGCGCGCCACCAGCGTAAGCGCTTCGCCGAACTCGCCGCGCGGCATGATCTGCCTTACCTGATACTCGACGTGCAGGCCCCCGAGCCCAGTCTGCGCGCACGTATCGAACAGCGTCAGGGCGATGCCTCCGAGGCCACCCCGGATGTGCTCGGATGGCAAATCGGGCATGCCGAGCCGCTGGACGCCGCCGAGCCCAGGATCGAGGTCCACCATCACGAACCGCTACCCACGGATGCATTGCGCACGCGCCTCGGGCTCTGAGGAGGCGTAACCGTGCTCGACCAGGGTTGCTAGACTCCGGGACATCACCGCCATTCGGATCACCCGTGACGCGACGTGCCCCGTTAGCAGCCTTTTCGTTACTCGCAGTCGCCCTACTCCTGGGCGGCTGCGCAACGACACCCCCGCTCAACATGCGCGCGGCGCCTTCGTCCACACCGCATGGGCACGGCGACCGCCAGCGCCTTGTCCGATTGTTGCACGAAGCCGTTGGCACACCCTACCGCTACGGTGGGGATACACCGCGTAGCGGATTCGATTGCAGCGGGCTGGTCTACTGGGCCAGTCGTGAGGCTGGATATGCCGGCGTTCCGCGCACGGTCCGGGAACAATATCGCCAGTTGCGCCACGTCCCGCTCAACCAGCTGCGCCCGGGAGACGTGCTGTTTTTCCGCTTTCGTCGGGGACCGCCTACGCACGATGGTATCTATATCGGCCACGGACGCTTCATCCACTCGCCCGCCACCGGCGACCACGTCAGTATTGAGCGCCTTAACAGCCGCTTCTGGTCGCGCCATCTGATCGCAGCAGCGCGACTGCCTCGCTAATCGCTGCCGGAGGACCGACGCTAGTTGATTTTGTCGTCGGCGACGCGGTAGTGCGGATCCTCGGCCACATTGAATTCGACCAGGTCGCGGGCCTTGTCGAGCAAGTCACGGCAATCAACGCTCAAATGGCGCAGGTAGAGCTTCTTGCCGTTGCGCTCGTAGCGCGCCGCCAAGGCGTCAATCGCCTCGATGGCTGAATGATCGACGATGCGTGCCTTGCGGAATTCGACGATAACCGTCTCCGGGTCTTCCCGAGGTGTAAACAAGGCATTGAATTGCGCCACCGAGGCGAAAAACAGCGTGCCCTCAAGCTCGTAGATCTTGTTGCCCTGTGCATCAAGCGCAATCTTGACCCGAATCTCCTTTGCGTGTTCCCAAGCAAAAACCAATGCGGCAACGACCACGCCCGCGGCCACTGCCACGGTGATGTCCACGAACACGGTGATACCCGCCACCAGTATGCCGATGAAGATATCGGCCACGGGCAGCTTGCCGAAGAAGCGCAGGCTGCTCCACTCGAAGGTCTTCTCGACCACAACGAACATCACGCCGACCAGCGCCGCGACCGGGATCTGTTCGATCAGCTTTGAAGCGAACAAGATGAACGAGATCAGGAAAATTGCAGTCGTAATCCCCGATAGGCGCCGGATCGCGCCGTTGCTGACGTTGATGATGCTCTCGCCCAGCATCGCGCATCCTCCCATCGCCCCGAAAAATCCGCAGGCGACGTTGCTGATCCCCTGGGCCAGCGATTCCTTATTGGGTTTCCCGCGCGTATCGGTCATCTCATCGATGAGGTTGAGCGTGAGCAGCGTTTCGACCAGCGCGTTGGCCGCCATAATCAATGAATAGGGAAAGATGATGGCCAGCGTATGCCATGTCCAGGGGACTTCGGGCAAATGAAAGCTTGGCAGCGAACCCGACAGTGAGGCGATATCACCCACGGTGACCGTTGGAATCTTGAAAATGACCACCAACGCAGTCACCACCAACACACCGGACAGCGTAGCTGGGATCGCGCGGGTCACGCGCGGCGTTAGGTAGATCACCAGCATGGCCAGCGCGACCAAACCGAGCATGATCAGCAGCGCACTGTCCGGCATCCACTGCTCGACACCCTGCGGTGTCTTGATTTTGAAGTGGTCGAGCTGGGCCAGGAAGATCACGATCGCCAAACCATTGATGAAGCCCAACATCACTGGGTGTGGGATCAGGCGTACGAACTTGCTCAGTTTGGCTACGGCGAACAGGATTTGCAGCAACCCCATGAGCACCACCGCCGCGAACAGGTATTCGACACCGTGCGACACCACCAGCGCGGTCATGACCACCGCGGTTGCCCCGCTCGCCCCGGAGACCATCCCCGGTCGCCCACCCCATATCGAGGTGATCAGCACGAGGATGAAGGCCGCGTAGAGCCCGGTCAGCGGCGAGACATGCGCGACCATGGCAAAGGCAATTGCCTCTGGCACGAGTGCCAAAGCGACCGTAATACCGCTCAGAACATTGATTTTCGTTTCTTCGAAGCGAGACAAGGTGGGAATCAAGCGTAATCTCCGGGGCAAATCCGATGGTCCGCGCGACATCGGCGCCGCACGGTATGTGATATGACGGGTATATGAGTGGTGTTCGGCGAGAGACCCGTCATCTGTCGGGTCTGGACATGAAACGTCGCGGCGCGCGTGTCGATCATTCTGCGCATCGGCACAAGGGCGCGTAGCTTACCGCATACGCGGTAGTCATTGAACCGGCGCAGACAGACACTTCGCATTGCGCACCGATAGGCCCACGTTATACCTTGATTTCGACTAAATTCACTCGTCCACCCAAGGTCAGTCATGAGCACAGCACCCAGCCCGCGTATGCCGCATCGACTGATCGGTGCCTGCTGCCTGCTCATCCTGCTGGCCCTCGCGCCACCTGGACAGGCACAGCCCCCGGTCCTGGCACAGCATGGACACTGGTTGCGCTTTGGCGTGCTGCCATTGCAAAGCCCGACCAAGCTGGCCGACATGTTCATACCGCTGGCCGAATACCTACAGCGTTCGTTGCACCGGCCGGTACAGTTCGTTACCGCCCCGAGCTTCTCGGTCTTCATGCAACGCGTGATGCATCACGACTACGACATCGTGTATCTGAATCCGCTGCTGTTCACCCAGGCCAAGCGGGCCGGTTATACCGCCGTCGTCAAGGTCCTCGGCGAACCCTTCACCGGTATCCTGGTGGTGCGCAAAGACAGCCCGCTCCACGGCATCGACCCCGCACAATGGCGGCGGGGACTGGTCATCGGCTTCCCCGATCCCCGTGCCTATGCGGCCACGGTAATGACACGCAGTTATTTACGCACGCACGGCGTCGACCTTGAGCGCTGTTGCAAGGTGCGCTACTTCGGCTCGCAGGACTCGGTGCTGATGGCCCTGAACTCCGGATTAGTCAACGTCGCCGGCACCTGGTGGCCATCGCTGCGCTCGATGCCTCGTGCAGTGCGCGGGAACCTGCGTGTGATCGCGGAAACCCCGCCGCAGCCGCAGATGCCCATCGCCGTGCTCGACACCCTGCCGTCCAAGCTGCGCGAGACTATCGCCGCCAGCCTGCTGGCCTTGCACGAACACCCGCACGACGACGACATACTCCGACATCTCGGCTTTCCGCAGGGCTTCATCCGCACCAGCGATGCCGAGTACAGACAGGTGAAATAAACCATGAAACCGGCAGCTGGCTGGACCTTGCGCAGCAGCGAACGCATTCCGTGGCTGTCGACGCTGCGCGTGCGCCTGATCCTGTCCGTGTCATTGGTCCACGTGATTCTGATGGGCGGATTCATCTGGGATGCCGTCAACGAACAATCGGCCGGAATCCGAGCCGAGCTGGAAAGTCGCGGGCATTCGCTGGTCAATCTGATGGCGGTAGCGAGCACCAATGCGCTGCTGTCCGAGGATCTGGCCTCGCTGGGAGAGGTCACCGCGCGGGTACGCCAGCAGCCGGATGTGGCCTACGGGTTGATCGTCGACGAGCGCGGTGAAGTGCTGGCCAGCACCTCGGGCAGCGATGTCGGCCGTTCGCTCGTCACGGTACGCCCCGATATCGCCCAGCGACATCCCCGACTCATGCGACTTGATGAACCGGTGCGCGTGGCGGGGCGTGTAGTCGGCACCGTCTACCTAGGCCTATCCACCGCCGGGATGCATCGTGAACTACAACGCATACGTAACGAGGGGTTACTGTTCATCCTCACCGCATTGCTCATTGGCGGCGGTGCCGCCTGGCTGCTGTCCTACGCCATCACGCGCAATCTGCATCGTCTGGGCACGGCCGTGCAGCGCATCGCAGATGGCGATCTCGGGGCTCGCGTGGATGTCCGCCGCCGCGACGAGGTCGGCGTGTTGGCCAAAGCCTTCAATGGCATGCTGGACTCCTTGCGTGAAACCTCGCAGGCCGTCGTACGTGAGCACGAGAAGCGCATGGATGCGGAGCGACTGGCCTGCGTCGGCGAGCTAGCTGCCAGCATCGCCCATGAAATCCGCAATCCGCTGGCGGCGGTGATCAACTCCGTCAGCCTCATAGGGCAATCGGAGCTGGACGCCGAGGACCAGATCAAGGTACGCCGGATACTCAACGACGAAGCGGGTCGTTTGCAGCGTATTCTCGAGAGCTTTCTCGACTTCTCGCGCGTCCGTGAATCCTGCCTCGAACGCCATGACCTGCTGGTGCTGATCGACGAAGTCGTCACACTGTTCGCCAACGACCCCGATGTCGCCGGTGATATCGAAATTGTCCGACGCATCGACACGCCGGCACACCTGGCGGTCTTCGACCAGGACCAGATGCGTCAAGTGTTGTGGAATCTGATGCGCAACGCCGTGCAGGCAATGGCAGGACATGGGCGCATCGTCGTCGCCCTCGAATCGTCTGGCGGGCACCGTCTGCGCCTTGCGATTGGCGACAACGGGGAGGGCATCGCCCCGGACCTGCTGGACAAGGTCAGGCGCCCGTTCGTGTCCGGCCGCAAGGGCGGCACTGGCCTCGGACTGGCCATTGTTCAGCGCATACTCATGCAACATGGGACCAGCCTGCACATGATCAGCCAACCCGGCAGGGGCACCGAGGTCGCATTCGAACTGGAGACGCTTTAGACCTGTGGCCACCATATTAATCGTGGACGACGAATACGCGGTGAGAACCACGCTCGGGCTGATGCTCAAGGCGCGCAGCCACCAGGTGATCGAGGCCGGATCCGTCGCCGAGGCCAAAGCCATAATCGATCGCCACCGGATGGATCTGGTAATCACCGATCTGCGCCTGGGCGACGGTAATGGCCTTGAAATCATCGAATCGCTGCGCGAACGGGGTGACGAGACCCAAAGCATCGTGATGACCGCCTTCGGCTCCATTGAAAATGCCGTCGAGGCCATGCGCCTGGGCGCCTACGATTATCTGACCAAACCGGTCAATCCCGACGAACTCCTGATGCGCGTGGTCAAGGTACTTGAGCGCAAGCTGCTCGGTGAGGAAGTCAGCCGGCTACGTGCGCAGCTCGATGGCCGACCCGACTCCCCTCTCATCGCTGAGAGTGCCGCGATGCGCGGCATTTCCGAGCTGGTTCAGAGAATTCGCAGTCAGGACGTCCCCGTGCTCATTACCGGCGAGACCGGTGTCGGCAAGGAAGTACTCGCTCGCGCCATCCATCAAACCAGCCTGCGTGTATCGGCGCCCTTCGTTGCGGTCAATTGCGCCACTCTGCCCGAGGACCTGCTCGACTCGGAGCTGTTCGGTCACGTCAAGGGCGCCTTCACCGGCGCCGTCGCCCAGCACGAAGGATTGTTCGGGCAGGCCGATCACGGCACCCTGTTTCTGGATGAGGTCGGCGATGTCAGCCCGCGCCTGCAGGCGAAGCTGCTGCGCGTCCTGCAAGAGGGCGAAGTACGCCCGGTGGGCGGCACCGGCAGTACTCGGGTCGACGTGCGCGTAATCGCGGCGACCAACCGAGACCTCGCCGGCTTGGTTCACAGCGGAGCCTTTCGCGCCGATCTGTTGTTCCGCCTGAACGTACTACCTTTAACGATCCCTCCCTTGCGCGAGCGACGCGACGACATCACGCCACTGATCGATCACTTCATCGAACTGTTGCGCCACAAAACCGACCGGCCGGGGCTCACGGTGGACACCCAGGCCCGCCGCAAGCTCGTCGCTTACGACTGGCCTGGCAACGTACGCCAGCTACGCAATGTACTCGAACGCAGCTTCGCACTGAGCGACCGCGAAACCCTCGATGCCGAAGCCATTCTGTTCGACAACCTGAGTCCTTCACCGCCGGCGCATGAAGCAGTGCCGACTGGCACCGCGCTCAAATCGCTGTCTGAAGTGGAGCTCGATCATATCCGTCGGGTGGTGGCGGCCTGCGACGGCAACCAGATGGCCGCCGCCAAGCGGCTCGGCATCAGCCGGTCCACACTGCGGCGCAAGCTCGGTCTCGACTGACCCTGTCTCGTTTCGGGACACACGATTGTCTCAAAACGAGACGACGACGATGTCGAAATCCGATGACTAATACGCAAGAGACTGAATCATAGTTATTTTTAATGCTGGCATGAGCATTGCTCTCCTCTATCTGCACATCCGCAGATCCGGCAGGGAGAGGCCATGCAGTTATTCAAAAAGACCATCGATCCGATCGTCGCGCTGAGTATCATCGCGCTGCTCGACATATTTCTATTCCTGGTCGTCGGCGCCTGGACCGTGGGCGGTGGCGAAACCATGATCACCGGGCTGGTCGCCAAACTGTTCATGGGTGACCAGATCTATCGGATTCCATTCTGGAAATTCGCCTTCGAACCGACCCCGTATTACTGGAAGATTTACATCAGCCTCGGCATGTTCTTCGGCGCCATCGTTGCCGCCGTCGGCAGCAAGGAATTCTACTGGCGCGTCCCGCGGCATCTCAGCGAATGGATCATGATCACCATCGGCGGCCTGCTGATGGGCATCGGCATCCGACTGGCCTTTGTCTGCAATGTCAGCACCTTCTTCGGCCTGACGCCGGAAATGAATCTCGGCGGTTATCTTTCAGTAAGCGGCATCATCGTCGGCGCCTGGGTTGGCTCGCTGATCTACAAGCGCGTGATGGAGGCCTGAGCCATGGAAATGTCATCGTTGACACAATGTCTGGCCGCCTTCCTGTTCGGCTCGGTGGTCGGATTCCTGGTACAACGCTCTCGCTTCTGCAACACCGCGGCCCTGCGCGACGCCATGCTGTTCAAGAGTTATCGCAACACCAAAGCGCTGCTGGTTTGCATGATGATCCTGACCATCGGTTTCACCGCCTTCATCAGCGTTGGCGGCGGACACCCAATGCATTTCGAGGTCGGACTCAATCAGGTAATTGGGCTGTTTCTGTTCGGCATCGGCATGGTCTTGGCGGGTGCCTGCACGGTATCCACCTGGGTCAAATCCGGTGAAGGCAACGTCGGTGCGATGTGGGCCTTGTTGTTCACCTTCATCGGCATGTTCCTGTTCTCGCTGTTCTGGTCCTCCACCTGGTGGCCGCCCGCGCCGCAGACCATGACCGGCGGCGTCGATCTGGCCGGATTGCAGCTTGGCTTCGCCAACGCCCAGACCCTGCAGCAGCAAACCGGCATCCCGGCGATTTTCTTCGGCCTGATACAAAGCTTGGTACTTGGCGGCATCTACTACGCCATCGTCCGTAAGGAACGCGCCATGGCTGCAGCCCGCGAGGCCGCCGTCCGTGCCGCTGAGCAGACTGCCAAAACAGCATCCGCAACCATCGCCTCGCCCACCGGCGCGGAAGGTGACGACACAGACACGCTGGCTACCGCAGGCAAAGGTTAAACACTCACGATCGTGCCGCGAGCCTTTGCTCATGGCACTTCACACAAGGAGCATGCAATGGGATTGTTCGGTGGAAAGAAGCAGGCTGCAGCATCGAGTGGCGCCGCCTCGGTGGCGCTCGAAGACGGCAGTTCGGTGGCAGTCGACGAATGGGTCGATTGTTTGGGTGACTCCTGCCCACGCCCGCAGCTGATGACCAAAAAAGCCCTGGGCAAGGCGTCTTCCGGGCAAGTGGTGGGCGTGAAAATCGACAACCCCACCTCCTTCGAGGCCGTGCTGGCGATGTTGCCAGAGCTCAACGGCACCCTGCTCGGCTCGCCCAAGGGTGATCGCGGCTGGCAGGTCGTGATCCGGAGAAACTGAGATGACGCGCGGACAGATACAGATGTCGGGGCTGGCGATAATCGCCAGCGTGCTGACCCTGGGTGGGCTCGGCTACATCACATCGGCCCCGCCGGCCTACCTCAAGGCCACACGTTATGGCGTGCCCTACTACACGCCTGCCGTCATTAACCCTGTAACCGGCCAGCCTGTCGATGTGAACACGCTGGTGCGCCATTACCTCGGAGAGTAAACGCCATGACCCTCTCGACCCTGATTCAGATCGGCATGTTTTGCGTCGCCTTCTACATCATGTGGGTGGCCTTCACCCAAGACCCATTCGGCAAGTAACGCGTACGGGAGCACACCGATGAACAACGCCAAGGTTCTGACCTTTTGCGCCCTGACCTTGCTCGTGAGCCTGGGGCTTGCCATTGGGCTGACGCCGCTCGCCTCGGTGTCCCCGGATACCCTGCAACAGGCTGCCATCCCGATGCCGCTCGATACCTTTGAGCAAGCCATCGACGTGGGCCACCGGCACGGCCAAATGAGCGTGACGCAATTGATGGAGTATTACATCGAGCACCCGCCCAAGGTACATGCGGCCACGCTCACCGACGGCACCGCGCCGGTGCAGTTCGGAGGCTGCTGAGCCTGTGACACCCCGGCTGGCCATCGCCGCATGCCTGCTCATCGCTCCGCTGACGGCAGGGGCGACGGACGGACTCGCCTACACCGACGACCTGGGCCTGCTGCACCAAACCGCCATCGTCACCCTCGACGTCAGACCGCTCGCGGTTTGCGAACATGCGAGCGTACCCGACGCCCGGTGCCTGCCTGCCAGCGAACTGCTGGGGCCGCATGGTCGGCTACCCGATTTCAGGCAGATCATGTGGCTGTTCGGCACACTGGGGCTATCCGGTCGCGAAACCGTACTGGTCGCGGGCGACCACGCATTGCGGCGAGACTTCGTAGCCGGCGTGCTCTATCTCGCCGGTCAACACCGAGTGCTCATTTTGCAACGCTCGCTGCGCACCGTCCTGCACGACCCCACCATTGGCGAAGCCCGCGGACGCCCTCGCTCGCTCGTGGCCGATCCCATCTACGAAGGGCGTGTGCGCGCAGACTTGATCGTCTGGCGCGAAGAACTCGCACGCATGCTGTCGCAACCGAATCCACCGCTGCTTGTCGATGGCCGCGGGCTGGATGCCTATCGCGGCATGCGTATCGACGCCTACCGCGGCGGGCACATCCCCGGCGCGCAGTCGCTACCTGCCGACTCGCTATCCGAACACCCACCCACCCGCCCATCCGCCGACGCACTCGAGGGTGCCATCGCCTATGCCGCCGATCCGATGCGCGGTATCGCCTATTTCGCCGCATTACGCGCTGGTTTAGGCGCCAGAGTCAGGATCTATCCGGGGGGTTGGCGAGCCTGGGCGGCACACACGGCGCTGCCCGTCGCGGACGAAACCTACGCCACCCGTCCGGCGATCGGCCACACAACGGATCATCCAGCCGCCCCCGCTTGGCGCTGGTTCCTGGTAGCACTGCTGGCAGGGCTCGCAGGCGGCGCCATTGCCTTTACCACGCTGTATCTCACGACAAGGAAGGTCTCATGGAACTGATGTACGTGGTTTCTTCGCGCGATGCGCAAACGCTGCTGCCTCCCCTGCTACGCGCAACTCGCCGCCGTGGCGCGGGCTGGAGCGTCTTTTTCACCGGCGAAGGCGTAGCGGTATTGCGCGACCCCGAACTCGCGACCCTGGTCGCGGAGGCCGGGCGGGCAGTCGTATGCGAACACTCATGGCTGCGCCACTGCGACGGCACGCCCTGCCCCGTCGAGCTCGGCAGCCAGACCGATCACAGCGCAATGATTGCCGACGCCAGCAAGGTCATCAGCCTCTGACATTCGACGGAGATCGCTTCATATGAACACCAAAAATATCCTACTGCTCGGTCGGCGCGACCAGACCGAGGCGATGCGTGTGGCCGCAGGCCTGACCATTTTCGGTCATACGGTCAATCTCGTCTTCATGGGGCGGGACGTCGAGGACACACCCGAAAACCGCGCTCAAGCAGAGCTGCTGGAACTGTCCGACATCGAACCCTTGAGCACCTTGATGGATTCGGATCTGCCGTATGTGCCGCCCACCGCACTCCAGGTCATGTGCCTGGAAGCGGACGCCGTACTGAGCATTTGACACGACACCCGCGAGCAGGAACCGCATATGAATATCGTCATTCTCGAAACCGGTCTGTTTCCCGATCAAAATTTCCTGCGGGATGCGCTAGCCGATTCCTCATCATCACATTCCGTCCATCGCAGCGATCTGCGTGAGGCGCGGAGCGAAGCACAATGGGATCGTCTTCTGGACGAAATCCTGTCGTCGGATCGTGTCATCACGATCTGAACCACCAGCGCTGGAGAGTCTCGTATGAACATTAAAAAAATCGTAGTCGGATCGACATTGTTGGCGATGGCCGGTGCCGCATTCGGCGCGCAGGATACGTCGCCGCCCTTGGTCAGCCCTGCCTGGGTCGCCGCCCATACCTGCAAACCCGGCATCGTGGTCGTCGACGTGCGCAGTCCGGTCGGCGGTGGTGGCGACAAGTTCACCTACATGAGCGGACATGTCCCCTGCGCCGTTTACAGTAATTACGCCAAGGCCGGCTGGCGCATCAAGGAAAAAGACATACCCGGCATGCTACCGCCCGTGGCGCAGCTCGATAAGCTGATCGGGGGGCTGGGGATCGATAACCATACACATGTCGTGATTTACTCGGCGGGCACGAATGCCCTCGACATGGGCAGCGCTACACGCGTGTTCTGGACCTTCAAAGTACTAGGCGACAAAAACGTCTCCATCATGGATGGCGGTTACAAGGCCTATGTCGCCGGTAAGTACCCCATCAAGCGCGGCATGCAAACCGCGAGCGCCGCACAGTTCAGCGGGCACCTCGACCACAATCTGCTGGCCAGTGAGTCCGAAGTGGAACAGGCCATGAAATCGGGGAACAAAATCCAGCTCGTCGACAACCGTCCCATGTCACAATATCTCGGCGTCACCAAGCCCCCCATGGACAAGCGCGCGGGTACCATTCCAGGTGCCGCGAACCTGCCTCAGGGTTGGTTCACCGTCAACGACGGCGGCGAATTTCGCTCGATCGCACAGCTCAAGGCGCTTTACAAACAAGCCGGCGTCGGGACACAGGGCGAACAGATCAATTTCTGCAATACCGGCCACTGGGCCTCACTCGGCTGGTTCGTGAGTTATGAGCTGTTACATAACAAGCAGGCCAAGGTCTACGACGGATCGATGGCCCAATGGTCGAGCAACCCGGCCCTGCCGATGGAAACCAAGATCAAACTCACGCAGGCCAACTGAAAATACGCACGACCAGAATGCCTCACCCAAGTCTTGAGGTATCCACACGCCGGCTGCTCCTGAGCTTGCTCATGGCGGCGTCCATAATACTGGGCGCCGCCCATGCCGACATCCTTCGCAGCGGCGTCCAGGCACGCGATTTCGCAGCCGAACTACTCGTCCTCAAAGGTAATTTCGAACGTCTACGCACACCCAAGTACCCGCCCAAGGAACAACAGGGCTTGCACCAGAAAATCAAAGCCGATCTGAACGTATTGCCCTTGTTGGCGCGACATTATCTGCAAGGCGAAGCAGCTGCTGAAACACGTGTGGTCGGCCAGATACAGACCTTGCGCAGTGCGTTCACCGCTAGGCGATGGCACGTGTTCTCTCGTGTGCTCGAAAAACTGACCATCGCCTTCCCACTGTACCTGCACGACATCAACGGCACGGCTGCCACCCCAGATCAAATACGCTGGGCCGGTCGCTTATATGCCGAACGCTGTGCAGCCTGTCATCGCTACCACAATCCGCAGTCCGAATTCCCCACGCCAGATTTGTTTACCTGGGCACACAAGATGAACCCGCGTGAATTCGCCGCACGCATGATCACGGGTATTCACGGCACACCGATGATCTCGCTGCAGAACCCGCTAGACGAAGCACAAATTGCCGCTCTGATCGCTTATTTTCGGCACGAGACCAGGCACGAAAACCCGCACCGATGATCCAGAGAGCGCCCAGTGCGTGTGATCCGGACCACACGGCCATCACCGCGCGAACCGTATCGAGCCGGCAAATCAGGGGAAGTGAATGGTGCCCCGGACAGGATTCGAACCTGTGACCTGCCCCTTAGGAGGGGGCCGCGCTATCCAGCTGCGCCACCGGGGCGGTGGGCGAATTCTAGCACAGCGGCATCACCAAAACAGACGAACGGCTATGCTAGTATCGTCCTCTACCTTCAACACTTGCCGGACGTCACAACCTCCCGGGAGAGACATTGAATGCGCCTCGGCCTGATCACCATCTGCTTTCTGATCGCCACAACTCTACCCATCAGCGATGCCATGGCTGCGACGCCGAGTAGCCCACCAACCGCTACTTCAATCACTGCGCCCGCCAGCGGCCCGATGTACATCACGGATCAAATCAAGGTCACGCTGCGTTCCGGCCCTGGGCTGCAGTACCAGATAATCAAGATGCTCACTACCGGCGACCGGGTTACGGTGGTCAAAACAACCGCCAACGGTTATACCCAAGTTCAACTATCCGGCGTGGAGGGTTGGGTGCTTAGTCGCTATCTGATGGCCACACCACCTGCAGCCATGCAGCTCGCTGGCATGAAACAACAACTGGCGCAGGCCAAACAGGTATTGGGCACGACCCGCCAAGGACTTTCGCAGAATCAGGCCCAGCTGTCCCAACTACAACAGAGCAAACAGCAACTGCAGGCCAGCTACAGTGCCCTCGACCAAAAATACCGCGCACTTGTCATTGCCTCTCAGCATGCAATCACATTAGAGAAACAGAACAATCTATTGATTAAAGAGCAAAAAAATAATCAAGAACGAATCAAGACGCTCGACCATGCAAACGCCGAACTAAGCCAGCGTACGGGCGTCCAGTGGTTTCTAGCCGGGAGTGGGGTATTGTTTGGTGGTCTATTGATCGGTCTGCTGCTGCCCAAGATTGCAAAGCGCCGGCGCGACAATTGGTTCAACTAAAATCCAGGGCTTCGGAAACCCGATTCGACTGGTCTTCTTACACGACAATAAATGCCATATAATCAGGACAGTTAGGGGCGAAATTTATAATTAGCCGCAAAAGCGGCGAGGTTTTGGCGACATGAACCGTGTGCAGACACCGCAGATTAATGCGATCGACATCACCTGTCTGCCCACCTTGCCGCAAATTCTTTTTCGCCTGCTGGATGCCTGTGAGTCCAGTGAGCGCAG
This sequence comes from Acidihalobacter yilgarnensis, assembly GCF_001753245.1. Classification (NCBI taxonomy): domain Bacteria; kingdom Pseudomonadati; phylum Pseudomonadota; class Gammaproteobacteria; order Chromatiales; family Ectothiorhodospiraceae; genus Acidihalobacter; species Acidihalobacter yilgarnensis. Next base: position 1,362,151 of record NZ_CP017415.1, on the reverse strand, counting down.
CATCAACGAAATTGCCAGTCTGGTCCGTCAGGATGCCGCCCTCTCTGCGCGCGTCCTCGTGCTATCCTGCAGCCCAGCCTACGGGCAGCACCAGACTGATCGGCGGCTAAATCTCGAACAGATCCTGATGCTGCTCGGGGTCAATACCCTGAGAACGCTGGCCTTAACCGCAGCAGTCTACCAGTTCGTCGACCAATCGCTTAGCACACATTCCCACCGCCATCACCAGTTCTGGCATGACGCTCTATTAACCGCAACACTTGCCAGTAAACTCGCAGAACTCAGCGGTTATCCATCACCCCACGAAGCGTATCTGGGTGGACTACTCAGCGGCATCGGCCAAATCGCCCTACTCACGGTCGATCCCGAACGCTATGACGCGGTTCTGAATCGAGCCACCGACGAGCCAGACGGGCTGACACAGCATGAAACCAGCCTTTTCGGCATCGATCACGCGAGCCTAGGGGCGCTAATGCTCCAGCGCGCGGGGCGACGCGGCATACTAGAAGACGCCGTCCGATTTCACCATGCCAGCACCGATGATTTGACGGAGGCCCATCACCTGGTGCGCCTGGTCGCGGTTGCAAACCGGCTGAGTGCCGACGCTCGCATGCCACCGACTGCCGGCTTGGTCGCTGCGGATCGGACCCTTGGCCTGATCCCCAGCTTGCTGGAGGAACTCCACGCCTCCGCTGCGGCACAAACCCTTGAAACGACGAGCATAATGGGCATTGATCACCGCACCCCAGCCGTGACGGAAACGGCACCTCACCCCATCGGAGCGGCTGCTGAACTGGCGAGGCGTGTAGGCGATATGAACGTCATCGCTGCGGTACGTCGCCAATTCGCTGACAACGATGACATCCGCAGCTTGCTCGCCGCCTCCAATCTGGCATGTCAACTACTCTTCGGCCTCGGTCGAATCGGCTATTTCTTGGTCGATCACACGACTGGCTCCGCATCAGGATACGCTGCCAATACGGCATCGATGGAAGGGTGGGATGAATTGAATTTATCACTGCCCTCAAACCGGAGCCTGATCGGCCAAGCCCTCAGTGAAGGACAAACCGCCACCCATTATCCCTGGAAACTGGGCCATCACGTTGAAGATCGCCATGCGAGCGTCATCGACCTGGAAATCCTCGGCTCACTCGGCACACAGGGAATGCTGATACTAGCGCTATGGACTGAACGGCGAATCACAGGCGCCGTCCTGGTCGGTCTCAATGCCGAAGATGAGGCGCGCGTGTCCTCAAGACGCTCCCTGCTCGAACTATTCGCCCGCGAACTCGGCCACTCGATTACGACCCTCCGGCAACGCGAGGAATCTCTGAATCAAGCCTTGCAGACCCAAGCCGACGAGTACCATTTGCAGGCGAGCAGCATTGCACACGAAGTCAAAAATCCATTGAGTATCATCAAGAACTATCTCGGCATACTCAGCCGCCGCGTCGCCGATGCCAGCCCAGATGTGTCTGGTGATCTGCGGATCATCGATGAAGAAATCAGCCGGGTCGGCGCCATCATCCGCAGTCTGACAGAAGCGGCTGACCCGCACGAAAACGGCGAATATACCGACGTCAATGCGCTGGTACGAGACGTGATCAGCCTACTCAAACCCACTCTGATCTCACCGAGCGATATTCAACTGCTCGTAAAGCTGGACGACTCGATTCCGTTAATTGACGTTGCACGTAACAGTGTCAAACAGATACTGGTGAATTTACTCAAGAACGCAGCGGAAGCCTTGGGGACTGGGCAGACCATTTCGGTCACGACCGCCGACTACATTTATATCGGCAACAAGGCTTATGTCGGCGTTGAGATCATTGACGACGGCCCGGGACTCCCACCACAAGTTCTCGCGACTCTATTCGAACCCGTCTCCAGCACCAAAGGCAGCGGCCATGCCGGGCTCGGGCTCTCGATCACCAAAAAGCTCGTGGACAAACTGCATGGCACCATCACCTGCCGCAGCACCGCCTCACAAGGCACACATATACAGATATTGCTACCCAGGCGGCTCCCGGATACTTGACCTCTTTGTCTGTTTGAGGCCTCATCGCTCAGTGCGAACATCGACCTCGATACTCATACACCCATCCATAAACTTATGACCATGCCCTGGGGCACCTGAAGCAAATACGCCATGCCATCTCAGCCCCCCAAGATACTCGCCGTCGATGACGAACCCCGACTACTTGCCAGCCTACAGCAGCTGCTAGCGCTCAACGGTTATGAGATCACCACTGCTAGCAACGGCCGCACCGCGATCGAGCAACTGCGCACGAACAGCTACGATCTCGCTCTGATCGACCTGAAAATGCCCGACATCAACGGGCAGCGCATCATGCGCTACGTCGCCGAAAACGATATCCGCACCGATATCATCGTCATCAGCGGCGAAGCCTCCTTTGAGACAGCAGTCGAAGCACTCAGGCTCGGCGCGCATGACTTCCTGCTCAAGCCCTATGCCCCAGAGCAGCTTCTCAAGCGCATCGACAACACCATCGAGCGAAGACGCCTTCAATCCAATGCCATCGACATCCAGGAACGTCTCAAGAATTCTGAAAAACTGCACCGCTTCTTGGTCAACACCTCGCCGGACGTCATCTACGTCCTCAACGGAGAGGGTTGCTTCACCTTCGTTAACCAGCGAATTCAACAATTACTTGGCTTCACCCGCGAGGAACTGATCGGCAAGCACTACACCACATTGGTTCACGATGACGATCTGGAACTGGCGCGTTATGCCTTCAATGAAAGACGTACGGGTACACGCGCCACTCATAACCTTGAACTTCGTCTACGCACCAAGGACAACAACGGGCATACCCACAAGAGTTTTTCGACCAGCGCGATGTGCGTGGAGCTCAACGCTACCGGGCTATATTCGAACACCGGCGGTACCCGCGAAAACGAGCGCCGCCATCTTGGCACCTATGGCGTGGCACGCGATATTTCGGGCCGAAAGCAGGCCGAGGCGATCATCCGCTATCAGGCCTACCATGACCTGCTGACCGGCCTGCCAAACCGGACGCTGTTCAAAGATCGTCTTAGTATGGACATTGCACAGGCCAAACGCGTCGGCCAGATGGTCGCCGTGATGTTTATCGACCTCGATCGATTCAAGATCGTCAACGACACCCTCGGACATGTGATCGGCGATCAACTCCTGCGCGCAGTTGGGCGGCGTGTACAAACTTGTCTACGCGAGGGGGACACGCTTGCCCGCCTGGGCGGTGACGAATTCGTCGTATTACTGCCTCAAATTGCCAACCGCGAAAGCGCAGCTACCGTCGGCCGAAAGATCATCGACGCGCTTACACCACCCTTCGTAGTCGATCAGCATGAGCTATTCGTGGGTGCCAGTATTGGCATCGCCATTTTTCCGAGCGACGGCAACACGGATGAGGAGTTGATCAAGAACGCCGATATCGCGATGTACAGCGTCAAAAACGACACGCGTGGCGGGTATTCGTTTTACACCCCCAAGATGGAAACGAAGTTCTCACAACACCTCGATCTAGAAATGGGCCTGCGGCGGGCGCTCACAAATCACGAGTTCGTGATTCATTACCAACCTCAATTCGACACCGATGGGCATGCCATCTGCGGCATCGAAGCTTTATTGCGCTGGCAACACCCCGAGCGTGGTCTACTCTATCCCGGTGATTTCATTCATCTCGCCGAGGAAGTTGGATTGATCGGTTACATGACCGAATGGGTCATCGACACCAGCATTCGGCAGATGAAGACATGGGTCGATGCCGGTATCGCGCCGGCTCGCATGGCCATCAATCTTTCCGCGCTGGACCTCAAGCGCAGCAATCTCGTCGAGGAGATCACCCAGGCCTTGGATCGGCATCAACTAGCGGGTCAATATATCGAACTCGAGATCACCGAAAACCTGATCGTACAGGACATCAACATCGCCACTCAGCGCCTGACCGCGCTCGCGCGTCATGGCATCAGCATCGCCATTGACGATTTTGGGACCGGATACTCCTCACTGAGTTACCTGCATCAATTGCCGATTCATACACTCAAGATCGACCGCTCATTTGTGCAGGATATCGTCCCCGAACGCTCTGGTCGCTCGGTCATCGATGCCATCATCGCGATGGGTCACAGCCTGGAACTCACAATCGTGGCGGAGGGTGTCGAAACCGAGGCACAGCGCCACTGGTTGGCCCAACGGCGCTGCCATGGCATGCAAGGCTACCTCTTCAGCCGCCCCTTACCAACGGAAGACGTGGCGCGCCTGCTAGAGGCAACCGCCACGCGCCAAAGCCTGGATGCCGTGCTTCCTGGCGTAGGACGAGAGTAAATTTGTTCATGAGTGGATCGCCCCCTACCCGTGCGAAGGTGATCGCCGTCACCAGCGGCAAAGGCGGCGTCGGCAAGACCAATATTAGTGTCAACCTATCGGTGGCGCTGGCTAGCCGTCGCCGACGGGTCTGCCTGTTCGACGCTGACACCAACCAAGCCAACGTCAACATCCTGCTTGGGCTCAGACCGACGCTGACACTCGAACAGGTACTTGATGGTCGTCAGCGCATCGATGACATTCTGCTCAAGGCACCGGGCAACATTTCAGTAGTACCGGCCGCCTCAGGTATCGCAGACGGCACCGATCTGGATGAGGCCCGACGGGGACGTCTGACCGACGCACTTATCACCCTGGAACACGACTTTGATTACCTGCTCGTCGACACTGCTGCCGGCTCCAGCCGCGATGTCATTTTTTTTCTACGAGCGGCGGCACTGGTCCTGCTGGTCATCACACCGGAACCCACCTCCCTGACCAATGCCTTTTCGCTGATTCGCGTCATGCGAAGAGAAAATATTCATACCCCGATTCAGGTGATCGTGAATCAAGTCGCCGACGCACACGAATTCCGTGCCGTCTTCAGACGCTTCAAGGGAGCCGTGGAAAAATATCTGCAATGTCACGTCGATGCACTCGGACACATCGTGACGGACGAAACGGTCGGCACCGCCGTGCGTATCCAGAGACCCGTCATATTCCTGCGCTACGACGCGCCTGCAAGCCTGTGTTTTTACGAGCTCGCTCAGCAACTCGATCGCCTCGCTACCGACCATTTGCCGATCAACACTGGGAGTCTCTCGGCCGCCGTCAGCCATTCCACGGCGAAGCTCGACACCGCAGGTATGGCAGAACTTCACACACTCGACCATGAACGTGTCCACAATTTGATGGCACACACCCTGGAAGCGCTGAGAACCGCATCCAATCTCAGGCAAGAGGACATGGCTGCCGGGATCAATGCGCTGATGAACGCCTTTACCCAGCGCTTTGGCGTCATGCCATTTCCACTGGATCGTACGCTTTATCAGTATCTTGAACTGAACGGCTATCCCGCCGATCTTTGTCGATCAATCGTCCTGACACTCGAGAATCTGTATGAGCGTCACGAACACCAGCCCCTGCGCGACATCGAATCATCGGTTGCCAAACTGATGGCAGACGCCCACGATGACGAGCCCCGCATGGCCGCGCTCGCGCTCCACGTCGCCTCAAGCTTCAAACGCCAATTCAACCGTCCACCACCCCTCTCCGGCGCAGCCATGATTGAATCCATCGAGCTGGGACAGCATGCCCCACAAACCCTAATGCGCATGCAACATGCCATAGAAGTAGCGCTACAGGCCGGCCCGCAAGCAAATCACGACAGAATCGCTGCCACTCCTTCACACGGAAGTGCCTCCTGAAGACGCACCTGTGGCTGGAAGCTTGGTACACTCTGCGCCATGCTACGTCTGACTGAACTATCTCTACGCCGAGGCCCACGCCTCCTCCTCGAATCCGCAGACCTCACCATTCACGCCGGGTGGCGTGTCGGCCTCGTCGGGATCAACGGCACCGGAAAATCAAGCCTCTTTGCGTTGATACAAGGCCAACTCGGCGCAGATACAGGGGAGTGCCGGCTCCCCCCGAATGGACAATCGCGCACGTCGCCCAGGAAACCCCTCCGGTCGAAACATCCGCACTCGATTATGTTTTGGATGGCGACACGGAACTGCGACGCTTGCAGGCGGAAATCGACACCGCTGATGACGCGCGGATCGCCGATCTGCATAGCGAACTGGACAATATCGACGCCTACACGGCCGAAAGCCGGGCAACGCGGCTGCTCCATGGCCTAGGCTTCGCGCCCGGCGAGGAAAACCGTGCAGTCCGTGAGTTCTCGGGCGGCTGGCGCATGCGCCTGAATCTGGCCCAGGCACTGATGTGCCGTTCCGATCTATTGCTTCTAGATGAACCCACCAACCACCTCGATCTTGATGCGGTACTCTGGCTTGAGCAATGGCTTGCCGGCTACCCAGGCACGCTGCTGCTGATCTCGCACGACCGCGAATTTCTAGACCACATCGTGACCCATATCGCCCATCTAGATGGGAAACTTCTGACCCTCTACACCGGCACCTACTCCGATTTCGAACAGGCTCGTGCCCAAGCCTTAATTCAGCAGCAGGCAGCGCATACCCGCCAGCAGCGCCAGATCGAGCACCTCAACAGCTTTGTGGAACGGTTCAGGGCAAAGGCAACCAAGGCCCGACAAGCCCAGAGTCGACTCAAAACGCTCGAACGTATGGCACTGGTTGCGCCAGTTCACGAAGCCAGCGAATTCGATTTCGATTTCGGAGTACCAGAAAAACTACCCAACCCACTACTTTCGCTAGATGACATTGTCATCGGCTACGAAGGACGCACACTCGTACAAGAGGTGAATCTAGGCCTCCGTCCTGGCGACCGACTTGGTCTGCTCGGTCCCAATGGTGCGGGGAAATCCACCCTGATCAAGCTCCTTGCCGATGAAATCGCACCACTGGCGGGAGAGCGCTCACCCTCGCCGCATCTCGTTGTCGGCTATTTTGCCCAGCACCAACTCGAACAGCTCGACCCCGCGGCCAGCCCACTCACGCACCTCAGACGACTCGACCCAAGAGCAGGCGAGCAATCGCTGCGCAACCACCTCGGAAAATTCGCCTTCAGCGGCGATCAAGCGCTGGCCCACGCAGGACAGTTTTCAGGGGTGAAAAGGCGCGGCTTGTCCTCGCCATGCTCTGCTACCGCAGGCCTAATCTTCTACTGCTTGACGAACCGACCAACCATCTTGATCTGGAGATGCGCAGAGCGCTTGCGCTCGCGCTCAACCGTTACGATGGAGCAGTCGTGCTCGTAAGTCACGACCGCCATCTGATCAGCAGTGTCTGCGACAGCATCATCCTCGTTGCGGACGGATACGCCAAACCCTTCGACGGGGATCAGGAAGATTACGCACGCTGGTTGGCACGCCGTCGCCGTGACGCATCGGCACCGAGCAAGACTAAAACTTCAGGCATCCCATCTCAAATAGACGTCACCACCTCGCCCAAGGAGCGACGGCGACTGGCTGCGGAACAACGCCAGCGCCTCAAGACCTTGGAGGATCAGGTCAAGCGCATGGAACGCGAACATGCGCGAATGAATGCTGAACGAACAGCCCTACTCGAAAAACTGGCTGACCAGTCGCTATACGAGCCTGGGGAGGCCACGCATTTGGAAACGTTGCTCAAGCAGCAGTCGATTCTCAACAAAACATTGTCGGAGGTCGAGGCGTCCTGGCTTGAAGCCAGCGAACGCCTCGATAATCAGCAGGCAGATCAAGATGCGGATCGTGCGGGCGTGGCGAACTGACTCTCTAGATAAGCACGGAAATCCTTGCTCAGCTCCGGGTGCTTGAGCGCGTATTGAATGGTTGCCTTAAGGTAGCCGAGTTTATCGCCGCAATCGTAACGCACGCCCTCGAGTTCGCAGCCGAGCACCCGTTCATGCTTCAACAGCGACGCAATCGCGTCAGTGAGCTGAATTTCGCCACCCGCACCCCGCGGGGTATGCTTGAGCATCTCAAAAATAGCAGGGGTCAGGATATAACGTCCAACCACGCCAACATCCGAAGGCGCATCCTCACGCAACGGCTTCTCGACAATACCGTCGACCTCCCACAAACGATTTCCAATCGCACGGCCGGCGACGACGCCATAGCGATGGATGTCACTCATGGGGACTTTCTCGACACCCAACACGCTGCATTGTTCACTGGCATAGACATCGACCAGCTGCTTAAGTACCCCGTCACTACCTGCATCGATCAAATCATCGGCCAGGATGACTGCAAACGGTTCATCCCCGACGACTGCCTGCGCCCGAGCCACGGCATCACCAAGCCCAAGCGCCTCCGGCTGACGGATATAGACTGCACTCACCTGAGGCGGCAAGATGTTGCGCACCAATTCAAGCTGTTTATGCTTGCCTCGTGCCTCAAGTTCCTTTTCTAGCTCGTAGGCTTTGTCGAAATGATCTGGAATCGCACGCTTGCTCCGTCCATTGACGAATATCAGCACCTCGATACCCGCCTTTACCGCTTCTTCCGCCGCATACTGAATCAACGGCTTGTCGACAATCGGCAGCATTTCCTTCGGGTTAGCCTTTGTCGCGGGAAGAAAGCGCGTACCCATGCCGGCCACCGGGAAGACCGCTTTCCGTACCGGTTTGCTGATCCTAGACACCGATGCTCACTCCATGATTGCGGTTAAACGACGAAGATGGGCAAAACTCTGACTTTGAGAATTTACCCCAATGATTCCGAATATGCCTATCAATCGTGCAATTCGCAATCGAGCAAACCGCAGCAAAGGCGTCCAGACCTAAAATTTTCATCCCTCGTTACAGGCGCCATCACCATTCATTTTCTAATGATCCGCCCTATGCCTGTTCCAACAAGGATTCGTGAATGGCGTGCAAACTCGCCAAGGGATCAGGTGCTCGCGTGATTGGGCGGCCGATCACAAGATAATCCGCGCCTGCCCGCGCGGCATCCACCGGAGACAGAACGCGTTTCTGGTCGTCGCCGGTACTCGCTGGCAATCGAATACCTGGCGTGACCAAAGCAAAATCCTCACCAATGACGGCCCTCAACAATTCGGCCTCATGTGCAGAACAGACGACACCATCCAGCCCGCAGGATCGGGTCAATTTCGCCAATTCGACCACCTGATCATGCGCCAAGCGATCAATCCCGATGCTCTTGAGATCCGAGGTATCCATGGAAGTCAGCACCGTGACTGCAATCAGCATGGGTGGCGAATCCAGTTCCATCAATGCGTCACGCGCGGCACGCATCATCGTGGCGCCGCCGCTTGCGTGGACATTCAGCATCCAGACGCCGAGCTCGGCTGCCGCGCGGCAGGCTGCCGCTACAGTATTCGGAATATCATGAAATTTAAGATCCAAAAACACGTCAAAACCGCGCGCGACCAATGTATCGACCAGTGGGCGCCCTGCCCTCACGAAAAGCTCGAAACCCACCTTCAGGCGACAAAGCCGTGGATCAAGCAGCGCAACCAGTTTCAAGGCCTCGGCGGCATCAGAGAAATCCAGCGCCACGATTATCCTTGGCCCGGCAACTATTCGCTGCCTATACATACCTGCCTCCTGAAAGGTTGTCATCCGGTGAGTCATAGGGTTTTATAGTGCCCCATTGATGGCAACTTGGGCACTGCCAAAACAAATTTTTAGCGCGGAATCCGCAGTGATTACATCGGTAAGCAAACCATTGCTGTAGATGTTCACCTAACACCCGCTCGACAAGGCGCAGACTGGCTGCCGCCTCCCCTTCAAAGCGTGTCTGTTCAAGAGCTACGTACTCGCGTAATAACCGCACCGGCGCTACTTGCTTGCCTATTTCCTCGATCAAGGCTTCGCGCGCAGCAGGCTCCTCTCCGCGCTCCAGAAGATCGCGAATAACTTGTAAAATAGTTTCGCTATCGTGCTTACGGCCACGAAAGCGCGACAGAAGCTTCGAAAGGCCACTCTGGTCACCCAGACCAGCATAGGACGCACGTAACTTTGGAAGCACAACCGGCAGGAAATCCGGGTCCTGTTCGGCAACCCGCGCGTAGTGTTTCACCGCTTGAGCACTGTCGCGTCCCGCCAATGCGATATCGCCCAGCAGAATACTGGCACGCGCGCAGCCGGGATCACGAACCAATGCGCGTTTGGCATAATCCGAGGCCAGCCGGGGACGACCTGCCTGGCGTTGCTGCTCGGCAGCCTCGCACCAATAATGCGCGATGACACTTTGCTGAGAATCACCTGAGGTGGACTGATATGCCTCTGCGGAGCGAATCGCCTCCAACCAGTCCTTTTCCTGCTCGTAGATTTTCTGAAGTTCATAGCACGCCTCACCTTTAAGATAACGCGTACTCAGCAACTCCTTATACAAACCCTCTGCACGGTCAAGCAAACCCGCGCGGGTGTAGTCTTTACCCAGTTCCAACAGGGCAGTTGCGCGATGTTGTCCCTCGAGATGTGGACGTGCAATCAAATTCTGGTGGATCCGGATCGCTCGATCAACCTCACCCCGGCGTCGAAATAAGCTACCGAGCAACAGGTAAGTTTCTACGGTATCTGAATCAACCTCTACGACACGCACGAAGAGTTCGAGTGCTTTGTCCGGCTGCTCATTAAGTAAATAGTTGAGTCCTTTTACGTAATCGCCGGGTAATGCAGGGCACGGTCTGCTCTTGTCGGAGCCCCGCGTACTGCGTCGACCCGACCACCAACCGGTTGCGGCTGCAATAGGTAGAAGCAGCCACAATAAATCCAGGATCAAGAGGGATCCTTGACCGGCAAATTACGCAGAGTGGCCAATTCCTTGTCACAACTTTCCAGACGGCGTCGCAACTTCCGGTTGGTACGGGCCTGCCGAAGCCAGAGCCCACTACTGGCAATGACACCAAGCATTGCACCAAGCAAAAGAAACAGAAATACCGCAACACCGATCGGCAAATCGACGCGAGTAAAATACAGATTGATGGTCATGGCGCCAAGATTTAGCGATGTAAAGGCCACCGCCAACAGCATCATGAGCAGGATTAGGATGATCGAAAGCAGCTTACGCATACGGTCTTGCCTCTGTCGATTCAGCAGGGCTCGCGCCCTTGCCCACACGCCCGGCAGCACATCACAAGATTCAGCCGATGCTGCTGTTCACCCGTTCGCGAAGCTCCTTGCCAGGCTTGAAGTGTGGAACATGCTTACCAGGCAGGGGAACCGTATCGCCGGTTTTCGGATTCCGTCCGACGCGCGGTGGTCGATAATGCAAAGAAAAACTGCCGAACCCTCGGATCTCGATTCTCTCACCAGAGGCAAGAGCCGTGCTCATTTGTTCTAGAAGTCCTTTGACCGAGAGCTCGACGTCACGATAGTGCAAGTGGTCGTGCTTTTTGGCCAGCGCCTCTATGAGTTCTGATTTTGTCATGAAGCAACCCGTTATGCTTCCCATTACGCACTAGACAGAAATGGGCGGCACCGTTTAGGTACCGCCCATGATGCGCCTAGCAAGACACTTGAAAGTCAGGACCGATTATTGGCGTCCATCTTTTCCTTGAGCAATTCGCCCAAAGAGGTCGTCGCACCGCCGCTGCCACTGCTGTAATCCTGCAGCACCTCGGCTTCTTCGGCAAATTCCTTGGCCTTGATCGAGAGCGTGATCGTACGGTTTTTACGATCCACACCCATGAACTTGGCTTCGACTTCGTCGCCCACTTTCAACACCGTTCGCGCATCCTCGATCCGATCACGCGAAAGTTCAGAGGCCCGCAACGTACCGATGATTTCATCACCCAAGTCGATACTCGCTGCCTTGGCATCGATTTCGACCACGATTCCCTTGAGCATCGTCCCTTTCGGGTGTTCTGCAACGAAATTCGAGAACGGATCCTTTTCGATCTGCTTGATGCCGAGTGAAATACGCTCGCGTTCAGGATCGACGGCCAGGACAACGGTATCGATCTCATCGCCCTTTTTGTAATTGCGCACCGCCTCTTCGCCCGGGACATGCCAGGAAATATCGGAAAGATGCACCAAACCGTCGATACCACCATCCAGACCTACGAAAATACCAAAATCGGTGATGGACTTGATGACGCCTGTGACACGATCGCCCTTGTTGAAGTTCTGCGCGAACTCGTCCCACGGATTGGGAATGCATTGCTTCATGCCCAGTGAGATACGGCGACGTTCCTCATCGATATCCAGGATCATGACCTCGGTTTCCTCACCGATGGTCACAGCCTTGGCTGGATTGACGTTCTTGTTGGTCCAGTCGATCTCGGAAACGTGCACCAGACCCTCGACACCATCCTCGATTTCGACAAAGCAGCCGTAGTCGGTGATGTTAGTGACCTTGCCGAACAAACGGGTACCGGTCGGGTAACGACGCGCAATATCGACCCACGGATCTTCGCCCAGCTGCTTCAGGCCAAGCGATACGCGGTTACGCTCACGATCGAATTTGAGGACCTTGACCTCGATCTCATCACCGATGTTGACCACTTCCGACGGATGCTTGACACGCTTCCAAGCCATATCGGTGATATGCAGCAGGCCATCAATGCCACCCAAGTCGAGGAAGGCGCCGTAGTCTGTAAGATTCTTGACGATGCCCTTGAGCACCTGACCCTCGTGAAGACTTTCAAGCAGCGCCTCACGCTCCGCACTGTACTCGGACTCAACCACCGCACGGCGGGAAACCACCACGTTGTTGCGACGACGATCCAGTTTGATAACCTTGAATTCGAGGTCCTTGCCCTCGAGGTAGGCCGTATCGCGGACCGGCCGCACGTCCACCAACGAACCTGGCAGGAAGGCGCGAATGTCGTTGATGTCGACGGTAAAGCCGCCCTTGACCTTGCCGCTGATTTTGCCGTTGACGATTTCGTTCTTCTCGAAGGCGTCTTCGAGTACCTTCCAGGCCTTCGCCCGTTTGGCCTTCTCGCGCGACAGCCGCGTTTCACCGAACCCATCCTCTACCGCATCAAGGGCGACCTCGACCACATCACCGACCGAGACTTCGATTTCGCCACGGTCGTTGTAGAATTCCTCGACGGGAATGACGCCCTCGGATTTCAGGCCCGCGTTTACTACAACAACGTCGGACTTGATCTCGAGGATGGTGGCATTGAGAATGGCCCCGGGCTTCATCTCCGTGTAGGCCATGCTCTCTTCTAGCAGCTGCGCAAAACTTTCGCTCATAGGTTGATTAAACTCACGATTTACCGCAGCAGGGCCCGATTGCCCGTACGGCGGGTTGCGGTTGATACATTGCCAAGGCCAAGCCGTTGGCGCCTTTTCAAAATCAAAACAAAAATTTACATCAAACCAGATTACGTTCCCGCGCAAACGTCAGTATCCTATCCAGGACACCCCGCACATCCAGCCCGCTGGAATCGACCGTTAAAGCATCGTCTGCAGGCTTCAATGGCGAAACGGCACGACGCGCGTCCCGCGCATCCCGCTCGGCAAGATCACGTAAAAGGCTAGGCAGATTAGCACCAACCCCCTGATCCTTCAACTGCCTGAGTCGTCTCGCGCCACGCTCTTCCAGACTGGCTGTCAGGAATATCTTGAGAGACGCGTCTGGAAACACCACCGTGCCCATGTCACGCCCATCCGCCACTAGCCCAGGCGTCACGCGGAAATCCCGTTGTCGGTCGAGCAACGCGGCCCTCACCGAGGGTAAAATCGCCACCTTAGAGGCGGCAATTCCGCAGTCTTCGTTGCGGATAGCCAAGCTGACGTCGTCACCTTCCAACAACACGCTCGCACCCTGTGCCTCGCTCGCAAAGCGCACATCCAGCTTGCTTGCCAATGTCGAAAGCATCGCCTCATCATCAAGCGCCATACCTCGACGCTGCGCCGCAAGCGCGGTCAGACGATAGAGGGCGCCGCTATCCAACAGATGCCAACCCAGCTGCTCCGCCAGCAACCGACTAACCGTACCTTTACCAGACCCACTCGGGCCGTCCACCGCAATAACCGGCACATCGATCATGCACTGCCCCCCCAAACCTCGATCGCAAGGCCTGCCTGGGCTGCTAATGTCACGAAACCGGGGAACGAGGTATCGACGTTCGCACAGTTGTCGATCGTCACCGCCGATTCTGCGCACTGACCGGCTACAGCAAAGGCCATAGCGATACGGTGATCGCCATGGCTATCGATCTCACCACCCCGCATCCGGCCCGCCCCACCTTGGATCACGATGCCATCGGAGGTCGGTTCCGCGTCGACGCCGCACGCGGCCAAACCGTCGGCCATGACCTGAATACGATCGCTTTCTTTGACCCGCAGCTCCTCGGCCCCTGTAAGTCTCGTCTGACCCGAGCAAATGCTGCGGCAATGAAAATCGCCGGAAATTCATCGATACCCAATGGAACCAGATGCTCGGGTATTTCCACGCCTTGCAACAGTGCGTGACGCACCCTCAGATCGGCAACCGGCTCGCCACCAACCGTATGCGCGTTCATCAATTCAATGTCAGCCCCCATCAGACGCAGAATGTCGATCACCCCCGTACGCGTCGGATTGATGCCCACATGTTCGAGTACCAGGTCCGAATTCGGCGCCAGACTCGCTGCCACCAGAAAAAAAGCGGCCGAGGAAATATCCGCTGGCACGTCGACGCGCGCGCCACGCAAGCGGCCGCCGCCTTGCAAACAGATCCGATTGTCTTCGCGGACGACCGGGTACCCGAAACCAGACAACATGCGCTCGGTATGGTCGCGCGTCGGCGCCGGTTCGGTCACACAGGTCTCACCCTTGGCGAATAGTCCGGCAAGCAACAGCGCGGACTTAACCTGAGCGCTCGCGACTGGCATATCGTAATGGACGCCCGAGAGCGAACGCCCACCGGAGACGCGCAGGGGGGTGTACCCGCCACCGTAGATTCTATTTTCGCGCCCATGGATGCCAAAGGATCAGTTACCCGACGCATCGGGCGACGCGACAGGGAGGCGTCGCCGGTCAGGATGCTATCGAAATCCTGGCCGGCAAGGATACCGGCCATCAGACGCATCGAGGTGCCGGAATTGCCAAGGTCGAGCGGTGCGGGCGGCGGTTTCAGACCGTCCATGCCCACGCCGTGTACGCGTATATGCCCCGGCCCTAAGGTCTCAAGCTCGACACCCATCGCCTGCATCGCCGTCAGGGTAGCCAAGCAATCGGCGCCCTCCAGAAAACCGGACACTTCGGTTACACCATCGGCGAGCCCGCCGAGCATGATGGCGCGGTGTGAGATCGATTTATCACCCGGCACGCGTACACGTCCGGTCATACATCCGCCGGGACGGACGTGGAAACGTAGCTCTTTCGATTGCATTGTTATCGGATGTCCATACGATGGAAGCTTGTTCTATAAGATTTGCGTCAATCGCAGAAACGATCGCGCGTTTGCTTGGCGCGCTGGAAGATCGACAACAATCGATCACCGTCGCCTGCATCGATCGCCTCGCCCAACGTCGCCAGATCTCGCCCGAAGTGCTTCAGCATGTCCAGGATCGGACCTTTATTGTGCAGGCAGATGTCTCGCCACATGACTGGATCACTCGACGCAATGCGCGTGAAATCCCGAAAGCCTCCCGCAGCGTAGCGGAATATTTCCTCTTGCTCATCCAGACGAGAAAGGCTCGATACCAGGGTATAGGCGAGCAGATGCGGTAAATGACTGGTCGCGGCCAGCACCTCGTCGTGGTGGCCAACCGCCATATTTTCAACCACGGCGCCAGCTGCCTCCCACATGCCCCGCACCGACTCGCATGCCTCCGGATCGCCTCCCGGCAACGGCGTCAAGATCACCCGCCTCCCCTGATACAACTCGGCAGTGGCCGCTTCCACGCCGGAGCGTTCGCGCCCGGCGATCGGGTGCGCAGGGACGAAGCGGGCCGGCAGCATGCCCAGCCCCGCCTGTACCGCCTCTACGACCGCCCCCTTAACGCTTCCCACATCGGTGAGTATCGCCTTCTCGTCCAGGCAACCACGCAAGGAACGACACACGGATTCAATCGCGCCCACTGGCGTCGCCAGCACCACCATGTCCGCGCCACGCACGGCAGCACAAGCGTCGAGTTCGGAACGGTCGACGACGCCCAGTGCCTGCGCACGCTGGAGGCTACTCCGGTCGCGTCCCACACCGATCACCTCACGGCAATACCCGGATTGGCGCAAGGCCAGGGCCAGGGATCCGCCGACCAGGCCTACGCCGATGATAACCAGACGATTGATCACGGTTGCCATGACGGATTCACCCCGCCGAGGGCATGGGAAACGAACCAGGTCATGGGCGTCAGAGTACCGCGCGCGGATAGGCGCCTAGAATACGGAAGAGCTCGGACTCTTGCCTCAATCCTGCAAGCGCCTGTTTCACCTTGGGATCCTCGCTGTGCCCCTCGATATCCAGAAAGTACACATACTCCCAATTGACACAGCGCGAGGGACGCGACTCGATACGCGACATACTCACGTCATTGTGTGCCAGCGGTGTCAGCAAACGATGTAGTGCGCCAGGCCGGTTGGACGTCGACACCAACACGCTGGTCTTATCCACGCCGCTCGGCGGAATCACCGCCTGCCGGCCGATCACCAGGAAGCGCGTCGTGTTGTCGGGATGATCTTCGATATTTCGCTTAAGTCCGGTCAGGTCATACAGCGCTTCGGCGGTATCGCCGGCGATGGCCGCCGCGCCTGCCTCCTGCGAGGCGCGTTGTGCAGCCTCGGCATTGCTACTGAGTGCTACACGCTCGGCTTGGGGCAGATTTGCGTCCAGCCATCGGCGACACTGTGCGAGCGCCTGCTGATGCGCATAGACACGTCGTACCGTACCCAGGGTCGTCTCGCGCGACAGTAAGTGATGGTGAATCCGCAGCAGAATTTCGCCACAAACATGCAATGGCGACTGCACAAACAGGTCGAGGGTATGATTGACTACGCCCTCGGTCGAATTTTCGATGGGTACCACCCCATAGGGGCAACTACCCGCCTCGACATCGCGAAACACCTCGCCCAACGAAGCCATCGGCGCCAACTGCACGTCCTGTCCGAAGTGCTTGAGTACCGCAGCATGGGTGTATGTGCCCTCCGGCCCCAGAAAGGCCACCTTGAGCGGTGCCTCCAGAGCTAGACAGGCGGACATGATTTCGCGAAACAGACGCGCTAGGGTTTCACCGTCCAACGGACCCGGGTTGGCATCCTTAACTTGGCGCAACACCTGAGCCTCACGCTCTGGGCGGTAAAAGTCATCTCCGGAGCCCCCCGCTCGCTTGATTTGTGCCACGGTTTGCGCGCAGCCGGCCCGCTCACTGATGAGCCGCATCAGCTCCCGGTCGATCCCATCGATGCGCTCGCGGATGGATCGCAATTGTTCTTGTTCAGACATGGCTACGACCTGCTGCTTGGGTGATCACTCAGATAACTTGCTCAAGTACGAAACGGCCACGGGATCATCCGTGCGTACGTTCGAATTCACGCATGTATTCGACCAATGCATCGACACCCGCCTCCGGCATCGCATTGTACAGACTTGCCCGCATGCCGCCGACCGTGCGATGGCCTTTGAGGTTCTTCAGACCCACCATCTCGGCACCGGCCAAGAACGTCGCATCGAGCGCCTCGTCGACAAGCGAGAACGTGACGTTCATCCAGGAGCGGCTGTCCTGCGCCACCGGCGCACGATAGAAACCCGTGGCGTCGAGCAGCGCATAGAGCTTCGCTGCCTTGCGCTGATTGCGCTCACCCATCGCCGAGAGTCCACCCTCGCCCTCTATCCAGGCAAACACCTCGCCTGCGATATACCAAGCAAAGGTCGGCGGCGTGTTGTACATCGAGGCATTGTCCGCGTATACGCGGTAATCGAAAACTGTTGGTGTCCCGGTGATCGGTTCGCCAAGCAGGTCCTCCCGCACAATGACCAAGGTGAGCCCGGCGGGGCCGATGTTCTTTTGCGCACCGGCGTAGATCAGGCCGAAGCGCGAAATATCCATCGGACGCGAGAGTATGGTCGAAGACATGTCTGCGACCAAGGGCACGCTCCCGCTATCCGGCACATAGGAAAACTCGACACCACCAATGGTCTCATTAGGCGTGTAGTGAACATAGGCCGCGGCGGGATCGAAATCGAGCACTTCTTGCGCTGGCACACGAGTGAATCCCTGCGCCTCGCCGGTACCCGCGAGGCGCACCTTGCCATAATGCGCGGCCTCGGCCATGGCCTTTTTAGACCAGATACCAGTATCGATGAAATCGGCACTGCTGCCCCGCAGCAGGTTCATCGGCACCATCGAAAATTGCGCGGTCGCCCCGCCCTGAAGGAACAACACCCGATAGCCATCCGGGATATCGAGCAGGCGACGGAGCGCCGCCTCGGCCCGTTCTGCAATACCGGTGAAGTCATCCCCTCGATGGGACATCTCCATGACGGACATGCCGCTTCCGCGCCAGTCCAACAGCTCGGACTGCACTTTTTCGAGCACCGGTTGCGGCAACATGGCCGGCCCGGAGCTGAAGTTATACACGCGTCCCATAGCGCCTCCTCAGCTCATCGCACCTCAAACCGTGTCTGCGCCATCCGGCTCATCATCGGTAGCGCTGGCATCGGGATCATCGTCAAGCACACCGTCCGCGTCATCCCCGTTGAGAGACTCGACCCGCTCGATCTGCACCAGCCGCTCACCCTCGCCCAGGCGAATCAGCGTCACGCCTTGCGTGTTACGTCCAATCACAGAGACGTCGTCGACCGGCGTGCGTACCAGGGTGCCTCCGTCGGTGATGAGCATTGCCTCATCGCCATCGGCAACCTGCACGGCGCCGATCACTTGGCCATTGCGTGTCGAGGGCTGAATCGCGATCACGCCCTGGCCACCGCGCCCATGACGCGGGAACTCACTGGAATCGGTACGTTTACCATAACCGTGTTCTGTTGCGATCAGTACCTGCGCGGCCTCGTCAAGAATCAGCAATGACACCACGCTTTGCCCTTCGCCGAGGCGAACACCACGCACACCACACGCCGTACGACCCATCGCACGAACTTCGTGCTCGGCAAAGCGGATCGCCTTGCCAGCACTGGTCAACAACATGGCATCGCGCTGTCCATCGGTCATCGCGACGCCGATCAATCGGTCACCGTCTCGCAAGTCCACGGCGATGATGCCGGTACTGCGTGGGCGAGAGAAATCCACAAGCGGCGTCTTTTTGACCGTTCCCTTGGTCGTCGCCATGAAGACATAGCGATCCGCCTCGAATACCTTCACGGGCAGGACGGCATTGATGCGCTCGCCCTCCTCCAGCGGCAAGAGATTGACGATTGGCCGACCACGCGCGTTCCTGCCCGCCTGCGGCAGTTCATAAACCTTGAGCCAGTAAACCTTGCCATGGCTGGAGAAGCACAGAATCGTGTCGTGGGTATTGGCCACGAACAAGGTGTCGACGAAGTCCTCTTCACGCATCGTCGTCGCCGCCTTCCCACGCCCACCGCGTCGCTGCGCGCGGTACACATCCAGCGGTTGGGCCTTGGCGTAGCCTGCGTGCGATAGCGTTACCACTACGTCCTGCTCGGAAATCAAATCTTCGAGCGAAAGATCGAGCCGGCGATTCAGTATCTCGGTACGGCGAACATCGCCGAACTGCTCGCGTACGGCGATCAGTTCATCCCTGATCACCTGCATCAGGCGCCCCGGCCGCGACAGGATGTCGAGCAGATCCTCGATTTTGCTCAACAATTCGCGGTACTCGGCCACAATCTTATCCTGCTCCAAACCGGTCAGTCGGTGCAGGCGAAGATCGAGAATGGATTGCGCCTGCGCCTCGGACAGATGGTAGCCATCGGCACCCAGACCCAGTGAGACATCCAACCCATCCGGGCGTGAAGCTTCCGCGCCCGCACGCTCCAGCATCTGGTTCACGACACCCGGCGCCCAGGCCCGCGCGACCAAAGCAACCTTCGCTTCCGCCGGGCTGGCAGATGCCTTGATCAACGCGATCACCTCGTCGATGTTGGCCAACGCCACGGCCAGACCTTCCAATACGTGCGCACGATCGCGCGCCTTGCGCAGGTCGAAGAGCGTGCGGCGTGTTACGACTTCGCGGCGGTGCCGCAAGAAGGCATCGAGCATCGTCTTGAGATCGAGCAGACGAGGCTGCCCATCCACCAGCGCAACCATGTTGATGCCGAAAACACTCTGCATTTGGGTATGCTGATACAGGTTATTCAGCACCACCTCGGCCATTTCGCCACGCTTGAGGTCAACGACCATGCGCATGCCGTCTTTGTCGGACTCATCACGCAGCTCGGAAATCCCCTCGAGTTTCTTTTCCTTAACCAGTTCGGCAATTTTTTCCAGCAGACGCGCCTTGTTGACCTGATAAGGCAATTCTGTGACCACAATGCTCTCACGACCGTTACGCTCGTCGGTCTCCACATGCGAGCGAGCACGCACATAAATCCGTCCGCGACCGGTGGCATAGGCCTCCTTGATCCCCTGGGCGCCATTGATGATCGCCGCAGTGGGAAAGTCCGGGCCTGGCATGTGCGTCATCAAACCGTCGATATCGATTTCCGGCGTGTCGATCAACGCAAGACACGCGGCAATTACCTCTGAAAGATTGTGTGGCGGGATGTTGGTCGCCATGCCAACCGCAATACCGGCCGAGCCGTTGATTAGCAAATTTGGAATCTTGGCAGGCAACACCGCCGGCTCGCGCTCGGAACCGTCGTAATTGGAATTGAAGTCGACGGTTTCCTTTTCGAGATCGGCCAGCAACTCGTGTGCGATGCGCGCCATGCGCACCTCGGTATAACGCATTGCGGCGGGTGCGTCGCCATCAACCGAACCGAAGTTGCCCTGCCCGTCGACGAGCATGTAACGCATCGAAAAAGGCTGCGCCATACGCACGATGGTGTCGTAGACCGCCGTGTCGCCGTGAGGGTGGTATTTACCGATGACATCACCGACGACGCGCGCGGATTTCTTGTAGGCCTTGTTCCAGTCGTTGCCGAGTTCGCTCATGGCGAACAGCACACGACGATGGACAGGCTTGAGTCCGTCACGCACATCGGGGAGCGCCCGCCCGATGATCACGCTCATGGCGTAATCCAGGTAGGACTGGCGCATTTCGTCTTCGAGATTGACCGAGAGCAGTTCTTTGGCGAAATCAGCCATTCAGATGGGGAGCCCTAGATGAAAAATAATCGCCCAATAATACCACACGCCCCACTCGCCTGTGCGGTACAGGATTCAGGCACGCCACCCCATCAGCTCGTGCATGCCAGCCAACCCCGGTTGCTCAACGATACCCGCCTCGGTAACGATCGCATCGATCAGCCCTGCTGGCGTTACATCGAACACCGGATTCCAGGCACCAGCGCCAGCGGCGGCCACGGGTTGGCCTGCCAGCGACAGCAATTCATCGGCGGGGCGTTCCTCAATGGGTATGGCCGCACCATCGGGCGTATTCATGTCAATCGTGCTGGTCGGCGCGACGACCATGAAACGCACACCGTGATAACGCGCTAGCACAGCCAGACTATAGGTACCGATCTTGTTCGCGACATCGCCGTTGGCGGCGATACGATCCGCACCGGCGACGACCCAACTGACCTCGCCGCGCGCCAGCAATGTGGCCGCAGCACCCTCGCACAGCAGCGTAACCGGAATGCCATCCTGCACAAGCTCCCACGCGGTCAGTCGCGCGCCCTGCAACCAGGGCCTGGTTTCGTCTGCATAAACGCGTCCGATGCGGCCATCGGCGTAGGCACTGCGGATCACGCCTAAGGCGGTACCATAACCACCGGTAGCCAGCGAACCTGTATTGCAGTGCGTGAGGACATCGCCGGATTCGATCAGGGCACCGCCCAGAACGCCCATCCGACGGTTGGCGGTCACGTCCTCTTCATGAATGGCCACAGCTTCCGCCAGCAAGACGGCTGCCAGATCGCCCGCGCCCTCGGCGATACGCCCCCGCTGACGCTCGATTGCCCAGCGCAGATTGACCGCGGTCGGTCGCGCCGCCGCCAAACGCGCCAGTGCGGCATCCAGCGCATCCGGGTCCGAGCCGCAGGCCCGGGCCGCCATCGCCACGCCATAGGCCGCAGCAATACCAATAGCCGGTGCCCCACGCACCACCATATCGCGGATGGCGGAGGCCACTTCATCAACGGTGCTCGCCTCAATCCAGACGGTATCGCTCGGCAATCTGCGTTGATCCAGCAGCCGCAGGCAATCGCCTGCCCAAATCACGGCACGCACGCCGTCGTTCTCGCGGGTGGTCATCGGATGAAGCTCCAAGCTAACGTGAGTGTGCTTGCGGTGCAGCGCATCGCGCGGTTATTGTCGCCCGCATGAACGAAATCGACCTATTGATCAGCGCGCGCTGGGTCATCCCAGTGGAGCCCGACGCCGTTGTGCTAGAAAATCACGCCGTTGCGGTGCGCGGACGCCGTATCGTGGATATTCTACCCACATCCGAGGCGCTCCAGAAATATCCCTCCGCCGAACGCCAGGACCTTCCGCGTCACGCCCTGATCCCCGGTTTGGTAAACGCGCACACCCACGCCGCGATGAGCCTGATGCGCGGGCTCGCCGACGATCTACCGCTGATGACCTGGTTGCAGGCACATATCTGGCCAACGGAGGCGCGCTGGGTCGGTGCCGAATTCGTGCGCGATGGCACGCGGCTGGCCATCGCCGAGATGCTGCGCGGCGGCACCACTTGCTTCAATGACATGTACTTCTTTCCAGAAGTCACCGCCCGCGTCGCCACGACCCTCGGTATGCGCGCCAGCATCGGCATGATCGTCGTCGACTTCCCTTCGGCCTGGGCGCGCAACGCCGACGAATACATTGCACGCGGGCTCGAAGAGGTGCTCGACGCCCACAAGGGCGAGGGCCTGATCAGCACTTGCTTCGCCCCGCACGCACCCTACACCGTCTCCGACGCCCCACTTGCGCGCATCCGCAATCTCGCCGACGAACTCGACCGACCGGTACATATCCACGTCCACGAAACCCGCCACGAAGTCGACGAGCACGTTGCCAAGCACGGACTGCGGCCGCTTGCCCGGCTCGACGGCCTCGGCTTGCTCGGCCCCAACCTCGTCGCGGTGCACATGACCCAGCTCGAGGACCACGAAATCGCCTTACTCGCCGCGCGCGGCGCCAGTGTGGTGCACTGCCCGCAGTCGAACCTCAAACTCGCCAGCGGCTTTTGCCCGGTCGCCCAACTGATCGAGGCAGGCGTCAACGTGGCGCTGGGCACCGACGGCGCGGCGAGCAATAACGACCTGGATCTCTGGGACGAAATGCGCACAGCCGCCCTGCTCGCCAAGGGAGTAGCTGGGCGCGCAGACGCGGTGCCCGCGCACAGCGCCCTGAAAATGGCCACCCTGGCCGGCGCCAGAGCGCTCGGGCTCGGCGACGAGATTGGATCGATCGAAGTCGGCAAGGCCGCCGACCTGGTGGCGGTCGATCTCGGACGCATCGAAACCCAACCCGTTTATGAGCCAGTTTCCCACTTAGTCTATGCAGCTGGCCGCGAGGCCGTCAGCCATGTCTGGATTGCCGGACAGGCAAAACTCGTCGAGGGCGAGTTGACGCAGATCGATATCGACGAGGTGATGGCAAATGCCGCCGCATGGGCCGCACGCATCGTTGCTGCCGACCCACAACAAGCCTAGCCCCCTAATATCCTGGCATCCTGTTTATCAAACTCGCTGCGGGCAACGTTCACGGCAGGAGCACGATGGAACCCGTCGTTTTGCGCGCCTCCAAATCCCGATGCGCCTGCGCTGCCTCGGCCAGTGGATAGATATGGTTCGTCGTGATCTTCACCGCCCCCGACAGCACCTGTTCGAACAATTCGCCGGCACAGCTCAGAAGCTCGTCACGCGTCGCGGTATATCCGGCAAGATTGGGGCGCGTGACATACAAGGAACCTTTTTGCGCCAACACACCGAGGCTAAAGGGCAGCACCGCGCCAGAGGCATTGCCGAAGGAGACCAGTAGACCACGCCGCTGCAAACAGTCCAGCGAGCCCTCGAAGGTATCCTTACCCACCGAGTCGTACACCACCGGCACCCCGGCCCCGTCCGTCAGCTCGCGTACGCGCTCGACGAAATGCTCACGACGGTAGTTGATCACATGCGAGCAACCGTTCGCCATCGCCAGCGCGGCCTTTTCGTCGGTACCTACCGTGCCAATAACCGTCACGCCCAGCGACCGCAGCCACTGACAGGCGATCAAACCGACCCCGCCGGCGGCAGCATGCCAAAGCACCGTTTCGCTAGGCGACACCCGATAAGCCTGTCGTATCAGGTATTGCACCGTCATCCCCTGGAGCATCATCGACGCCGCCGTACAGTCATCGATACCTTCCGGCAACTTGACCAGACGATCGACAGGCATCACCCGCATTTGCGCATAGGCACCAATCGGGCCACCGGCGTAGGCCACTCGATCGCCTACCTGCAGATCGACCACACCGCGCCCGACGGCCTCGACGCAGGCAGCGCCCTCCATGCCTGGCACGGCGGGCAGCGCGACGGGGTACAGGCCTGTACGGTGGTAGATATCGATGTAATTGAGACCGATTGCACGCTGCCTGAGCAAAACCTCACCCTCTCCCGGCTTGCCTATTTCGAGCGTTTCCAGACGCATGACTTCCGGACCACCGTGCCGATGAATACGTATGGCTTGAGACATCGCCGTTCCTCCCGGTCGTTTGGCCGCCGGCGAAAACCGGGGCGGCGCCACACTATAAACTGCCCGTTTGCCCCGCACGCATGCCGCCGAGAGGCGGGCGATGCTAAACTGCACCGGACACGCATACCGAACGGCGCCTCATGAGCGAAGTACACAGCAACGTCGATCCTCGCGAAATTGGTAAATTCGAGGAGCTGGCCCACCGCTGGTGGGATACCGACGGCGAGTTCCGCCCGCTGCACGAAATCAATCCTCTGCGTCTGGCCTTCATCGAATCGCATGCCGGTACACTGGCCGGCAAATCCGTACTCGACGTAGGCTGCGGCGGTGGCATCCTGTCTGAGTCGATGGCCGCATGCGGCGCCAATGTCACCGGTATCGACATGGGTGAATCCCCGCTGTCGGTCGCGCGCCTGCATGGGCTGGAAACCGGCGTCAGCGTCGACTATCGACAGATCACGGTGGAGGCACTCGCCGCACAGGAACCCGGCCGTTACGACGTGGTGACCTGTATGGAAATGCTCGAACACGTGCCCGACCCGGAATCAGTGGTGCGCGCCTGCGCCGCACTGGTCAAGCCGGAAGGTCATGTTTTCTTTTCCACACTCAACCGCAACCCGAAATCGTTTCTGTTCGCCATTGTCGGGGCTGAATATCTACTGAAGTTGCTACCGCGCGGCACCCATGAATATCAACGCTTCATTCGCCCCTCGGAACTTGACGGCGCGATCCGACAGGCTGGCATGACACTGGCTGATATCGCAGGCATGCACTTCAATCCATTGACCCAGACCTACGCGCTCTCGGGCGACGTCTCGGTAAATTACCTCGTCCATGCCGTTAGCCAATAACTCGCCGTCCATTCGGGGTATCCTGTTCGATCTCGACGGCACGCTGGCGGATACCGCGCCAGACATGGCCGCAGCCCTCAATACACTCAGGCGCGAAAATGCGCTGCCCGCACTGCCCTTTGCCGAGATACGCGACCACGTCTCGCACGGCAGTACCGCAATGGTGCGTATCGGTTTCGGCACACACTTGCCGGAAGATCGCTTCGAGGCGCTACGCGCACGGTTTCTAGAAATATACGCCGCCAGCCTCGCGCTCGAGACTCGTCTCTTCCCAGGCATGCCCGAGCTCATCGACGCCATCGAGGCACGCGGACTCGTCTGGGGCATCGTCACCAACAAACCCGGCTTTCTAAGTACACCATTGATCGGTGCACTCGGCCTACAATCGCGTATCGCCTGCTTGGTCAGTGGCGATCAACTGCCCCAGCGAAAGCCACATCCCGCACCGCTGCTATATGCCGCAGAGTGCTGCAAACTGGACCCGGACAATTTCTGTTATCTCGGCGATGCCGAGCGCGACATCACAGCCGGGCGGGCCGCCGGCATGCAGACCTTGATCGCGGGCTGGGGTTACATTGATGCCAGTCAGTGCCCGAACGATTGGGGCGCGGATGGGTCGCTGTCCCGCCCGCAAGACCTACTCGACTGGCTGGATACATCGCTCCCCGAACTCTCGCCATAACGGACTGAACCGCAGAGGCGATCCATCCAAGGGTCTATCGATCCACCTGTGCGGCAAGCATCGCGTCAAGATCCGCCTCGAACATCGCCTCCCCCCCAAGTTCAGGACCAGTAGGCGATGCAGGTGCGTGGCCGTGTCTACATCCATACTCTCCCAGAGCAGACCCAGGTGGTTTGGCCCCGAGAGACGCACCACCCGGCCAGTCGCCACCAGCTCGACATCGCCACCCAGCGAAAGATCAAGTACCACCCGACTTTCGAGCGGCGGTACGTCGGCGCCGGCAGGCAGATCGATCAAGGCGCCCTTGAGCGAGATGTCCAACATCTGCACATCGACCGCCTGCCCGGTCGTCTTCAGCGTGGCCCGGGCAATAAAGCGTACCCTGTGCACCACACGCTGTTCATGATCAGCCATCCCGCATTCTCCCAATCGTTGATAGATCGATTCCCGGGGACATCCCAACAGGGTATGCTGATCCGGACCGACCCAGCCACATTGATTATGACCTCGCTTCCGCTGCCACCCGAAACCGAACAGGCTTACCGCGACTGCCTGGCCATCGCCTCGCGACATTACGAAAACTTCCCTGTCGCCTCATGGTTGCTACCGGCTAGATTACGCCGCCCCGTCGCAGCCATCTATGCCTTCGCGCGACGCGCCGACGATATCGCCGACGAAGGTACTGACGACGCCAGCACCCGCCTCGCGTGTCTGGATCACGTTGCGGCGGCCCTGTCGAAGGCAGCATCCGGCGGCCGGCTCGACGACGACCCGGTCTACATTGCCCTCGGCGACGCCATCCAACGTCATCGGCTACCCATCGATCTGTTTCATGATCTCCTATACGCCTTTCGTCAGGACGTGCAACAAACGCGCTATCGTGACTTCGGCGAGGTGATGGCCTATTGCCGCCACTCGGCGAACCCGGTAGGTCGCCTGCTGCTACACCTGAACGATCAGGCTACGCCTGACAATCTAGCGGAATCAGACGCCATCTGCACCGCTCTGCAACTGATCAATTTCTACCAGGATTTACACAGCGACTATACCGAACGCGGCCGCATCTACCTGCCTCAGGACGAAATGGCCCACTTTCATGTCAGTGAGAGCGACATCGCCGCACGACACAGTACCCCGGCATTGCATCAACTGATGCATCACCAATATCAGCGCGCCGATCGCCTGCTGCGTGCGGGGGCGCCGCTCGGCGGACGGCTTCGCGGCCGCATGGGTCTGGAATTGCGTGCAATCGTCGTCGGCGGTGCGCGTATACTCCATCGCCTGCAACACCAGCGCGGTGACCTCTTCTCGCGCCCGCGCCTGACCTTGAAAGACCGCCTGGCGATTGTCCGTGGCGCCTGCCTACCATCAAGACGACACTGAACCACTCTCGCCCTGTGTTAGCATGGCCAACGGGCGAATCCAGACATCATCATGACCCCTGACGAATACTGTCGACAAAAAGCCGCGCGCAGTGGTTCCAGCTTTTATTACAGCTTCCTCTTCCTAGGCGAGGAACGTAGACGGGCCATCACCGCCCTCTATGCCTTCTGCCGCGAGGTCGACGACATCGTGGATCATGGGCTGTCACCCGAGATCGCCCGCACCAAGCTAAGCTGGTGGCGCGAAGAACTCGATCGCCTCTACGCAGGCAACCCCGGCCACCCCGTCACCCGCGCGCTCGCCGAGCCCATCCGAAGCTTCGATTTGCCACAGACACACCTCGTCGAGATCATTGCCGGCATGGAAATGGACCTCGAATACGATGCCTATCCCAGCTTCACCGAACTCTCGCTTTACTGTCACCGCGTCGCCGGCGTGGTCGGTCTCATGGCGGCGGCCATCTTCGGCTACACCGACCACGGTACGGAGCGCTACGCCAGCGATCTCGGCCTTGCCTTCCAGTTGACCAACATCCTGCGCGATGTACGGGAAGACGCGGATCGCGGTCGCATCTACATACCACTCGACGAGCTGAAACGTTTCAACGTCGAGCCAGACGCTTTACGACATGGACGTACCGACGAGCGGATACGCGATCTATTCGCCTTCCAGGCCGAGCGCGCGCGCGGTTACTATCAGCGCGCCTTTGCACACCTGCCGGAGGCAGACCGCCCGGCTCAGCGCAGCGGCCTGATCATGGCCGCCATTTATCGAACACTACTCGACGAGATCGAGCGCGACGGATATCGCGTGCTGGAACATCGTATTCGCCTGACCCCGTTGCGTAAGCTATGGATCGCATGGCGCATGGCGCGTCGCGAGCGCCGTCGCCAGCCCGGTACGGCCGTGGCGTGAAGCGCACTATCATAGTCGGTGCCGGCTGGGCAGGTCTGAGTGCCGCCCTGGCACTGAGCGAGGCCGGATCGCCGGTCACTCTCATCGAGGCTGCAGGCCATGCCGGTGGTCGGGCCCGCAACCTGCCAGGCCAACCACTACGCGACAATGGACAACACCTTCTGATCGGTGCCTACCACAAAACCCTCGGGCTAATCGAAAAACTGGGTATACGACGCACTGAGGTTTTTCACGATAGTCCTCTCGACCTGATGCTCCGCCCCACGCCCCCCCGGCCCGCCATTCGGATCCGAGGCGGAGGGTTACCAGGCAAACTACATCTGCTGCAAGGGTTGATCGGCGCAGCGGGTCTCGACTGGCATCAAAGGGTAATTCTGCTTGGCGCGGGTCGTCTGTTATCGGCCGAGCCGCGGCCGGATATCACCGCCTATGAGTGGCTGCTCGATCGCGGTCAATCGCCAACGCTCATCGAACACCTCTGGGGACCCTTATGCCTCGCCGCCCTCAACCTCCCCGCCGAAATTGCCTCGGCGCGAATACTGCAACGTACGCTGCGCGAGGCCTTTGCGACACCCGCCACCTCACGCTTGTTGATCCCGAAATGTCCGCTTGGCGCGCTATTTCCAGAACCTGCGCTCCGCCGGCTCGAACAACTCGGCGCGGATGTTCGATTCAATACCCGCGTCACGGCATTAACCGCCACAGCTGGACGTATACAGGGTGTTCGGCTACGCGATGGTCAGCGCATCGACGCCGCGCAGGTCATATTGGCCGTAGCACCCGCAGCAGCTGCGCGCTTGCTCGACGATCACAACGAAACAAGGCAGACGGCGAGCGATCTCCGCGCGCTGGATAGATCGCCCATCGTCACGGCCTATCTGAAGTACGAGCCGAAGATGCGGTTGGAGCCACCCATGCAGGCCCTGCTCGACGGCACTGGCGCGTGGCTCTTCGACCGAAGTATTGCGCACGAACCCGGTGTACTGGCTGCCGTCTTGAGTGGCCCTGGAGCGGCAACCTCGCTCGACCGGGGGACGCTTGCGACCCATATCACAAGAGACATCCAACGACATTTTCCGCACTGGGGTTCGCCAAGCGACATTCAGATCATCCGCGAACAGTCGGCAACCTTCCTCGCCACACCGGCAAATGAATCCCTCAGACCGAAGACCGCAACCCTCCTAAACGGACTCTGGCTGGCCGGCGATTACACCGCCACTGGATTGCCAGCCACACTCGAAGGTGCCGTGCGTAGTGGGTTAGAATGTTCCACACAAATAATAAGGAGTTTGCATTAATGCCCCTGGACGAGTCTGCGATCAGGCAATACACACCCCGCCCCGCGCTGCTCGGCGGGCGGATCATCCTCATCACCGGCGCAGGAGACGGCATCGGCAAGGCCCTCTCGCTCGCCTGTGCGCAACTAGGCGCAACCGTTATCCTGCTTGGCAAAACGGTCAAGAAGCTCGAAGCCGTGTACGACGCCATCGAAGCAACCGGTGGACCGCAGCCCGCCATTTACCCGATGAACCTGGAGGGTGCCACGGCCAAGGATTATGCCGACTTGATGGACAACATCGAAGGCGAATTCGGCCAACTGCACGGCCTGGTCAACAACGCCGGTTGGGTCGGTGCGCTGACGCCCTTCAAGCACTACGACGTCGAATTATGGTTGAGGGTGATGACCGTCAATCTGCACGCACCCTTCCTGCTTACCCGCGTCTGCCTACCGCTGCTCGAACGCGCGGATGACCCGGCCATCGTGTTTTCCACGCATCACTGTCAACGTGCCTACTGGGGTGCCTACGGCATTGCCAAGGCCGGGCAAAAGGGGATGCTCGACATCCTGGCTGCTGAATACGACGGCGATAGCAATCATCCCATCCGCGTCAATGGCGTCGATACCGGGCCGGTAGCGACCCGTGAGCGACGTGCGCATTATCCCGGCGAACCGCCTGATGCCCATCCCCAGCCAGAGCTCGTCATCGCCCCCTATCTGTATTTTCTCGGGCCCGACAGCCAAGGCGTCTCCGGAACCGACATCGAATGTCAGCCCGGAAGGCAATAAGACAGGGTGGGTGGGATTCGCTGAACTCGCTGAAGACGCGAAGACGCGAATCGTAACGATTGACAAGACCCGGAACACATCCGAGCTGTCACGTACCGCGCGAGTCCTCGGGCAGTGCCTCGAAGGCCTTTTTCATGTCTTCAAGCCACCTTCCCATCGCTTCGGGCTGCTGCAAGAGTGCCCGCATCTGCTGCATCGCCTTGAGGTGAGCTTCGTCGTGTCGGCGAAACATCTCCATCCCGTGCCGCTTGCTCAATGCTGCCACCTCCTCGAATGAGGCCGCGCGAAACACCTGATCGCATGCCCCGCCAAGCTGTCTGCACGTCATGGTTTTCATGTCTCCTCCTACCGATCCGCTAGCGCCAGATATCCACCTTGATACCGCGTGCCCGCAGGGCATCGGCACGCGATTCGATATAACGCTGGAATTCCGGTTGCGTCCGATACGCGCCCGATGCGACATAATCGAGCACCGACTGCACATGAAACGCACGCAGGTACCCACCCGTGGAAAACACTCGCTGTCCCGCTCGGTCGAAAAACACCATGCTGGGCGCGTAGTCGATACCCAAGGCATTGGCCCAATCCGCCGCAGTGCTCGCCTTGCCTGCCGGCGTGGTCAACGGCGTGGGTGCCCACATATCGAGCACCACGATCTGAAAGTCTTTGAGTAAATGCTGCGTCTCCGCACGCCTGAAAACAACCTCGTGCAGCTCGTCACAGTCGCGACACTCCTGCTGCTCGAAAAGCACCATCAACGGTCTGGAATCCGCCTTGAGTGCAGCCTGTAACTGATAGGGCGCCTTCAGTGCGCCGGGCACCGTATGCAGCCGCCCACTGGCGGGTTCAGGCAAGGTACGGGCAAGGTATTCACGGAAGCTTTCCTTCGCATCCAACCCTTCCCCTACATAGCTTATCGCTGCGAGAAAACGATGCGGCGGGAAATAACCGTTGATACGCAGCGCAACCTTGCCATCCGTGTCGAGCAACAGCACCGTGGGGGTAAACATGACCTTGAGTGCGCGGGCAAAACGCTTTTCCGTGGTGTGCTGACCATCGAAATCGGTTACCTCGCGATCACCCCACAGGTTGATCGCGATGACATCGAAGTAACGGCGCGTCGCATCGGCAATGCGCGACTGCGCGAAATTATCGCGTAGCAATTTGGCGCAGTAGGGGCATCCGTCCTGATAAAAGTAGAGCATGACGCGTTTGCCTTGCGCCGATGCCTCGGCGACATCCTCACGCATGTCGAGAAAGGACTGCTTAAACCAAGGCGGGTGTTCATGGGCGCCTGGATTGACCAGACCCGGCGCCAGCTCACCCTCTACCCTTGCCTGTACGCCGGTGACACCCAGTCCGAACAGCGCCAACAAGAAACAACAAATGATTCGCATCCCCCCCTCCCGCGAATCCGGGAGGGATCGCGGACATCTTCTTCACCCAAGTATAGACACCGCGCGATGATGCATTCAGCCTCGACCCAAGCGGCATTCCCCACGCAAGCAACATGTCGAGCAATCCGGTCGCGGGCGGCATACATGCTTGGCATGTGCCACGATTAGTGCGTGATATTCGCCATACCGTCCGGCATCCGGAGACAGATTCGCCTCGAAGGCAGCACGCAGTTGTTCGTAAGCAGCCGCCGCTGGCAACAGCCCCAAGCGGCCGAACAGACGACGTGTATAGGCGTCAATCACGAATACCGGTCGATAGAAGGCGTACAGCAGGATATCGTCGGCAGTTTCAGGTCCAATCCCGCTTACATTGAGCAGTGCCTCACGCAGACATCCCGTTTCGAGACCGCTCAGTGTCTCGAAACCACCGCTATCGTGATACCAATTGGTAAAGGCGGACAAACGCCGAGCCTTGAGGTTGTAGTAACCCACCGGGCGCAGATACTCAGCAAGCACGTCCAGGGGAAGCGCTGCCATGATATGTACATTGAGCATTTCTGCGGTGCGCAGCCGTTCCAACGCTCTTTCGACGTTTTGCCAGCGGGTGTTTTGGGTCAGGACCGCACCGACCATCATTTCAAAGGGCGTATCGGCGGGCCACCAATGTTGCGGGCCGTGGGTATCCAGTAGACGCGTGAAAACCGCCTCGGCCCGAGTACGCTCCAGAACCAACCGTTCCAACTTGCGTCACCGACGCCGGGAGGGTCGCGTCCGTTTGGGAGGGCGGGTTGGGAACGGCGGGTTGACGCCTGCCGCTTTGTAAAGCTCGCGCAGCTCGTTCTCATCAAGCGCCCGCCAACGGCCGGCACGTAGCACTCTTCCGAGCTGAATCGGCCCGTAACGCACACGGATCAAACGGCTGACGACCAAACCAACGGCCTCCCAAAGCCGTCTCACCTCGCGTTTGCGCCCTTCCTTGAGCACCACATGGAACCAGTGATTCGATCCACCGCTGCCACCGGCGTCGATCACATCGTCGAAGCCTGCCGGGCCATCATCGAGTTCGATACCCGTGCGCAGGCGGGTAAGCTGTTCCTCGCTCGCCTCACCCCGTATGCGTACAGCGTATTCGCGCTCGATGCCGCTGGATGGATGCATCAGTTTGTGTGCCAACTCGCCGTCGTTGGTGAACAGCAACAGGCCGGAAGTATTGATGTCGAGACGACCTACGCCTACCCAGCGGCCACGTGGCAGATTGGCGTAAACACTCGGTCGCCCCTCCGGGTCGCTACGCGTGCTGACTTCACCTTCCGGCTTGAAGTAGACGATGGTTTGCGGTTCCTGCGCGATACGGCGTGACAACGACAGCGGACGGCCTTGACGTGTGACGCGATCGCTCGCTGTGGCACGGGTGCCCAGAGTCGCAACCTCGC
Source organism: Acidihalobacter yilgarnensis (assembly GCF_001753245.1). NCBI lineage: Bacteria > Pseudomonadati > Pseudomonadota > Gammaproteobacteria > Chromatiales > Ectothiorhodospiraceae > Acidihalobacter > Acidihalobacter yilgarnensis. The sequence goes on along the minus strand of NZ_CP017415.1, from coordinate 1,328,822 downwards.
CATTGACCGTGATCTCTCCGGCCGCGATCCAGGTTTCAATTTCGCGGCGAGACCCTAATCCGGCCCGGGCCAGCAGCTTCTGCAATCTTTCTGGAGGTACACTATCGTTCATGCCGACATTGTACCCGACGACAGGCCGTTGGCGGCCCGTTTTGTCGATCGCACCAACTACGGGAGCCCATCGTGACCCAAGCAGCCGAATTCATCCCTCTGAACATCGCCGTACTGACCATCTCCGACAGCCGCACCGAGGCTGACGACACCTCCGGTCAAGTCCTCATGGAGCGCATCACAAAGGCAGGTCATCACATCGCTGAGCGATGTATCGTCAAGGATGACATCTATCAAATCAGAGCGACGCTGTCGCAATGGATAGCCTCCCCGAAAATTCATGCCGTGATCTCGACCGGCGGCACCGGCGTCACCGGGCGCGACGGCACCCCTGAGGCAATCAGCCCCTTATTGGACAAGGAAATCGAGGGGTTTGGCGAACTGTTCCGCTCGCTGTCCTACGAGGAAATCAAGACATCCAGTATCCAGTCTCGGGCGATCGCCGGCGTAGCGAATGCAACCTACATCTTCTGCTTGCCTGGGTCCTCCGGCGCCTGCCGCACAGGATGGGATCGCCTGATCGAGGCTCAACTCGATCACCGTACCCGGCCTTGCAATCTGGTTATGCTGATGCCCCGCCTGCTTGAACGCTGAGCGATACCCAGTTCAACCCGTGGCGGTATCGGCGGCGGTCGCGAAGGCAAACCGACGATCAAGCCGGTATTTCAGCCAATAACCGATGGATAAGCCGATCACTGCGCCCGCAGTGCGCCAGGCATGTGTGCCGAAGGCGTGATAGAAACCGAGCTCGCAGGCCCAGAAAATCAGCGTCGTGAACGCACCAGTCGTCGCGTACAGCATGAAAGTACGTACATCGTGCGCGGCATCGCGCGTGCGGTAAGCAAAGATATAGCGCTTGTCGAGCACGTACTTCGCATACAGACCGACCAGCGTGCCGGTCGCCATCGCCACATACAAGGCATAAACTTGGTGCTCAAACAGGAGCAGCGTGACATCCTGGGTTAGTAGGTTCGCAAGCGTCGCCAAGGCGGCGAACAGCGAATAACGCAACGCCAGCGACATGTCTAGGCTCCGCCGTCCTGCGGTTTGGCTTCGGCTTCGGCTTCGGCTTCGGCTTCGGCTTCGGCTTCGGCTTCGGCTTCGGCTTCGGCTTCGGCTTCGGCTTCGGCTTCGGCTTCGGCTTCGGCTTCGGCTTCGGCTTCGGCTTCGGCTTCGGCTTCGGCTTCGGCGCCTATCGCCTCCGGGTCGCCCAGATCTAACTGAGGATGCAGGCCTTCGATATCCATAAATTCGGCCAACGGCGGCAGTTCATCCAGGGATTTGAGCCCGAAATAATCCAGAAACCCGCGTGTGGTCGCGTACAGTGCTGGCCGCCCCGGCACCTCGCGATGGCCGACGACACGGACCCAATCCCGCTCCTGCAGCCCTTTGATAATATGGCTGCTCACACTGACCCCGCGTACGGATTCAATCTCACCGCGAGTGATCGGCTGTCGATAAGCGATCAAGGCCAGTGTCTCAAGGGTAGCCCGAGAATAACGCGGCGGCCGTTCTTCCCATAAACGATGGATCCAGGGCGCCAATTCGCTCTTGATCTGCAGCCGGTAGCCACTGGCCACTTCGCTCAGCTCGTAGCAGCGAGAATCGCAATCATCCGCGAGTTCGCCCAAGGCCTGACGAATCGCCTGGCGATCCAGCGCCGGCTCCTCACCTTCGAACAAACGCTCCAGGCGTTCGAGACTCAGCGGTTGCGTAGCGCTCAGCAGTGCAGCCTCGATGACTTGCCGAATGATCGGTATTTCACTCACAGAATGACCTCAACGATCCGCGCGTTTGACATAAATCGGCGTGAAGGGCTCGTTCTGAACCAGCTCGATCAGGTGTTCTTTAAGCAGTTCCAACAGGGCCAACAGGGTGACCACCACGCCGCGGCGTCCTTCTTCCGGGGAGAAAAAACCGGTGAATTCGATGAAATCATCGCCCAGGCGTTCCAACACGCGCGACATACGTTCGCGAATGGACAAGGGCTCACGTTGGATATGATGGTGGGTGAACATCTGTGCACGCCCCATCACTTCACGCAGTGCATGAAGAATTTCGCGTAAATCGACCTCGGGTTCAGGTCGCGCAATCTCTCGTGGAGGCGGCGCCACGTTGACGGCAATCCAGTCACGATCCATGCGTGGCAACGCATCGATGTCTTCAGCTGCGCGCCTGATGCGCTCGTATTCCTGCAAACGGCGGACCAGCTCGGCACGCGGATCGGCCTCATCGGCCTCGACCTCGGCGGGTCTCGGCAACAGCATGCGCGATTTGATTTCCGCCAATACTGCGGCCATCACCAGATACTCGGCGGCAAGTTCCAGCCGCAGATTCTGCATCAGGGCGATATAGTCCACATACTGACGCGTCACCTCGGCGATGGGGATATCGAGTATGTTGAGGTTCTGGCGTTTGATCAGGTACAGCAGCAGGTCCAGGGGGCCTTCGAAGGCCTCAAGAAAGACCTCAAGTGCGTCGGGGGGAATGTATAGATCCTGCGGCGGATTCGACAGTGGTTCGCCCCAGACCAAGGCAAACGGCAGTTCTGACTGAGCGTGACCCGTGGCGTGTTCGCTACTTATGAGGGTGTCTTCGCTCACAAGCAGGCATCCGATCGAAAGTGGAGTGCCGTCACGCGGAACACGCTCAGCGGTATGCCAGCCCCATGGCGCGGCGGACCTCGCTCATGGTCTCGCCCGCCACATCGCGCGCGGTTTCAGTCCCCTCATTCAGCACGTTCTGTACCAGTGTAGGGTCGGCTTCGTACTCGCGCGCGCGCTCCTGGATCGGGCGCAGCTCCGCCAGCACCGCATCGATGACCGGTTGCTTGCAATCCAGACAGCCAATACCGGCGCTACGGCATCCGGTCTGCACCCAGTCCAGCACATCCTGCCCTGAATACACTTGGTGAAACTGCCATACCGGGCATTTTTCTGGCTCGCCGGGATCCGTGCGGCGCACCCGCGCCGGGTCCGTCGGCATGGTGCGGATGTTTTTTTCGACGTCTGCAGGGGCATCACGCAAAGCGATGGTGTTGTGGTAGGACTTGGACATCTTGCGTCCGTCCAAGCCCGGCAGCTTGGAGGCACGCGTCAGTAGCGCTTGTGGCTCGGGCAGAATGATGCGTCCTGAACCCTCAAGATAACCGAACAACCGCTCGCGATCACCGATCGATAGATTCTGCTGCGACTCCAACAGCGCGCGCGCCACTTCGATGGCTTCCGCTTCGCCTTGCTCCTGATAGCGTCGGCGCAAATCGCGATACAGCCGCGCATTCTTCTTACCCATCTTGGCGATGGCCTGCTCGGCGCGCTCTGCAAAATCCGGCTCGCGTCCATAGAGGTGATTGAAGCGGCGCGCAATTTCGCGTGTGATCTCGAGATGCGGCACCTGATCCTCACCAACCGGCACCATGCCGGCCTTGTAGATCAGGATGTCGGCGCTCTGCAGCAGCGGATAGCCGAGAAAGCCATAGGTGGCTAGATCACGGTCCTTAAGTTGTTCCTGCTGGTCCTTGAAACTGGGGACACGTTCGAGCCAGCCCAACGGCGTAATCATGGATAACAGCAGATGCAGTTCTGCGTGTTCGGGCACCCAAGACTGCACGAACATGGTCGCCGAGCCGGGGTTGATGCCCGCCGCCAGCCAATCGATGACCATTTCCCGCGTGTTCTCCTCCAGGCGGGTCAGGTCTTCGTAATGCGTGGTCAACGCATGCCAATCCGCCACGAAGAAAAAACACTCATGGGTGTGCTGAAGATCCACCCAGTTCTTGACCACACCATGGTAGTGCCCCAGATGCATGCGGCCTGTCGGTCGCATGCCAGACAAGACACGCTGATTCGGCACAGGTACGGAACTCACGCCTTCTCCTACAGATGTGGCAGACCAAAAAGGTTGTATATCCCTCCACCGATGAGGGCGTAAATCGGGCCGATGATCATGGATAGCACATGCGTCATCAGCAAAACCACGAGGATGATAAGTCCATAGGGTTCGATGCGATCCAGGCGGTCAGACCAGATGGGTGGCAGCAGACCAGAAAGCACGCGCCCACCGTCCAGCGGCGGCAAGGGCAACAGATTCAGGATCATCAGAATCAGATTGATGGAGATGCCTGCTTGCCCCATCAGGGTCAATGGCACGGCGAAGCTGCTGCCGGTACTCGCGAAGCTCAGACCAAGCTTCATCACCAGCGCCCAGAACAGTGCCATGGCAAGGTTCGCCATCGGGCCAGCGACCGCCACCAGGGCCATGTCGCGCCGCGGATGTTTGAGATTATTGAAGTTGACCGGTACCGGCTTGGCCCAACCGAAGATAAAGCCGCCGAGCACTAATAAGGCCAGAGGCACCACAACCGTACCGATAGGATCGATATGACGCAGCGGATTGAGACTCAACCGGCCCAGCATTTGTGCCGTGGTGTCGCCGAGACGCTTGGCCGCATAGCCATGAGCCGCCTCGTGCAGGGTCACCGCGAACAGCACTGGCAGTATCCAGATGCTAATGGTTTGTATGATCTGATCGGGACTCATAAGCGGCGAATTATACGCGATCCCCTCACTCGAACGGGGAAAACTTCTCGTCTACGCGCTTCATCCGATCAATCGGCCTGAAGATGGCTGGCATCCCCCTTACCCGCACGCAATATACGGGGTGGAATCTCGTCCAAATCGATCACGGTCGTCGGCTCCACGCCACAAGTACCACTGTCGATCACCAGATCGACCTCGTGTTCCAGACGCTCGCGAATCTCGTAACCCACGGTATGCGGGAGCGTATCGCCGGGCAACCACAACGTGGTGCTCATCAGCGGCTCTCCCAAGGCACCAAGCAACGCTTGCGCTACCGCGTTGTCGGGCACGCGCAGGCCGATGGTTTTCCGCTTGGGGTTCTGCAATCGCCGCGGCACTTCTCGGGTGGCGGGCAGCAGGAAGGTATAGGGTCCCGGTGTCAGCCCCTTCATCAACCGGTATGCACGGTCGTCGACCTTGGCATAAACCGATATTTCCGACAGATCTCGGCACACCAGTGTGAAATGATGGCTCGGCTCGATTTTGCGGATACGGCGAATACGCTCTTGTGCCGATTTGTCTCCGATCAGGCAACCCAAGGCATAACAGGAATCCGTGGGGTAAACGATCACACCACCACCGGACAAAATATCGACGGCCTGGCGGATCAGGCGCGACTGCGGATTTTCCGGGTGTATCTCGAAATACTGACTCATGAGCGCCTTCGCGTAACGGGAATCGACATGTTAGCGCCAGGGATCAGTTTACGCACCCATCGCTAACGATCTGCTATCATCGCCGGATGAGCCAACACCGGGCCCGGACATGAAACTGCTTTTCGATTTTTTCCCGGTTCTCCTGTTTTTTCTGGTCTACAAGTTCTACGCATCGATCCCGCCAGAGATCATCCATGCGCTGAATCCGCTACTCCCGCTGACGTTGAAAGCGGGCGATCACGCCGACGCCATCTTCCTGGCCACGGCGGTCGCTATTGCGGCTTCGTTCCTGCAGGTCGCACTTTACTGGCTGCGGCACCGCCGATTCGAAACCATGCACCTGGTCTCGCTTGCGCTGATCAGCGTATTCGGTGGCGCCACCCTCGCCTTTCATGACCCTCTGTTTATCAAGTGGAAGCCGACGATCCTCAACTGGCTGTTCGCAGCCGCGTTCCTGGTCAGCCATCTGATCGGCCAACGCACACTGGTTGAGCGCATGATGTCTCACGCCATCACCGTACCTGCCGCGATCTGGCGGCGACTGAACATGGGCTGGATTATTTTCTTCATCATCTCCGGCGCGCTCAACATTTGGGTCGCCTATCGCTTCAGTCAAGAAACCTGGGTGGACTTCAAAATGTTCGGCATGCTCGGGCTGAGTATGATTTTCATCATCGCCCAGGCCTTTTATCTCGCCCGCTTCATGCAGGACACCCCGGCAGACGAGGAAATCTGAATGCTTTACATCATTTTTGCGCAAGATCACCCCGACAGCCTGCAAAAACGCCTTAGCGCACGTCCTGCGCACGTCGCTAGGCTTCAGAGCCTACTCGATCAAGGTCGACTGGTACTCGCCGGTCCGATGCCGGCCATCGACAACGACGATCCAGGCCCGGCAGGCTTCAGCGGCAGTACGATCATCGCCGAATTCGAAACGTTGTCCGAGGCACGCGCCTGGGCCGAGGCAGACCCCTATGTCGCCGCCGGTGTCTACGCCGACCTCGACGTTCGCCCCTTTCGCCAGACCTTCCCCTGAATCGGGGTGCATTGTCTTCGCAGCACTGCCGCGATATTTCGCCCCCTCTCTACCATCGATCCGGAAACCCGCCCATGAAATTCAGAATCGTCTGGCTCACCGCCAGCCTAGCCATTGCCGCTACCCTGCTCACCGGCTGCCAGTCCAAATCTACCGACGCCACCACAAGCGATACGCACGCCGCGCCGCCGAGTGCCGATGTGGTTGCCACGGTCAACGGTCGACCGATCACGTTGGCCGAATACGATAATTACATGGTCGGACGTGCCCAGCAGATGCCCAACGTGAAACTCAGCCGCAAGGCCCTGCTCGAAGAACTCGTGGACATGCAACTGCTCAAGCAGGCAGCCGTGAACGCAGGTATCAACAAGCGTCCGCAGATTCAGGCAAAGATCGAGGAAAACACTGCCAACACTTTGATTCAGGCACTACTCCGAGAAAAATTCGGACATCCACAATACAGCGACGCCGAACTCGAGAAGACCTACAAGCAGGTCGTCTCCCAATCGGGTGGCACCGAATACAAGGCCAGTCACATTCTACTGAAGACCAAGGCTGAAGCTGAAAAAGTCATTGAGCAGCTCAACAAGGGCGCGAACTTCGCGGCCCTGGCCAAGAAAGACTCGATCGCACCCTCCGCACCGCAGGGCGGGGAGCTGGGCTGGTTCACGGCAGACACCATGGTGCCACCGTTCACCGCCGCCGTGGAAAAACTCAAACAGGGCGAGTACACCAAGTCCCCGGTGCATACACGCTTCGGCTGGCACGTGATTTTGTTGCAGGGCACGCGCAAGCTCAATCCGCCGTCCTTCGCGGAAGTCAAACCCAGAATCGAGTCGCTGCTCACGCAACAGGCGATTCAGAAATACGTCAGCGACCTGCGAGCGAAGGCGAAGATCACCACCAGCATTGACCATATCCCGACGGCCACCACCACGGTCAAGCCAGCCGCCGTCAATCCGCCGACGATCAAGGAAACCAAAGGCGAAATCCCGACCACCTGACCTGGATTCCGCCCTACCGGCGGCGCGGCGCCCTAGCGCGCTACGCCGCTGGATGCCTCGATCTGTTCGCGCGTCAACAAAAACACGCCCTCCCCCCACGCTCGAATTCGAGCCAGGTGAGCGGCCAACCGGGCAGACGCCGGCTCAGCGCAGGTGCGCTATTACCTACCTCTACGACCAGAATTCCGCCTGGATTGAGATGGTCGATAGCCTGTGCCAGCAAGGGCATGACCACGTCCAATCCGTCTTCACCGGCTGCGAGTCCCAATACGGGCTCATGCTGGAACTCAGGACTGAGGCCCGCCATGTCGGCGGCATCCACATAGGGTGGATTGCTCACGATAATGTCGTAGCGCGCCGACCCGAGCGCCGACAGACCGTCCGAATGCACTGTGCGCACCCGTCCCGCCAGACCATGGCGGGCCATATTGGTTTCGGCAACGACCAGCGCATCCGGTGAGATGTCGACGAGATCGACTTCAGCATCGGGAAAAGCGTAAGCGCAGGCGATACCGATACAGCCACTGCCCGTGCCCACATCCAGCACTCGATTTACCCGTTCCGCTTCGATCCACGGTTCAAAGGCTGACTCGATCAGCTCCGCAATTGGCGAACGCGGAATCAACACACGCTCGTCAACATAGAACGACAGCCCACAGAACCATGCCTCCTGCGTCAGATAAGCGGCCGGCCTGCGATCGTCGACGCGCCGCGCGAGCAATTCGAGCACGGTGCGTCTCTCGGCAGCGGTCAAGCGCGCGTCGAACCATGAGGCATCCACGTCGGGCGACAGATGCAAGGCATGCAACACCAGATACACGGCCTCGTCCAGCACGTTGCCCATGCCGTGCCCGCAGGTGATGCCCGCCTCGGCGAATCGGCTTGCGCCCCAACGCATCACGTCTCGCAAGGTCGACAACTCGCCGGTTTGTGCCTCCAAAATTTCCATTTCATCCCTCTCCGCCGCCAGCCACGCGCGGCAAAAAATCAGCGATAATACGCCCCCACGTCGGGCAAACCCATCCGCAGGTCCGCAAACCTTGGTCGTGCGCAGGCAGGATGCCCGCGATACCCATCTGGAAATCGAGACATGCTGAGCAATTATCTGAAAGCCTGGCCGCTATACCTGCTGCCGCATCATGCGCTTTCGCGCGTCATTTACGCGCTGACCCGTATTCGCTCGCCGCTAGCAGCACCGGTCATCCGTTGGTTCGTCCGGGTCTATGGCGTCGATCTTGAAGAAGCGGTACATACTCAAATACGTGAGTATCCCAGCTTCAACGCTTTTTTCACGCGTGCGCTGCAGTCGACGGCCAGACCGCTGGATAGCGATCCGAACAGCGTAATCTCGCCGGTGGATGGCACGGTCAGCGCGATCGGGAGCATCGACGCCGACCGCATCTTCCAGGCCAAGGGACGCGACTACAGCTTGGCCGAATTACTGGCCGGAGAGGATGCCGCCCAGCCCTATCGCGACGGCAACTTCAGCACACTCTATCTCTCACCCCGAGATTACCATCGTATCCACATGCCCATCGATGGCGTTCTTCGGCACATGACCTATATACCCGGCCGCCTGTTCAGCGTCGCGCCGCATACGGTGGCCACAATCCCGCGACTGTTCGCGCGCAACGAACGCGTGGTCGCACACTTCGATACGCCGGTGGGGCCTATGGCCGTGATCATGGTCGGCGCCATCAACGTAGCCGCCATCGAAACCGTGTGGGCCGGACTGGTTACACCGCCAGCGGGGCGGCATGTCTGCCAACTGAGCTATCCCGACGATGGCGACGAGGCGATACGCCTGGCGCGTGGCGCTGAACTCGGACGCTTCAACATGGGATCTACGGTGATCCTGCTGTTTGGACCCGGCGCGATCGACTGGTCTACCGAGCTGGCCACCGGCCAAGCAGTACGCATGGGTAGCCGCCTGGCACTGCGCTGCGCCGACTGAACCCTCAGGCGCGATCCCAAGCGAAGGCGACCACTTCAGACAGGCGCGACCGACCGGTCAACCACAGCAGCAAGCGGTCCAGGCCCAGCGCCACCCCGGCGCAATCCGGCAGTCCTGCTGCCAGCGCGTCGATCAATCGACGATCCGGCGGTCGCCTCGGCGCATCGGTGGCAACGCGGCGACGCACATCCTCATCGAAACGGCGCGCCTGTTCGTCGGCATCGGTCAATTCGTGGAAGCCGTTAGCCAGTTCCAGCCCGCCCGCGAAGACTTCGAAGCGCGCCGCCACCGGCGGGTCGCCGGCGCGGATGCGGGCCAGGGCGGCCTGACTGGCCGGGTAATCACCCACCACCGTCAGGCGGTTCGACGGAAATCCGGGGGCGACCACCACGCCCATCAGTAAATCGAGCCAGCCATCACGTGAAAGATCGCCCTCGGGGCACACACCCGCATCGCTGGCGGCGACAACCAGTTCGGCCACCTCGGCTCGATGTGGGTCAAGCCCGAGCCGTGCCTCGAACGCCTGTGCGTAACTGAGGCGGGCGACTTCGAAGTCAGGCGCCAGAGCCAAGGCGTCAGCAACCGCGCGAATCAGCGCGACGACCTCGTCGGCCAAGCGCGCATCGTCCCAACCGAGGCGATACCACTCCAGCAAAGTGAATTCAGGGTTGTGGAAGCGGCCTTGTTCCTCGGCACGGAAGACCCGGCAGATCTGGTAGATGTCGCCGCTCCCGGCCGCCAGCAGGCGCTTCATTGGGAACTCTGGCGATGTTTGCAAATAGCGCTTCGCGGCACCGTCCAGTACCGCGAAGCTTTCGATCATCGGATCGGTGGTTGCGCCGACCGACAGAGCGGGCGTTTCGACCTCCATCGCGACGTGTGTTGCAAAATAGTCGCGTACGGCCGCCAGCATCTGGGCACGCTGAGCCAGCACCTCCGTCGCTGCGGAAGGGACCCAGTCCATCAATGCCGATTTACTTGCTGACGCGGGAGACGTATTCGCCGGACCGCGTGTCGATACGCAGCACTTCGCCCTGCTCGATGAACAACGGCACCTTGACCACGGCACCGGTCTCCAGCTTGGCGGGTTTGGTGCCGCCAGTAGCGGTGTCGCCACGCACGCCTGGATCTGTCTCAACGATGGTCAATTCGACAAAATTCGGCGGCGTGATGGTCAGTGGTTGATTGTTCCACAGGGTTACGATGCAAGTATCTTGATCCTTGAGCCAAGCCTTCGCGTCGGCGACGGCAGCCTCACCTGCAGCGTACTGTTCGTAGGTATCCGGCACCATGAAGTGCCAGAATTCGCCATCCGCATAGAGGTACTGCATATTGACGTCGACCACGTCCGCCGCCTCGACGGTTTCGCCCGACTTGAAGGTCTTGTCAATCACGCGACCCGTCTTAAGATTGCGGATGCGCACCCGATTGAAGGCCTGGCCCTTGCCCGGCTTGACGAACTCGTTCTCGACGACCGCGTAAGGATCGTTGTCCAACATGATCTTCAGCCCACCACGAAACTCACTTGTGCTGTATGTCGCCATAGTCCCCTCTCGGTATCGCGCCGCGCGCCGAGGCAATTGAAGTAAGATAAAGCCGCATATGATAACGCTTACAACACAGGCAATACAGAACCACGACGATGCGCGCGGCGCGGCTTGGCGCCACGCGCTGCGGATGGCGTTCCGCGACCCCCACGAGCTACTGGAATATCTGGGTCTACCCGCCGATCTGATCGCCGGTGCCGAGCAACCGATACGTGAATTCCCCTTGCTGGTACCCCGGGGATACGCCGCGCGAATGCAGCGCGGCGACCCGCACGACCCGCTGTTGCGTCAGGTGCTGCCTCTGGGTATCGAGAACGCCAAGGTACCCGGATTCGTGGCCGATCCGGTCGGCGACCTGACCTCCCTCGCCGGTCCCGGCCTATTGCACAAATATCAGGGGCGCGCGCTGCTGATCGCCACTGGCGCCTGCGCGATCCATTGTCGCTACTGCTTCCGGCGCCATTTCCCCTACGCCGAGGCGAGCGCCTCACGCGGTCACTGGGCCGAGGTACTGGAAACCCTACGCGCCCACCCAGAGATCGACGAAATCATCCTCAGCGGTGGCGATCCACTGATGCTCGACGACGACAAGCTCGGCGAACTGGTGTCGGCGCTGGAACACCTGCCGCAGCTCAGGCGCCTGCGCGTGCATACGCGGTTGCCCATCGTGCTGCCGGAGCGCGTCGACGACGCATTATTGGCGTGGATCGGACGCAGTCGGCTGCAAGTCATTTGCGTAATTCACGCCAACCATGCCAATGAACTCGACCACTCGGTTGCCCATGCCCTCACGCGTCTACGCGACGTCGGCGTCACGCTGCTCAATCAGAGCGTGTTGTTACGCGGGGTGAACGACCACGCCGAGATATTGTCGGAATTGAGTTTGCGGCTGTTCGAATGCGGCGTCATGCCCTATTACCTACACCTGCTCGACCCGGTCGCAGGAGCTGCGCATTTCGAGATCGAGGAGCAAGATGCCACGCATATCGTGCGCGCAGTTCGCGCGCGCCTGCCCGGCTATCTGGTGCCGCGTCTGGTCCGCGAGGAAGCCGGACAACCGTCGAAAACCGATATTCCGCTATAGCTTGGATCGGAGAGGCTTCAACCTGGGCCGAGATAGCGCTACTATTGCCCCATAATCACGAATTTTCATAATAATCACATACAAGCCGGACACGACGCCGATGCTGTGGCCCTTGCTGAAGACTCGGCCTTCTCTAGATGAAGGCATTCCCCTATCGCCCAGACCGTTGCGTCGCTGGCTTAAGGCCCTGCCGCTGGTCGACATGGGAGAAACCACCCGGCTGATTTACAACGGCCTGCTCACACTCAATCAAGCCCAGTTGCCCGCCGGACAGCGCATACAGAATATGGAGCTGATCCGTGAGAGCGCCCAGGCCGTGCTGCAACATCTCGCCCGCCAGTTCATCGCACGTTCGCTGCCGCTGCCGCCGCGTGGCCGCAAAATTCTTCGACTGCTGCTACGCCTGCACAAGGAACTTTCCACGGGCTACAAGTTGGCTTTGCGGGATGCCTCGAAAGGCGAGGCCTTGAGCAGTAAACTCCTAACACTCGCCACCCACAGGGCATTACGACACATGGGCCTCATACACCTGCAAGCCGCGCAGATGTATGAAACCGAGCCCGCGGGCATGTGGCATGACATCCACTTGCTTTATGCCTTCGCCGAGGAACACCAACTCACGGCCAACGTAGTCAAGGACAACACCTACCACAATATCCGGCAATCGAGCATCGCAGAGGCGTATCTTCAAATTGCCCTACTCGCGCTGACCACTCCCACCACCCTTCGTCAGGGTGAGGCCGAGCGCTTGGCCAGTTTCTTCGAGAAGACCGCAACGCTCGTCAGCATCGACAACCAGCCGGTCACCGATGCGAGCAATGGGGTCTACCTGATCAATCTCGACCTGGACCGCCCGCCCGCCTATACCACGCTAACGGATATCCCGGCGGCCTCTAGCCTGCGCAGCATTGCGTCGGACAGACTGCTGACACAGCTTCGCGCGCAACTACAGGGGAGTGCCACCGGCCTGCCCGGCACGCAGGCAGCCGGCATCCTGCCTCCGGAACTCGCCCGACGGCTCCTGCTCACGCTCACTCAGCACGCCAAACGAGACTTTGCGCGTGCCGACCGCGACGAGCGGATTTATGTCGCCATCGGACTCGACTCGATCCACCGCGCGATACAAGCCGATCCAGAGCGCCCTACGGCACATGGTGAGTCGCTCAAGGCCGCGGGCCTGCCCGACATGGCGCGCAGCCTCAAACTGCAAACGATTTCCGAGCATCACCGTACCCACAACGCCGACCCCACGAACTATTATGACCCGAACGCCACCAGCGACGACATCTGGCGACTGGTGGTCAACGACGCGTTATGGGATCGCAACGCACCGCCACAGGACACCGCGGATTTCATGCCCGCAGACAGCGCTGCGGACGTCGATCAAAATCCGCCGCAGGAGTGGGCGCATTGGCGGCTGCTCAATGCAAGTCCAGGCGGCTACTGTATCAGCTGGGAGCAGCCTGGCCCCGCTCGTTCCCAGGTCGGTGAACTGATCGCTCTGCGCGAACGCGAAGGACGCAAGACTTTGTGGCGTATCGGGCTCATCCGTTGGATGCGTAACATCCCGGAACAAGGACTGATCATCGGCATCCAGTTACTCGCCGCCCGCAGCTATCAGATCACCGTGCATGCCGCACAGACGCGTCGGCACCCCGGCATGGGAGCGATGGATGCACTGCTACTGCCCGAGGTCAAAGCCCTCCGGCAGCCTGGCTCCCTGATCGTGCCAGCCGGTCGCTTCCAGGCCGGAGACGAAGTGGTCATCACCGAAGGCGCCAACGAGAGTCATATCCGGCTTCAGGAATGCCTCCAATACGCATCCAGCTTTGCGCAGTTCATGATTAGCACGATCGACACCGGTTCACCTGCCTCGCAGGACAGCGGATTCGACGCGCTCTGGTCCAAATTATGATAGAACGGGGTTCTCCCACCGCATGCCTCCACTAGGACGCATGCTGCAATCCACCCCGGGATCGAGAGTCTCACCTCATGGACACCAAGCGGCTGGCGCCGATCATCGTCACGACCGACCTCAATGAAGCCGAGGAACTGATCAGTGCGATCAGAAACTGCGGCTACGCGGTCCGACCCACGGTCATCGCCTCGGAAGAAATGCTCCGCGAGCAATTGCCGACGATCCAAGCCGATCTGTTGCTCTTCGATATCGAAAAATCGGGGCTGGAGCTATCGAACCTGAGAGCCATTATCAGCGATGCCGGCAAGCATCTGCCAATGATCGCCCTCACCCACAAACCACTTGCCGACCCGATGCCCTATCTCGAATCCGGTGTCGATGATGTCGTTGTGGCCTCCAATCACGAACATCTTCAGCACGTGGTCACGCGTACTGCGCTCGCGCAAACCAACTGGCGCGCCCTCAAACACGCCCAGGCACTGGTACGCGAGGCGGAAAAACGTTGCCAGCTCCTGCTCGAAAGCTCCAAGGATGCGGTCGGCTATGCCCACGAGGGCATGCATATCTACGCCAACCGATCCTACCTCGACCTCTTCGGCTTCGGCGACATGGATGAAATCGAGGGCGTGCCGTTAATGGATCTTGTGACCCGCCAGGACCGAGGCGACGTCAAGGAATTCCTCCGCCAGTATGCCCGGAGTAGCGAACCGGAACAGACGCTATCGACGCATCTGCTAACGGTCAGCGGCGATGAATTCGATGCCGAATTGGCCTTCAGCCCAGCCAGTATCGATGGTGAAGACTGTACTCAGATCGTCATCCGCCGGCATGATGGCGATACCAAGGAACTGGAAAAACAAATCCATTTCCTGAGTCAGCGCGACCTCATGACTGGGCTGTACAACCGTCAGTACTTTATGGAACAGCTCAAGGAAACGGTGACTGCCGCCACCCGTGGGCTCGGTAACCGGGCAGTCATTTTACTCGCGTTGGATCGCTTCGAATCGCTCAAGGAAACCTTCGGCATTTCCGGCAGCGACATGGTGCTGGTAGATTTTGGCAAGTTACTCGAACAGCAAATTACCGAAGGCGATATCGCCTGCCGCTTCGACGGCAATCGCTTCATCGTACTGACCCATGCCTGGCAAGCCGAGGCGCTGCAGGCCTACATGGACCGCCTCAACCACGCCATCACCAATCACATCTGCGAACTTGACGGCAGGTCGATTGCCAGTCCCGCCAGCCTCGGCGGCAGCGTTATCGACGAGAATGCGCCCGACGCCAACGAGGTCCTCGCTCGTGCGGAACGGGCATTCAAACAGGCCAATTCGACTGGCGGCCAGGGCGTGATCTATCGCCCTCGCGAGGGCGAAATGAGCCAGCGGCAACTCGACGAATTGTGGAGCAAGCGCCTGCGCGAGGCCATCAAGGAAAATCGCATGCGCCTGCTCTTCCAACCGATCGTCAGCCTGAACGGTGACCATGGCGAGCACTACAACGTCTCCATGCGCATGCTCGACGACAAAGGTCAGCCGGTCGCGGCTCGCGAATTCATGCCCAGCGCCGAACGCAGCGGCGTCGCGAAGATGTTGGACCGCTGGGTGCTGCATCACACCCTCAAGCAGGTCTCCTCACGTCTGCGAGAGAACAAGCGCACGATCCTGTTCATCAAACTGACAGCCGGTTCGTTGCAGGACCCGGAAATGCTTCCCTGGCTGGCCGAACAACTCAAGGAAAACCGCATCCTCGGTGACCTGCTGGTGTTCGAGATCAAGACCGGCGTTGCGGTCAACTATCTACGCCAAGCGCGCGAATTCCAGAAGGGACTACGCCAGATTCACTGCCGTCTCGCACTCGACGACTTCGGTAGCGGCGCCAATCCGTTCCAACTGCTCAAACAAGTGCCGGCAGACTATCTCAAGTTCGATGGCACCTTCATGGACGATTTGCCCAATAGTCCGGAAAATCAGGAAACCCTCAAACTGCTGACCAGCCAGGCACACGCCGAGAATCGCATGGTGATCGCGCAGCGCGTCGAAGATCCGCAAGTCCTCCCAACGTTATGGGGTTTAGGCATCAACTATATCCAGGGAAATTTCCTGCAGGTGCCTTCTGAACGTATGGATTATGACTTCACCGCCATGGGTTGAATCGGTGACGCACGAACGCCATACGGATTTTATTAGGGAAGGATCAAGATGAAACTCGCCGGCAAAACCGCGCTCGTTACCGGGGCCGCCAGCGGCATCGGTCGTGGCATCGCCGAATGCTTCGCCCGTGAGGGCGCCGCCGTGGCTATCGCCGACATCAACCACGACGCCGCCGAAGCGGTGGCCGCATCGATCAATCGCGCGGGCGGTCGCGCCATCGGCATCGCCATGGATGTGACTCAGGAAAATGAAGTCGAGCAAGGCACGAATAGCGCTGTCGAGGCCTTTGGCGCACTCGACATTCTGATTTCCAATGCCGGCGTGCAGATCGTCAATCCCATCGTCGACTACGCCTTCGCAGATTGGCGACGCATGCTCGCCATCCATCTCGATGGCGCCTTCCTCACCACACGCGCCGCGCTACGCCATATGTACCGAGACGCGCGTGGTGGAATCGTCATCTATATGGGATCGGTACACTCGCACGAAGCCTCACCGCTGAAATCGGCCTATGTCACCGCCAAGCACGGGCTGCTGGGCTTGGCGCGCGTGCTGGCCAAGGAAGGAGCTGCACACAACGTGCGCGCCCACGTCATCTGTCCCGGCTTCGTGCGTACACCGCTGGTCGACAAACAGATACCGGAACAGGCGCGCGAGTTGGGAATCAGCGAGGATGAGGTAATCCGCAAGATCATGCTCGGCAACACCGTGGACGGGGTGTTCACGACGGTCGAGGACATCGCCGAGACGGCGCTATTCCTCAGTGCCTTCCCGTCGGCCGCGCTTACCGGACAGTCCGTGACCGTCAGTCACGGCTGGCACATGCAATAGGCAAACCCCCAGGCGCAGACCTCAGATCCGCTCCACGGCGATTGCCGTCGCCTCGCCACCCCCGATGCACAGAGCCGCGACACCGCGCCGAAGGCCGCGCGCGCGCAGCGCGTGCAATAGCGTGACCACGATTCGCGCACCACTTGCACCGATCGGGTGACCCAGGGCACAGGCCCCGCCGTTGACGTTCATACGCGCGTGGTCAATACCCAACTCCTCCATCACCGCCATGGCGACTACCGCGAAGGCTTCGTTGACTTCGAACAGGTCAACCGCCCGCACATCCCAACCGACCTGACGCAACAGACGCTCGATAGCTCCCACCGGCGCCGTGGTAAACCACTCCGGCGCTTGCGAATGTCCGGCATGACCCACGATCCGGGCCAACGGAACGAGCCCGCGTGCCGCCGCCGTTTCCGCAGACATCAACACCATCGCGGCCGCGCCGTCGGCGATACTCGAAGCCGTGGCGGCCGTAATCGTACCGCCGTCTCGACGGAAGACCGGCCGCAGCAGAGCGATCCGCGAGGGCTCGCATCGTGAAGGCCCTTCGTCCTGACCGATCGGAGGGGCCGCATCGTCGGCATTTCCAAGCGACAGCCGTACCAGCTCAGCCTCAAACCCCCCACTCGATTGCGCCGTACGTGCACGCTCGACCGAAGCAACTGCGAAGGCATCCTGACGCGCCCGATCGAAACCGTAACGCTCTGCCGTTGCCTCGCCGAACAGGCCCATCGGTTGACCATCGTAGGCATCAGTCAGACCATCGCGAGCCATGTGATCGAGCACCTCGAAGCTCCCGTAACGATGCCCCTCGCGCGAGCCGGGAATCAAATGAGGGGCCCCACTCATCGATTCCATGCCGCCTGCCACCACCACTTCCGCCGAACCGGCACGGATCAGATCGTGCCCGAACATGATCGCCTTCATCCCCGATCCGCAAACCTTGTTCACGGTCGTACAACCGACCGACAGGGCCAATCCAGCGGCCAATGCCGCCTGCCGAGCAGGCGCCTGGCCGAGGCCTGCGCTCAGCACGCAACCCATGATCACCTCCGAGACCACGTCTGGCGCGAGTTGTGCGTCCGCTACCGCGGCACGGATGGCAGCGGCACCGAGCGCAGGGGCCGGCAAATCCGCCAACGCGCCACGAAACACGCCGATGGGAGTGCGGCGCGCACTGACGATAACAATCTCGGACATGGCTCGATTTCCGTGATAATGGCGGTCATGCCGCCTGGCTGGTCGGCATTATTGCAATGCCTCGACAGACGAGCAAACGCGGACACCCCCCAAGCCTTTCGCTGCGCCCAGCCTGCCGGTAGTATTCGCCGACTTTGGATACGCGCTAGGCTATGTTCGCGCATAGTCTGCAACAGGCAAGGAATGAACCGATGGATCAGCCACTCTGGCAACCGGATGCACGCAAGGCCGAAGACTCGAATATGGCGCGTTTCCTGCGTTTCGTACGCGAGCACACAGGTAATCCAGACATCCAGCGCTACGCACCGCTGTGGGATTTCTCCGTACGCCAGCCCGCGCGCTTCTGGTCACTGCTGTGGGAGTTCTGCGGCGTGCGTGCCAATGGCGAATTCGAGCCAGCCTTGATAGATGGCGACTGCATGCCTGGCGCGCGCTGGTTTCCCGACATGCGCCTCAATTTTGCCGCAAACCTCCTACGCCACCGAGACGCCAACCCCGCCCTGATCTTTCGCAATGAGTGGGGCCACGCACGCACGCTGAGCTACGCCGAGCTACACACAGAGGTTGCCCGCTTTGCCGACGCTCTGCGCCGCGCCGGGGTGAGACAAGGCGATCGCGTTGCTGGTTATTTGCCCAACATCCCCGAAACCGTAATCGGCATGCTTGCCAGCGCCTCCTTGGGCGCCATCTGGTCGTCGACCTCGCCTGATTTCGGCGTCAAAGGCGTAACCGACCGCTTCGGACAGATCGCGCCGAAGGTACTCATCGCCGTCGATGCCTACCCCTATGGCGGCAAGACGCACGACTGCATGGAAAAGCTGCGCGAACTGCAACACGCGCTGCCCTCGGTGACGCACACCATCATCGTGCCCTACTCCGGCCAAGCGCCGGATCTGGCCGGCCTGCCCACAGCAGTCGCCTGGCCCGATTTCGTTACCTCACAGGACACACCTCCGCTCGACTACATCGACGGCCCCTTCGACCATCCGCTGTATATTCTCTATTCCTCCGGCACCACTGGCGTGCCCAAGTGCATTGTCCACGGCGCCGGCGGCACGCTACTGCAGCACCTCAAGGAACTGGTACTGCATACCGATCTCAAGCGCGAAGATCGTATCTTCTACTACACCACCTGCGGCTGGATGATGTGGAACTGGCTAGTCTCCGGGCTCGCCACCGGCGCCGGTATCGTGCTCTACGACGGCTCGCCATTCCATCCCAACGGCAATGTACTGTGGAACCTCGTCGACGAGCTCGACATCAGCATTTTCGGCACCAGCGCCAAGTGGCTGGCCGCCTCCGAGAAAGCCGGCATAAGACCCAGACTCAGCCATCGTCTGAGTGCGCTCAAGAGCATCCTGTCGACCGGCTCACCGCTCGCACCCGAAAGCTTCGATTACGTTTACCGCGACGTGAAGCCCGACCTCATGCTCGCTTCCATTTCCGGCGGCACCGACATCGTCTCCTGCTTCGCACTCGGCAATCCGTTGCTGCCCGTCTACCGCGGTGAGCTGCAATGCCGCGGCCTCGGACTCAAGGTTGAGGCCTACGATGCCGACGGCCATCCCGTTCGTGGCGAGCCCGGCGAACTCGTCTGCGAGGCTCCTTTCCCCTCCATGCCCATCGGTTTCTGGAACGACCCCGACGGCACGAAATACCACGCGGCCTATTTCGAGCGCTTCCCCGGCGTGTGGGCGCACGGCGATTTCGTGGAAATCACCTCGCGTGCGAGCATCATCATCCACGGCCGCTCCGACACCACCCTCAACCCCGGCGGCGTGCGTATCGGTACTGCCGAGATCTATCGCCAGGTCGAACAGATCCCAGAAGTACTCGAATCCATCGCCATCGGCCAGCACTGGCGCGACGACGAACGCATCGTACTCTTCGTGCGCCTGCGAGAAGGCGTCACACTCGACGAAACCCTGCGCCGATGCATTCGTCAGCAGATTCGCGATAACACCACGCCACGCCATGTCCCGGCACGCATCGAACAGGTCGCCGACCTGCCACGAACACGCTCGGGCAAGCTCACAGAACTGGCCGTTCGCGAAGCCATCCATGGGCGCCCCGTGACCAACACGGATGCCATCGCTAATCCGGAAATACTGGAAGTCTTCGCTGCCATGCGTGCCGATCTGGCCGGAGAATGAGCCTGTCAGGCGAGAGATTGCATGCTCGCCTGACAAGCGCCTAATAACGTGCGCTTATCCAGTTCACCAACCGAATGAGAGAATCATTTCTCTCGTCCACCTCACCACCACATTGATTTTTCCAAAGCGCAGCCATAAGCGTGATTTTTCTTTAACACACACAAGAAAAATCGCTGGGGAAATCGAGCGCCTTACAAAGACACCCATGATCGCCCGGCCATTCACGGCCAATATCGAAACCCGATTGACGACCTTTTCTCTGAATCATCGATCAGCAAATCAAACCGGTCCATGAAACCTCATCACCACGGCTCCGCTATACCTGGCCATTCATCCACGATTTTTCCACTGCATCTCGATATCGATATCGATTGCCCATCACGCGCATAAAAAAGGGGCCGCATTCAGCGGCCCCTCTTGCTCTAACGCTTGGTCACTATCGACTCAACGCATCGCCTCCAGTGCGGCAATACGCTCCTCCAGCGGAGGATGGCTCATAAACAGCTTACGCAAGCCATGACCCAGGCCGCCGTTGATGCCAAAGGCGGCGAGCTGGCCGGGGAGCTCCTCCGGCTCGTGCGCGTGCTGCAGGCGACGCAGTGCCGCAATCATCTTATCGCGCCCCGCCAGCTTGGCGCCGCCGGCGTCGGCACGGAACTCGCGCTTACGCGAGAACCACATCACGATCGCCGAGGCGAGGATGGCGAGAAAGATTTCGGTGACGATCACGGTGATGAAATACGCAGGGCCGTAATCGCGCTCGCTCTTAAAGACCACGCGGTCGACCACGTGTCCGACGATGCGGGCAATGAAGATCACGAAGGTATTGATCACGCCCTGGATTAGCGTCAGGGTGACCATATCCCCGTTGGCCACGTGGCTGATCTCATGGGCCAGCACGGCCTCGATTTCATCGCGCTCCATACCCTGCAGCAGTCCGGTACTCACCGCGACCAAGGCCTTGTTGCGGCTCGCGCCGGTCGCAAAGGCGTTCATGTCCGGGCTGTCGAACACGCCAACCTCCGGCATACCCAGATTAGCCTGACGCGCCAGTCGCTGCACCGTTTCCATCAGCCAGATTTCACTGCTGGTGCGCGGCTGGTCGATGACCTGCACGCCCATGCTCCTCTTGGCCATCCACTTGGACAGGAAAAGCGAGATGAACGCGCCGCCGAAACCGAACACGGACGCCAATAACAGCAGGCCCATGTAGTTGATCTGGCCGCTCTTGGTCTGGATGCCATGCACGCCCGTCACCGCCATCAGGACGTTGAGCACAATGCTCAAGACCACCATGATGGCAATATTGGTCGCCAGGAACAGCAGGATGCGCTTCATGTATCGATGCCCTCGGTTATGTTTTTGCCCAGAATAATGATTGTGTGTCGTCGCATGGAATTCAAGTACATTTCCGCCGTACCCGCCCCATCTTTACACTTCGTTATCACTCGTCGGCTTTCAGCGCATCAACACGCTGAAAGCCACGCGGCAAGCGTTGACCGCGACGCCCCCGCTCACCGGCGTATTCGTCCAGCTCGGCCGGTTTGAGCACCTTGTGGCGTTGCCCGGCATGCAGCGTCAGCGCCTGGCCAGGCAACAGCGGGGCCAATGCAACCACGCGCTCCTCCCCAGCCTTCAGGCGTGCAGAGGGAATGCCGATCAGGCGATTGCCTTTGCCCTTGGCCATGCGCGGCAACTCGTCGAGGTCGATCACCAGCAAGTGCCCTGCGTCGCTGGCGATCGCGAGCTGCAGCCCGCTGCCCGCCGGTATCGGGCAGGGCGGCAACACGGCCGCACCGGCCGGCACGCTCAGTACCACCTTACCGGACTTGTTACGCGACATGAGATCGCCGAGGCGAGCGACGAAGCCGTAACCCCAGTCGGTGGCAAGCAGCACCGAATCGTCCTCCGCGCCCAACAGCAGGCCGACAAAGCGCGCATCCGCTGGCGGGCTCAGACGCCCCGTCAGCGGCTCGCCCTGTCCGCGCGCCGAGGGCAGCGTATGGGCCGGCAGTGCATAGCAGCGGCCCGTCGAGTCGATGAATAGTGCGTTCTGATTGCTGCGCCCGGCAGCCGCGGCGAGGAAAACGTCGCCGGCCTTGTAGGTCAGCCCTGCGGCGTCGACCTCATGCCCCTTTGCCGCGCGTACCCAGCCCATGCTCGAGAGCACCACGGTCACCGGCTCGGAGGGCACCAACGAGGCTTCGCTCATGGCCTGAGCAGCGGCACGGGCGACGATGGGCGAACGACGCGCATCGCCATAGGTTTTTGCGTCTTCCTCGATTTCCTGCTTGATCAGCCGCTTGAGGCGTGCCTCGGAACCAAGCACGCGCTCCAGCCCTTCGCGCTCTTTCTGCAGCGCCTCCTGCTCGCCGCGAATCTTCATCTCCTCCAGCCGAGCCAGTTGGCGCAAGCGGGTGTCAAGAATGTAGTCCGCCTGGTCTTCGCTCAAACCGAAGCGCGCCATGAGTGCGGGTTTGGGTTCGTCCTCAGTGCGGATGATGTGGATCACCTCATCCAGGTTGAGGAAGGCGATCAGCAGGCCATCCAGCAGGTGCAGACGGCGGTTGACCTTGTCCAGCCGCCAGTTCAGGCGACGGCGGACCGTTTCGGTGCGAAAACGCAGCCACTCAATCAGCAGCGTGCGCAAGCCCTTGACCTGCGGTCGGCCATCCAGGCCGATCATGTTGAGGTTCACGCGATAACTGCGTTCGAGGTCGGTGGTCGCAAACAGGTGCGCCATCAGCGCGTCGACATCCACACGCGTCGAACGCGGCGTGATCACCAGGCGAGTGGGCTGCTCGTGATCGGATTCGTCGCGCAGATCTTCGACCAGCGGCAACTTCTTGGCCTGCATCTGGCCTGCGATCTGTTCGAGGATCTTGGCGCCGGACACCTGATAAGGCAGTGCATCAACGATGATGTCGCCGTCCTCTTGGCGCCAGCGCGCGCGGAGTCTCAGACTGCCGTTGCCACTCGCGTACATCGCTATCAGATCCTCGCGCGGCGTGACGATTTCCGCCTCCGTGGGAAAATCCGGCCCCTGGATGTGTGCACACAGGGCTTCAAGGTCTGCGTCCGGGTGATCCAGCAGGTGTACACAGGCGGCTGCGACCTCGCACAGGTTGTGCGGCGGAATGTCGGTCGCCATGCCAACCGCAATCCCGGTGCCGCCGTTGAGCAGCACGTTCGGCAGACGCGCCGGCAGCAGGGTCGGCTCGTTCAGGGTGCTGTCGAAATTGGGCGCCCAGTCGACCGTACCCTGTTCCAGCTCGGCCAGCAGCAGGCGGGCGTATGGCGAAAGCCGCGATTCGGTGTAGCGCATCGCCGCGAAGCTCTTGGGATCGTCCTGCGAGCCCCAGTTGCCCTGACCGTCGACCAGCGGGTAACGATAGGAGAAGGGCTGCGCCATCAGCACCATGGCCTCATAACAGGCCGAGTCGCCGTGCGGATGGAACTTGCCGAGCACGTCGCCGACGGTACGCGCCGACTTCTTGTACTTGGCCGTGGCCGAAAGGCCCAGTTCGGACATCGCGTAGACGATGCGCCGCTGCACTGGCTTGAGGCCATCGCCGACGTGCGGCAGCGCTCGGTCGAGGATCACGTACATGGAGTAGTCCAGGTACGCCTTTTCGGTGAAGGCCGAGAGCGGCAGGCGCTCGGCGCCTTCGTGATTCGCGTAAGCGTTTGCCATACGGGTGTATTTCAGTCGTTGAGGTGACGGGGAGGCTGGCCGACGCGGGCGCCAAGGGCGGCCTCGCGGTCGCGCACGATACGCTCGGCGATCTCGCGCACCGCGTTGCTCAGCCACATATGGGTCTGCGAACCGGGCCGGTAATCGGCCGGGCCGAAGGACTGCACGCGCCCCTGGCGCTGCAGCTCGTTGATCTGCCGGAACTCATTGTCGTGGCCGGGGTTATATACGCCGTAGGTGCGCCCGCCGCTGCGCTTGACCACGGAGAACACGGGCACGTCCGACGGACCGTCGGCGACATACACGATATTCTGGAACGGAATGCGACGCTCGCCCTCGGCCAGATTGGCGTTCACGCTGATCTGATCGGGATGCTTGTTCACACCCTTGTTGATCTCGAACACCGCGCGGGTCTTGGTCGTGTTATCCAGCACGTAGCCGATCTGGGCGATCTCATCGCCCTCGCCGTCCAGGTCCTCGACGAACTCGCAACCCCACACACCATCCAGCTCCGAGGCCAGCGCGCTACCACGAATGGTGCGTGTGAAGCCGGTGCTGACCACGTAGTGCTCCAGGGTGATGTCGTGATGCGCGAAGGCCGGATCGGCGGCCACCATCGCGCGCAATTCGGCGAAGAAATCGGGCAAGCCCGGATAGAACGCCAGCTCCCGCCCTAGCGATTCGAGCAGTGTGTTGCTCAGTCCCTTGAAGGTTCCGCGACGCACGTAGGCCAGCACGTGGTTCAGGTACGCCATCTCGCTCGCCACCTGTTCGCAGCCACGGGCGCGATACTGCGCCTCCAGCGCGTTGACCTCGCCCCAGAAAGCCTTCTCGTCCACGCCGTAGTGTCGGAACAGCGGCGCCTGCATGTAGCCCGGGATCAGCGTCTTGTCGAAGTCCCAAACCATGGCGACGATGGTCTGGGTGAACAAGGGCGTGCTCATGCCGCGCACCGCCCTGGCCGGTTTTCGCGTAGGTCCGCTTGGCCGTCGGAATACATTTCAGATCTCCGCCAGATTGCCCTTGCGCTCCAGCCATCCGCGCCGATCACTGGCGCGGCGCTTGGCCAGCAGCAGGTCGAGCAGGCTGTCCGTCTCGGTGGTGTCGTCGAGCGTGAGTTGCACCAGCCGACGCGTGTCCGGCGCCATGGTCGTCTCGCGCAGCTGCAGTGGGTTCATCTCGCCGAGGCCCTTGAAACGGGTGACTTGCGGCGTACCCCGCCGGCCTTCGGCTCGCAGACGGTCGAGCACGCCCTCACGCTCGGATTCGTCCAGCGCATAGTAGACCTCCTTGCCGAGGTCCACACGATAGAGCGGTGGCATGGCGACAAACACGTGCCCGCGTGCCACCAACGGCCGGAAGTGGCGCACGAACAGGGCACAAAGCAGCGTCGCAATATGCGCGCCGTCGGAATCTGCGTCGGCGAGAATGCACACCTTGCCGTAACGCAATCCATCGATCTCCGCAGCGCCCGGCTCAATGCCCAGGGCCACGGCGATATCGTGAACTTCCTGCGAGCCGAGTACCTGAGCGGACTCCACCTCCCAGGTATTCAGAATCTTGCCACGCAGCGGCAAAATGGCCTGGAATTCGCGGTTGCGCGCCTGCTTGGCCGACCCGCCTGCGGAATCGCCCTCGACCAAAAAAAGCTCGGTGCGCGCCAGATCCTGGGCACTGCAATCGGCCAGTTTGCCGGGTAGCGCCGGCCCCGAGGTGACCTTCTTGCGCACCACCTTCTTGCCCGCGCGCATGCGCCGGTTGGCGGCGTTGATAACCAGTTCGGCCAGACGTTCGCCTTCGGCCACGTGACGGTTAAGCCACAGGCTGAATGCATCCTTGACCACCCCGGAAACAAAGGCCGCGGCCTCTCGCGAGCCGAGTCGCTCCTTGGTTTGGCCGGCGAACTGCGGATCGGCCAGCTTGAGCGAGAGCACATAACTCACCCGATCCCACACATCCTCCGGCGCCAGCTTGACACCACGCGGGAGCAGGTTGCGGAACTCGCAGAAATCTCTCACCGCCTCGGTCAGGCCGGTACGCAGGCCATTGACGTGGGTGCCGCCCTGCGCGGTGGGGATCAGGTTCACGTAACTTTCCGCGATGCCCTCCCCACCCTCCGGCTGCCACACCAACGCCCATTCGACGGTCTCGCGGCTGCCTTCGGAGCGCCCTACAAAGGGGTCGGCCGGCAGGTGCTCGTATTCGCCGGCCGTTTCCATCAAATAATCGCGCAGGCCATCCTCATAGCACCAGACATCCGACTCCCCGCTGGCCTCGTCGAGCAGCACGACTTCAAGGCCGGGACACAGCACGGCTTTGGCCCGCAATACATGCTTGAGCCGCGCCAGGCTGAATTTCACCGTGTCGAAATAGACTGGGTCCGGCCAGAAACGCAGCGTCGTACCGGTATTGCGCTTGGCCGTGGTGCCAACCACCTCCAGCGGCGTGACCCGTTCGCCACCGGCGAAGGCGATGTGATGCTCCTGGCCATTGCGGCGCACCCACACGTCGAGACGCTTCGACAGCGCGTTGACCACGGACACGCCGACGCCATGCAAGCCACCGGAAAACTGATAGGTCTTGTCGGAAAACTTGCCGCCCGCATGCAAGGTCGAGAGGATCACCTCGACGCCTGGGCGGCCTTGTTCGGGGTGCAGGTCGACCGGCATCCCGCGCCCGTCGTCGACCACCGACACCGAGCCATCGGTATGCAGGGTCACCTCGATCCGGCTGGCAAAACCCGCCAGCGCCTCGTCGACACTGTTGTCGATGACCTCCTGGGCGAGGTGATTCGGGCGCGTGGTATCGGTATACATGCCCGGGCGCTTGCGCACCGGGTCAAGACCGCTCAGTACCTCGATATCCGCCGCGTTATAACCGCTCATGCAACACTCGACTCCCGCCGTTCGTCATTTATTCCTGAGGGTGCCGCAGAGCCTCCAGCCCCGCCAGCTCCATTTCGCTGAAACCCGCTGCCAACCGTCCCGCTGCGTGTAACGGCCCCTGCACATAGCCGGGCGCATGCGTCTTCACCAGCTCGCGAAAGGTGGCCTCCGGCTCCAGGCCCCGCGCGCGACACAGATAAGCGTACCAGTGAGAGCCCGCGGCCACATGGCCGATCTCCTCGCGCAGGATGACCTCAAGCACGGCCACCGTCTCCCTATCGCCTGCCGCGCTCAGGCGCTCGATCATGCCCGGGGTCACGTCCAGTCCGCGCGCCTCCAGCACGCGTGGTACCAGCGCCATGCGCAACAACACGTCGTGATCGGTCTTGCAAGCCATTTCCCAGAGACCGTTATGTGCCGGAAAATCGCCATACGCCCGACCCAGCTCGGCCAGACGATCGCTCACCAGGCCAAAATGCCGGGCCTCCTCGGCGGCAATGCGCAACCAATCGCCGGCGAAGGCCTCCGGCATCTCGCGAAAGCGGTAGACCGCGTCCAGTGCCAGATTCACCGCATTGAACTCGATGTGGGCCACCGCGTGGATCAATGCCACACGACCCGCTGCCGAGCCCAATCCCCGACGTGGCACCTCGCGCGGCGGCACCAGCTCCGGCCGCGCGGGGCGACCCGCCACCGCAACGCGCGCAACCGGCGGCGCGTCGGCTTCCGGCCTCAATCGACCCGCCTGCCAATCGACCCAGAGCTGCGCGGTTGCCGCGCACTTGCGTTGGGGATCAGGCTCCATCAGCGCGGCGAACACACGGGCATGCCGATCGCCCGCCGCAATCGATCCTTCCACCTGTCCGCTGGATATCGGGCTGTTCACAACCGCCGATTATGCCAGATCGCCCCGTCCCGATGTCCGCCGCGTCCGGCGGGATCGCCGGCATGCAGTTGAAGCACCGTACGGCGATCCCCATAGTGGCAGTCACAGGGCATGCGGGAAGCCCGCCGCCGGGCCCCCGCGCATCCACTCACCGATCCGCGAAAGGAAACCAGCATGAGCGATTCACCCTATGTCTTCGACGTCACCGCCGCCGACTTCGCCGAGCGCGTCCTGCAACGCTCGCAGCAGGTGCCTGTGCTCGTCGACTTCTGGGCGGACTGGTGCGGCCCCTGTCGCATGCTCGCGCCAGTGCTCGACAATCTCGCCAATGCCTACGGCGGCAAGCTACTGGTCGCCAAGGTCAACAGCGATGTCGAGCAGGCGCTGGCCAACCAGTACGGCGTCCGCAGCCTGCCCACCGTGAAGCTGTTCGTGGGCGGCGCCGTGGTGGATGAATTCATGGGCGTACAGCCCGAGTCGGCGATCCGAGAACTGCTCGAACGGCATATCCCGCGCGAATCCGACGCTCTGCGCGAGCAGGCCCGCACGCAGGCCGACGCCGGCGATGTCGATGCGGCCCTGGCCCTGCTGCGTCGTGCGCGCGAGGATGATCCCGACAACCACCGCGTCGACCTCGATCTGGCCGATCTACTGATCCGCCAGGGCCAGACGGCCGAGGCCGAGCAGCAACTACGCGCCCTGCCCGCCAAATATGCCGAGGACGCCGACGTCAAGCGCCTGCTCGCCACCTGCCAGCTCGCCGCGCAACAGGCCGACGCCCCGCCGCTCGACGAACTGCGCGCACGCGTCACGGCGCAGCCGGACGATCTCGACACCCGCGAACAGCTCGCCGCCGCCTGCATCCTCGCCGGCGAATACGAAGCAGGCATGGACGAATACCTCGACATCATGCGCCGCGACCGCCAGCACAACGACGAAGCCGGCCGACGCGGCCTGCTCGCCGCCTTCGAACTCCTCGGCAACGACGAACGCGTCACGCCCTACCGACGGAAGATGTTCAATCTGATGCACTGACTGGACAGCCCCCAGGGCGCCACCCGCCATGGTGGCGCCTTTGTCCCTGCCCGCTGCAGTAACTGTCCGATTCGATACTAAACAGGTCTTTTACGAACATATCGACCCAGCCTTTCCAGTACTAGTCTGGCCTCGTGACGTGGCGCCTTCGCCCGTCGAATAGAACTGCGAGGCCCGACATGAGCATTGTCCTACCTGAAACCAAGGCGCGCGGCAGCGCGAGACGCTGGGCTGTTGCCGCACTGGCCTTCAGCCTATTCCTGGCAGCCATGGACAGCACAGTCGTCGCCGTGCTGTTGCCTGACATCGGCCACGCTCTGGGCGACACCACGCAGCGCGCATGGGTCATGTCCGCCTACCTGCTTGCCGTCATGCTGTGCGCACCCCCAGCCGGACATTTGGCGGACCGTTACGGAACGCGCCCGATACTGACCTATGCGCTCGGTCTGTTTGGTATCGCCTCAGCCGGCTGCGGTCTCGCCACCGGCATGCATGGACTGATTGCCCTGCGCGCATTGCAGGGGATAGCGGGCGGATCCATCATCGTGCTGGATTACACCCTGCTGGGCAGCCTGTTCGCCCCCCACGAACGTGCCAAGGCCCAAGGCCTGCTGAGCCTTGTCTGGGGGCTGGCCGCGCTGACCGGACCCGCCATAGGCGCATCGGTATCCGCTGCTTTCGGCTGGCGCAGCGTGTTCTGGATCAACCTGCCGCTGGCCCTTGCCCTCATGCTGCTATTGCGTGGCGTCCGGGACAATGTCCCCGCCGCCGCGCCGCGTGCGCCTCGGCAACCCTGCCTATCCTGGCCTTCGAGCCGCAAGTTGATTGCGGGCGCGGTCGAACACCGTGACCTGCTCGCCGCCTTCGCGCTTTCGTTTCTGTCCAGCGCAGCACTCTACGGCACGGTCGTGCTCCTGCCGTTCTACATCCGCTTCGGTGTAGAAACGAGCCCCTACCTTGCGGCTGGCACGATCACGCTGGCAGCCATCGGCTGGTCAACGGGTTCGGCCGTCTGCGGGCATCTGCTCAACCGCGGCGGCTATCGCAGGTTCGCGGCGCTCGGCATCGTGATGATGATTTCGGGTGCGGCACTGCTGGCGCTGGAAGGCCGGCACACGGACACGATCACAATCTGGGTGGCCATGAGTCTGCTGGGATTCGGCGTCGGTTTCGTCGCCACAGCCTCGCTCGTCTTGGCACAGAACCAAGCGACCGGAGAGCAGCTCGGCAGCCGCACGGCCGCCATCCAGTTCCTCAGAAATCTTGGTGCGGCCATCGGCATCAATACGCTGACGGCTGTGCAAATCGGCCAGCGCGCCAGGCCGGATGGCGGTTTCCATGCCGCTTTCACGATGCTGGTCCTGACACTGACGCCAGCCCTTGGACTCGCCCTCCTGCTCCCAGGACGCTATCTTGAGGCCAAGCCCCCGAACGGTCCCAGCAGATAAGCGAATGACCGCAGCAGACGCACCCTTGAAAGCTATCAACACCGGCGGCACGCTGACGACCCGCCGCGCCGAAATGCTCGAAGAACAGCCTCATCGACATGCGGCCGGACAATTCGTCCTAGTCAAGCGCGGTCACCTCGTCGGCGGTACGGAGATGAGCCAATGGCTACTGCAGTCAGGCATGGCCGTCTGGATACCACCGTGGCAGAGCCACTGGGGACGGACCCGCGACGATGTCGAAATTGCAGCGCTTTACCTGTCCGAAGAGCAGAGCCGCGACATGCCCGCGCACGTCATGCTCATGCGCGCCACCTCTCTCATGCTGGCACTCGTCGACCGCCTGCTAGACACGAAGCGAAAGCTGCCCTCGCCCCGGCTCAAACGCAACATACTCGAACTGCTAAGAGAGGAAATCGCAGGTTCCGAGCCAGATGGCTGGATATTACCCCTCCCGTCCGACCGCCGCCTGCAGAGCATCGCAAACGCCTTGCTCAGCAATCCGTCAGACCGACGGACACTATCGTCGTGGGCAAGCGAAGTAGGCGCGACCGAACGCACGCTTGCTCGGCTATTCAAGCGCGAAACCGGTATGAGTTTCAGGGACTGGTGCCATACCCTGCGTCTGCGCGAAGCCGTGCAAGGATTGTCCGCTGGCATGAGCAACACCGAGCTGGGCGAGACACTGGGATTTTCCTCAGCCGACTGTTTCGTGCACTGGTTCGTGAAGATGACTGGTGCATCGCCCAAAAACCGTCGCCCCGGCTGACGTGCGCACCGCGGCCACCCGCCGCACCCCTTAGTTCGCCGTATCAGACGCCGATTCGGCCAAGACGGCCCATTGGCCATCGTCGCTGACCAGTGCCTCCTGACTGCCTTGCGCTGTTTCGATTTAGTATCTCGTGAAACCCGCTTCGCGCTGGCAGCGAATGGCCGGCGCGAACACGGCGTGGACTTCAGCCACATAGCGATACAGCATCCTGCATGCTCTACGTGCCAACATCACGAAGGCGACAGGCTGCTGTCGTGGAAGTGAACTAGGGTTTTGCTGCGGACCAGTCCTGCTCAAATTGACGGCGGACCTGCGACAGGATCTTGCCGCCGAACGTGATGCCGACTTCGCGGTTGTGGTAGAGCGAGGTGTGCGTGATGTTGATCGAGCCGATGTACCCCCGGTCGTCGCCGGCGATCATCTTGGCGTGCATGTACACCCCGCTCATGTAGCGCACCTGGACGCCCGCGTGCCGCAACGCCCCGATCTCGTGCGCGTCATGCCGTCTTGCGCGACTCGGCAGGATCAGCCGGATAGCGTGGCCCTTGCGCGCCATCGCGCGGATCACCGGGCCGGTCTTGCCGATATCGTCCTGCTCCATATCCAGCTTGCCCGGCTGATCGATGAGGCGAACCATGCGCCAGGCACTGCCGGGCGAGAGCACGAGATATTTTCGCGGCCCATCCCCGGCCGGTTTATTGTGCCAATCCGCAGCGAAGACCTCGCGCGCCGCCTTGACGATGGCGGGATTCGAGAAGCGGATGATGTATTCGCGGTTCCGGTTGAATCCCGCGGCGGTGTAGTCCGCCGTACCGATCGCGCACATCGAGGTGTTGCACACATAATCGGCGCGGTCGTAGGCGAAGCGCTGCGGGGTGCCGTGCACATCGATCCCCATGTCCGTGATGCGCTTGTACTCGTCCACGACCTGCCAGAGCCCCATTCCATGGGGCGCCCGATCGAGAATGATGCGCACCTTCACGCCCCGGTCGGACGCCTTTTTGAGCGCCACAAGCACCCGCTTGTCGGACAGGATGTAGACGTTGAGATCGACGCGCCTGCGCGCCTGTTCGATGATCTGCACGATTGGCTGACGGCCATCATGCGGTTCGATATAAAGATGCAAGCACAACCTCTTCAGCTGACGGGCGGAAGCGCGTCTCGATAAGCCCGTTGGATCACATGAAGCGATGCCAGATCGGAAATAAAACCACCGTCCGCTCGTCGCCGGGCTTTTCGGTGCAACGGGCGTTCATGGCGGCCAAAACTCATGTCAATGGACAGTTATGCCCTATGACCGAAGATTTCCATGAAAAATCCAAGGCAGCCATGTTTGATCCAGCGATGGGCGACGGGATCGCCCAGCAATGGCCTAACCCGCTGCGCTCAGCCCCTCGCGGGTTGTCTTCAAGGTATCAAACAGCCCTTCGACGACCTTCTCCCGCCCGGCGAACACCGCTTCGGGTCCACCCGCATCGAGTGAGCTGAACGGCGCCTCGTAGAGCGCATCATCCGTCATCACGCCGCGCGTGGTGAGCTGATCGATGATCAGCTCGACGAAACGCATCTGCTTCGGGCTCAGGCTGCGGTCGTTGAGGAACTGGGCAAACGCCGCCTGCGCGGCGGCGCGGTCCATGCCCACGAGGCTGCGCACGAACCAGGGCAGCGAGGGCGCCTCGCTGCGCTTGAGCAGGTCGCCCAGCAGCGCCGCCCCCTCGTCCGCGCCGATCTCGGCCAGTGTTTTTTCCAGGCCGTGCAGATCCGTCTCGGTCAGCGGCTGATTGCTGCGCAGGCGACGGATAACCAGATGATCGAGGTGGTTGCGCAGATAATCGCGCACCTTCTTCTCGTATTGCACGCCGGTCATCTTCGGCATGTACACGGCCTGTTCCTCGCGCACGCCGAGCACTTCGTCGCGGAAATCGGTGAACACGATCTGGCGCTTCTGCTTGTCGAGAAAGGGCACCAGTAAGCGCAATCGCAGGCGCATGTCCTCCAGCGCCGCCAGGCTCAGCCCCTCCCAGAACCCTGGCTCCTGCAGTGCAACCAGATAACCGAGCTGCTCCTTGACCGCCGGGATGCCGGCCTTGTCCTCCAGCAGCATGGCGATCTCCATCATCCGCTGGCGCAGCGTCTCCAGCGTGCGGCCGTCGCCCTCGGCCAGCGCGAGCTGCATACGCAGCGCAGTGTGGTCGAACAGGCGCGATTCGATTTCGTCGGTCGGCAGCTCGCTGGGCAGGCCGGCCACCTCGCGCTGCAGGCGCTCGCGGTCGTGCTCGCTCAATGCGTTCCAGGCCGCGCGGTCCTGGAAGCGCTCCACTGCCTCCAGATGCAGGCGCACGATGAAGTTCTCGCGGTTCATCGCAGTGACTTCACCATGCAGGTCGTCGGTGAGCGCCCTGCCCAGCGCGGCATCCGGGTCCAGGTTGGTGTCGGACTGTACGTGGCCCAGCAGCTTCACCCGCGCACGAAACAGCCGCGCGCCCAGCGCCACACCGCCGCTGGCGTCGATGCCCTGGGGGTTCTCTTTGAAGAAGTCGAAATTGAAGCAGCAGTCGAACACGCGGAAATCCGCCTTGTCCTCGCCGGGGCCGAACAGGTCCGGGCACAGCCGCGTGCCGCGCCCGATCATCTGCCAGAACTTGATCCGCGAGTACACCGGCTTGAAGAACACCAGATTGGCCACTTCCGGCACGTCAATGCCGGTGTCGAGCATGTCCACCGAGAGGGCGATGTGCGGCGCCTTATCCGCCTGCGAGAAGTCGTCGATCAGGCTCTGCGGGTACTTGGCGCGGTTGTCGATCACCCGGGCGAAGTGGCCCTGGTAATGTGGGTAGTGGTGGTTGAAGCGCGCCTCGATGAAGGCCGCGTGCTCGTGGTTGCGGGCAAAGACGATCGTCTTGGCCAGCCGGTCGCCGCCCTCAACGGTGTGACCATTCGCCATCAGGTGCTGCAGCACCTTGTCCACGGTGTCCTTGTTGAAGAGCCAGTTGTTGATCGCCGCGGCGTTGACGTGTTCGGGCAACGCCCCCGGCTCCACCTCGTCGCCCCAGTCCAGGCTTTCCCACTGCGCCTGCTCGTCCTCGCTGAGCGCAGCGTAGTCGATGCCTTCGCGGGGGAAGCGCAGGTCGACCTGCTGCACCCGCGGCGGCACCAGGAAGCCGTCGCGCACCGCCGTGTCCAGTTCGTAGGCGTCGGTCGGCACCCCCGCTTCCAGCTCGAACAGTTCGTAAGTGTTGCGGTCCACCTCCTCGCGCGGCGTCGCCGTGAGGCCCACCAGCAGCGAGTCGAAGTAATCGAAGATCGCGCCGTATTTCTGGTACACCGAGCGGTGCGCCTCGTCGATCACGACCAAATCGAAATGCCCCACGCCGAAGCGTGCCGTGCCGCCGTCGCTCTGGTCGATCAGATTCAGCATCGTCGGATAAGTGCACACGTAGACCCGCCCTTCCGCGTGCTTCTCGGTGACGAGGTTCACCGGGCTGGACTCCGGCAGATGGGTCTTGAAGGCGTTGACCGCCTGATTGACCAGCGACACGCGGTCGGCCAGGAACAGCGCGCGCTTGACCCAGCCGGCGCGCTGCAGCGCGTCAACCAGCGCAATGGCCGTGCGCGTCTTGCCGGTGCCGGTGGCCATCACCAACAGTGCCTTGCGCCGCGCCTGGGCGAACTGCGCGAACAGGCTGCCGATGGCGCGCTTCTGGTAATAGCGTCCAGCGATGGCGTCCTTCACTGTGGCCACGTCCAGCGGCGCGCGCTGTGTGCGGCGCAGGATCAGGCGCTGCAGCTCGTCCTTCTTGTAGAACCCGGCCACCTTGCGCGGCGGATAGCCCGTGTCATCCCACAGCCAAGTCTCATAGCCGTTGGTGTAGAAGATCACCGGCCGCTGGCCGTACATGGTCTCCAGGCAGTCGGCGTAGAGCTTCGCCTGCTGCCGGCCCGCCGTCGGATCTGCCGTGGTTCGCTTAGCCTCCACCACCGCCAGCGGCTTGCCGTCGTCGCCCCAGAGCACGTAGTCGGCGTAGCCGACGCCCTTGCTGTTGGGCATGCCGGTCACTTCGTATTCACGGTCGCGGGCTTGGTCCAGCGGCCAGCCGGCGCGGCCCAGGTCCACGTCGATCAGGTATTCGCGGGTCTTGGCTTCGGAGTAGTCGTGCGTGTCCGGGGTCGCCTCGGCCTCGGCGCGCACTTCGGCCAGCCGCGTGCGCAGGGTTTGCAGCTCGGCGTCCAGCGCATCGCGCGCCTGCTGCTGCTTGAGCGCGGCCTCGCTCTGCGCCGCGAGCTGGGCTTCCAGCGCTTCCAGCTGCTCGCGCGGCACGGTGGCTTCGGCCGATGCATCGGCGGGGGCCGACCTCGGCACGCGGGTATCGTCCCAGGCCGCGCCCTGACGCGAGGCGTCCGGGGCATAGGTGCGCACCAGCCAGTAGCAGACGTGGTGCAGTTCTTTCACCACCTGCAGCGCGTCGTACTGCGTAACGGGGCGTTGGCTGTGTACCGCCTGATTGCCCAGCTTCTGGATCACCCGCGCCTTCTGATACACCGGCTGCGGCAACAGGTGCTGCAGGCTCGGCTCGTGCAGCAGCGCGCCCAGCGAACGGTCATAGGGCATACGCAGCGCCGGGTCGTGGCGGTACAGCCAGTGCAGCGCCGCCTCCAGCGTGAAGCGGGCGTGGAAGCAGGCCGCGCGCGGGTCGCCATCGATATGCCCCTCTGCCCTTCGGGCGGACGCCGCGATGTCGCGGAAGGTCTCGGGCAGGAAGGCGAAGTTGGTCATGGGCTGGTTGCGTCGGGCTTAGCGCAGCGGCGTCATGCGCTGCGGCCGCGAACGGCGCCGGCGGTCGCTGGGGAGGGAATTGAAAAAGCACATCGAGTTGTCGTTCATCCATGACCCGCAACGTTTTTGTTGTTCATGCCTGAGGTTCGATAGTAGCAATAAATCGACGACGCCCGGTCAAAGTGCTCCGTTGAACGCACGCGACTGCAGCGAGGCGAACAGGGTGTCCAGTTCGGCGAGATGGGCGCGCAGGCGGGTTTTTTGGCGTTCGATGGATTCGACGATGGTGGCGAAATGACGTTGGAGACCCGGGGGAGGAACAATCGATGTGACTGCGCCAATTTTGGTAGGAGATGTATGCTTCACCTTTGTTCCGGTAGATGTGCGTTGAAGCTCGCCTCGAACCCAAGGTGTGTTGAATAAATGATAGACAAACTGAGCGGTTAGCCGCTCTCCAATACGTATGCGACCCAACCGCTGATTGTGTAGAAACCTGTCATTTTCAGGGACGAAAATGGGACTACCCAATAGACCGGGCGCTTGCTCTGTCATTGCCACCAATAACTCCCCGGCAGGAAGTATGTACTTTTCTGGTGGGGTTGCAGCGTAGTATTTTGTTTTACTCCCTTGGTTTCGATACCCGCCATCTTCGTAAAAACTCCCCGGAGTTAGGACTATGTAGTCCCCATGGTCAGAAAAGTACTCGCTCTTGAATGCAAATCCGTGTTCAACAGTGATGACTCGATCTAAAGAGCTGACCTCCCATCCCTTCGGATTCGTCACCGGATCGCCGAACAGGTCGAGGAAGGTGGATTGCAGGAGGGTGTCGAGCTGGGCGAGGGTTTCGCGGCGCTTGGCCCGCAAGGCGTCCGCCGCATCCAGAATCGCCGCAATCCGCTTCTGCTCGGCGAGGGGTGGGAGGGGGATTTTGAGGTTTGCGAAAAACTCAGCGGGCACACGTCTTTGTCCGGCAGCCCCCTTCATTTTCATCTGGCCGGCTCGACGTATGTATGGGTCTCGAAGTAAGTGGAAGAGGTATACCCCGTCGACTTCTTTACCTGGCCGAATGACGTGAAATTCTGTGGAACCGAAAGCTTGGCGATGAGGCAATTGGGTTGCGTGTGCCATCTTTCCATTCTCGAAGCACGGAGTGATCTTGGCCAATATGATGTCGCCCCGCTGGAACGGCGTGTACCCCTTTGCAACCTCGGCGTACGGGCGATCCTCCGGTGCTTCTATAGAAAGCGTCTCTTCTGAAACCGATGCCATCGGTACAAAACTGACCGTGTCTTGCGGCTTAGGTTTGTCATTGATGTGTAGCCGAGGGTTGACCTCGGCAACTTTTGAAATTGCAACATTTTGCCCTGTCACGCCAGCATTCCCTCTAGCGCTCTCTGTCCATCAGTAATCTCCGCCTCCAGCTCCGCCAACCGCGCCAAAATCACCTGCGGCGGATCGTATGCGATGGCTTCGTATTCGACTTCCTTGTAGCGGCTGATGGAAAGGTCGTAGTCGTTGGCGGCGATCTCGGCCTTGGGTACGCAGAAGCTTTGCGCGGTGCGCGGGCGGTCGGCCTCCGCTTCTCGGTTCCGCCAGCGGGCGAGGATGTCGGGCAGGTCGCTCTTGTCCGGCTGTGGGGCGCGCTTGTCGTCCAGCGAGAAGCCGTCGGCGCGCATGTCGTAGAACCAGACGGTGTCGGTGCCGCCGGAGTCGGTCCGGGTGAAGAAGAGGATGGCGGTGCTGACGCCGGCGTAGGGCTTGAACACGCCGGAGGGCATGGACACGATGGCGTCGAGCTTCTGCTCCTCGACCAGCAGCGTGCGCAAGGTTTTGTGCGCATTGCTGGAGCCGAACAGCACGCCGTCGGGCACGATGACGGCGGCACGCCCGCCGGTTTGCATGAGTCGCAGGAACAGGGCGAGGAACAACAGCTCGGTCTTCTTGGTCTTGACGATGCGCTGCAGGTCCTTGGCGGTGGATTCGTAGTCCAGGCTGCCGGCAAACGGGGGATTGGCGAGGATCAGCGAATATTTGCCGGCGTCGTCTCCGGTGGCGCCGCTGGCGCCTTCGGCCAGCGAGTCGCGGTAACGGATGTCGGGGTTTTCGACGCCGTGCAGCAGCATGTTCATGCTGCCGATGCGCAGCATGGTGCTGTCGAAGTCGTAGCCGTGGAAGGTGTGGTCGTTGAAGCGGCGGCGTGCCTTTGCGTTGCGGTAGATGGCGTCGCCGTGATGCGTGCGCAGCGATTCGGAGGCGGCGATGAGAAAGCCGGCGGTGCCGCAGGCCGGGTCGCAGATGACATCGAGCGGGGTGGGCGCGGTCATGTCGACCATGAGATTGATGATGTGGCGCGGGGTGCGGAACTGGCCGTTCTGGCCGGCGCTGGCGATTTTGCCGAGCATGTATTCGTAGAGATCGCCCCTGGTGTCGGCATCGGCCATGTCGATGTCATCGAGCTGATCGACGACGTTGGCCAACACGCGCGGGGCGGGCATCATGAACAGGGCGTCGCGCATGTGGTGGGTGTAGGTACTGCCGCCCTGGCCGTCATCCTCGCGCTGGCTACCCAGCGTCTTGATGAAGGGGAACACTTCATCGCGCACGGTGGCGAACATCTGCTCCGGGGCAGTCTCCTTGAAGCGCGACCAGCGCAGGCCATCCTGACCGGGACCAAAAATCGGCTCCTCAATCGGCTTGCCGGTGCGCGCGGCCTTGCGCTCCTTGAGCGTGTGCAACTCGTCGAGGCGCTTGATAAACAGCAGGTAGGTGAGCTGCTCGATGACGGACATCGGGTTGGAGATGCCGCCCGACCACATGGTGTTCCAGATGCTATCGATCTTGGATTTGATTTCGCCGGTGATCATGTGCGTCCTTACGATGGGTCAAACCGTGGCGATGGTATCGCATCCCAGCACGGTTCGACGCTATCGGGGAGGATTCATCGATGAGCAGGCGCCGGAGAGAGAGCGCGCGCGTAGGTGGGGCCGATGCAGGTGGCCCAACGTCCACGTCCAAAGCCACCCAATCACCCCGCCTCGGATGCATTCGGCCGAGGCGCGGGCATGTTGGGCCGCCAGGGTCGGCCCAACCTACGAATGCTCAGCGTTCCCCGTTGAACGCGCGGGCTGGGGCGGCGAAGACCTTTTCGATGCGCACGTTGCCGGTGAACCCGTTGCTCGATCCCTGGTTGGGCTCGCCCGAGTCGGCGCGGTATATCGGCACTTCTTCGGGCGATTGAGCATCCTCGCGCATGGCGATCGTGTCGACCGCCTACGCGGCGCCGTTTTTCAGCGTGGCCATATCGATGACGAAACGGTATTTCACGTCGCCCTTGACCGTGCGCTCGTAGGCATCATTCACGTCCTTCATGTCGATCATTTCGATGTCGCAGACGATGTTGTGTTCGCCGCAGAAATCGAGCATTTCCTGAGTTTCCGGCAGCCCGCCGATCAGTGAACCCGCCATCGTGCGGCGCTTGAAGATGAACGGAACGCCGTCGACCCGGGTGAGCGGTTCGACCGAACCCACGATCACCATCGCGCCGTCGCGCTTGAGCAGATTCATGTAGGGATCGACATCGTGGCCAACCGGGATGGTGTTGAGCAGAAAGTCGAAGCTGCCCATGGCGGCCTGCATCGCCTGCGCATCCTTCGAGATCAGCACCTCATGGGCGCCGAGCTTTTGCGCGTCCGCGGCCTTGCCCGGCGAGGTCGTGATCATGACCACATGCGCGCCCATGGCATGGGCGAACTTCACCCCCATGTGCCCCAGGCCGCCGAGCCCGATCACGCCGACCTTCTGGCCCGCGCTCACCTGCCAGTGCTTGAGCGGGGAATAGGTGGTGATGCCGGCGCACAGCAGCGGCGCGGCGGCGGCCGGATCGAGGTTGTCCGGGATGCTCAGCACGAAGTGCTGATCGACCGTGATCCTGTCGGCATACCCGCCGAGGGTGTGGCTGTGCGGCGTGCCGCCGATCTTGTCTTCGCTGCCGTAGGTGCCCGTCCAGCCGTTATCGCAATATTGCTCCAGGCCGTCATTGCAGGACTCGCAGTGCCCGCAACTGTCGACCAGACAGCCGACACCGACCAGATCGCCTGCCTTGAACCGGCTGACCTCGCTGCCGACGGCAGTCACGCGCCCGACGATCTCGTGGCCCGGCACGAAGGGGTAATGGGTCTCGCCCCATTCGCTGCGCGCCGTATGGATGTCGGAGTGGCAAATGCCGCAATACTGAATCTCGATCGCCACATCCTGCGGACGCGGCTCGCGACGCTCGAAATCGAACGGACCCAGTGCTTGGGTAGCGGAATGAGTGGCATATCCATGTGCATGCATCGTGGCACCTCCATCAGGTGTTGCAGTATTGCGGGACAAGCCCTGTCGGGCGGGGTATTGCGGTATCCGTGAGCGAATACGGATTGCATAATAGGCGCAGACCCACGAGGACAGTTAGACTGTTTCGGTGGATTTTTTGCCTGATCGTCCGGCTTGATGGATTCCACCCATGGTAAGGATGAGGCTGATGAGCCGTCTTGTGAGCATGGAGCGCAGCGATGCCGACACCGACCGCCCCGATTGAGCCGATTGAGCAGGCCCTTGCGAGCCTGAAGCAGCGCATTGCCCGGTTCACGGCCTCAGGGGAACTGACGCCGACCGCGATTCCGGCCTTGTCGCTGTATCGCAAACACGGGCCGACCGAGCCCGTCGGCGGCCTGTACGAGCCGAGTATCTGCATGGTCGTGCAGGGGGCCAAGCGCGTCATCCTCGGTAGCGACATCTATGTCTACGACGCGCAGCGCTACCTGATCACCTCTACGCACCTGCCGACGGATTTTCAGATTCTCGAGGCAAGCCCTGAAAGGCCTTATCTGGGCCTGAAACTGGTGCTCGATCTGCGCGAGGTCTCGCAACTGATGGTGGACAGCCATCTCCCGGCGCCACGCGTGAACCAGGGTGGGCGCGGGATGGCGACGGGTGAAATGACACTGCCGCTGGTCCAGGCTTTCCAGCGTCTAGTCGATCTACTGGACGAGCCGCAGGATCTGCCGATTCTGGCGCCGCTGATCCAGCGGGAAATCACCTACCGTCTGCTGGTCGGCGACCAGGGGATGCGCCTGCGCCACATCGCATCCATGGGAAGCCAAGGCAATCAAATAGGCCGTGCCATCGAGTGGCTGAAGGAAAACTTCAGACAAACCCTGCGCATCGAGGAACTCGCCAGGCAGGTCGACATGAGCACGTCCACCCTGCATCACCATTTCCGCGCCATGACGGCCGTGAGCCCGTTGCAGTACCAGAAGTGGCTGCGGCTGCATGAGGCGAGGCGTTTGATGTTGACCGAAAATCAGGATGCCTCGACCGCATCGTTCCACGTCGGCTACGAGAGTCCTTCGCAATTCAGCCGCGAATACAACCGCATGTTCGGTGCCCCGCCCTTGCGGGACATATCGAGGTTGCGGCGGCTGGTTGCCTGATCCGGCCGCGCTCAGACGCCACAAACGGCGTGCGACTGAACGCGCGCTGCCGCGCAGCTCCGTTCGAGAGCGACCGACATCACATCAGGCCTCCAGCTAATTCGCAGACGCCTCCTTGATCACCTGCATCAGCTTGTCGATTGGCAGGTAACCGGGGAGAACCTGACCGTTTTGCAGCACGATGGTCGGGGTGCCTTCAACGCCGAAGCGCATGCCAAGGTCGAAGTCGCTTTTGACGGGATTGGCGCAGGTGGCCTTGGGGATAGTCTTGCCTTCCATGGCGCGGGTGAAGGCGGTCTGCCGATCCTTGGCGCACCAGGCGCTGACCGCGGTGTAATACGAGGGGGTGTCAGGCCCGCTGCGCGGGAAGAAGAGATAGCGCACGGCCACACCCTTGCGATTCAGCTCGGGCACCTCGGCGTGCAGGGCGCGACAGTAGGGACAGTCGACGTCGCTGAACACGCTGATGGTGTAGCGCGTCTGACCCTTGGGACGGTACTCGATGAAGCTGTTGGCTGGCCGTGCGTCGAGCAGATCGACGCGGGCCTTGTCCAGGCTGGCATCGGTGAGATT
Source organism: Acidihalobacter yilgarnensis (assembly GCF_001753245.1). NCBI lineage: Bacteria > Pseudomonadati > Pseudomonadota > Gammaproteobacteria > Chromatiales > Ectothiorhodospiraceae > Acidihalobacter > Acidihalobacter yilgarnensis. The sequence goes on along the minus strand of NZ_CP017415.1, from coordinate 1,287,060 downwards.
CTGATGATCCTTGAGGTCGACGAGCTGGCCCTGAATCAAGTAGCGGCCGTTGGCGGTGAGGTAGAACACCTTGAGCCCGTAGCGCACCTGATACAGACCGGGAATCGGCGTGGCGGCAACGACGTCGGGGGCCTTGCCGGGGATGAGCTTCATCAGGCGTTCGCGTAGGGCCTGTGCGGCGTGGTCGTCGGGTTTTCCGGCGGCGGCATGTGCCGCGGGTGCGAGCAGACAACAGGCAAGAACGAACGACAACAGGCGATTCGAAAGGACGGGCATGAAGGTTCCGGGGTCACGAGGATGCGGCCGATAGCATATCAGCCGCGCGGGTGGTGCGCGGCATGCAGGGCCTGCAGTCGCGCCTTGGCGACGTGAGTGTAGATCTGAGTGGTGGACAGGTCGCTGTGACCGAGCAGCATCTGCACCACGCGCAGGTCGGCGCCGTGGTTGAGCAGGTGGGTGGCGAAGGCGTGGCGCAGCGTGTGCGGCGAGAGATGTTTGTCGATCCCGGCCTGACGGGCATGGCGGCGGATGAGGTGCCAGAAGGCCTGCCGCGTCATCGGCCCGCCCCGGCGGGTGACGAATATCGCGGGACTGGGGCCATGTCCGCGCAGCAGCTCCGAGCGTGCCTCGGCAAGATAGCGCTCGACCCAGGCGGTCGCCTCCTCGCCCACTGGCACCAGACGCTCGCGCGCGCCCTTGCCGATGACGCGCACCACGCCATGTTTGAGGTTGAGACGGGTTTCGCCGAGGCCCACCAGCTCGGACACACGCAGGCCGGTGGCGTACAGCAGTTCAAGCATGGCGCGGTCGCGCAGGCCCTCAAGCGTGGAAATCACCGGGGCCGCCAGCAGGCTTTCGACATCCGATTCCGACAGGGCATCCGGCAAGGGGCGGCCGAGCCGAGGCGGTGCAATCTCGGTGGTGGGATCTGTGGTGATGTGGCCGTCGCGCAGCATCTGGCGGTAGAAGCGCCGCAGCGCCGAGAGCAGCCGCGCGCTGGAGCGCGGGCTACCGCCCGCCGCCAGCCGCGCACTCAAATAGTCGAGCAGATGTTCGCGCTGCGCCTGCAGCAGCCCGAGGCCCTGAGGGTCCAGGGCGCGGGCCAAGCCTTCAAGGTCGTGTCGGTAGGCGGTCAGGGTATGGGTGGAAAGTCCGCGCTCGGCCCACAACGTGTCCAGGAAGCCCTCGATCTGCTGCCGCCACGGCTCGTCGGCCGCAACGTCGACCTCAGCCCGCATCCGGTTTGTCTGTGGGTGTGGCCGCGGGTGTGGGTGCTGGTGTGGGTGCGGCCGCTGACTGCATGAAGGGTCGGAACATATCCATCGGCAGCGGGAACAAAATGGTAGAACTGTTGCGCGTCGACATGTCGCTCACCGTTTGCAGATAGCGCAGTTGCAGGGCCTGCGGATTCTGCGCGATGACACTGGCGGCCTGCAACAGCGTCTTCGAGGCCTGCAACTCGCCTTCGGCATTGATCACCTTGGCGCGGCGCTCGCGCTCGGCCTCGGCCTGGCGCGAAATCGCACGCACCATGCTCTCGTCGAGCTCGACCTGCTTGAGTTCGACGTTGGTGACCTTGATGCCCCAGGATGCGGTCTGTTCGTCGAGTATCGCCTGGATGTCGACGTTGAGCCGGTCGCGCTCGGCCAGCATTTCGTCGAGTTCGTGCTTGCCCAGCACCGAACGCAGGGTGGTCTGCGCGAGCTGGCTGGTCGCCATGTAGTAGTTCTCCACCTGGATGATCGCCTTCTCCGCATCGACCACGCGGAAGTAGAGCACGGCGTTGACCTTGACGGTGACGTTGTCACGCGAGATCACATCCTGGCTGGGCACGTCCATGGTGATGATGCGCAGATCCACGCGGACCATCTGCTGGATCGCCGGAATCACGAAGATCAGCCCTGGCCCCTTGATCGACTGAAAGCGACCCAGGAAAAACACCACGCCACGCTGGTATTCCGGCACGATACGAATTGAGGAAAAGGCTAAAGCAAGAAGCAGTAATACCGGAATAATCATATACATATTCAATTCTCCTCAGGAGTAACTGTAAGTTCCAATCCATCAATCGCGACGACGCGTACACGTTGGTCGCGCCGTAAGGGCAAATTGCAGTTCGCCTGCCAGAGTTCGCCGTGAAGGTGGATGTGTCCGTGGCCGGTAAAATCTTCCGTCACCACGCCCTGAGCACCCAGGATGGCCTCGCGCCCGGTCACCGCGCCACGTCTGCGCAGCCGGATCAGACGCCCAATCAGCCAGAGGAAGAAGCCGGCGGAGATTGCAGCCGTGCCCCCGATCATGGGCAAGGACACGCGAATGTCGTGTGTGTCGAACAACAGCAGTGAACCCGCCGTGAAGGCGACGACGCCACCCAAACCCAGCACGCCAAAGCCGGCGACGAAAGTTTCCCCGACCATCAGACCGATACCCAGCAGCATCAGCCCAAGCCCTGCGTAGTCGATGGGCAACGCCTGCAATGCGAAGAGCGCGAGGATCAACGAAATCGCACCGACCGTGCCCGGCAGGATCAGCCCCGGCCCGGCCAACTCGAACACGATGCCGTAAAAGCCGATCAGCAGCAGCAGATAGGCAACATTGGGATCGGCGATCAGCGCCAACAGCTGGTCCTGCCAACCGGGTGGATCGCGTTCGACCGTAAGATCGGCTGTCTTGAGGGTCTGCCAGCCGTCGCCGACGCGCACACGCCGACCGTCGAGCGCGAGTATCAGGGCCTCGGGGCTCGTCGCCACGAGATCGATGACATGCATCCGCTGCGCCTCGGCGGCGGTCAGGCTGGCGCCCTTGTGTACGGCAGCGGCGCCCCAGTCGACATTGCGACCATAACGCGTCGCCAGCGCGCGCAGGCTGGCCGCCGCGTCGGAAAGTCGCTTGCGGGCGGCCGGGTCGGCAGTATCGGATTTCCCCATCGCGATAGGCGTCGCGGCGCCCAGGTGCGTGGCGGGCGACATCGCGGCTACGGGACAGGCATAGAGAATATAGGTGCCCGCGCTCGCCGCACGTGCGCCAGCGGGAAAGACCAATCCGGCTACCGGCACTGGCGAATGCAGGATTGCGCGCACGATCGACTGTGTGGAGGAAGCCAGGCCGCCGGGGGTGTCGATTTCGAGAACCACAAGGCGCGCATCCTGGTCGGCCGCGCGTGCCAATCCGCGCGTGAGGTAGCGCACCGAAGCCGGCCCGATCGCGCCGTTGAGCGTCATCACGACCGCCACACCCGCGGATGCCGAAGCGGCAACGGGCAAGGCGAGACAACAGATCAGTGTGAAAAGAGCGGACAAGCGCAACAAGGCAGTGCTCTCACATCGACAACGAGTCTAAGCATAGCACCGACGTTGCCCTCAACCGCGGCATACGCGATCATCCGCAGGCATTATCCGAGCGAGCCCAAGCATGTCCTCATCATCCTTCCCCCTTCCGGTTCTCGGTTTTGCCGCCTGGAGCGGCACGGGCAAGACCACGCTGCTGACCCGAATCCTGCCGCTGCTCGGCGCGCGTGGGCTGCGCGTCGCCGTGATCAAGCACGCCCACCACGACTTTGATATCGACCATCCCGGCAAGGACAGTCACACCTTGCGCAAGGCGGGCGCCGGGCAAATGTTGATCGCCTCTCGCCGCCGATGGGCACTGATGGTCGAATCGGAGCACGCCTCCGATCCCCAACTGTCGGACCTGCTCGAACGCCTCGACACGACCAGGGCGGATCTGGTGCTGGTCGAGGGCTTCAAGCACGAACACTTCCCCAAGATCGAAGTCCACCGCGCGGCGCTGGGCAAGCCGCTGCTGCATCCCGACGATTCCGATATCATCGCCGTGGTGACCGACACGCCCCTGCAAACCTCGCTGCCCTGTCTGGACATCGACGATCCAGCGGCGGTCGCCGAATTCGTCATGCGCCACTGCCTTCAGGCCTGAGTGAAGGTGCAGCAGGAGAATGTCATGATTTCCCCGAGCAGTTGCGACGAAACCGATTCCGAAGCCCTCACCGTCGAGGAGGCGCTGGCGCGGGTACTGGAATGCGCGCAGCCGGTCACCGGCATCGAACATGTCGATCTCCACACCGCTCATGGCCGCGTGCTCGCCCGCGAGGTCACCGCGCCGTTCAATGTGCCGCCACACCCCAATTCCGCGATGGACGGCTATGCCCTGCGCGCCGCGACGCTTGCCGAATCCGAGCGCTTCCACGTCGTCGGTGACGCCTTCGCCGGCCACCCCTATCGCGGCACCATCGGCGCCGGCGAGTGCGTGCGCGTGATGACTGGCGGGGTCGTGCCTCTCGACGCCGACACAGTCGTGCAGCAGGAACACGTCAGCATCGACGGCCCATACATCCGCGTCCGCATTCACCCGACGCTCGGCGCCAATATCCGCCACCCCGGCGAAGACCTCGCCAGCGGTGAGCGCGTACTGACATCTGGGCAGCGGATCGGCAGCGCGGAGCTGGGCTTGCTCGCCTCGCTGGGATTCGCAGAGGTCGACGTGCATCGGCTCCCGCGCGTGGCCTACTTCTCGACCGGAGACGAGCTGCGTGGACCCGGCGAACCACTAGGCGAAGGCGATATCTACGACAGCAATCGGCAAACCCTCTACGGACTGCTACGCGAAATTGGCGTTCAGGCCACCGACCTCGGGCGCATTCCAGACGACGAGACCGCTACCCGGCGCGTGATGGCCGAAGCCGCCGACCAGGCCGACCTGATCGTCACCAGCGGCGGTGCCTCGGTGGGTGCCGCTGATCATGTGACGCGTATCCTGCGCGAAACCGGACAGGCCAATTTCTGGAAAATCGCCATGAAGCCCGGCCGACCGCTCAATTTCGGGCGCTTGGGCAAGGCCTTGTTTTTCGGGCTCCCCGGCAACCCAGTTTCAGCGATGGTCACCTTCGCCCTCTTTGTTGGCCCCGCCCTGCACCGTCTGCGAGGCGAGGCCTACACGCCGCCGATGTCGCTGCGCGCGGTCGCGCGGTCGGCCCTGCGCAAGGTTCCCGGGCGCACCGACTACCAGCGAGGCATGCTCACGCAAAGCGCCGACGGCACGTTCGAGGTCGAAACCGCCGGCATCCAGGCATCGCATATACTAAGCGGCATGAGCCGCGCCAACTGTCTGATCAGACTGCCGCGTGACGCCGGTTCGGTAGAGGCCGGCGCCATGGTTGACATCATTCCGTTTCACACACTTTTCCGATAGGGAGCCATTGATTCATGCGCCACTTCAGGATTGCCTCACCGTCGCGCCTTGCCGCGATGCTCGCCAGCCTGCCGCTTGTCGCAGCCTTCGCGGCCAACGCCGGCAGCCTGGCACCGCCGCGTGCCTCCGCCGCGCTCGACCAGCCGCTTGCACCCGCCATCGTCAAACATCTCGAACAGGCCTCGCATGACGGACTTGCCGCCAAGCGCGCGCCCGACTACACCTCGATCCAATCGATCAACGGCCCCAACCCCGGACAGGCCGCCAGCAAGAGCACCGTGCTCTATGTCGGTGCGGACTACTGCCCCTTCTGCGCCGCGCTGCGCTGGCCGCTGACCATTGCGCTGATGCGCTTCGGTGACTTCCAGGGTCTGCGCACCATGCGCTCGAGCCCCAAGGATGTGTACCCCGACACCACAACCGTCACCTTCGCCAAGGCGAGCTACACCAGCCGCTACGTGGACTTCATTCCCGTCGAGACGGCCGATCGACTCGGACATCCTCTCGACCCGTTGAAGGGACAGCCCGCCAAGCTGTTTCAGGAATTCGACGCCGCGCCCTACACCGCCCATCCTAACGGCATTCCTTTTCTCTACATCGGCGGCCGCTGGCTGCTGCTCGGTTCGCCGGTCAATCCCGATCTCTACGCCAAACTCGACTGGGCCCAGATCGCAGAAAAACTGGCCGACCCCAAGGGCATGCTCACTCGCGTGGTCATACCTCAGGCCAATCTCATCACCGCCGCCATCTGCCAGACCACTGCGCAAAAACCCGCCGAGGTTTGCAAGTCGCCCGGTGTCCAGGCCGCCGCTGAAATGCTCCCACCGACCTCCTAAGTCAACCACGCGGGCGAGTCGGCCACCTGACCGGTTCGCCCGCCCGTCGGCTGCCGGCTTGCCCCGATGGGGCATATCAACTTCAATTGATCAGGGGGACAATCCTCCATGCAGTTCACCTTCACCAACAACGAGGTCAACGCATATGATCAATTCCATCTGGGTTCTGGTCGCCAACGCCGGACGCGCCCGTCTCTTCTGCTCCTCTTCCCGCAACGGCAAGCTGGTCGAACAGGCCGCCTGGATCGACAGCGAAGCACGCCTGAAAACTCGGGATATCTTGAGCGACAAGGCCGGACGCGCACACGACATCAGCGGACAAAGCCGCCATGCCATAGCGCCTCGAGTCGACCTCAAATCAGAAGAAGCCATGCGCTTCGCGCGCATGGTTTGCGAAAAGCTTACCGAAGTCATGAAGCGCAACCCCTGCGAACGCCTGCACATCGCCGCGGCCCCGGCCTTCCTCGGCCGCCTGCGCGAGTGCATGGGTACACCGCTACGCGGCAAGATCACGACCGAGCTCGCCAAGGACCTCACCGCGCTGGACTGCACGCATCTGCGTCAGCATCTACCCGACTTCCTGTAACTCCACCCTGCCGCGAGAACGGATTCCGACCGTGAAGACGCTGACCCTCCTGCGTCATGCCAAATCGAGCTGGAAACAGCCCGATCTGAGCGATTTCGAGCGCCCGCTCAACGGTCGCGGGCGAGAGGATGCCCCGGAAATGGGACATCGTCTCGCCCGGCGCGGCCTTCAACCCACTCATATTGTCAGCAGCCCCGCCGTGCGCGCACGCGCCACGGCCGAGGCGGTGGCCGACGCCCTAGGCTATCCCCCGAGCGTATTGCCTGGGAACCACGCGTCTACGAAGCCAGCACCGGCGTCCTGCTCAAGATTCTGCGTGAGCAGCCGGACGACGCAAGTCACTTACTCCTCGTTGGCCACAATCCCGGCCTGACACAACTCGCCAACCGGCTTGCCGACGATCGCCTGGAAAATCTCCCTACCGCCGGCGCCTACACGCTGAGCCTGCCGGTCGAGCATTGGCTGGAAACCGAGTTCGGCGCCGGCACGCGCCTTGCGCTTGAAACCCCCAAGGTCGCCGATCTGGATTGATCTGCAGGAGTCGATACGAGTGCCCCCTCGTCATCGAATGCGCAACATCCTCACCAATACCAAAACACGCCGGAGTCCACGCCAATTCAAGTACGCGAATCACAGCGCGCCATCCGCTATCAATCGCAAATAAGGTCTGCCGAACCGGAGCAGGTCATCCAGCTCGCCGCACTCGGCTGAATCGCCTATAGGGCTTTGGCCAAGGCGCCTATCAGGCCAAGGTTCGTTTCCCTTCGTTGTAAAAGCCCGCTTGGGTAGTCGAATCGTCCGGTACGGCCGTGCCGAACACTGAGCGTGTCAAACGAGGATTATTTCGTAACGAGCGTATTTCAGTTCCATCCCATCGTAGTCGCCAGAATCTTCCAGCTCCGAATTCAGCGTGAAGCCGGCAGCTCGATAAAATCGAATCGCGCGCGCATTGTCCGCAAAAACCCAGACCACGGCGGACGAAAACCCACGTTCGAGGAGCCTGCCACACGCGACCCTCCATAACGCGCGGCCTATTCCATGCGCCCAATATTCAGGCAGCAGATAAATCGCCTGTAATTCACCCACGTCGAAGGTCGCGTCATCATCTCTGGATGCCCCCAATGCGATCCAACCCACGAGAGCCGAATCCACCTCAGCCACCCAGACCTCACAAGCCTCGGTAGAGATGGTTTGCATCCAGAATGCTTCCCGGCTTTCGACCGAAAGCTTATCCAGGTAGGTTTGTGGCACCAGACCTCGATACGCTACCCGCCAACTCTCCACATGTACCCGCGCAATATCGCGCGCATCGGAGGGCACTGCGAGCCGGAGGTGCATAATGAGAAATACCCTTTGTCTTAAACCGCGGGACGGACGCGCCTGCTGCGATCGACTGGTATCTCCGAGTCACGGTCGATTCCAGTGGACACGAACCTTTGTGCCTCTACGTTTCAGCGCACGAACAAGGCCATCGACTCGACATGTGCCGTATGCGGAAACATATCCATGACGCCGGCCGCTGTCAGCCGGTAACCCTGACCATGCACCAGCTCCCCGGCGTCACGCGCAAGCGTGGCGGGGTCGCAGGAAACGTAGACGATACGTCGAGGACGTAAGCGACCGATGTACGGAAGTATTTCGCGCGCGCCGGCGCGCGGCGGGTCAAGCAGCAGCTTGTCATAGTCCGCCCGTAACCACGTGGCACCTTCGGGCGGGGCCATCAGATTGGCCACGGCATGAATGATCGAATCACCCAGACCATTGGCCACGGCATTGGCCGCGGCACGCGCGACCATCGCTTCGTCTCCCTCCACGGCAGTCACGCGCGCGCCGCGCCGCGCGAGCGGCAAGCTGAAATTGCCAAGCCCGCTGAACAGCTCCAGCACGCGGTCGCCAGGCGTGATTTCAAGCAGATCAAGCGCCAGCGGCACCATACGGCGGTTAATTTCCGCGTTCACTTGAATGAAATCGCCGGGGTGAAAAGCAACGTGTGTGCCGAAATCGGGCTGTGCATAGGACAGCGGCTGCGACTCGGGCCACAGCGGCGTAATGGTATCGGAGCCGCCCGGCTGCAGGGCCACACCGAAGCCCGATTCGCGTGCGAAATGGCGCAGGCACTCCCGATCGGACTCAGACAAGGGTTTTAGGTGGCGAAACACGAGGCAGATGGCCTCGTCGCCAGCGACGACCTCGATCTGGGGCAACGCATCACGCACACTGAGGCGCTCGATCAGCCCAGCCAACGCCGCAAAGCGCCTACCGACCGCCGGCAGCAGTACCTCGCAACCGGCGAGGTCCGCGAGCACGCGACCCTGACGCTCACGGAAGCCGATGAGCACTCGCCCCTTTTGAGGAACGTAGCGCACGCCTAGGCGTGCCTTGCGGCGGTAGCCCCAGACCGGTCCGGCAAGTGGCGCCAACACCTTTTCTGGCACCACGCCGCCGATACGTCGCAAGCTGTCCAACAGCGCCTGCTGCTTGGCCTCGACCTGCATCTCCGCGTCGAGATGCTGCATGCTGCAACCGCCGCACAACCCGTAATGTGCGCAGTGCGGCGTCACGCGACGGGGCGAGGCGCGTAATATTTCGATGGTCTCCGCCTCGTCGTAACGACGACGACCACCGAGCAAGGCGGCACGCACGCGCTCGCCCGGCAGGGCGCCATGCACGAATACCGCCTTGCCATCGAGATGACCGACGCCGCGCCCATCGAGGGCCAGCGCATCGATATCCAGCTCAATGGGTGGTCGTGAGATCAGCGGACGACGCTCCGCACGTGGATTTCGACGCCTGCGGCTCATGCGGACGCGGCATCCTCCGGCCAGGCGGCGAGGAATTCGCGCAGGTGCGGTTCCTCGGCCGCGGCCAGGGTCTCCCGCACACGCGTCTGCTCGGCGGCATAACCCTCGGCGCCAAGATGACCGCGCAGGTACTCGAATCGCAGATAGACGAGATAGGTGTTGAGCACGTCGGTTTCGCAGTAGTCGCGGATACCGGCAAGATTGCCTGCCTGATAGGCATCCCAGACCTTGGCACCGCTCATGCCCATCTTGCCGGGTAGACCGAGCAGCGTGGCAACCTCATCGAGCGGTGCAACGGCTCGCGCCTGATAGCCTGAAAGCACGTCCATCAGGTCGGTATGCAGCCAATGGAAGCGGTTGAGGTAATTGTTGAAACGAAACTCGCGCTGATCGTCGCCCACGTCCCAATAGCGCGGCGCGGGAAGGCCATGGCGCAGGGCGCGATAGTGGATCACCGGCAGGTCGAAACCGCCACCGTTCCAGGACACCAGCGTGGGCGTATAACGTTCGAGTCCGTCGAAGAAGCGGCGCAGCAGATCCCGTTCATCTGAATCGAGATCACCCAACGACCAGACCTTGAGCTGGTCGCCGCTACGGAATACCACTGAGATGGCGACGATGCGGTGCAGGTGGTGAGCGAGAAAATCCCCACCCGTCTTGGCCATACGCAGCTGGTACATTGCCTGCGCGGTGTCGGCGTCCGACAATCCTTCGAGGCCATACACGCGGCGGCCGCCCTCGACGTCAGGCACCGTTTCGATGTCGAACACCATCACGTTCACGACGGAAATACCCCGGTGGAGATGTAACGATCGCCGCGGTCGCAAATGATCGACACGATGGTGGCATTCTCAACCTCGGCGGAAAGCTGCAACGCAGCGGCTACCGCGCCGCCGGAGGAGACGCCGCAGAAGATGCCCTCCTCCGACGCCAGCCGGCGCATGGTGGTCTCCGCGTCCTGTTGCGAGATGTCGATTACGCGGTCCACGCGCGCAGGCTCGAAGATTTTAGGCAGGTAGGCCTGCGGCCAGCGGCGGATACCCGGAATGCTCGCACCCTCCTGCGGCTGCACACCGATGATCTCGATCTCCGGATTTTGCGTCTTGAGATAGGCCGAATTGCCCATGATCGTGCCGGTAGTGCCCATCGAGCTGACGAAGTGTGTGATTTCGCCGCCGGTGTCGCGCCAGATTTCAGGGCCGGTGCCTTCGTAATGCGCGAGCGGGTTGTCCGGGTTGGAAAACTGATCCAGCACTCGCCCCTTGCCTTCGGCCTGCATGCGCTGGGCGAGGTCGCGCGCGGCCTCCATGCCCTCCGCGCGCGTGACCAGGATGATCCTGGCGCCGAAGGCCTTCATGCTCGCCCTGCGCTCAACGCTCATGTTGTCGGGCATGATCAACACCATGCGATAGCCCCGGATCGCTGCCGCCATGGCCAGGGCGATGCCGGTATTGCCGCTGGTGGCCTCGATCAGGGTGTCGCCGGGTTTGATCTCGCCACGCGCCTCCGCATGATGGATCATGCTCAGCGCGGGCCGGTCCTTGACCGAGCCGGCGGGATTGTTGCCCTCAAGTTTGACCAGGATGACGTTGTGGGTCTCGCCAGGCAGGCGTTGCAGGCGCACCAGCGGCGTATTGCCGACGAACTGCTCGATCGTGGGATATTCCATGCGCGGTTCCTCTCCAATCCGGGCGCTTAAGCGCCCTCCAAAACGACCAGGGCGATGACGTGTTCATGTTCGTCGCTCAGTGACAGATGGCAATCCGTCACGCCGAGCGCTGCGGCACGCGTGGCGGCAACGCCCGACATCACCAGACAAGGCTTGCCCAGCGCATCGTGCGACACGCGAAGATCGCGCAGGCGCACGCCGAGCGCAATGCCGGTGCCCAGTGCCTTGCTGCCGGCCTCCTTGGCGGCGAAACGCTTCGCGAGGTAGCGCCCGGGTTCGTGTGTATTCGCGAGTCCAGTACGCTCTTCAGGGTGCAGCACACGCTCGACCAAGCGCTCGCCGTAGCGCTCGAATAAGCGCTCCAGGCGGGCGACTCTGACCAGATCCACACCAATACCTCGAATGGACACTACGGACGTGCCGCCAGCATCAGGGCCTTCATTTCGTGGGTCGCCTGCTCCAAACCCACGAACAATGCACGGCAGACGATGGCATGGCCGATATTCAGCTCCACCAGCTCGGGAATTGCGGCGATGGCGTCAACGTTGTCGTAGTCCAATCCATGACCGGCGTTCACTTGAATGCCGGCCGCGTGGGCCTCGGTGCTCATCCGCCGCAAACGTGCCAGCTCATCGTCACGTTCAGCACCCGCCGGCAGATTCGCATAGCGGCCGGTGTGTAGCTCGATGACCGGGGCACCGGTCGCCAGAATCGCCGGCAACAGGGTGATGTCGGGCTCGACAAACAAGGACACTCGAATCCCGGCAGTCGCCAGTCGGCCGCAGGCATCCCGCAAACGGGTCTGCATACCCACCACGTCGAGTCCGCCTTCGGTGGTCAATTCCTCGCGGCGCTCGGGCACGATACAGCAGTCCGAGGGGCGCACCTGACTGGCGATCCCAACCATTTCGTCGGTAGCCGCCATTTCCAGATTGACGCGCGTGTCTACGTGGCGGTGGATATTCAGCACGTCGGCATCCTGGATGTGCCGACGGTCTTCGCGCAGGTGCAGGGTGATGGCATCCGCGCCACCGCGTTCGACGGCGCCTATGGCCATCGGCAAGTCCGGATAGGGGGTGCCACGTGCCTGACGCAGGGTGGCTACGTGATCGATATTGACGCCGAGTTTCATTTAAATACCTGTACGGGAATGGATGCCGGTCAGTCGTCCGAGTGATCGGCTGGCTGCCCATTCTCAGACATTCTACGGTAACGTGCCAACCCGCCCAGCAGCGCGCGCGTACGCAGCCCGCGCGGGCCAAGCTGCGCCTCCAGTGACGCACGCAGTACGCGCTTGGCGGCGGCCAGTGTCTGCTCGGAAGACCAATCCTCGCAGGCCATCGCCAGCAGCGCAGCGCCGCTCACCGCGCCTGGCTCGCCCGCCAGGGTCGGTAGCGGGCCGTGATCCGGCAAAAATCGATAATAACGCTCGGGATCGACCGCCTTCCCGGTGTTCGCCTCGCAGTCCAGCGTGAGGGCATAACCCAGGCCATCGAGCAGGCGTAACTCGAAGCTACGCAGCACCGGCTCAATTGGCAAGGCGGCGGCCAGCGAACGCAGCGCGGCCGCATAGGCGAGATAAACCTCGGGAATTTCCTGATGGCGCGGCAGCAGCCGCATCAACAATTCGTTGAGATAGAGGCCGACGCCGATGGCGGCGGCCGGCAGACGATGGCTGTCAAGCTCCTCGACGGTGGTCAGCGTACCCAGATCGCCACGGCTGCTCCAGCCCAGATGCAGGCGCCGGAAGGGTTGCAGGCGCGCTGCGGCCTCGCCGCGGCGACTGCGCGCGCCGCGTGCGATCAAGCCTTCCCGGCCATGCTGCTCCGTCATCACCTCAACCAGCAAACTGGTTTCGCGATAGCTGCGCGCGTGCAGTACATAGGCCTCGCAACTCAGGTTTTCGGCCACCGCGACTCGTCCATCTCCAGCTGCCGCAGAAACCGGGGGTCGTCCTGCCAACCAGCCCGAACCTTGACCCAGAGTTCGAGGAACACCTTGGTATCCAGTAGCGTCTCGATCGACTTGCGTGCCTGGCTACCGATCGATTTGAGTCGCTCGCCACCGCGCCCGATCATGATGGCCTTCTGGCCATCGCGCTCGACCCAGATCGTGGCCCCGATCCGCGTCAGCGTCGGCCGCTCCTCGAAGTGGTCGATGGTCACGGCGGCGGCGTAAGGCACCTCCTCGCCGAGGCTGCGCATGATCTGCTCGCGAATGAATTCCGCGCTGACGAAGCGCATGCTGCGGTCGGTCAGTTGATCCTCAGCAAAGGGTTTCGCATCCACCTCCGGCAGATAGCGCAGGCTGCTCTCGGCCAGACGTTCGGCGTTATCGCCCTTGAGCGCCGAGACAGGAAACATCTCGACGAAGTCGTGCAAGCGACCCATTTTTTCCAGAAATGGCAGCAGGCGTGCCCGATCGTTCAAACGATCGATCATGTTGATGACCAGCATCACCGGTCGACCCTCACGACGCAGAGACTCCAGGATGTAACCATCCTCGTCGTCCCAGCGGTCCGCCATCACCACGAACCAGACAAGATCCGCCTCCGCCAGTGCGCCCAAGGCGGCACGATTGAGCGACTGGTTAAGCGCGCGCTTGCCCGGCATACGGTGGATGCCGGGGGTGTCCAGCAAGGCGATCTGGCCCTCTGGCCTGTCGAGCACGCCAAGTATGCGATGGCGTGTGGTCTGGGGTTTATCGGCGGTAATCGAGAGTTTCTGTCCCAACAAGCGGTTGAGCAGCGTCGACTTGCCGACATTGGGACGACCGACGATGGCGATATGGCCGGCATGCAGAATCTGGTGCGCGTCATCGGACACGTTTGCTTCCTTCTCGTTCGTTCAATAGTGACAGCATGGCCTCAGCGCTGGCCTGTTCCGCCTTGCGACGGCTTCCGCCAACGGCCTCTGCAGCGAGCTTATCCCCGCTCAGGCTACAGCGCACGCGGAAGGTTTGCTGGTGTGGTTCGCCGGTCGCCTCGACGATTACGTATACCGGCAGTGGCAACCCGGAAGACTGTAGGCGTTCCTGCAAGCGGGTCTTGGGATCCTTGAGACTTTCGGCGCTCGGCAGACGCTCGAAGCGCGCGCCGAACAGCATGCGCACGAAGTCCTGTGTCGCCGAAAAGCCAAGGACCAGATAATGAGCACCGATCAAGGCCTCTACCACATCGGCCAAAATCGAATCGCGTCGGAACCCACCACTCTTGAGCTCACCCTGCCCCAGATACAGCTGGTCGCCAAGTGCGCGCTCGCGGGCGATTTCGGCCAAGGTCTCGCGCTTGACCAGCGAGGCACGTACCCGGCTCAGCTCGCCCTCGCTTGCCTTCGGCAGTGTCGTGTATAGCCATTCGGCAACGATCAGGCCGAGGAGGGCATCACCGAGGAATTCCAGGCGCTCGTAATTGGTACCGCCCACACTGCGATGGGTCAATGCCTGCAGGCATAAGGGAGAGGCCCGCAATTCGGCGGGTAACCAGTCCGGGAGTCTGGGTTCAATCACCGCTGCTGGTATGCTCGTAGTGCACCGAGTGCTTGAAAATGATCAGGCCGTCGATATTCGCCAGCAGGTGGCGTCTGACTTCATAGCTGATGGTCAGCGTCGTTTCGTTGCCCACGGTATTCATCTTGAAATTATCACGGTGGATATCATCGATGCTGTTGATATCCAGACGGGTATTGATCGCATTCCAGACCTGCCAATAAGTCTTACTCCCGATATTGGGCGAATGCGCCACCTCGCCCATGATCGAACGCACACTGTAATAATCCATGTAGACCGGGAACAAACGCACACCGATCACGAACAACACGCCCAGCACTGCCGCAAGCACCAGCATCGATGCAATCGACACGCCTTTCTGCCCTCGCCTGCTCCGCATGCTCTCACCCTCCGTCGTCGTTCAAGCCTGTGTATTTCTGATTGGATCGGCCCGATCACGGAATACTTTTAATGGATCAGATCACCGATACGGTGGAAGTCCGCCTGCCCGTCCTGGAAATCCCAATTGAACCAGATCAGGAAGGCGCGGCCCACCAGATTCTTTTGCGGGACGAAGCCCCAGTAACGGCTGTCGTTGCTGTCGTCACGGTTATCGCCCATCACGAAATATTCGCCCTTGGGTACCACCACCGTACCCGTTGGCACTGGCCGTCCCGGAATGATCAAAATATCGTGCTTGACCACGGTGCCATTGCGCCGAGGTAAGTCCTCCTGCTCTACGGTCGCCCCTCCCATCAGGTGATTCGGACCTTCACCAGGGAAACGACCAATGGCCTTTGTTTCCACCAATTTACCGTTGATATACAACTTGTTGCCGTCGTAAGTAATCGTGTCGCCGGGCAAGCCGATAATCCGCTTGATGTAATCAATAGCGGGATCGCGCGGATAGCGAAACACCACAACATCCCCGCGCTGCGGCTCGCCGATCGGCAAAATTTTGGTGTGAATCAACGGCAGACGCAGGCCGAAGTCGAACTTATTGACCAGGATAAAATCGCCGACCAGCAACGTTGGCATCATCGAGCCGGAGGGGATGCGAAAGGGCTCGGCCACGAAGGAGCGCAGCAACAGCACCACCAGCAACACCGGGAAAAACGAGCGCGCATACTCCACGTACCAGGGAGCGATTGAAGTGTCGGCCTTTTCATCAGCAACGCCCGTCGACCCGCTCAAACCGGCCTCATAGGCCAACTTGCGACGTTTAGGACCCCACCAGCGCGCATCCAGCAACCAGATCACACCGGTCAGGAAAACACCTACGACGAGCACGAACTCAAGGTCAAAATTCATCAGTGATCCCTATGTCTGTAAGCGCACGGCCAACCGCCATCCGCGTTCGCTTTGAATCGTTATTTATCGACCCGCAAGACGGCCAGGAAGGCCTCTTGGGGGATTTCCACGCGTCCAACCGACTTCATTCGTTTTTTGCCTGCCTTCTGTTTTTCCAACAGCTTGCGCTTGCGCGACACATCGCCGCCGTAGCACTTCGCGAGTACGTTCTTACGCATCGCCTTGACACTCGATCGGGCGATGATGTGCGAGCCGATGGCCGCTTGAATCGCCACTTCGAACATCTGCCGGGGAATGAGTTCCTTCATCTTTTCGGTAAGATCGCGCCCACGAGTCTGTGCGGTATCGCGATGTAGGATCAGCGACAGAGCATCGACGCGTTCGCCGTTGATCAGAATATCGACCCGCACCAGAGGCGCCATCTGGAAGCGCTGAAAATGATAGTCAAAGGAGGCAAAACCTCGACTGACCGACTTGAGTCGGTCGAAGAAATCCAATACCACCTCGTTGAGCGGCATGTCGTAGGCCAGCGCGACCTGTTTGCCCAGATAGAGCATCTTGGTCTGCACGCCACGCTTTTCCACGCAGAGGTTCATTACCGGACCAACGTATTCCTGTGGCACCAGGATATTCGCGCTGATGATCGGCTCGCGGATCTCGCCGATCTCGCTTACCGACGGAAGGTCGCTCGGGTTATGGATCCGCTGGATTTCACCTTTGCTCGTCTCCACCTCGTAGACCACCGTGGGCGCCGTGGTGATGAGATCAAGGTCGTACTCGCGCTCCAGGCGTTCCTGCACGATTTCCATGTGCAACATGCCGAGGAAACCGCAACGGAATCCGAAGCCTAATGCCTGCGAAGTCTCCGGTTCGTAGGCCAGCGAGGCGTCGTTCAGCCGCAGCTTGTCCAGCGCCTCGCGCAAGTTTTCGTAATCGTCCGCCTCGACCGGGAAGATGCCGGCGAACACGCGTGGCTGTACCTCTTTGAAACCTGGCAAGGGTTGCGCCGCCCGATTGTCGACGCCTGTTAAGGTGTCGCCGACCTTGGCGCCGTCGATTTCCTTGATGCTGGCGATGAGATAGCCTACCTCGCCCGCCTCCAGGCTCTCAGTCACGGTCGGTTTGGGGCGGAATATCCCAACCTTGTCGACTTGATGTTGGCGCCCGGTAGACATGGCGACAACGCGCTGGCGCGGCGTCATACGGCCAGACATGACTCGCACCAGTGCCACCACGCCGACGTAATTGTCGAACCAGGAATCGATGATCAAGGCCTGCAGCGGAGCATCGCGGTCGCCCTGTGGCGGCGGAATGCGCGCGACCAGCTCTTCCAACAGGGCGGGCACGCCCTCTCCGGTCTTGGCACTGATGCGTAAGGCGTCGCTTGCCTCGATGCCGATGACTTCCTCGATTTCGGTGATCACCCGATCAGGATCTGCTGCTGGCAGATCGATCTTGTTAAGCACTGGCAGAACTTCCAGGCCTTGGTCGAGCGCGGTATAGCAATTGGCCACGCTCTGCGCCTCGACACCCTGGGAGGCGTCAACCACGAGCAATGCGCCTTCGCAGGCCGCCAACGAGCGTGAAACCTCGTACGAGAAGTCGACATGGCCGGGAGTATCGATGATATTGAGCTGGTAGATCTCACCATCGGCCGCCTTGTAATCCAGCGATACGCTCTGCGCCTTGATGGTGATGCCGCGCTCGCGCTCGAGGTCCATCGAATCGAGCACCTGAGCACTCATCTCACGTGCGCTAAGCCCTCCGCACAGCTGAATGAGCCGGTCTGCCAGTGTGGATTTACCGTGATCGATATGCGCGATGATGGAAAAATTTCGTATGTTCTTGAGTGGCTTAGCCATCCGTTAGTGCCTGCCTCAGTGCCTTCTCGTCCAGAAAGTGGCAACACACCACGTCTTCCCCGACCATCAGCACCGGTATTTTTTCGTTGAAACGCTGCCGCAATTCCGGATCCGCGTCTATATCGACATACGCAAGCGTGAACCGCAGCTCTGCCGCCAAAGGCGTGAGTGCATCCGCCATGTTGTCGCACAAGTGGCAGCCTTCGCGGTGATACAGCGTGAGCGTCGTCATTTCCATCCCCCCTCGTCGCGGGCAACACCGCATCGCGCGCCCGGGACGCCAGATGCACACAGCGCGTGTGCGCCCCGGGAAGTGGAGCGAATTATGCAGATAGGGGCGGGAAAACGCCATCGGCGCCGGGCACTGAGTGCCGCCATCGGGTAATCAGCGCACCTTCGAATAGGTCAGCGCGTTCGCGATGTGTTGCACCGTTACGCGCGGAACCTCGCCCATGATTGTGATCAAGGCGCCATGCGCGTCCGTTGTCAGAACGTTCAGCGCACCGCTGCGCTCCATGTTCGGAGACGTCTGCACAGGATGTTGATGGGTGGCGATAAACACGGAAACCGTGGCGACACCGTCACTCAATACGAAATGCCGGACCGGATCGCCGCCCGCAATGAATCGGCGGGTCTGCGCAGCGCGCAGGGCGAAGCCTGGGGGCAAGACGGTAGGCTTGAAGCTCCAATGTGAATCGTCGTCGACACGCGATCCGGCACCGCTGGTCTTG
Organism: Acidihalobacter yilgarnensis; assembly: GCF_001753245.1. NCBI lineage: Bacteria > Pseudomonadati > Pseudomonadota > Gammaproteobacteria > Chromatiales > Ectothiorhodospiraceae > Acidihalobacter > Acidihalobacter yilgarnensis. Next base: position 1,268,573 of record NZ_CP017415.1, on the reverse strand, counting down.
ACCCAACGCAAGGTGTATTTCGGGCCGAGCACCGGGGGCTTGAACGCTGACGGATTCAAATCCGTGGCGAGCTTGATATCGGTAAACAGCAGGCGTTCGACGGGATTCCCCTGATGGTCGATTACCTCGGATTCGAGCGGCAGGTGATTGTCGACAGCGACACACATCCGGTGCTGATAGCGATATTGATCGATCGGCTTGAGCACCAGCATGCGGCAAGTCTGCCCGGCGATGCGTTTGGTTTCGCCCAGAACCAAGTGATAATAAGGAGTCGCACGGACCTCGGAGGCAAAGCGCCCCGGCAAACCTGTGCGGCTGTCACGGTGCATGATCACGACCGACTTGGTGGAAGGGCGCACATAAGTCACCAGATCGCCGTCCACCAATACCTCGCGACGCGCGCCGTCCTGCGATACCAAGCGCTCGAATTCCTTGCCACCATGCCAAGCGTGCTCAACCTTGAGCGTGCTCAACGAAGCGCCGTCCTGATACACAAAAATTCCGCGATAATCGAGCGTGCGCGCGGCATGCTGCATCTGCGAGAACAAGGCCTGCGCCGGATCCGGCGTAGCCCAAGCCTGAGCGGCCGGCAACAGGAGAACTCCGCCGAGCAAGCCGGCAATTGAAGCAACACGCACGCTGAGTTCGCCTAGTGGCCGGGGGTGTAACTAACCATGCGTACATAAGGCATCACGCCTTGTCCGCCGGTCTGCTCTGCATGGCTCAGCAGGTAGCTGTTCATGCGCATATAACTCTCAAGCTGAGTCGGTACGTGGTGGCCGGGATCGGAAACCTGTTCGACCTCTGCCATCTGACCCAACCCGTTACCGGGCAATACCTGCTGGATAAGGCTTTCACCAATTTGCCCCGGACCCAGCATCGACTGCAGACCGACCACCATGGCACCCGCCACCGAGGCAGCCATCGCAAAACCCAGCAGAGGCTTGGCCCATCGCAATTGAGCACGCTGCGGAGGAATGCTCTCCTCGCCTTGTTCGGCGGCAATTCGCGCCATGACTCCGGCACTGAATTCCGCGGGCGCGACCTGCTTCACGTCGCGGCGCAGCACATCGCCGATGAGGTGATAACGACCCCAGCGCTCGCGCAGGTCAGCGTCCGACAGCAGCAGATCGACCGACCTGCGCGTCTCGAAACGGCTGCTTTCCCCGTCCATGAGAGCCGAAATTTTCTCATCTTTTTGCGTCATCGTCGTCATGCTTTTCATCCTGCCGGCGGCAACAGAGCCGACTATCAAGTCACACCTCAAAATTCACCCGAATCATGCTATCAGTCCAACAGCGGCCGCAGACTGCGGTCGATGGACTCGCGTGCGCGGAATATCCGCGACCGCACAGTCCCGATCGGACAACCCATGACCTGGGCAATCTCCTCGTAGCTCATGCCCTCAAGCTCGCGCAGGGTAATGGCGGTCTTGAGATCCTCCGGCAGGGCTTCAATCGCGTCAAATACTCGCTGCCGTATCTCCTCAGACAACAATTCCCCCTCAGGAGTTGCATATTCTTTTAACCCGGATTCACCATCGAGGCGTTCGGCATCCTCTGCATTGATCTCGAACTCCGGCGAGCGCCTGGATTCCGCCACCAGATGGTTCTTCGCCGTATTGATGGCGATCCGATATAACCACGTATAGAACGCGCTTTCGCCTCGAAAGTTTCCCAATCCACGATAAGCCTTGATAAAGGCCTCTTGGGCAACATCCTGTGCGGCCGCAGGCTCATGGACATAACGCGCGATCAGATTCAGGATCTTGTGCTGATATTTATGCACCAGCAGGTCAAAGGCCCGCATATCCCCATTCTGCACACGACGCACCAATTCCGCATCGGGAGTACCCCCTTGCTCCATCAGGAAAATCCTTCCTGGGGGTTCATTGCTTCATCCATGTCCCCCTCCTGTTCCGTAACAAGGCCCTGCGCATCGGGTCCACAAAGTGTGACAAAATAGCTGATTCTATGACGCACTCACAAGGCACAGACCTGCATTACGACGTTCTCGTCATCGGCAGCGGCGCCGCAGGTCTCGCGACTGCGCTGCGCTTGGCCGACACGCTGCGCGTTGCCGTCATGAGCAAAGGCCCTCTCCATGAGGGCTGCACATTCTATGCTCAAGGCGGCATCTCTGCCGTCTTCGACCACCAAGATTCCTTCGACTCCCATATTGCCGACACGCTCAACGCGGGCGCCGGGTTGAACCATACGGACGCCGTCCGCCTGACGGTTGAAGGCGCTCCCGAAGCGATCGCATGGCTGAGCGAACTGGGCGTACCCTTCACCCGGCGCAGCGAACCCGAACACACCGACGAATACCACCTCACCCGTGAGGGTGGACACAGTCATCGCCGGGTAGTGCATGCGGCCGACGCCACTGGCCGGGGCGTTGAAACCACCCTGATCGAGCGCGCGCGCGCGCATCCCGGCATCAGCCTGCTGGAAAATCACATCGCGGTCGACCTGATCACCGCGCGCAAAATCGCCGCGGACGGGTCCGACAGGGTTCTTGGAGCCTATGTCCTCGACCGAAGTTCCGATCATGTCATGACACTCTCCGCACGCACAGTGGTGCTGGCCACCGGCGGTGCCAGTAAAGTCTACCTCTACACCTCCAATCCAGACGGCGCCTCTGGCGATGGCATCGCCATGGCCTGGCGTGCGGGTTGTCGCGTGGCGAACATGGAATTCATGCAGTTTCACCCCACCGTGCTCTACGAGCCTCGCGCGAAGGCCTTCCTGATCAGCGAAGCCCTGCGCGGTGAAGGCGCTCGTCTATTGCTGCCCGACGGCACGCGCTTCATGCAGCATTTCGACCCACGCGGCGACCTCGCACCCCGCGATATCGTCGCCCGCGCCATCGATCATGAAATGAAGCGGCTGGGCATCGACAACGTGCATCTCGACATCAGCCATCGTCCCGCGGACTTCATCCGCGAGCACTTCCCGAATATTCATGCGCGTTGCCTCTCTCTGGGTTACGACATGACACAAGGCCCTATCCCCGTCGTGCCCGCCGCACACTACACCTGCGGCGGCATTGTGACCGATCTCGACGGCAGGACCGACATCGAGGGTCTTTATGCCCTCGGCGAGGTCGCCTGTACCGGTCTGCACGGCGCCAATCGTCTGGCCAGCAATTCGTTACTCGAATGCCTGGTTTTCGCCAAAACCGCGGCGGCGGATATCCAACAGCGCCATGCAACACCATCCCCGCTGCCATCCCCGCTGCCACCCTGGGACGACAGCCAGGTCAGCGACTCCGACGAAGAGGTCGTGGTTACTCACAACTGGGCCGAACTGCGTCGCTTCATGTGGGATTATGTCGGCATCGTCCGCAGCAGCAAGCGCCTACGGCGTGCGCTCAGCCGTGTAGACCTGCTGCTGGCTGAGATCGACGAGTACTATCGACACTTCCGTATCGGCAATAACCTTGTTGAACTGCGCAATCTGGCCTTGGTCGCCAAGCTGATCATCGTCTCCGCGCTCTCGCGCCATGAAAGCAGAGGCCTGCACTTCACCTTGGATTTTCCCGAATCGGACCCCACACTGGAGCAGTGCGACACCATACTCTCGCCCGACCGGACACGCCCGGGATTCCCTCCCCAAGTCGTCTCGCCGGTCGCGAAGACCCAAGGAGATCCGCCATGACTGCAAGCGCCCCTCTCGTGATCGAACCTGCCGAACTGGAATCCGGCCTGGGCGACCCCGATCTCATCGTGATCGATCTGTGCAAGGTGGAAATTTATCAGGCTGGGCATATTCAGGGGGCAATTCATCTTGAATACAGCGATATCGTGGAAGCACACCCACCCATCTCCGGCCTGCTTCCGGACGAGGCGCATATGAGCGCCCTGCTCTCCGCCATCGGTTTCGCCGATGGCAAGCATATCGTTGCCTACGACGACGAAGGTGGTGGGAAGGCCGCGCGTCTCCTGTGGACACTGGCCGCCTATGGGCTCGAAGGCCACAGCATGCTCAACGGCGGTCTGCACGCCTGGGCCAACGAGGGCCATCCCCTCGAAGCCACCCCGGTCAAACCTGTGCCGACGCAATATCAGGCCCATTATCACGGCGGTGTCGTGGCTGATCGCGACTATATCGCCGCGCGACTGGGCGACGAGCAGGTATTGATTCTGGATACGCGTACCCAGCCCGAATACCACGGACACGACGTGCGCGCGGCGCGCGGCGGCCGCATCCCCGGCGCCCTTCACTTCGAATGGACGCGCGCCATGGATCGCAGCCGTAACCTGCGTATCCGTGAGGAGGACGAACTGCGCCGCGAATTGGAAGCCCTCGGTGTCACGCCCGACAAGGAAATCATCTGCTATTGCCAGACGCACCACCGCTCGGCACACACCTGGGCGCTGCTACGCCATCTCGGTTATACCAAGGTCAAAGGTTATCCCGGCGCCTGGTCGGACTGGGGCAATGCCTCGCACCTGCCGCTGGAGCACGGACCGACCTGAGGTCGGTACACGTCTCAACCCGGCTTACTCGATCGGTGGCAACAACCGTTCCCGGTAGTAGCGCAACTCTTCAATGGAATCGTGAATATCGGACAACGCGAGGTGTTGCGAGGTCTTTGAAAAACCCTTGGCCACCGCCGGATACCAACGCTTGGCCAGTTCCTTGAGCGTACTCACATCCAGATTGCGGTAATGGAAAAAACGCTCCAACTCGGGCATCAGGCGTGCCAGAAAGCGTCGGTCCTGGCAGATACTGTTACCACACATCGGCGACACGCCTGGCGGGACGTGCTCACCCAGGAAAGCCAGCGTGCGCGCCTGTGCCTCGTCGGCATCAATGCGGCTCTCGGCTACGCGCGCGATCAGACCGGACTGCCCGTGCTGGCGCTGGTTCCAGTCGTCCATTCCCGCCATCACCTCGGCCGGTTGATGGATCGCCAACACCGGCCCTTCGGCCAGCACGTTGAGCAGGCGATCCGTGACCACGGTGGCAATCTCGATGATGACGTCCTGCTGGGGCTCCAGCCCCGTCATTTCGAGATCGATCCAGATCAGGTTGTCCGGGCTGGCGGGCATCGGGCGTTCTCCTTGGATTATGCGTATGAGGCGGCATTCTATATCACCCCGCCACCGCTTCTCGCATCGGCGTCAGTGCAACGATCCAATGCCCGCGGCAAGCCACAGGCCGTAGGCCACGAGCCCGACCAGCATCCCGCTCCATAATTGGCCACTCAGGCGCTGTACCCACAGGGCAAGGCCCATCGACAGCAGCTCGCCACCCAGTGGTGCCAGCGCAGGCGTATGCCCGACCGGCACCAGAGACACCACCACGAAGGCCGCGATCAGGGCCGGGCCGGCCGGCTCGAACAGACGCCCGAGGCGATGCTCGCTGCGTGCCGCGGCACCCGCCAGCCAAGTGCCCGCAAGGCGAATCGCGTAAGTCGCCAATGCCAACACGCAAGCTGCGATCAGCCAATCGTGTAGGTTCATATCGTCCGCCAAGACCAGGCCACCAACACGCCACTCACGGCAGCGGTTACCAACCCCACGGAGGTTGCTCCTTGCAGCTGCGACACTAGCGCCGCGACGCCTCCGACGACCGTGGCCAGACGCATGCGCACGGTCGCCAGTAACGGCGGCAACAGCAACACGAACAGCAAAGGTAAGGCAAAATCGAGCACCGGCCTGAATAGCGGCGACCAGGCAAGCATGCCCGCTCCACCCAGCGCGCCGAGCGTCGTACCGCCCTGCCAGGCCAGATACGCACCGCTCTCAAGACCCAATATCCAGTCGCGCCGAACTGCTGGCGGCTCAGTCGCGCGCAGACGCCCGTACGTCGCAGCGAAGGTCTCGTCCGTGAGTCCGAAGGCGAGCCCGGCACGGGTTCGTCGGCTGAAACCCGCCAATTGCCGGCTCAGGGCGGGGCCATAGACGAAGTGTCGCAGATTAAGGACCATCGCGAGTAATGCCGCCGAAAGCGGTGCCGCACCCAGCGACAGCGCAGCGAGCAGTGCAAACTGACTGGCTCCGGCGTAAACCGCTGCGGACGTGAAGGCCAGCGACCAATAGGGCAACCCTGCCGCCTGACCCGCCACGCCGAAGGCGACCGCCACTGGCAGATAGCCTGCCGCAATCGGGAGGCTGGCCGTAAAACCGCGTCGAAATGCGCTCATATCCCGGGCCCCAACGCCGCGTAACGCATCATCACCAACAAGGTCGCAGGCCCCTCCAGGGCCGCATACAAATGCGGTTGCACGCCGTCGAAGGTCCACTCATCGCCTGCATCGAGCAGATGCGTATCGCCCAACACCCCGGCACGGACTCGCCCCTGCAGCACGATGGCACGCTCGTCCACACGACCACCGTGGCCGGCGGCCTCGCGCACCGCCCCCCCTGCCAATGTCATCAAATAACTCTCCATGCGCGGTGGCCCGAACGACTGCGCCAGCAGGCGCACGTGTACGCCCGGTGAGGCGTCGGCCACTGCCGTATCGGCGCCCTCGACCAGTGCGCCGAAGGGGGCGCCCAGAGCATCAGCAAGCGCCCAGAGCGTGACGATGGTCGGATTACCGGCGCCCTGCTCTAATGCCGACAAAGTGCCCTTGGAAATGCCGGCCAGTTTGGCCAGGCGGCTCAGAGACAGTCCACGAGACCCGCGCAGGCGCGTCAGATTGAGGGCTACCGCCCACCGTATCCCATCCATATCCCCACTCCACTATGCACCTTTTTCCCCTAATTTAATGAACGATGTTCAATATATCAAACGATCCTCACCAGATCGAGTATCGATCTGCAAAAGCCACGACCGAGCACGTACACTAGAACGGCATCCACGAATCAGGACGGCCTGGAGCCTATATGCACCTCTTCACCCTCATCTTCCTTGTCGCCGTCGCGCTAAGCCTCGGACTGCGCCTCTGGTTAGCCAATCGCCAAATTGGCCATGTCCAGCAGCATCGCGCCCAGGTACCGGCTGATTTTGCCGATAGCATCCCGCTCACCGCCCATCAGCGCGCCGCCGACTACACCATCAGCCGAGTGCGTTTTTCGCGCCTGGAAATGGGATTCGAGGCACTGATCCTGCTCGGCTGGACCTTGGGTGGCGGACTCGATTTCATCGACCGTCTGTGGCAAGCCACCGGCTGGCCGCCATTGCTGGCCGGTACGGCCACCGTACTCAGTGTGATCGTGATCGGCGGCCTGCTCGACCAGCCTTTCGCACTGTGGCGGACCTTCGTGGTCGAGGCACGTTACGGCTTCAACCGTACACGGCCGGCCACCTACCTTGGCGACCTGTTCAAGCAGGGTCTGCTCCTGCTGATCCTGGGCTTGCCTCTGCTGGTGCTCATCCTCTGGCTGATGGCACGCATGGGCGCCGCCTGGTGGCTCTACGTCTGGGTGGTCTGGACCGGTTTCAGCCTATTCATGGCCTGGGCCTTCCCACGATTCATCGCGCCCCTCTTCAACCGCTTTGAGCCGCTGCCCGATGGTGCGCTTCGCGAACGTGTCGAAGCCCTGCTAGCACGCGCCGGGTTCCGCTCGAAGGGTATTTACGTGATGGACGGATCGAAGCGCTCCGGCCACGGCAACGCCTATTTCACCGGGCTTGGACGCAACAAACGCATCGTCTTCTTCGATACCCTCATCGACAAACTGAGCCCCGAAGAAATCGAAGCCGTGCTCGCACACGAACTGGGTCACTACCGACATCGCCACGTCCAAAAGGCGATGTGGCTGATGAGCGCGCTCAGCCTCGCCGGCCTCGCCCTGCTCGCCTGGCTGATGGGACAGAACTGGTTTTACGCTGGCCTCGGCGTATCCATCCCATCCACGCACATGGCACTACTGCTATTCCTGATCGCTCTGCCAAGCTTCACCTTCCCGCTGACGCCGTTATTCGCCTGGCGATCACGCAAGCAGGAATTCGAGGCCGACGCCTTCGCACACCTACAGACGGGCGGAGCCGCGCCCCTGGTACATGCCCTGGTCAAGCTCTATCGAGATAACGCCAGTACGCTGACCCCGGACCCGCTGCATTCGGCCTATTACGATTCGCATCCACCCGCTTCGATCCGGGTCGAACATCTTCATCGCCTCGACACCGCAGGCACGACCTGAGCCGACCACCCCATCCAGAGCGAGGAGATCCCCATGAACACTGACGACGTCGGGAACACACTTAGGCAGGGACATTGCGCACCCTGCGAAGGTGGCGTGCCGCCTCTGGACACGTCCGAGGCCGCACGACTGATGAGCGGTCTGCACCCGGACTGGCGACTGGTCGAGGACGGCGGCGCCATTACCCGCGAGCTACGCTTCGCGAATTTCCACGACACCATGGCCTTCGTCAATGCGCTTGCCTGGATCGCCCATCGCGAAGATCATCACCCAGACCTTGAGGTTGGTTACGGCCGGTGCCGCATACGCTACTCCACGCATGCCATCAACGGGCTATCGCAGAACGACTTCATCTGTGCCGCTCACATCGACGCCCTCAACGCATGACACACGGCCGCGTGGTCGCCCGCTTCGGCGCGGCACTGATTGTTCGCGACGGGACCGGCGAACTGCACAAGGCGATCTCACCACGCAATCTGGTCAAGCAAGGCCCCGAACACCTGCGCGCGCCGGTATGCGGCGATGAGGTTGCCTTCGAACACGGTATCGACAAGGCGGTTCTCACTCATCTGATGCCGCGGCGAAATTGCCTGGTCCGCCCTGACCATCGAGGACGCCCACGTGCTGGCGTCTCCAATATCGATCAGGTCATCATCGTCGTGTCCACCCGGCCATCGCCGGACTGGGGCCTCATCGACCGCTATCTGGTGGGTGCCGCGGACCTCCGCGCCGAGGCGGCGATCGTGATCAACAAGATCGACCTCGCACTGGAGGACACCGTGGCCAGCCATGTCGCCGAGACGCAGGCGCTGTACGCCGGCCTGGGCTACCCGGTACTGCCGGCGAGTACGCTTACCGGTAGTGGCATCGAGGCCATGCGTGCGCGCCTTGCCGGACGCACCAGCCTGCTTGTCGGACAATCAGGCGTCGGCAAATCTTCGCTCACGCGCGCCCTGGACCCCTCGCTGGAAATTCGCGTCGGCGTGCTCTCCGCACTGACGGGCGAAGGCCGGCATACCACCACCCACGCACATCTCTATGCCCTGCCGAGCGGCGGTGACCTGATAGACTCCCCTGGCGTGCGCGACTTCGCCCCCTATGCACCCGACCGGGAGGCCTTGCTCGAGGGTTTCTCCGAAATTGCCGCGCGCCTCGGCCACTGCCGCTTCCACAACTGTCAGCATCGAGCGGAACCTGGCTGCGCGGTGAAGGAAGCCGTCGAGGCTGGAGAAATTGCAGCCACGCGCCTGCGTAACTTCCTTGCTCTATCGACCGAGATGCGGAACTCCGCCTGAGGCGACGACTCTATATAGAGCATGATGACCAACGTCTGGCTTTACCTCCTGCTCGCCGTCTCGCTGATCCTCACCGTCCTCACCTTGATCGGCTACCGGCGCCCCACCCTGGTCCGGGCGAAGGATGGCGCTCAGGTACTACGCCGGCATGGCGCTGCGGCGCTGCTAAGCTATCTGCTGATGGCGCTGCTACTCAGCGTGCACGACATCGACCAGCGTGGCTACGATCGACAGTTCGACCCGGCTCCGGTTGCGCACGCACCTGTCACCGCCACGCCAACACGCGCGCATCCTGACTAGGCGCTAAGCTAACCCGGCGGCCACCCCAGTGCGCGCCCCCCAAAAGATGCAGATGCAGATGGAAGACCGTCTGGCCTGCTTGTTCGTTACAGTTGAACACCGTGCGGTAACCGGGCTCCGCCAGGCCGTGGTCGGCGGCGATTCGTGCCGCAACGCGGTGCAGATGCCCGACCAACGTCTCGTCGCCCGCCTCAAGATCGTTAAGCGTCGCGATGTGCCGGCGCGGCACCACCAACACGTGCAGCGGCGCCTGAGGATTGATGTCGCGAAAGGCGAACACCTCCTCATCCTGGTAGACCGGTTCGACGGGAATCTCGCCGGCCACGATTCTGCAGAAAAGACAGTCGCTCATGAGCTCGCCTCTTTTATATTGGATTGCGTTGGGTAAGCGACCGCGGGTCAATATTCACGACGTGACTCGAAGGCATGAGTCAAGGTGCCGCTATCGAGGTATTCCAACTCGCCGCCCATCGGGACACCTTGCGCCAGACGGGTAACGCGCACGCCGTGGGCATGCGCCATTTCGCCAAGATAATGCGCCGTAACTTCACCTTCGACCGTCGGACTAATCGCCATGATCAGTTCACGAACCTCGCCCTGCGCGAGGCGTTGCTCCAGCAGGTCGAGACCCAACTCTTCAGGCCCGATGCCGTCGAGCGGCGACAAGCGCCCCATGAGCACGTGATAAACCCCCTTGAAGTGCGTCGCCTGCTCCATGACCTGTAGGTGTGAAGGGCTCTCCACCACGCACAACAAACCCGCGTCGCGCCGAGTATCGTCACAAACCGAGCACAAGCCGGTTTCGCTCAGGGTACGGCATCGCTCGCAGTGACCGATACGCTCGACCGCCACCTTCAACGTGTCGCTCAGTCGCAGTGCATCGTCGCGGTGCCGTTCCAGCAGGTAATAGGCCATCCGTTGGGCAGATTTGGGGCCCACACCCGGCAAGCAACGCAGTGCCTCGACCAGGGCATCGAGCAATGCGGATTGCGCCATCGGCTTAGAACGGCAACTTGAAGCCGGGTGGCAGATTGACGCCCGAAGCCATCCCGGAGAAACGCTCCTGGCTCACCGCCTCGATCTTGTGACTGGCATCGTTGATCGCCGCGGCAATCAAGTCTTCCAGCATTTCCTTGTCGTCGCCCAGCAGACTCGGATCGATGATCACGCGACGCGCCTCGTGCCGCCCGGTCATCACCACCTTGACCATGCCGCCGCCAGATTCACCGGTGATTTCCATGCTCGCAAGCTCCTCCTGAGCCTTCTGCATGTCGGCTTGCATCTGCTGCGCTTGTTTCATCAAACTTGCGATGGGTCCCTTCATGTTCGTATCGTCCTCTTAGCGATCATTCAAATTGGGCGCATCCACGTGGGGACGCACCGAGCCCGGCACTACCTTTGCGTCCAACTGCGCGCGGATGCTCTGTATCCATTCGTCCGTCTCGATCGAACGCTCCGCCTCTGACTGTCGACTGGCCGCGACACGCTCAGCCTGCACTGCGGGTGTATCGCCCACCGATTCCGCCACCTGGATATCGATGCGCACTTGGCAACCATCGGCGGCGGACAGCGCCTCGGTCAAACGTTGGCGGGCCATCTCGGTACACAAATGCTCGGAGGCACGCTCAATGGCCAAGCGGTAGTGCCCGTCGTCGGCCGAGATCAGACTGGTATGGCTGGCCAACTGGCCGGCGAGGCCGCGCAGACCCAGTGCCGCCACGCGCGCAGCCCAATCGCCGGTGTCACTCCCGGTCGATGTGGCGGCGGCAGACGAGGACACCATTGGAATGGGTGCAGAGGCTGGTGTGTGCGTGGGTCTCGCCGCAGCCTCCTCGCGACCCGCTGGCGTGGAGGTATATTCGGCCCGCGGCTCGGCCGCGCCAACGGGCGCGGGTGGGGAACGCGTTGTCGGTATCGATGGCGGCGTCAAACCGCGCGCGGTCTGCATCTCGCCGGTCCCAGGCCGAAACGCCAGCATGCGTAGCAACACCATCTCGATACCGCTGCGCGGGTCGGCCGCCAGTGGCAAGTCACGTCGGCCGATCAGTGCAATCTGATAGTAAAGCTGAACGTCCTCCGGGCTCAGTGCGGCCGCCAGATCGGACCAGACGCCATCGGTCGAATCGGCGCCATCTGGCACGGGCGTACTGAACTGGCGTACCGCCAGTCGGTGCAAAGCCGTGAGCAAATCCGTCAGAACAGAAGCGAAATCGGCCGCCTGTTCGGCCAACTCATCCACTACACCCAACACCCCCATGGCATCACCGGCCGCCAGCGTCTGCAGCAGGCGTAATACCGCGTCACGGGAAATCGTGCCCAGCATGTCACGTACATCGGCCTCGTTGACCGTGCCGCCGCCGTAGGCCACGGCCTGATCCAGCAAGCTCAGCGCGTCGCGCAGGCTACCGTCGGCCGCGTGAGCCAGATCGCGCAGCGCATCCGGTTCGCCGGAAAGGCCTTCGCGATCGAGCACGCTGGCAAGCTGTTCGGCAATGGCGCCTTCCGGGATGCGTTTGAGGCCGAACTGGACACAGCGCGAGAGAATCGTCGCGGGCAACTTCTGCGGATCGGTGGTCGCAAGCAGGAACTGCACGTGCGGTGGCGGCTCCTCCAAGGTCTTGAGCAGGGCGTTGAAGCTATGCCCGGAGAGCATGTGCACTTCGTCGATGAGGTAGACCTTGTAACGCCCACGCGTGGGCGCGTACTGCACGTTTTCGAGCAGTTCGCGGGTGTCCTCCACCTTGGTGCGCGAAGCCGCGTCGACCTCGATCAGGTCGATGAAGCGCCCCTCGTCAATCTCACGACAGGCCGAACAGACGCCACAGGGCGTCGGTGTCACACCGGTCTCGCAGTTCAGGCACTTGGCCAGAATACGCGCCAACGTGGTCTTGCCGACGCCGCGGGTGCCGGTAAACAGATAAGCCGGATGGATACGCTGGTCGCGCAGGGCATTGATCAAGGCCCGGCGCACGTGCGCCTGGCCCACCAGTTCGTCGAAGTTGTGTGGGCGCCATTTACGCGCCAGTGCCTGGTAGGTCATCGTTCGGATCGGCGGCTGCCAAAGCTTGGGACTATACCGATTGGAGGCAACCCGCACCAGCACACCCCGGCACACGAAATCACTGCTACCGTTGCTCCCTTCCGGGCCTGGCGGGGTTAACAGCTTATCGTTGCGAGGGGCCGATGCGGGCCACCATGAACGTTCGGGTACCTGAGGGGGTACCCGGCAGCCTGCCTGCCGCCGGCTATCCGGGGCAATACAGGCCGATCTTACAAAAACGACGCCACCCGTCGGGTGGCGCGCCGCTATTGTACACCGCCATCCGCCCAGAACAAGCGACGCGCGCGCTAACCCGACACCGCGAGAATCTCCCAATCAGCCACCGGACCGGGCACCACCTCAAAACAAGGGTGCGGCCGAACGATGGACGGACTGGCGATCGCCGCAAGACGCTGCGGATCGCGTACCGCCAATTTGGCGCTCAGATGTGCCAATTCGTAATCAAGCTGGCCGCGCGTCACCGGCATCGGCGTGGCGTCACGCACGGCGGCCAGCTTATCCGCGTCGAAGCAATAGCCGCGCCGCGTGGCCTCCGCCTGCACCACGGCCAGATACGCAGCCACCACGGCGACAGGATCGGGCCGCCCGCGGAAGCGAATCAGCTGCGGATGATGTCGGTAACCACGCGTCTGCCCGAGCAACACCTTCTGTGCCAGCAGACCTTCGCGCCACAACGCCACCAAGCCACGCGCGTCAAGATACTCCGGGTGTAGCGACCAAAGGCGCACGCGTGTCGCCTAATCCGCCACGATGGCGGCGAAGCGGCCGCCCGTGAGTTCGGCCAGAGCTTCGGGGGCCAGTTCGATCTCAAGTCCACGGCGCCCGGCGCTGACGAACAGGGTCGACAAACTGCGTGCGCTGTCGTCGATCACCAATGGCAGGCGCTTTTTCTGCCCCAGCGGGCTGACGCCGCCGAGCACATAGCCGGTCGCGCGGGTAACAGCAGCCGGATCGGCCATGGACACCTTCTTCGCGCCAACAGCGGCGGCGAAGGCCTTGAATGACAACTTTGCGGGCACGGGCAATACGGCCACCGCCAGCGCGCCGGTATCGGTGGCCACCACCAGGGTCTTGTAGACCCGCGCCGGGTCCAGCCCCAGCTTGTCCACCGCCTCGTCACCGTAGGCGGTGACCGATGGATCATGCTCGTAGACGTGCACGCTGTGCGCGACCCCGGCCTTCTTGGCCAACTGCACCGCAGGTGTCATACAACCGCTCCATCGAAGGCATGAGCACGCTCGACTCGCGCCACACGCAGGGCGTAGCGTGCGTACCAGCGCGCACGCCCCTCACGCTGCGCCGCCTGGTGCTCGACATGGCGCCGCCAGGCGGCGATCGATTCGAGGTCGCGCCAGTAGGATACGGTGATGCCGCCGCCGGCCTCGTGCGCCGACTCGACACCGAGAAACCCTGGCTGCGACTCGGCCAGTATCAACATGCGCGCGGCGGTCTCTACATAGCCGGCATCGTCCGCACCCGGCTGCGCCGTGAAGATGGCCGCGTAATACGGCGGCTCTGGTGTGGTCGCGATCACAGGGACACTCCAATCGCCTCGGTGGTCGTGACGACGTGCGCGAACTCACCATGCAAGCTAACCAGCGCGGCACGATGCAGTTCGTCGGCGCTGTAATAGCGCCCATCGTAGCCGACGCGCCCGAAGGTGGCGCAGGCATCCTCCGCCAGCATTACCCGGAACCCCAGATTCGCCGCCATGCGCACGCTGGTCGAAACGCAGTGGTCGGTGGTCAGGCCGGCGACGACGAGTCGCGCGATACCGCGCTCGCGCAAGTACGCCTCAAGATGCGTACCCATGAAGGCGCTATTGACGCGCTTGTCGAACACCGGCTCGTCTGCCACCGGCAACGCCTCGGGTTTGAAGGCGACACCCGGCCCTGTCGAGTACAGCGGCGAAGCCGGATTCGTGGATAAATGACGGACGTGCACGATCGGCGCCGCGGACGCGCGCCAGGCCGTCAACAATCGCGCGATCTCGCTTTCGGCCCAAGGCCGGTTACGAGGCCCCCACCCGTCCGTATCCATGCCCTGCTGCACATCGATCAGCAATAATGCCGTTTCATTCTCCATGCCCCCTCCGGTTGCGTCCACGGCCCAAAAGCCCGGGCAGACCGGCGACGGGGCCGGCCATGAGCGGCCATTATATCTCGCCGACACAGGCTTCGGAGATCACGCACCGGGGGCTGCCACCCAGGAATCTATGGATAGGTTTGGCGCGTCGGCAGGATGAGCATTTCCTGACAATTCACGTTGGCCGGCTGCGCAAAGGCGAATACCAGCGCATTGGCGATGTCCTCAGAATGCAGCGCCTCCAGCTTGTCGCGTCGCTCGCGCATCGCCTCTCCCGGGACGTTGTAGCCCCACTGGGTATACACCGCGCCGGGCTCGATCAGCGACACGCGGATACCCTCTGGACCCAGCTCCTTGCGCAGAGCGTCGTGAAATCCAACCACGGCAAATTTGGTTGCGTTGTAAACCGCCCAACCCTCGATACCGTGACGCCCCCCCACGCTGGAAACCGTACTGATCATGCCACCCGCACGCCCGCGCATCAGCGGGATCGCTGCTTGTGTCCAATACAGCACACCATAGAGATTGGCATCGATGGTCGCCTTCCACTGCACCGGATCACTGTCCACGAAGGGCCCGTTGTAGCCCACACCCGCATTGTTGAACAACAGATCCACCCCGCCAAAGGTCGATTCGACCCGGGCGAACAGTGCTGCAACCTGTGCCGGATCTCCAACGTCGGTCTGCACCGCGAGGCAATCGCCACCGAGTTCGGCCGCCAGCGCCTCGATCTTGTCGCGGCTGCGCGCCGCGAGCACCAGCTCTACGCCCTCTGCCGCCAACGCGCGGGCAGCGGCCTCGCCGATGCCACTGGAGGCGCCGGTGACCACTGCCACCCGTCCTTTGATGTCGCGAAGTTGCATCATTCACTCCTTGGGTTTAGATCGGTTTTTCAAAAATGAAGCGGCCACCGGCGCAGACCCGTCGGTGGCCGCCGACATGGAGTCAGACTGGTCGGTATGTCACATGGTTCAATCATCGCTCGCCCGCTTGCCTTGCCGCGTCGGCGCGCGGGATACTTTTTGTATTGTCACGCCACGATAGGAGCCCCGCCATGCCCCTGCAGCCGTTTCACCTCGCGGTGCCCGTCCGAGACCTCACCGAGGCCCGCCGCTTCTACGGCGAAGTCCTCGGCCTCGCCGAAGGCCGCAGCGCCCCGCACTGGGTCGACTTCGACTTCATGGGGCATCAGTTCGTGATCCACCACGACCCAAACCATGCGGGACACGCCGCGTACAATCCGGTGGACGGCAAGTCGGTGCCCGTACCCCACTTTGGCGTAGTCCTCGACATGGAAGCCTGGCAGATGCTCGCCGAGCGGCTGCGCCGTGCTGGCGTCGTCTTCGAGATAGAACCCACCGTCCGCTTCAGGGGGAACCCGGCGAGCAGGCGACCCTGTTCTTCCGCGACCCGTCCGGCAACGCCCTCGAATTCAAGGCCTTCCGCGATCTTGACCAGCTCTTCGCGCGCTAGCCTCGCTCAGACGACCGCGTTGGCCTGCTCACCCAATCCCGCGACCGCAGCACGCACCTGGTCGCCGGGCTTGAGGAAACGACCCCGCGCCATGCCCACGCCGGGCGGCGTGCCAGTGGTAATCACGTCGCCCGGCTCCAGCGCCATGAAGCGCGACAGATAGGACACCAGGTAGGCCGGGCCGAAAATCATGGTGGCGGTACTACCGGACTGCATGGTCTCGCCGTTGACCTCCAGCGTCAGACCCAGGGACAGCGGATCGGGGATTTCGTCCGGCGTGACCAGCCACGGCCCCAGCGGACCGAAGCCCGGCGCGCTCTTGCCCTTGAGCCATTGCCCGGTGCCCTCCAGTTGCCAGGCGCGTTCGGAAACGTCGTTGCAGATGCAGTAGCCAGCCAGATAATCGAGCGCCTGAGCCTCGCTCACCTGCCAAGCGCGGCGCCCGATCACCAGCGCCAGCTCCACCTCCCAGTCCACCTTGAACGCGCCCGGCGGCACCGGAATCGGATCATTCGGACCCCCGATGCAACTCGGCGCCTTGTTGAACACGATGGGCTCGCTCGGAATCGGCATACCAGTTTCCGCGGCATGATCAGCGTAATTAAGGCCGATGCCGATGAAATGCCGCGTCCCGACCACGCACGATCCAAGACGCACGTCGCCTTCGACACGTGGTAGCAACGCGATGTCACCTGTCGTCAAATCGCTCAGACGCGACGGGTCCAGGCAATCGCCCGCAAGGTCCGCAAACACGCCCCCCAGGTCGCGGATGAAACCGTCCCCATCCAGCAACCCCGGCCGCTCCTCGCCCGGCGGTCCATAACGCAGATATTTCATTGCAAGTTTGCTCCATCCGAAACACGCCCGATCCCGTCGATGCGGGGAGCGTCGTTTAAGTGCGCGCGGCACGACCGCCGGACGGTATCAGCCCCCCAATGCACGTCGCAAGTAGATCGCCAGCAACAGCACCCCGAGCGTCGCCAGCCACATGGCAAGATAGATCGCGGTGGCACGACGCGCGCGTGCCTTATCCACCCAGGTTCGAGGCCGAACGCCCTTGAGTAGGAATACAATCTTGCTGGCGAGGTTCACGCACACGATATTCACCGCCAGCAGCAAGCCGGCCCCCCCGGCGCTCGATAGGTCACCTCCGCCGAGGAAGAGGCCCAAAGCGGCAGCAGGCGGCAACAGAGCCACTGCGACCATCACACCGACCAGCACGCTGGAAAGCCCCGTGGTCAACGACAAGGCCGCGGCGGCACCGGAAGCCAATGCCAATGCCACGGTATCGTAGCCAGTAGTGGTGCGCGCCAGTAGCTCATGGCTGCCAAGGAGTCCGTGCGGTACAAAGGCACCCACGATGGCGGATGCCATCACGGCCAGCGTAACGCCCACCAACAGACTGCCCACCGCCTTGCGCATCAGGCCAAGATCGCCCAGTGCAGTGCTCAAACCAAAGGCTAGATTCGGCCCCAGCAAGGGCGCGATCACCATCGCGCCGATGATCGCGCTGACGTTGTCTTCGATCATCCCGATACCTGCGACCACGGTCGACAGCAACACGAGCACGACGTAGTTCGCGCCCAGGCGCGTATCCCGTTCCACGCTCGCATACAGAGATTCGCGAATCGCCATCGCGGCATCCTCCTGCTGGCTTTCCGCCTCGTTCTGCCGGGGCAGCGCCACCTCGACGGACAGCACGACAATGTGTGCGCCCTGCTGCACGCCAAGTACGTTTTGCAGCAAATCCAAGGCGTGCTGGACCTTGTCATCGGCAACCAGCAGGCGCATGAATTGCCGGCCGTCATCGTCAACCGTCCCGCTACGGAAATCGCGCGCCTCGATCTTCTCTCCGATCGCGGACACCGTATCGCGGCTGCTCGCCTCCGCGACGACCTCGATGATTTTCATGCACCAACCTCCCCATTGATTCATCCAATCGCAGCACAGCCGGGCTGCTGGATGAGCATAACCCGACCAACTCGTAGCAATGATCCACCGGCACAAAGGACAAAGGACAAAGGACAAAAGATTGCATCGCGCCTTCGTCTGCTCGACCATGAAACCATCCGCACGTGGAGCGACCCTATGTCACGCAGCGCCCTGGAACGCTATCTACTCACGCTGTTGCACGAAAGCGGCACACCCGAAGGCACGCACAAAGGTCCGCTCGTCGCGATCAGCCGCGATTACGGTGCCGGCGCCGGCGAAATCGCCCCGCTGCTCGCCGCGCGCATCGGCGTGCCCTTATATGACCGCGCCATCATCGACGGCATTATTGAACAGATCGAGGGCGATCCGGCCTTAATGCGCCGACTGGACGAATCGGCGCCACCAGGGCTGGTCTCGCGGCTACTTCACGGCTACGGCAACATTCCCTCGACCGACGAATACGCCAAGGCTCTGGTCGAAGTGGTCCTCGCCATCGCCCGACACGGCGGCGTGATACTCGGGCGCGGCGTACATCTCATCGCCAGCATCCCCGACATGTACCGCGTCTATCTGCGCGCCTCGCCGGCAACCTGCATCGCGCGCCTGGCACAGCGCGAAAATCTGGATCACCACGCAGCCGAACGCCAGTGGCGTCGTATCGAGGTCGACAGGCGAACCTATCTGAAACATCATTTCGGGCGCACACGAGACGAATTCGACGACTTCGACCTCATCGTCAACACCGACCGCATGGATGCATTCGAACGCATCGTGGACGTCATCGTCGCAGGCCTGCACGCACATCGCCCCGACCACACCCAGCAATGAACGAAAACACCCGCAAACACATCACGCTCAGCATCGTTACCGCTCAGGACAGCCTCTTCCTTGGCACCGTCGAGCGCGTCGTCTTGCCCGCCGAAGGCGGCGAAATGTGCGTCCTGCCCGGGCACACGCCCGTGCTCGCCCGACTGATGCCCGGCGAGGCACGCTATTTGACCGACGGCGCTTGGCAATATCTCTATCTCGAAGGTGGCTACCTGGAAGTGCAGCCGACCCAAGTGACCGTACTCGCCGACACCGCCTTACGCGGAAAGGATATCGACGCCCGCGCCGCTGAGGAAGCGGTCAAACACGCACGCAGCCTGGACGAACGGGCTCGACTGCCCTACGACAAGCAACTGGCTCACGCGGAACTGATTCGTGCCTTGGCCCTGCTCCAGGTCGCGCGCGACGCGAGGCGCCTGGGCAGGCGGTAAAAAAAGTCCCGGAATGCTCAACGATCTGCTCTCGGCCGCTCTGCGAACGCAAGCGACCTGATCGGTATCACGGACCCGGGCAACATTCCGGCGGCGACGCGTGAACGCCAGCGCATTGCCCCGTTCATTGTCGGCACGACCTCAGAGGCGTGTTTCGGCTCAATCGGATGGCTGCTGCATCTTCCAGTCGAGCCGCGTACCGGCCATCAGGGGGATGATCGTTCCCACGCCGGGGATATTGACGCGCTCAGGGATCGACCACGCTTCCTTGATCAGGGTCACCGTGCCGGTATTTCTCGGCAGACCGTAAAAATCGGCGCCGTGATGGCTGGCGAAGGCTTCCAGGCGATCGAGCGCGCCAAGTTCGTCGAAGACCTGCGCATAGAGTTCTAGGGCGGTCGGGGCGCTGTAGCAACCGGCGCAGCCACAGGCCGATTCCTTGGTCGCCACCTCATGCGGGGCTGAATCCGTGCCCAAAAAAAACTTGCTGGATCCGGACACCACGGCCGCCCTGAGAGCCTCCTGATGGTTTCTGCGCTTGAGTACGGGCAGGCAGTAATTGTGCGGCCTCACACCGCCGGCCAGTAAGTCATTGCGATTGAGCAGCAAATGCTGTGGCGTGATCGTAGCCGCGACGTTCGCCCCGGCCTCGGCCACGAACTCGGCTGCCTCCTTCGTGCTGATATGCTCGAACACGATCTTCAGGTCCGAGAACCGCTCGGCAATCGCACACAGGTGCCGGTCGATGAACTCCCGCTCACGGTCAAAGATGTCCACGCTGCGATCAGTCACCTCGCCGTGCACCAGCAGTATGATTCCGTGCGCCTGCAAGATGTCGAGAATGGGGTACAGGCTGTCCAGATTGCCGATCCCAGCCTCGGAATTGGTGGTCGCGCCGGCCGGATAGAGCTTGACCGCGCGGATGCCCGCGGCTGCGGCGCGCGCGATCTCGGCGGCGTCGATAGCGTCCGTCAGGTACAGGGTCATCAGCGGCTCGAACACGCAACCGTCGGGCCGAGCATCAATAATGCGCTGTTTGTAGGCCATTGCCTCCCCCGCCGTTCTGACCGGTGGCACCAGATTCGGCATCGCGATGGCACGCCGAAACACACGGGCCGTTGCCCTTACCGTCTCCGCGAGAGTCGCGCCGTCGCGAAAATGCACATGAAGGTCGTCGGGGGCTTGAAGCGTGAGCGTCTGCATTTCGTAATGCCTATCTTTGGCTGCCAATCGTTCGCAATGCTGCCGACTTTGCGCAGCCCCAGCACCTTAGCCCACGCTAGCCACACATCCTAACATCGCCCCCTCGCAAATGTATTCGATACGAATACCGAACCATATCCGCTCGCGCTGGCCGGGTTTGTCACCCGATCATACGGAGGCCAAACGACGATCCAAGAACCGTGAGTGGGATCGCTGTTGGGGAGACAATGGCAGAGAGAGATACCCGGCGTGCCCTGTACCTTGCTCCAGCTGGGCCGCTGCCTGCGACGTTTTGATCGTCGCGCCGGAGGCTTCGTCATACCCCGCCACAGAACACTGAGCGGCGGCTAAGGCTCGACGATGAAGCCCTGGATTGCAATTAAATGGCGGAGAGGGAGGGATTCGAACCCTCGATACGGGATTACCGTATACACACTTTCCAGGCGTGCTCCTTCAACCACTCGGACACCTCTCCTGTACCGTTCCTGCGCCAGCCTGCAGGTGGTGTGCGGGCCGGTCGGCAAGACTACCCGATCACACACGCGCTGTAAATGTAATGAGGCTCAACCGCCCGTCAGTGCCCAGCGCATGAGGCGCTTGGGTGAAACACGGCCATCATCGAGTATCTCACCAATACCGAGGAATACGTCGTCGACATCGTTGTAGAGCCCCACGAGGCCGGATACGGGTGCGCGCGGGAGCCAGACGGCCTGACCCTGGCCCAGATAGTACGCAGCGTCAGGGCCCAGGCGCACCTGTGGCCAGCGCGCCAATGCGGTATCGACCGGAAGCAGAGCCGCGTCGAGCGCTTCCGACCCGGCCTCGGCCAGCTCGCGCAGTTGCTCCAAGGTATACATCCGTGGGTCGTCGAAGGGGCTAACACCCAAGCGACGCAGCGCAATGACATGCGCCCCGCAGCCCAGCGCCTCGCCCAAATCGTCGATCAATGTACGGACATAGGTGCCGCTACTGCAGCGGATGTCGAAATCGAGTCGGTCGCCGTCGCGTAGCAAAAGCTCGAAACGGTCGACGCGCATGCGCCTTGCCTTACGTTCGACTTCAACGCCCGCTCGTGCCAGCTCGTAGAGCCGCCGGCCCTCGTGCTTGAGCGCGGAGTACATGGGTGGAACCTGATCGATTTCACCACGCAACGGGACCATGGCAGCTTCCAGGTCAGTCTCACCGATCAAAGGCACGTCGTGCCGGGCAATGATGTGCCCTTGGGAGTCTGCGGAATCGGTGCGCACGCCAAGTTGCGCGCTCGCGCGATAGTGCTTGTCGGCTTCGAGCAGATACGAGGAAACCTTGGTGGCCTCTCCCAGGCAGATCGGCAGGAGTCCGGTGGCCAGAGGGTCGAGGCTACCGGTGTGTCCGGCCTTACGTGCGCGGAAAATCCGCTTGACGGCCTGCAGGGCTTGATTGGAACTCAGCCCCTGGGGCTTGTCCAAAAGCAAAACGCCGCTGACGTCGCGGCGCTCGACGGGACGGTTACGCTGGACCAAGGCTCAGTCCTCCGAGCCCCGCTCACGGTCTGCGCGCCTGGCTTGTTCGATCAGGGCATCCACCCGCGCACCGCGCAGCTCACTGTCGTCAAAAACGAACTGCAGTTCGGGCACGATGCGCAACCGCATGCGCTTGCCTAGCGCGCGCCTCAGAAAACCCGATGCACGCGCGAGCGCGGCGCGGGTAGTTCCGACAGCGGATTCGTCACCCATCACCGTGAAATACACGCGCGCATGCGAAAGATCATTGGAGAGCTCGACGTCACCCACCGTGATCAGACCCATGCCCGGATCTTTGATCTCGCTGCGCAGCAGAACGGCCAGTTCCCGCCGTATCTGCTCACCGACGCGCAGACTCCTGGAGAATTCGCGTGGCATCGCCTAGAGGCTCCGCTCGACCTCGATCTTCTCGAATACTTCGATCTGATCACCTGGCCGGACATCGTTATAGTTCTTCACCGCGATGCCGCACTCCGTACCCACTCGCACCTCATTGACGTCATCCTTGAAGCGGCGCAGGGATTCCAGTTCACCTTCGTAGACGACAACGTTGTCGCGCAGTACACGAATCGGGTTACCCCGACGAACCATGCCTTCGATAACCAGACAGCCTGCGACTGGCCCCATGCGTGAGGAACGGAATACGTCGCGCACTTGTGCGAGTCCGACGATCTGCTCGCGCATCTCCGGCGACAACAGGCCGGACAACGCCTGCCGAACGTCGTCGATCACTTCGTAGATCACGCTGTAATAGCGCAGATCAACACCCTTATCGGTGCTCAGTCTGCGTGCGGCCACATCGGCGCGTACGTTGAAACCGATAATGATCGCCTGTGAGGCCAGCGCCAAATTGACATCCGATTCGGCAATACCACCAACACCAGAGGAGACGATTTTGACCTTAACTTCATCGGTAGAGAGCTTCTGCAGCGAATCGCGCAGGGCCTCGGCGCTACCCTGCACATCAGCCTTGAGCAGTAGGTTGACGGTTTGTACGCCACCTTCCTGCATATGGTTGAACAGGTTTTCGAGTTTGGCGGCCTGTTGATTCGCCAGCTTGGCCTCGCGCACCTTCACGTGACGGAATTCTGCCACCTCTCTAGCCTTACGATCATCGGCAACCACGAGGGCATCGTCACCAGCATTCGGCGTGCCCGAAAGGCCCAGCACCACCACAGGTGTGGAAGGCCCTGCCGAGGGGACCTCTCGCCCGCTCTCGTCCAACATGGCGCGAACACGTCCGAACTCCTGGCCACTGAGCAGAATATCGCCACGATTCAGACGGCCCTTTTGTACCAGTACGGTCGCGACCGGGCCACGGCCCTTATCCAAACTCGACTCGATGACCACACCCGACGCAGGACCGTCGAAAGGCGCCTTGAGTTCCAGCAATTCAGCCTGTAGTTGGATGGCTTCTATCAGATTGTCGACGCCCTCTCCGGTCTTGGCAGAAACAGGTACGAACTGTGTATCGCCACCCCACGCCTCGGATATCACTTCGTGTGCGGACAGCTCGGTGCGTACACGGTCAAGATCGGCCTCCGGCTTGTCGATCTTGTTCACGGCGACGACGATCGGCACGCCAGCCGCACGCGCATGCTGGATCGCCTCGATGGTCTGCGGCATCACGCCATCGTCGGCCGCGACCACGAGCACCACGACATCGGTCGCCTGGGCGCCACGTGCACGCATGGCGGTAAAAGCCGCATGTCCTGGCGTATCCAGGAAGGTCACACTGCCGCGCGGCGTTTCCACGTGGTAGGCACCGATATGCTGTGTAATGCCGCCCGCCTCACCCGCCGCAACCTTGGTGCGACGAATGTAATCGAGCAGTGAGGTCTTGCCGTGATCAACGTGCCCCATGATGGTGACCACGGGTGGACGCGCAGCTTGCTCACGCTGATCGTCATCGATCTGAGCCTCCAGGTGGGTCTCGACGTCATTGGCGCCGGTCGCCTTCGGAATATGCCCCAGCTCTTCGACCACCAGGATCGCGGTATCCTGATCGAGCGACTGGTTGATCGTAGCCATCACGCCCATGCCCATCAGCGCCTTGATCACCTCGGAAGCCTTGACCGCCATACGCTGGGCCAGATCAGCCACCGTGATCACCTCGGGCACGGCCACTTCATGCACGATCGGGGCAGTCGGCTTGGCGAAACCATGCTTGGAATTAGCATCGTTGCTGCTCGCACCGCGCCCTCTGGGTGCTGCCTTGCCACCCTTGCGTCGCCCACGTTTATCGCTGGCCACGTGCAATTCCTTGCGTGCCGAATGGTTTTCGCGCTCGCCGCGTGCCTTAGCCGGTTTGGCTTTAGGTTTGGCCTTCTCGACCTTGGCCTCGTCTACCTTGACCTGCTCCTTCTCTCGACGCAGCTCCGCCTCTTCAGCTTCGCGCTTGGCGCGTTCCTCGGCCTCGCGACGCTCCGCTTCGACACGCTTCAGTTCTTCCTGCTCCTGACGCGCGCGATCCTCGGCCAACCGACCTTCGTCAGCCTGCTTGCGCGCATCCTCCAGCCGGCGGCGATCCGCCTCGAACTGCTTGGCCAGAATCGCGGATTTATTGGTCATCACGTCAGCTACGGGCTCTGCCGCCGCCTCGGCGACCACCTCGACGGTTTCGACCGGCGGCACTACAACAACCTCAGGCTCGGGCGTAGGCTGCTCTTCATCGCGTACGATGGTCCGCTTTTTGCGCACCTCAACACTGATGGTCTTCGCGCGGCCGGTCGAGCTGCCCACCTTGAGTTCAGTGGTGCTGCGTCGTTTGAGCGTGATGCGCTGCTTGGCGGCGCTCTCGTCGCTGCTGCCATGACTGTGGCGCAGATGCTCTAGCAACTGCATTTTCTGTGAGTCGCTCACCTGTTGATCGGGATCGTGAACCGCAATCCCCGCCTCCTTGAGCTGCTCAAGCAGGCGCTCAACGGGGGTGCCGACGATTTCGGATAGCTGTTTAACTGTTACCGTACTCATGCTCGGTCACCTCATGGCGTTCTAGTAGCGATTCAATCCTGAGCACCAGACGCCTCAAACCAGGGCGCGCGGGCGGTCATGATCAAAGCGGCCGCACGTTCCGCGTCCATACCTTGGATATCCAGCAGATCGTCTACGGCCTGCTCGGCCAAATCCTCAGCGGTAACGATGCCACGCTTGCCCAATTCGGCTGCCAGCGCATCGTCCATTCCTTCCAATCCGAGCAGATCCGCCGATGGCGTGCCGGCGGAACCTTCTGCCGCAATTGCACGCGTCAGTAGGGAATCCCTTGCGCGCGCGCGCAACTCCTCGACCACGGCCTCATCGAACTCCTCGATTTCGAGCAGTTCCTCAGGCGGCACATAGGCCACCTCATCCACCGTGGTAAAGCCTTCTTGTACCAGAATGGCCGCGATTTCCTCATCGACATCCAACTGATCTATGAAGGTCTGCGCCAGCTCGCGCGTCTCATGCTCGTTCTTTTCTTCGGCCTGTTGCTCAGACATCACGTTGAGCTCCCAGTCAGTCAACTGACTGGCGAGTTTGACGTTTTGGCCACCGCGCCCGATCGCTTGCGACAACTTGTCTTCGGCAACTGCCAAATCCATGCTGTGCTTGTCCTCGTCAACAACGATCGACAATACCTCGGCCGGCGACATCGCGTTGATGACGAACTGCGCCGGATTGTCATCCCACAACACGATATCGATACGTTCGCCGGCCAGCTCGTTGGAGACCGACTGCACGCGCGAGCCGCGCATGCCCACGCAAGCACCCACCGGGTCAAGGCGCTGATCGTTGGATTTCACCGCAATTTTGGCACGCAGGCCCGGATCGCGGGCAGCACCCTTGATCTCGATCACGCCTTGGCCCACCTCAGGCACTTCCAGCTTGAACAGTTCGATAAGAAACGCCGGTGCGGTGCGGGTCACAAACAGCTGCGGACCACGCGGTTCGTGACGCACTTCCTTGAGGTAACCGCGCAGCCGCTCACCGGCACGCACCGTTTCACGCGGGATCATGTCTTCACGGCCGATAAAGGCCTCGGCATTGCCACCCAGATCCAGGTAGATGCCATGACGCTCGCTACGCTTGACGACACCCATCACCAACTGGCCAATGCGATTCTCAAAGGCTTCAACAACCTGCTTACGCTCTGCCTCGCGCACCTTCTGCACGATGACCTGCTTCGCGATCTGTGCGGCAATACGACCAAAATCGGCGGCCTCGATCGGCTCCTCGACGTATTCACCCACTTGGATAGCAGGGTGCTCTTGCTGCGCGTAGCTGAGGAGGCGCTGATTTTCGGACGACTCGAAGGTGGGATCCTCATCATCGAGTACCAGCCAGCGGCGATAGCCTTGGTAATCCCCCGTACGGCGATCGATGTTCACGCGCACGTCTATTTCGCCACCCTGCTTCTTGCGGGTCGCGGACGCCAGTGCGGCCTCGATGGCCTCAAAGATAATCTCCTTATCCACGGCCTTTTCGTTGGAGACCGCGTCGACCACCAGAAGGATCTCTTTGTTCATCGCCAACTCTCCCAGACAGGCTGCATCAGGCAGCCACCCATTCCATCATTCGCCGGAGTCAACCGCATGCCGCTGCTCCGGCTGACCCGACGCCATTTCATAAATCAAACGCGCTCGGTGCACGGCTTCCAGCGGAATCGCGACCACTTCGCCCATCTCCACTTCGACCTTGACCGTCAACTCGTCGCAGTCGACGAGACGACCTTGTACATTCCGTCTACCATCGACTGCCCAGCTCAGCCGCAGCTTGAGGCGTTCGCCAAGATAACGGCAATACTGCTCGGGTCGAAACAGTACACGATCCAGACCCGGAGAGGAGACCTCCAGCCGATAAGCCAAGGTGATCGGATCTTCGACATCGAGCAATGCCCCTACCTGCTCACTGATCAGGGCACAGTCGTCCAGCGTCACGCCAGCGTCGCGATCGATGAAGACGCGCAACAAGGCCTGGTCGCCACGCTGGGCGTATTCCAGTCCCCAAAGCTCGAAACCAAGCCCTGCCACCAGTGGTGACAGTAGGCCTTCGAGCTTTTCCTGCATCGGTTCACTCATGATCAAATCGACCTTGCGCTCGCATGACAATGTCTCGGGCATTCGCTGCGGCTAATAAAAAGGCCCCTGACGGGGCCTTTTTAATTTATTCCATGGTAGCGGGGGCAGGATTTGAACCTGCGACCTTCGGGTTATGAGCCCGACGAGCTGCCAGACTGCTCCACCCCGCATCAGAGGCTGCGAATAATACTCAAACCCTTCGAATTTAGCAAGGCCTGAATTCGCAATTGGCTTATTGCCGGGAAATCGGCGGGAAAAACGGTTTAACCGCGCAAAAGTTTACGCAGATCGTACCGATATATGAAACCAGGCATCGCAAAGACGATGAACAATGCAACCGTCACCGTATAAAAAACCCAGCCCTTATGGTAGATCTCACCAGTCATCTGGTGCTCCAACCCAAGACCGATAGCCCCAGTCACGAAATAAAGGGTGAGCCACTCGAGCAGACGAAAGGAAGCCGACTTGGGTGTACGTGCGGGAAAAGCGAAGAATCGCCGCTCACTTAGCCAGGGTAGATTCGCAGCGATAAGCGACACAATGACATAAGTCCAGGTAAAGGCGCCGTCGCTTACGCTCACAGGCTTGCCGCCGCGGCTGCGCAGATCGACATCAAAACCCCCGGGAACAACCCTAAGACAAGGACGGACACACCATTAGCACTCATAATCGCTCCGGCGACGGGGCCAGTTGAGACTGGCTCATCAGATACGGGCTTGTCGAAGTAGATGTATTTCACAACCCGTAAGTAATAGAAGGCACCGATGACCGACATAATCACGGCGTATAAAGCCAACCAGGGGTGACCAACCTGTATGACAGATTGCAACACGACAAGTTTCGCATAAAAACCCACCGTGGGCGGTACGCCCGCCATGGAAAACATGAACAACAGCATAACGAAGGCAAGCCACGGACTGCGTTCGTTGAGGCCACTAAAGTCGCTCAGATTCTCGGCCTCGTAACCTTTGCGACTGAGTAGCACGATCATACCGAAGGCACCCGCTGACATCAGTGCATAGATCAGCACATAGAACATGGCCGCCGCATAACCGGTAGCTGTACCGGTCATTACGCCCAACATCACGAAGGCCACGTGCGCGATGGTTGAATACGCGAGCATGCGTTTGATATTGGTCTGTGCGATCGCAATGATGTTGCCGACAGCCAAGGACAACACTGCCATGAGTTCCAGCATGCCGCCCCAGCTGGCATGAGTACTCGGCAACGCTTCCGCCAGCAGCCTCAGAAGCATAGCGAAGGCCGCAATTTTGGTCACAGAGCCAACATATAGGGTGACTGAACTCGGCGCGCCCTCATAGACGTCTGGCACCCACATATGAAACGGCACTGCCCCCAATTTAAAGGCCAAACCGACCACCACAAAAACCACCGCAAAGGTCACCGCCATCGGGGATGACCTTGTTGGATCAGGGATGCCGCGATCTCAGGCATGCCCAAAGATCCGGTCAAGCCATAGAGTATCGACATGCCATAAAGCAACATGCCAGAGGCCAACGCACCGAGAACAAAGTACTTCATTGCAGCCTCGGATGCGCGCCCGGAATCACGCTGCAAGGCCACCATCGCGTACAGCGAAAGCGACATCAATTCAAGCCCCAGGTAGACCGTCAGCAGGCTGTATGCCGAAATCAGCACCATCATGCCAAGCACGCCGGCAAGGCCTAACACGAAATACTCCCCTCTAAACAGATCACGACTCTCCATGTAACGCCGCGAGTAGGCGAATATCGCGATGGTGAGGACGTAAACCGATGATTTGAGCAAAACCGACAGCGGGTCGCTGATGAAAGTACCGTGCAACCCTATGTGACGGCCACCTTCGTCTAGCAGGAGCGTCAGGAGTAATGTGCCAAGCAGGCTCGCTTGGGTCAGCCAATAGGTCACGCAGCGCTGCTCATCGCGTAGAAACACATCAATGACCAGAATGGCGCAAATCATGCCGAGCATGAACAACTCGGGCACCACCAGGGTGATGTCGGTTAGGGGAAAGTGATTCATGTTACGGGGCGCCCCATCTCAGTTGTTCGCGGCTAGAAATCGTCGGAAAGAAATCGGCGTACATTGCGCACAGGCGGTGGTTCGTCAGCAGGCTGGGCATGGGGATCATCAACTCAAAGCTTAGAAGTCAACGCCTGCTGCAGCAGGTGCTGCATCGAGACGTGCATGATGTCCAGCAGCGGCGCAGGCCAAACACCCAGCAGCAACACCGCCAGAGCGAGTAACGTCAACATCAGCTTCTCGCGCCGATTAACATCAGTCAGCGCGGCGACTTCAGAATTGGCGACCGGCCCGAAAATTACGCGCTTGACCAGCCACAACGTATAGGCGGCGCCAATGATCAGCGTAAAGGCGGCCAAAAATGCAATCCAAAAATTGGCGTGGAAACTGGCCAGAATGACCATGAACTCGCCGACGAAACCAGATGTGCCAGGTAACCCCGTGTTCGCCATGGCGAACAGCACAAAAAATCCGGCAAATACAGGCATGGTATTGACCACCCCACCATAGGCCGAAATTTCGCGGCTATGCATACGGTCGTAAAGCACCCCGACACTCAGGAATAACGCGCCCGAAATGAAGCCGTGCGACACCATTTGGACCAACCCGCCCTCAAGTCCAAGCAAGGCCGCACCAGTCTGCCCGCTGTGGGCAACGATCGCATAGATAGAGAAAAATCCCAGCGTGACGAAGCCCATATGCGCGATCGAGGAATACGCGATCAATTTCTTCATGTCCTGCTGCGCAAGCGCGACGAAACCGATATAAACCACGGCGACTAGTGACATGAACACCAAAACACCGCTCATTAGTTGACTGGCGTCCGGAACGATGGGCAAAGAGAAGCGCAGAAAGCCATAGGCGCCCACCTTCAGCATAATTGCTGCCAAAATAATCGAACCGCCGGTCGGCGCCTCAACGTGGGCATCAGGCAGCCAAGTATGCACCGGCCACATGGGGATTTTGACCGCAAAGGCGCCCATGAAAGCAAGAAAAATCAGTACCTGAGGTAGCAAGCCGATATGCAACTGCTGCAGATCAGCTATACCGAAGCTGCCTGAACGGGTGTAAAGATAAATCAGGGCAATGAGCATCGGCACGGAGCCGAGAAATGTATACAGAAAAAATTTGATGGTTGCATAAACGCGTCGAGGACCACCCCAGATACCGATTACAAGAAACATCGGGATCAACATACCCTCGAAAAAAATATAAAACAGGATCGAATCCAGAGCTGCGAATACCCCATTCATCAAGCCTTCCAGAATCAGGAAAGCAGCCATGTATTGCGCAACGTGATTACTGATCACTTCCCAGCCGGCGATAATGACGATGACCGTCATGAAGGTGGTAAGCACGATCAGCGGGGCCGACAAGCCATCGACACCAAGGTGATAATTGATATTGAGCGCGCGAATCCAAGGATGAAACTCGACGAACTGCATCGCTGCGGTATGCGTGTCGAAATTTGTCAGCAATGGAATGCTGACGACAAACACCAATATTGAAATCACCAACGCCAGTCTACGGGTCAATTGCGCGGAGCCACCGGAGGTGGCCATGAGCAAGAGGCCGCCGAGGACGGGCAGCCAGATCACCAGGCTAAGTAATGGCCAATGCGTAAGCATGCGAGTCCCTTAATCCATTTTTCGTTATCGACGCGTAGCTACGCGACTAGCGGAATACAAACCAGCTGAGCAACACCAACAACCCGATGATCATGGCGAAGCTGTAGTGGTAGAGGTAACCAGTCTGCAAATGACGCACCCGTGCGGAAGTCCAGCCAATCACTCGCGCGACGCCGTTCACAACCAAGTCATCGATGATGAAAGCGTCGCCGACACGCCAGAACAAACGCCCCAGTGCGCGTCCACCCCCGGCAAATACGCGATCATTAAAATCATCAAATCCATAGCGCTCATCCAGCACGCGCCACACGCTATGCAGACGGGTCTTGATCAAATCGGCAAGACTCGGCCGATACAGATAGACATACCCCGTCACGGCTACACCCGCTATCGAAAGCCAGAATGGCGCTGAAAAAAGGGCTTGCCACATCATATTTATCGCGCCGTGATAGTGGCTACCAAGCGTGGCCAATACATCATGCGCTGGCAACACTTCGATGGTATTCCCGAAATAATCCCCAAACAGTAACGGATGGATGAAATAACCGGCTCCTAATGCCGGAATAGCCAACAAAATCAGCGGTACAGTGACGACCTTAGGCGATTCATGCAGGTGTTCACGTGTATGCGCATCCATGCGTTCTTTACCATGAAAAACCAGAAAAAATAGCCGAAAAGTGTAGATTGCCGTCACGAGCACTCCCAATAACAGCATCCAATAGGCTAAACCTGCTCCTGGAATATGGGCATCGTGTACCGCCTCAATAATTGAGTCCTTGGAGAAAAAGCCAGAAAATCCAGGAAAGCCTATCAGCGCGAGAGAACCAACCAAGGACGTCCAATAGGTGATCGGCAAATATCGACGTAAACCACCCATTTTACGTATGTCCTGCTCGTGGTGCATGGCCATGATCACCGAACCTGCAGCAAGGAACAGTAGCGCCTTGAAAAAGGCGTGCGTGAGCAGATGAAACATGCCTGCAGCGTAGGCAGATGCACCCAGCGCAGCTGTCATATAACCGAGCTGTGATAGCGTCGAATAGGCAATTACACGCTTGATATCATGCTGCACGATACCAACTAGCCCCATAAAAAATGCAGTAATCGCGCCGATCACCAGCACCACGCTCAGCGCAGTAGGGCTAAGTTCGTAGATCGGTGACATCCGGCTGACCATATAGATACCCGCCGTCACCATGGTTGCGGCGTGAATCAGTGCAGAAATCGGCGTAGGGCCTTCCATCGAATCGGGCAGCCACACGTGCAAAGGCACTTGCGCAGACTTGCCCATCGCACCAATGAATAGCAGGATGGCGATGACCGTGGGCACCGACCAGGGATCATTAGGCAGAATACTGATGGTTGCATGTGCCAGGCGCGGCGCCTGATCAAACACGGTGTGGTAATCAAGGCTGCCGGTATACATATACACTGCGGCAATACCGAGCACAAAACCAAAGTCACCGACTCGGTTTACCAAAAAGGCTTTTAGGTTGGCGTATATGGCTGATTCGCGGAAGGTATAAAACCCAATCAGCAAGTATGACACCAAGCCAACTGCTTCCCAGCCAAAAAAAAGCTGAAGAAAATTATTCGCCATTACCAGCATCAACATCGAGAAGGTAAACAGCGCGATATAGCTAAAAAAGCGTTGATAGGTAGTTTCTCGCGGACTGCTATCCCTTGGCCAGAGCGTTTCATCATGGGCCATATAACCGATGGTATAGATATGCACCATTAATGAGACAAACGTCACCACCATCATCATCAACACACTTAAGCGGTCGATCAGAAATCCGATGGCAAAGCTGTAGCCTCCGGCTGACATCCAGGTGTAGATGTCGCCATCAAACGGTGCGGCACCGTCGAACACAATGCGTTTGAATACCCACGCGGACAACACAAAGGAGATTGCCACACTGCCAGTGGTTACCCAATGAGCACCGGCGCGTCCTATTGATCGCCCGAATAAACCGGCAATCAATGCGCCGATTAGCGGGGCCAGCGGGATGGCAAGATAGACGGCTTCCATTAACTACCCCTTCATGTCATCCAGGTCGCTGACGTTGATCGTGCGACGATTGCGAAACAACACCACCAAAATTGCGAGGCCGATAGCAGCCTCGGCCGCGGCCACTGTCAGTACAAAAAACACAAAAACCTGACCGGCCAAATTTTGTTGAAAATGTGAAAACGCGATGAAGTTCATGTTAACCGCGAGCAGCATCAGCTCGACACACATCAACAGCACGATCACATTTTTACGATTAATGAATATCCCGGCCACCGCCAGCGAAAACAGGATCGCTCCAACAACCAGATAGTTCGAAAGTGAAAGCATCATTACTCCAGAAAGCGCACCATACAGCTAGAATTTGCCGCACATTAACAGCAACCCTGTATTCATCGCTTTTTTTCAGAGGGCATTTGTACCAATCTTACTCTGTCTTCCCGTCTGATCTGAACCTGATGTTCCGGGCGCTGGTACTTTGTATTGGATCGGCGGCGGAATGTCAGAGAAATCGCAGCCACAATTGCGACTAGCAGGATCACGGCGGCCAACTCAAATGGGTAGGCATACTCGGTGTATAGCACCCGTCCTAACGCAACTGTGTTAGGGACCGGCACTCCTGTAATCGGCGCGGCATGGATCTGAAAATTACGGGCACCAACCACCAACCCCATCTCCACGACCATCACCAGGGCAACCACTACGGCGAGTGGCAAAAATTTCGTAAAACCTTCACGCATCCGGGCGATATTGATATCGAGCATCATCACAACAAACAGGAACAACACCATGACTGCGCCGACATAGACCAATACCAACACTATCCCCAGAAATTCAGCTTGCAAGGTGATCCACAATGCAGCGCTATTAAAAAATGCGAATACCAGGAACAAAACTGCATGCACTGGATTCCGCGCCACAATCATCCCTAATGCGGACAGGATGGTCAGCGCCGAAAAAAAATAGAACACAAATTGCAGGAAGCTCATAGGTAGGCGTCGTCCTTTATCGATACGGCGCATCGGCCGCGCGGTCTGCGGCGATCTCTGTTTCGTATTTATCACCCATGGCCAGCAATTTATCCTTGGTCATGATGTGCTCGCCACGACTTTCAAAGTGGTATTCGAAAACACGTGTCTCGACAATAGAGTCAACTGGACACGATTCTTCGCAAAAGCCGCAATAGATACACTTAAAGAGATCGATATCGTATCGAGTCGTCCGGCGCGTTCCATCTGCACGTTCTTCAGATTCGATCGTAATCGCGAGTGCTGGGCATACCGCTTCACATAGCTTACAAGCGATGCAACGCTCCTCGCCATTGGCATAACGTCTCAACGCGTGCAGCCCGCGGAAACGGTACGACTGCGGTGTTTTTTCCTCTGGATATTGGATTGTAATCTTGCGCTGGAACATGTAGCGACCGGTAAGTTGCAGGCCGCGTAACAACTCGATCAGCAAATAACTTTTAAAAAATGACTTAAGGATACGCATCGTCAGGCTCCCCTTGAGAACCACGGCGAAAGATGAAATGCAACAGCAACACCTTCGACCACAATCCACACCAATGTCACCGGGATTAACACCTTCCACCCCAGGCGCATGATCTGATCGTATCGATAACGCGGGAAGGTCGCGCGGAACCATAAAAACATGAACATAAAGACAGCCGTCTTGATCAAGAACCAGTGCACACCTTCACCGAGCAAACCGCCGATATAGGGCACGCTCGCACCCCATGCTCCAAAAGGTGAGAGCCAGCCACCGAAAAACAACAAAGCGGTCAGTGCCGAAATCAGAATCATGTTCGCGTATTCAGCGAGAAAGAACACCGCGAATGCCATGCCAGAATATTCGACGTGGAAACCGGCCACGATCTCAGACTCCCCTTCCGCCACATCGAAAGGGGCTCGGTTGGTTTCAGCCACGCCCGAGATGAGGTAGACCATCAACATTGGCAGTAATGGCAGCCAATACCAGTGCGTCACACCGCCGGATTGCGCAGTCACGATATCGCCGAGATTCAAGCTACCACTGGCCATCAATACGCCAACCAAGGCAAAACCCATCGCTATTTCATAAGCGACGATCTGCGCTGCGGAACGCATCGCGCCCAGCAATGCGTATTTGGAATTGGATGCCCAACCTGCCAAGACAATGCCGTACACACCAATCGAGGTAATCGCAAGAATGTAGAGTAAGCCGGCATTGATATTGGATAACAACATCCCATCGCCAAACGGTATCACGGCCCATGCCGCCAAGGCCGGCGCGATCGCCAGCAAAGGCGCCACGAAAAACAAAAAGCGACTTGCCTGGGTAGGGACAATCACTTCCTTCATGATCAGCTTGAGCGCATCGGCAATTGGCTGTAGCCAACCGCGTGGTCCCACCCGATTCGGTCCGACGCGAACCTGGATGTAACCAATCACCTTTCTCTCCGCGAAGGTAAAATACGCAACGCTTATCAACAGAGGAATCAGAATGGCCACAATTTTGGCCAATATGACGAGGAAGGTCTGCAGATCGACCGGCACGCCGGACCACAGTGTCAGCAAGGGCTCCATCATGCAGCATCTCCGACCGGCGACAATGCAATCACACCAAAGGCGGCACCCAGACGGGCCGCTTCCGGCGTACCAATCGGCAACCACGCCACACCTTCGGGGACACCTTCGTCTGATACCACATCAAATTCACCCACTCGCCCCTCTTGTTCGACGCGCACACGGCTCACTGTTTCAAGCCCCAAACGCAGTCGATCAGCCGGGTGCAGTGCCAACGCATGTGTAGCCTGGGCATCCGGCGTTTCTTGCAGCGCCGGGCTTCTTCGCACCACCCCATCCGCGGAATATGCCCCAACCTCACAGGCCCGCATCAGCAAACCCGCCGCCGGTGCTTCGATCCCACCTTCGATCGTAATATCGGCTTGAGCGGCGGAGCATGAATTATCAAATGGGCGTGCTGTATCCAAATGGGACTTCATTTCTTCACGTACGGCTTCCGAGGACATGAATTCGAACCCGGGCAAATCCAACAGGTTGCCGAGTACGCGCAGTACGCGCCATGCCGGTCTTACTTCACCTGGCGCGCTTACGATTGCATTGAAACTCTGCCAGCGCCCCTCCGCATTGACATAGGTACCCGAAGTCTCGGCAAATGCGGCGATCGGCAGAATGACATCGGCATACTCTCGTGCGCCCTCCCCTGCAAATGGCGACAGAACGACAACGAATTTAGCTGTTTTCAGTGCATCCATCGCCCGAGCACCTTGCTCGCAATCCAGCTCCGGCTCCACATCGCACAAGAAATATGCCTCGCGCGGTGCCGCAAACATCGCCTGTGTACCTAAGCCCGGCTCGTTGAGCACATGTCCACTCACCGCGCGATGCGGGACCACACCGGCCAACCATGCCCCTGCAGCATTAGCACCATCCGGTAGATAGCCCAACCGGGCATCGCAGCGTGACGCTATTTCGGCAGCCAATGCACGCAAGTCTGCATAATCTGGGTGTCCAATCGCGAGATGCCCCAACAATACCGTTGCTCGTCGTCCTTGCAATAGATGGTGTGCAATGGTTTGTGCTTGTGCGCTAGGCACACACTTACCAATCCATGTCGGCGGCTTCTCACCTTGCGCTTCGCAGGTGGCAGTAAGCACCTCCACCAACACTGAAACCATGTGCTGCGGGGCCACGATTGCGCGTTCCACCAAGGGAAAAGTGAACTCGAATGCGCGGGGATTAATGTCCATAATCTGCGCGCCGTGCATGCCAGCCTTGCGTAACCGATGCGCAATCATCGGCTGCTGTTTACGCACATTGCTGCCGACGAGCATGATCGCGTCAGCTTGTTCGAGTGATTCGATCGATTGCCCCAGCCAGGGAAATAGCGGATCGTGGGCATCACCACGCATATCGACTTGGCGTAGGCGATGATCCAGGTTGGCGCAGCCAAGGCCACGCATCAATTTCTGGAACAGATACGCCTCCTCGACCGTTGCATTCGGGATATCAAACCCCCAACCGCATCTGCTTGATACCCTCGCAAGCCTTCAGCAACGGCCTTCAAGGCACTATTCCAATCAGCCTCATACCAACGACCATTGCGCTTAATCTGCGGGGCCATCACGCGATCTGGCGCCTGTAGAGCCTGGTAACTAAAGCGGTCGCGATCAGACAACCAAGTTTCATTCAGGGATTCATTATCGCGCGGAACAACGCGAACCACTTTGCCATGCAAGGTATGCATGTAAAGATTTGAGCCGACGCAGTCATGCGCGCCAATACTCGGATGCTGGATCATTTCCCAAGCACGTCCATCGAAGCGCGAGGGCTTCGCCGTTAACGCACCCACTGGGCACAGGTCGATGATGTTACCGGACAATTCCGACGACAAGGTATGCTCGACGTAAGTCCCAATACGCATGTCTTCGCCGCGTCCTGTTGCCCCCAATTCAGGTAATCCCGCAATTTCGGCACTAAAGCGGACACAACGGGTGCAATGGATGCAGCGTGTCATTTCAGTCGCGACCAGAGAACCGATATCCTTATCTCTGACCACGCGCTTGTTTTCAGCATAACGCGAGACGCCTTCGCCAAAACCCATCGCCACATCCTGTAGCTCACACTCTCCACCCTGATCGCAAATCGGGCAATCCAGCGGATGGTTAATGAGCAGAAATTCCATAGTGCCGCGCTGAGCGGACAAGGCTAATGGTGATCGAGTAAATACCTTCATGCCTTCCTGAACCGGTGTCGCGCAGGCGGGCAACGGTTTTGCAGCCTTTTCCACCTCGACCAGGCACATACGGCAATTGGCCGCCACAGATAATTTCTTGTGGTAGCAAAAACGTGGCACGTCCACGCCGCTTGCATCGGTCACTTCAATCAACATGGCGCCTCTACGGGCACGGTACGGTGCGCCGTCGATTTCGATGGTGATCAGCTGTTCGTCGCTCATAGGAATCGCTCGCCGCGGTGAATGCTAAGCCGCCCAATCGGACGGAGGAGACTCGATCATGCTCCGCCCATGTTCGATGTAGTACACGAATTCTTCGCGGTAATGCTGAATGAAGCTGCGCACAGGCATGGCGGCCGCATCACCCAGCGCACATATCGTGCGGCCTTCGATTTTGCTGGCGACATCATCCAGCCGCTCAATATCTTCGATGCGCCCTCGCCCCTCGACGATGCGTGTCAGCATTCGATAAAGCCAGCCTGTGCCTTCACGACAGGGCGTACATTGACCGCATGACTCTTTGAAATAAAAACGTGAGATTCGTTGCAGCACCTTGACCATATCGGAAGTTTCATCCAACACCATCACTGCCCCAGAACCGAGCATCGAACCAGCTTTACCGACCGATTCGTAGTCCATATTCGCTTTGAGCATGATCTCGCCTGGAACCACGGGTACGGACGAGCCACCAGGGATCACGGCCTTGAGTGTGCGGCCATTGAGCACTCCTCCAGCCATTTCTAGCAATTCGCTGAAGGGTAGTCCCATAGGCACTTCATAATTACCGGGGCGGTTTACATGCCCTGAAACCGCGAAAATCTTCTCGCCACCCGATTTCTCCGTGCCTAATTCGGCAAACCAACGCCCGCCATTGCGCATGATGACCGGAACCGAAGATAACGTTTCGGTATTATTAATCGTGGTAGGACGGCCGTAGAGACCAAAATTAGCAGGGAAAGGCGGTTTAAATCTAGGCTGTCCCTTTTTACCTTCCAGGGATTCCAGCAAAGCGGTTTCCTCACCGCAGATATACGCGCCAGCACCGAGTGTCGGATACAGATCAAAATCCACACCTGAGCCCATAATATTCTTACCAAGCAAACCTGCCGCATAGGCTTCTTCCACGGCTTGCGCAAATCGCTGGTAAGGTTCATCCATGAATTCGCCGCGCATGTAGTTGTATCCAACGGTCGCGCCAATCGCATAGCCCGCTATCGCCATGCCTTCAACCAGGGCGTGGGGGTTGAATCGCAAAATATCACGGTCTTTGCAGGTACCTGGCTCGGATTCGTCGGAATTACACACGATATATTTCTGGCCTGGCGCTTGGCGCGGCATGAAGCTCCATTTCAAACCCGTTGGAAAACCGGCGCCACCTCGCCCTCGAAGATTCGATGCTTTGACTTCGGCAATAATTTCGTCACGTGACATCCGTTCGGAAAGGATATTCCGCCAAGCCGTATACCCATCGATTTTTTGATAAGTTTCGAAACTCCAGGGCGTTTCGTGATTCAGTGTGATGAAACAAACTTGATTCGTCATGTGTTCACTCCAATCCATCGAGAATCTCATCCACCTTTGCGGGCGTGAGATTTTCGTAATAGACGTGATCCACCTGCATCATCGGTGCACCGCAGCAAGCCGCCAAGCATTCTTCCTCGCGTTTGAGGTAGAAACGTCCGTCGGGCGTACTTTCACCAATCTTGATATCAAGTTTACGTTCGATGTAATGCAGCACTGCCTCACCATCCCGCAGCATGCAGGAAACATTCAAACACACGGCTATCGTATGCCGCCCGACCGGCTTGAGCGTGTACATCGAGTAGAAGCTCGCGACTTCATAAACCGCAATACGAGGCATACCGATGTAATCGGCAACCGCATCCATAGCCTCCGTGCTCAACCAACCATGCTCATGCTGTACTGCACGTAAAGCCGCGAGTACGGCCGACTGGCGTTGCTCAGCCGGGTAACGCGCCA
The DNA here is from genome assembly GCF_001753245.1 of Acidihalobacter yilgarnensis. NCBI lineage: Bacteria > Pseudomonadati > Pseudomonadota > Gammaproteobacteria > Chromatiales > Ectothiorhodospiraceae > Acidihalobacter > Acidihalobacter yilgarnensis. The sequence goes on along the minus strand of NZ_CP017415.1, from coordinate 1,228,927 downwards.
GCCAATGCTCTATTTCCTCTCGGACGTGCTCAGAGAGAATCGCCTGACCATCTGGTAGATTTTCAGAAATCATCGATCCACCTCCCCGAAAACGATGTCCTGGCTGCCAATAATCGCAACTACGTCCGCCAACATATGGCCACGCGACATCTCATCCAGCGATGCCAGATGGGCAAAGCCAGGCGCACGCACCTTCAATCGATACGGTTTGTTTGCGCCGTCCGAAACGAGATAAACCCCGAACTCACCTTTTGGATGCTCAACAGCAGCATAGGCCTCTCCCACCGGCAACGTATAACCTTCAGTAAAGAGCTTGAAGTGATGGATCAATGCTTCCATATCGGCCTTCATCTCTTCGCGACGAGGCGGAGCCACCTTGTGTTCCTCAAGCATGACAGGACCAGGATTCTGCTTCAGCCAGTCGACACACTGACGAATTATTCTATTCGACTGACGCATTTCTTCCACACGCACAAGATAACGATCGTAACAGTCGCCGCTCACACCTATTGGAATATCGAAATTCAGACGATCATAAACCTCATAAGGCTGTTTTTTACGCAGATCCCATTCGATACCCGACCCACGAATCATTGGGCCCGTAAATCCGAGCTGCAAAGCGCGCTCTGGAGAAACAATACCGATGTCGACTGTCCGTTGTTTCCAGATTCGATTATCTGTCAACAGGGTTTCATATTCATCCACACACGTCGGAAAGCGATCCGTAAATGATTCGATAAAATCCAATAGCGAACCACTGCGCTCATCGTTGAAGCGCGCAATTTCGCGTTCATCGTGCCAACGCGAAGCTTTATATTGAGGCATATTGCCAGGCAAATCGCGATAGACCCCGCCCGGACGGTAGTAAGTTGCGTGCAATCGCGCGCCGGAAACAGCCTCATAGCAATCCATGAGGTCTTCCCGTTCGCGGAACGCATACAGGAAAACCGTCATCGCACCAATGTCGAGGGCGTGGGCGCCCAGCCATAGTAGATGATTCAGGATGCGCGTTATTTCATCGAACATCACCCGGATATACTGCGCACGTAAAGGCGGCTCGATGGACAGCAATTTTTCTATCGCGAGCACGTAGCCATGCTCATTACACATCATCGAAACATAGTCGAGCCGGTCCATATAACCGATACTCTGGTTATACGGTTTGCTCTCGGCAAGTTTTTCAGTAGCGCGGTGAAGCAATCCAATATGCGGATCCGCGCGCTCAATAACTTCGCCATCCATTTCCAAGACAAGACGTAACACGCCATGAGCCGATGGATGCTGAGGTCCGAAATTTAGCGTGTAATTCCTGATTTCAGGCATCTCGGCTACCCTCACCGGCATAACGGTTGTCGCGGCGTATCACCTTCGGCACCAACACACGCGGCTCGATACTCACCGGTTCATATATAACGCGCCGCTGCTCCGCGTCGTAGCGCATTTCAACATGCCCGATCAGCGGAAAATCTTTTCTAAATGGATGCCCGACAAAGCCATAATCGGTTAGCAGGCGCCGAAGATCTGGGTGATCGTCAAACAGAATCCCGAACAGGTCGAATGCTTCGCGCTCATACCAGTTTGCCACCGTCCAAATCGACGCCACGCTCGGCATACGTGGAAATTCATCATCGACGCAAAAAGCCTTCAATCGCAAACGCCGGTTATGTGCAATCGAGAGGAGGTGATAGACAATTGCAAAGCGTGGACCATGATGCTCGCTTGCCCTGGGTGCATCTTCAAACGTGAAATATGCTGAGGTCGACGGCTGCACACCTCGGCCAAAACCTTCTGTCGATGCACGGTCGGTTGCCCACTCGCCAACACCATATTGCAAATAATCCACACCACACAAATCGATCAACTGCTCAAATTTAAGATCGGGTGCGTCGCGCAATTGACGCGCCACCTCACACACATCCTCAGGCGTGGCCGTAAGTGTTAATTCACCGTAACGGTCAACCAACTCGACAATTTTCAAGCCAAGACGATCATGCAGGGATTGGGGCAAATTCATATCTGAGGTCATCTTCGTGTCACGCGCGAAGCGCAAAATTATCGAGCGATTGTATCCGTACGCCTGATCTTGTTTTGCAACTGAATAATGCCGTAAAGCAATGCTTCGGCGGTAGGCGGGCAACCGGGCACATAGACATCAACCGGCACTATACGATCGCAACCACGCACTACCGAATAGGAGTAATGATAATAACCCCCACCGTTTGCGCAGGACCCCATCGATATCACCCATCGAGGTTCAGCCATCTGATCGTAAACTTTACGCAATGCGGGGGCCATCTTGTTGACTAAGGTGCCCGCGACGATCATCACGTCAGATTGCCTGGGACTAGGTCTGAATAGCACACCAAATCGGTCCAAATCATAGCGTGCTGCGCCTGCATGCATCATCTCGACGGCGCAACAAGCCAAACCGAATGTCATCGGCCAGAGAGAGCCCGTACGAGCCCAATTAATGAGCTTATCCGCACTTGTCGTTACCCAGCCTTTCTCAAGGACGCCCTCTATTCCCATTCGAGCGCTCCTTTTTTCCATTCGTAAATAAAGCCAATTACCAGAATACCCAGGAAAAGCGCCATAGAAAGCAACCCGAACAAGCCAATTCGTCCCAGAACCACCGCCCAGGGGAACAGAAATGCAATTTCCAGGTCGAAAATAATGAACAGAATGGCAACCAGGTAATAACGCACATCGAACTTCATGCGCGAATCTTCAAAGGCCTCGAATCCGCACTCATAGGGCGAGTCTTTGGCTGCATCCGGGCGTCTGGGACCCAACAAAACTCCCAAGGCCATAGGGGCTGCGCCGACCAAGAGGCCGACCGCGATAAAAACCAGGATGGGGAGATAGCTCTCCAACATAATAAAATCGCCTCGCTCCTGCTACGACCGCCGCGCTTGGCGAATGCTTCGCCCACGCGAATACCATCTGACGGCCAGGTCAGTACCTCTCCCCAGGCGCCTCGATCCTTCCCGGATCAAGTCGCCCACCGGAGTCTATGTCAGCGATTTTTCCGCTGTCAATATGCACCAACGGATATTTTGATTATTTTTCAGCGAGTTACTAACGCGCTGAGCGGCCTCTCTGCGTAAGCCTAAAACCAACCTATGGTGCCGATGGCCGGATTCGAACCGGCACGGCTTTCGCCACTACCCCCTCAAGATAGCGTGTCTACCAATTTCACCACATCGGCAATACTAAAAAATCAAACTTATACTAACAAAAAAATAAATTATCACAACACACAACTACTGGGGTTTACCGTCTCCATGAACTCCCGGTGAAGGCACGGGTATACCGCTCGGCTTAGTCGCTTTATCGATGATGCTCTGCGCATTGGACTGATCGATCACGCTCGCACCGCTCGTCGCTTGATGAGCCGCCAGATAGGCGAGCCCCAAACAGTTAACGAAAAAAACGGTGGCCAAGACACCTGTTGCGCGACTGAGAAACGACGCGGAACCGCGTGCACCAAAAACAGTGCCGGATGCTCCACTTCCAAACGCCGCACCAGCATCGGCCCCCTTTCCATGCTGTAACAGCACGAGAACGATCACCGCCACCGCCACAACCACTTGCAACACAATCAATAACGTATAGAGCATATAGGCCTCGTCAAGCGGCTCGACATATCGCGAGAAAAGTCTCGGCCTGAAGCGACGCGCCGCCTATCAAACCACCATCGATATCCGGCATGGCAAACAGCTCGACCGCATTTTCAGGTTTGACGCTACCACCATACAGCAGACGAACACTCCCAGCGGAAACACCTGCCAAATCCAGCCGACCACGAATATAGGCGTGTACGGCTTGCGCCTGCTCTGGCGAAGCTGTCATCCCCGTACCTATCGCCCATACCGGCTCATACGCGACAACGGCTTCGCCTATACGCTCGGGGCCAACCAATTCGACCACAGCATCAAGTTGTCGCGCAACCACTGCCTCGGTTACACCCGCATTACGCTCCTCCAGGCTCTCACCCACGCACAGAATTGGGCAGAGGCCGGCACGCATCACAGCTTCGAATTTGCGCGCAACCAGCTCATCTGTTTCACGATACAAGCTTCGTCGCTCGGAATGCCCTACGATCACATAGCGGCATCCGACATCGCCTAACATAGGCGCCGACACCTCGCCGGTATACGCCCCTTCATCCTCATCGCAAACATCTTGCGCACCCAACACAACACCGCTGCCCTCAAGCGCGCCACGCGCTTCCTGAAGGTAAACGAAGGGAGGACAAATCGCGATCTCTGCAGTGAGCGGATCACCCAGACCCGACAGTATGTCACCCAGCAATGCACTCACCATCTGCCTGGAGCCATTCAGCTTCCAGTTGCCGGCGACCATAGGCTGTCGCATCCAAAATCTCCTGATCACTAAACACGAAAGCGCCGAAGCTTAACCGGCATAACAAGATAAATCAATTCGGCATAGATCCCGTCACCGCAAAGCGGTTTTGCTCAGCTCGCACCGCAGCCGCTAGTTGGTCTGCTAGCGCCCGTACCTTACGCGACTCTCGGCCCTCAATCATGATTCTCAATAGAGGCTCCGTACCCGATGCCCTTAATAAAACACGGCCCTGCTCGCCAAGACTGGCCTCAACGTCGCTGACCGCCTCGGCCAGCACTGAGGATGCGCCAATCGAGAAACCTGGAACAAGGGGCACATTGACCAGTACCTGAGGGTATTTTTCCAAGCCCGAAGACAGCTCCCGCAAACCCCTACCAGTAGCCACCATCGCGGCCAACACCTGAAGCGCTGCGACGATTCCATCTCCCGTTGTCTGCCGGTCGAGGCAGATCAAGTGCCCGGAATTTTCCCCTCCCAGCAACCAGCCTCTACGCTGAAGGGCCTCCATGACATACCGGTCGCCCACAGCAGCTCGCTCAAAAGGTATGCCAAGACGAGCAAGAGCGTGCTCCAGGCCCAAGTTCGACATCAGCGTGCCCACGACCCCAGTCCCTTGCAATTCGGCCCGCTCCAGACGTGTCGCCGCAATGATGTACAGCAACTCGTCGCCATCCACGGTCTCGCCACGACCATCCACCATGACGACGCGATCTCCATCACCATCGAACGCAATGCCGAGATCGGCATGCTGATTCAGTACGGCATCCGCCAAGCGTCGTGGAGCCGTGGATCCACAACTGGCATTGATATTGATGCCATCAGGCTCATCGCATAGCGGGATAACCTTGGCTCCCAGCTCGGCAAATACGGCTGGCGCAATGTGGTAGGTTGCGCCATTGGCGCAATCGACCACAATTTTCATTCCATGCAATGCCGTTCCGGTTGGCACCGTGCTCTTGCAAAACTCGATATACCGGCCTGCAGCATCGACCACTCGCTCAACCTTACCCAGCTCAGCGGAATCGACCACCGACATGGTCTTCACCAACTCCGCTTCAATGGCCGCCTCCAGTTCGTCGGGCAGCTTGGTGCCCGCACCGGAGAAAAACTTGATGCCATTGTCGTAGTAGGGATTGTGCGACGCACTAATCACGATGCCCGCGCTCGCGCGAAAGGTTCGCGTTAAATAGGCCACCCCAGGTGTTGGCATCGGCCCCAGCAACCGGGTATTGACACCTGCCGCTGAAAGGCCGGATTCAAGCACGGATTCGAACATGTATCCGGATATGCGCGTGTCCTTGCCGATCAGTATCAGCCGGCGCCCATGTCCAGCAAGGACCCGCCCCGCTGCCCAACCGAGACGCAAGATGAATTCCGGCGTCATCGGGGCATCGCCGACACGACCACGGATGCCGTCCGTTCCAAAATAGGCCCTGGACATGATTGTTAAACCTCTTGTTGACTAATCGCCCAAGCGACATTCAGCGCATCGACGGTCTGCCTGACATCGTGCACCCTGAGCACACGCGCACCCGCCAACGCAGCAGCAACCGCAGCACCGACACTCCCGTCGATGCGCCCTTCTACAGGTCGATTTGCCAGTAATGCCCCAATCATCGATTTTCGAGACATGCCGAGCAGTAGCGGATATCCCTGCCCGGCCAACCGCGCGGTGGCGCGTAACAGCTCCAGATTATGCTGCAAACCTTTGCCAAAACCGATCCCAGGGTCCAGTAGAATCCTCCCGGGATTCATGCCCGCAGCCACGCATTCCCGTGCGCGCGCAAGCAGGAATGATTCGACCTCCTCGACCACATTTGCGTATTGGGGTGGCGTGGCCTGCATGCTGCCTGGCTCGCCTTTCATATGCATGAGGCAAACGGGAACATCCAATTCGATCGCGAGGGAAAGAGCCCCTGGCGCGAGCAGGGCGCGAATGTCGTTGATCAGCCCTGCACCCGCTTCAACGGCTGCCCGCATCACATCCGGCTTCCGCGTATCAATTGAGATGGGCACACTGACTTCTCGGCTCAGCGCACGAATTACCTTCTCGATGCGTGCAATCTCGCTGGGCACGTCGACATCGGTTGCGCCTGGGCGGGTGGACTCACCTCCAACATCGATGAGATCGGCGCCCGCTTCCACCATATTCACGGCGTACGCGATCGCCGCGGACATCGTTGTGTGGCGGCCGCCGTCTGAGAACGAATCCGGCGTAACGTTCAATATCCCCATGACGCGGGGTCGCGACAGATCCAGTCGTCGTCCCGCGCAGTCCAGCACAACCGAATGGGGCGGAGTGGGATTGACAACCCCATCCGCCCCTTTTATTGGCGCGCTCACACCGAGTCAGTAACGGCTAGTGCAGACTTGCGGGATCGCCCAGCTTCCCATCACCAGCCTCTTGCGTGGTCTTGTCTCCAGAGGATGCGGTCGGGCCGGAATTCGGCCCCTCATCGCTCCAATCCGAGGGCGGCCGCGGATCCTTGCCAGACATGATATCGGCTATCTGATCGGCATCAATAGTTTCGTATTTAATCAAGGCCTGAGCCATGATATGCAGCTTATCGGTATCATCACGCAGGATCTGCTGAGACCGGACATAGTTACGTTCGATGACCGACCGGATTTCCTCATCGATCACATGCGCGGTCTCATCCGACACCTGCTTGTGTTGAGTAACACTCCGACCCAGAAATACCTCGCCCTCATCCTCGCTGTAGGCCAACGGACCTAAACGTTCGGAAAGACCCCACTTGGTCACCATGTTCCTGGCGATATCGGTCGCTCGCTCGATGTCATTCGAGGCGCCTGTCGTCACTCGCTCCAGTCCGAAGATAAGCTCTTCCGCGATTCTCCCACCAAACAAACTCGATATCTGACTTTCCAGACGCTGCTTGCTGTAGCTATAACGGTCATCCTCGGGCAGGAACATCGTCACGCCCAATGCTCGACCACGCGGAATAATACTGACCTTGTAAACGGGATCGTGGTCGGGAACCCGAAGGCCAACGATCGCATGGCCCGCTTCGTGATATGCCGTCAGCTTTTTCTCATCCTCGCTCATGACCATTGAGCGCCGTTCCGCGCCCATCATTATTTTGTCCTTAGCGCGCTCGAACTCCAGCATGTCAACGCTGCGCTTGTTGGCACGCGCCGCAAACAGCGCCGCCTCGTTCACAAGATTGGCCAGATCGGCACCCGAAAACCCCGGCGTACCACGTGCGATGATGCTCGGCTTGACGTCGTCACCGATGGGCACGCGACGCATATGGACCTTGAGTATTTGTTCTCGCCCACGAACATCCGGCAACGGGACAACCACTTGACGGTCGAAGCGGCCCGGACGCAATAGCGCCGGATCGAGCACATCCGGCCGGTTAGTCGCAGCGATCACGATGACACCTTCGGTACCCTCGAAGCCATCCATCTCGACCAGCAACTGATTAAGCGTCTGCTCTCGCTCATCATGGCCACCACCCAAACCGGCGCCACGGTGACGGCCCACGGCATCAATCTCGTCGATGAAGATGATGCAGGGCGCATGCTTCTTCGCCTGCTCGAACATGTCGCGCACACGTGAGGCGCCGACACCCACGAACATCTCCACGAAATCAGAACCGGAAATACTGAAGAAAGGTACCTTGGCCTCACCCGCGATGGCCTTGGCCAACAAGGTCTTACCTGTACCTGGCGAACCGACCATCAGCACGCCGCGCGGAATCTTGCCGCCGAGTTTCTGGAATTTGCCTGGATCACGGAGAAATTCGACGAGTTCGGAAACCTCTTCCTTAGCCTCGTCCACACCTGCCACATCGGCGAAGGTAATTTTCACCTGGTCCTCGCTCATCATCCTGGCCCGGCTCTTGCCGAAGGACATCGCACCACGTCCGCCTGCGCCACCCTGCATCTGGCGCAGGAAAAATATCCAGACGCCGATCAATAGCAGCATCGGGAACCAGCTGATCAATATCGACAGCAGCAAGGATTCCTTCTTGGGTGCCGCCGCGGCGACGTTCACGCCGTTATTGAGCAGATCGCCAATCATGCCGGGATCGGTTGGCGTATAGGTCGTGAATTTCTGTCCGCCATCGGTCACGCCATTGACGGTACGCCCGTCAATCATGACATTCTTGACCCGTCCACTCTTCACCGCAGCGATGAATTGGGAATAGGACATGGTCGAAGACGATGAATCGCTGTGCTGACTGAAGTTGTTGAATACAGACATCAGCACGACGGCGATCACCGCCCACAGGATGATATTCTTGACGAGATCGTTCAAAGCGTCACCTCAAGTACGACGTCCGCACAGTACGGACATTACTATAGTTTCCGGCCGGTGGCCACGATATAGACCTCACGGCTACGCGGACGTGATGCTTTGGGTTTGCGCACCCCAACACGTTCGAATCCACGCCTCAACTCCGCCAGGAAAATATCTGACCCTCGGCCTTGAAACAGTTTCAACACCATCCCCCCTCCCGGCCGAAGCACTTTCATGCCAAGGTCGAGCGCGAGTTCAGCCAATAGCATTCCCCGGGGCTGATCCACGGCGAGCACCCCACTCATATTGGGCGCCATATCGGATAATACAAGGTCGGCGCCCTGATTTCCGATGCTCAGAAGCAACTGACTGAGCACCGACTCCTCTCTAAAATCGCCTTGTAGGAATTCGACACCGGGCAGCGGGTCCATCGGGAGTATATCCGTGGCGATCACTCGCCCACCTTCCCCAAGGCGCGCACGCGCGACTTGACTCCACCCCCCAGGAGCGGCTCCGAGATCAACCACCAGCTGCCCAGGCTTGAACAATGGATTGCGCTCATCAAGCTCAAGCAATTTGTAAACAGCGCGCGAACGATAACCCTCCGCCTGCGCGCGTTTCACGTACGGATCATCGAAATGTTCACGCAGCCACTGACGGCTACTCTTGCTGCGAGGCGGCACTGGTTTCCTCTCCGACCCATGCTAGACTGCCCGGCTTTCCGGGCGAAGGACATGACCATGGTACTCGATGATCAACAACGACGCGCGCTCAGGGCGCGCGCGCATACACTTAAACCGGTCGTACTCATCGGCCAAAAGGGGCTACATCCGAGCGTGATCGAGGAAATTCAGGCGGCTCTCGATCACCATGAACTGATCAAGGTCCGGATACCCGGCGGTCGCGAGGCGATGGGGCCAATCGTCGACGAGATCATCTCCGCTACCGGCGCCGACCTCGTACAGCGCATCGGTGGCATTGTGGCCCTGTATCTGAAAAAACGGACGAATCAGACGTAACGCACAGCGAGCACTTCATACTCTCGCGTGCCGCCAGGGGCCTGCACAAGCACTTCGTCACCTTCCATTTTGCCGATTAGTGCACGCGCAATCGGGGAGCTGACCGAAACCCGGCCCTGCTTGATGTCCGCCTCGTCCTCCCCGACGATCTGATAGGTGATTTCATCCCCGGAAGCCACATCCATCAAATCGACCGTCGCGCCAAACACCACCTTGCCACCCGGATTAAGCTTGGTCACGTCGATCACCTGCGCGTTGGCCAGCTTCGCCTCGACCTCCTGGATGCGACCCTCTATAAAGCCTTGCTGCTCGCGAGCCGCGTGATACTCGGCGTTCTCCTTGAGGTCGCCATGCGCACGGGCCTCCGCAATCGCTGCCACGACACGCGGACGCTCCTCGGATTTAAGTTTCTGCAATTCCGTCCGCAGCTTTTCAGCGCCCAGAACTGTCAACGGCACCTTATTCATTGCCGAGCCTCCTTATGCAGGTCCTGCAGACGGTAGACCGCCTCGTTGTCCAGAAAATCCATTGCCAAACACATCGCAACCGCACCGGCCATGGTGGTGGCGTAAGTAATTTTACGCTGTAGTGCCTCGCGGCGAATAGTGAAGGAATCCGCTATGGCCTGCTTGTTCGCGGTGGTGTTCACGATCATGTCAATCTCGCCATTCTTGATCATATCGACCACGTGCGGGCGCCCCTCCATGACCTTGTTGACCGCATCGCAAAGCAATCCCGCATCGGCCAGAATCTTCCGGGTACCATGGGTCGCCACCAACTTGAACCCTCTATTGAGTAGCTCCCGTGCGACATCAACGGCGGCAGCCTTGTCCTCGTCGCGTACGCTGATAAAGGCTCGACCGCCACGCGGCAAGACGACGCCCGATGCCAATTGCGCCTTGGCGAAGGCCTCTCCAAAGGTCAAACCGATGCCCATCACCTCGCCCGTGGATTTCATCTCAGGACCGAGAATCGGGTCAACGCCGGGGAATTTAATGAACGGGAATACCGCCTCCTTGACCGAGAAATACGGTGGGATCAGCTCCCTAACGATACCCTGTTGCGCGAGTGTCTGCCCCACCATGCAACGAGCCCCAACCTTGGCCATCGGCAAGCCATTGGCCTTGGATACAAACGGTACCGTCCGCGAGGCGCGCGGATTGACTTCAAGCACATAGATATCGTCACCCTTAACGGCCAGCTGGGCATTCATCAACCCGACCACCTTGAGACTGATCGCCATCCGTCGCACCTGATCGCGCAGCCTTTCCAACAATTCGGCACCGAGCGAATACGGCGGAAGCGAGCAGGCGGAATCACCGGAATGTACGCCCGCTTGTTCGATATGCTGCATGACACCGCCAATGAGCACCGATTCGCCATCACAAATCGCGTCCACATCGACCTCGATGGCGTCGTCCAGAAAGCGATCGATGAGCACGGGCGCGTCGTTCGAAACCTTGACCGCCTCGTTCATGTACCGCCGCAAATCCTGTTCGTCATACACGATTTCCATGGCACGACCACCCAACACATAGGATGGACGCACGACGACCGGATAACCGACTTCGTCGGCCAACCGAGCCGCTTCTTCCGCGCTGCGCGCGGTACGATTCGGTGGCTGCATCAAGCCTAGCGACTCGATCAGATGTTGAAACCGTTCACGATCTTCGGCAAGGTCGATCGAATCCGGGCTCGTCCCGATGATCGGCGCACCTGCCGCCTCCAACTCGCGAGCCAGCTTAAGCGGGGTTTGGCCGCCATACTGCACGATCACACCCTTGGGCTGTTCGACGTCGATGATCTCTAATACGTCTTCGAGCGTCAGCGGCTCGAAATAGAGCCGGTCAGAGGTGTCGTAGTCGGTCGAAACCGTTTCAGGATTGCAATTGACCATGATGGTTTCGTAACCATCATCACGTAAGGCCAACGCGGCGTGAACACAGCAGTAATCGAACTCGATACCTTGGCCGATCCGATTGGGCCCGCCACCGAGCACCATGATCTTGTCGCGCCCGGTCGGTTCGGCCTCACAGACTGTCTCGTAAGTCGAGTAAAGGTAGGCGGTACTTGAAGCGAATTCTGCAGCGCAACTATCCACCCGCTTGTAAACCGGACGGATACCGAGCTGATGGCGACGTTGGCGTACTGTACGTTCAGTCTCGTCGAGCAACCACGCCAAGCGGCGGTCCGAAAAACCCTTACGCTTGAGGCGCCGGAAATTCTCGGCGGAGAGGGCCTCCATCGAGGTTCCCTTGAGAACTTGCTCGCTACGCACGAGATCTTCGATTTGCGCAAGGAACCAAGGATCGATACGGCTGAGCTCATGTATTTCTTCAAGGCTCATACCGTAACGAAAGGCGTCCGCAAGATACCAGATACGCTGTTCAGTCGGCGCGCGTAGCTCTTGGCGCAATCTGGCCTCGGCGGTTTCCCGGTCGCTTTGATCCAGCACCTCATTGAGGCCATCGACTCCAATTTCGAGGCCCCGCAAAGCCTTTTGGAAGGATTCCTGGAAGCTGCGGCCAATCGCCATAACTTCCCCCACCGATTTCATTTGGGTGGTCAAACGTGAATCAGCCTTCGGGAATTTTTCAAAGGTGAAGCGAGGAATCTTCGTCACGACGTAGTCGATCGTCGGCTCGAACGATGCCGGGGTTACGCCGCCAGTAATGTCGTTGCGCAATTCGTCCAGGGTATAACCTACGGCGAGCTTGGCGGCGACCTTGGCGATAGGGAAGCCAGTTGCCTTAGAGGCCAGGGCTGATGACCGTGACACGCGCGGGTTCATCTCGATGACAATGATCCGCCCCGTCGCCGGATCGACCGCGAACTGGACGTTCGATCCGCCAGTATCCACACCAATTTTGCGCAGGACCGCAATGGAAGCATCGCGCAGATGCTGATATTCCTTGTCGGTCAAGGTCTGTGCAGGGGCAACCGTGATGGAATCACCGGTATGAACGCCCATCGGATCGAGGTTTTCGATGGAGCAGACGATAATGCAGTTGTCGGCGCGGTCGCGCACGACCTCCATTTCATATTCCTTCCAGCCGAGGACCGATTCTTCAAGCAACACCTCATGTGTCGGCGACAGATCGAGTCCGCGCTTGACGATTTCCTCGAATTCCTCACGGTTATAGGCAATTCCGCCGCCACTACCACCCATGGTGAACGACGGTCGGATAATGGTCGGGAAGCCAATGCCACCCTGCACCTGTTGCGCTTCTTCGAAGCTATGCGCAGCGAAGGCTTTTGGCGTGGGCAAGCCGATTTCGGCCATCGCATGACGAAAGCGCTCGCGATCTTCCGCCATGTCGATGGCATCCCGATCGGCACCGATCATTTCTACGCCATGACGTTCGAGCACCCCCTCTCGAGCCAGATCCAGTGCGCAGTTAAGCGCCGTCTGCCCTCCCATGGTTGGCAATAACGCGTCAGGGCGTTCGCGCTCGATGATGCGCGACACGGTACGCCATTCGATTGGCTCGATATAGACCGCGTCGGCAGTCTCCGGATCGGTCATGATCGTGGCCGGATTCGAATTAACCAGGATGACTCGATAGCCCTCCTCCTTGAGCGCCTTGCACGCCTGCGCCCCCGAGTAATCGAACTCGCAGGCTTGGCCGATGACGATCGGGCCAGCGCCTATGACCAGGATGCTTTTGATGTCGGTACGTTTGGGCATGGGTTTCCGTTGTCTGTGTACGAACCGCGCAGCGTTTAGGCGCGCATGAGCCGGATGAATCGATCAAAGAGACCAGCCACGTCATGAGGACCGGGACTGGCCTCGGGATGCCCCTGAAAGCCGAACGCCGGTCGGTCGGTCCGTTCGATCCCCTGCAACGAACCATCGAAAAGTGAACGGTGCGTAGCGCGCAGATGGGTCGTGAGACTGGATTCATCCACGGCGAAGCCGTGATTCTGCGAGCTGATCATGACTCGTCCGCTCTCTAGGTCCTGTACCGGATGATTGGCGCCGTGATGTCCGAACTTCATCTTAATGGTCGACGCGCCACTCGCCAGTCCGAGCAGCTGGTGACCCAGGCAGATGCCGAAGGTCGGCACTTCGCGATCGACCAACTCGGCTATAGCTTCGATGGCGTAATCACAGGGCTCCGGATCGCCCGGCCCGTTGGACAGGAAGAGACCGTCTGGCGCCATGCGCATCACCTCGGCTGCGGATGTCTCGGCAGGCACGACGGTCAGGCGACAACCCCTGTCGGCCAGCATGCGCAGAATATTGCGCTTGACGCCAAAATCGTAGGCCACCACGTGCAACGCGTCGGCCATGCCCTCACCACCTTGGCGGGACCCACCACTATTAAGCCAGGAGCCCTCACGCCATTCGTAAGCCTCGTCGGTAGTCACCTCGCGCGCGAGGTCCATGCCCTTGAGCCCAGGGAAACCACGGGCTGCCGCGAGGGCGCGATCCACATCGATCACCCCCGCCTGAATGCATCCGTTGAGGGCGCCTTTATCCCTCAGCAGGCGCGTCAACTGGCGCGTGTCGACCTCAGCAATCGCGACTAGGCCTCGCCTGCTCAAGTAGGCATCCAGAGACTCAGTCGCCCGCCAGCTCGAATGGAGTAGAGGCAAATCGCGGATGACCAACCCAGCCGCAAACACGTGTGCGGATTCTTCATCCTCTGGATTGGTGCCGGTATTACCAATATGCGGGTAGGTCAGTGTGACGATTTGGCGCGCATAGGATGGATCGGTCAGTATTTCCTGATAGCCCGTCATGGCGGTATTGAATACCACCTCGCCGACACACTCCCCTTGCGCGCCGACGGCGGTGCCATAGAACAGGCTGCCATCTTCTAGAGCCAACAAAGCGGCTTGATTCAAGCGGTTCACCGTAGATACGAAAAACGGGACCAGCGCCCCGTTTGGATATGCCAATCCCCGCGACGCGGGGGACTCATGCGCTTCTTGCCCACGCGCCCAATACACGCTGAAAGTTCAGCGCGTAGACAAGAGGCCATGTAATCGGCTGAATTTTACGCGACCCACACGTGGCCTGTCCACGCGAAGATACCCTTCTCAGCCCAAGCCGAGCACATCGCGCATGTCGTAACGCCCAGCAGGACGCCCAACAAGCCAGGCCGCAGCACGCAAGGCACCGCTGGCGAAGGTCATGCGGCTAGTCGCCTTATGAGTGATCTCGATACGCTCCCCCAGTCCTGCGAACATCACCGTATGCTCCCCGACGATATCGCCTGCGCGAATCGTCTCGAAACCGATGGTGCCACGCTCACGCGGTCCTGTGCGTCCCTCCCGCCCATAAATCGCGCAAGTATCGAGATCCCGACCGAGGGCTTGCGCCACCACGCCACCCATCTGGAGGGCGGTGCCCGAAGGCGCATCAACCTTGTGCCGATGATGCGCCTCGATGATTTCGATATCGACCTCATCACCCAATACCTTGGCCGCGGTTTCCAGCAGCGTCAGACAAAGATTCACCCCTATGCTCATGTTGGGGGCGATCAACAAGGGAATTCGTCGGCCCAGTCGGTCCAGTTCACGTTGTTGCATCGCAGAAAAGCCCGTCGTGCCGATTACCATTGGACGCCCGTGCTGCGCGCACACCTCGGCATGTTCGAGAGTGCCTTCAGGCAACGTGAAGTCGACCAAAACGTCAAAATCTCCAACCACCGCAGCAAGATCGTCGGACACGCTCAACCCTAGAAACCCCATGCCGGCCAACTCACCAGCATCCCGCCCAATCAGCGGGCTACCAGGGCGCCCGACCACGGCACCCAGTTCAACAGCGCAGTTTGCATGAACCGCTTCGATCAGCACCCGCCCCATCCGTCCACCCGCACCCACGATGCCGATTTTCGTCATTACCGTATACCCTCAGGGTCTCGCCACACGACCGCGATCAATGAAGCCAGGACTTGAGATCCTCGAAGAACCCCTTCACACCACCCAGCCAGCTGTGCGCCTGAGGACTGTGTTTCTGCTCGCTTCCCTTGAGTGTTTCCTGAAATTGCGTCAGCAGCTCACGCTGTGCCTTGGTCAAATTGACAGGCGTTTCGACCACCACACGACAAATCAGATCGCCCTCTGCGCCACCGCGAACAGGCTTGATCCCTTTGCCTCTAATACGAAACATGCGGTTCGTCTGGGTTTCCGACGGAATCTTGAGTCGGGCACGTCCGCCCAATGTCGGCACCTCGATCTCGCCACCGAGAGCTGCACTGACAAAATCGATCGGAACCTCACAATAAAGATTCTCGCCCTCACGGGTAAAAATCTTGTGCTCCTTGACCCGGATCTGCACGTAAAGATCGCCCGCAGGTCCATTTTGCGGGCCAGACTCGCCCTCACCAGCCAAGCGAATACGGTCCCCAGTGTCCACGCCGGCCGGAACGTTCACAGACAATGTCCGGGTTTCACGGATACGCCCCTCGCCTCGACACTCTGGGCAAGGATCTGGAATGATTTTTCCGCTGCCGTGGCAACGGGGACAGGCTTGTTGAACCGAAAAGAAGCCCTGCTGAATACGTACCTGCCCCACGCCCGCACAAGTCGGGCAACTCTCGGCACGGGTTCCCGCTTTTGCCCCACTGCCTTCACAAACCCCGCAGACGACAATCGTGGGTACGCGAATCTTGACCTCAGTGCCGAACACCGCCTCCTCTAGGCTGAGATCGAGGTTGTACTGAAGATCCGCGCCGCGGTAAGCACGCTCTCCTCGTCCGCGCCCGCCACCGAAGATATCGCCGAAGATGTCCTCAAAGATGTCGCCAAAACCCGCGCCGCCGAAACCCGCACCGCCACCTGCGGCACCCCCATTCACACCGGCGTGTCCGAATTGGTCGTAGGCCGCGCGCTTTTGCGCATCGCTGAGCACTTCATAGGCCTCTTTGGCTTCCTTGAAATGCTCGATCGCTTCGGCATTGTCCGGATTTCGGTCCGGATGGTATTTCATGGCTAGGCGCCGATACGCCTTCTTGAGTTCATCGTCACCTGCCGAGCGCTCCACGCCCAGCACCTCGTAGTAATCTCTTTTCGACATCGGTATCGGTCGCTTGACGTTAGAATTGAATCATTCATGCCGAACATGGCATGCACTGCCGATCAGCTGCTCGCACCGCGACATTGTGGCTCGCGTGCTTCGCATCAATCATGCGAGCCGTCCCATGGTAAGCGGGCGGCTCAGGCCTGACACCACGAAGCCGGCCCTCCGGGCCGGCTTACAATTGGTCTATTTTTTGTTTTCCTTGACCTCTTCGAACTCGGCGTCCACGACATCCTCACCGCTGCGAGCACCAGCACCCGAATCGCCTGTCGCACCGGGTTGCGCCTGTTCGCCGCCAGCCTGGCTATAGAGCTTTTCCGCGAGCTTACCCGATGCGGCGCCCAATGCCTCGGTCTTGGCCTCAATCGTATCTTTGTTGTCGCTCTTGAGGGCTTCCTTCAATTCACTGACGGCCTGTTCGATCGCCTGCGTTTCTTCCGCAGTCGCCTTGTCGCCAGCTTCCTTGAGAGACTTCTCTGCCGCGTGTATCAGGTTATCCGCCTGATTGCGCGCGGTGACGAGTTCATGGAATCGCTTATCATCATCACGATGTGCCTCGGCATCCTTGACCATACGATCAATTTCGTCTTCGGCAAGGCCTGAAGAGGCCTTGATCACGATCGACTGTTGTTTGCCGGTCGCCTTGTCCTTGGCCGACACATTGAGAATGCCGTTCGCGTCGATGTCGAACACCACTTCTACCTGCGGCACACCACGCGGTGCAGGTGGGATATCCGTCAGATCGAAGCGACCCAGCGATTTGTTGCCAGCCGCCATCTCTCGCTCACCCTGCAGCACATGCACCGTTACTGCGGTCTGGTTGTCCTCCGCCGTCGAGAACACCTGCGTCGCCTTGGTCGGTATGGTCGTGTTGCGCTCGATGAGTTTCGTCATCACGCCACCCATCGTCTCGATACCCAGTGACAACGGGGTCACGTCGAGCAGCAGCACGTCCTTGACCTCTCCACCCAGCACGCCACCCTGGATAGCTGCGCCCACGGCCACCGCCTCGTCCGGATTCACGTCACGACGCGGCTCCTTGCCGAAGAAATTCTTGACCGCCTCTTGCACCTTGGGCATGCGCGTCTGACCACCGACCAGAATGACGTCCGCAATCTCGGAGGTCGACAACCCCGCATCCTTGAGGGCCAGCTTGCAGGGTTCGATGGTGCGCTGGATGAGATTTTCGACCAGCGACTCCAACTTGGCGCGAGTCACCTTGATATTCAGGTGCTTGGGGCCGCTCTTGTCCGCAGTGACATAAGGCAAGTTGACCTCAGTCTGCTGCGTCGAGGACAGTTCGATCTTGGCCTTTTCGGCAGCCTCTTTGAGGCGTTGCATAGCCAGCGGGTCGCCGCGCAGGTCAATGCCTTGTTCCTTGTTGAACTCGTCTGCCAAATAGTCAATCAAACGGGTATCGAAATCCTCGCCACCCAGGAAGGTATCGCCGTTGGTGGCCAACACCTCGAACTGCTGCTCGCCATCGACGTCCGCCATCTCGATGATGGAAATGTCGAAGGTGCCACCGCCCAAATCGTATACCGCCACCTTGCGGTCGCCGCCCTTCTTGTCCAGGCCAAAGGCCAAGGCTGCCGCCGTCGGTTCGTTAATGATCCGCTTGACATCGAGACCCGCGATCTTGCCGGCATCCTTGGTCGCCTGACGCTGAGAATCGTTGAAGTAGGCGGGCACCGTGATGACAGCTTCAGTCACCGGTTCGCCGAGATAATCCTCCGCGGTCTTCTTCATCTTCATCAGCACGCGGGCAGAAATTTCCGGTGGCGCCATTTTCTTGCCATTGACCTCAACCCAGGCATCGCCGTTATCCGCCTTGGCGATTTTGTAGGGCACGAGCCTGATGTCCTTTTGCACCTCAGGCTCATCGAAACGACGGCCAATCAGACGCTTGACTGCATACAGCGTATTGCTGGAGTTGGTGACGGCCTGGCGCTTCGCCGGCTGGCCGACCAGCACTTCGGTGTCATCGCCAAAGGCGATGATCGAAGGGGTGGTGCGGTCGCCTTCGCTGTTTTCGATCACCTTGGGTTTACCTGCTTCCATGATGGCCACGCAGGAATTGGTGGTTCCAAGGTCGATACCTATGATTTTACCCATGTCTTGCATCTCCCTAGCACTTGGGTGAATACGTATTGAATATGTGAGCTAGATTGGGGCTTACGCCCTGATTTCAAGTCACCGCATCAAGTGGGTGATTTAGAAACCACGACCATGGCTGGCCTCAGCAGGCGATCGTTGAGCACATAGCCTTTTTGCATAACGGCGAGCACGGTGTTGGGTGGCTGCTCGTCCGATGGCTGCATCGTCATCGCCTGATGGCGCTCTGGATCGAAGCGCTCACCCACTGGGTTGACCTCTTCGATACCGAACTTGGTCAACACCTGGGCGAACATGCGCAATGTCAGCGCCATACCCTCGCGGATACTTGAATCCCCTTCCGCGCCCTCGGCCGCGCTCATCCCCATTTCGAGGCTATCCTTGACTGGCAGCAGCTCATTCGCGAAGCGCTCAAGCGCATATTTGTGGGCGTTCGCCAGGTCGCGTTCAGCACGTTTGCGCAGATTGTCGAGCTCTGCCTGCGCGCGCACAAACTGATCCCAATGCACTTGGGCCTTGTCCTTCATTTCCTGCAGGTCATGGTGCAGTGCCTCCAGGGCATCGCCCTCGGCACCACCAGACTCAGCACTACCCGCCATCTCCGATACATCTGGCGAGGCCTGTGTTTTCTCGTCATTCTGAGGGGGTATTTGACTCATCAATCGCTCCAGATTCGATGCGGCATCACGAACAAATTCAAACAAACCTGGGCAATAGGTGGGGCCTCTCGCTCAGAGTTCAAGTCCGCCCGTTCAGTGCGCTCCCGAGGAGCCTAGCCGTGATGTCCACGATGGGTATCACTCGATCATAAGGCATACGCGTTGGGCCAATCACGCCCAACATCCCAATCACCTCACCATTGGCGACATAGGGCGCCGTCACCACGCTGACATAATCGAGCGCACCATAGCCAGATTCATGGCCGATGAAAATCTGCACATCCTCCGCAATCGCGCTCTTGTCCAACAAGTGCAGCACTTCACGTTTCTCTGTGAAGGCAGAAAACAGCGCGCGCAGCCGATCAAGATCAGCCAACTCCTGATACTCCAGAAGGTTATTCTGCCCAGCCAGCACATAATCACCACCCTGATCGACTTCATCCTCCAACGCTTTCTGTCCTAGTTCGACTGCATCGCGCATGATGCGGTCCATATCTGCACGCATCTCGTCCAGCTCACGCAACAACGCCCCCCGAATGTGCAACAGATCCCGCCCGGCAAAGTGGTGATTGAGGTAGCGGGCGGCCTGATCCAACTCGGATTGGGCATAGGAGCGATCCAGCTGGAGGATACGATTCTGGACTTCCTGTTGATTCATCACGAGGATGACCAACACGCGCTTATCCGACAGCGCGAGGAATTCGATCTGGCGCAACGCCAGATACTGGCTTCGCGGCACGGTCACCACGCCCACCAGCTGCGTGATCCCCGAAAGGATATTCGAAGCGGACTCGACCAGATTTTCCGCACCACGACCCGGTGACAAATGGATATGCATCTGGCGCAAGGCCTCAGCATCGGGGGGCGCTGTTGCAACAAGGTATCCACGAACAAGCGATAACCTCTTGCGGTCGGCACGCGGCCGGCGGAAGTATGCGGTGAGCGAACGAAACCCATTGCTTCCAGGTCGGCGACGACATTGCGCACCGTAGCCGCACTGATATCCAATCCAGCTTTCTGGCTCAGAATGCGCGAACCGACTGGTTGTCCTTCCCGAATATAGCTCTCCACCAACACCTTCAACAGGTGCCTGGAACGCTCATCCAGCCCGGAGTCATCGGAGGGATAGTTACGGATACGGGTATGTGCCATCAACCGACAGGGGCATGCAATATGGCTGCGACGATGATTACAATACGGGTTCTGACTGTCAAGCGCAGCCCCACTTGGGCCATCACCGCCCCCATCAACCAAGTATCTGTAAACAATGCGAAATTTCAAGAGTGCCGGAATTATTGCCAAGCAAGGTGACGCCCGGCTCACGCCGACACTTGCGTCGCTCATGGCCTTCCTGAGAAGCCGCGGCCTGCAACCGCTCCTCGATGAGAGTGCAGACGGTCTCGCGCCGGGAGAAGCGCTACATACCCGCGAAGAACTGGTACAACGCTGCGATCTCGCCATCGTGGTCGGCGGAGATGGCACATTGCTCAATGCCGCGCGCTCGCTGGCCTGCCACGAGGTTCCCCTGATCGGCATCAATCTTGGACGACTCGGGTTTCTCGCCGACATTTCCCCTGAAGAGATGACCCTGAGGCTGGATGAAATCCTCGGCGGCAATTACATCGAAGAACCACGTGCGCTGTTGGAAACCGAGATCCTGCGCGCTGGCGAGACGATCGCGCGGCACGACGCCCTCAACGACGTCGTACTGCATATTTGCGGTGACGTACGTATGATCGAGTTCGATATTCGGATCGACGGCCACTTTGTCAGCAGCCAACGCGCCGATGGCCTCGTGATTGCCACACCGACGGGTTCGACCGCCTATGCGCTATCCGGTGGCGGGCCAATCCTATCGCCTTCGCTACCGGCCATCGGACTAGTACCCATCTGCCCTCACACACTCACCAGCCGACCACTGGTCGTCGGCTCCTCCGCCTGCATAGAAATTTCGCTATCCCCCCACAACACGACGCCGGCACAGGTGGCCTTCGACGGCCAATCCTGCAGTCCGATCACCGCCGACGATGTCATCCGTATACGCCAGAAGGACAAACCCTTGCGCCTGCTGCACCCAAGCACCTACGATCACTTCCATATACTGCGGGCCAAGCTGCACTGGGGCGAGCAGCCTTAAATTCATCAAACATGAGTCCTTAAGCCCCCGAGCGCATCGCACATCGAGTCCAGGCACCCATGCTGTCACACATTCTGATCCGCGATTTCGCCATCATTGAGCATCTGGAGCTTGAGTTGGGCCGAGGGATGACTGCGCTCACGGGCGAAACCGGTGCTGGTAAATCCATCCTGATCGATGCCATCGGGCTCGTGCTCGGAGATCGCGCCGACAGCACGGTCGTGCGACCGGGTGCAGACAAAGCCGAGATCAGCGCCAGCTTCGATCTGACCGCCCACCCGACAACCCTCAAGTGGCTCCTCGACCACGACCTGGACACCGACGACACCACGTGCACGGTACGCCGCATCATCACACGCGAGGGACGCACCAGAGCCTACATCGGCGGTGCACCCGTTGCCCTTCAGACACTCAAGGCGCTGGGCGAACAATTGGTCGACATTCATGGCCAACATGCGCACCAGTCCCTTCTTCACCGCGAAAACCAGCGCGATTTGCTGGACCTGCAAGCCGGTCATGGCGCACTGCTGGACGAAACGGCCACCGCCTACCGCCGATGGGCCTCCATACAAACCGAGCTAGGCACGCTCGAAGAGGACAACCAACATCGGCAGGCCCGCCTTGACCTCGTCGATTTTCAATGCCGCGAGCTCGAAGCTGCGGCGCCACGGATGGGAGAAATCGGCGAACTTGAGGATGAGCATTTGCGACTGGCGCATGCAAGTCAGTTGCTCGATGCCGCTCAGTCCGCCTATGGATTGATTTACGAGGGCGAGCCGGACGTCAACGGCATGTTGTCACACGCGGTTGACGCGCTCGAAAACGCAACAGGGCTCGATACTCGCCTCACGCCTCCGCTCGAACTCATGCGTAATGCCCAGATCGAAATCCAGGAAGCCGCCGCGGAACTCCGCCGATACCTGGACGATGTACAACTGGACCCCCTACGCCTGGATGAGATCGGCGCACGCTTGGCGCTACTCCAAACACTGGCGCGCAAACATCGCTGCGAACCGGAAGCATTACAGGAACGACTCCAGGTGTTGCAGAACGAGCGGGAGTCATTGCTCGATCACGATGGCCACCGCACCCAGCTTCACACCGAACTAGAGGTGGCCGAAACGCATTACCGCGCATTGGCCAAGCGCGTCACCACAGGACGTCGCGAAGCGGCCACTGCGCTAGCTCACGCCATCACCGAAGCAATGCAGACACTAGGCATGTCTGGAGGGCATTTCGCTATTTCGGTACGCGAGAACGCCAGCGAAAAACCCGGCCAACACGGACTCGATCAAGTCGAGTTCCTGGTCAGCGCGAATCCTGGGCAACCCGCCAGAGCGCTCGCCAAAGTGGCCTCTGGCGGCGAGTTGTCGCGTATCAGCCTCGCGTTACAGTTGGCGGCCACGCGCGACCGTCGCCTCCCCACGCTCATTTTCGACGAAGTCGATAGCGGGATCGGCGGGGGATCGCCGAGGTGGTCGGACAGATGCTGCGCCGGCTGGGAGCCGACCGCCAGATTCTCTGCGTCACCCATTTACCACAGGTCGCAGCACAGGCGCACCGTCAGCTCGCTGTTCGTAAGATCAAGGGGCAGAATTCGACCGAGACGCGCATAGACCCTCTGCTCACCGATCCTGCTCGTATCGAAGAACTTGCACGCATGCTCGGCGGAGTGCAGATCACCCCACAGTCGCAGGCGCACGCGGAGGAAATGCTACGCGGCGCCCAACAGGGCTAAGATGGTAAAGGAACCAGCTTAATCCTCGACATTGCGATACGAGCAATCTTTGCGTTGGCAATTACCATATAGAATCAGTGAGTGGTCCCGAATTTCGAAGCCGCGGCTGTTCGCAACCGCCTTCTGCCGGGTTTCGATCACCTCGTCATAGAACTCTTCCACATGCCCGCATTCACCACAAACGATATGATCGTGATGATGCCCACGCGCCAGCTCGAAAACGGCTTGCCCACCTTCGAAGTGAAGTCTTTGCACCAGCGTTGCGGCCTCGAACTGCGTGAGCACACGATAGACCGTGGCCAGTCCAATTTCCTCGCCAGAATCCAACAACAGGCGATAAATAGCCTCGGCAGTTAGGTGCCGTGGCTTCGCAGTTTCCAGTATTTCCAGTATCTTCATGCGCGGCAGCGTGACCTTGAGGCCCGCGCGTTTGAGGTCTTGGTTTTCCATTAGTCCCTTCCAGCAATGCACATCCGTTTGCTTTAAGATGTGCGGCGCCCATTTGAAGCGATGACGCAAATGAAAAAAATACGCATTTCCCTGTTCGGCCTGACCATTCTAGCACTGAGCGGATGCAGCACCAGCTGGCTATCCGGCTACCGCCCGCCAATACAGCAAGGCAACGAGGTAAAGCCCGCGCAATTCGAACAGTTGAAGACCGGTATGTCCGAGGCCCAGGTACGTTTCATCCTCGGAGAGCCCTTGTTGACCGATGCCTTCAATCCCAATCGCTGGGACTATGCCTATGCGCTGACCCCGACCTATGGGCGCCAGATGGTCAAGCACCTGACACTCTATTTTCAGGACGGCAAGCTCGCGCGTATCGTTGGCGGGCCTACCGCCATGCCGGAGCATCAGAAATCGCCGAACTAACGCGAGTCGCCGCCTGCCCTACGCCGGCGACTCTCCTTGGGATCGATGACCAAGGGGCGGTAAATCTCAATGCGGTCGCCTTCGCAAACCGGTTTCAGCAACCGGCACAGCTTGCCAAACACACCGACCCGGCAGGTCGCGAGGTCAATGCCGGGGAACATCGCGAGCAGCCCAGAACTTCGTATGGCCTGCTCGACGGTCGCGCCAGCGGGCATGACTACCGTCAGCAGCGCCTGTTGCTGGGGCAAGGCATAGACCACCTCGACCGTCAGTTGGTCAACGGGCACCATAGACTTCACGGGCACGTTTGACGAAGGCATCGACAAGGTTATTGACGATTTGACTGAATACCGGCCCTACAGCCATGCCAAGCAAGCGATTGGCAAAATCGAATTCCATATCCAGCGATACTTTGCACGCCCCCTCACCCAGCGCGTCGAAACGCCAGAACCCATGCAAGTGACTGAACGGTCCCTCGACCAAGCGGATCTCGATCATCTTGCCTGGCTGCATCCGGTTATGCGTGGTGAAGGTTTTGCGCACGCCGCCGCGTGCCAGTTCAATGCTCGCCTTCACCTCACGCGCCTCGCGCGTCAGAATGGTCGTCTGGCGACACCAAGGCAGGAAATCGGCGTAATGTTCGATGTCGTCCACCAGCGAGAACATCTCCTGTGGCGTATAGCTAACCAGCGCTGATCGGCTTACTGCCGTCATATGCCCCCCGAATCAGACCCAAGGCGTTCAACAAAACCAGTAGCATTGCCACCGGCGTTACATATCGCAATACCGACAACCAGATACGAAACACCCCACGCCGAAACTGCAATTCCTGCCGCAACGAGCGCTCGGCAACCATCCAGCCGACAAAAACCACGATCAACAGGCCGATCACAGGCAGCATCAAATTGCCTGTCAGCATGTCCAGCAAGCCAAACCAGCTGTGCCCGAGAATCAGGACGCCGGACCAGATATTGAATGAAAGAATAGTCATCAGCCCCAGGAACCAGACAACGCTTCCCAAGACCATGGCGGCCTTCGCACGTGCCATCCCTCGCTCGACCAACCAAGCGACGCCCGGTTCGAGCAGGGCGATCGCAGAAGTCCACGCAGCCAACACCAAGGCCATATAGAACAAGGCCCCAAACGCATCACCATACTTTGCGTGCCCATAGGCCGTCGGCAATACGGTGAAAATCAACCCTGGACCCTGCATCGCGGGCAAATTTCCTGCGAAAACAAGGGGGTAGATCGCAATCCCAGACAACAAGGCGGCCAGCGTATCGGCGAGGACGATCCAGACGCTAACGCGCAGGATGGAGACGTCCTCTGGCAGATAGGCACCATAAGCCATCATCGTGCCCATGCCCAGACTCAGGGTAAAAAAGGCGTGCCCCAACGCAATCAGCACCACCTTTCCATTCAGCGCAGCGAAATCCGGGGTAAAAAGATAATGCACCGCCTTGACGATGTTGCCTTCCACCGCCGCATACAATCCCAACACGGCAAGCAGAATAAACAAGACCGGCACGAACACCCGCGCCACGCGCTCGAGCCCCCGCTGCACCCCTCTCGACACCACTGCGGTCGTCATACCCATAAACAGCGTATGCCACATCAACAATCGCCAGGGCTCATCATTGAGTGCCGAAAACACGCCCTGAATCGCGCTTTCACTCTGCCCGCGATAGCTCCCGACGGCGCTCATCCACATGTAATCCAGGCCCCAGCCCGCAATCACGCTGTAAAACGAGAGTATTAGCAAGCTGGCAACTACGGCGAAGACGCCGACCGCAGCCCATGCACGCCATCGACCTTCGTCGACGGCCAATTCGTGAAAGGCCGTTGGGGGACTGCCGCGCCCGCGACGTCCGAGCAGCAACTCGGCCATGCGCAGGGGCATACCCACCAACAACAGACACAACAGATACAGGAGCAGGAAGGCACCGCCGCCGTTCTGGCCCGCGATATAAGGATATTTCCAGATATTGCCAAGACCGACGACCGCGCCCGTCGCCGCAAGGAAGAACGCTCCCCGCGACGACCACTCGCCATGTATCGACTTGAGTCTTCTCACGCAAGCACCATCGCAAAACGTTGCATTGTCAACCCTAAGGGAACCCATGAACAAGTCGTCAAGACACCCATCGGGGGATCACTTGGCGAACGCAGCCGGCTGTATTCCATTTATAATGTCGCCATGAGTAAAAAACCTGAAACCAGCAGCCGCTCCACCATCGCCTTGAATCGTCGTGCTCGACACGATTTTTTCATCGAGGACACCTACGAGGCCGGACTCTCTCTTGAGGGCTGGGAAGTCAAGAGTCTTCGGGCCGGCCGCGCTCAACTCAACGAGAGCTACGCCCTGATCAAGGACGGGGAGGCTTGGCTATTCGGTGCCCACATCTCCCCTCTACTCAGTGCGTCTACGCACGTCCATCCCGACGCCACACGGAGTCGACGCATGCTATTGCACCGCGCCGAACTCAATCGCCTCATCGGCGCGGTGGAACGCAAAGGCTTTACCTTGATTCCACTGGCGCTCTACTGGAAGCGGGGACGTGCAAAACTGGAGATCGGCCTAGCAAAGGGCAAAAAGGAGCATGATAAACGCGCCACCGAGCGTGATCGCGAATGGGATAGAGACAAATCGCGCATCCTCAAATCAGCCCGCTGATCCCCCGGAAGACGCACCTAGGACTGACGCCAACGACAACCTTGGTCACTGGCCTTGGCAATCGCGTCGAGTACCGCCGTATGACGCTCACATTCATCGTCATCCGCGCGAATCACGCGCAAAGGCGACCGGTCGCGGTCCAGATGACGCACCACGGCGTCAGTCCGTTTTGCCGCCGCACGCCTGACCGTATCACTCTGACTATCCGGTAGGAGACTGGTTTGCCCCCCGGTCATGGCCAAGTAAACCTCGGCGAGGATCTGCGCGTCGAGTAATGCTCCGTGCAACTCGCGGTGTTCATTGTTCACCGCGTAACGCTTACACAGGGCATCTAGGCTGTTCCGCTGTCCCGGATGCATCTGCCGCGCCAATGCCAGCGAGTCGACGATCGGACAGAGCTCACGCATCGATACGTGCTCACGATCCAGTCGCGCAAGCTCGGCATCAAGAAAACCAAGGTCGAATGGCGCGTTGTGGATCACCAGCTCCGCGCCACGGACGAACGCCAAAAACTCCTCCGCCACATCGCTGAAGCGAGGCTTGTCCGCCAGAAACGCTGCCGTGATGCCATGAACTGCGGCTGCGCCTTCATCGATCTCCCGATCAGGCTGCAGATAATAATGGAAGTGACGTCCCGTCGGCCTGCGGTTCTGCAATTCCACACAACCGATTTCGATGATGCGATGGCCCTGCTGCGGCTCTAGACCCGTGGTTTCCGTATCCAAGACGATCTGTTGCATTCAATCACCTCCCACCTGGCTAGTCATGCCTGCGTCCAAGCGTTTGAATCCGAATCGCGCGCCGCGAGCGTTCGCTCATCGTCACGCCCCCCTCAGCTTGCATCTCACCTTATGTTGCCTTGCATACGGTCAATCGCCTCATTGGCCAGACGATCCGCCAGCTCGTTTTCCGGATGACCCGAGTGACCCTTGACCCACTCCCAGGTAATCTGATGGCGCTGACAAGCCGCATCAAGATTCACCCAAAGATCCTGGTTCTTTACCGGTTGCCCAGAAGCGGTCTTCCAACCTTTGCGCTTCCACCCAGGTAACCAGCGAGTGATTCCGTCTCGCACATAGATCGAATCCGTCACCAGACGCACGGTGCAAGGTCGGTGTAGGGCCTCAAGCGCCTTGATTGCAGCAGTCAATTCCATCCGGTTGTTTGTCGACAATGGTTCGGCCCCGGACAAATGCCTTTCACGCTCAGCCATGCGCAACAAAGCCCCCCAGCCACCGGGCCCGGGGTTACCGCGACAGGCGCCGTCTGTATAAATTTCAATCGTGTCGTTCACTGGAAATTGCCTTAGGTGCCGTTTTGATGGTTGCGCCAGACAGTACACGCAGCCTACGTCGGCTTGGTTTGATAAATGTCAGAGTCGACTCCCGCTTTCTGGCGGCAATGATACGGATCCCACCGAACATTGGAAAACGGCGACGCCCGGCCGATTCCAACCAGCCGCAGCGGTCCGCGACCAAAGCACGGCGTGACGGGGGACGATACAACAGATAACGCGTTTCGGTAATATCGAATCCCAACAAGGCAAGCCAGTCCTTCAACCGGGTTTGCGTATACAAGTGCGCGCGCCCGGAACTTCCAGATGTGCTCCAAGGGCCGCCGCCGGCCAGCGTCCACAAGCCCCATAGGCTGACGGGATTGAACCCGATGAAAATCGCATGCCCGTCCGGTACCAGAACGCGATCCACCTCACGCAGGACCTGATGGGGGTCTGATGAAAATTCCAGTACATGTGGCAGTACTACGAGATCCAGCGCTTCCGCCCCGAAAGGCAGCGCTTCAGGGCGTCCGAGGATGTCCGCACCCGACAAGGCGGTAGCAAGTCCGGCCTGCTGCTTGACGCGACTGCTCACCAACAACGACGGTGACAGTGCGCCGAGTCCAATCTGGACTCCGACATAACCGAACATTTCTCCCAGCAGACCCGGCATCTCTTCGTGCAGCCGGGACCACACTTGACGCCCCATATCCCCCTGATACCAATCGATTAACGCCTGTTCGGGCTCCAAACCTGCCGTCCTCATAGTAATCAACGCGCGACATGTTGCGTCTGAGCATACCGTTTGGCATGCCGCCCACGCCAACCGTCTGGGTCATCCGACATTCTACTTGTTCGATGACCATATCAGAGGATAAGCTATGCACGCATGAGAAACCTCAGAAAAACTCAGCTGATTAAGGGCTTGCCAACGGTAGCTGCTCTGCTTTCTCTCTCAGGATGCGCCACACTGGAACATCTTGGAGACGCGCGTGTCGCTGCACCCACGACGACAGCAAGCAGCAGCACGACAAACACGACACCTTGCGCATCTCCGCCCAACGGTGGGCAAGCCAGTTGTCAAACATCATCCACCTCAAGCAACAGCGTGCCGGCCGCGATCGCCGACGCACCGGATACCGGCGCGGCAACTGCCAATTTGGCCAGTACGGACGCCGGAGCGCCCGCCACGCCGCCCCCGGACAGCGAAGCGGTGGATGGTACGACGCCCGCGGTGGTGTCACAGCAGAACGAAACCATCTGGACCGGCATTCGGTCCGGTTTCCAGATGCCGGACAGCCTCAATCAACCGCTGGTGCAGAACGCCATTGCTTTTTACCGACAGCATCCCGCCTATCTTGAGCGGGTGACGGCCAGAGCTGAACCGTATCTTTACTATATTCTGCAGCAGATTCACGAACGGCATATGCCGACCGAACTCGCACTCCTACCGGTAGTCGAAAGTGCGTACATACCCTACGCCTACTCAAGCTGCCAGGCTGCGGGCATCTGGCAGTTCACGCCATCGACCGGTCGCCACTTCGGTCTGAAACAGAACTGGTGGTACGACGGCAGGCGTGACATCTATGCCTCCACCAAGGCGGCCTTGGACTATCTCCAGGCGCTACATAACCAGTTCGGCAGCTGGCTGCTTGCGCTGGCCGCCTACAATTCCGGGGCTGGCACCGTACAGTGGGCTATTCGCCGAAATCAAGAACGACATCTACCCACCGATTTCTGGGCGCTGGATCTGCCAGAGCAGACCAAAACCTACGTACCCAAGCTACTCGCTGTTAAAGCCATTGTCGAACACCCAAAGCAATACAACGTTAGCCTCTGGCCCATCCCCGACAAACCCTATCTAGCCGTCGTACACCTGAAGTCCCAGATCGATCTCGCCCTTGCCGCAAAGCTGGCGGGCATCAAACTCAACGAACTTTATTTGCTCAACCCCGGATACAACCGTTGGGCCACCGATCCCAACGGGCCTCATCGCCTCTTATTGCCCGCGGATAGCGCGCAGCAATTCGAGGAAAAACTGGCCAGCATCCCAGCCAGCGAACGCGTCACCTGGATACGCCACCGCGTGGCCTCTGGTGAAACGCTAGGCCTCATCGCCGACGAATATCACACGTCTATCGCCGTCGTCCGCCAAACCAACCACTTGCATGGCAACCTGATTCGCATAGGCCAATATCTCATCGTACCGCGTTCGTCGAAGCCCTATCAGGCCTATGCCATGGCCCAAGGTTTGCGGCATCGCATGGCACAACCAGCGCATGGCGGGAGTAACAAGCACTATCATGTCGTCAAACCAGGCGACACGCTGTGGGATATCGCAAAGGCCTACAATGTCAGCGTTACGAATCTGGCGCGGTGGAACAATATGACCACCCACGCCCCCTTACGACTCGGTCAGCACCTTGTGATCTGGAGCCATGGCAGCACCATTGTACGCCCGGCCCAGACACAGCTCGCCTCGAATTCACCTCCATCAAACCCAGGCGCCGTCTATCACACCGTCAAGTCAGGCGATACGCTCTGGGATATTGCGCGTAACTACAAAGTCAGCGTCTCGGATCTGCAACACTGGAATCATCTCACAAGCCATAGCGCTCTGCGCCCCGGCCAACGGCTCGTTATTCGCCCAGGCAACGGCGCAACGGGAACTGCGGGCTTGGCCATCGCGAGCAACGCCCAACCCGCTCAGCGAGTCCGTACGGTTTCATATACCGTGCGCAACGGGGACTCGCTTTACAGCATCGCGCAGCGATTCGGCGTCAACATTCCCGCCATCCGACGCTGGAATAGCCTGGGCAACACCGACATCCTGCATCCAGGCGAACCGCTGAAGCTGCGTGTGGATGTCACACAAATGCACAACGAGAGCTGATGGCAACGAACAGCAGCGGTCCGTAGTCGCGTATTACGAGCCGCTTGCAAGGCGCCCACAATATAAACCACAGCAATAACGGCGCCTCTCCCCGTACCCAACCAATCAAAGACCACAGACACATGGGCCGAAACGCGACAGGCGAATCCCTTTGGAACAAGGATTGGCTCTGGGCATTGGCCATCATTCTGGTCATTACCCTGCTCTCCGGTTTGGGTCAATTTCGTGGCTTGGACGAAATACTGTTTACCACCTTCACCCGTCTGACACCCGCGACGCCCACACCACGCATCGATATCATTGCAATCGACAAACGCAGCCTGAAATCACTTGGCCAGTGGCCGTGGCCACGTAGCAGCATTGCCCGTCTCTTAAATATCGCAGATGCCGGAAAACCCAAGGTCATCGCAATCACCTTACCGCTGAACACACCCCAGGTGACGCCAGGGCTAGAGGCACTGGACCGGCTCAATCAGCTCTTCAAAACAGAAGGTCTAGACGGCTGGACGGCAACCATTTCACGTATCGGACACCAGCTACCAGCTGCCGAAGCGAACAGCCTCGTCCACCTCGGCACCACATTGAGTCGCTTTGCAAGACAGCTCCGCGCAGACAAAGACAAACTGAATCAGGATCTGAGCCTGACCCAAAGCCTGGCGGCGATCCATAACGTGGATCTAATTTTCACATACGCGCCCGGCGTCACTCAGGGCAACCCCGATACGCCGCTTCCAGCGCTACTGGCGAAGAATAGATTCCCCCCAAACGCGTCGCGGATGAATCTAATCTCACCGCCTACCGCCTACACGCTCAATCTGCCGCTACCGCAATTCCTCCAACATGCATTGGGCATCGGCGCCATTGGCGGGCAGACTCTCGGATGGAACCGATTCACGGGCATGCCTCTTGCCGTCAGTTACTATGGGCAAACTCTACCGAGTCTCGCCCTACTCGTTGCAATGCAAAGCCTCAATCTTGGCGCTACGGATGTTCATTACCTGCCAGGAAAGGGCCTCAGATTAGGGTCGCTCTTGATCCGTACGGATGACACGCTACGTATCCACCCACGCGTATACCGAGGCGCCCACGGCAGAGCGGCCTTCAATACTTATAGTTTCGCCGATGTGCTCAACGGAAACGTCGATCCCAACGTATTTCGCGACAAAATCCTGCTAATAGGCCCGGTTGGGATGGCGCAGGGAGGGGTCCCAGCTGAAACACGTCTCGGTTTACTGGCCGATGCGATTTCAAGCATCCTCAATCAGGATCCCTATTACACCCCCCCTTGGGTGAAATACGTGCTTTTGGCTGCCTGGGGATTCTCCGCACTCTACCTCACCTGGCTATTGCCGCTGCTGGGTAATCGACTTGCCGGCGCGCTGACCGCATCCCTCATAATCGCCCTGGGTGCAGCCAGTTTCTACCCTCTTTATACACGCGGCATCTGGTACTCGCCGACCGGGCCGGCTCTTCTCCTTTTCTCCGGCTACTGGCTGATCATGCTCAAACGTCGCCTGTTCAACGGACAGGGATTGCTACCAGGTTCGAACGCCAATCTTGAGAATTTGAGGGTTCTCGGCCTCGCGTTCCAGAGTCAAGGCCAGCTCGACCTCGCATTCGACCGATTCCGCCATCTGCCTATCAATGAACAATCGCTCGAACTGTTATACAGTCTAGCCTTGGATTTCGAGCGCAAACGCCGCTTCGACAAGGCCAAAACCGTCTACGAATACATCGCGCGGCATCGCCGTCACTACCGCGACATTCGCGAGCGCATGAAGCGCACACAAACGCTAAGTGAAATCAGTCTAGCGCCGCACCCCAGCAATGGTGACACCCCAGGTAACGGAGGCACGCTCATCCTGCATCACAGCGGCGTGCAGAAGCCGATGCTTGGCCGGTACGAAGTCGAGCAAGAAATCGGGCGAGGTGCCATGAGTACCGTCTACGAGGGCAAAGACCCCAAAATTGGGCGTAGGGTCGCGATTAAGACCCTACCGCTTTCGACCGAATTCCAGGGCGAAGAGCTAGAGCAAGTCAAGGCGCGTTTTTACCGCGAGGCCGAGACTGCAGGCCAACTCAGCCATCCGAACATCGTGACTATATTTGACGCCGGGGAAGAGGACGACGTTGCCTATATCGCAATGGAATATCTCCATGGCCGAAACCTAACGCACTTCGTGGGCAAAGCAGGCCTGCTGCCCGTCTCAAGCGTCCTCGAAATCGTCGCCAAATGTGCATTAGCGCTGGATTATGCGCACCGTCATCAGGTCATACATCGTGACGTAAAGCCCGCCAACATCGTCTACAACATCGATACTGGCGACGTCAAACTGACCGATTTTGGTATCGCCCGCATCACGGATGCCAGCAAAACGCGTACAGGTGTCATCATGGGCACACCTTCTTATATGTCGCCAGAGCAACTTGCCGGCCGAAAACTCGATGGCAGATCGGACCTGTTTTCGCTGGGCATCACCTGTTTCCAGCTACTCACCGGCGCACCGCCGTTCCATGCTGACACCATGGCCACATTGATGTACAAAATCACCAATGAAGCCCATCCTGGATTGAATGCGCTGCGTGACGATTTAGCCCCTTGCGTCAGCCCCATCATCAACAAGGTATTGCAGAAAAATCCGGATAAACGATTTCAAACTGGGCGGGAATTGGCCAATCAACTGCTGCGTTGTGCCCGCGATATCAGGGAGCAGATGGCATGAATCTAGATGGATTGTTCGAATGGGGCTTCGCCACCGATACTGGCCGTGTACGCAGTAACAACGAGGACGCACTAGCCGTTGATGCCAACTTAGGCGTCTTTATTCTGGCGGATGGTATGGGTGGGCACAAAGGAGGCGAAGTCGCCAGCAGCCTTGCGGTCGCGAGTTTGCTCAACCGGCTCAAGCTGACACTCCCTCCCCTGAAACCGGGTCAACTCGACGAAGAACTTGGCTATACCCGCGAAAGTATCGCAATCCGCGAGGCCGTCATCCATGCCAACAAGGCGATCCACGAAGCAGCCCAGGAACAACCCCAATATGAAGGCATGGGCACAACTCTGGTAGTCGCTGTCTTCTACGATAACCGCCTGAGTATTGCCCATGTCGGCGACTCAAGGATTTATCGCTTGCGTAACGATCAATTGGAGCAGATCACCAGCGACCACACCATGCTACAAGAACTGATCGATCGCGGCTTTTACACAGAAGAAGAAGCGCAACGATCCATGCACCGTAATCTGGTGACCCGTGCACTGGGCGTTGAGGCCAGTGTTGCCGTCGACATCCAAGAAGAACTGGTATTGCCAGGAGATCTCTATCTTCTGTGTTCGGATGGATTGCACGACCTTGTGGACGACGCCCATCTTGCAGAGCGACTCTCGGCTTGCGAGGATTTAACGGACTGTGCGCAAACACTGGTCGATGATGCAAATACCAAGGGTGGCAAGGACAATATCTCACTCATCTTAGCCCGACCAATCGGCGATTTTCCTGGTCAACGACGATGGTACAACCGGCTAAGTAGCTGGTTCCGTTAGTGACCGCCGGCCATGTACTTCGCGTCGATTCGCCAAATCTGCGTCAACATCTATCGCTGATGCTGTCCTCCGTGCAGAGTCAAGGCATAGCGCACGATCATGGCATTGGTTGCGGACAATCAGATACACAGCGTACGCGAGCCAAGTGGGTACACGACACTTCTTCGCGCAATTGGAGATCATGATGGCGAAACTCATCCTTTCACGCGACATGCATGTACTCGAGGAATTCCCTCTCGAAAAAGAATGCATGACCATCGGTCGCAAGCCGGACAACGATATTCAGGTCAACGACCGCGCCATCAGCGGCTATCACTGCCAGATCATCACCGTGCTCAACGATTCTTTTCTTGAAGACCTTCAGAGCACCAACGGCACCTTCGTCAATACGCGCAGAATCACCAAATATGCCCTCCGCGATGGAGATCTCATCAATCTGGGTACACACCAGCTTCAATACGCCAACGAATTCGCCGGTGCAGAGTCTGGCAATACCGAATATGACAAAACGATGATTCTGCAAACTGATCCGCCCAAACAGAACCTCATAGAGCAAGTACAGAAGCCTAGTTTGGGCATAACGCCACCCATCTCGCCTTTAACCGCACAAGTGCAGAAAACGCATGCATCGTTGGAGATACTCAACGGCTCCAACAAAGGAAAGCGATACGAAGTGACGCGTGCGATGACCACTCTCGGAAAACCCGGCAGCCAGGTCGCCGTG
This sequence comes from Acidihalobacter yilgarnensis, assembly GCF_001753245.1. NCBI lineage: Bacteria > Pseudomonadati > Pseudomonadota > Gammaproteobacteria > Chromatiales > Ectothiorhodospiraceae > Acidihalobacter > Acidihalobacter yilgarnensis. The sequence goes on along the minus strand of NZ_CP017415.1, from coordinate 1,193,613 downwards.
ATTACACGGCGCGGGCGCAATTTCGTCATCATCGGGGTGGAAGCTGATACCGCGGGCCAATATCCAAGCCTCAATGGAGAACCTGTCAGTGTCCGCTCAATGTCCCTGTCAGATGAAGATCAGATCGAGATAGGCGGTATTCGCATGATCTTCCACCTCACGTAACCGGAAAATCTGTCAACGTATTGTCATACGCACAAGCTAATCTGATTCACCTATCGAGGGCACAACACTACCTATACTAAGCATCCTCCCGCAAACGCGGGGGCGAGCAAAACGCCCGGGAGCCGCGAGTGGAAGGAACCATAGCCGGTCTGTCAGCCTCCGTAGAGGCGATTACGCCTGAGATGGCAATCATCGAAGTCAGCAATCTCTTTCTTAGCGATCCGCTGAACGATGTTCTGTCATTACCGATCGTCTCGAAAAATGGGCAGATCATCGGCAGCATCAGCCGGTATCAGCTCATGCGGATATTCTTCAGGCCCTACGGCCGAGAACTATTCGGCAAACGCCCGGTTCAGAGCTTCATGAACTCAGTGCCATTGGTGGTTGACCTCGAACAATCAATCGAACAAGCGGCGCAACACGTTACCCAGCACATTACAGCTCCCGTAACGGAGGATTTTATCGTCTGCGAACACGGTCGATACCACGGTATTGGTCGTGTGATCGATTTATTGCAAGCGATGGAATCACGCGTGCGTCGCCACTCGCAGGAATTATCGCAAGCATATAGTCGACTCAAGGCATCACAAGGGCAATTGATTCAATCCGAAAAAATGGCTTCGCTAGGGCAAATGGTTGCTGGCCTCGCACATGAGATCAACACACCGCTAGGATATGTTCGCAATAACGTTGAACTCGTGGGCGCCGCACTCCGATCAGCAGGATACGCACTCGACATACTCAACCGCGTCGCATCCACCACTGAGACGCCTGAGCCACTCGCCGAAGCTTGCCGGCACGCATTAACCTTCGAACAGGACTATGGCCTGGAAGATACAACTGGCCTGCTTGAGGATACCCTGTACGGCGTCCAGCAAATATCCGAGCTGGTTGCGAATCTAAAGACATTCAGTCGCTTGGACCAAGCGAAACTCGCGGCCATATCGATTGCAGACTCACTGGATAGCGCGCTGATGATTGCTCGCCATTTACTCAAGAGTCGCATTGAAATCATCAAGGAATACGGCGAAACCCCACTGGTCGAATGCTCTCCCTCCCAGATTAATCAGGTATTCCTCAACCTGCTCACCAATGCGGCCCAAGCGATCCCCGGCAACGGCCGCATTGCTGTGCGCACCTATGTCGAGAACGCATATGTCGTCGCCAGCCTACAAGATACCGGTGTCGGCATGGGGCCAGAATTGATCAAGCGCATATTCGACCCATTTTTCACCACCAAGGACGTAGGACAAGGGACGGGACTGGGGCTTTCCATCAGTTACCAGATCATCAAGCAACATGGCGGTTATATACGCGTAGCATCCAAACCCGGGAAGGGTACGCGTTTCGCAATCGGCCTCCCCATCCCTGCCGCAGCAGCCAATACCTCGCCCACCGCTGTCAGACACCAGGGAACTTCACATGGGTGAAGCGAATCTTCTGTTAGTGGATGATGAAACACGCGTGCTTCGCTCACTAAAGATGTTGCTCAAGAATCAATATCAGATTCATACCGCGGAATCCGGGCAACAAGCACTTCAGATATTGCAGACCCATCCAATCGACGTACTCGTGACCGATCAACGCATGCCTGAATTGAGCGGTGTCGAGCTATTGCGTGAAGCACATAAGCTATATCCAGACACGATGCGTATCCTCTTAACCGGCTACTCCGATCTAAACGCCATTATCAGCTCCATAAACGAAGGCGAAATTTACAGATTTATCAACAAACCATGGGACCCAGAACATCTTAGGCACACCATCGCAAAGGCTGCCCGAATTGCGCGCTCCACTGCATCGGATAGAAGCGCCCCCAAACCAGTAAATATCAAGGATGTGTCTCCTACACAAGCGCGCCCTAGAATACTGGTCCTAGATACCGACCCCGATACCGCAGTGCTGGTGCGGGCGCTCACGGGTAGCCAAGCCGAAGTACAAGATAGCCGATCACTTTCAGAGGCACTCAAGATTCTTGCCAATGAAGATATCGCCATTCTAGTCAGCGAACTCAAACTCAACGACAAAGACCTTTCTCCTGCGCTCAAAGCGCTCAAACGCTTCAACCCCGCCACCTTGGCCTTGGTTGTCACTGCGTTCAAAGACAGCTCATCTCTGATCGAATTAATCAACCAAGCGCAGATCCATCGACTACTCCCAAAACCGCTTAGCCGCACCTTGCTAGAGCGCGGACTCAATCATTGCCTGACACATCATCGGCATCTCAAACAAAATCCCGGACTGAAAGAACGGCATACGGTCGAAGCCATGCCCAACCAAGACGACACTGGGCTCATCACAGGCTTCGTCGATAAATTGCGGCGGCGTTTTCGTACCGCCTGACAAGGACATCGAAGATACTCTCCACAATCCGATGGGGATCGCGGAGGCCGCATTGTGCCCTCGATCCTCCTGACCTATCATACGCCGGCACCGAATCTGCCCCTGACTCAGGGCTTAACAGCAGCATGGAGACAGATATGGGATTTCTAGCCGGCAAGCGCGCATTGGTGACAGGCATTGCCAGTGACCGATCCATCGCATGGGGTATCGCGCAAGCGATGCAAAGAGAAGGCGCCGAACTTGCCCTCACCTACCCCAATGAACGCCTTAAGGAAAGGGTCGAAAAATTCGCGGGCGCCTGTGGCGCTCAGGTCGTACTGCCTTGTGATGTATCGACCGATGAGTCGATTGACGAGCTCTTCGTTCAGTTGGGAAAGCACTGGGACTATTTCGACATACTGGTTCATTCGATTGCATATGCGCCCAAGGAACAACTCGAAGGCGATTTCCTCGAAAATATCACGCGGGATGGCTTTAGGATTGCTCACGATATCAGTTCATACAGCCTGACAGCTCTCGCCAAGGGCGCACGTCAATTGATGAGTGGACGCAACGGCGCCATAGTAACGCTGAGCTATCTCGGTGCTGAGCGCGCCATGCCTAACTACAACATTATGGGTCTTGCCAAGGCCAGCTTGGAAGCGAATGTGAAATATCTCGCTTATACGCTCGGGGAAGAGGGGACACGGGTGAACGCTGTATCGGCTGGCCCAATACGAACCCTCGCGGCTGCAGGCATTAGCGATTTTCGCCGAATGCTGGAAAAAGTCGAACAGAGCGCCCCATTGAGAAAGAATGTCAGCACAGAGGAAGTGGGCAATGCCGCAGCTTTTCTATGCTCTGACCTCGCATCAGGCATCACAGGCGAGATCCTTTATGTGGATGCCGGCTATAACATAGTTGGACTTGGGGCCTGAGAATTCCCAGTGAGCCGCGGATCAGTCCCTTTGGGTCGATCCGCGGCCTAGACGGCGAGCAAGTGCTACAAATTGAGATTGTTCGGGTAAATCCGAATTTTGACCTTTTTTTCCAAGGCCTGGAAAAGCACTGACATCTCGGTGCGCCCAGCCTCAGGCGCTTTCCGATCCATCAGGGCCTCAACCTTTGTAGGCTCCACGTCAGTCCATTTGATTTTCTTAACCGCAAAGACTGCATAACCGCCGCTGTTCAAGCTTACGAAGCCTACACTCGGCTTTCCATCCGCGGGCGGGGGCACCTGAAAAGCGGCCTTCATGATCTCAGCGGGCACTGCAGCGTCCGTACGCCCCAGCCAACCCAATGCTCGGTAGCTCAAACGCTCCATCACAGCAATATTCTTCAAATTTTTGCCAGAAGCTACCGCCGTGCGAACCTTAATAGCCAACTGCTTGGCAGCACCTTCAGCTGAGACGCGCTCCAATTCCCCTTTGATTCCAGCCTCGACGGCCTTGATTGGCTTCACTTGCGGCGCTTGCTTGTCGGATACCCTCAGTACGACTGCATCGCCACGAGAAATCTCAACGACCGCACTGTTGGTCCCGTCCTTGAGAACTTGCTTTGAAAACGCAGCATTTACCACCTTGGGGCTTGACGCAACACCAGCACCACCGGAGCGACTAAACCAATTGCTGTGCATAACCTGTAAGCCAAGACTCTTCGCTGCAGTTTCCAATGTTCCGGGGTGCTCATATGTCAACTCAGACATACGCTGAATCTGCTTTTCGAATAACGTCGAGGCCTGCTTTGCAACATAGTCACGCCTGACCTCTGCTGCAGCCTCGGCATAGGATTTCTGCTGTACAGGCATCAAGGATTCAAGTCTAAGCAGATACAGTTTTCCATTCACCTCAACGGGCTTCGATATATCGCCAGGCTTGAGAGAAAATAAGGCATCAGCCACTGGTGGAGGCAGACCGGCACGCGTCACCACGCCCATGGCACCCCCTTTCTTCGCATTATCTGCATCCAGTGAATATCGACGCGCAAGAATGCCGAAATCATCGCCATTCTTCGACACATTAAGAATATGCGAGGCCAGCGCCCTCGCCTTGTCACGACCTATCTTGTCGGCAGGGAGCCGCAACACAATCTCCGCCGCCTTAGCCCGTTCGGGCAGCATATACTTGGCAAGATGGTCATGATAATACTGTTTTAGGGATTCGGCATTCGGTGTAATACCTTTCGCCAGCTCATTTTTACTCAATCTCAAATATGAGACACGAATTTTTTCCTCGGTCATATAATCCGACTGATGCATCTTGTAATAAGTTTTAATAGCTTCAGGAGTTATCTTCATCCCCGTCAAAAACCTGGAAATTGGAATAACAGTCATTTCCAATTGGCGCTTTTCTCCATCCAGTTTCAGTGCGTCGTTAGCCTCTGGCTGTGTAACGAAGCCCGTATTGATCACACCGGACTGAAATTGCTCAATCGCCAACTGGCGCCGCAGCCGTCCTTCAAAAGCGGCCGGGACCATACCTTGCTCCGCCAAAATTTGTGTGTAACGTGTTTTCGAGAAATGTCCGTCCTGCTGAAAAACAGGGAAGGAAACAATCTGTTTCAATAATTCCTGATTGCTCACTTTGTAACCCGCATCATCCACGATCTGGGTCAGCAACGTTTCTTGAATCAGCCGCTGCAGAGCAGCCTGTTTTAGCATCTTATCGCTGACACTAGGAGGCAACTGTCCTCCAAACATCTGCGCGGCTCTAGCCTGCTCTTCCCGATAGGCTTGTCCGAAGGCCGCCAGAGAGATCGTGGTATCACCGACCTGCGCTGCCACTTGCTTGCCGCCACCTTCAAGATAATGATTGATCCCCCACAGCGCGAAAGGGACGCTGATGAGAAAAACGATGGCATAGGCGAACCAGCCAGAAGCGCGATCTCGTATGGTCTGCAGCATGTTATGTCGTCCCAGTGCAACGGCTTCCAACAAACAAAAGGGCGCCCTAAGGCGCCCTTTTGTTTGTAACGGTTAAATATGGCGGAGTGGACGGGACTCGAACCCGCGACCCCCGGCGTGACAGGCCGGTATTCTAACCAACTGAACTACCACTCCAAAAAATTCTCGACCCTGGTGGGTGCTGAGGGAGTCGAACCCCCGACATTCGCCTTGTAAGGGCGACGCTCTACCAGCTGAGCTAAGCACCCTGGAAAGCCGGTTAGTTTACAGCATCCTTAAGGGCTTTGCCAGGCTTGAATGCTGGAAGATTCGAGGCCGCAATATTAATTGCTTCGCCCGTACGGGGATTGCGACCGGTACGCGCTTCACGTTGGCGCACAGTAAAACTGCCAAAGCCGACGATGACGACTTGGTCACCTTGCTTCATGGTATCGGAAACCACTTCTACAAAAGCATCCAGTGCCTTGCCAGCAGAGGCCTTGGACAGATCCGCCTTGGCGGCAATAGCATCAATCAGTTCTGATTTGTTCATGCAGGTCTTCCCTATTCGTTGAGAGGCATAACGGCTACCCACCCCATCGTCAGGCGGGTAGCACACCCGGGGGCAAAATCGCGGGGAGCACTGGGTCTCGCAGCCTACGCCTTAGCAGCATTGTGTGTTTGACTGCGCGAGTGACGTTTTATAGCAAGTGGCCTCTGAGACTGTCAACCTGGATTTGGCGGCATCAGTGCGGACGGGGCGTGCGTTTCTTGGTTTCACGCTCCGTCTTTTTAGCTGCAGTCGTCGGCGTCGGCAATTTCTCCCCAGCATCCTCAAGCGGTTCTGGGCGACACTGAAGTGCCAGCTCAAGCACTTCATCGATCCATCTAACTGGACGAACAGCCAGCTGATTTTTAATGTTTTTGGGAATTTCGACAAGATCTCGCTCGTTTTCATGGGGGATCAGAACTGTAGCGATCCCGCCGCGATGTGCAGCAAGCAATTTTTCCTTCAAGCCACCAATTGGCAAAACCTCGCCTCGCAGGGTGATCTCTCCCGTCATAGCAACATCTGCGCGAACGGGAATCCCTGTAATTGCGGACACGAGCGAGGTGCACATCGCGATGCCAGCGCTCGGCCCATCTTTTGGAGTAGCGCCCTCAGGTACATGCACGTGGATATCATGCTTTTCAAAATAATCATCCGCGATACCGAGTACGCGTGCCCTGGAACGAACCACAGTACGCGCGGCCTCAATCGATTCCTTCATGACGTCGCCCAGCTGACCGGTACGAATGATGTTACCTTTGCCAGGCATCGTCGTTACTTCGATCGTCAACAGTTCACCACCTACCTCGGTCCACGCCAATCCAGTTACTTGTCCGACCTGATCCTCTTCTTCAGCACGCCCATAACGGAATCTTTGAACCCCAAGATACTTATCAATATTTTTGGGATTAATGATCGTTCGCTTCTCGGTAGGCTTGAGCGCATGACCCATCACGACCTTACGGCAGATCTTGGATATTTCTCGCTCAAGATTACGCACCCCGGCTTCCCGTGTGTAATGTTGGATTATATCGCGAATAGCCGCCTCGGTAATCTGCAACTCATTGTCTTTCAGACCATTATGCTTGAGCTGCTTGGGTACCAAATAACGGGTGGCAATATTCGCTTTTTCCTCTTCGGTATAACCCGGTAAGCGAATCACCTCCATGCGATCGAGCAATGGGCCTGGGATATTCATACTATTCGCGGTAGCGACGAAGAGCACATCCGACAGATCAAAATCGACCTCCAGATAGTGATCTGCAAAGGCATGATTTTGCTCAGGATCGAGCACCTCCAACAAAGCGGAAGCCGGATCACCCCTGAAATCCATCGCCATTTTGTCGATTTCATCGAGCAGAAACAAAGGGTTGCGCGTCTCAACACGTGAAAGATTTTGTATGATTTTACCAGGCAGCGATCCAATATAGGTTCGCCGATGACCGCGTATTTCTGCCTCGTCGCGCACTCCACCCAATGCCATGCGGGTAAACTTTCGATTAGTCGCGCGCGCGATCGAGCGCCCCAGTGAGGTTTTGCCGACACCCGGAGGGCCCACAAGACATAATATCGGCCCTTTGAGTTTCTTCACCCGCTGCTGGACTGCAAGATATTCGAGGATACGTTCCTTGACCTTCTCCAAACCATAATGATCTTCATCGAGGACACGCTGAGCAGCCGCCAGATCGTGGCTAACCTTGGAGCGTTTTTTCCAAGGCACGCTAACCAACCAGTCGATGTAATTACGTACCACCGTCGCCTCCGCTGACATCGGAGACATCATTTTCAGCTTGTTCAACTCCGCATCGGCCTTCTGGCGCGCTTCCTTGGGCATGCCCGATTTTTCTATACGCTGAGCCAAGTCCTCAATTTCGTTAGGCGCATCCTCCAGTTCACCGAGTTCTTTCTGAATGGCCTTCATCTGCTCATTCAGGTAGTACTCCCGCTGGCTTTTTTCCATCTGCTGCTTGACGCGGCCGCGGATACGCTTCTCAATCTGCAATAAATCGATTTCACCCTCAATCAGGCCCATGATGTGCTCAAGACGTTCACGCACATCTTGTATTTCGAGCACACGCTGTTTTTCTTCCAGCTTCAATGACATATGTGCTGCAACCGTATCGGCCAGCCGCGCCGCATCATCGATACCCGCCAACGACGTCAAAATTTCAGGTGGTATCTTCTTATTCAGCTTCACGTATTGGTCGAAAAGGTTGAGCACTGAGCGCGTCAACACCTCTATTTCACGCTCATCAGCCGGTTCCGCGGACTTCATTACTTTGATCTGCGCGGAAAAGGTATCATCGGTCTCAATGAAATCAACTACCTGGGCACGCTCAGACCCCTCTACCAGGACTTTGATCGTGCCGTCAGGAAGCTTGAGCAGCTGCAATATCGATGAAAGCGTGCCGATACGGTGGATATCCTTCGGGCCTGGATCATCAACCTCTGCGCTGCGCTGGGCAACCAGGAGGATTTTTTTGTTGTCCACCATGGCTCGGTCGAGCGCTTTGATCGACTTGTCACGCCCAACAAACAAGGGGATTACCATATGCGGATAAACGACCACATCACGCAATGGCAATACGGGCACGAGTAGCATTTGCTCCTCGGCAATTAGACTTTGCGGGGGATTTGAGCCCTTATCCATAAAGGTCCTCGGGGTATCTAGATATGGGAGCGATGCTCACACACTCATCTCGGCAAGCGATCAACTCCATGGAATACGTTCGGTTTTGACCAGATGTGCTTACCCATCTGGGCAGTCAGCCGGCCGGTCAGGAAAACTCGCCTATTGGAATAAGAAATGGGGGCGGCACCCGGACATTTCAAGCTTGTTGTCCGGATGCGCCTCTGGGCGGGCCGCCCCCCCTACTCTGCGGCGGCCCGCTGTTGCAGCTCGCCGCCTTCATAGATCAGATAGGGTTTGGCTTCGCCACGGATAACAGCATCATCCACCACCACCTTGGTTACGTCTTCCAGCGAGGGCAACTCATACATCGTATCCAGCAACACCTGCTCGATGATGGTCCGCAAACCACGCGCACCCGTCTTTCTTTCCATTGCCTTTCTAGCGACGGCACGCAGAGCCTCATCTCTGAATTCCAGCTCGGCGCCTTCCATTTCGAACAGCTTGCCATACTGCTTGGTCAAAGAATTCTTCGGAGTAACCAGAATCTCGACGAGGGCAGCCTCATCCAGCTCTTCCAGCGTTGCAACCACGGGCAGTCGACCGACGAATTCGGGAATCAAACCAAACCGGATCAAGTCTTCCGGTTCGACATCAAACAGCCATTCACCCGCCGGTTTACCATCATCCTTCCCATGAATCTCAGCCGAGAACCCGATGCCTGTCTTACGGGATCTGTTTTGAATGATCTTTTCCAACCCGGAAAATGCACCACCCACAATGAAGAGGATATTGCGGGTATCGACCTGCAAAAACTCCTGCTGAGGATGCTTACGGCCACCTTGTGGGGGCACTGAAGCCACCGTGCCTTCGATCAGCTTGAGCAATGCCTGCTGCACACCCTCACCCGACACATCGCGAGTGATCGATGGGTTATCCGACTTACGCGAGATTTTGTCGATCTCATCAATGTAAACGATGCCCGTCTGGGCCTTCTCCACATCGTAATCGCACTTTTGCAACAATTTCTGGATAATATTCTCGACGTCCTCACCCACATAACCGGCTTCAGTCAAAGTGGTCGCGTCTGCGATGGTGAAGGGAACGTTGAGTAAGCGGGCCAGTGTTTCGGCCAACAGCGTCTTGCCCGAACCCGTAGGCCCGATCAAAAGGATATTGCTCTTGGACAGCTCGACTTCGTCCTTGCGATCGCGAACTTCCAGGCGCTTGTAGTGGTTATAAACCGCTACCGCCAACACTTTCTTGGCGCGATCCTGCCCAATGACGTACTCGTCCAATATCTGCTTGATTTCATGCGGCTTCGGCAGCTTACCGTTGCCAAGTTGCGCCTGCTCGCCCATCTCCTCGCGGATGATGTCGTTGCAAAGCTCCACACACTCATCACAGATAAAAACGGAGGGGCCCGCAATCAGCTTGCGCACTTCGTTTTGGCTTTTGCCACAGAACGAACAATACAGCAATTTACCGCTGTCGGACGTGAGGTGTTTATCGTCGCTCATCGGCACCTCTCAGGGAATGTGTCAATCGCACATTGCCCGGTTTAAGGGAAAGATGCAAGCCGGAAAGTTACAGGGGAATGAATTGGCGTGATATTTGCTTCAATCCCCATTTCCGCCTGCTCAGGCTGGTCGTGACGAGAGAACCTCATCAATCAGACCGTATGCCTTGGCCTCTTCAGGCCCATAGAACCGATCACGCTCAGCATCCTCCCCGATTTGTTCGGCGGGCTTCCCGCTATGATGCGCAAGGATCTGGTTCAGTTGCTCGCGAATCTTAAGAATCTCACGAGCATGAATATCGATGTCTGTAGCTTGCCCCTGAAAACCGCCTGAGGGTTGATGAATCATCACCCTTGAGTGCGGAAGGCAATAACGCTTGCCTGCAGCACCGCCGGCAAGCAGAACCGCACCCATGCTTGCCGCCTGCCCTATACACAGGGTGCTGACGGCCGGCTTGATGAACTGCATCGTATCGTATATCGCCATTCCGGAAGTCACAGAACCGCCAGGAGAATTGATATACAGGCTGATTTCCTTATCTGGATTTTCGGATTCGAGAAACAGCAGCTGGGCGACGATCACGTTGGCCATATAATCCTCAACCGGCCCCACGCAGAACACCACCCGGTCTTTCAGCAGGCGGGAATAGATATCATAGGCACGCTCACCCCTTGAGGTTTGCTCGACCACCATAGGCACAAGATTCAGGGCCTGGGCCCCTAGCGCACCCGTGCCACCCTCATATTCCCAATGACCACTCATATCGCCTCCTGATTCTTTTCGGGGTGCATGACCTGATCGAAAGTCATGGCCACCTGCTCAACCGACGCATGCTCGATAACCCAATCGACCACCTGATCCTCGAGCACGAGCGCCTCGATACCGGCCATCGCTTCACGGTTCGACCGATAATAGCGCACAACCTGCTCCGGCTCCTCGTAACCAGCAGCCAGTCCCTCAAGGGTCACATCGACGCGCCCGACATCCAGACTGATCTCGTGCGACCGGACCAGTTCACCAATCAACAATCCCAATGCAACTCGGCGCCGAGCCTGCTCTTCAAACAAATTGTCCGGCAACCCTTGTCGAGCCTCCGAGCTCATCGCTTCACCGACCTGATCGCGCATGCGACGGATCTCTGCCTGCACTAAAACCCCAGGAACCGGCACCTCATTGGCTGCATGCAAGGCATCCATCACACGCGTCTTCGCGCGCTCCTTGATCGCCTGCTGCAATTCGCGCTCCATGTTGGCGCGCACCTCCTTTCGAAGTGCCTCCTCACCCCCTGAAGCGACCCCAAACGCCGAAACGAACGCCTCGTCGATTTCAGGTAGACGCGGCTCACTGACAGATTTGACCACGATATCGAATCGGGCGGCCTTACCGGCCAGATCCTTGGCGTGATAATCCTCGGGAAAACCGACATCAAGCGATTTTTCTTCGCCTACGGAAGCGCCTACGAGCTGACGCTCGAAATCCGCAATCATGCGCCCCTGTCCCAGCACCACGGCGTGATCCTTCGCTTCGCCGCCCTCGAAGGGCTCATCGCCCAGGAAGCCCTTGAAGTCGATAACCACGCGGTCACCTTCAGCCGCTGGCCGATCGATCGCCAGCCAATCGGTTCTCTGCTTACGCAACGTTTCGATCATTGCGTCGACGTCGGATTCCTGCACTTCAGCCGTAGGACAGGTGATCTGCAATCCATCTACCGGAGCAAGGGACAGCTCTGGATAGATCTCGAAGGTCGCCACATACTCCAGTACGCCGCCCATTTCTCCACTGGTCAACTCGATCTGAGGACTGCCGGCTGGCTGAAGTTTTTCCTGCATGGCCGCCTCGCGAAAACTACTCTGCAGCAGCTCACCAACGACCTCCTGATAAACCTCGCCGCCAAAGCGTTGCTTGACGACCTTGAATGGCACCTTGCCGGGCCGGAAGCCATGCACTTTGACCCGCCGACCCAACGCGCGCAGACGCTTTTCGACCTCCTCGCCGATACGCTCTGCGGGCAACTGCACCGTCATTTTCCGCTCTAGACTACCGGCCGACTCAACCGAAACGTGCATGGAAAAATCCTCTCGACTCATAAAATGTATATCCAGCCACAGCCGCTGCCAACCCAGCCGGCGACAGCGCAATTGGTGCGAAAGGAGAGACTCGAACTCTCAAGGGTTTCCCCACTGGAACCTAAATCCAGCGCGTCTACCAATTCCGCCACTTTCGCAGACCCATCTAAACTTTCCATACTACCATGCGAACACCACATTCCAAGAATGCGCGCGCAAAACGACAAAGCCCGCTACAGCGGGCTTTGTCGTTCATATTGGTGGGCCGTGTAGGAATCGAACCTACAACCAATTGATTAAGAGTCAACTGCTCTACCAATTGAGCTAACGGCCCATGACCGGCTTGCCGCCAAACAACAGCTGCGCGGCAAAAACTGGGGTGGACGATGGGACTCGAACCCACGACGACTGGAATCACAATCCAGGGCTCTACCAACTGAGCTACGCCCACCATAAAATCTTGAGCCCGCCACACACCAGAACACTACGAATTGGCGCGCCCGGCAGGACTCGAACCTGCGACCGTTCGCTTAGAAGGCGAATGCTCTATCCGACTGAGCTACGGGCGCAAACGTAATCCTTCCTTCCTAAATGCACACCTGCGGATGGTCGGGGTAGAGGGATTCGAACCCCCGACATCCTGCTCCCAAAGCAGGCGCGCTACCAGACTGCGCTATACCCCGGAGTCTCCGCCACGTAGCCGCGCAGATGAAGTAAAGCCTCTGGCGCTGCGCAGGCCGGGAATGCTACAGGCACACACAGAACCCGTCAACACCCACGGCCACGGCGCCTTGTCGCGCCATGAGAGGGCGTGCGAAAATACGGCTCATTTTTAAACGCCGCGCGAGAACAGCATCCATGGCAGCAAAACTGATTGACGGTAAAGCCGTTGCCGACCGGGTGCTCGACGCACTGAAATCGAAGACCGCAGAACTTAGCTCGAAGACACTCCGGGTGCCGGGGCTCGCCGTCATTCTGGTAGGCGGAGATCCCGCTTCACAGATTTATGTCCGCAAAAAACGTGAGGATTGCGAACGCGTCGGTTTTGCATCCCAAGCCTTCACCCTGCCCACCGAGACGCGGCAGGACGAGTTACTGGCCCTGATCGACCGACTGAACGATGACCCCGTGATTGACGGCATTCTCGTGCAGTTGCCATTGCCTCACCACATCGACTCTGAAACCGTTATCGAGCGCATACATCCCGATAAAGATGTCGATGGCTTCCATCCCTGCAATGTGGGTCGTCTCGCGCTACGCGTCCCCGTCCTGCGGCCATGCACGCCCTTTGGGATCATCAAGCTGCTCGACAGCATCGGCGAAACCTACAAAGGTAGACATGCAACCGTGGTCGGGGCATCCAATATCGTTGGGCGGCCCATGGCACTGGAATTACTGCTAGCCGGGGCGACCGTCACCGTCTGCCATCGATTCACGCAAAATCTGGCCGAACACGTGGGCGCAGCCGATATTTTGGTGGTTGCCGTAGGCAAACCCGGACTAATCCCCGGAGATTGGGTTAAACCAGGCTCGACGGTAATCGACGTTGGGATGAACCGCTTGCCGAATGGTCGCCTCATCGGCGATGTCGACTTCGATGATGCTGCCAGCAAAGCGGGTTACATCACGCCGGTCCCTGGCGGAGTCGGGCCCATGACGCGTGCCATGCTCCTGCACAATACCCTGAGTGCTTACCAAGCACGCAACCGGGACGGGATTGAGTGATCACACAATTACGCACCTGCCCTGCACGAACGCAGGGCTCAGGCGCCATTCGCCACCCGGCGCCAACTTGTCCCACCGGGGCCATCCTCTAGTAACACGCCCGCTGCCGTCAGCTCATCACGTATCGCATCGGCCCGACCGAAGTCTCGCGCGACGCGTGCGGCCTTGCGTGCCTCGATCAGCGCAACGATGGCTTCATCCGACAAACCAGCTTCACCGCCTCCCTGCAAGTAGGCATCCGGGGACGATTGCAACAATCCCAACAACCCGCCCAGCCGCCTCATGAGAGCGGCCAATCCTGTGGCCAGCTCCGCATCCACGAAACGCGCCTTATTGATAGCGTGGGCGAGGTCGAAGAGCACGGCCATCGCCACTGGCGTATTAAAATCGTCATCCATCGCGGCTAAGAATCGATGCTCATAGTCCAAGCCGGCATCCGACACCACCTCCCGAACGGGCTCGATACCGCGCAGCGCGGTATACAGTCGACTCAGCGCTGCATGCGCGGCATCAAGCTGTTCATCTGCATAATTGAGTGGGCTGCGATAGTGGCTGGCCAGGATGAAATATCGAATGGCCTCGGGCCGGTAACGCGCGAAAACCTCTCGCAAGGTGAAAAAATTGCCCAGCGACTTGGACATTTTTTCTTCGTTCACGCGCACGAAACCGTTGTGCATCCAGTAGTTGACGAAGTGCAGCCCGGTACACGCCTCACTCTGTGCGATTTCGTTTTCATGATGCGGAAACTGCAAATCCAAGCCGCCACCATGAATATCGAACTGCGGCCCCAGCGCCTTGATCGACATTGCCGAACACTCGATATGCCAACCAGGCCGGCCCTCGCCCCACGGTGATGGCCATGACGGCTCGCCGGGCTTGGCGGCCTTCCATAGCACGAAATCCAGTGGGTCGTCTTTGGCCTCAACCACCTCGATCCGCGCGCCGGCACGCAAGTCAGAGGGATTCTTGCCGGACAGTTGCCCATAGGCAGTAAAGCGTGAGACGTCGTAATAGACGTCTCCATTTTCAGCGCAATAAGCAATCTGCTTGTCGATCAGGGTACCGATAAGGGCCAGTATTTCGACGATCGATTGGGTGGCGCGAGGCTCCATATCGGGGGCAGTACGCCAAGCGCCTCCAGATCCTCATGCATCGCATGAATGAAGCGCTCGGTGAGCGCTTCGATGCTTTCGCCATTTTCATGCGCGCGGCGGATGATTTTGTCGTCGATATCCGTGATATTGCGCACGTATGTGACGTCATATCCCCGTGCGCGCAGATAGCGCACCACCATGTCGAACACCACCAGCATACGGCCGTGACCAACGTGACAGTAGTCATAGACCGTCATCCCACACACGTATATACGCACCTTGCCAGCCTCGATCGGCTTGAAGGTCTCCTTGCGTCGCGTCAGTGTGTTATGGATCTGCAGCATTCGATCTCCCTGTCAATCCCGAGCCGATTTAGCCGCCACGAGCAGTCGCTCGCGTGCACGCGCGGGTCCCAACAGGGGGTAAAGGCGCGCCATCTCAGGGCCATGCGTCTGGCCGGTCAAGGCCGCGCGAAGAGGCATGAACAACGCCTTGCCGCGCAGACCAGCGGCCTGCCCCACGGCACTGGAAAACGCGCGAAAATCGTCAGGGTGTTCATCAACCATCGCCGCGCTGATCTCGAACAAATTCCGGGGGGCTCCGTTCATTGCCTCGCATGCGTCAGGCGAAGGCCGGGGCTCATTACCGAACAGATTGTCCGCCCAGGTCGCGACATCAGCGGGGAACAAACTGTTATCGCGTACGGCCAGGAGGAAATCTCGGCGAAGTGATTCGGGCACGGTTGTGCAGGCGTCTTCCGCCCATGTCTTCAACGCCCTCTCGTCGAGCAAAGCGACGGCCAGTCTCTGCCAGTGATCGAGTTGCACCGTATCGTGCCTAGCCGGCGAGCGGCCAAGACGCGTCAGCTCGAATCCCTCCGCAAGGCCCGCCAGATCAAGCAACTGCTCGTCCGGATAGCTATGGCCCAAGCGTGCAAGGTGGTTGAGCAAGGCAAGTGGCAAATAACCTTGTACGCGCAGATCCTCCACGCTGCCTGCGCCGTGTCGTTTGGACAAAGGCGCGCCGTCCGCGCCCACGATCAACGACAAGTGCGCATAGTGCGGCTCCGGCAGAGCCAGCGCGCGCAACAACAATACCTGGCGGGGCGAATTGCTGATATGGTCCGCGCCCCGCAGAACATGGGTCACGCCCATCAAGGCATCGTCTACGGCATTGCTGAAAAAGAATGCTGGACTACCGTCGCTACGGCGAATCACAAAATCGCCGATATCGTCGCTGGCGAAGACTTGCTCCCCCATCACCAGATCGCCGATCGGCAGTCGTATGCCAGGCGTCACGCGAAAGCGCAGACTGCACGACTCGCCAGCGACCGCGCGCGCGGTCGCTTCGGCGGGATCGAGTCCGGCACAGGTGCCGGGGTATCGCGGTGGGCGTCCGGTCGCCAACTGAGCCTTGCGTGAGGCCGCCAGGGTCTCCTGGCTGCAAAAGCATCGATAGGCAGCCCCTTCCGCCAAGAGGCGATCGAACAGCCCGCCATAAATGGCGTCACGTTGCGACTGTCGATAGGGCCCTGCATCGCCACCCATACCCGGCCCCTCGTCCCAGTCCAGACCTAGCCAACGCATGTCTGCTTCCAGCCGCGCCTCATATTCGGAGCGGCTGCGCGATGCGTCGGTATCCTCAATCCGCAGGAGGAATCGGCCCCGCTGTCGCCTTGCGTACAGGGCCGAAAACAGTGCGGTACGTAGGTTCCCGAGGTGCAGCAGTCCGGTCGGGCTAGGGGCGAAGCGGGTCTTGATCGAGGTCTTGAGCATGGCGCGGATGGTAACGGAATCCAGACGCCAAACAAATAGGAAACCCGTCGTCCCGGGTTTCCCCATGCGCCGCAAGCCCGTATCATCCCGCACTTGACCCGGCCCTCCAGAGGCCGCCAGACAATCAGCCGGACGAGGCCTTACCCATGACCGAAAACACAAACCCGCAGGTCGAGTTCACCACCAATCACGGCACGATCGTGATCGAGCTCTACCCGGAATCCGCGCCCGTCACGGTCGAGAATTTTCTCACCTACGTGAATGACGGCTTCTACGACGGCACAATCTTCCATCGCGTTATCCGTGGTTTCATGATCCAGGGCGGCGGCATGACCGAAGACATGCAACAGAAGTCCACCGGTGCCCAGATCAAGAACGAAGCAGACAATGGCCTCAAGAACGAAGTCGGCACCCTCGCCATGGCGCGGACCGCGGTGCCTGATTCGGCCACCGCTCAATTCTTCATTAACGTCAAGGACAACGACTTCCTGAACTTCCAGTCCAAGACCCAATCCGGCTGGGGTTACTGCGTGTTCGGCAAGGTCATTGACGGGCTCGACGTGGTGCGCGCCATCGAACAGGTCACAACCGGCAATCGCGGCGGCCATCAGGACGTGCCGAGTGAAACCGTAATGATCGAACGCGCGACTACACGCACGGCCTGATACCCGCCCGATGAATACGGAACAGCTTTTCATTTCCGACCTGCATCTGGATCCTGCGCGACCGGAAGCGATTGCGCTGTTCCTCGACTTTCTGCAGAACAGGGCCGCCAAGGCCGCGGCCCTGTACATCCTCGGCGACCTGTTCGAATACTGGGTCGGAGACGACGATGACCGTATCGGACTTGCGCCGGTGCTTGCTGCACTACGCACGCTGACCGACCGCGGCGTTCCGGTGTTTTTCATGGCCGGTAACCGTGATTTCCTGATCGGGACACGCTTCGCACAAATCACGGGGTGCACGTTACTCGGGGACACGCATCTGGTTCAGCTAGACGGGCAGATGGCCGTGTTGATGCATGGCGATACCCTCTGCACCGACGATCGGCCCTATCAACAGTTGCGTGGTATGTTGCGCAATCCCCAATGGCAGCACCAATTCCTCTCGCAGCCACTCGCCGAGCGCCGAGCCCAGGCGGAGTCGCTACGCGCCGAAAGCCAGAACGCGACGCGCGAGAAGGCGGAGGCCATTATGGATGTCAATCCGGAAGCGGTCACGGCCTGCTTCCACGAGCATGGCGTTACGCTGCTCATTCACGGACACACGCACCGCCCAGGGCAACACACGCTGAGCGTGGACGGACAAACTTGTACGCGGCTTGTGTTGGGGGACTGGTATACCCAAGGCAGTGTGTTGAGTGCCTCCGCAGACACGCTAAGCCTGGAGGCACTCCCGCTCTAAGGGACAGATTCGATCAGAACAGGTTGAAGACGTCGCCGACCAGATCTTCGCCGACGGCCATGCCAGCGCCCAGACCAAGACCCGTGGTCAGGGTACCCAGGAAACCACCGCCGCCCATGCCGCCCATGCCCCAGCCTCGCGTCTGAACCGGCGGATTGGGGTGCGAGTTCATCGCATTCTCCAGTTCCTGTATATGCTGCCCCATCTGCTGCAACACCAGCATCACCTGCTGCTGCTGTTGTTTGAAACCCATCGCGATCTCGCGCAAATCCATCGCCAGCTCCCGACTGCTGGTAGCGTCTGGAACGACCTGGGGTAGCTTCTGCGCGACCGCCTGCATCTGCTGCATGACGTCCTGGGATTGGATCTGAAGCTGGGAAATCTGTTGTTCGGCTGCGCTGTAGTCCATGTCATATCTCCTGACAGGCTGTGGTAGCCAATGGACCTCATCGCATCAGGATAGTTCCTCAACTACGATACCGGCGGACGGGTAGGCGCATGAGCCGGCACCATGCCTTCGGCACCGATGGCGTAGTAACGATACGTCGGCGGCAGACGGAACAAATTCACAGACACCGGTACATCACGCTTGTAGTTGAGCAACTCTTTGCGGTCGCCATTGGGGCGCCACTCGATGATTGGCAAACCATGCGCGAGCGTGCGGGTCGGCGCGAAAATCAGATTGGCCAGGGAGCAGGCCGACTGCATGGCCAGCGGGGTCTTATCCATGTCGGCGGCCTGCTGCCCGGCCAACGTGTGCTTGTATGCCATCAAAGCCTTGCGCACGCCATCGAGCAGACCGGGTACCGCCATCACATCGTCGCAGCGCTTGCCGTTGACATAAAAGGTGTAATGCACGGGCGGATGACCGCCAATCTGCGGCGCACCGTGCGTGGTTTCATGGCGTTCGCCCAGTTTGAGTGGCATCGGCGGCGTCACGGTCACAGGTCGCGGCGCGATTACGAGTACCGTCTGGTCTTCATGGTCGACGCTATAGATCGTCCGGTTGCGTCGGTCGAACAGCAGATAATCGTCCGCCGCATGACCGTCATCGAAACGCAGGTAATCCGGGGTCACGAGCAATCGACTCAAATAAGCCGCACGGCCGTGCGGAAATTCACGGTATTCGAGCACCGTGGCTATGGAACCGGCCTGCGCATCACTTTCGGCACCCAATACCGGCGCCGTGTAGCCGCAAACCATCACGCCGATCACCAAACCCCACTGCCCCATCTTGCGCCACTGCATGTCCATGCTCCCTAGAATCGTCGCCTGCGCACGATACTAACCTGCTTCACCATGACCTATGCGCAAGGCGATGACCAAATCGGTGACGTTGGTTCCGGTCGGCCCGGTATGAATCAAATCGCCACTGGCCTCCAGAAACCGTCCGGCATCGGCACCGAGCAGCGCGGCCTCTGGATCGAGGCCCTGCGCGCGACCACGCGCTACGGTGCCGCCGTCAACCAGTGCCCCCGCATCTTCGGTCGGACCATCCGTACCGTCCGTGCCAGCGGATAAAAACCAGCAATCGTCGCGTCCGGCCAAGGCACGCGCTGCGGCCAACGCCAATTGTTGATTGCGCCCGCCGCGGCCGGGGGCCTCAGGCAAGGCGACGGTGGTTTCGCCACCCCAAAGCGAGATCCCTGGCGGTGCGGCGCATACGACCTCGGCCAGAGTTTGGCCGGCCAGGGCCGCATCTCCGGACAAGGGCTCGGACATGCGCACCACACGAAGGCCGTATGCGCTGGCTGCTGCCTCTGCCGCGACCAGCGCCTGCTCCAGAGATGCCACAAGATGATGCGGCACCGCAGGCACCGCGTCTGGCGCGCCGAGGGCAGAGCCTACGCGAGCCGTCAACCAGTCGGGCAGACCGGCCGGTAAACCGGGCAAAGGCTCCGCCAGCGGACCAGAGCCGATCGCGCGCGGATCATCGCCCGGCACATCCGAAATCACCAGGGCCAAAGCCTGTCGTCCGTCCAGATAATGGCGCAGCCCTCCACCCTTGAGTCGGGACAGACGCTGGCGCACGCGGTTGACTTCGTCGATCGCCAAACCGCTCGCGAGCAACCAGTCATTGGCCTGACGCAAAAAGGCGAGATCCACACCCTCAACCGGCACCTCGACCAGACTGGAGGCGCCACCCGAGATCAAAAACAGTAAACGTGCGTCAGCCGGGCTGACATCGATGAATTCGGTCAACGCCCGTCCAGCGCGAAGACTGCCTTCGCCAGGCCAAGGATGCTCCGCGTAATGGATGGCAAGATGTGCATCCGCCTCCACCTCGACATCCGCATGGCCGTCCTTGGTGATCACCAGGCCTGACGTAAGCCGCGTGCCCAAGATATCGCGCGCGCCCAGCATCATCGCCGAGGCCGCCTTGCCCAACGCGATCACCCGCCAGGCACCCGCCGCCAACGGATGATCGCGCAGCCACTGCGCCACCGCCCGGCGCCCGTCGACCCGCGCCAGCGCCGCGCGATAGATGGCCAGCAAGATGTCTCGAGGGAGCGTATCAGCCAAGACCGCGCGCCAAGTCCGCAATGATATCGTCCACCGACTCCAGGCCGACGGCCACGCGCAACAAACCATCGGCAACACCCGTTTCGGCACGCTGCTCGGCGCTCAACCGACCGTGGGTCGTGGTGCCCGGGTGCGTAATGGTGGTCTTGGCGTCGCCCAGATTCGCTGTAATCGAGATCATGCGAGTGGCATCGACCACACGCCAGGCTGCCGCCTGGCCGCCACGCACTTCAAAGGACACGATGCCGCCGTAACCGCTCTGTTGGCGACCGGCCAGTGCGTGCTGTGGGTGCGACGCCAGACCCGGATAATGCACCTGCGCGACCTGCGGCTGAGCCTCCAGCCACTCGGCGAGACGCTGCGCGTGCGCGCAGTGTGCCCGCATGCGTAAGCTAAGCGTTTCCAGACCCTTCATGAAAATCCATGCATTGAACGGGCTCATGGTTGGGCCAGCGGTGCGCAACACGCCGAAGACTTCCTTGCCCACCCGTTCCGCATCGCCGACAACGGCGCCACCAACGGCCCGCCCCTGTCCGTCCAGATACTTGGTCGCGGAATGCACCACGATATCTGCACCCAAGGCGAGCGGTCGCTGCAAGGCAGGCGTGCAGAAGCAATTGTCTACCACCAGCAAAGCGCCGCCGCGATGCGCAATCTCAGCCAGCGCCGCGATATCCACGATCTCGGTCAACGGATTCGACGGTGTCTCGACGAACAATAAGCGGGTGTTCGGTTTGATCGCGGCCTGCCAGGCTTCGAGATCGGTCTGGGCCACGAAGTCGACGTCGATACCGAATCGCCGCAGGTATCGGTCGAAAAGCACGGTGGTGGTCCCGAACACGCTACGCGAGCAAATCACGTGATCGCCCTGCTGCAACAAGGCCATGCAGGTCGCCAGGATGGCCGCCATGCCAGAGGACGTGGCCACGCAAGCCTCACCGTCTTCCAGCGCCGCAAGCCGGTCCTGGAAGGTACGTACCGTCGGATTGGTGAATCGCGAATAGATATTCCCCGGCTCCTCGCCGGAAAAACGGGCTGCGGCCTCGGCCGCGCTGCCAAAGGCAAAGCTGGAGGTCGTGAAAATCGCCTCGGAATGCTCGCCCTCGTTGGTACGCACCTGGCCGGCGCGTACCGCCAGTGTTTCGAAACCGTACTGCTCGTCTGAATCCATGCTCATGAACGGCCTCCGCTGTGGCATGATCTGATCGCAAGACGGGGCCGGACACAAGGCGACCCCGCGAATGGCTTGAAGCGGAGCCTGCAGGGCCTCTCGCTTTAGCCGCATTTATTAAGCGCCCGCAAGCTGAAGACTCAAATCGGCGCTGGCTGGCAACGCTACTACCGCGCCTTCGGAGTGTCAATTGCGTTGCCGGCATGCCGGTTGGCGGGACACGGTCTATGCTCATCACATGACTATAAAAAGACGTCAAAACCGTCATTTCCAGCGACTCACCAGACCCGGCGCGCCCAGCCCCTCATGGCAGCGGCCCCTATGGGTATGCTTGGCGCTGCTGACCAGTTTCTGGATTGGCGTGGCCCGCGCGGAAGATGGCCCCACAACCGCGATCCCCCCCCGCCGATCTACAGCTTTGCCATCGTGCCTCAGTTCACGCCGATGCGCACCGAAGATATCTGGAAGCCTTTGCTTTAAGCCGTCGAACGGACCGCCGGCGTGCGCCTCAAGCTGGTGGTGCCCAAGAACATCCCGAGCTTCGAACGCGCCCTCTACGCGGGCCACTACGACTTCGCCTACATGAATCCCTATCACCTACTCGTCGCCCATCGACGCGAAGGTTATCGCCCACTGGTCGCGGACGTCAGCCGCCAAATGCACGGGATCGTGGTCGTGCGCAAGAGTGGCCCCATCCATTCCGTCGAGGCACTGGCCGGTCGTCGCATGGCCTTCCCCGCGCCGAATGCCTATGCTGCAACTCTGCTCGTGCGCGCGCAGCTGTATCGCCAATTCGGTGTCTCGGTGGACCCGTGGTATGTCGTCAACCATACCTCCGTCTATCTGGATGTGGCGCTGGGGCTTGCACCTGCCGGTGGCGGAATAATCACGACCCTGCGCCTACAACCCAAAGCCGTACAGGAGCGCTTGCGCATCATCTACCGCACGCCCGGCGCGCCCACCCACCCGATCGCCGTCAATCCCCGCGTACCCGAAGCGGTGATCCGGCGCATCACCCAGGCACTGCTTGACCTGGATGACTCCGTGGAAGGCCGGCGGTTGCTGGGAGCTGTACCAATTGGGCATATCGGGCGGGTCGAGTATTCGCGCTACAAACCGCTAGAGACGCTGAACCTGCCTCAATATGTGGTGCCGGACTTAGCGCCATGAGCATACGACTCAAGCTTCAGCTCCCCCTGATCGCAATCATGGCCAGCCTGCTGGTGATGGTCAGCGCGCTGCACTATTTCTGGCTGCCCAACGTCGACGAAGCAGCGACCGCGCAGATCGAGGCTAAGACCGTAAAACAGATGCAGGTGATCGCGACGAGTATCGCCGCGCCACTCGAATCGGGCAATATGGCCCTCATCGACGACAACCTGCGTCTGATGCAGCGGCAATACCCTCACTGGATCGAAATCACGTTACGCAATAATGATGGCGTGCGCCTCTACCCACTATTCGGGACACCACAGAATCCCAAGGATCATGCATTCGTCCATCAGGTCGGCGATGGCATCGCCTACCGGCAAAGCGTACACCTGACCTTGCCGATCATCGGGACCGACGACAAGCGCATCGGCTATCTGCAGGTTTCCGTCGACGATCATGAATTGGAGCAGGTCGAACACTATACGATCCTAGAAGCCCAAATCGGCCTAGCCGTACTCATGCTGCTGGTCCTTCTTGGCGGCCTCCTGGTGCAGGATCGCTGGGTCACCAAACCCATACGTCTGCTGGTCATGGCCACACAGCGCCTGGCCAAGGGGCAATACGACACCGCCCTGTCCACCGCGTCGAAGGATGAAATCGGGCAACTCGCCATCAGCTTCGACCGTATGCGCCACAAGGTCCATCGGCGCGAGCAGAGCCTGATCAAGGCCCGTACCGAAGCCGAGCGCCTGCGCGACACCTATGCCGCGCTGAGCTCGCTCAACAGCTTTATCGCCGAACGCCCCGCACCGGCTGCCCTGTTCAGGCGTGCCGGCGAAATCATTCAGCAATCGCTGCGCCCCGACTTCCTCTGGATCGCCCGCGTCGACTGGCAGGCACTGCGGCTGCACAGCGAGGTGGTCAGCCCGCAACCGGAACAGCCCGAAGAACTGGCCCACATCGAACAGGCCATTGCCGCCATCCGCATAGACGCCAGCTCGGAATCGAACGTCTTCCAGCGATTGCTGCTGTCCGCCGAGGTGCAATGCCTGCCCGATATTTTCAAGACACCCGCGCTGGGTGCTTGGCCGTTTTTGCTCAAGGAATTCGGGATTCGTTCGCTGGCCCTCGCGCCGATCATGCGGCAAAACCGCGTGGAGGCCATCGTGGCCATCTTTTCCGCCAGGGACGAAGTCTGCGAACAGGCCAAGCTCAAACTCTTCGGCGAACTGGCGGAGCGGATCGGGCTATCGCTCGAAGACTATGCCAAGGAACAGGAACTGCAGCGCAACGCACTCTACGATCCAATGACCCACCTGCCCAATCGCACCCTGTTTATGGGCCGCCTGACCGAGTTGCGCGCCAAGGCTCTGGTACATAGACAATCATCACCATTCGCCATCGGCATACTCGACCTGATGGGACTCAAGAGCATCAACGACCGTCTGGGACACAACAGCGGCGACCGCGTGGTCAACGAGGCCGCGAGGCGCCTGGAAACCTTCCGCCAAGGCGAGGATCTGGTTGCCAGACTGAGCGGGGATGAATTCGGATTAATCCTCTACCCACGAGCCGGCGACCCGCATTGGCACGACACCCTGAAGCGACTGCTGAACGATTTGGGTACACCGCTGACTCTGCCCGAAGGCGAGATCGTCAACATCCAGGCGCATATCGGTCTCGCGCAATGTCCCGGCGATGGGCGGCACCCTGAATCGCTGTTGCGCCGCGCCGACCTGGCACTACATGAGGCCAAGCTCGGCGAAGATAGCGGCTATTGCTTCTTCCACCCGAAAATGGAAGAGCAGATGCTCAACCGACATCGCGTACAACGCGAGTTCCTGGAAAGCATCCACGCGTGCCATCTGGTCCTGCACTATCAACCGCAAATGGATGTCGCCTCCTGCCGGGTCATTGGCTTCGAAGCGTTGATCCGCTGGCCGCTGGCCAATGGCGGACATCGCCCCGCCAACGAATTCATCGGCTTGGTCGAAGCAGATGGTCGCCTGATCCGATCACTCGGCCGCTATGTGCTAGAGCAGGCGCTGAGCCAGCTCACGACGTGGCGGGCTCAAGGCTTCGAAACCACGGTCTCGATCAACATCGGGGCACGGCACCTGCTAGCCCCCGAATTCCTGGAGGATGTGGATACTGCCTTGCGTAAACATCCGGTTTCGAGAACCGCGCTCAAGCTCGAAATTACCGAAACGGCCTACCTCTCGGATCTGGAGAAAACCGCTGAGGTATTGGCCGCCTGCCGTGCCCGCGGGCTGAAGATCGCCCTCGACGACTTTGGTACCGGCTACGCCTCGCTCAGCTATCTGCAGCGCCTGCCCTGCGATCAGATCAAGATCGACCAAAGCTTCATACGACAGTTGCTCGATAATCCACAAAATCAAGCCATCGTGGCCGCGCTGATTACCGCGGCGCGATTGCTGGATATCGAGATCATCGCAGAGGGCGTGGAAACCGCCGAGCACGCGCTCCGATTACTCGAAATGGGATGTCTGTTGGCCCAGGGCTACGCGGCGGCAAGACCTATGCCACCAGAGGCCGTCATCGATTGGACGCGCCAGCAGCAACCCAACCAGACACTTCCCGAATGGGCACATCACGCGGCCACCCCCAGGGACTGTCGACTGTTGGCGATTGCCACCGAACATCATCTCAGTGCCTGCCTAAGCTGCGAACACGCCGAGGGCATGGCCTTTGGCGACATTTCCATCGCAGGCCAAGGCTTGTCCGTCTGCCGGTTCGAATACTGGTATGCGGCGGAGGGATTGGCCTTGTTCGGGGAGCATCCGGATTTCGACCGGCTGGGCGAAGCCCATGCGCTGACCCACAAGACCGAGGGATTGGCCTGCGAAACGTGTCAACAGGCCGAGGACGGCTGCGAGCACGCGGTAACCCCGGCCGCGATGGCAGACATCCGCGATGCCCAACGCGCCTTCTTCGAGCTGTTCTGGTCGGTGGTTGGTTCGTCGGAGACCGGCATTACTACCCGCTCTGCAGGAGGCACCGCGCCCAAAGACCCGTCACAAGCGCTCCGGAATCTCCGTGAGCGGGCGATCGCCTGGTGCGATATACACCAGGGTCCCGACCGGGACACGACTGAATAAGGCAATCACGTCGCCGTTCATCATGCGCACGCAACCATGTGACGAAGGCAAACCGATACGCCCCTCCTCGGGCGTGCCGTGGATGTAGATGTAACGGCTGTGGGTATCCACGTCGCCACCCTCGTTGAAGCCCGGCTGCAAACCGGTCAACCACATCACCCGGCTGGTCACGAGATCCTGTTCGGAGCGGTTATCCGGATTGGTAATGATGCGGGCGATCTTGCCGGTATCCCGGCGCGATTTGAAGATGGTCGCAGGCGCTGCATCGGCACCAAATTTCTGGGCAATGCGGAATACACCGATCGGTGTGCGATTGCTGCCTTCGCGGTTGCCGATGCCCCATTGCGAGGTGGATACGCGGTAACTTACCTGCAACTGACCGTCGCGCAGCAGATACAAGCGCTGCTGGCGTATATCGACCACGATGACATGGCTGTCCTGTGCGCCCGGATAGCGCCGCGCCAACTCGTGCGCGACCGTCGCCAACTCGGCGCCGGGCACCCTCGCCTCCGGCTTGACGCTCACCGTCTTGGCATCCGGCGGCAGAGGTAGTTCGATGGTTTGTGCCTGAGCGCTTGCACCGAGCATAAGCAGGGATGCGAGGCCGCCGGCCAACAAAAAGGCAGAACGTGACATGAGTCATTCAAACCGTGTTGTGTAAATCGATGTGCGCCTGTCTCGGCACCCGCACGGGCACATGGCCTTCGGCACGGCGCTGCTCCAGCGCGGCGAGATAATCCGGGCTGACGCCGGTCACATAATCACCGTCGAACACCGCTGTATCGAAGCGGCTGAGTTTGGGGTTGCCCTTCTGAACCGCACGTACGAGGTCGGGCAAGTCCTGGTAGATCAGGCGGTCGGCACAAATAGCGTCGCAGACCTCTTGCTCGGTGCGTCCATGCGCGATCAACTCGTGAGCGGCGGGCATATCGATGCCATAAATATTCGGATAGCGAACCGGTGGCGAGGCCGAGGCAAAGTACACGCGCCGGGCGCCGGCGTCCCTGGCCATCATCACGATCTCGCGCGAGGTGGTCCCACGCACGATGGAGTCGTCCACCAGCAGTACGTTTTTGCCCTGAAACTCCAAACCGATGGGATTGAGCTTCTGGCGTACCGACTTCCTGCGCTCCGTCTGTCCCGGCATGATGAAGGTTCGCGCGATGTAACGGTTTTTGATGAAGCCTTCGCGATACTTCACGCCCAGCTGCATCGCCAACTCCAGGGCGGACGTGCGACTGGTTTCCGGGATTGGGATAACGACGTCAATATCGTGGTCAGGCCACTCGCGCTGAATTTTCTGCCCCAGGTAATCGCCCATCCGCATACGTGCCTTATGTACAAAGACATCATCGATGATCGAATCCGGGCGAGCGAAATATACGTATTCGAAAATGCACGGCGAGTACATCGGTTCAAGCGCGCACTGGCGTGTGTGCAGATGACCACTCAGGTCGATGTAAATGGCCTCGCCCGGTGCCAGATCGCGAATCAATTTGAAGCCTAGCGCGTCCAGCGAAACGCTCTCGGAGGCCACCATGTATTCGAGGCCGGCCGCCGTCTCGCGCATGCCATAGACCACCGGACGGATACCATAGGGGTCGCGAAAAGCCACGATGCCGTGACCGTTGATCATCGCGACCGCTGCATAGGCGCCTCGGCAACGGCGATGTACCGCGCTGACCGCGTTGAACACATGCTCAGGCTCCAGGTGCAAGGGCTGCTGATGGAGTAGTTCCTGGGCAAAGATGTTCAGCAGGACCTCCGAATCCGATTCGGTGTTGATGTGGCGACGGTCCTGCAGAAAAAGTTCGCGCTTGAGCGATTCGGTATTAATTAGGTTGCCGTTGTGCCCGAGGGTAATACCAAAGGGCGAATTGACGTAAAAGGGCTGCGCCTCGGCCGACGACGAGGAGCCCGCGGTGGGGTAACGAACATGCCCGATACCCACATTGCCAATCAATTCCTGCATATGACGAGCGCGAAAGACATCCCGCACCAGGCCATTGCCCTTGCGCAGATATAACCGCCCGTCATGGTAGGTCACGATACCCGCGGCATCCTGACCGCGATGCTGCAACACGGTCAGCCCGTCGTACAGAGACTGATTGACGGGGCCTTGCCCGACGATACCTATGATCCCGCACACGAGGCGAGTTCCTCCAAAGATTGAACGTGTATGAGCGCGTCTTGACTCAACTGTAGCTAATCTGATCCGCCAGTCTCGGCGGCAGATAGCCACGCAGCCAAAGGGCGACGCGTTGAAAGTGTTCCAAGAGATAGGAATGGTGCCACCAGCTCTCCTGTGGCAGCGCGGTCAACCCGGCCAGCAGCACCAGCAGCACCACCAGCAAGCCACCACGCGCCAGGCCGAAAAGAACGCCAAGCGCACGATCGGTACCCGACAACCCCGTGCGCTTGATCAATTGTGCCGCCAAGTTGTTGAACAGGGCACCCAGCACCAGGGTGACGATGAACAGGACGCCGAATGCTATCCAGATACGCAACAGGGGTGAGTGAATCGCCTGAGGCAGCAAGGTCGACAGACGGTCGGAAAACTCCAGTGCCAGCCAAAAGGCCAGTGCCCAGGTCGCCAGGGACAGGGACTCGCGCACGAACCCCCGGAACAGGCTGACGATCACTGAAACTAGGATGATCGCCACAATCAGAACATCGGCGCCGTTCATGGATAGGGAACCAACATACCCTTGAGCTTCACGGTCTTATCGATACGGCCCAGCATGGCCTCTGCCTTCTCACGCGATAGGCGCGGCCCCACGCGAACGCGATAGTAGGTTTTGCCCGCGTGCGGGAAGCGATCGATATAGCTGGAAAAACCGCCCTTGCGTAGACGGTCGCGCAGGACAACGGCGCTGTGTTCGTCTACGAAGCTGGCTACTTGCACGACCCAGGCGGAAACGACTGGCTTGCCGGCCGGCATGGTCACGCTGCTGGGTGGCGGGGCTGGGGCCTTAATCACCGGTTTTGGAGTAGCGCGCTCGTGTTCGACGGGCGCAACCGGCGGAGGTTGCGGTGCAGGTTGAGGCATCGCAGGCGCAGGCGTCACCGGTTGCACGACCGACGCCATGGGGTTCGCGGTAGCCGGCGGGGCTGTCGTGCTGGCCGCGGGAAGCGCCGTGACGGTGCTTGGAACCGTCTGACTGGTTGCCGGCGGCAATGGCTGTGGCGTGCTGTTGCTGAAGTGGTAATCCGGCTCGGGTGGCAGCTTCATCTTCATCGACACGTGATCTGAGCCTCCCCCACTGAGTAACATGGGGAGAAATATCACTGCCAGTGCAATCAGTACCGCCGCACCGATCAGGCGTTGTTGCAGACGCTTGTCCATAGAGGCCGTCGAGGTATGGGCGTAGCGATTGATTATACGCGGCCCTGGCGTACCACCGCCACGGTCAAGAACGAACCGAAGATTACAATGCGGTCGTCAGGCTCCGCTGCGCAGCTTGCCATCGCATAGGCATCGGCGATCTTCTCACAACCATCGATCCTGCCACGGAGCTGTCCCATACGCCCGATCAGGTCGTTTGTAGCCAAGCCACGTGGGGCCTCGAGGCCGCCGACGAACCAGTGATCGATCTGCGCATCCATCGCCGCGACAATGCCTCGCACGTCTTTATCCGACAGCGCCGAGAATACCGCCAAATTGCGCCCGTTCACTGGCGTTGCCGATAATTGATCTGCCAATGCGCGTGCGGCCTGAGGATTATGTGCCACATCGCAAACCACGGGACAAGCCGCATTCGGCAGCGATTCGAAACGCGCGGCAAGACGTGTCCGCGCCAGTCCGTCGGATCGGGCCCGCGCGTCCATTGGCAATCGCGCCTCTAGGCAAGCCAGTGCCATGCACGCACAAGCGGCGTTATCGGCCTGGAATACACCGCGCAGGCCGGGAGCCGGCAGGCTTTCCTCGCACCCATCATGGCGCCAAAGCAATCTCCCGTCGTGCCATTCAACATCGAAGTCGAGACCGATACGCAGTAAGTGTGAGCCGACCTCGGCGGCAGCGCGCAACAAGGTATCGGGGGGATTGCGATCACCGCAGACCAGCGGTCTGCCGACCCGCTGTATACCGACCTTTTCGCGCGCTACCTGTTCGCGCGTGTCGCCCAACCAGTCGGCGTGATCGAGATCGATGGTGGTCACTACGGCAACGTCCGCATCGAGGATATTGACCGCATCCAGGCGACCGCCCAACCCCACCTCCAACACCATGACATCGACGTTCGACTGCGCAAAACACCACAACGCTGCCAGCGTGCCGAATTCAAAATAGGTCAGGCGCAGATCGCCGCGCGCCGCGTCGATAGCCGCAAAGGCGGCACACAGGCGGGTGTCGTCGACAGGCGCCTCATCCACACACACGCGCTCGTTGTAGCGCTGCAGGTGCGGTGAGGTGTAGGCACCGACACGATAGCCGGCCACACATAGCATCGAGGAGAGCATGGCCACCACCGACCCCTTGCCGTTGGTACCCGCCACGGTGATTACTGGGCAATTCGGATGCGTCAGACCCAGGCGTTCGGCCACGGCGCGCACGCGTTCGAGCCCCAGGTCGATGGCCTTGGGCGCAAGGGTCTCCTGCCAGTTCAGCCAGGCACTCAGCGTCGTGAAGCGCATGCCGGACTCAGGGCGCCTCAAGCAACTCCGGTTCAGGCGCCGGTCGATGTGTGAGAATTGCCAGCAAGCTGGCGAGGCGGTCACGCAGTTCGCGGCGGTCCACGATCAAGTCGATCGCACCGCGGTCGAGCAGGAATTCGCTGCGCTGAAAACCCTCCGGCAGGGTCTCGCGTACGGTTTGCTCGATAACACGCGGACCGGCAAAACCGATCAGCGCGACAGGCTCGGCGACATTGACGTCGCCCAGCATGGCGAGACTGGCCGACACACCGCCCATGGTGGGATCGGTCAATACCGACACGTAGGGCACGCCCGCCTCCGACAGCCGCGCCAGCGCGGCGCTCGTTTTCGCCATCTGCATCAGTGAGAACAAGGCTTCTTGCATGCGAGCCCCTCCGCTGGCCGAAAAGCAGATCAAGGGCGCACCGGTTTCACGCGCGACCGTCGCGCCGCGCACGAAACGCTCGCCTACGACGGACCCCATCGAACCGCCCATGAAATTGAAATCGAAGGCGGCGGCCACGACTGGCTGTCCCTTCAGAGTACCTCGTATCGCTACCAGCGCGTCCTTCTCGCCGGTCTTCTTCTGCGCCTGAATCAGGCGATCCCGATATTTTTTGCTGTCGCGAAAACGCAGCGCATCGACGGGCGCAAGCTCGGCGCCGATTTCAACCTGCTCGCCAGGATCAAGAAAGGTCTCGAGGCGCCGACGGGCACCGATACGCATATGGTGACTGCACTTGGGGCAGACATCCAGATTGCGTTCAAGCTCGGCGCGGTAGAGCACACCTTTGCAAACCGGACATTTTTCCCACAGCCCCTCAGGCACTCCGCGCTTGGCCGTCGCCTCCGTACGGATACGCGAAGGGATCAGCTTCTGATACCAAGTCATCGAATACCCCCTGCGCCCGGTTGAGCTGTCGCCCGCTCGGACGATGATGCGTCTATTGCCTCGCGCATGCCCCCGATGAGGTGCGCGACGGCCTCGATCAAGCGCTCCGGTTCACTGCCGTGAGCCTCGATCAACCGCACGACCGCACTACCAACCACCACGGCATCGGCCACGGCTGCAACACGCCCAGCGGTTTCGGCATCATTGATACCGAAACCTACGCCCACTGGCAGATCGGTGTGCCTGCGAATCGCCTCGACGCGTTCTGCCACGGACTCGACGTCCAGCGTCGTCGCACCCGTGACGCCTTTGAGTGAAACGTAGTAAACGAATCCCTGTGCCTGTTTGCAGATCGATTCGATACGTGCATCCACACTGGTCGGCGCAATCAGAAAGATCGGATCCAGACCCTGTGCACGTATCGGCCCCAGAACGCTGATTGCCTCTTCCGGCGGCAGATCGACGGTCAGCAAGCCATCGACACCGGCTGCTGCGGCTGCCTGCGCAAAGACCTCGTATCCCATGACCTCAATGGGATTGAGATATCCCATCAGCACCACCGGCGTGGTCATATCCTCGCGGCGGAATTCACGTACCAGTTCGATTACCCTTCGAAGACCAACATGGTGTACCAGTGCACGCTCACACGCGGCCTGGATCACCGGGCCATCGGCCATCGGATCGGAAAACGGCACGCCCAGTTCAAGCAAATCGGCGCCGCTGCGTACGAGGGCATGCATGAGTTGCAACGTCACCTCCGGACTCGGGTCGCCAGCCGTGATATAGGTCACCAGCGCCTTGCGCCCCTGACGTTGCAAGCGATCGAAACGTTCCTTGATCAGGCTCACAGCTCGATCCCCTCGATACGAGCAACGGTATTGATGTCCTTATCGCCACGCCCGGACAAATTGACCACAACGTGCTGGTCTGGCCGCATGTCGGCAGCAAGCTTGGTCACATAGGCCAGTGCGTGACTCGATTCCAGTGCCGGTATGATGCCCTCGGTACGGGTCAGCGCATGAAATGCAGCCATCGCTTCGTCATCGTCAATGCTCACGTATTGGGCACGGCCGATATCCTTGAGCCACGCGTGCTCCGGGCCAACCCCGGGGTAATCGAGACCCGCGGACACGGAGTGCGTCGCCATGATCTGGCCGTCGTCGTCCTCCATCAGATACGTCCGGTTCCCGTGCAAGACGCCAGGGCGACCGGCCGAAAGTGGCGCCGCGTGCTCGCCGCTGGCAATGCCGTGCCCACCTGCTTCGACACCGTACATTGCGACATTGCTGTCGCCGAGAAATGGATGAAACAGGCCGATGGCATTGGAACCGCCCCCGACACAGGCAACCAAGGCATCCGGCAGGGCGCCGAACTGCGCGAGACACTGCGTGCGGGCTTCACGGCCGATCACGGCCTGGAAATCACGCACGAGTTGTGGATATGGGTGCGGCCCCGCCGCCGTACCAATGATGTAGAAGGTCGAATCGATGTTCGTGACCCAGTCGCGCATGGCCTCGTTCATCGCGTCCTTGAGTGTTCGCGAACCCGAAGTCACCGGTACCACCTCGGCGCCAAGCAGTTTCATGCGAAAGACATTCGGTGCCTGACGCTGGATGTCCTCTGCGCCCATATAAACCACGCATTCCAGGCCAAGACGCGCCGCGACGGTTGCCGATGCAACCCCATGTTGACCTGCGCCCGTTTCCGCGATGATTCGCGTCTTGCCCATGCTCTTGGCCAGCAGCGCCTGCCCGACGGTGTTGTTGATCTTGTGGGCACCGGTATGGTTGAGGTCTTCGCGCTTGAGATGGATCTGCGCACCGCCCAACTCACGACTCCAGCGCACCGCGTGATAGAGCGGACTCGGACGACCGACATAGTGAGCCAGATCGGCATCGAGTTCCGCCAAGAACGCAGGATCCACCCGCAGCCGCTCATATGCCTGTTGCAGGTTGAGCAGCGATTCCATCAGCGTTTCCGCCACAAAACATCCGCCATAGGGACCAAAATGCCCGTGCGCGTCCGGATAGTCGGCCCAGTTCGTCGATTCAGATTGGAGCTTATTGAGCGTCGCCACGCCTCACCTCGTTTACAAAACGCATTATCAGGTCGGAATCCTTGATGCCGGGCGCTGTCTCGACACCGCTACTCACGTCCACAGCATATGGGCGCATCCGGCCTATGGCTTCCCCCACGTTTCCGGGGTTCAATCCGCCCGCCAGGATGATGGGTCTGGGTAGCACCGGCGGTGCAAGACCCCAGTCGAAGGTTCGCCCTGTCCCCCCTGCCTCACCTTGGCCATGGCTATCCAGCAGAAAGCCGCGCGCATCCTCGTAACGCGCCGCGTAGCTTACGGGATCCCCCTGACCGAGCATACCAACTGCCTTGAGATAGGGATAACCCGATGCCCGACAGACCTCAGGTGCTTCATCGCCGTGAAACTGTAGTAGGTCCAGTCCGACGAGCGATGCCACCTCACGGACCCAATTTTCATCCGCATCGAGAAACAGCCCGACGGTGTTCACGAAGGGCGGTAGCCTTCGCACAATGTCACGTGCAATCGCTGGGTCTATATAGCGCGGGCTACGCGGGTAGAAGACAAATCCGAGCGCATCGGCCCCCGCCTCAGTCGCAGCCAGCGCATCGGCCTGCCGTGTAATGCCGCAAATTTTAATTCGTGTCCGCACGTTCGCCGCGTCGATCATTGCTGCAAGCCCGACAGGTTAGCAGAATTGACCCACGCTCAGAAGCGCGGCGGCCGCGATGGCTGCGGCAGGCTATAAACATCTGGATACTCGGCATGGACAAAATAGAGTCCATCGCCCGGTGCCGTCACGCCGCCCCGAGTCCTATCCCGATATTCGAGTATTTCGCGACTCCAATCGGCCGTCTGCTCCCCCTTGCCAATGGCAATCAGAACACCGGCAATATTACGGACCATATGATGCAGGAAAGCATTGGCGTGTATATCCAGGTAAAGACAGTCATCTTCACGCGTCAGCACAATGCTGTGAACCGTACGTATCGGACTCTTGGCCTGGCATGCCAGCGCCCGGTAACTCGAAAAATCATGCCTGCCAACCAAGTGGCTGGCCGCCTCGCGCATTGGGGTCAGATCGAGTGGCGCATGTTGCCAAGTCACCTTGCCACGCAGCAGGCCCGGACGAACCCATCGGTTCAAAATCACATAGCGATAGCGTCGCGAAAGCGCTGAAAATCGCGCGTGAAAGGTCTCGTCGACCTCGCTTGCCCACTGTACGCTGATCTCACCTGGCAGATTCGCATTAGCTCCGAGCACCCAAGAACGCAACGAGCGCAACACTTGTGCATCGAAATGCGCTACCTGTCCCACCGCATGCACACCAGCATCCGTCCGCCCCGCACACACCAGGTTCACGGGGGCATCGGCCACCTTCGACAGTGCCTTTTCGAGGCATTCCTGAACCGTACGCGTACCCGTCTGGCGCTGCCAGCCGGAAAAACCCCGGCCGTCGTATTCGATCCCCAGTGCTATGCGCATCACCCGCCTGTTCGATTTCGCATCCCGTAAATACAAAAGGCCGGGTCAACGGGGACCCGGCCTCCTCAAGGCCCCGTTACGCAACGGGGCCGAAGCGCTAACCGATCTGCTTGAGCAGCGACTCCGCTTCCTCACGCTGTTCTGGCGAACCTTCCGCCAGTACTTCCTGCAAGGTGCTTTGCGCTCCGTCTTCATCGCCCATGTCGATATAAGCCTTCGCAAGATCGAGCTTGGTCGCAACTTCGTCACCGTCGGTGATCAAACCACTGCCTTCCGTGGCGGGTTCGGCATCCACTTCCCCAACATCGAACTCCAAATCATCAAGCTCGCCGAAGGCGTCAAGATCATCGAGTTCGGATGCCGACGAAAGCAGTTCAGCATCGACGGCAGTCGAATCAAGCTCCGATTCCGATTCCGATTCCGATTCCGATTCCGATTCCGATTCCGGCTCCGGCTCCGGCTCCGGCTCCGGCTCCGGCGGGGATTGCAAGATCTGGCTATCAATCGGTGCTTCACCCGCCTCGGTCAGCGCCGTGTCGCCAGCAAGATCCATGTCGAAATCAAGCGCATCCATCTCCTCATCGGCAGCCGGGGTCGTCAAGCCCCCCGCCACGGTTTGTTCAGGTTCGGGGGAAGAGATGTCCAATGTCTCGAAATCCAGATCCAGGTCTCCATGCTCATCCGCACTTTCAGTCGCGACGGCCACATCGTCGGGGAGATCAAGTTCATCGATGCTGAAATCAAGCGATTCCAGGCTATCCAGGTCATCTCCGTCGGTCTCGCCGGCATCAACCTTGATCGGTGCGCTCGCCTCCGCCTCGCTTCCAAGATCGTCGCCAAGATCAAAATCGTCCAAGTCGAACGCATCGTCGGTCGTGGCAGCGCCCGTTTCCTCCGTGGCACCCGCCTCAACACCATCCAGATCCAGCTCGTCAAGGCTACCGGACTCGCCCAGATCGAGTCCGCCAAGCTCGGATTTCGCTCCGATGATATCGTCCGCGCTCAATCCACTGGTATCGGTTCCGGTAAACAATGGATTTTCGGGGCTGAGCGATTTGCCCAAGGTAGCGACACGCTGCCATATCGGATCGTTTTCTGCGCCCGGCACGCTGTCGAAGAGCACCTGCGCCTCCCGATCAAAGGATGGCTGATCATTGGCGCTGTAATAACATTCGAGGAGTTTCGAACGGTAGTTCAGGTTATCTGGATCATCCTCCAATGCCTTCTGGATGACGGATTCGGCCTGAGGATATAAACCATAAGCGATATAAACGTCGGCCTCGGCCAGCACGTCGTCGCTCGGCGCAGATTCCTCGATGGCCGGGACATCCTCATCGTCAAGCATCGGCAATTCGCCAAGCTCGTCATCGGCCTCGGGCGCACTACTCTCAATATCGGCGTCATCATTGGCACTGCCCGCAACCGCAGCCATTGCGGCAGCTGCCCCGGCACCGGCAACCACAGCGGCGGCTGCGCCAGTCGAGGCGGTTTCCGCTTCGAAATGTGGCTCAATGTCCTTCGTTGAAGGTCCCGCCCCATGATCGAGCCCGCGTACCACCGGTGCATGTCTAGCCTTCGCAGAGCGACGCACAATCAACCACAACAAGGCCAGTAGCAACAGCGCCAATCCGCCGGCTGCCATCAGATAATTCTGATTGCCGAACAACATATCGACCAGGCTGGTCTTGGCGGGTTGGGCCGGCTTGGCTGCCGGCGGCATGGCCGGTTTGACCTCGGGCTTGGGCGCCGATTGGGCAGGCGCGACGGCAGCAGGATGCATAGCGGTGGCGGCAGACGGCATGCTCACGAGCGGCGCAGCTGGCTTGCCGGTGGCGGCCACCGGCATTACAGGCATGGCTAGCTTGGTACCGGTCGTCGTGGCATGGCCGAGTTTGGCCTGCAATCCGGCAAGTTCCTGATTCTTGAGCTCCAGCAGCTTCTGCTGCTTGGACACGATGCCTTGCAGGGCATCGATGCGCGACTGCAGATCACCGATTTGCTGTTGATTTGAAGCCACAGCCTCTTTGGCAAGGGAAAGCTCATGTCGAAGTTTCGCCTGGCCCTCACCTTCGGCCATTGCCAGTTTTGCTCCCCCCATACCCGGCGACTTGGCCTCAGTACCGAGTATCCGCAGATGCCCATTGGCAGCCGTTGTTTCCTTACCATGCGCGGACATTGCGTTGGTTTGGGGGCTGCTGCTACCTGCGGCCTTAAGTTGGGATTCGGAGACCGTCTTGCCAGCCATACGCATAGCGTATTGATGCCATAGGGCATTTTGCCTGGAGACCTCAGCGGTCGCCTGGGCCTGGCTAATGCGTGTTAGCTGGGCCGTAGGTGGAATGCGCAGTACATAACCTGTCCGCAGGCCATTCACATTACCCTTGATGAAGGCTTGAGGGTTCGCACGCAGGATTCCCACCATCATCTGGTTGATATCAGTAGACGTGCTCGCGCCTTCGCGTTTGGCGATACGCCACAGAACATCGCCCTTGACCACACGATATTGACGTGCCGTACCCGCCATAGGCGTCGCCGCCGCGTGCTTGGAAGGTGACGTCGCGCTGGGCTTGGATGTGGAGGGTTGCATGCCGAGCATT
Organism: Acidihalobacter yilgarnensis; assembly: GCF_001753245.1. NCBI lineage: Bacteria > Pseudomonadati > Pseudomonadota > Gammaproteobacteria > Chromatiales > Ectothiorhodospiraceae > Acidihalobacter > Acidihalobacter yilgarnensis. The sequence goes on along the minus strand of NZ_CP017415.1, from coordinate 1,155,873 downwards.
GGTGACGTCATGGCCGGGGATGCGGCCCGCGCCGGTGGCGCGCTGATCGCCGACGGCATTTGCGCGCTCGCTTCTGAGCGCCCCTGCATGTAATCCGGTGGATTGAGCAAAATGGTGTATTCACGCAGCAAACGACCGCCAGACCAGTTCACCTCCAGGAGAAAATCCAGGAAGGGCTGACGTAGCGGCTGGTTCGTGCTGACTCTGATGACCGGTTTGCCATCGCTCGAGCGCACGACTTTGAATTGCAGGCGTCCGAGATAATCCGGGCGGGGAATCCCCACACGCGAAAACAGCTCCGATGGCGCCAGCACAGCGGTTACACCGCTCAAGTCGGAGGGATTGACACCCAAAAGTTCGATGTCGGCCTGGAGGGGTTGATTGAGGCTGGTGCGCACATCGATCGACCCGAGTCCTAGCGCCTCGGAGGTGACAGGCGCCAGCAGGCACCCGATGAGGGACAAGCCCAAGGCCAGTCTACGCACGTTAAAATCCCCTCGGTTATATGCTTATCGATTCATGCACGGGCCGCTTACGCGCAGCGTGCCCATACGGGGTTATTTCTACCGGACGAGTTCGATGCGTGTGTACATGCTCGAACTTCCCGCCGTAACTTTAGATTATATGTAGTCTTTTATCAAAATCTCGGCGATTTGAACACTATTGAGCGCGGCACCTTTACGCAAGTTATCCGCAACCACCCACAACTGCAGCCCATGCGGATGCGACTGATCGCGCCGTATCCGGCCCACGAGCACCTCATCGCGACCGGAAGCATGACTCACCGCTGTCGGCTGTTCCGGTAGCTCGACCAGCAAGACGCCAGGCGCCGCCCGCAACAAATCACAAGCCGCTTCGACCCCTAGCGCCTCGCGTGTTTCCAGCCGCACCACGCTGGAATGGCCGAAAAACACCGGGACATCGACCAAGGCCACATCGACGCCGATGCCTTCATCCGCCAAGAGGCGACGAATTTCACGCATCATCCTCGACTCATTGCGGGTATAGCCATCCGCATCCGCACCACCCACCATCGGGCGTACGTTGAAGGCCGTCTGGACATTATCCGTGCCGGCCTCGGCGGGCTGCGCGTTGAGTAGCGCGGCCGTCTGTCGCGCAAGCGCCTCGACACCCAACCGGCCGCCTCCTGAAACCGCCTGACACGTAGTCAATCGCACCCGCGTGATACCGACCAAATCGTGCAGGGGTTTGAGTACGGGCATCAGCGCGGCGCTACCGCAGGGACTGGCAATGATGCCGCGCTGCTTGTAGTCCGAGAGCGCCGAGGCATTGATTTCGGGCACAACCAAGGGCACATCTACGTCATCGACATAGCAATCGGAATGATCGATTACCACGCAACCCGCGCTCACCGCACGCGGCACATGCAGAGCCGCAACCTCGGCAGGCACTGCGAAAATGGCCAGATCGACCCCGGCAAAATCAAATGTTGCAAGATCTTCTACCGCCAGGGAACGCTTGCCGTATGACATATCCTCGCCAAATGAGCGCGCGCTAGCCAGCGCATGCACCTTACGCGCGGGGAAATTGCGCTCGGCCAATATCGCCAGCACGGCCTCTCCCACCATTCCTGTAGCACCGACCACTGCGACCTCATGGCGCCCGGGGGTTTCGTCGTCATTATTTTCATCCTTGTCGTTTTAGCGCCCTGTCTCGACGAGGATACGCAGAATCCTGCGTAATGGCTCGGCTGCCCCCCACAATAGCTGATCTCCGCAGGTAAAGGCGCCAAGGTAACGCGAGCCCATATTGAGCTTTCGCAGGCGACCGACGACCACGTCCAGCGTGCCGCTCACCGCCGCCGGCGTCAGGCCTTGCATCGAATCGTCGCGGCGATTCGGCACGACCCGCACCCAATCGTTGGCGCCCGCGATGATCGCTTCGATCTCGTCGAGTGCCAGATCATCGCTGAGCTTCATGGTCAGTGCCTGCGAATGACAACGCATGCTGCCAACACGCACGCAGATGCCATCGATCGGGATCACCTGCTCGCCGGCAAGAATTTTGTTCGTTTCGGCCTGTCCCTTCCATTCCTCACGGCTCTGTCCATTTTCCATTTCCTTGTCTATCCAAGGAATCAGGCTACCTGCCAACGGCGCACCAAATTGGGCGGTGGGTAGTGAAGGATCGCGTAATGCCTGCGTCACCTGGGCGTCGATATCGAGTATCGCCGAGGCCGGGTCGGCCAGCGCATCGGCCACACTGGCGTGCAGGACGCCCATCTGCGTAATCAATTCGCGCATATTCTGTGCACCCGCACCACTTGCCGCCTGATAGGTCATGGCGGTCGCCCATTCCACGAGGCCTGCGCGGAACAATCCGCCGAGCGCCATCAACATCAGACTGACCGTACAATTACCCCCAACCCAGGTGCGGCCACCAGCGGCGAGGCGCGCGTCGATGACCTCCCGATTCACCGGATCGAGCACGATCACCGCGTCATCGCGCATGCGCAACGTGGACGCTGCATCGATCCAATGCCCGTTCCAGCCGGCCTGGCGCAGACGAGGATAAACCTCCGAAGTGTAATCCCCTCCCTGGCAGGTCAGGATGGCATCCATTTCGCCCAGCCGGGCGAGGTCGTATGCATCCGCGAGCCGCGCGCCAGGACCGGCTTGCGGCGGTGCGGCGGCGCCTGGGGCCGAAGTGGTGAAGAACTGCGGCGCGATATGCTCGAAATCGCCCTCCGCCTGCATACGCTGCATGAGCACGGAACCGACCATGCCGCGCCACCCGATCAAACCTACCTGCATCATGATCTACCGACTCCTGCTATTCATTATCCCCTCTCAGGGGCAACCACGCGTCTCAGAGCGCCGCAACCACCGCATCGCCCATCGCGCGCGTGGACACGCGGGATTCGCCAGCACCGGCGATGTCGGCGGTGCGCAATCCCTGTTCCAGCACTTTGCCCACGGCCACTTCTACGCGATCAGCCAGTGCCGGCGCTCCCAACGAGTAACGCAACATCATCGCCACCGACAGGATCGTCGCCAAGGGGTTGGCCACGCCCTGCCCGGCGATGTCGGGCGCCGAACCGTGAATCGGCTCGTACAGACCGCAATGATCGGCATTCAGCGAGGCAGACGGCAGCATGCCGATCGAGCCCGTCAGCATGGACGCAGCGTCCGACAGGATGTCGCCGAACATATTGGTGGTCACCATCACGTCAAACTGTTTGGGTGCGCGCACCAATTGCATCGCCGCGTTGTCGACGTACATATGCGACAACTCGACTGCCGGGTAATCGCGGCCCACGCGCTCAACCACCTCGCGCCACAGTTCGGACACCTCCAGCACATTGGCCTTGTCCACCGAACACAAGCGCTTGCCGCGCCGCATCGCAGCCTCAAAGGCCACGCGCGCGATACGTTCGACCTCGGATTCACGATAGACCAGCGTATTGAAGCCTTCGCGTTCGCCGTCCTCACGGGTACGCACGCCGCGCGGTTCGCCGAAGTAAATCCCCCGGTCAGCTCCCGCACGATCAGAATATCCAACCCTTCCACCACCTCGCGCTTGAGCGTCGAGGCATCGGCCAGCTCCGGGTAGAGCAAGGCTGGGCGCAGGTTAGCGAACAGGCCGAGCGCCTTGCGGATACCGAGCAACCCGCGCTCGGGACGCAGCTCGCGCGGCAGCGTATCGTAGCGTGGGCCGCCGACCGCGCCCAGCAGGATCGCGTCGGCGGTGCGCGCCTTGGCGAGCGTCTCCTCCGGCAGCGGATGACCTGCAGCGTCATAGCCCGCACCGCCGATCGCGGCCTCATCGGTCCGCACATCCAGGCCATGCCGCGCCTTCAACGCCTCGATCACCTTCACCGCTTCAGCGACGATTTCGGGTCCGATGCCGTCGCCGGGCAGCAGCAGTATGGTTCGGCTCATGATCTTAATCCTCCACTTCGTGCATTTAATTAAAATTCATCGAAATCATTGCGGGTTCAGTGCATATCCGCAAAGGCAATGCCCAGCACGCCCAGGGTCACCAACACCAGTCCGGCGATTTCGCCGGTTCGCACCCGCTCCTTGAGGTAAAAATGCCCGATCAACAGGGTAAATAAAATCTCCACTTGCCCGAGGCCGCGCACCAACGCGACATGGGTGAGCGCGAAGCCCGCAAACCAGCAACCAGAACCTAAGGCCGACAAGATGCCGACCGGCGCGGCGCGGCGCCATAACCCCAGACACGCACGCAGCTCTGTCGGCGTCCGCAGCGCCATGTATCCCCCTTGCACCAGGGTTTGGCACAGGTTGGTGACCAACAGTATCAGCGTAGCCTTGACCGCCACCGCCGTGTCCACGCCCAGGTCCAGACTCGCGGCACGCAGTGCCAGAGCGGTCATCGCGAAAGCAAATCCGGCGCCCAGGCCGCACAATGCAGCCGGCTGGGCCGACGCCCGCAACAGTTCGCGAAGCCCCATTTTCTGACCTGCGAATGAGAGCAGCAATACGCCTGCCACCGCCAGAAATATGCCCGCCACCGCTATCGTAGGCAGTTGCACGCCCAGCACGACGATCGACAGAATCACCAACTGCGCCGCCTCGGTCTTGGCATAGGCCGTGCCAACCACGAAGTTGCGTAATCCGAAGGCCGTGATCAACAGGATCGTGCCGAAGATCTGCGCCACCCCACCCACGAGACAGAGCAATAAAAAGCGCCATGACATCTCCGGCAGTGCCGCCTGCAGCCACCACAGCGCCAGCCCCAGCATCAGTGCATCCAGCGGCAATGCGTACAGGTAACGCACAAAGCCAGCACCACTGGCGGAAAGCGCGCCACGCAGTTTGACCTGCAACGCCGTCCGCCAGACCTGGAAAACCGCCGCCGCGAGCGTGATCGGTATCCACGCAGGTATCGTCGTCACGCGTCGGGAAACTCCCGCACATCAGGCGCGCTTCGCCACACCTGCCGTTCCAGGGCACTGCGAAGCAAATTTACGGCGCCGCATCGAACAGCCACGGCGCCTCCTGCCGGCGGCGTACCTCGTAAGCGCGGATGCTATCGGCGTGCTGCAGGGTCAGACCGATGTCGTCCAAACCGTTGAGCAGGCAATGTTTGCGGAACGCATCCACTTCGAAGCGATGAACCATGCCGTCGGGTGTACCCACCGTTTGCGCCGCAAGATCGACGGTCAAGGCATAGCCAGGCATCGCCGCCACGGCAGCAAACAGGGTGTCGACCGCCGCCTCGTCCAGCACGATGGGCAGTAAGCCGCTCTTGAAGCTGTTGTTGTAGAAGATGTCGGCAAAGCTCGGCGCAATCACCGCGCGGATACCGTAATCATCCAACGCCCAGACGGCGTGCTCGCGAGAGGAGCCGCAACCGAAGTTTTTGCGCGCCAGCAGAATCGAGCCGCCGGCGTAACGCTGGGCGTTGAGTACAAACTCGGGATTCGGCCGGCGCCCGGTGTTGTCCACGCCCGGTTCGCCCGGATCGAGATAACGCCAATCGTCAAACAGATTGGGGCCGAAACCGGAGCGTTTGATCGACTTGAGGTATTGCTTGGGGATGATCGCGTCGGTATCAACGTTGGCCCGGTCAAGCGGGATCACCTTGCCGGTGTGTTGCGTGAATGCCTGCATAACTGAAGTCCTCCTTACAGCGAACGCACATCGACGAAATGGCCGGCCACGGCCGCAGCGGCAGCCATCGCCGGGCTGACCAGATGGGTGCGACCACCCTGCCCCTGACGCCCTTCGAAGTTGCGGTTCGAGGTCGAAGCGCAACGCTCGCCCGGCTCCAGGCGATCGGCGTTCATCGCCAGGCACATCGAGCAACCCGGTTCACGCCACTCGAAACCAGCCTCGCGGAACACCTTGTCCAAGCCCTCGGCCTCGGCTTGGCGCTTCACCAGGCCGGAACCTGGCACCACCATTGCCAATTTGACGTTTCCTGCCACCTTACGACCACGGGCCACGGCGGCAGCGGCACGCAGGTCCTCGATACGCGAGTTGGTACAAGAGCCGATGAACACCTTGTCCACCAGAATTTCGGAGATCGGTGTGTTTGCATCGAGGCCCATATAATCCAATGCGCGGCGCATGCCTTCGGCCTTCCCCGCATCGGCCTCAGCGGCCGGATCCGGCACCTTCGCATCGACCGGCACAACCATCTCCGGCGAAGTTCCCCAGGTCACCTGAGGCCGAATGCCAGCCGCGTCGATGAGCACTTCGCGCTCGAACACCGCATCGTCGTCGCTATGCAAATCCTGCCAGGCGACGACCGCAGCATCCCAATGCGCGCCCTTGGGCGCATAGGGGCGACCCTTGAGGTAGTCGATAGTGGTCTGGTCGACTGCCACCATGCCGGCGCGCGCGCCGGCCTCGATGGTCATGTTGCACAGCGTCATACGCCCCTCCATAGACAGTGCGCGTACCGCGGAACCAGCGAATTCGATGGCACAACCGGTGCCACCGGCGGTTCCGATCTCGCCGATGATGGCGAGCGCGATGTCCTTGGCGGTCACGCCGGGGCCGACCTTGCCCTCGACGCGCACGCGCATGTTGCGCGACTTGTTCTGGATCAGACATTGCGTGGCCAGCACATGCTCGACCTCGGAGGTGCCAATGCCGTGAGCCAGCGCACCGAAGGCGCCGTGGGTCGAGGTATGCGAATCACCGCAGACCACGGTCATGCCAGGCAGGGTCGCGCCCTGCTCCGGGCCAATCACGTGCACGATGCCCTGGCGCGGATCGTCCATGCGAAATTCGGTGATGCGATAGACCCGGCAATTCTCGTCCAGGGTGTCGACCTGCTGGCGCGAGACTGCGTCGACGATGCCTTGGCTGCGGTCGGTAGTCGGGACGTTGTGATCCGGCACGGCCAGAATGCTGTCGATGCGCCAAGGCTGACGATCCGCCAAGCGCAGGCCCTCGAAAGCTTGCGGGCTGGTTACCTCGTGCACAAGATGGCGATCGATATAAAGCAGCGCGGTGCCGTCATCCTCGCTGCGTATCACGTGGGCATCCCAGAGCTTGTCGTAGAGCGTCTTTGCTGTCATCGCCGGTTCCTCCTGATCGAGCGGCACAGCCTACGACCGCGCAACACATAACTCAAATGCATATTTTTCATGTTATAAATTCCAAATTGGAATACATTTACCAACCACCGGCACAGGCAACGGCAACGGCAACGGCACGGGATACCACATGGACATCAGCGCCTTGCAGGCCTTCATCGCGGTCGCCGAGCAAAACTCATTCTCGCTCGCGGCCGACGCACTGCATCTGACTCAACCGGCGGTCAGCAAGCGCATCAAGCTACTAGAAGAGGAATTAGGGAGCCGGCTGTTCGACCGCCTCGCCCGCCGCGTCCAGCTCACCGAAGCCGGCCAAGCCCTGCTGCCTGGCGCCCGCCGCATCCTGCTTGAAGTCGCTGAAAGCCGTCGCCGGCTGTCCAATCTGGACGGCCGCGTCGCCGGCGTGCTGAGCATCGGGACTTCGCACCACATTGGCCTGCACCGCCTACCTGGACTGCTACGCAGCTACACTCGCCGGTACCCAGAGGTCGACCTTGATCTCCACTTCATGGACTCCGAGGCCGGCTGCGCGGCGGTCGAGCACGGCGACCTCGAGCTGGCGCTGGTCACCCTGCCGCCCGAGACGCTACCGCGCCTGCGATGCACCCCGGTCTGGGACGATCCGCTGACGCTGGTCGCCGCTCCCGACCACCCGCTGACGACACTGCCCGCTCCAATCGAACTCGTCGCACTGGCCCGATATCCGGCGATTCTGCCAGCGGTGGGCACCTATACTCGCGGCGTGATCGAGCGCGCACTAGCCACGCACGGGCTGAGCCCCAAGGTGCGTCTAGACACCAATTATCTGGAGACCATCCGCAGCATGGTCTCGATTGGTCTCGGCTGGAGCGCATTACCTGAAATCCTGGTAGACGACAGCATCCGCGCGGTCGAGGTCGAAGGCCTTTCCCTGCGCCGTACGCTCGGCTTCGTGCGCCACCGCGAACGCACATTGTCCAACGCCGCACAGGCCTTGATGGTCGCCGCCACGGGAAAACCAGAGGCATTGCCGCCGGATGCGAAATCCGCCAAAGTCCGCGGATGACCTCCTCCATCGCGCGGCTACACGTCGATCCCGAAACTGTCCGGCTCACCGGCTGCTGGACCACCGCGGGCCTGTCCCGCACGGTTGCGCGAGTCGACCTCGTTCGCCTACCCCCCGGTGCACCGCCAGTCTTCGACCTCTCCGGACTCCAGGCTCTGGACACCACCGGTGCTTGGCTGATCCGCCGGGCCGTACTCGACCACCAGACGCAGGGTCAAGCGATTCGCCTGCAAGGCGCCTCGCCTGAGGCGGCCGCACTGATCGAGCTGATTGAGGCGCACCCGGACCCGCGCAAGCAGCGTATTCCCCCGCGCGGCGAAGGCGCGCTCGCACACACCGGCCGCGCCACCCTCGAAACGCTGCGCACGGGCTACGAATTCCTGAGCTTCGTCGGCGCCGGCACGCTGAGCGCGCTCAGCGCGCTACGCAATCCTTGGCGTCTGCGTCCACGCCAGATCTTGCTCACCCTGGAACAGGCCGGCGCCCAGGCGCTGCCCATCGTAGGACTGCTATCGCTGCTGATCGGCGTGGTGATCGGATATCAGAGTGCTGCCTTCCTCGCACAATACGGCGCCAACCTCTACATTGCAGATCTCGTCGGTATCAGTGTGGTGCGCGAGCTCGCGCCGCTGATGACCGCCATCATCATCGCAGGGCGCACTGGCTCGGCCTTCACTGCGCAAATTGGCACCATGCGCGTGACTGAGGAGATCGACGCCCTACGCGCCATGGGCATACGCCCGCTCGAAATGCTGGTCGTGCCCAAGGTGATCGGCCTCGTCATCGCCTTGCCGCTACTGACCCTGTTTGCCGATGTGGTCGGCATACTCGGCGGCATGCTGGTTGGCGAATTCGTGCTCAACGTCAGCCCGGAGAGCTTCATGGAGCGCCTGCATCAAAGCGTAAGCCTGACCAGCTTCCTGATCGGCATCGGCAAGGCACCGATCTTCGCCCTGGTGATCGCGGGCGTCGGTTGTTATCAGGGCTTCAAGGTGGAAGGAAGCGCCGAAAGTGTGGGACGGCGGACCACCCAAAGCGTCGTTCAATCGATCTTTCTGGTGATCGTGCTGGATGCCCTCTTTTCGGTCGTCTTCAACCGGCTATCGCTATGAGCGAGACGCCCATTCTGCGCCTGACGGGCATCGAATCGCGTTACGGCGAACGCGTGATCCACGCGGGCATCGACCTGGAAGTCCATCGCGGCGAAATACTCGCCTTGGTTGGCGGCTCCGGCTCCGGCAAGACCACGCTGTTGCGCGAAATGATCCTCTTGCGACAACCAGAAGCCGGTGAAATCGAGCTGTTCGGTCAGCGTCACGGCGCACGCGACCGGATCGGCATGGAGGCCGAAATCAGCCTACGACGCCGGATGGGCGTACTATTCCAGTCCAGCGCCTTGTTCGGCGGGCTCACCGTACTTGAAAACGTCGCCCTCCCGCTCACCGAACACACGCGGCTGCCGACCTCGCTCATCCGTCAACTGGCCATGCTCAAGATCGATCTCACCGGACTGCCGCCAGAGAGCGCAAGCCTCTACCCCAGCGAACTGAGCGGCGGCATGCGCAAGCGAGCCGCACTGGCGCGCGCCATTGCCCTCGACCCCGAATTACTGTTCCTTGACGAGCCAGGCTCCGGACTGGACCCAGTCAGCGCGCGCGCCATCGACCACCTCGTCCTTGGCCTGCGCAAGGCGCTGGCGCTGACAGTGGTCATGGTCACGCACGACCTCGCCTCGGTCGATGGCATCGCCGACCGTGTCGCGCTGCTTGGCGGCGGTCGTCTGCTCGCCACCGGCAGTCCGGCGGCACTACGCTCGCATCAGAACCCGGAAGTACGCACCTTCTTCAATCCCAAGGAGATGCCCGCCTGATGGAATCCCGCACGAATTACGCCCTCGTCGGCGCCTTCGTACTCATGCTAGGCACCGGCCTAATCGCCGCGCTGCTCTGGTTCGCCGCCGGCGGCCCCGGACGGCACGACTACGAACACTATCTTGTCTACACCACCGAATCCGTCTGGGCCCTGCCACAGGACGCCGCGGTCCGTTATCACGGTGTTCGCGTAGGGCACGTCAGCCAAATCGGGCTCGACCCGACCAATCCCTCACGTGTGCGCCTGCTGCTCGACATCGAGCACGGCACGCCGATCAAGGCCGACACCCGGGCGACGCTGCAACTGCAAGGCATCACCGGTTCTGCCTTCGTCAGCCTGACCGGCGGCGCCACGTCCTCGCCACCGCTGCAGCGCAAGGGGCAAGCCCCCTACCCCGTGATCAAGACCTCGCCTTCGTTGATGCAACGCCTGGACGTGATCGTCAATCAGGTTGGCAAGAGCGTCACGCAATCCAGTGAACGCCTCGCGCAATTGCTTAGCGACCGTAATATCGCGCACGTTTCGCACGCTCTTGCCAATCTGGATGCGCTGTCGGCCAATCTGGCCGGGCACGCAGGACGCATGGACGATGCCATCGCGCAATTCGACGCGCTGATGCGCCAAACACGCGCCAGCACCGCCCAACTCCCCGCGCTGATGCACCACCTCGACCAGCTCACCGCCGAAGTGAGCCACAGCGCGCGCGCAATCCAGCGCACGCTGCCACAGACCGATCAGGCGCTGCGCCAGTTCACCGCAACGGTGCGCAGCTATCGCCAGCTCAGCAACCAATTGCAACAGGACCCCAGCGCCCTGCTGTATGGCCCGACACCGCCCACGCCGGGTCCGGGAGAATGAATATGTCGCCCTCTATACGCCAACTCGCGCCCGTGATCCTCACTTGCCTTGCCACCGTGCTCGGCGGCTGCTCTCTGCTACCCGACCGCCAAGCCACCCAGCAAGTGACGGAATACCGTATAGCACCCCCACTGCCCGGTCCCGTCGCTTGGCACGACGAAGCCCGCTGCCCCGACCTGCGCGTAGCCACGCCCACCGCGGCACCCGGCTTCGAGGGCACCGGCATGCGCTACAGCACCGCGCCCTACCAGATCGCCGATTTCGCCTACCACCGCTGGATCGCCCCACCCGCCGCCATGTTGGCAATGCCCCTGAGCGAAGCGTTGCGCGCGAGCGGTAACTTCAAGCACGTGATCGGCGGCACCACGCCGTCGGTCACTCCGCTGTCGATCGCAACGCACCTGGTCACATTGCTGCAGGTCTTCCACGGTGACCACAGCCGTATTCACCTGATCGTCGACACGACATTGAACGACACGCGCAACGACCACACCCTGGCCACCCGGCGCTTTGACATCAAGGAAGACGTATCGGCACCCAATCCCGTAGCCGGCGTCACCGCGACCAACCTAGCAGTCGAACAGTGGACGCGAGCCGTTAACCATTGGTTGAACCGTCGCGTAGACACAGGTCTATGCAATTCGCCTCAGTACGGCGCCCGCACCGCCGGCGCGGGCAACCCCCAGTAACCGATCGCGGCGCCCAGCAACGCGAACCCGGCGCCGACGAGATAGGTGTCGGCCGGCCCCAAACCACTCCACACGTAGCCACTGACGATGCTGCCGAAGGCGCCGCCTAGGCCGAAGCTCACACTGGAATACAGCGCCTGGCCGCGCCCTTGCAATCGACCCGGAAAATGCTTGTGGATCAATGAGATCGCGGCAGCATGATAGATGCCGTAGCTGGCTGCATGCAGGGTTTGGCCGAACACGAGCAAAGGCAGATCGCGGACCCAGCCAGCAATCAGCACCCAGCGCACGGCGGTGACCAGCGTCGCAAACAGTAGCAGCCGGCGGGCGCCGAAGCGCGGCAGCAGTCGATGCATCAGCAGGAACACGCCAACTTCCGCCAACACGCCCAGCGACCAAAGCACGCCCGTGATTCCCGAGCCATAGCCGTTCTCGCGCAAATAGAGGGTAAAGAAGCTGTAATAAGGGCCGTGGCTTGCTTGCATCAGGAAGCAAACGGCCAAAAGGGCCAGCACGGCGGGCTGACGTACTACCGCGCCCAGTGAGTGGTCGCCCACTACGGTGCCGGTGGCTACCGGTGCGGGTACGCCGAGGCTGGCGATCCAAAGCCACGCCAGCAATCCCACCAGGATGGCCGGCAACCAGGTGATACTGAGCCAGTCGAACAACCAGCCCAGACACAGCGCACTGAGAATGAATCCGATTGAGCCCCACAGGCGCACCAGGCTGTAGTAATGCTCCCCGCGGTGACGCAAATGGCTGAGCGTTACCGCTTCGAACTGCGGCAAGGCCGCGTTCCAGAAGAAGCTGAAGGCCGTTACCACGACAGCTAACCACCAGACGCCATGCCCCAGTGCCACGCCGGCCAGCGCAATGCCGGCCAGCAGTGTGGCCAGCTGAATCACGCCCACGCGTCGCCCGGTACGATCCGCCAGCCAACCCCATAGATAGGGCGCAAATACCTTGGTCGCCATCGGCAGTGCCATCAGCGCACCGATGGCGACCGCACCGTAGCCGAGTGCCTTGAGATAGACGCTCCAGTACGGTACGAAGGCGCCTGTGACGGTGAAATAGACGAGATAGAAGCTCGACAGCCGCCAGTAAGGTACCGCTGCTGCCGATGCCGTCGGTGAGGAAAGGCTCATGCCCTCGGCGCAACCTCGCCCCGTTCTCCGACCAGCGTTCTCACGCAGGCGCCGTCCCGATGCCCATTGAGGCATTCAGAGACCATCGGCAACACCTCGCGCAACTGGGATTCGGTCCCCCAGGGCGGATTGACCAACAACATGCCGCTGCCATACAGCCCAGGACCTTGCGTCGGTGGACCCACACGCAGTTCTGCGGTCAGGATGTCGGGAATGCCGAGATTCTGCACCGTGTCCAGCCAAGGGGCGGCGGGCTTATGGCCGAGCAAGGGATACCAGATGGCGACCAAACCCTGCCGGAATCGATGGTGAATCAGCCTCAATGCCTCAGTCAGTCGCTCGAATTCACCGGCAACCTCGAAGCTCGGATCGATCAGGATCAGACCGCGCCGCTCGCGCGGTGGCAATGCCGCCTTGAGCGCGGCATAACCGTCGCCGCGTAAAACCTGGGCATTTGCATGGTCTGACAGCAGCTCATCAAGTCGAGCGCCGGCTGCGCTATGCGCCTCCACCGCGAGCAAGCGATCGCCCACTCGTAAACGGCCGGCAACAATGAGCGGCGAACCGGGATATTGGGCGAATCTGCCTTCGGTATTGTACGAGGCAACTGCGTCGAGATAGCCATCGATTGCCGGGTGTAGGCCACGATGCGGCCATAGACGACCGATGCCATCGGCGTATTCAGCGAGCTTGCCCGCCATCGCCGAATCCAGCGCATAACCGCCGTCGCCGGCATGGGTGTCCATCACGAAGAAGGGTTTGTCCTTGCGCCGCAAGGCATCGAGCAAGGTGACAAGGATCAGGTGTTTAAGAACGTCGGCATGATTGCCGGCGTGATAACCATGCCGATAGGCGAACATACGGCCTCAGGCCGGGTGCGCCGGGATGTCTGCCAGTGCGGTGTTCACCTCTGCGTTCTGGCCACGGTGGCGCATCAGGTGGTCCATGAGCACGATGGCCAACATCGCCTCAGCGACCGGCGTGGCGCGAATACCCACGCAGGGATCGTGTCGGCCATGGGTCACAATTTCTACCGGCTCGCCCGCGAGATTCACGGTACGTGCCGGCAGGCGCAGGCTGGAGGTCGGCTTGAGGGCCAGGCTGACCTCAATGTCCTGCCCACTGGATATGCCGCCAAGCACGCCGCCTGCATGGTTGCTGAGGAAGCCCGACGGCGTGATCTCATCGCGATGTTCGCTGCCATGTTGCTCAACGCAGGCGAAGCCGGCGCCGATTTCGACGCCCTTGACCGCGTTGATGCTCATCATGGCGTGGGCGATGTCCGCGTCCAGGCGATCGAATACCGGCTCCCCCCAGCCCGGCGGCACGCCACGGGCAACCACGTTGACGCGCGCGCCGATGGAGTCTCCGGACTTGCGCAGCGCGTCCATATAGGCCTCGAGCTCGGGCACCATGGCCGCATCGGGGAAGAAAAACGGATTTTCCTCTACCACGGCCCAATCGAAGCGGGTGGGTTTGTGCGGGCCGAGTTGAGCGAGGTAGCCATGAATGGCGACACCTACTCGATCATGCAGATACTTCTTGGCGATCGCACCTGCCGCCACACGCATCGCGGTTTCGCGGGCCGAGGAACGCCCGCCGCCGCGATAATCGCGCAGGCCGAATTTCTTGTAGTAGGTGTAGTCGGCATGACCGGGGCGAAAGCGGTCGAGGATATTGCCGTAATCCTTGGAACGCTGATCGACATTCTCGATCATCAGCGCAATCGGCGTACCCGTGGTCACGCCCTCGAATACGCCGGAGAGAATGCGTACCGTATCCGGCTCACGCCGCTGGGTGGTATGGCGAGTCTTGCCCGGACGACGGCGTTCGAGATCGGCCTGCAAGTCGGCCTCGTCCAACGCCAGCCCCGGCGGGCAACCATCGACGATGCAGCCGATGGCTGGACCGTGGCTTTCGCCAAAGCTGGTGACGGTGAATGCCTGTCCGATGCGGTTGCCTGCCATGGCGCGCATTGTAGCAGAAGCGCGGCGGATTCAGCCCCCACCGCGCCGCTGCGCTCAGGTTGCGAATTGCGGCTCCGTTCCGGGTGCCGTCGGGTCGATGGCGTTATCTTCCCAGCGCCCTTCAGGCAGCAAATGCAGACGACGCGAGTGAAAGGCGAATAAGGTACTACGATGCCCCACGCTGATCACCGCCATCTCTGGCAACACCTCGCCCAACAACCCATAGAGTGCCAGCTCCGAAGGCTCATCCAGCGCCGAGGTCGCCTCGTCGAGAAACACGTAGGCCGGACGCTGCAGCAATACTCGCGCGAAGGCTACGCGCTGCTGCTCGCCGAGCGAGAGCACGTGTGGCCAGGGCTGCAGCTCACCCATTTGAGGGATCAGTGCAGGCAAACCGACCAGTTCGAGTGCGCGAACCAGATCCGCATCCGGTGTCTTGATACTGCCCGAAGGATAGAGCAGAGCCTCGCGCAGACTACCCAGCGGCAAATAGGGTTTTTGTGGCAGAAACAGGCTGTGCCCCGCACTCGGCAGCGCGATGCGGCCCTCGCCAAACAGCCAAATACCGGCGATAGCGCGCAGCAACGTGCTCTTGCCGATTCCTGAGCGCCCGGTTACCAACACCCGCTCGCCCGGCGCCACCCGCAGATTGAGATCGCTGACGATAGTACCGCCAGAGGGCAGCCTCAAACTCAGATCGGAGACCTCAAGCACGTCCCCAGTACGCCGCTCGATGTGGCCTTCGGTGCGCTGCATGGCCTCGACCTCCTCCATGAAACCCAGGAAGCCTCTCAGTCGATCGGTCACCGCATGCCACTGTGCAAGGCTGTCGTAGCTTGTGGCCAGATAAGCGAAGGAACCTTGCACATTGCCGAAGGCGGAACTGATCTGCATCAGAAAACCCAGCGGCACGGCCTTGGCGAAATAGGCCGAGGCGGCGGCCAGAAAAGGCAGAATAATGGCGAACTGGCTGAAGGAGGCCGTGAACCAGTTGAATCGTTTGCGCATCAGAATCAGGCGTTTGTAGTTCCCGAACACATGGTCGAACCGGTGATCGAACTGCGTCCGCTCCTTGTCCTCGCCACCGTAGAGCGCAACCCCCTCGCTGTTCTCGCGCAGACGCACGAGGCTGTAGCGGAAGTCCGCCTGCAAGCGCTGCTGATGGTAATTGAGGCGGATCAGCGGATTGCCGATAAAGGCTGCCACCCAGGTCCAGGCGATCGCATAGAGCAGCGCCGTCCACACCAGGAAACCCGGTATGTGATGCTCCGCGCCGCCCCAAGGCACGATCACCTTGGCCGACAGCACCCACAGCAAGCCGATGAAGGTGATCAGGTTCAGGATCGCGCTGAGCAGGCCACTGACCAGGTTGCTGGTGTACTGGGCGAAGGCGGACAGATCGTCGGCAATGCGCTGGTCGGGGTTGTCCTGCCCGCGCTTGAACACCTCCATGTGATAGTAGGTACGTGCATTGAGGTAACGGGTCAGGAAGGCACCAGTGAGCCAGCGGCGCCAGCGCAGGTCGAGGAACTGAGTAAGGTAGGTCTGATACACGCTGAGTGCGATGCCGATCGTCGCCAGGATCGCGAACTCGCCCATCAAGCCCCAGAAGGCATCACTCTTATACGTTTGCAGGGCGTTGTAAAAAGTGTTGTACCAATTGGTGATCCGCAGATTGATATAAACCCCGCCGCCGATGGTGACGAGAATCATGATCACCAGCCCGATTGCGGCCCAGCGCTCATCGGACTGAGTGAAGTAAGGTTTAGCCAGACGCCAGACATCGCCGAAGAAACGGCGATCGAAGCGCTGGCGGGAACCGAGGCCTGCATCGGCGGAATATTGGGACATGGCGTCGAATCCTTCCTGTAAGATCGGGGGCGCTTCCAGCGTCGGATTGTAACGAAGCTGCCACGACTCTGCCGACCCGCCAATGGCCAGCGCCGGGCGGCTATGATATACAAGCCCGCCACATCCACCGCGCGATCCTGCGCCCGGAGCCAGCATGCCCTTCCTGCAAAAACCGTACGCCCTCTTTGCCGCCTTCCTGCTGATTGCCGGCCTGGTCGCCTCACCTGCGCATGCCGCTAGCGGGAATCCCGCCATCTCGCTGCTCAAGGACGTGCACAAGGCGGTACAAATCACCGAGGGCAAGGGCGCCAAGACACTGTATATCTTCTTCGACCCGAACTGCCCGTATTGCCACAAGCTCTTCGAGGAACTTCGCCCCTATGTGAAAAGGGACGAAGTGACGGTGCATTGGATAACCGTTGGCATCCTCACCAGCACCAGTCCCGGTAAGGCAGCGGCGATTCTTCAGTCTAAGGATCGTCTGAAGGCCTTCTATCAGAGCGAGCACGATTGGAATTTCGGCGATACGCCCGGCGGCGGTATTGCACCTCTGCAGAACCCCAGCGCGAAGACCCGTCACGAGCTTGATATCAACAATGGCCTACTGGCCGACCACGGCCTCAACGGTGTACCGGTCACACTGTTTGCCACCACCGACGGCTCCGCCTTCTATTTCGAGGGCACACCACCGCCCGACAAATTGGCCGAAATCCTTCAGTATGTGAAATAACCTTGGGAGAAAATCGTGGTCGATCTGACTTCCGTTCGTATTGGCATCGTTGGACTGGGTTACGTGGGGCTGCCACTGGCAGTGGAATTCGGTCGTCATTACCCAACCGCTGGACTGGACATCAAGCCCGAGCGCATCGACGAACTGCGCCGCGGCCATGACAGCACGCGCGAGGTTAGCAAGGAGGAACTCAGCACCAGCACACAGCTCAGCTTCTCCAGTCAACCCGAAGATATGCGTACCTGCAACGTGTTCATCGTGACCGTGCCCACGCCGGTGGATCGTCACAAACGGCCAGACCTCAGCCCTCTTGAGTCCGCCAGCCGCACGGTCGGGAACCTCCTGAAGCCCGGTGACGTGGTGATCTATGAGTCCACCGTCTATCCCGGCGCCACGGAGGAAGTCTGTGTCCCAATTCTGGAAGCCTGTTCCGGCTTGCACTTCAATCGCGATTTCTTCGCCGGCTATAGCCCGGAACGCATCAATCCCGGCGACAAAGAGCACCGCGTCACCAGTATCCGAAAGGTCACTTCCGGCTCAACGCCGGAGGCCGCAGCCTTCGTCGATGCGCTCTATGCCAGCATCATCACGGCGGGGACCCATTGCGCCGCCAGCATCCGCGTCGCGGAGGCTGCCAAGGTGATCGAAAATACTCAGCGCGATGTCAATATCGCCCTGATCAACGAGTTGGCCATGCTGTTTCACCGACTCGGCATCGATACCCAGGAGGTACTTGCAGCCGCCGGCAGCAAGTGGAATTTCCTGCCCTTCCGGCCTGGGCTGGTCGGCGGTCACTGCATCGGCGTGGATCCCTACTACCTGACCCACAAGGCCCAGGAAGTCGGTCATCACCCAGCCATGATCCTGGCCGGGCGACGTACCAACGACGGCATGGGCGCCTACGTAGCGGAACGCGTACTCAAACTGATGACGCAACGCAAACTGCATGTCGTCGGCGCGCGCATCCTGATATTCGGGCTAACCTTCAAGGAGAATTGCCCTGATCTGCGCAATACGCGGGTGATCGACGTGATCGAAGCCTTCCGCGAATTCCACGCCCTGGTCGATGTCTACGACCCTTGGGTAGACCCGGAGGAAGCGATGCACGAATACGGCATTCGCCCCGTCGAGACGCCACAAACGGGAATTTACGATGCCGTTATCCTGGCCGTGTCGCACGACACCTTCCTCGAACGAGGGGCTGCGTATATCCGTGCCCAAGGTCACGAAAACGCTATCGTGTTCGACGTCAAGTCCGTACTGCCGGTCGACAGCGTCGACGGACGACTATAAAACCACCGGGGGAAATTTATGCGCGTACTCATCACTGGTTCGGCCGGCTTCATCGGCTCCGCCCTATCTGCCCGCCTGCTCGAACGCGGCGACGAAGTCATCGGCGTCGACAACCTCAACGACTACTATGACGTCCGCCTGAAGCAGGCCCGGCTCGCACGCATCCAGGGTCACGCCGGCTTTACGGACGAGCGCATCGACATCGCCGACCGCGACGCCATCGCCGCCGTCTTCGCCCGGCACCGCCCCGAGCGCGTGGTCAACCTCGCCGCCCAGGCCGGCGTGCGCTATTCGCTGATCAACCCGCACGCCTACGTCGACACCAATCTGGTCGGCTTCGTCAACATCCTGGAGGGTTGCCGCCACCATGACGTCGAGCATCTGGTTTACGCCTCATCCAGCTCGGTCTACGGCGCCAATACCCACATGCCTTTCTCGGTACACGACAATGTGGACCATCCGGTGAGTCTGTATGCCGCCAGCAAAAAGGCCAATGAGCTGATGGCGCACACTTACAGTCATCTCTACGGCCTGCCGACCACCGGCCTGCGTTTCTTCACCGTCTATGGCCCCTGGGGCCGCCCCGACATGGCCTTATTCATGTTTACGCGCAAGATTCTTGCCGGCGAACCGATCGATGTCTTCAACTATGGGCACCATCGCCGCGATTTCACCTATATCGACGATATTGTCGAAGGTGTCATTCGTACGCTGGATCACGTAGCAACACCGAACCCCGAGTGGTCGGGAGACAACCCGGATTCAGCAACCAGTCTGGCGCCCTACCGCCTCTACAACATCGGGAACAATCAACCGGTGGAGTTGATGCGCTACATCGAGGTACTGGAAGCATGCCTCGGCAGGCAAGCTGAAAAGAATTTATTGCCGCTGCAACCGGGCGATGTACCCGACACCTACGCCGATGTCGAACAGCTCATCGAGGACGTGGATTATCAACCACAGACTCAGATCGAGGACGGTATTCGTCGCTTCGTGGACTGGTACCGCGAATACCATCAGGTTTGAGGGGACACCGAGGACGCGTCGGTCAGATCAACTCGAAGTACAGCAGATCATTGCCCGGCGCATCCGTGACGCGACCCAGCCTGAGGGTCCCGCGGCTGTCGAGCTTGTACTCGCCTGCCTGGACATGCACGTCCGCCGATGCCCCTTCCAGCCGCACATACGTACCGTTCCGGCTGGTGTCCACCAGCAAATAGCCGTCGCCGAGGGATAGAATCACGCCATGATGGCGCGAGACGACCGGTTGATTGATCACGATATCGTTGCCGCTATGGCGTCCGACCCTCAGCTGCCCGTTACGCAATGCGACATCATGCCCCCGAAAACGCAGCTTGAGTACGGGGCGCGCATCCAGTGCCCGTGCGGATCTGGAACGCCGCTCCACGACCCGCCGGCGATTGTGCACCACCATCCGACCGTCACTATCCCGAAAGGGATAATGTACTTTCCGATCCCAGTGCCGCCGTTCGTGATCGCGCCGGTTTTCGCTCACAATCGTATCCTCGCTATGCCATCGGGTGCCGGAGCCACCCGGTTTACATAAATTCCTGCATAGCATAGCCGCGCGTGGGCCAGTTCGTATCCCGCGTCATCACTCGAGGGGGATTCGGGCGTGTACCTTGTCTGTTATTTCATCCTCATGCTTGAGCAAGCGTCGATAGAGCCCAAGCAGTCGCGCCGACATGGCCTCCGCCTGCCAGGACTCGACCAACGCGCGGGAGACCGGCATGAGGTGGTCTCTCAATTCGGCATCCATCAGTCGGCGCATACGCGCGATCAAACCCTCGAGATCCCGTGCGGCGCAGATAAAACCATTCTCCCCGTCGCGGATAATGTCCACCGCGCCGCAGCTATCGCTGATCAATACCGGCAATCCACAGGCCAGTGCCTCCAGCACTACATTGGGGAAGGGATCGTAGAGCGTCGGAAGCACAAGCGCGTCAGCCATACCGTAAAACGGGGCCGTATCGGCTTGCGGACCTGCGAAATAGACACGCGACGCCAAGCCAAGCTTACGCGCCAGACGCCGGTAACGCGGCGTCGCGCGATCCTTGCCCACCACCACAAGGCAACAATGGCTGGGCAGCGCCGCCAAGGCGCGGATAGCTGTGTCCAGTCCCTTGCGCGCGAACCCAGAGCCGACGAACAGATAGACCATTGCGGATTCTGGCACGCCTAGACGCTCGCGCATCTCCTGACGGTAGCGCGTACGCAGTATCGGCGTGAAATACTCGCTATCAACCGCGTTATAAATCACTTCGATACGCGCCTCCGGGACGCCGAAGCATGCGCTGATCTCGTCTCGCACCATGGCCGAATTGCAGATCACTGCCTTGAGCCTCGGGCTCTCAAATAAGCGCCTTTCCGCATGCAGGACATAATGATGATATGGGCTGAGCCATTGCCCGAAGCGTGCGCGCCAACCGCCAGCGGCGGCCCGACGCTGTAGCCAGACGCGATGAACGCCGTCACCCGCGCGATAGACATCGCAGCAGGCGATCCTCTCGTGCGACTGGACCAGATCGAAGCCGCGGGCGTCGACCACCCGGCAAGCGGCCCGCGCGAAGGCCCAGTCGCGCCAAACCCGGCCGAGATGGAACGGGTTGACGCCGATCGTCTCGACACCGGGTTGATGTTGCCAACGACGGGTGATGACCGACAGGCGGGCGCCACGGGCCACCAGGGCCTCAAGTGCGCCAGCCACAAAGCGCTCGGCACCGCCGAAGCGCGTATATCGTTGTCGAATCAATGCAATACGGGGTGACGCAGGTAGGGCCATCCGGGCTCCATCAGTGCTTACGGGTCGGGTATGACAAGGGTGTGCGCGAGACGATCCAGAACTCAGGAACCGTCCAGGGTCACGAGATGAATAACACGCGCACCCTCACCCGGTGATTCGAAACGCTGACGCAACGCCCCGCCATTGGCCACGAGATCAGCCAAAGTCACCCCATCCAACACCTCGAAAAATGCCGCCTTCGCACGGGCCAGTGTACCGACCAGCCCGCAGACGCCGAGAATCGAGCAAGGCGGACTCTGACAATCGATCAGGGTGGTGCCAGGCTCTGTATCCCGCACCACCGCACCGATGACAATCTCGCTGGGCTGATGCGCCAAACGCATACCGCCACCTTTGCCGCGCAGGGTGGCGATATAACCCAGACGGGAGAGGCGGTTGACGATCTTGGCGAGGTGACTACGCGCGATATGCAGGCGATCCGCCAGCTCGTCAATGGTAACGAGCCGGTTCTCCATTGCGCCCAGATACATCAGGACGCGCAGCGAAAAATCAGTGTGTTGAGTAAGATGCATGGCGCCGCGCCGGTAAACTTGACTGGCCAGTATAACGCCCCGGCCAGGCTCACGCTCGGGCGCTAGGTGGGCGTGGCCGCCGGCAGGAAGGCATCTGCGTAGATATCGGCCAACGACGCACCCGCCAGATAGGCACGCTTGCGCATACGCGTGACCAAGTTCGGATCGCCGCAGAAATAGCTCCGCCATCCCTTGAGGCTGGCATGCGCCTCCAGTCCAACCTGGTCCACCGACCCCACCGTAACCGTGCCCGCCGCGGACGGCTCGCCGGATTCCATCACGCAGGGGTGTAGTACAGATTGGCATGACGCGCCGACAGCTCGCGCATGCGCTCCACCAAGTAGAGGCCCTCAAGCGTGCGCGCGCCGTGATACAGATGTATTGGCCCGGTGTGCCCGGCCGCAAGGGCATCGCACACAATGCCGTACAAGGGCGCCAGCCCGGTACCCGTACCGATCAGCAGCATCGCCTGATCGGGTTTTCCCGGCACATAGAAGCAATTGCCGTGCGGCCCCTGAATGCGCAGGCTATCGGTACTGCCGTGACCGGTCATCAACCAGTCGCTCATCGCACCGCCTGGAATGTGACGTACGTGCAGCTCCAGCGCGTCCCCCAAATCCGCACAACCGGCCAGCGAGTAGCTGCGCCGCAGACCATCGTCGCGGATCAGGTTGATGAACTGCCCCCGCCGGTATTCAAACGCCGCCTCGGGCTTAAGCAAGACCCGCATGACGCTGGGGCTAAGCAGCTCTATACCGGTCAGGCTCACTTCCGTTTCGCCCAGTGCGTCATCATCCGGCAGGGCGACCTCAAGATCGCCTTCCGGCCGGCAACAACAGGCCAGGAAATAGCCTTGGCTGCGCAAGGTGTCCTTCAGTCCAGCTTGGGCTGCGGGCGGGACATCGCCCGCCCGCGCCCGCATCAAGCAACTCTGGCAAACTCCGCTACGGCAAGCATTGGGGATCTGAACACCCACACGCTCCAATGTCTCCAGCACGCTTTCGCTTGGCAGCGCCACGTGCTCCTGTCCGGCATAGCGGATATCGGTCATGAGTTTGCTTCCCTGCTGACGTGAATCGGGCGTTCCTGGAATCGCAGGATCAGCGGTTCAGGACGTCGTTGCGCGTCGATTCAGCGACCGATGCCACCTGCGCGATCAATGCTTCCGGCACGTTGAGTTCACGCAGCGACTCACCGATCAGCTGGATGATCACATCGACATGGGTATCGTTCAGCCCACGGTCGACCAGATGCTTGTGCCCCTCTCGCATATCGCGCCCGGTATAGCTATGCGGCCCTCCAAAGGCCATGGTCAGAAAGGCCTTCTGCTTTGCGGCCTGCCCTTCCATGTCGGTGTCATCGAAGAAACCGTTGACCCGGTCGTCCGCCAGAACCTTGCGATAGAAAATGTCGACCGTAGCATCCACCGCCTTGTCGCCACCCAACTGTTCATACAGATTGTTCATCCTTACATACTCCTCAGCGTTGTCACCATCAAAAGGTGCATCGAAGATACATGTTTTGATCCGGCAAGGTCAACTCAGTTTTGCTTCGAAATATCAAATGCCTGGATAAACCGAAAAACTCGCAGACCCGGCGATCGCCACACCGGGCCTGCGACGTTGAAGTGGCGTAATCGGAGGGCGAGGCCTTCCGGTCAACCCTCTTGGGTGCGTACGCCGACGAAGCCCAGCCAGGACATGAAGGCCAGGATGATGGTCAACACCCCGGTACCGATCGCTCCGGTGGTCAAACCCGTCGTAGCCAGAACACCTGTGGCAATGGCCAGTCCGATAATGGTTAACAGTACAATTACGGTGCTCACGAGCGACATCGTTGATCTCTCCTTAAACAGATGGGTGATAAGCCCGCGGCGAAGTCGTAACCCTCCGCCGCAGGCCGGCCGTCTTGGCGGCCTTGAGCGCACTACAGCCAGCACATGACCGACTGTCCGAATCTAGACATTCTATGCGTGGATAAAGTTCATGGACTTGGCTCAGGGGGAACCAAATCATCCGGTATTTGCCTATATTCACATGTGCTGAACAAGAATCCCCCGAAAGCTGGTCAGGCATCTTATCCATCGTCCACTCGGCGCAAAGGTGGATGCAGGCCATACGAAATCTGCCCGATTCCTCTACTCGGCATGTCGCGCGCCACTCCACATGAAGGTGGTTCGCACGTTTATCGATTCTCCACACCCGCAGGAGGCACAACATGGCTGACTCACAAGCAGCAGATCTGGTGATTATTCTGATCACCGGCCCCGAAAACCCCAAACGGCTACCCTCCGCCTTTTTTCTGGCCTCCACCGCCGCCGCCATGGAGCAAAACGTCATCATGTACTTCACCGGCCCAGCCACCGAGCTGCTGAAAAAAGGCGTGGCCGAATCCATCCACCCGCTTGAGGGCGGCAACAGCATCGCCGACTTTATGAAGCTGGCCGAAGACAATGGCGTGCGTGTGATCGGCTGCGCGCAATCATTGGATCTCAACGGCATGACTGTTGACGATCTGACCAAGAGTCTGCCCTTGCTGACGCCGAGTCAGGCCCTACCTGCATTGGGCGAGGCTGGCCGCGTACTCACCTGGTAGAGCACCGGCATTCGCATCGCGGCCACGCCGCGGTGCGCTCTATACCCCCATACAGAACATGTTTATACTCGCGCACCTCAATGGTCGCGCGGCGCGTGCCCGTGGCCACGGCACTGACCAACTGGCGCTAACACACCGGCATGAAGCGAAACCTCCCGATCAGCGGCCGCGAACAGTCCTTCGCGCCCGACGAGCAACTCATCTCATCCACTGACACGGCCGGCGTGGTCACCTACGCCAACGAGGTCTTCCTCAAAGTCGCCGGCTTCAGTGCCGATGAACTCGTTGGCAAGAGCCATAACCTCGTGCGCCACCCCGATATGCCGCAAGCGGCATTTGCCGACCTGTGGCACACGGTCAAATCCGGCCACCCTTGGATGGGCGTCGTGAAAAACCGCTGTCACAACGGCGACCACTACTGGGTCGATGCCTATGTCACGCCTGTCTACGAACAAGGTCGCCTGAGCGGCTACGAGTCCGTGCGCGTCCGACCGCAAGCGGCGGACCGCGCACGCGCCGAAAAACTGTATCGAGTACTCGGCAGCCCTACGGATGGGCGGGGTGCGGACACGCGAACCGCCGGTGCCCGTCTGACTCGCCTCATGCGCCGCTCCCCGTTGCACCGCATGGGCACGCGCATTGCCGCGGTCAATGGAGGGCTGTTCTCGCTACTGGCCATCGGCGAAATAAGTGGGCTGACACGGACAGCTGCGACGGGTGCGGCCTTCGTCCTGGGAATGATTTCCGTTTTTGCGACCATCGGCCTGCTCGCCCCGCTACGCCGGACCGTCTCACGAGCACGACGCATTGTGGACAATCCGGTGATGCAGGCGGTCTATACCGACCGACGCGACGAATCAGGCGAGATAGAATTGGCCTTTCGGCTACTCGAGGCAGGACAGCGCACCGTACTCGGTCGCATCCAGGAACATGCCCGCCATCTACACCGGTCATCGGGCGATTCCGCCGAAATCCTCGCCCAGACCGTGCGCGGTATCGAGGAACAGCAGACACAGATCGAATCGGTCGCCACGGCGGTTAACGAGATGGCCGCCACCGTGCAGGAGGTAGCACATAACACCACCGAAGCCGCACAGTCGGCCGGACGGGCGCGCGAAGCAACCGCCCGCGGGCGCGGCGTCGTCAATACCAGCCGCGACACCATCACTCGCCTC
Organism: Acidihalobacter yilgarnensis; assembly: GCF_001753245.1. NCBI lineage: Bacteria > Pseudomonadati > Pseudomonadota > Gammaproteobacteria > Chromatiales > Ectothiorhodospiraceae > Acidihalobacter > Acidihalobacter yilgarnensis. Next base: position 1,130,281 of record NZ_CP017415.1, on the reverse strand, counting down.
GCCGAGGAAATCGCCGACGCGGGGCGCGTCATGCAGCGACTGAATGCCGACAGCGCGCGTATCGGCGACGTGGTCGATCTGATCAAGGAAATTGCGGATCAAACCAATCTGCTGTCACTCAACGCCTCCATCGAAGCTGCACGTGCCGGCGAACACGGTCGTGGTTTCGCCGTGGTTGCCAGCGAAGTCGGTGCGCTCGCAAAACGCACCGCCTCCGCGACCGCCGACATTCAGGACATGATCGAACAACTGCAGCACACGGTCGGCGAAAGCACCGAGAATTTAAAGGCCAACGAACGCCTTGCCCGCCAAGGAGTGGATGAAACCGCCGGAGTCGTCGATGCCCTCGGCGCCATCGACGGCGCGGTCACCATCATAGGCGACATGACCGCCCAGATTGCGATCGCCGGCGAGCAGCAGAGCAAGGTCGCCGAAGAGATCAACCGTCGGGTAACCGCAATTCGCGATACCGCCGAAATCACGTGCGAGGCCGCGCAGCGAACAGAAACCCGAGCACGCGGACTGATCAGCTTGGCAGATGAACTCGGTGCACTGGTGATACGCTTCGGAGGGCAATCCGAAGCCCCCGAGCGGATCGTGCAACGCCCTCAGGGCGCCGTAAATTTCGCCGCGATAGCATCGACCAATGGGCGCATGAAATAACGCGCCTCCGGCACCACATCGACATGCACGCCGCGGCTGTCCAGCAGATCCGCCACCACCGGGCCGATGGCCGCAATCAACATCCCGGCCATTGCCGTACGCAGCGCCTCTTCGCGGCCATGCTCGTGTGCCAGATCGAGCAAGCGTCTGACCTGTGGCTGGCTGGTGAAGGCAATCGCATCCACCTGCCCTCCGGCAAGGGTATCGATCAGATCGAGCACACGAACATCGTCCATTTCACTGGCGTAAATGTAGGGCGCGACGGGCATGGGCTCCAGGCCACGCGCGCGCAACGCGTTCTGCAACGGTAGATTGGGCTCACTCCCGTAAAGCTGTACCGCCACCCGGTCGGTGACGAATTCCAATGTCGCCAGTGTCTCGATCACCCCAGCGGTCGTCGGCTTCACACTCACCACGTCGCTGACCAGCCCGATCTCGCGCAGGGCGCGTCCCGGCTTGGGTCCGCGCGAGATCTTGCGCACCCTCGCCAGCTTTGCCTCGAAGGCCGGGCGCATGTAGTGCCGCTCCGCGGCGTCCAGCAGGCGCGAAACACCTTCACCGGTCAGCAGGATCAGATCCCGCACGGTATCGTCGTGAATGAAATGCTTGAGCCAGGTCGCTACCGAAATCTGATCCGGCGTATCCAGAATGGATACCAGTGGGCATCGGATCACTTGCGCACCACGCCGCTCCAGTAGCCCTGCCAGCACATCCAGTTGGCGGGTTTCCGGCAGCGCGATACAGCGGCCATCGAACCCTTCCAGCGCATTCGGATCAATCATCGGCACATACTCCACAATCACCATCGACATATCTGAAAAATCGAAACCCGAATCCATTAGCGCATTCGGAGCCGTAGAGTGCCATGTCTGTGTCGTGCCGGATGAATTCGCTTTCCCCGACACGACACCAGGGACTTGCAGCTCCAAAATCCGCTTGGGTGTGGCCTGGATTATTCACCCCCTTTTCCTCGACGGAAATCACTTCGGTTCAAAACAGCGCCCTCTCTGCACGATCCGTTCGCGCGGACAAGGTATTTCGCAGGCAGCGCAATGGCGAAACCCATCGCCCACCAATCCACGCATAGACACCGCGCTCCGCGAATGACACCGTACGCGGACTGAAATCCGTGCGGCCCGCCGATTGCCGCAGATTCGGCCGGTGTCATCGCGTGTCCACGGCGCTGGAATTCGGGATCGCAGGCCTCATGATAATTGCCTTATGCCACCTCGCTGTGCAGCGCCTCGGCAACCGCGGTACAGGGTGGGCGATCAAATGAGGACTGTCCGGGTGCCGCGCCCTCATACCAGCCGAGACGTTCACGCAAGGCTACCACCTCGCCTACGATTACCAGGCTTGGCGATCCGGCCGTGGCCGCCAGCGACGGTAGCGTGGTCAGATTGCCGGCGTGGACCCGCTGGCCAGGCGTCGTGCCTTGCTCCACCAGCGCAGCCGGCGTATCGGCCGACATGCCATTCGCGATCAGCCGCTCGCAGATTTCGGACAGGTTGGCCAACCCCATGTAGAACACCAGTGTCTGCCGCGCCATCGCCAGTCCAGCCCAATCAAGATCCAGGCGATCATCACGCGTGTGCCCAGTCACGAAGCGCACGCTAGTAGCGCAATCGCGATGCGTCAGCGGGATACCGGCATAAGCTGCGCAGCCGCTGGCTGCGGTCACCCCTGGCACGACCTGGAAGGGGATATGGGCGGCAGCCAGGCGCTCGATCTCCTCGCCGCCGCGTCCGAAAATGAAGGGATCCCCCCCTTGAGACGTAACACGCGCTTGCCCTCCGTTGCGAGCCGCACCAGCAGTTCGCTGATCGCCTCCTGCGGCAACGCATGATCACTTGCGCGCTTGCCAACGAAAACACGCTCGGCTTCACGGCGCGCAAGCGCGAGTATTTCTGGGCCGACGAGGCGGTCGTAAACAATCACATCCGCCCGCTGCAACAGCCGCAAGGCCTTGAGCGTCAACAATTCCGGATCCCCCGGTCCTGCACCCACCAACCAAACCTCGCCGCCCTGACCCTGTACCCCCTCGTCAACCGCCGCAGATAACGCCTGTGCAAGACATGCCTCGGCTCCGACCGTATCCCCAGCCAAGGCAAGCGAGGCAACCTGTCCCTCCAATGCATCCTCCCAGAAGCGACGACGCGCCAATGGCGAGCTCAGACGCCGTTTAACCTCACCGCGCCAACCACCGAGCAGGCCGGCCAAACGGCCCCAGGTATGCGGTATGAATGTTTCCAGTCGGGTCTTGAGATGGCGTGCGAGTACCGGTGCGGTTCCACCGCTCGATACCGCAATGGTTACCGGGGCTCGGTCGATCACCGCCGGTAGGATAAAACTGCATAGCGCCGGCTGATCGGCCACGTTCACCGGCAGGCTGCGGCTGCGCGCCGCCGCGTACACGCGCCGATTGACGCCGGCATCATCCGTCGCGGCAATTACCAGCATACGACCGGCAAGATGGCGAGCCGCGAAGGATTCCGCCAGCCAGATCATCCGTCCCGCCGACTGCTGTTCAAGCAATTCCTTGCAAGCCTCGGGCGCTACCAAGGTGACCTTGGCGCCTGCTTCCAGCAGCAGACCAGCCTTACGCACCGCCACGGACCCGCCGCCAACCACAAGGCAGTCGTGCCCCTGTACGTCCATGAAAATCGGTAAATGCCTCATGCGACCTCCTCGTCGTCCGCTCAGGCGCTCCGTTGCGCCTGAGCCAGAATTTCCCGCAGCTCCGGGATACAAGAGCCACAATTGGTACCTGCCTGCAAGGCTTCCCCAATGGCTTCAACACTGGTCAGACCCTGTTCGCCTATGGCCTCCACCAGAGTGTTGAGCCCCACGTTGAAGCAGGCACAGACCTGCCGCCCGGTGACCCGCATGCCGGTGACCGGACGCCCGGCGAGCAAGCTCATGCGCGCCACGTCATCGAGATAATCTTCCGCAAACATCTGCCCCAGCCAACTGCGCTCCGGAAGGCCCGCGGGCGCCACGAAGAACACCAGCTCCAGACGCCCGTCACGCAGGCGTGCGCAGCGATAACGCCCAGCTGCCGGATCGGCGTACTCCATCCATTCTCCTGGCCCGAGCAAGTGCGCCTGCACCCACTGTCCCCAGTCTCCTGGCGAAGCCTCGTCGGCCAGCTCGTAGCGATGAAAACCGCGGCTGGGAATGTGTACCCGATACTCGCCCAACGGCAGGGTTTGTGGCGAACGACTGAGCAGAAAACCCTCCCAGAGCGGGCGGAAGGGCTCCACACGCACCGGGGCATGCTTGAATTCGGGTTGCCCGGAGATCGGATCGGTGACGGCAGCGGTCAACGCATTGGCGCGCGCGTTGCGTGCGTAGACTTCGTTCCAATGCATGGGTACGAAGACCGATCCGGGCCGTTGCGCCGGATCAAGCTTGACCCGTGCCAGCAAGCGCCCTTGCGGACTGATCACCCGTGCGAGGCTACCGTCGCTCAGGTGCCAGAGATCGGCATCCAGCGGATGGATCTGCACGAAGGGCTCCGGCAGGTGGGTGGTCAGCCGTGACGTGCGTGCCGTACGCGTCATGGTGTGCCACTGATCCCGGATACGTCCCGTATTCATTATCAGCGGATATTCATCGCCTGCGGCCACCACCGGTGCGCGCGGGGTTACCGGCAGCAGGCGAGCACGCCCATCGGCCGTCGGGAAATACCCGTCGGCAAACAATCTTTCGGTACCCTCCGGATGCTTCGCATTGACCGGCCACTGCACCGGCGCCAAGGCATCATACTGTGCGTCGCTAATGCCCGCGAGCGCGCCGATATCGAATACTCGGCGACCTTCATTTTCGAATGCAGAGAGCGCGGCATGCTCGCGGAAAATGTCCGCCGGCGAACGATAGGAGAAGCCATCGCCGTGCCCTAACCGCCGCGCCACTTCAGTGATAATCCACCAATCCGGGCGCGCCTCTCCCGGCGGCGCAACAAAGGCACGCATACGCGAGATACGACGTTCGGAATTGGTTACCGTACCGTCCTTCTCACCCCAGGTTGCCACTGGCAGGAGTACGTCGGCGAAAGCTACCGTGTCGCTGCCACGTACGCAATCGCTAACAATCACGTGCTCGCAAGCCTGCAGGGCCGCACGCACTCGGTCGGCATCCGGCATGCTCACGACAGGATTGGTCGCCATGATCCAGACCGCCTTGACCCGGCCATCGGCCACTGCCTCAAATAAATCGACTGCCTTGAGGCCCTGAGCATCGGCCACCGCCGGCACACCCCAGAAGCGACTCAAGCGATCGCGTGCATCGGCGTCGTCGATATCCATGTGCGCGGCCAGCTGATTGGCGAGCCCGCCCACCTCACGCCCCCCCATCGCATTGGGCTGCCCAGTCAGCGAAAACGGTCCCATGCCGGGCCGACCGATACGGCCCGTAGCCAGATGACAATTGATCAGGGCGGCGCCCTTGTCGACCCCGCTGCTGGATTGATTCAAACCCTGCGACCACATCGTGACGACTTTCTCGGTCCGCAGGAACAAGCGGAAAAATTCGCCCACCTGCGCCACCGGCAGCTCGCAGGCCGCAGCCACGGCCGGGATCGACGGCGCGGCGGCACGCGCAGCCTCTAGTGCCGCCTCCGCCCCGCCCGTGTGTGCGTTCAGGAAATCCTGATCAAGGCCGCCCTCGCGAGCCAGATAGCTGAGCAAACCGTTGAACAGCCAAGCATCCGCACCAGGCCGCAGGGCCAGATGCAAGTCGGCGATATCGCAGGTTGCGGTGCGTCGCGGGTCGATGACAACCACACGCAGAGCGGGTCGGCGACGCTTCTCAGCCACGATGCGCTGATACAACACAGGGTGCGTCCAAGCCGCATTGGAGCCTGCCAGCACCAGCAAATCGGCCTCTTCGAGGTCTCGGTAGCTGCAGGGTACCGCGTCCTCGCCCAGGGCACGCTTGTAGGCAGCCACGGCAGAGGACATGCATAGGCGTGAGTTGGTATCAATGTTCGACGCGCCGATGAATCCCTTCATCAACTTGTTGGCGACATAATAATCTTCGGTGAGCAGCTGACCGGAGACATAGAAGGCCACAGCTTGTGGTCCATGCGCTTCGATGACCGTGCGCAAACGCACGGCGACTTCATCGAGCGCCTCGTCCCAGCTCGCCTGCGCACCATTGATCTCTGGATGGCACAGACGATCAGCTTCCCCAGGGTTTCACCCAGGGCCGCGCCCTTGGAACATACGCGGCCCAGATTGGCGGGATGCGTCGTATCCGGCTGCACCTCCACCGTGACCCCGGGGCGTACCTTGAGGCCACAGCCCACGCCGCAGTAGGGACAAATGGTGGCGATCGCCTCAGCCATGAGCAGCTTCCGCAGCGCTGTCCAGCTCCAGCCAGATACGCCCATCTTCAACGCGGGTGGCGTAGCAGGTGGTGGTGCCGCTATCCGGAGCGACGGCCTCTCCCTGGTCCAGCTCGATCACCCAGTTGTGCAGCGGGCAGGTCACCCGATGGCCATGCACGATGCCTTCTGACAAGGGGCCACCGCGATGCGGACAACGGTTGTGCAGCGCAAACACCGCGTCGTCGCTAGCCCGGAACACCGCGATTTCCTCGTCCCCATGGGCAACGATCCGCGAGCCCAAACGCGGAATCTCGGTCAACGCGGCGATCTCGATCCATTGTTTCATCGGTTCACTCCATCAAAAAATCGATGCACTGCTCAGGCACTGATACGGTTGAGCGGGCGATATTCGTTCGCGTCCGTGCCTTCGGCACGCTCCAACCAGGGGTCGTGTTGCGCGTACTGCTGCGACTCGGCAAAGCGCCGCGCCAGAACCTTGCGCCCTACCTCGTCCTCGACCACTTTCTGTTTCACCAGACTCAACCCAACGCGCTCGATCCAGGGTGCCGTACGTTCCAGATAGCGGGCGGTTTCACGGTAGTACTGTATGAAGGCGGCGGTATATTCGTGTACTTCCGCCTCGCTGGCGACCTTGCACAGAAAATCAGTCGCACGCACCTTGACTCCGCCGTTGCCACCCACGTGCAACTCGTAGCCAGAATCCACACAGACCACACCCAGATCCTTGATCGTGGCCTCGGCACAGTTGCGCGGACAACCGGACACGCCGATCTTGAATTTATGCGGCGTCCAGGTGCCCCAAGTCTGCTGCTCAAGCGCGATACCCAGCCCCGTAGAGTCCTGGGTACCGAAGCGGCACCATTCAGAACCCACACAGGTCTTCACCGTGCGCAAGGCCTTCCCATAGGCGTGGCCGGAAACGAAGCCGGCACGCGACAAATCGCCCCACATCGCCGGCAGATCGCCCTTCTTCACGCCCAACAGGTCGATGCGCTGGCCGCCGGTGATCTTGACCGTGGGCACCTGATACTTCTCCGCCACCTCGGCGATGGCACGCAGCTCGGCAGGCGTGGTCACGCCACCCCAGATACGCGGCACCACGGAATAGGTACCGTCTTTCTGGATGTTGGCGTGCACCCGCTCGTTGATAAAACGCGCCCGACTATCGTCCTCGTACTCGCCCGGCCAGTTCATCAACAGGTAGTAATTGAGCGCCGGACGGCAGGTATGACAACCATCCGGCGTTGACCAAGCCATGGCCTCAAATACTGCCGGCATGGTCTTGAGTTCACGGGTATGGATGGCCTCGCGCACCTCGTCGTGTGTGTGCTCGGTGCACGGACAGATGGATTGCTTCGATGGCGTCTGCGAATAATCACCACCTAGCGTACTGGCCAGCAGCGACTCCACCAGGCCGGTGCACGAACCGCAGGAATTGCTCGCCTTGGTATGCGCACGCACTTCCTCCAGAGTGAACAGCTTCTTTTCGGTGATGGCCTGGACGATCTCGCCCTTGCACACGCCGTTGCAACCGCAGATTTCGGCGTTGTCGGGCAATGCGGTGATACGAGAAGTTTCATCACCATGGCCCGCGTCTCCGATGTGTGCCTGCCCGAACAGAAGATGCTCGCGCAGATCGGTGATGTCTGACTCGTCGCGCATCAGCTGGAAATACCAGGCGCCGTCGAGGGTATCGCCGTACATCACGGCACCCTTGATACGGTTGTCGCGGATCACCAATTTCTTGTACACGCCGCGCGCGGCGTCCTGCAGCACCATTTCCTCGCTGCTGTCGTCGCCATTGAAGTCACCGGCGGAAAAGAGATCGATGCCGGTGACCTTGAGTTTGGTCGATGTCATCGATCCACCGTATTTGGCGATACCGTATTCGGCCAAGTGATTTGCGCAGACCTTGGCCTGTTCGAACAAAGGCGCAACCAGGCCGTAGACGCTGCCGCGATGCTGTACGCATTCGCCCACCGCGTAGATGCTCGGATCGAAGGTCTGCAGCGTATCGTTGACCAGGATGCCCCGCTCGCAATAAAGCCCGGACTGCTGCGCCAGCTCGATGTTCGGGCGAATACCGACCGCCATCACCACGAGGTCCGCGGGTAGCTCGCTGCCGTCCTGAAAACGCACCCCGGTGACCCGCTCGTCACCCAGCACCTCGGTGGTCTGCGCCTGCAGGCGGAAGTGCATGCCTCGCTCCTCCAGCGAGCGCATCAACAACCCCGCCGCCGCCTCATCGAGTTGGCGCTCCATCAACGTGGCCAGTAGGTGAACGACCGTCACCTCCATGCCCTGCTTCATCAGACCGTTGGCGGCCTCAAGACCGAGCAAACCGCCGCCGATCACCACCGCGCGTCGTCCCGTACGGGACGACGCAAGCATCGTGTCGACATCGTGGATGTCTCGGAAGGCAATCACACCGCGCTTGTCATGTCCGGGCACCGGGATGATGAACGGCTTAGAACCCGTCGCGAGGATCAATCGGTCGTAAGGCGCCTCGGTACCGTCCTCTGCAATGGCACATCTACGTACCCGGTCGATACGCGTCACCCGCTTACCCTTGTGCAGGGTAATACCGTGCTCTGCATACCAATCGTCATCGTTGAGCATAATGTCATGGACGGTCTTCTCTCCCGCCAGCACTGGCGAGAGCATGATCCGGTTGTAATTGCCATAGGGTTCGTCGCCGAACACCGTGATTTCGTACATATCGGGCACGAGCTTGAGCAGCTCTTCCAGCGTGCGTATGCCCGCCATGCCATTGCCGATCAGTACCAGTCTTTGCTTGCGTGTCATCTCGATATCTCCCGAATCAGGATGCGCCGTCACTGGCCTTGCCCGCTGTCCTGGCAGGTCGTGACGGCTGAAATTGGTTCATGTGCCGAAGAGTTTCCAGTGTGACCCTGGGCGTGGCGACCTCGAAGGATTCCAGATAACCCGCGGGGTCCTGCGGATCGAATCGACCTCCATCGCAGAAGGCATCGGCCCCCATTCGCAACGGCTCCGGCACGGCCTGCGCCAATTGCCATTCACCGGCGTGCAATCCCTCTGGCTTGTAATCGATCAGCGGACAGGACCATCCGAAAGCCGCAGCAGCCTCCCGGTAATACTCCGGGCGATATGCCATCTCAGCCACGGCGGTCATGTCATATGCCGTATCGACCTGCCCCCAGCGATAGATCTGGGTGACGAACCACAGGGCGTGCGAACGCCACGGAAACATCGCGGCATGCCGCTGGAACACATTGAAATTGGGGTGAGGAACAGCCGATTCGCCAGGGTCGTAAATCATTTGTTCGGTCAACGGCAGGCGCAGCAGCGCCTCCTTGACGCCGACATATTCCGATCGGGCCAGCAAGGCTGCTGCCTGCTCCCGATGATCGGGATCGTCCAGCCACTGCCCGGCGCGCATCAAGGCGCGCACCAACGCACGCAAGGTCAACGGATGGCGCTCGGCCCACTCCTGCGTCACGCCCAAGACCTTTTCCGGTTTGTGGCGCCAGAGCTGGTCGCTGGTGATCAGGACATGACCATGCCCCCCCTGTACTGCCACGCTGTTCCAGGGCTCGCCCACACAGAATCCGTCGATTTCCCCTGCACGCAGACGAGCTACCATCTGCGGCGGCGGAATCACCACGATCCGCACGTCACGGTCGGGGTCGATGCCAGCGGCAGCCAGCCAGTAGCGCAACTCGTAGTTATGGCTTGATACGGGATAGACCACCGCGAAGGTCAATGGCGGCCGACCCGTGCGACGGTCGCTTTCGATAAGCGTACGCAAGACACCGGCCGTACGCGGCCGATGCCGGACGGCCTCGGCATCAACCTCGCGCATGCGCTCGAACAACCGCCGCGATACCGTGATCGCATTGCCGCCCAGTCCCAGGCTGAGAGCCGCTATCAATGGCCGCCGTACCGCAGTGATGCCGAGTTGACTGGCAACCGGCATGCCGGCAAGCATCTGTGCACCATCAAGCGCGCCCATCATGACCTTATCGCGGATATTCGCCCACGAGGGTTCACGCGAGAGGGTCACCTCCAGATGCTCGTCCGCGAACATGCCCAACTCGCGTGCGACCACCAAGGGCGCACAATCGGTCAGTGGCACAAAACCGAGCGTCAACTCACGCTGTTCCAGATCCTCTCCCGGCCGATTGCCGAGACTCAGCCGAGGTCGCCCGTTCGCACTTTTATCCACCATGCCAAACCGCTCCATTCAGGCCAAAAAAAAGCGTCGCTCCGTTCATGCCACGCATGAACGTCACGACGCCTTTGTCGAATACACTCGATCTCATGGTAACCGGATCGGTAGCCCGCCGTTGGGCGCCATTCCAGCTTTACACGCTTGTCTAAATGGATAAAGCACATTACGTGCCATCCCTGAACACCCGCCGCCAGACACGGGTACCCGCCCAAATCTCAACCTAGAGCGCACCACTTTGGTGCAAAAAACCCGGGGCCGGCACCATTCCGGCGCCCGGGCACTCCGCTCAATGCTTGCCTGGGAAACCGCCCAGACCATTGAAGGCCATGTAAAGCGAATAGACACTGACCGCAATGGCGATGAACATCTCAAAGAAGATGAAGGCCACGCCATATTTGTACCAAGGCTCGTGCGGGGTGCTTTGCTGCTCGTTGGTCTGCATATTGGCAATCTCCAGTTTTCGATCGGTAGCGTTTCCAGTCTCGCCGCGATACCGAGCTATCTGCTGATGGCTCGGTATCGCGGGATATATCAGGCTTTCTCGCCCACCGGGCGATTCGTCCGGTCGATCCAGTTCTCCCCGATGCCGTGATCCTCGGGATGATGCTCATAACGCGCCGCCCAGAAGTAGAACAGAGTGAAGGGGATGAACATGAACAAGGCGATATAGAGATACCCCATGTGAATGTTCCCGGAGTGCGCGAACACCAGCGGATAGACAATACCGCCAGCCGTGGAAACCCCGCCGATGAAGCCAGCCGCGATCCCCGGACGATCCGGGAACAACAACGGCACGAGCGCGAAGGTACCGCCGGTACCAAAACTCACGAAGATACCGAAGGCCACCAACACCAGTACCGATAGCGGTAGTGAATTCGCCAGCCCGGCCAGGGTCAGCGCCACCATGGACGCCGTAATCAGCAACAGCGAGATGGCTAGCCAGTGCAGACGCGGAGCGTAGGGCAGCGTCCGAGCGATCATCGGCAGCGGTGTCCAGCCGCGACGCTGGAACAGGTCCGACATAAAGCCCGAGAAGGGCCGGAATAGCGACGCGGTGAAGGATTGCACCGCGGCAAAGGTACCTGCCGCAATCTGTACGCCGGCGATACTGGTAAAGCCCAGCGCAAGGATCGCCTCATGGAAGCCGCGAGTGAAATAACCGGGCAACCAGGCATTCATCGCGATTTCCAAACCGAAGGACATGGCGTAGGCCAGCATCAGTGCAATGGCAATATAGCGGCTCCAAACGAAAATCGTGCCGCGCAGATCGGCTGATTCACGTGCAGTAGCGCGCACCTTTTCATGCTTGGCCGCTTCGCCGCGCAGCAGGTACCAAGCCGCGATCACGAGGGCAATGACGCCCAGCCACAAGAATGCCGACTGGTAGTCCAGGCCAAACATACGCGGCAAGAGCAGCGCGCCGACGCCGGCACCGACATTGCCGGTGCCGGCGTACAGACCCTCGGCAGTACCGATTTCACTCGGCTCGAACCACTGCGCCACGTGCTGAATACCGACCACGAACGACACGCCGGCGATCGCCACGATCACCCGTTCGATGAACAAGATGTCGTAATCGGTGGTGTAGGCCGAGGCAATGGACACTAGGCCGCAAACGGCCAGGATCACCGCGAAGGTGCGCGGCGCGCCGAAGCGATCCGCTGCCCATCCGGCGATGATACGGCCGATCGGTGCCATCCAGATGGCCGAGCTCGCCAGCAGGCCGAGTGCCGCCAAGCTGAGATTGTAGTGATTCGCGATACTCGGGCTAAAGGCGGCCGTCGAGAACCACATCAGAAAACACCAAAAAAAACCTACGGTTGCGATGACAAGCTGTTCTACCTTATGCGTTTTCATGATTCCTCCAGAGCGTTCAAGTCGGTGTGGTGCCGACGCCCGATTCAAGTCGGCCGCCACGTCTGTGCAACCTGCTGACCGGGCGAGTACTGCCTTCAACCCGCCGCATCACAGCCTCCAACGGTTATCTCGGCGCAAAAAAAACGGCGGCCCCGACGATTGCTGCTTCGTCTGGGTGACGCCGTTGTCTTTGATTAAGAGTCTGCATTGACTCTTGGAAGCTACCGGCCCGTCGTTGGCCCGATCATGCTCAGTAGCTTGATAAGCAAAACCCGTACCAGTGGCAGAAAGAGGTTCGCAAGCTTGACGGGATCAGGGGGAACGATGTTTTTTCTGGGCGGCACGACTGGATTTTCGGCTCCATATTGGTGCTCCAGCCAGGATCGTCGCCCCGATGTGGTGCGCTCAGCCGAGCAATTCAGCCGCTGCCAGCAGCATCCGGGCCACATCCCCTAGCTTCTGATTACGGTCCATCGCCAACTTGCGTAGCGCAGCGTATGCGTCCTCTTCCGAAAGCCCTTTCTGGCGCATGAGCACACCCTTGGCCTTGTCGATATCGCGGCGATCCGCCAGTTTGTTACGGGTCAGCTCAAGCTCGTTGCGCAACGCCTGGAACTCACGGAAACGCGCGATCGCAACTTCCATAATGGGCTTCAAGCGATTCGGGCTGAGCCCATCGACGATGTAGGCACTGACGCCTGCCCGCACTGCTTCTTCGATCGTTGCGCCGTCGCTTTGGGCGGCGAACATCACCACGGGACGCGGAATTTCACGGTTGATCAAGCGCATGGATTCGAGGGTGTCGCGATCCGGGATGTCCATGTCCACGAACACGATGTCCGGCTGCAATTCCTGCACCCGTTTGAAGACGTCGTCGCCATCGCCCAGCCGGGCAACGACCTCGCAGCCCTGGTCTTTGAGCGCCTGTTCCAGGATGGCCGCACGACCTGCCGACTTATCGAACAGCATCACGCGCAAGCGACCACGTTGATTCATGCCTGAGCCCCCCCAAGGGAAAAACTGACCACGATAAACGTGTGTGCCGAGCGCGACTCAGGGGGCCATCGGCGCATCGTCACGCCGGCATTAAGGCAATGCTTGCAATGTTCGGACCAAAAAAACCGGCCCAACAAAGAATCAAGCCGTGTGATTCAAATCCATTTGGGCAATCACATCGTCCAGCGCATGGATGAAGCGCTCCCAACTGGCTTCCAAATGCGCTTCCAATGGCTCATGTCGGGCCAGCCGGTTCAGCGCTGTGGCGTGCAGGCGTTCGTGCGCCGACTCAAGCTCGCCGAGGGAGATACCGTGAAGCGGCCCCGCAGCATCCAACCAAGCGGTCAAAGGACAGTGCTTGCTATCCCAGCTGTCCAATACCCGGGAAAAATGTCCGTAACCATCCACTCCTTCGCTGTCCGCCTGCGTGCCCAATAGGCGCTTGAGTCCTGCATGCCGTGGCAAGGCCTGCAGTAGCGGCAGATGCGACATGCTTGGTCGCCAGCGCGGAATTTCGAGGAATCGGGGTTCGCTACCAAACGAGGCAACCCAATCCAGCCAAGCCTGCTCGGCCATCGGCTTGGCGAACAAATATCCCTGTGCGAGCCTGCCGCCGAGGCGACGCCAGAGGCAAGCAGTACGTTCGATCTCAACGCCTTCAGCCACGACTTGCGCGCCCCTGAGCTCGGCCAACTCCAGCGCCGCGTATCCAACCGCGAAGGCCTCGGTATCGGCTTCCATGTCCTGCACGAACTGTAGGTCCAGCTTAATTTCATCGAGCGGTAGATGTCGCACGTATTGCAGCGAGGCATAACCACTACCGAAATCGTCGAGCGCGACCCGTAATCCACGGGCACGAACGTCGGCAAGTACGCGGGCACTTTCATCCAGATCGGCCAGAGCTGCGGTTTCGGTCAGTTCCAACGTCAGTACACGTGCGGCCTCGGGGTAACGTGCCAGCACCTCGTCCAGATCGTCCAGAAAGGCCACATGCAATAAATGGCGCGCGCAGACGTTCACCGACAGACGCAGGCCCCGTTCGTCTGCATGCCAACGAGACACCGCTCGCGCAGCCTCGGCCAGCGCGTGGCGCCCCAGCGCCCTGGCTAGACGCGTGTCGCTTTCGATCATGGGCATGAACACGGCCGGGCTCCACAACCCCTTCTCGGGATCGATCCAACGCGCCAGCGCCTCGGCCCCGATCACACGCCCCGTCTCCATATCCACCTGCGGCTGGTAGTGGAACACGATATGTCCACTCGCAATTGCCTCCGGCAAGTGATGATGAACGTGGTAACGCTGACGTGAAGCCACCTCCAATCCATGATCGAATAAATGCCAGCGGTGCCGACCAGCCCCTTTCGCCGCATACAGGGCTTCGTCGGCATGACGCAACAAATCGGCCGCGTCACCGTCATCCAATGGATAAAGTGTCAGTCCGAGACTTGCATCCGATGACAGCTCATACTCCCCCTCCGACAACAGGACCGGTCGGCGCACGGTCGACAGGATACGTTCGGCTATGGCCTCAATCTCCGACACGCCGGTCACGCCCTCCAAAAAAATGCCGAATTCGTCGCCACCCAGCCGGGCAACCATGTCGCCCTGACGTAAGGCCTTGGGTAGTTGACCGGCCAGATGCTTGAGCAGCTCGTCGCCGGCGACGTGCCCCAGGACATCGTTGATGCCCTTGAAATCGTCAAGGTCCAGGATGCCGATTGCGATCAGGCGCTCGCTTCGCTGCACGCGTACCAGCGATCGCTCCAGATTGTCCATAAAGTAGGTCCGATTCGGCAGACCGGTCAGCGGGTCATGCTGACTCAAACGCGTAATTTCGGCCACTCGCGCATACTGGCTAAGCCCCAGTTCGATGTCTCGCGCGAGTTGCTCGAGTAAATCCACGATATCCTGACTGAAGAAACCCTTACGCGTCGAATAGGCGGCCAGCACGCCGCGAGTACCGTTACCACTGCCGAATGGCACTGCTACGGAGCTGCGCAAACCATATCGTCTGGCGCGCGAGGCCCACATGCTGAACTGAGGGTCGTCGCACAAATCCGCCACCACCACCGTACTGCCCGAGCGCAGCGCGCGTCCGGTTGGACCCAAGCCCTCCGGCTTATCCGCTTCCGGCGCGAACGACAATCCATCCACATAGGCATGGGCGGGGCCGGCCGAGGCGATCACATTCACTCGGTCGCCTTGCTGCAAGCCGACCCAGGCAACCGGCAGTTCGGTTCGATCGACGAGCAAGGTACACACGCTCTGATAAAGCACCCCCGGCTGAGGCAGCATCATCAGGCTTTGATTGATGTCCTTGAGCGCACCATAGTACTGCCGTAAACGCCCTTCAGAACGCGCCAACCGGATAGAACGTAGCGCAGCGAAGGCCAAGATGGCGGTTAACAGCAGCAACAGTCCGGCACTCACACCGGCCCCGCCTCGCCGCAGCCAGACATGCCAAACCTGGCGTTCGCTCAGCGAGGAAACCACGATCATGGGCCAATCGGATAGGCGAACCCAGGCATGTTGCACACCGTCCTGGGCATAATGTCCAGAGCCCGCGCGATCCGCCGTTCGCAGCACCCCCTCAAACCCCGGCAATGCGTTGTCGAGCCAGGCCAAACGGGCCCCTCCATCTCCCTCATCCGGTTTGATCCAGGCCAGTGCGGTCGTCGCATTGAGTGGATTGATCGTGAGGCGGCGCGCCTGCAGTATTGAAACTGGCGGCCAGTGCAGCCGACCGAGAATGTCGATCAAAGGCACCCCATCAGCGTCGCGCAGTCGCAAACACGCCATAATCGACGGCTGCCCACGCAAGCGACGCGTGCTCGGGCTGAGCACCAAGCGATTGTGACGGCTGCCCGCACACAGGCGCTGCGCACGCAAAACCAATGCCGAGGCCGCATTTGGCGCCTCAACCGGCTCACCGCCAAGCAGGCGCTCCGGACTCGGTGCAAAGATATACATCGGCAGCGGCGCGTCGGCATGCTCTGAGTGGTAAAGGTTCAGTGTGCGGGTCAGCGCGTCGAGATCGTCGTTGGCCTCCAAGCTGAAACCCAGCGCTCGAAACTCGGCGGTCCAGCGCATCAAGGCGTCACTGAGCAGCTCGGCCTGTAACTGAGTCCTACGATCGAGATCGTGACGAATGTGGCGGCGGGCAGCCTGCCAGGAACTGGCGCCGTAGCCCACCACAGCGGCAATCAATAGCAACAGCAGACCAACCTGCGGAAGGACTTTTTGGCGCACTAAAGTAATTCTTATCGGGCAAACCCCAAGTGCATCATTAATACGCCGGCCGAGTCAACTACCAGCCCTTGTAGCGACATACGTCCATTGGATGCATGCCGCTACAAGACCGGCCTACCGGGTCATCCAGGACTTGGCGCGCAAGGTCATGGCCGCATAAGGCAGAATCCACCACAAGGCCAGTGCGCTGTAGTAGCTGTAGACCACGCCAAACAGAACGTTCCATGAACGCTCGCTACGCAGGTAGTACACCGCATACAACATGCTGAACATCGTACTGCCAAGGAACAACGACCCTAGCGCGGCGGGCTCGTCCATCACCATCAATCCGGCCAGCCCGGTACCCAGATAACGCAGAGGGAAACGCACGTCGGTGACTACGCGATCGAACAGTGTGATCAGCCGGGCGACGGGCGGCCGGCGCCACACGATGCCCGCGAGGCGAATCTCCTCGCGGATGAAGCTACGATCCCAGCGCAGGAACATTTTGCACAATCTGCGGTAGGTGGTCGGCACCACGGTATGCACCACGGCCGTGCTCTGGTAAAGCGTGTCGTAACCGCGCGCGAGCAGGTAATTGGTCATCGCACGATCCTCGCCATAGGTGCATACGCTGCCCCAGAAGGTTTGTCCCATCCATTCGTCGAGAACCTCATGGACAGCCGACGCACGGTAAGCCGCCAAGGCACCCGGACAGCAATAGACGGTCCGGTAACCCGATTGCGCCGCGCGCAGATAATCGAAGGACAGGATATAGGCCACTTGCAACATCCTCGGAATTGCCCCCGCATCGCGATTGTGCACCACCACCTTGCCTGCCACGGCGCCAACGCGTGCGTCGGTAAACGGCGCCACCAGGGCCAGTAACGTCCCCACATCGATCACGCTATCCGAATCGATGGTTACGATCACCTCGCCGCATGCGCGGCGGAAACCCTCAAGTAGCGCAGCCCGCTTGCCGCAATTTTCCGTAAAGCGAATCGGTACGACCAGGCCGGGATAACGTGCTGCGGCGCGCTCGATGTAAAACCAGGTATCGTCACGACTGCCGTCGTCGACGACCAGAATTTCCAGGCGCTCATGCGGATACGCCGCGGAGGCCACCGAATCGATGGATTGCTCCACCATCGCACCTTCGTTATAGGCGGGAATGATTACGGTCAATCGTGGCGCGGTCGCAAGCATGGCAGACGCGACGGGCCGGTAACGGAACCAGAGTCCAGTCTTAAGCAACAACAGCGCCAGCTCCAGGCTGGCCCAGATCAACAGCAAATAGACCAGTGGTTGCAACCACTGGTGATGGCCGATACTGCGCATGACCGGATGCGCCAGCGTGTAGCCGATACTGCACAACAACGCGAGGACGAGACCGCCGAGGAGAAATTCACGCAAACGCTGCAGCAAGGCCGGAGCGTGCGCGGGGAAAAGGGGACCGGGCAATTCAGGTGATGGCGTCAGTGACATGGCGAACCTCTGCACAACTGGGCGGGGAAACAGCGGATATCCGCGGGACGAGCAAACTTGGCCATCGCCCTAGATGAACAGGGAGATCGGCGAGCAAATCCAGGGGAATCAGATCGCCATGAACGGCGACTTCAGTACAGCCGGAATGGACCATTCACCACGCGAGCCTCCCGCTCAGTGAAGGGATATAAAAGAGGGGATCGGAACCTTGCGCCTGGCGGGCGGGCCGCTTGGTGCGGCAGCGCATGAAGACGTGCCTGGGAATGGGGCATGCAGATCATAGTCCCGCCATCCCAGGAGTTGCAATAGCCGCGAAAAACGTATGCCATCGCATCGACGAAGGTCTCGCCGTCATCAACACAGCCGCATAATATAGGCCGCCGCTTTCTCCTCCACCGCATCGCGCCAGGAGCGCAATATCCCATGCCCAACGACGGCTTTCATGTCCACGGTCCGCACGAACACGAACTCGAACATCGTGCACAACACGAGGGGCCAGGCCTATCACAGTACGTGGCCATTTTCACAGCGGTGCTTGCCACCTTGGGCGCCGTAGTCAGCTACCACGTCAGCGCCACGCAAAACGAGGCGATGATGCTCAAGAATGAGGCGGTGCTCGAATCCACCAAGGCCTCGGATCAATGGAATTACTACCAGGCCAAAAGCACCAAGGGTCATCTGATGGAACTCGCTGCCGATATCGTCGGCGGCGGCAAACAGGTCCATTACCGCGAACAGGTCGCCAAATACGAAAAGCAGAAAATCGAGATCAAGACCCAGGCCGAAACCCTCGATGCCAAATCGCATCAGGCCGACAAGCAAAGCCAGGCGCTAATGCGCCCACTACACCGCTCGGAGCAGTCGATCAGCCTGATCCAGATCGCCATCTCGCTGGCCTCGATTACGGCCCTCACACGCAAGCGCTGGCTGTTCTACGTTGCCGGCGCGGCGGCGCTGGGCGGTCTCGGTCTCGCCGGCCTGGCGATACTCTGAAACCATGACGCTCAAATACGCGCTTTACGATTGGGGCGGTGCGAACATCTGGCTGTTCCACGCCATCAATAACATCCATGGCGAATGGGTCGACCGTATCATGCTGACCGGGTCCAGCCTCGGCGCGCACCAGCGCTTTCCGATCTATCTGGCCTTGGCCTCGCTGATCGCGGTAATTGGCGCAAGCCGGTACAGCCTCAGCCGTCAGGCACTGGAGCAAGCGCGAGGCTGGCTACTGGTGATTGCCGTATTCGCACTGGCCTATACGGTTGAAATCGGACTCATCGGCTGGCTCAAGGCTCTTGCGGACTATCCTCGGCCGATTGCCGTGTTCCCGCCCGAGGCGATACAGGTAATCGGACACGCCGCACGCGATCACAGCCTGCCGAGTGGGCATGCCGCATTCGCGGCGACGCTGATCGCCAGTCTTTGGCCCCAGCTAAACCGTCCCCTACGCACTTTCGGAGTCCTATTCATCGTCTGGGTCGGACTATCACGCATCAATCTTGGGCAACACTTCCCCGCCGATGTCCTTGCCGGCATCTTCGTCGGATTAGGCGTAACGATCACCCTGCGGTATGGCCTCAAGATTTTGATCGGTAATGCCGCCGAAACTCGCTAAAGCTGATTGACGCACATCGCGGCAACCGGATAATCGGCGCCAACACCCCCTTTGCCATCCTCACATTGACCGTGTGGCAGATCGCCACGGAGACCGCCATGCACACTCACGCCGAAACGCTGCAACAGCTAGGGCACAGCCACAGTTTCGGTCTGACCGGCTCGCAAGCCTCCGAACGCCGAACCTATATCGTCATCGCAATCACGCTGATCACGATGGCGGTCGAACTGGTGACCGGCTACTTCACTCACTCAATGGCGCTCACCGCGGACGGCTGGCATATGGGTTCGCACGCCGCTGCCCTGGGTATCGCTGCCTTCGCCTATGGCTTTTCGCGCCGGCATGCGCATGACCCGCGCTTCAGCTTCGGCACGGGCAAGGTTAATTCGCTAGCCGGCTTCACCAGCGCGGTCAGCCTTGCCATCGTCGCTTTGCTGATGGCCTTGGAGTCCATCGATAGATTACTCAACCCGGTCAACGTGATCCTCAATGAGGCCATTTGGGTTGCAGTACTTGGCTTTGTGGTCAACTTGGCCAGCGCGCTAGTACTCGACGATCACCACGATCACCACGATCACCACGGGCACGGGCACGGGCACGGGCACGGGCATGAGCATGAGCATGCTGAAGTGATGCACCACGAACACGATGCGCATGCCCACTCACAATCCGAGCGCCATCATGATCACAATTTGCGCGCGGCTTATCTGCACGTAGCCGCCGACGCGATCACCTCGTTGCTGGCGATCGTCGCCCTGCTGTCTGCCAAGTACTTTGGCTGGATATGGATGGACCCGCTGATGGGTATCGTAGGCTCGATCCTGATAGCGCGCTGGTCCATCGGGTTGCTACGCGACTCCGGTGCCGTGCTACTGGATGCAGAGGACACCCGCCCACTGCAAGCGCGCGTGCGCACGCTCATCGAGGCAGATGCCGACAACCGGGTAACCGATCTGCATGTCTGGCGAGTAGGCCCCAAGGCGCAGGCCTGCATCCTCTCGGTGGTAACCCATACGCCCCGGCCTGCCGACCACTACAAGGGGCTGCTCTCCGGAGTTCCCGGACTTGGACACCTCACGGTCGAGGTACTGCCCTGTCCCGGCGCGGCCTGCACCGATGCCATCCCGATCGCCTGAACGCGAGACAAAAAAAGCCCCACACATCCCTGTGCGGGGCTTATAAGGAGGAAAGTATCGAATTTCCACCACCACGTGGCCAGTCACGCGACAGCATGTGGATTATGCCCGCTCTAGATGACAACACAATTTCAGGTTGTGGAACTGCGTGCTCAGTAAACGGTCTACCTTGGCACTCCTAGCGGTAATCATGAGGAATCACTCGATGAAACATATGCATCAGGCCGTTCGCCTCGCCCTCGGTAGCCTCGTGGCCGCCGCGCCACTACTCTCACCGATCGTCGCCCACGCCGACGCGCCGAAGATGGTCAAATGCTTTGGCGTCAACGCCGCTCACAAGAATGCATGCAAGACCGCCACTGGCTCCTGCGCCGGCACCGACCCCAAATCCCGCGACCCCAATGCCTTTATCCTGGTACCTCAGGGCGTCTGCGGGATGATCGCTGGCGGCACCACGCACACGACGCCGGTTGCCCTCAAGCGTGAACAAGCCTTCCACAAAAAACTCATGGCCATGGCACCCGCCGAGCGTAAGGCCACCATGGAAATGCTCAGCAAGAAAATCCATGCCTTGATGGCACCACATCAAGGTTAGGTAGCCCCGCGCCACCGACCGACACCCTCTCTAGCCGAGCAAGCGCCTGATGCCGCGTTCCAGCCGTCGGGGCGCGGTCTGTGGCGCATGCCGGCTATAGACGCGTCCCTCTCGATCAACCAGAAATTTGGTGAAATTCCAACGGATGCGTTCCACGCCCCACCAACCGGGCGCCGCCGCCGTCAGCAAGCGATATAGCGCATGGGCGCTCTCCCCGTTCACCTCGATCTTGGCGAACATTGGAAAAGTCACCGCATAGCGGGCCGCACAAAAATCAGCAATTTCCGCCTCACCGCCAGGCTCCTGATGCCCGAATTGATCACAGGGGAAGCCCAGTATGCTCAGACCGGCATCGACATAGCGTCGATGAAGCGTCTCCAGGGCGGCGTATTGAGGTGTGAACAGGCAGCGACTGGCGACGTTGACAATCAGCAACACCCTCCCGCGATAACGCGACAAGGTACAAGTTCGTCCATCAATCGTAGTTAGGGGTATTTCATACAGACCCATCAATCCCTCCCAGCATTCTCTTCGAGGTTAACCGGAACGCAACGTCGAGCGCAGTCTTTACACCAACCCCTCGACAGGCGCGACACGCATAGGCAACATCCAAGCTCAATCCACGTCGACACGGTGATATGGCCCGACCGATCACGCCCTTGCCCGCCACCTTTTTGCCACAACGCATGGTTGCTGCACACCAGATTACGTTATGTGTCCAAACCCTGAATGGGTTGGCCGTGTGGCTGGGTGTGATCGATTGGCGCGAAGGACTCTCCATCCTGAGCCTCAATCTGCTAATCATGTTCGCCCTTGTGCTCTGTCCACGCTGCCGCCTGCTGGGTCCAAATTTCGCGCGGCTACCGAATGAGGATGCCGCGCAGGGCGCCGTCGCCCTGACCTTTGACGACGGCCCGGACCCAACCGTCACGCCGCTGATTTTGGATATTCTTGAGCGCTACGATGCCCACGCAAGCTTCTTCTGCGTCGGCCAAAAGGCCGCGCGTCATCCCGAGCTGATCCGTGAGATCCTACGGCGCGGACACAGCGTGGAAAATCACAGCGACCGCCACGCTCCCGCGTTTGCAGCCTTCGGTGCTGGCGCGCTACTTGGGGATATCCTGGCCGCACAACGCGTACTGAGCGAGACCGGCGGCCAGATACCGCGATATTTCCGCGCCCCTATGGGGTTTCGCAGCCCGCTCCTCGCCGGAGTGTTGCGCCGGCTCGATCTGACACACGTCGCCTGGACCCGACGCGGTTACGATCGCATCTTGCGCGATCCACACCGGGTATATCAGCGCCTGATCCAAGGGCTCACGCCCGGCGATATCCTGTTGCTTCACGACACCCGTAGCGGTAAAGACACGCCGCCTCTTGCACTCGAAGTACTGCCACTGCTGCTTGATCACCTGGCCACGCAAGGGCTGCGGGCGATTGCACTACCGCCGAATATGGGGATACCTCACGCCACTGCGAATCGAGAGCCCAGTCTGCACAGCTGACGAGGCGCCGTATCTTGCACATGGACTGTGACCCCCTGCATACAAACATCGCAGCACGCACGAGATTCCCCTCTTGATCACAAGCACCCAGCCCCTTAGTGACCCAGCGCCCGCATTAATCGTGCATGCGTTACGCAAACAGTACGGCACTACCGTAGCCGTGGACGGCGTCGGGTTAGAGGTCAAGCACAACGAAATCGTCGGCCTCCTAGGCCCCAATGGCGCGGGCAAGACGACCATCATCAATATGATCCTTGGCATCCTCGAACCGACGGCCGGTGCAATCTTGATTGAGGGAGCCAATCTCGCCACCGAGCGTCAGCAAGCGTTATCGCGCACCAATTTCGCCGCGATCTACGCGCCGCTACCCGGCAACATGACGGTTTATCAGAATCTCAAAATATTCGGCATGCTCTATGGCGTGGACAATCTGGGCGCCAGAATCGAATCGCTGATCGCCGAATTCGATCTCGAGCGCTACCGCGGCCAAAAATGTGGCGTACTTTCCTCCGGCGAACAGACTCGGGTTGCTTTGGCCAAGGCCATGCTCAACGAGCCGCAACTGCTGCTGCTCGACGAACCTACCGCCTCGCTGGACCCCGCCAGCGCGCACGACATCCGTGCGCGCCTGCGTGCCTTTGCGGATCGCCGACATTGTGGTGTGTTGTGGACCTCGCACAATATGTATGAGGTGGCCGAAGTTTGCGACCGGGTCCTGTTTCTTGCCCGCGGACGCATCCTATTGGAGGGCGACCCACGCGCCTTACCGCGAGCGCATGGACGTGAAACCCTTGAAGATCTGTTCATACACATCGCGCGCGAGCCGCTCGCCTTCGGATCGACGACTTCATGAATCTACAGCGTATCGCCGCCATCGCGTTGCGTCAGTTCTACATCATGCGCGGCAGCCCTGCACGCATACTGCCTATTTTCATCTGGGTCGGCGTCGATATGGTGCTGTGGGGGTTCTTTACGCGCTACCTCAATCAGATCTCAGGCAGCGGTCTTGACTTCGTGCCCCGCCTACTGGGCGCAGTCCTGCTCTGGGACTTTTTCACACGCGTGATGCTCGGCATGACTGCAGCCTTCTTCGAGGACATCTGGGCGCGTAATTTCCTTAATCTGTTCGCCACACCACTGAGCATCCCGAATATGTCAGCGGATTGGTGCTGACCAGCATTGTGACCAGCGCCCTGGGTCTCGCATTGATGATGGTCATGGCGAGCACGATCTTTGGACTCTCATTTCTGGCCTATGGCCTGCTGTTGATCCCATTCTTGGCCATTCTGTTCCTGTTCGGCATCGCGCTGGGCATCTTCTGTAGCGCGCTGGTACTGCGTCTAGGCCCCGCCTCCGAATGGCTGATCTGGCCCATCCCAGCTGTGATTTCACCCTTCGCCGGGGTTTTTTATCCCTTGAGCACGCTACCGACCTGGATGCAGGCTATTGGCCGTCTGCTACCACCTGCATACGTCTTCGACGGCATCCGCGCCCTGGCCGCCGGCGCCCATTTCCCACTAATCACGTTGATGTGGAGTTTCGCGCTTGCTGCGTTGTATATCGTAGCGGCCACCGCCTACTTCCTGTATGTCTATCGTCACGCCGTGCGTAGCGGCCTACTCGCCCGCTACCACGCGGAGAGCGCCAACTGAACGGCCCGACATCCAATCCAAATGCCCACAACGACAGAGACAGCCTTGCCGCACTCGCAACGGATACAAATCCTTACGCCCGCGACAAGTCGGCCACCCGCTACCGATAACCTCCCGGTACGACTCCATCATCGCAACAACTGACCCATACTCAACCGACTGAATAGTGTCGAGATTTTTTACGGCTGGACCACTCATCTCGTCCAATGATCGCACTGCTGTCCTCAAAATAAGCAGGGATCGTCGGAAATATTTACAAATCCAGGATCGAGACAACACACCCGTATCGATGATAGAGACGCATCCCTTTAAATACCGCCAATATAACAACAACTTATAAAAACACCACCCACATCATCAACAGTAGGCTCGATATTTGCATAAATAATTTAGTATGGCCGACCTATCGAGTCCGATGGACAAAATGATCAATATCACCCCTATTGCGCGGTGAATTCTGGTCGTTAAGCATCATTCGAATCGACTTCAACGCCAAAGGCGTCTTTGTAGGCGCCTTTTCTTCCGTTGTCCGCTAGGATTTGTTTTTCAGCTCGCGGGGCCATCCAATTGGACAACCATAGTTACGACGAAGCTTTTTCTCGTACGATCGGGTGGATCACCCAATCGGAACGCAACATACTCAAGGACAAAAAAATCGCCGTCGCCGGTTTGGGCGGCGTCGGCGGCTCACACGTCCTCACGCTTGCGAGACTCGGCATACAGCGATTCAGTCTGGCCGACATGGACACCTTCGCACAAGTCAATATGAATCGTCAGGCCGGCGCCTTCCACTCCACGCTGGGACAAGCGAAGCTCGACGTCATCTCTCGGCTCGCACAGGATATCAATCCGAATACTCAGATCACCCCACATCCCGAAGGCGTGTCCCTCGACAATCTCGATGATTTCCTGAATGACGTCGACCTCTATGTCGATGGCCTGGATTTTTTCGAAGTCGGCATACGTCGCGCCGTATTCGCCGCTTGCCAAGAACGCGGTATTCCAGCGATCACTGCAGCACCGCTCGGCATGGGAGCTGGTCTCCTGGTTTTTTCGCCGAAAAGCATGTCGTTCGAGGACTATTTCCAACTCGAAGGACAACCCTACGAAGAGCAGCTCCTGAGATTCCTAATAGGCCTCGCCCCCAGAATCCTTCATCAGGGCTATCTGGCAGACCCCAACGCGGTGAATTTCAAGGAACAACGCGGCCCTTCTACTCCAATGGCCTGTGAGCTCTGCGCCGGAATCGCCTCGACAGCCGCCTTGAAGTTGTTACTCAAACGCGGCCCGGTTTCAGTTGCACCACACGGTTTACAGTTTGACGCTTACCGGCAACGCCTCGTACATACCTGGCGTCCCGGCGGCAATCGAAATCCGATACAACGCCTGGTTTTGGTTATCGCCAGGCGGAAACTGAAACGCATGGCGCGTTCCGAAACCTGAATACGGACATGTCCTTTAAACGAAGACAGGCACGCAACTTAATCGCGCCATCACGTCAAACAAGGCCGTCTAGTAAATGTCTCCAGCCAGCCAAAGGAGTTCGGCAATGATTCAATTGATCACCCCATATGGCGGCACGCTTAAAAACCTATACCAAACCTCACCGGAACCCATGGTAGCGCTACGCCATTCGTGGGTACTGAGCGCACGCCAGCTATGTGATACGGAATTATTGCTCAATGGGGCTTTTTCACCCCTAAGTGGCTTTATGAATGAGGATGATTACAATCGCGTACTCCATGAAATGAGGCTAATGGACCACACACTCTGGCCCATGCCACTGACACTGGATGTCACGTCAGAATTTGCAGCGTCGATCGAAATTGGCGAGTCGATTGAGTTGCGGAATGCCGAAGGTCTATTGATTGCCCACATGAAGGTTTCCACGCGCTGGGTCGCAGACAAAAAAATCGAGGCCGACTGCGTATATGGCACGCAGGACCAGGCACACCCAGGCGTAGACCATCTTTATCACCGTACCAATGAAACCTACATAGGCGGAACCTTAAGCGGTGTCACGCCGCCGCCTCACTACGATTTCCGTCAATCACGCTACACACCCGAACAACTTCGCAATGAATTCATACGTAGAGGCTGGCAACGCGTAGTCGCTTTCCAGACGCGCAATCCTATGCACAGGGCGCATGTTGAATTGACTTTCAGAGCAGCCCAGCAAGCTGAAGCCAATCTTCTGCTTCATCCCGTTGTGGGTATGACCAAACCCGGCGATGTCGATCATTACACTCGCGTACGGTGCTACGAACATGCATTGCATCGCTTCCCAGAGCAAACCACGATGCTATCGTTGTTACCGCTTGCTATGCGCATGGCGGGCCCGCGTGAGGCGCTTTGGCATGCCATCATCCGACGCAATTATGGATGCAGCCATTTTATCGTGGGCCGCGATCACGCCAGCCCGGGGTGCGATAGCCTGGGTAATGAAATTTATGGCACCTACGATGCACAGGACCTCATGTACAAACATCAGGAGGAACTCGGCATACACATGATTCCGTTCCAAGCCATGGTGTACGTCGAGGAGCGCTCGGAATATGCGCCCAGTGATGAAATCCTCCCTGATGAAACTGTACGCTCAATATCCGGCACTGAATTGAGACGCCGACTTCGCGAGGGTTTGGATATTCCAGACTGGTTCACGTATCCAGAGATCGTCACCGAACTCAGACGGACATATCCACCTCGATATGCTCAAGGCTTTACCGTGTTTTTTACCGGACTATCAGGATCTGGCAAATCCACATTAGCGAATGCCTTACTCGTCAAATTGATGGAAGTTGGCGGCCGGCCGGTTTCTCTGCTCGATGGTGATATTGTCAGAACCCACCTCTCGAGTGAACTCGGTTTCTCCAAGGAACATCGTGATCTCAATGTCAGCAGGATCGGCTTCGTAGCAAGCGAGATCACCAAAAATCGTGGGATAGCGATTTGCGCACCCATCGCGCCATACACCGCCACCAGGCGTGAAGTCAGGCAAATGATTGAAGCCGTTGGCGGTTTTGTAGAGATCCATGTGGCAACGCCATTAAGTATCTGCGAAGCACGTGATCGCAAGGGTCTTTATGCCAAGGCGCGCGCTGGCTTAATAAAGGATTTTACAGGGATAGACGATCCCTATGAGGAACCGGAGTCACCCGATCTGAAACTGGATACTACCGATGCCTCACCGGAGGCAATTGTGCAACTCATCCTGCTAAAACTTGAGGCGCTCGGGTATATGCCGTAACCGCATGCATGCCATGCCGGGCGAATTACCGCGCTTGAGTGTATGCTCAACAATACGGGGACAATTAACACAAACCGACAAAAAGGCTTGCAACAGGGCCAGTCGTGCATCGGGCCAGAAGGGGGAACATCATGCCGCTTGAGTTCCTGAAATATTTCGCCATCCACATGGCACGCACACCGGGCGAAGTTGAACGGATCCAGCATTTACGCTGGTTAGTTTACTGTCGTGAATTCCAATATGAACGCGAAGAGGATTGTCCAGGAGAACGTGAATGCGATGTATTCGACCCACGTGCCACGCACCTGTATGCCGAACACATTCCCAGCGGGACAATCGCGGGCTGCGTGCGCGTCGTCTGCGCTGATTCTCTCGGCCCTGGGGAATTTCTTCCACTGGAACTTGCCTACGACAGTCACGTCAAGAAACCCGATCTTGGCAAAATTCCACGCGAGACCTTGTTCGAGATCTCACGATTGGCGGTCTCGCCCCAATTCAGGCGACGGGCAGGAGAACGCTTATCTCCGCTAGGCCTGGAAACGACTAAGCCGCCAACTTCAGAGATCGAACTCAGGACATTCCCGCTAGTCTCGCTTGCCCTTTATCTGTCGGTAATCGCTCTGGGCGAGATTTACGCGCTGGATGAAGCACATGCCTGCGCCATGATGCAACCTAGACTGGCTCGCATGCTGACACGTTTCGGTATCGTATTCCGGCAAGAAGCGCCCTTGATCGACTACCATGGCTCTCGCGCGGCTTACAGCATTACATTGCAAGACGCAGTCCGTGGAATGACAGGCGATATGAAATCGTTATATACCAAACTGTGCGACAATCTTGCCGCGCAGTTATCGCTGGATATAGAACGCACGAACTCCGTCTGCACCCGTACGTGAGGGCAAGCATCACTATAAGAAAAATCGATGGCGATAGGCGCGATCAAAACCCTTTTCAATCTCCCGACACCTCGACCAGCACAGAAAAAACAAACCCGTGACCAATCGAATACTCAGCAGCATTGCGAATGGTGCCCTCTGGACCGCGCTCGCCAGATTATCAGCAAGGTCCATTGGACTGGTCAGCACCTTGGTACTTGCAAGACTCCTCACACCGCATGATTTCGGCCTGGTGGCCTTGGGTATGGTATTCATCGGATTTCTTCAACTACTGGGGTCATTCGACTTCGATACAGTCATCATCCAGCACCCGGCGCCAACTCAAGCCCATTACGATACCGCGTGGACCTTCAACGCTTTGTATTTTACTGTTGCAGCCGTCGCATTGATCATCGCAGCCCCTGCTATTTCAAGATTTTATGAGACACCCGCGCTTACCGATATCCTTTATGTACTTGCCGGTGGCTTCGTACTCACCGGTCTAAACAGCATCAAAACCGTCGATTTTCAGAA
The DNA here is from genome assembly GCF_001753245.1 of Acidihalobacter yilgarnensis. Lineage (NCBI taxonomy): Bacteria > Pseudomonadati > Pseudomonadota > Gammaproteobacteria > Chromatiales > Ectothiorhodospiraceae > Acidihalobacter > Acidihalobacter yilgarnensis. Next base: position 1,101,330 of record NZ_CP017415.1, on the reverse strand, counting down.
GCACTTCAGATTTAAGTACGACTTCGCCCTAACTCTATCTGGAAAAATTGTAGGCGTGGTGGTTACGATAACTTCTGCTTTTCTGTTCAAAAACTATTGGGCGCTTCTGGCAGGCTTCATCGCAACACGACTTACACTATTCTTCATGGGTTATTACCTTGCGCCTTACCGTCCCCACATTACCTTAAGCGAACGACGATCGCTGTTCAGATTTTCCTCATGGCTGATGTTGAAAAATCTATTTTACTTCATCAACAATAAGAGCACCGAACTCATCATTGGCAAGATGCTAGGAACATTGCCGTTAGGCATATTCACAGTGGGTTCAGACATTGCCAACATGCCTTCCCAGGAACTCACATCAACAATCAACAGAGCGGCATACCCTGGGTACGCCAAACTGGCAACTCAACACGACGCACTCAAAAAAACCATTCTTTACATCTATAACGTCATTGCCACCGTCGCCATACCCGTCAGCATCGGTCTCTATTTCGTTGCAAAACCACTCGTACAAGTCGTATTGGGTGAAAAATGGCTACCTGCGATCCCCATTGTCGAGATCATCTCCATTTCGGGTCTCTTCATATCGTTGCAATCCAATTTTGGCTATGTTTTTTTTGCGCTAAATAAACCCAATATAGACGCCATAATTTCAGGATTAAGGGCCCTCATACTAATTCCACTGGTGTATTTTTTATCTCGACACTACGGCGTTTCAGGCGCCGCACTGGCCCTACTGATTACTTCAATCGCTACACTTCCGCTGAGTGCATTACTGTTGCGCCACTACATCGGCCTGAGTATGGTCAAAATCGCACTTTCCGCCCTCAGACCCGTGATTTCTGCCCTCGCCATGTCAGTGGCATTACTGACACTCCCCTTCCATAGAGAGGGGATCTCACCCATGCCCGATGCGTTCTTCGCGCTGATTTCCATGGTTGCTGTTGGCGCCTTCACCTATATATCGACCCTTTCAGTGACTTGGTTCCTGGCCGGCAGACCTGATGGTATAGAAAAGGCGGCATTAGATAGATTATCCAGATGGCGAACAAAGGTTTGATCCCGTAGATTCGCGCGCTGCTGCACCCGCATACGCGTCCGCCTTATCGCCTGGCTGTGACATAACCTAGGCAACGACGCCCAATGTATCGCGCCTTTGGGTAAACGCACGTGTAAGACGCCGATTCAGCCTCATCCTCGCGCGTATCCCTTATATGAGTCGCACGCTCACGCGCTATCGCCACAATGAACGTGCGACTCTTCAATGGGGTATTGACCCATCGTCACTGCGAGGAATTCAGCTCAGATCATCTTCCACATGCTGGATCCTGAGTTCTTCCTCCTTGCGAGCATTGCGATAGAACCAGAACAGAACCACCAAAAAGCAGCTCCAAGGAACCAGCATATAGGTCCCCATCCACCACCAGGCGGGTAAGCCGATCGTATGCGGAATAATGAAGTGCAGGCTGGGAATATGCAGGTGCGGTAGGGCATGATTGTGCGCGGGGACGCTCATTTTTACATCTCTCCTCTGGATCGATTCATTCAAAACCGTTTTTTTTGAACACCCATCAGCATGGCAACATTCAACAAGTCACCAAGACCCACACAACATATAATTATTCTTTTATAACAGATGGTTATGACTTTGGTGGCGCTTAGAGCATGCCTGCCCCACCAATATTTGAGGACAGCCTAGGCGGCATCACTGCTACCACCGCCACGCCCCCTCCCAAACGACGTACCCACTTCCCAGTCGTAACCCATCCATTGAGGTGGTCTATACGGGTATCCGACGTCTATTCACGCATACTTAAGATGGTTTATATTTGACTCAGATCAATAAACTACAAAACATTGCCCATCGCGTTGTGATTAGATTTACTTATTTTTATTTGCGCACGGCACTGCCGCGTCGGTACGGCGATGTGTTATTTTTGCTCACAAGAACTCTTAATCCACACATTAAGTCTGGACACCGGGTCATCGCCCCAAGCGAACTTTCCGGGCCAGCGGTACCCTGGGAAGGATGCGATGTCTCAATTCAGTTCAACCGCAACACACGATATGTACTGGCACGAACAAGCACTCGCAGATCGCCCAGAGGATCTGGAACTCGCCGCCAGAGTACTCAAGTCAATGGCGCATCCGATGCGCCTCAAACTGCTGTGCGCGCTGGGCGACGAGGAATACAGCGTCAAAGAGTTGCTCGATCTCGTCGGAACCACACAGACCAATATCTCGCAACACCTTGGCATCCTACTAGGCGGAGGGCTCGTCTCACGCCGTCGTCGAGGCAACCGGCACTTCTACCGTGTCGGTCATAACCGTACGCTGGAACTCATCCACCACGTACGCGAAATTTTCTGTCCGGAGATTCGTCGTCGTCATTGAATCGGGGGCAAAGCTTGGCCATCGTCAGAAAGCCAGCGCCTACTGACAGGAAAACCTGCGGCCAACGACATCCCCTTCGAGCTGAAGGCAGACCGATTTAGCACAAGCCCCAATACCCCCCCGATTTGACGCCTTGTGGCGACACATTGCCATCCAACTCAGAGTGGCTAGGATGCGTGATGTGTCGGCCATCGCCGCTCCCCTTCACGCGGACCTCAGCGGCTTGAATGGACACAACCCGCACATCTCAGTTTCACGGAGTCGACGCCAAACAATCACCCACACCGTCCATCGGCGAGATGCCGCTGGGCTCAATCGGGAGGTAACTGATGGCCATCCGTTCCTACATCGAATTGCCCGGCAGTCACAAGACCGTACCTGCGGCGACACGCCTCGCGCATGTGTCGCCCGGTGAATTCATCGAGATCAGCCTCTATCTCAAACCCCAACCTCACGAAGCCGTTAGCCATGGCAGAGAAACTCGCGAAGGCCTCGATAAACGACGCGCGGAAGCCTATCAAACAGAGATACGCCGCATTGTCGATTTCACACGCGAAGCAGGGCTAAGCGTCATCACTGTCGAACCCGGTAGGCGCCTGATTCGCATCTCTGGCACGACACAAGGCATCGAGGCAGCCTTCCGTACCCGGCTTGAGCACTATCACGACGGCACGCACTCATTCCGGGCGCGTAGCGGCCCCTTGTGGGTACCTGAAGAGGTCGCCGCCGTCACCGAAGCTGTGCTCGGGCTCGACACAAGGCCGATCGCGGAGCCTCGGCATATCGTCCCCTTGCACGACGCTGCATCAATGCCGGGTCATCTCCCGAACGCAATCGGTGCCTTATACGATGTCCCCACCGACGTTACCGGCATGGGCCAATGCATCGGCTTGGTCGAGCTGGGCGGCGGATATCTCGATTCGGATACACAAGTCGCATTCCGAGCCATGGGGCTCCCACCGCCGAATGTCGTATCGATCTCCGTCGATCATGGTGTGAATCAGCCCAATCCCAACCAAGGAGCCGACGGCGAAGTCGCGCTTGATATCCAAGTCGCGGGCGGTATTGCCCCAGGTGCTCGCATCGCCGTCTATTTCACGCCCAATACGGATGCAGGCTTCGTGAATGCCATCAGTGCTGCAGCCCATGACCGAACGAATTCACCCAGCGTGATTTCCATCAGCTGGGGAAGCGCCGAGGTCAACTGGAGTCCTCAGGCGCTGCAGGCGATGAACAGCGTGCTCAAGGATGCCGCGACGCTGGGCGTCTCGGTCTTCGCTGCCGCCGGTGACAATCTCGCCACGGACGGCATCAACGACGGGAGGGCACATGTCGATTTCCCAGCCTCCAGCCCTTGGGTCGTTGGCTGTGGCGGTACCGCGATCACCCTCAAGCACGGCGTCATCACCGACGAAGTCGTATGGAACAATGGCCGACGTGGCACCGGGGGTGGTATCAGTGAAGTGTTTGGCGTACCCACATTCCAAAAAAATCTGTCCATGCCCGCCAATCTCAACAGCGGCCGCAGTGGACGTGGCGTACCGGATGTCGCTGCCGACGCGGCGCCCTCGACCGGCTATCTCATCGTAGTCCAAGGCAACATGACCACCGTGGGTGGCACCAGCGCGGTAGCGCCTTTCTGGGCCGGTCTGACTGCATTGATCAATCAACAGGCGAAAAACTCATTGGGATTTTTTCTGCCCCGCCTCTATGAACAACCGAATCTACTTCGCCCCGTCACCTCTGGAAACAACATCCCCTCAGGTACCGATATCGGCTACAACGCCACGACAGGGTGGAATGCCTGCGCCGGTCTGGGCGTACCACGCGGACGGACGCTGGCTCAATCACTAGCGGGCCACCAAACAGCAGCAACGACAACTCACGACCGACTCGATGCCATCGACCACGTCGTCGTACTCATGTTGGAAAATCGGTCCTTTGACCACATGCTCGGCTATCTCTATGCCGATAATAACAATATCTCCCCGCCGGCCATGACTTCGAGGGATTGACCGGACACGAAGACAATTCGGATGGCGAAGGGCGTGCGGTTCCCGCCTTTCCAATCGAGCGCTCACACGAGCATGTCTATTTCATGCCTGGGGCCGACCCCGGCGAAGGCTTCGCTGCTACCAACTCACAGCTCTTCGGCCACCGACAGGCGCCGACACCCCCTATCGCCACGAACCGAGGCTTTGTCACGGATTACGCATACACCTTGGGATGGGAGGCTCGCGAACATCGTTCGATCTTGCCGGGCACGCAGGCCGACAACATCATGGGCATGTTCACCTCAGCGACGTTACCCGTGCTCTCCGGGCTCGCGCGAGGCTATGCGGTCTGCGATCATTGGTACAGCTCGGCCCCCACCGAAACCCTGCCCAATCGTGCCTTCGCCTGTGCGGCCACTTCACAGGGACACATGAACGACGATACGAAATATTTCACCTGCCCCACCGTGTTCGGTCGACTCTCTGATGCAGGCATCGACTGGTCCGTATACGGCTACAATGCCGAACCCCTAACGCGCTATACCTTCGCCGACATCACCCATGCCGAAGATCGACATTTCGGCCAATTCTCCGACTTCAAGACCGCGGCCAAGACCGGCAAGCTGTCCGCCTTCAGCTTTCTGGAACCTAGTTGGGGTGCCACAGGCAACAGTCAGCACCCCAACTACGATGTCGCTCTAGGCGAACAATTGATACACGATGTCTACTACGCCCTGCGCAACAGTCCCGCCTGGCAACGAACACTCTTGATCATCACTTATGACGAGCATGGCGGATGCTATGACCACGTCGCGCCGCCGACGCACGCGGTAGCACCCGACGACAGCATCGGCGAGTACGGATTCGATTTCGGCCGCTTTGGCGTCCGCGTACCCACCGTGCTCGTCTCACCGTTGATCCCTCCCGGCACGGTGTTCCGCGTAGCTGAACATGAGATGCCGCTAGACCACACCTCGATCCTCAAAACCATCGAACGCCGCTGGCATCTCCCGCCACTGACCCGTCGCGACGCCGCCGCTCCCGATATCGGCGGCGTCCTCACCCTTGCCGAACCGCGCGACGACGACCCACTCGCCGGCATCAGCGTGCCCCCTCCCGCTGGGAAGCACCCCGCGGCCAATGTGCCCACACACCTCGAGCGAGTCTTCGCTGAGCTGGTCTCACAGCTCGATGTACCTGACGAGCATGGCGGCAGCCATCATGAAATGCCCATGCTGCGTACCGCCAAATCCTGCCAGAACTATATCAAGCGCCGCACAAGTGCCTGGAAGGCCTCAAGACGTCCGCCAAGGAGCGCTGTCGACTAGCGCGCGCCCATCCCCACAAACACACTCTCACCCCTCGAGGCAGCCGGCTTGTAGCATGAGCAGGTCGGCCACTTCGGGACGCGTGAATTCGGCGGGAGGACGGATGCCCTGGCGCAACATTTCACGCACGCGAGAACCCGACAACTGTACCCAGTTGGTTTCGGGATGCGGGCAGGTTTTGCGTGTAGCCATCTGTGAGCAACTCGGGCAGTAGGCTGCGTTCTCAAAAGGTAGCGGCGTGATACCCAAATCCGCCGAAGTCAAACCCTCGAAGATCCGCTGGGCATCGTAGGTGCCGTAGTAGCCGCCCACCCCGGCGTGGTCGCGCCCCACGATGAAGTGACTGCAACCGTAGTTCTGGCGCGCGATCGCATGCATCAGCGCCTCGCGCGGCCCGGCGTAGCGCATGGCTGCCGGGAACACCCCCAGCAGCGTGTGTTCAAGCGGATAGTAACGCTCCAGAATCACCTCGTAGCTGCGTATCCGCAGCTCGGCGGGAATGTCGTCAGACTTGGTCATACCCACCAGCGGGTGCACGAACAGGCCATCGACATGCTCCAGCGCTACCTTCTGCAAATACTCATGGGCGCGATGAATGGGGTTCCGGGTCTGGAAGGCCGCCACCCGGCGCCAGCCGCGACGGATAAACTCGGCCCGGCTTCGTAACGGCGTGTACCGATAGCGGTCAAAGCTGCCGTGTAGCGAGGGTTCGAGTAAACGCACCGGCCCGGCCAGATAGACGTCGCCCAATGCACGCAGGGCAGACACACCTGGATGCGCTGGCTCTTCCGTACCGTAAACCGCGCGTGCCTCCCGCGCCTTGTCCGCGGAGTAGCGAGCGGCAATTTGCAGGGTCCCCACGATATGGCCTGCCCAAACCAGGGCGATCTCCGCTGCCGCACCGATCCGCGCCAAATCCTGGGCATCCACGTCAAAGACCACCGGGATCGGCCACAACGTGCCATCGGCTAAGCGCATCGATTCCAGCACGCTGTGATAATCGCCCGCGTCCATGAATCCCTCCAAAGGCGAATAGATGCCAGTGGCGAGACACTCCAGATCGGCCAGCTGACGCGCAGTCAAGGTCAGGCACGGCAGTGTTTCGGCTTGATGCATAGCGTCCGCATGCGTCGTGGATGGTTCGACACGGTCGATCAGGCGGCCGCCATGTGGGGCGATGAGTGTAGAGGTGCTGGTATTGCTGCTCATGAGAGGGCTATCCGAATATTGGGTTAAGGTTCAAAGCAGTGCATACACCGTATCGCGCCGCTCACGTGCATCGCCGGTAATCGGCGATGGCGTGCCATCTTCATCCAGGCGATCAGCCAAGGCGGTGACCTCGCCGACCACTAGGACGGCAGGCGACACCATGCCATCTGCCGTGGCGAGTCTTGGCAAGGACATCAGAGTCCCACGCAGCACACGCTGCGCGGGAGCGGTCCCTTCGAAGATCAGCATCGCCGGCCAATCGGACGGCAGGCCGTGTGCGACTAGCTGTTTGCAGATCAGGTCGAGCTCACGCAGCGGCATATAGAACACCAGCGTTTGACGGCGCCGCGCCAGTACGGACCAATCGTGCTCGCTGCCATCGGGATGGATGCAACCGGAGGTCATCACCAGCGTATGCGCATGCCGGCGATGGGTCAGCGGAATGCCCGCATAGGCAGCGCAGCCATTGGCGGCACTGATCCCTGGCACCACCTCGAATGGAATGCCCGCCTGCTCCAGGGCCTGCATCTCCTCGCCGCCACGGCCGAAAATCATCGGATCGCCGCCCTTGAGGCGCACCACACGCAAACCACGGCGGGCATAGGCAATCATCCGCCGCTCTATTTCCGCCTGAGGTGTGTGCACGCCGCCGGCACGCTTGCCGACGAACACGCGCTCCGCTTCGGGACGCACGAGCGCCAGGATCGACGCAGACACCAATGCATCGTGCAGCACCACGTCGCAACCCTGAATGAGTTGCAGCGCCTTGAGCGTCAGCAGATCCGGATCACCTGGACCCGCCCCCACCAGCGCAACCAACGGCGGACCACTTGCCGTGTCTGGCGCCTCCGCATGCCGTACCAGGTTTCGCCGGACATCGCGCATCCGTTGCGCGTCGATCTGGACCAGCTCGGAGCCTCCCAGCACGTGTTCCCAGAAGGCACGCCGCGCAGCCGGCGTCGGCAAACGGGCCTTGACGCATCCTCGCAGGCGCCCCATCTGCTCGGTCAAATTCGCCAGGGCGCGCGGCAGCCGGGCCTCCAGGTACGTCTTGAGATGACGCACGAGCATCGGCGCTCGGCCGCCGGACGAGATCGCGATCAGCAGGGGCGAACGGTCGACAACGGCCGGCAGAATAAAGTCGCAGTGCTCTGGATCATCCACTACATTCACGGGGATGCCCGCATCGCGTGCATCCCATGCGATGCGATGATTGATCGACGGGTCGTCCGTGGCAGCGATTACCAGACGCTGCCCACGCAGAACCTCGGCCACGTAGGCACCGGCGAGATACGCGATCCGGCCCGCCTCGTATGCATCCCGCAACTGGCCGCACACACCCTCAGCGGCCACGCTGACCGTCGCACCCGCACGTAACAGTGCAGCCACCTTGCGCGCCGCCACCCGGCCGCCGCCCACGACGAGAACCGGATGTCCTCGCAGATTCCAGAATACGGGATACCAATCCATTTTCAGTTCGGCAGGTGCGTGTAGCGCAAATAGGGGCGTGGCGCATCCCAACCTTGCGGGAACAGCGTGCGTGCGCGCTCGTCGGATATCGACGGTGGAATGATCACCGGCTCGCCCGGCCTCCAATTCACCGGTGTGGCCACTTGCGCGCGATCAGCGGTCTGCAGCGCATCGACAACGCGTAGGATCTCATCGAAGTTGCGTCCCACCGCAGGCGGATAGGTGAAACTCAGACGCAAACGCTTGCGCGGATCGATGACGAATACCGTACGCACCGTCAGCTTGGCGTCGGCCTCCGGATGCACCATGCCATAGCGATCCGCGACGACGCCGTCACTATCGGCGATGAGCGGGAAGTTCAGGGCATGCCCTTGGGTTGCACGGATATCGTCGGCCCAGCCGTGATGATCCTCCAGTGCGTCAACCGACAGGCCAATCAATTTCACGCCACGCGCTGCGAACTCTGGCTGCAGGCGCGAGGCCTCGCCCAGCTCGGTGGTGCACACCGGCGTGTAATCCGCCGGATGCGAGAACAGCACCGCCCAGTCCTCCTCCATCCAGTCATGGAAGCGAATCGGCCCTTCCGTAGAATCGATGTTGAAATCGGGTACGATCTGATTGAGTTGCAGGCTCATGGTTATTCCTTGTGCTTGTTGGGCACGACTGCCCGTGGGTCGATGACCTCGATCAGATCGAGGCGGTGAAGAAAGTCGCCGAAGGCCTCACCCGGCAAACGCTCGCCGGCGAAACGGGCGAGCAGCGGGCGTAAGACCTCGACCAGTTCATCTTCGTCCAGCGATTCGCGCACCCGCGTATTCAATCGGGTCCCTGCCCGGTCACTACCGAGATGAAGGTCGTAACGGCCGGGTGCCTTGCCGACCAGGCCAATCTCGGCGAGATACGGCCGAGCACAACCATTGGGGCAACCGGTCATGCGTAGCGACAGCGCTTCCCGCTCCAGGCCGTAGTCGCCCAACAATGCATTCAAACGCGTCAACAACACGGGTAGGTAACGCTCGCTCTCGGCCATCGCCAGCGGACAGGTCGGCAGCGCCACACATGCCATGGCGCCAGTCTCCAGCGGCGTGCGGCGCGGCGCGAGATCGAGTGCATGCTGTGCGAGCAGCGCCTCGATACGCGGGCGAGCCGCTGGCGTCACGCCGACCAACGCCAGATTCTGGTTGCAGGTCAGGCGCAGTTCGCCGGCATGTGCGCGGACCAGCGTATCTAAGGCGCTCAGCGACAGATGATCCTGACCGCCATCAACGAGACGCCCACCGGGGACGTAAAGCGTCAGGCAGGCCGTGCCGTCGAAATGCTCGACCCAACCGAAATCATCACCCGAAGTGATGAAGCGCGCAGGTCGCGCAGGCGAAAGGTCGAAGCCGCTGCGCCGCGCCACCTCGGCGACGAAGGTGCGAAGACCCATGCGATCGATGGTGTACTTGAGCCGAGCCTGGGCACGGTCGCTGCGATTGCCGTGATCACGCTGGACGGCAACCACGGCCTCGGTCACGGCAAGCACCTGATCCGGCGTGCAAAAACCGATCACGTCGGCCACCCGCGCATAAGTCGCCGGATTCGCATGGCTGCGGCCGAGCCCGCCGCCGACGGCCACATTGAAACCCGTCAGGCAGCCTTCCGCCTCAATGGCGACAAGGCCAAGGTCATGGGCAAACACGTCGACATCGTTGGACGGCGGTATGGCGATTGCGATTTTGAATTTACGCGGCAGATAGCTCGAACCGTACAAAGGCTCGGCCTCCGGCTGCGCCGCTGGCTCACCATCGAGCCATATCTCGTGGTAAGCGCGCGACCGCGGCAGCAAGTGCGTGGCGATCTTCCGCGCCCAGCCGTACACCTCGCCGTAGAGCGGTGAACGACCGGGATTGGCGCAGGCAATGACGTTTCGGTTGATGTCGCCGCAGGCGCTGATCGTATCCAACAAGGCACGTTCGAGATCTTGTAGTGCCGGCTTGATGTCGCCTTTGAACAAGCCGTGGAACTGGATGCTCTGGCGGCTGGTGATGCGCAGACTGGCGTTGCCATGGGCACGCGCAATCGCGCTCAATGCCAACCACTGAGTGGCATTGAGCACACCGCCCGGCAGTCGCAGACGAGCCATGAACTGGTATAGCGGTTCGAGCTTCTGACGCTGCCGTTCGGCGCGTACATCGCGGTCGTCCTGCTGGTAGATGCCGTGGAACTTGATCACCTGCGTGTCGTCGATCTTGATGGCACCGGTGTAGCCCAACGTCAGGCTCTCGACGAGACTGCCGCGCAGACCCCGGCTGGCCGTCTTGACGCGTTCGACGTCCGATAGCGGTTTTTCAGTAGACATCGCGGCGGTATCTCCCCGAGTGCTTGAGGTCCTCGACATAAGCCTGGGCCTTGTCCGCAGACAGACCACCAGCCGTGCCGACCAGTTCGATCAATGCCTGGTGCACATCGTGCCCCATGCGCTCCGCGCCGCAGACATAGAGCACCGCGCCTTCTTCCAGCCAGGCATACACTTCGGCGGAGTGCTCGCGCAGGCGATCCTGCACGTAAACCTTGCTCGGTTGATCACGCGAAAAGGCGACATCCAGCCGTGTGAGTCGCCCATCGTCTAGCCATTGCAGCCACTCGCGCTGATAGAGAAAATCCGTACGCCGATTACGATCGCCGAAAAACAACCAGTTCCGACCGGCGGCCCCCATCGCCTCGCGCGCTTGCAGAAAGGCGCGGTAGGGCGCTATGCCGGTACCGGCACCTATCATGATGATCGGGCAATCGGCCGCCTCTGGGAGATGGAAGGACGTGGCGCCCTCGACGAATACCGACACGGTATCGCCATCGGTGAACCGATCAGCTAGCTGCGTGGAAGCTACGCCGAAACGCGCGCGCCCATGACGCGTGTAGCGCACAGGCGCAACCGTCAGATGGACCTCGCCGGGATAGGCCAGCAGACTGGAAGCGATGGAATAACGCCGAGGCGCAAGCCCGCGCAGGCACTCGACGAAGCGCTGGGCATCGACATCGCGTACCGGGTAGATCTCGATGGCATCGAGCACGTCGCGCCCCACCATCCATGCGGCTAGCGCATCGCTGTCTGCCAGCAGATCGCACAGCGCCGGTGCGCCGGCAAGCGCGGCATACTGCATCAGAAACGGCCGCGTCAGACGCGTAATTTCGTAGTGCCGGGTCAATGCTTCGGCGAGCGCGTGATCACCTCGGGGCGTGCTCACCATCTCGCGCCCATCGAAACCGAGACGTGCGGTCAGCGCCTCAACCAATTCCGGCGGGTTTGCCGGCAATATCGACAGACTGTCGCCCGGCGAGAAATCGAGCGGCGCACCCGTGATATCCAGCTCCAGATGCCACACCTCGCGCTCTGAAGCGCTTCCGGTCAGACGAATCTTCTCGATCAAGGACGCCGAAAATGGTTGCAGACGCGTTACCGTCGTACCCGGTCTGACAGAAGATAGCGGCGTCACGCTGCCCTTCTCGCCCTCAACTGGGCACAGCGTATCGAGGACCTGCTCCAGCCAAACCTGGGCCGCAACTTCGTAATCGAGATCGCAATCAACCCGCTCGGCGATACGCGCCGCGCCCGCAGCGGCCAGTGCCGCGTCGAATACTCGGCCGGTCTGACAGAAACGCGGATAGCTCGCGTCGCCCAGGGCCAGCACCGCATAACGCGTATCATCCAGGCGCGGCGCGCGTGGCCCGGTGAGCCACGCGTACAATGCCTGCGCGCCATCGGGTGGATCGCCATCGCCGTGCGTGCTCACGATCAGCAATAAATTGCGATCCTCATGCAAACGCGCACGGCGGTAGCGCTGCATGTCCTCGACCTCGACCGCGAGACCTCGCTCGCGCGCACGCTGCGCCAACCGGCTCGCCAGAGCAGCGCCGGTCCCCGTTTGCGAACCGTACAGAAAGGTGACAGACAGTGGCTCCGCGGCGACCTCCTCGCTTGCCTCCACCCCCTGCAGTCCGGCGAGATATCCGCTCGCCCACAGCCGCTGTTCCATATTGAGCGCACCGGCTAAGCGTCGTAACTCACCGTACAAATGCGCGTCGAGGATCGGTGTCGGGTTGTTATGCGGAATCGAGACCGCGCCGCTGGCACGACTCATCACGCCTGCCGCCCTGTCTGGGAACGGTGTAATCCGCATTCCCGTGATTCTGGTTGCTCCCACCACCAGCGCCCGGCCCGCACGTCTTCACCCTGAGCGATGGCGCGTGTGCACGGCGCGCAGCCGATGCTGGGATAATGTTTGTCGTGTAAGGCGTTATAAGGCACGCGATGTGCCCGGATGTAGGCCCAGACTTCCGCCTCCTGCCAATCCGCCAGCGGGTTAATCTTGTACAGACCGTTAACGCCGTCCCACACCCGATCGTCGAGGGTTTGGCGCGTCAATGCCTGCCCGCGTCGAAGTCCCGTCACCCAGGCACCATAGCCTTGCAGGGCTCTGCGTAACGGCTCGACCTTGCGAATCTCGCAGCAGCGGACTCGTAACTCCACACTACCGCGAAACGCATTCGGCCCCGACTCGGACACGTAGCGCTCGACCGCTTCTGTGCGGGGAAAATAAACTCGTGGCGCACGCCCGTAGCGCTGGCGGACGACCTCAAGCAGCTCATAGGTTTCCGCCGGCAAGCGCCCGGTATCCAGCGTGAAATCATTGATTTCAGGAATATAACGGTAGATCAAATCCGCGAGGACCATATCCTCGGCACCCAAACTGTTGGCAAATGCCACGGGTGCAATCTCGCGCACAGCAGCCCGTAAAGTCTCGACCACGCCGTCTATTTTGCGTGGCAGGGTATTCGGCAAAGGGGACATACATGCTCCTACGGCTTGTCGATCGGGCCCGCGACGATCACATCGCTACGGGACGGAGCGACATTAGCAAGACGCACTTATTCGATACAAAGAACAAATATTTACCAACACATTCTTTTCTGGAATAAGATAAAAAGCGCGAATCGTCGCAGTCATTCACCCAATCAGGCTCCATACACGCAAGGGGCTCGCATGAAACTCAGACAGATTCAATATGTCTGCACGGTGGCGCGCAACGGGCTGAATGTGTCCGCAGCCGCCGAGGCGCTATTCACCTCGCAACCAGGCGTGAGCAAACAGATCCGCCAGATCGAGGATGAACTCGGGGCTCAAATCTTCGAACGCAGTGGGCGTCAGTTCACCTGCCTGACGGCATTCGGGCGTGGCATCCTGCCCTACCTTGAACGCATACAACACGAGGTTGACAACACACGACGCACCGCGCAGGAACTGACCTCACCGGGCACCGGCACCCTGTCGATCGCCACCACGCATACCCAGGCCCGCTACGCGTTGCCGGACGTTATTTCCGCCTTTCGCGCACGTTACCCCGCCGTCAGGTTGAACCTGCACCAGGGCACGCCGGATCAAATCGCAGCGCTGGCGGTGGCCGGCAAGGTGGATATCGCCATCGCCACCGAGGGTCTTGAAAACTTCGATGAGTTGGTTCTGTTTCCCTGCTATCTGTGGAATCGAGCCGTGGTCGTGCCCAAAGACCATCCGCTGGCTCAGATCCAACGACCGACACTGGAAGACCTCGCCAGCTACCCGCTGGTCACTTATGTTTTCAGCTTCACCGATCGCTCCAAAATGACCTCGGCCTTCGCGCGGCGGCGCCTCGAACCCAACCTAGTCCTCACGGCGACGGATGCCGAGGTCATCAAGACATACGTCCGGAGCGGCCTGGGCGTCGGCATCATCGCCCGCATGGCCTACGAACCCATACGCGACACCGATCTGGCCTGCATCGACATCCGGCATCTGTTTCAGGACGAAGTCACCAGTATCGGGCTGCGGCGCGGACTGGTGCTCAGCCCGCCGATGTACGATTTCATTCACCGCTTCGCGCCGCATCTCGACCGCATCGCCATCGACACGGCCCTCCTGTCTCACGACATCGATAAAGGGAAAAGACTCTTCCGCGCCCACCTTCCTTATTTAACCCTGCTCAGCGAGTGCCGCAGCCGCATAACGGAGGCACCGCCCTCATATGCCCAACCTTAAAGCACGTCATCGCTTGCACTCCAGCCTAAAACCATCAAACTGATGGGGCATAACTTCGACTGATCATTGGTGTTACCCACTACTCGAGAGGTTTGGCGTGAGCGACGATAGATCCACACGGCTGGCAGAAACGCCGTCGCCCGCCCGCATCCTGCGGCTTACCCAGGTGTACAAGGCGCTCAGCGAGATCAATCAGGCCATCGTGCGCATGAGCGAGGAATCGGAACTGTTCCCGCTCGTCTGCCGCGTCGCGGTCGAATTCGGGGGCGCGCGTATGGCCTGGATCGGGCAGCACGAGCCGGCGACTGACCACCTCATTCCGATACAGGCATACGGCACCGGCATCGAATATCTTGAGAACATCACCATTTCGGTCCTGGATACCCTGCCCGAAGGCCGAGGGCCGGCGGCCATAGCCTTCCGTCATGGCCAGCCGGTCATCATCAATCACTATCTCGCCGACCCGATCACTACCCCCTGGCGCGACCAGGCCAGACGCTTCGGCTGGAACAGCAGCGGCTCCTTCCCGATTCAACGCGGCGGCAAACCCTTTGCCATGCTCGGGGTCTACCATGCCGTCGAGGATTTCTTCGACGAAGAAACCATCGCCCTGCTCGACGAGATGGCGCGTGACATCAGCTTCGCCCTCGATAATTTCGACCGGGAAAATGGGCGTCAGACCGCCATCGAGGCACTGGCAACCAGTGAGCGACACTTCCGTGCCTACTTCGAACGCTCCATGGTGGGCATGGCAGCAACGCTGCCGGATCGCGGGTGGCTGGAGGCCAATCAGGCTCTGTGCGACATGCTTGGTTATACCCGCGAGGAACTGGCCGGCCGGACCTGGTCCTCCCTGACCCACCCCGATGATCTGCAGGCCAACGAAACCCTGTTCACGCGTCTACAGAACGGGGAAATCGACGAATACACCCTGGACAAACGCTTCCTGCGCAAAGAAGGCGGCATTCTGCATGCGCATCTCGCCGCGCGCGCGATACGCAACGACGATGGCAGCCTTGCCTATGTGGTCTCACTGGTAGAGGACATCAGTTCTCGCAAGCAGGCCGAGGCGCGCGATCGCCTGCGCGAACAAGCCCTCGAACGGGTCGCCAAGGGCATCCCGCTTAGCGAACTGATGCCTGCATTCATCCGCGACGTAGAATCCAGCAACCCTGGCATGATGTGCTCGATCCTGCTGCTCGATGAGCGCGGCGAAACACTGCATACCGGCGCAGCGCCCAGTCTACCCGGCTTTTATAACGGGGCCGTCAACGGCCTGCGCATCGGCCCCGGCATCGGTTCCTGCGGCGCAGCCGCCCATAGCGGAAAACGGGTCGTGGTGGAAAACATCGCCACGCACCCCAACTGGAGTGGCGCGTTCCGAGAGCTCGCAGAGCGCGCCGGCCTCGCAGCCTGCTGGTCAGAACCCATTCGCGCAGCCGGCGGCGGCGTGCTCGGCACCTTTGCAATCTATCACCACCACCCCTGTGCACCGGGCACACACGAAATTGCCATTATCGAAAGCGCGGCCAATTTGATGGGCATCGCCATCGAGCGTCGGCGCGCAGAAGATGAGCGTCACCTCGCATCGTTGATTTATCGCAGCAGTAGTGAAGCCATGCTGGTGACCGATGCCGACAACCGCATCATCGCCATCAACCCCGCCTTTACCAAGGTGAGCGGTTACGAACTCAGTGAAATCCTTGGTAAAAACCCCAGAATCCTGCGTTCTGGCCGGCATGACCCGGAATTCTACCGACTCATGTGGCAAGCGATCGCCCGCGAAGGACTGTGGCAAGGCGAGCTCTGGAATCGCCGTAAAAATGGCGAAATTTTTCCTTCCTGGCTGACCATCAACACCATCCGAGACGAAACGGGCGAGGTCTTGCGCTATGTCGCGCTCGGCTCGGACATCACCGACAAGGTCCGTTCCGACGAACTGATCTGGCGACAGGCCAACTTCGACTTCCTCACCGAACTCCCCAATCGTTACATGTTCCATGACCGCCTGGAGCAGGAAATCCGCAAGGCACATCGTGAAGGTTCGCTGCTTGCCCTGCTGTTTATCGATCTGGACCGTTTCAAAGAAGTCAACGACACCCTCGGGCATCCGATCGGCGATCTCCTCCTGATCGAGGCCGCCGAACGCATCGGTGCGTGCGTCCGCGAATCCGATACCGTCGCGCGGCTCGGCGGTGACGAATTCACCGTAATTCTTACCCAGCTGGCCGACACCCGTGACGCAGAGCGCATCGCTCAACACATCATCGCAGCCGTATCGGTGCCCTTCACCTTCGGCTCTGACTCGGCCTACATTACCGCCAGCGTCGGCATTACCCTCTATCCCGATGACTCGACCGATCTCGAGCAGCTCCTGCGCAACGCCGATCAAGCCATGTACGCCGCCAAAAACGCCGGTCGCAATCGCTTGAGCTACTTCACCCAGGCTTTGCAGGAATCCGCGCAACATCGCCTGAGACTGATCAACGACTTGCGTACCGCGCTACCGAGCCGGCAGCTTGCGCTTCATTTCCAACCGATCATCGAGCTAACGAGCCGGCGGATCATCAAGGCAGAAGCCCTGCTGCGCTGGCAACACCCCGAACAGGGCACGATCAGTCCAGCCGAATTCATCCCACTCGCCGAGGAAACCGGCCTGATCATCGAAATCGGCGACTGGGTGTTTCGCGAGGCCGCCTACTGGGCAAGTCGCTGGACGCAGAATACGGATAGCGACCTGCAAATTTCGGTCAATATGTCACCACTGCAGTTCCAGAGCGAGGCCCTGGTCATCGACGACTGGTTGACGCATCTGTGCGCCCTCGGCGTGGCCGAAAGTCACCTGAGCATCGAGATTACCGAAGGCCTGTTGCTCAATGCTCATCCCGAGGTCACCGACAAGCTCCTCGGGTTCCGCGATGCGGGCATCCAGGTCGCCATCGACGACTTCGGTACCGGCTATTCGGCGCTGTCCTACCTCAAGCGCTTCGATATCGATTACCTGAAAATCGACCAGTCGTTCATCCGCAACCTCGAAACCGAACCCAACGACCTAGCCTTATCCGAAGCCATCGTGATCATGGCACACAAGCTCGGGCTCAAGGTCATCGCCGAGGGCGTGGAGACTGAGGGACAGTGCCGGCTACTGATGGACATCGGTTGCGACTATGGGCAGGGCTATCTTTTCTCGAAGCCCCTACCCGCTGCCGATTTTGAACGGCTGCTGCAATAGCTGCGAATCCCGGCCCACCAGCGCGCGCTCACGCGACGTTGACACTCAGGCGGATGAGGCATATGTTGTGCTCAATCTGACAATGAAGCACAACATACAGTGCCATCATCGAAAGGAAGCCGGCATGCCCGCCGATTCCTCACGCAGACCGGGCACAGGCCACACTCCCGCGCCAATCTCGCTTCGCGCGATTGAATCGTGACCCGTCTCGCGAGATAAGCAAGCCTTCGCGACCCATGACTTCGCGTGAAGGAGTCGGCTGGTGCAACTCGGCACCGAGTCACCCCTTGACCCCAGCCCGCGTAGGCGCCCGCTCCAGATGAGTCCGACTCAGGAGGCGCCATGAACATCGATGCCACGACAACCCAATCCCGCACCGGGACACCCGCACGCAGCAAAGAAGCACCCGTCCATCCACCGCAAGCAGCCTACAAAGTCATTCATCGAGATGGCCGACTTTCGACCTTCAATCCGTCGAAAATCAAAACTGCCATTACGAAGGCATTTCTAGCCGCCGGCCCTGTTAACACACTTCCCAGCGGCCAAGACAACACGCTCCAGGCATTGACCGACGCGGTAACGCGCGCCCTTGAGCGGCGCCTGTCGCACGATGGCGGCGCGCACATCGAATACATCCAGGATCAGATCGAATTGGCACTGATGCGTGCCGAATACTATGCCGTCGCGCGCGCCTATGCCGTCTATCGCGAACAACACCGGCGATTGCGCGAGGATCGCAAGACGCTGATCGATGTGGAATCCTCGGTACAGGAATATCTGACCCGCGCGGACTGGCGCGTCCACGCCAACGCCAATCAAGGCTACTCGCTGGGCGGTTTGATCTTGAATGTCTCAGGCAAGGTCATCGCAAATTTCTGGCTCAGTCACGTCTATCCACCCGAAATCGGCGAGGCCCACCGCAATGCCGATTTGCACATTCACGACCTCGATATGCTCTCGGGCTACTGCGCGGGCTGGTCGCTACGCACCTTGTTGGCCGAAGGGCTCAATGGCGTCCCTGGAAAAGTCGAGGCGGGTCCGCCCCGGCACCTGTCGAGCGCGGTTGGACAAATGGTGAATTTCCTCGGCACGTTGCAGAACGAATGGGCGGGCGCACAGGCGTTCAGTTCCTTCGATACCTACCTTGCGCCGTTTGTGCGCAAAGATGCGCTCACCTACGAAACCGTACATCAGCACATACAGGAGCTTGTGTTCAACCTCAACGTCCCCTCGCGCTGGGGCACCCAAACCCCCTTCACCAACCTCACCTTCGATTGGGTCTGTCCCGCCGATCTTGCCACGCAGCACCCGGTGATCGGCGGCGAGGAAATGCCTTTCACCTACGGCGAACTGGTCCCGGAGATGGACCTCATCAACCGCGCCTATATCGATGTCATGACCCGCGGTGACGCCAAGGGCCGCGTCTTCACCTTCCCCATCCCCACCTACAACATTACGCCGGAATTTCCGTGGGCATCCGAAAACGCCACACGCCTGTTCGAAATGACGGCGAAATACGGACTGCCGTATTTTCAGAACTTCCTCAATTCCGATCTCGAACCGCACATGGTCCGATCGATGTGCTGCCGACTCCAACTCGATCTGCGCGAGCTGCTCAAACGCGGGAACGGTTTATTCGGCTCCGCCGAACAAACCGGCTCCATCGGCGTCGTCACCATCAACTGCGCGCGCCTGGGTTATTTATATTGTGGCGACGAAACTGAACTCCTCATGCGGCTGGACACCTTGCTCGAACTCGGCAAGGCCAGCCTGGAGATCAAACGCAAGGTCATTCAACGATTCATCGATGAAGGACTGTTCCCCTACACGAAGCGTTATCTCGGCACTCTGCGCAACCATTTTTCCACCCTTGGCATTAATGGCATCAACGAGATGATTCGCAATTTCACCGGCGACTCGCAAGACATCACCAGCGATTGGGGCCATGCCTTCGCCTGCCGGGTGCTGGATCATGTGCGCGCGCGCATCGTCGCCTTCCAGGAAGAAACCGGTCATCTCTACAACCTTGAAGCAACGCCGGCAGAGGGTACGACCTACCGCTTCGCCAAGGAAGATCGTAAACGCCTGCCGGGCATCCTGCAGGCGGGCACGCCAGAAAAACCGTATTACACCAATTCGAGCCAGCTCCCGGTGGGCTTCACGGATGATCCCTTCGATGCGCTCGAACGCCAAGAAGCGCTTCAACAACGTTATACCGGGGGGACGGTACTTCACCTCTACATGAACGAACGTATCTCAAGTGCGGAGGCCTGCAAGCGGATCGTGCGGCGTGCCTTGGAGCGCTTCAGAGTGCCCTACCTCACGATTACACCCACCTTCTCCATTTGCCCCAAACACGGCTATCTGGCCGGCGAGCACGAATTCTGCCCCCGCTGCGACGAAGAACGCCTGGCGCACAAGCGCATGACGGCACATTAACCGCGCTGCCACATCGACAAGTAACAAGG
The DNA here is from genome assembly GCF_001753245.1 of Acidihalobacter yilgarnensis. Lineage (NCBI taxonomy): Bacteria > Pseudomonadati > Pseudomonadota > Gammaproteobacteria > Chromatiales > Ectothiorhodospiraceae > Acidihalobacter > Acidihalobacter yilgarnensis. Next base: position 1,081,177 of record NZ_CP017415.1, on the reverse strand, counting down.
AGAAAAACATATGCACATCGACAAAATCGATTCGCTGAGCGACGCCGAGCGGCAGCGCTGTGAGGTGTGGACGCGCGTGATGGGCTACCACCGCCCCGTCTCTGAATTCAATCCAGGCAAACAGTCCGAGCATGCGCAGCGGCAACACTTCCGCGAGCCGGCAACCTCTGAACGAATTGCCACAAAAGTGTCCGCGCAGTGGAAACCTTGCGCATAGGCGGGTTCACCCCGCTCACCACACTCGATTTCCCAGGAAACCTGGCCGCGGTCGTTTTCTGCCAGGGCTGCCCCTGGCGATGCGATTACTGCCAAAACACCCCGCTGCAATTAGCCTCAACCGCAAAGGGGCAAGGTATCGACTGGGCACGGATCAAAACCTTCCTTGAGCGCCGACACGGTCTGCTCGACGGGGTTGTTTTCAGCGGTGGAGAGCCGACTGCGCAGGCAGCACTCGGAGCGGCCCTCATCGAAACCCGGGCCATGGGATTTCGTACTGGCCTGCATACCGCCGGAATTTATCCACGGCGCCTGATGTCACTGTTCAGTACCCTTGACTGGATTGCGCTCGACGCCAAGGCGCCACTTGATCTCTACTCGAAAATCACCGGCGTTCCCGGTGCCGGAATGCGTTTCCAGCGCAGCCTGGATGGGGTCATCGGCAGCGGTCTGGACTACGAGATACGCACCACGATCTACGCTGGCGCAACGATCGAGGGCATGACCCGTCTTGCACGATGGCTTGCCAAACAGGGCGTCCGCCACTACGCATGGCAGACGAGGCGCATATTGGATGCATTCGGATACCCACAGCATGCAGCGGAAGAAGAATCCTTGTGGCGCAAAGCGGGCGAAGACATCAGCCCCTGGTTCGAGTCTTTCCAATTCAGAGGTACGGCGTAGCACATACCCCCAACGCCTCATCACGGCTGACGCATGGCGCGACGCTGACGTATCATGACCAGATCATCAAGGACAGGCGCCTGTCGTGGCAGGCTTGAATGGCGAGGGAAGTGGCAACAGGTGTGCTCATCGCTGCATTAGCGGGCGGTGAACGGCGTAGCGCGGGAGATTTGCAATGACACGAACAACGGCATTCGAATCACGGTATTCGCTGAAAGAGGAAATTGCCCATAGCGTCACTCATGGCGTCGGCTTGGCACTCGCGCTGGCGGGATTGGTCGTACTCGTGGTCTTCGCCTCACTGGAAGGCGGCCCGGACCGCATCGTAGCCTCAGCGATATTCGGCACCGCCTTGGTACTACTTTACCTTGCATCGGTGCTCTATCACGCAATACCCGCCCCCCGTGCCAAACACGTGTTACAACGCCTGGATCATAGTGCCATCTACTTGCTGATCGCAGGCACCTATACGCCATTCGCACTGGTCAGCCTGCATGGCAAGATCGGCTGGTCGCTATTTGCCGTTGTGTGGAGTCTGGCGCTGCTCGGCATCATTCGGGAATGGGCGACGCGAGGTGGTTCACGCATGCTGTCGGTGATTCTATATCTCTGCCTCGGCTGGCTGGCGGTAGCCGCCATCGGGCCGCTCGCGCATGTACTGCCCAGCACCGCAATTGCCCTCATGATACTCGGAGGCCTCATCTACAGTGCCGGTGCCATCTTTTACCTGTGGCGCCGACTCCCCTATCACCATGCCATTTGGCATGGATTCGTGGTCGCCGGTAGCGCCTGTCATTTTTTTGCGATTTTGTTGTATGTAATCCGCGTACCTGCCTGACGATCGGCTGCCGTCGGCAGCGCTCCTATCCCGCCTGCTTCAATATCCCGGTATTTTTGCCATGGCGCGCTTCGCCTCAAGCCTCTCTCGGTTGACACAGATCAACCGGCCCGAACGACCACAAGTGCATGATCGCCAATGTGTTCAGGCAATACAGAGGGTCATCGTCATGCCTCATGTCACCAACGTCGCCACGTCACATCCTTCCGCCTTGCCGCCATACCCGCTCGCATTACTACTCAAGACGATGCCCAACGCGTTGCACGGCATGATGATTGCGCATGTCTTCAATCTCATGATCGGACCGCAGGCGATTACTACCAGAGCACGCGAACTGCATGGCAGACGCATTGGCATCGCCATAACCGATACAGGCAATCGGTGGTGCTTTCTGATCGCAAACGGGCGCCTGTATTCCACAAATGACGCTCTCGAACGCTGCGAGGTGAGTATTCGAGGTACATTGGCCGTTTTCTTGCGCCTTGCAACCCGGACCGAGGACCCAGACACCCTGTTTTTCAATCGCCAATTAATCATAGAAGGGGCGACAGAAACGGGACTAGCGGTAAAAAATCTCCTCGACAGCCTGGATTATGACTGGGAAGGACGCTTGAGTACCTTGCTTGGTCCTGCTCCGACAAAACGGATCGCCGATATCGTCGCACGTAGCGGTGCGCCCCGTCAGGTACATCTGATGCTAGCGAGAATATTGGGTCAAACATCCTGACCCTATTCAGGACTGATCCCGAGCCGGCGGCACCTGAACCATCACTTTTTCCAACAAAGACCGGTTGATTTCGGATTGGGCCTCGAATCGGCCCTCGTAGGCGAGGTTTTCCTGGCCCAATTCATAACAATTAGACCCGCTGATATCCATCAGCAGAGCAGGCATCATCGCATGCTCGAAGGCGCGATAGCGCTTCCTGTAAAAATGGCTGCAACACATTCCCACATAAGCCCGAGAATCCGATGCCTTGAAATCCGACAGCACCGACTCAAGATGTTCAAAATTGCGTATTGTAATGACGGGAATATGGCGCTGACGCGCCAGATGATAAGCGACCCCCACAGCGCACATCCCACATTCCGGGCAACCATCCCTGTGGCGCCATTTACACCAGACCGGCTTCGCGCAATAAGGCACTAATACGGCGTCGACCACATTCAGCAGCACCGACACATCTCCGTCGCCTTGAGGATCATGTATCATCAGGCTATTGGCTTGGTCGGCCGTTATTTCGAGCTTCTCCTGCTGCGACTTTCGCAAAACGACCATATTGAAAAGCCGAACGACATCGTCTGTGGCACAACCCAACATTTCCCAGTCGAAGCACGCAAAAAACCTTCTGATATACGCATCCAGCTCCACTACAAGATGGCCTACCAAATCGTTGCAGAGGGATTCGTAAAGTCCACTCGGGCGCACCAATACATCTCCGTGAAGCGAGCACCCCATGACGCGCAAACCGTCAAAACTCAGATTCAATGTCGCACGTAATGTATTGCCGCCAGGCGTCACAAGGAATGCAGACACAGCATTGGCATATGACATCGGCGGATGCTCGGGTATCACATCCGCGCAAGCGTCTAGCGTAGGCGCTATCCTGATCGCGAGCCCAGTGGATTGCGCGAGTGACGCGAAGAGCGCGCCCGCGTAATCACCTGAGTCTGGCCCAATCAATTCATGCAACGTAATAAATCGTGCCGCCGCCAACAGAATACCATCAGGATTCAATTTCTCCTTTGGCGCACGCAGCACCTTGAGCTGTGTTTCAATATCCAGGCATTCAAGCAATACACCATGAGCGATCCAGATATCATCCTTTTCGCCCAGATAGACCATGCCTAATGTCTTACCATTCACTTCCAGGCTGTTCGGTTTCGAGAAATTCGCGCCGACGAAAATTTTCTTCAAACCCTCACCCATACCTTGAACCAATTTCATCAAGACAGCATCCATACTGCCCAACAAGTCTTCACGTTTGGCGGTCAATGTCCAACATAATTGGCCTTCATCCAAATAAAGCGCGTCACCGCCACTCAAACGCCTTACGATGGCGATGCCATTATCGGCACAGAATTCTTGACGTAACGCATGATCAAGGTCTTCAGAGTACCCCAGACACGCAGTAGGACGATATCGATAGAAGCGCAAATAGGGCACACCGTACCTAGCTGTCAAGCTGAGTTGCGCCGCATCATAAGCAACAACTTCAATACCCGACATCGGTTCACAATCTGAAAGATTCTTCATGATGAAATAAATGGCTAAAATATTGTATAAATCATTGAAGTGAGATCGCCTCCAACGTTGTTTCCACAAATAGCCATCAATTCAATAATGCCAATGGCTACTCGCTTCTCAATGTAGGGGGGTACCAGTGCATACCTTCGTTTCCATGCCAGTATCCATTGCAATAGCCATCTGGATTCAATGTTTCAAGCAACTCTAAAGTCGCCATTGTGCCCACATGCCCATGTATGGCTTGATGAAACACCTCGACAATCTGCGCCATGCCATGCATTTGGGGCATCAATCGAAGCACATCCACGCCACTATCTCGTAAAGTATCGAGATCATCGAGTAAATTACAGGGCAAACCTGATTGCAATTGCACACCATTCACCGTAAACAGCGGTTGATTTTCCTGAGTACTCAAGCGCAATCCATCTGGGTGTTTCTCGCAACGAAATTCGCAATGATCCTTCGGTATGCCAGCGTCCCTAGCCGTAAAGCACCTGGCCGAAAAGGCCAGTGGTAGACGACCGTAGGCGAGCACCTCTGTCTCCACACCCTCAAAGTCTGACAACTGTATGGCATTGAGCATGGAGGCGGACATTTCGACCGGTGCCACCCAGCGGGTAGCGCCCATACCCGCCAGCAACCCCAAAGTCGCTGGGTTATAGCAATTCAAATGCGGCCCCACGACAAAGGATGCCTCGCTGGATAACACCTGTACCGCGGCCATATCGTTGGCTTCGACTCGGTAACGGCCATTCCGGCATATCCGCTCAAGAGCATGTAACTCCGAAGCCGCTTCGACCAGTGCCAAAGTCGAAAGCACGATTTCCTTACCCGTGGCGGACAATCGATCAGCTGTTTCCAGCCAGTCATCTAATCCAAAATTACGTCGTTTTGCGCATACGACCTCACCCAGGTAGACGATGTCGACAGGCCAGGATTCCACCTGTCGGTAAAAATCCCGCATCACTTGCTCCGGCCAGTAATAGGCAAGAGGGCCTAACGCTAACTTCATTTCTCCTCCCATACATACTCACTGCCAAGGGCGATCAAGTGCGCCCAGCGTGTGGCTCTGTCCTTCCGACAGCTTGTCGAGGGTCTCCCGCCAAGCTGGCTCCGGCCGATATGTCCCGGCATCACGACCACACCGATCCAGCGCCCGTCTCAGCACCTGTGTCACCTGCCCGACATAGGCCGGGCTACGCTGACGCCCCTCAACCTTTATCGCCGTCACACCAGCTGAGATCAAGTCCGGCAAGATATCCAGCACACTAAGACTGGTCGGCTCTTCGATCGCATAATCCGCCTTCGCCGATACGAGGTAACGTCCTTTACATAAAGTGGGGTAGCCGGCCGGCTCACCAGGGGCATATCGATCCACCAGCACGCCATTCAACCGCACCTGCCGTCCGGCCGAAGTCTCCTCCCAACGCACGGCATGCGCAGGCGAGCACACGCCGCGTGTATTCGGCGACTCCCCCGTCACATACGATGACAAGGCACATCGACCCTCGACCATCACACACAGACTGCCAAACCCAAAAACCTCTATTTCCAATGGTGCAATTTTTATAATTGCACGAACCTGCTGCAATGAAAGCACTCTTGGTAGCACCGCACGCTGGACACCAAAATGTTCTTTGTAAAATGTCAATGCATGCAAATTGGTAGCCGATCCCTGAACCGACAAATGCAGGCGCAATGACGGATATTTTTTGACTGCGTACGACAATAGCCCAGGATCGGCCATGATGACGGCATCAACATTCAAGTCAGCCGCGATATCAACCGCCGACGTCCATTGCACCCAGTTTTCTGCCTGTGGATAGGTATTGAGTGCCAAAAAAATCTTCGCATTTCGCTGGCGCGCATATTCTATGCCACGCCTAATATCTTCAATAAAAAAGTTAAGCCCCGGAAAATTTCTTGCATTGGTCGCGTTCTGAAGACCCAAATAAACCGCATCTGCGCCACCATCCACTGCCGCGCGCAACGCGGGCAAACTACCGGCCGGGCAAACCAATTCAGGTATTTTTACCACAGACATATCAATCACCAATCAAATGACACAAGCCACATCGAAGCGATGTATATGGATCTCAAAAACACGCGTTTCCGCGAACCCTACGAAACCATCAACCCACTTTATCCAACTCGCGTCGCCGAAATGACACGCCCATTTTATCGGCGATTTCGGCACAAGTATCCATATCCACACCCACCAAACCATCGATGGCTGTCGCGGTCACCTCCGCAAAACAATCCGATGCTCGATACAGAAAATCGAGCACCGCCGGATAAGCACCTGCATCCCGTGGGCGGCAATGGACGGCATATACAGCTGCGGTCTGCGCATTGAGCGATACCGAGACCGCATCGATCACATTCGCCAACCGGGGGATCACATCATGCCCGTACACATGATTGCTTAGACCATCCGTATTGAGCCGCACACGCACTCCTGATTCATGCAGTCGTCGTGCCGTCTCCAGCACTGTGCCCAGACGCAATGTAGGCTCGCCCAGTCCGCAAAAAACGACTTCTTTCCATGTGCTTGCATCACCTACCGCATCTATTAATGCATCCACATCTGGCTCTCGATACAATTTAAGACCGTAGCTCTGCACAAGCCACTGACCATTGAACTTCGGACAAAAACGGCAACGCAGCGTGCAACGGTTAGTCACATTCAAATAACAATTGCCGTGCAGACTATAGGCATAGGTAGAATTTATCTCGGAACCGTTCATGCCGAAGCATCCATTATTGACACAATCCAGCATCGAATATACGTCGCCCCTGGAACACCACCTTGATCCAAGTCAAGTCACGCAGATTACAACCACGCCAGAGAACATCCATGCCCCCACAAACCGAACGGACCATGGATTAAAAGAATACTTTTCAAGGCGTTGTTTGAGAAACAAATAAAACAACAAAAATCACAATCTTATAATTTTATTTTTATTGCAGCCAAAGATTGCCTGATGATGGCATCGCGCTTGTGCACAAACAACTGCCCACAAGGCCGACCGTCATATATAGCTTTCTCGCTTATATATTTGTCTCAATGGCATGCCAATCGATCAGTATCGATACGACCCAGAATGCTGATTTTTTGTCTCGACGACATTGACTGGCGACGATTGTCAACAATCAATAAAGTGGATTTCCAAGACGGGTAATCATTGGGGAAAAAGGCTTTAACAATAGGTGGTGTGCTGGTTACGCTTGAGCACGCTCAAGCTGCCCATGACGCATTGGCGCGCATTCTATACCGCATGATCAATCAGATTCGTTAGAGTCAAGTAAACGCTGCCTGCGGGCCAACTCTTCTTCCCTGGCATCCTGAATCACTTGCAGCACTGCGTCCACATCTGCATCCGTCGCTTCCTCCACGAATCGACCACTCAGCGCCACATCCGGGGTCAATTCGCCCTTTTCATAGAGCGCCCAGATCTCCTGTGCATAGCGCGTGTCGCTCAGCTCCGGGGCGGATTGCGCATAATAAGCGGTGATGCTTTCAACATCCCTCGCAAGCATCCATTGCGCATGGTTGTTGGCGGCGGCGTCGACCGCCTGCGGCAGGTCGATGATGACCGGACCCGATGCATCCATTAGCACATTAAATTCGGACAGATCGCCATGCACCAGGCCTGCACAGAGCATACGCACGATGTCTCTCATCAATTGCGCATGGCCGGCAAGCGCCTGTTCGTGAGACAAGGAGACGTCGTTTAAACGGGGCGCCACATCGCCGTCTACATCGGTGATCAACTCCATCAGCAGCACCCCCTCAAAACAGCCGAAAGGCTGGGGTACGCGCACGCCGGCCTCTGCCAGCCGGTACAACGCATCGACCTCGGCGCTATGCCATGAAGTTTCCTGCTGCTCACGGCCAAACCGCGAGCCCTTTTCCATGGCGCGCGCTCGGCGGCTGTTACGCGATTTGCGTCCCTCTTGGTACTGAGTCGCCTGCTTGAAGCTACGCTGGCTTGCGTCTTTGTAGACCTTGGCGCAGCGGATTTCGGAGCCACAGCGCACAATATAGACCGAAGCCTCCTTGCCGCTCATCAATGAGCGGATGACTTCATCAACGAGGCCATCATCAACCAGTGGCTGGATTCGCTTGGGAGTTTTCATGGTGTCTTCATGCGGGCGGCGTAGCATGCCAGAGTCTTACTGAACATACCAAGCATGGACGACTGTGGGCTGCGATTCATCGCATTCATTGCCACGCTATGAGGGGAGTATGGCTGCTCAGCCCGTCCGTTTCCGGCTATCCCGCCAAAATATCCGTCACGCTACTGCCTAGGCGCGGCGTTACAGACCGAGCCGACTTGATTCAGATACACGTAATTTATCGTCTTCACGTCAGATTCAAGCCACCATCTGAAAGCAGTATCTCACCCGTCAGATAATCAGAGGCCACCAGCAGCGCGACCGCTTGCGCGATATCGTCCGGGCTGGCCGCCCGCTGCATGGGCGCGCGCGTTCGCCAGACTTCCCGGGCCTCCGTCCAATCCACGGTCATCGGCGTGTCGACCAAACCCGGTGCGACCGCGTTGATGCGCACGTCTGGTGCCAGCGACAAGGCAAGCAAACGGGTCACATGGTTCAGCGCTGCCTTCGTGGCGGCATACGGGATCGACGCTCCCTTAGGCCGCACGCCGGCATGGGAACTGATATTCACCACGCAGCCGGGTCGGCCACGTCGGGCGGCCTCGCGCAATGCAGACTCGGCCTCGGCCACCAAACGAAAGGGCGCCACCACATTGATTTCGTACAAAAGCTGCCACACCTCTGGCGTCGCAGCGACGAGATCCGCATGCGGAATGACCCGACTCGATCCGGCATTGTTGACCAGCACATCGAGACGCCCCCAGATGCCCACCGCCTCCCGAATCAGGCGGACCCGATCGGCATCCAGCATCAGATCGGCCTGCACATAAGCGGCTTGCCCCAGTTCGGCCGCCAAGGCGCGCCCTGCCGCCGTCGATTCGCGCGAGTGCAAAACGACCGCCATGCCCTCGCGAGCGAGGCGACGCGCTATCGCCTCGCCGATACCCGAGGTGGAGCCCGTAACCAAGGCAACCGGGAAATCGCTCGTCACCGGCACATCGGCCACTGTGAATCCGCAATGCGCTGACAGGCTCCCTCATGGCGCCTCGGCCGGGAGTGTCGGCGTGAGGATCTGCATAATGTATGGATACGTCTTACAACAGCGTTCATTGATCCACCGGGCGCTACCGCTAGCATGTGATTCGAGCATTGTCCCGTATCCGCGTACGGCCGGATAGGGGACACACCGATTTTCTGGCCGTCGCGAAATTGCTTCGCTCACAATGCCCTGCGCCATCAAGGGTGCGCGTCATCACAGACTGGCGAAGAGATCCTCGACCAGCGGCTCATCGCGCCCCTCAAGATAGGCATTGAGCATGGGGTAGAGCACGCCTTCCTCTTTAAAATTATGCTGTCCGAGCAGCTGACGAAGCTCAGCCAACGCCTTGGCATCCTCAGGTGCATTCTCCAAACGACACAAATACGTCTCAATGGCACCATGCTCCGCGAGCATCACCCGAATCGGCGGCTCGGCGCCACCGCAGCTCAGAAACAACGGGAAAAATCGCTGCTCCTCGAAACGGATATGTCGACGCAGCCCCCAGATCAAATCATCCAGCGACTCACCGCCGCGCTGGCCGGCCGCCATTTGTTCCGTGGCGATATCGAGCAATTCGTCGATACGCGCATGGTCCGCCTGTAACACCTCGCCCACGCGAGGCGACGACAGCGGCTCGCGCCGATACAGGCAAACTGCCCAGCGACCGATCGTATTGGCCTGCGGCAACCATAAAAAACGGTGCCGACGCGACGCGGCGAAGTGCTCAAGTAACGCACGCGTGTCTCGGTCATCGACGAACGACAGCGACTGCCCCGGCGACAACGCGTCAAATGCGGCGAATAATTCATGCTCGCGGAGCGGCCGTGGGAACTGGCGCAAGTCCAGCGGATACCGCAGGGCCTTGCACGAAGCCGACGCTCTATCCCCCTGCAGCCGCGCCTCTCGATACAGGCGCAGGTAAAAGCGCGTGTCATCGCTCATCGGTTCGACCCGATGCGGCAAATCTGCGGGAATCACACCGATCTCGCCGGCTGCGAGCTGCCAATGCTCGCCGGAACCGTCGAGCCACTCGTAACGCAGATTGCCGTGTTCGATCACGATTTCAGCCCAAACGCCTCGCGTGGTGCGATGCGACTCAGCCAATCCTGGCGGCATCGTATAGCGGTCAAAATCGGGTGTCCGGTTGAATGATTCATATCCGGCGGGTAATAACAGCGCCGGCTTGCGCACACAGTGCGCCTGATTCTCGGGAACGTTCATATCAGACATTCTCCGCAAGGCCGGCACGGCGCCGGCGTGCCATACTCTGCCCCAGCGCCACGCGATCATCAGCCGTCAGCAGCGTGCTCGCCAGCGGAAATACAGACTCGTCCTCGAAACGATAATGCGCCCGTGTCATGGCGACGAATGCCGCGGACTCAGATGGGCCAGTGCGATGACCATCGGTCAACGCCGTCAATTCATCGCGCAACTTTGCCCAGGACGCCGCCAGGGCCCGATGATCTGTATCGATACGCGCAGCCCAACCCGTCACCGCCATCTGCGCCTCGTGCGTCACTGCGCGCAAATGCAGCAAGGGCAATAGATCAGCCTCTTCATCGGCGTGATGATGCAGCGCGGCGTGGTTGAAATAGGCCTGAATTCGCGCGATGGCGGCTCGCGCTTCGTCATCGACACCGTGCGCCCGCACATGTACCTGCAAGCGCTCCAGAGTCTCGCAAAAACCCTCCATACGCTGATGGCAATCTCTCAGCAATCCCAGTGGATCGTCAAAGCTGGCGGCCGGAGAAGGGAATTTCATACCAAACCCTCTCCTGCCACCTGCGCCAGCGAAGCGCTCATCGCCCTCGCACGATGCAACCAGCGCGTTGCCAGTGACTCCGGTAATTGTGCCCGCACGCATTCGGAAAAAATTTCAAGCCAACGTTCAATTTCCACACGCGTAACTCCAATGTCGCGATGCTTTTCCACCACCCGATAACGATAAGGTGCGTAGGCCGGGCCACCCAGGGCGACCCACCAGAAATGCGTAAGCCGTGCCTTGTGTGTATCCCAGTCCTCCACGGTGGCGAAGCGCGATGCAAGCATGGGATCGCATTGAATCCGTTCATAGAATCGATCGACCACCTCACGTATCGCGGCCAGCCCGATCCTTTCGGCACCAGGGCGCCTCGTCCGAACCGGGCGTGTGCGCGCATCTCGCTTATCGGCATCCTCATTCAGTGTGAATTCCACATCGCCTCCCATCCGGCACAATACCCATTCGACCATACGGCATCAGCTTGGCAGTCGCCCCACCGAGGCGGCATTGACCCAGATCAATATCTGAAAAACTCACGCGTCAACACCCTAGTCAGCGCAGGCCCTTACACGCAAGCAAAGCACGATGCGTATAGACTGACGCCGGACCTCTAGGCATTACCGTGATTGCCTCTACGGTCAGGCAATTCATCGTATGGAAACGGATCGAATGATCGAAAACCTGCAAGAAGTGGGTCTGTTCGCCACGCTGGATCAACGGCAAATCGACGTGCTGGCGCGTCACACGCATCGCCATAAACTTGAACGCGACGAGCCGCTGTTCCATGCCGGCGCCCCGGCGGCGGAATTTTTTCTGTTGCGCACCGGACGCATCAAGCTATTCATGCTCTCGCGCCAGGGCGAAGAAAAGGTTATGAGCATCGTATCGCCTGGCGGCACCTTCGCCGAGGGTATCGCCTTCATGGAGCAGGCCGTTTACCCAGTCAGCGCCCAGTCCCTCGAAGCCAGTGAAGTCTGGGCTGTCGATGCTGCAACATTCCGCGGCCTCCTGCTCGATGCGCCATCGACCTGCATTGCCCTGCTCGCGCAACAGACGCGGCGTATCCAGGGTCTGCTGGCCGAAGTCGAGGCGCAGACGCTCGAAAGTGCGCACTATCGGCTGATCGCCTACCTGCTAGCACTCGCGGAATCCGGCGACGCCCTTCAACTCCCGGCCTCCAAATCCGTGGTCGCCGCGCACCTCGCCATCAAGCCGGAAACACTCTCGCGACTGCTCGGCGAACTGCAGCGCCGCGGCCTGATCGAAATGCACGCTCGCAGCCTCCGCCTGCTTGATGTGCCAGGGCTCAGAACACTCGCAGCCGCACCCAACCTGCACGACTGATCGCACAACTCCGTCGCCACAAGGTAAAACCATCTCCGCGCGCGTACCGGGAGCGGGCCTTGATCCGCCGCATCGCAGCCAATTTCCTGCAGCGATGATCATCGCTCCCGCCCTCCTTGATCCAGATCAATATCCAACCGGGAAGCGAATGCTACAAAACATGCGAATGCCGTTTCCATGGCAAGAAGGGGGTGGAAATTCATTTCGACGCGTGACCGATTCAGATCGGCCACGCGGTATGTTTGCGGGCTCACCAAATGAATCGATGCAGGTTGCACCTACGCTCGCCCCCATGGGCATCAGCGTAATCATAATGTATTCATCGATCCGCCTGGACCCAGCCCGACACTCACACAATCGACAACAAGGGCACACCCGCACGTCAAAATAATTAAATTTTTCAGAAACACAAAAACATGGAGAAATATCTCGTGGCTGGACACAACATCCAAGCCATTAGGTTTCTATGCACACCCCAAAAAAAACAAAAAAATACCAAACAAAAAATATAAAAAAACAAAACAACCACTCGGCTGAAAAAATTCAAACAACCGAAATTCAAATTAATATCGGTTAACAATAAATTCATGATCGGGATCATGAATAAACGAACGCGTACCTGCTATCAATATTCCACACATGCAGATTCCGATAGACCCCAGTCGAGGAGAAAATCATGCCCTCCCCCAAAACCGCACAGGCACCCACACCCATTAAAGGCAGTGCCGTCAAATCCTTGATCGGCGCCACCGTCGGATTTTTCATCGGATTCGGCGCTGTTTCACTCTTCGGCCCTACCGCCCACGGCTTCATTGAAGTTATGCAGTTGACGCCCGCACAGGTTGGCTTCCTGGTCGCCATTCCCATGTTGACCGGGTCGCTACTGCGCATACCCTTTGGTGCCTGGGTAGACCGCAATGGCGGCAAACTGCCTTTTCTGATTCTGTTGTTGGCATCAGTCATCGGGATCGCCGGTCTGTACTGGATGCTACTGACGCTCTACCCCGACCATCTGACACAAGCCCATTACCCATGGTTACTGTTCTTCGGGGCGCTGGGCGGCTGCGGTATCGCCACGTTCTCTGTCGGTATTGGCCAAGTGTCGTACTGGTACCCGAGAAACAGCCAGGGCCGGGCACTTGCTATCTATGCCGGGCTGGGCAACACGTCGCCAGGGCTGGTTGCGATCATTCTGCCGCTGATTATCGCTGCAGGTGGATTATGGATGGGATATCTCGTTTCGCTCGCCATCGTAATCGCGGGCATCGCGCTATACGTCGTCATTGGCTTCAACGCACCTTATTTCCAATTGCGCCACCAAGACGTGCCGCCCGATCAGGCACGCGAAGAAGCCGCCAGACACGGACAGGAACTCTTCCCGGCGGTCAGTATGTTCAAAACCTTACGCGACTCGGCCATGAGCTGGCGCACCTGGCCGCTGGTGATCCTTTATTTCACCACCTTCGGCGGCTTCCTGGCATTGACTGCGTGGTTACCCAATTTTTGGCAGACTTTTTACCACGCGACACCCATGGCTGCGATCGCACTCACCGCGGGTTTTTCGCTGTTCTCTTCGATCATTCGCGTGCCCGGCGGTAGCTGGGCAGATCGCTTTGGCGGCGAGCTTGTGGCCGCCGTCGCATTGCTCGTCCTGCTCGCCGGCGCACTGCTTATGACGTTTTCCGGTAGCTTCTGGATCACCGTCGCCGGCGAAATTCTGGTCGGTGCCGGCATGGGCGTAAACAACGCTGCAGTATTCAAGCTCGTACCGCTCTACGTGCCCGATGCGGTCGGCGGCACCGCCGGCTGGGTTGGTGGTCTGGGTGCGCTCGGCGGGTTCGTCGTGCCACCGCTACTCGGCAGTATCGCCGAGCGCATGGGCACCATCGGATACGCGCGCGGCTACGTCGTCTACGTAATTCTGGCGCTGATCAGTCTGCTCTTCACTGTCCTGCTCTACACGACACGTAAGGGCGTGGCCATCCATACCTCCCCCGTGCGCGTCGCGCCCCATCGAGTGAAATAAATAACAGGCACGCATCACTCGCGCCTTTAAGTCCCACGAGCAGAATACGAGACCCGAATCATGCCGTCATTCGAAGACAGTGCCATTGGATGCCCGGCGGCGGCCACGAGGCCATGCCGCGATCCGCTCAACACCGTGGAACCACACCTCATTTACTTAGCTCAGCGGCACGGTCACGCCGCGACCGATACGGAGGCAGCCTCATGAGCCATTTCCTCGATCGACTGACGTTCTTTCGCAAGGTCCAGGACGAATTTTCAGATGGCCACGGACAGACCACACTGGAAGATCGCTCATGGGAAAAATCTTACCGGCAGCGTTGGCAGCACGACAAAATCGTGCGTTCGACCCACGGCGTGAACTGCACCGGTTCCTGCAGCTGGAAGATCTATGTCAAGGATGGTCTGGTGACCTGGGAAACCCAGCAAACCGATTATCCCCGAACACGCCCAGGCCTACCCAACCACGAACCTCGCGGCTGTCCGCGCGGCGCAAGTTTCTCCTGGTATATCTACAGCGCAAACCGTCTCAAATATCCGATGATCCGTGGGCGGCTGCTCAAACTCTGGCGCGAGGCTCGCGCCAGTCATGATGACCCCGTGGAAGCCTGGATATCGATCGTCGAAAATACCGAGAAAGCCAACGCATACAAAACTCGTCGCGGCCTTGGCGGCCTGGTGCGCAGCAACTGGGAAGAGGTCAATGAAATCATCGCCGCGGCCAATGTCTACACCATCAAAAAATACGGCCCCGACCGCGTCATCGGTTTTTCGCCGATCCCCGCAATGTCGATGGTGTCGTATGCAGCTGGCAGTCGATATCTCTCGCTGATAGGCGGCGTCTGCCTCTCCTTCTATGACTGGTACTGCGACCTCCCCCCCAGCTCGCCGATGACCTGGGGCGAACAGACCGATGTCCCCGAATCAGCCGACTGGTACAACGCCAAATTCATCATGATGTGGGGGTCCAACGTCCCGCAAACCCGCACACCCGACGCCCACTTCATGACCGAGGCCCGCTACAACGGCACGAAGATCGCAGTCGTCTCACCCGATTATGCCGAAGCCACCAAATTCGCCGACGTCTGGCTCGCGCCCAAGCAAGGGACAGACGCCGCACTGGCGATGGCCATGGGTCATGTCATCCTGCGCGAATTTCACCTCGACAATCCCAACGAATATTTCATCGATTATTGCCGACGTTATACCGATCTGCCGTTTCTTGTACGCCTCGACCCAGGCTTCAAGGGCCTGACGCCCGGACGCTTCCTGCGCGCATCGGACTTCGACGCTGCCCTTGGACAAACCAAGCACCCGGAATGGAAGACCGTCGCCTTTGATGAAGATTCCCAAGCAGTGATCGTGCCGCAGGGCTCGATCGGCTTCCGCTGGGACGAAAGCGGGCAATGGAATCTCGAATCCAGGGCCGCTGACAACGAACGTGAAGTGCGCTTCCGGTTATCCCTGATTGACGCGCACGACGAAGTCAGCGAGGTGGTCTTCCCTTATTTCGGCGGGATCGAACGTGAGCATTTTCGCCACACCGCTCACGACGACGTGCTCATGCGCAGGGTTCCGGTCAGGCGCCTGCGCCTGGCTGACGGGCAGGAGGCGCTAGTGGCCACCGTCTACGACCTGATGCTGGCCCACTACGGGTTGGACCGAGGCCTGAACGACCCCGGCGTGGCCAGCAGCTTCGACGACGACCTGCCCTACACGCCCGCGTGGCAGGAGCACATTACCGGTGTCGACCGCCGCAAGGTGATCAATACCGCGCGCGAATTCGCCGATACGGCCGCCAAAACTCGCGGGCGCTCCATGGTGATTCTCGGTGCGGGGCTCAATCACTGGTATCACATGGATATGAACTACCGCGGCATCATCAACATGTTGATGCTCTGCGGTTGCGTCGGCCAGTCCGGCGGTGGCTGGGCGCATTATGTCGGCCAGGAAAAGCTGCGCCCGCAGACGGGCTGGCTGCCCGTCGCCTTCGCCCTGGATTGGTCCCGTCCACCCCGCCACATGAACGGGACCTCCTTTTTCTACGCGCACACCGATCAATGGCGCTACGAGACACAGCGCGTGTCCGATCTGGTCTCACCGCTGGTCGACCCCGAAGACTGGCAGATGAGCCTGATTGACTGCAACGTGCGCGCCGAACGCATGGGTTGGCTGCCATCCGCCCCGCAGCTCGCACGTAATCCACTCACGCTGACAAAGGAAGCCGAGGCCGCCGGCAAGGATCCCAAGGCCCATGTCGTTGAGCAACTCAAGAACGGGCATCTCCGAATGAGCTGCGAAGACCCCGACGACCCGGTCAATTTCCCACGTAACCTGTTCGTCTGGCGTTCCAATCTGCTCGGCTCCAGCGGCAAAGGCCACGAATATTTCCTGCGCCATCTACTCGGCACCCGCGACGGCGTGCAGAGCGATGAACTCGGCCCCGAGAGCGGCGCCCATCCGCAGGACGTGGCTTGGCACGAAGAAGCGCCTCGCGGCAAACTCGACCTACTGGTCACGCTAGATTTCCGCATGTCCACCACCTGCCTGTATTCGGACATCATCCTGCCCACGGCCACCTGGTATGAAAAGGACGATCTGAATACCTCGGACATGCATCCCTTCATTCATCCGCTGTCCGAGGCCGTCAGCCCCGTTTGGGAGTCGCGTAGCGACTGGAGCATCTTCAAGGGCATCGCGGAGAAATTTTCCGAGGTAGTCAAAGGCCATCTTGGCGTGGAAAAGGATCTCGTCACGCTACCGCTGCTGCACGATACCCCTGCCGAAATGGGTCAAGCATGCGATGTTGAGGATTGGCGCCGGGGCGACTGCGAACCGATCCCAGGCAAGACCATGCCGAACATCATTGTCGTGGAACGCGATTACCCAGCCACATTCGAGCGTTTCACCTCGATCGGCCCCTTGCTGGAAAAACTCGGCAATGGCGGCAAGGGCATCGGCTGGAACACCGGCGAAGAAGTCGAATTCCTCGGTGACTTGAACGGCCGCCATACCGAGGGTAGCTCGCGCATGGGGCGTCCGAAAATGGAGACCGCCATCGACGCCGCAGAGGCCATTCTCAGCCTCGCCCCGGAGACCAACGGCCACGTCGCAATCAAGGCCTGGGAGGCGCTATCCAAGGTGACCGGTCGCGAACACGCCCACCTCGCGCGGCACAAGGAAGACGAAAAAATCCGCTTTCGTGACATCCAGGCCCAGCCACGCAAGATCATTTCCTCGCCGACCTGGTCCGGCATTGAATCCGAAGAGGTCAGCTACAACGCCGGCTGGACCAATGTCAACGAGCTGATCCCGTGGCGCACGCTGACCGGGCGCCAGCAATTTTACCAAGACCACGCTTGGATGCTGGCCTTCGGCGAGGGCTTCACCACCTACCGACCACCCATCAACACGCGTGACATCGAGCCACTGTTCGAAAAACGCTCGAACGGCAACAAGGAACTGGTGCTGAACTGGATCACCCCACATCAAAAATGGGGCATCCACAGCACCTACACCGACAACCTGCTCATGCTCACGCTCTCGCGTGGCGGGCCCATCGTGTGGCTGTCCGAGATCGATGCCAAGACCGCCGGCATCGTCGACAACGACTGGATCGAGGTCTTCAACCGTAATGGTGCGTTGGTGGCACGCGCCGTGGTCTCGCAGCGCGTCCCAGTCGGCATGACCATGATGTATCACGCCCAGGAACGCATCGTGAATACGCCCGGCTCGGAAATAACCGGCGAACGCGGCGGCATTCACAATTCGGTTACCCGCGTGGTGCCCAAACCCACCCACATGATCGGCGGCTATGCCCAGCTGAGTTACGGCTTCAATTATTACGGCACGGTCGGCTCAAACCGAGATGAATTCATCATCTTGCGCAAAATGGCCAAGGTCAACTGGCTCGAAGGTGATGACGAAAGCATCCTGACACAGGAGTACACACGATGAGAGTACGCGCTCAGATCGGCATGGTCCTGAATCTGGACAAATGCATCGGCTGTCACACCTGTTCGATCACCTGCAAGAATGTCTGGACCTCGCGCGAGGGTGTGGAATACGCCTGGTTCAACAACGTTGAAACCAAGCCCGGCATCGGCTATCCCAAGGAATGGGAAAATCAGTCGCGCTGGAATGGTGGCTGGCGGCGCACCCGGAGTACGGGAAAATTGATTCCCCGCATCGGCAATAAGTGGCGCGTACTCGCGCAGGTCTTCGCCAATCCAGACCTGCCGCAGATCGAAGATTATTACGAGCCCTTCAATTTCGATTACCAGCGCCTGCACAACGCCCCGGAATCCAAGGCTCAGCCCACCGCGAAACCCTATTCGGCGCTGACCGGAAAACCCATGGACAAGATCGAATGGGGGCCGAATTGGGAAGAAATCCTGGGGGGTGAGTTCGAGAAACGCGCCAAGGATTACAACTTCCGAAATATGGAAAAAGAAATCTACGGGCAATTCGAAAACACCTTCATGATGTATCTGCCCAGACTCTGTGAGCACTGCCTCAATCCGACCTGCGTGGCAAGCTGTCCATCCGGTGCCATCTATAAGCGTGAAGAGGACGGCATCGTCCTGATCGATCAGGACAAATGCCGCGGTTGGCGCATGTGTATTTCTGGCTGCCCTTACAAAAAAATCTATTACAACTGGCAATCGGGGAAATCCGAAAAATGCATTTTCTGTTACCCACGCATCGAGGCGGGGCAACCGACCATCTGTTCGGAAACCTGTGTCGGACGTATCCGCTATCTCGGCGTGGTGCTCTACGACGCGGACCGAATCAAGCACGCCGCCTCGCAGGCAAATGAACAGGATCTCTATCAGGCTCAGCTCGATATATTCCTGGATCCCAACGATCCCGCTGTTATCGCGCAGGCACGCAGGGACGGTGTACCCGAATCCTGGTTGGAAGCCGCGCGCCAATCTCCCGTATACAAAATGGCCATCGACTGGAAGGTCGCCTTCCCGCTACACCCCGAATACCGCACGCTGCCCATGGTCTGGTACATCCCGCCGTTATCGTCGATCAGCGCCGCGGTGGATCAGGGACAGATCGGCTTCGACGGCGCCATTCCCGATGTCAAATCACTGCGTATCCCGATCCAGTATCTGGCCAATCTGCTCACCGCCGGCGACACGGCACCGGTGCAACATGCCCTCGAACGCATGCTCGCCATGCGCATCTACAAGCGCAGCCAAACCGTGGATGGCGTCACCCGCACCGATGTGCTCGACCAGGTGGGTCTGAGTCAGACACAGCTCGATGAAATGTATCGGATCATGGCGATCGCCAACTACGAAGACCGCTTCGTGGTCCCTGGCGGCCACCGCGAGATTTCCACCGACGACGCCTACGGCGAACGCAGCGGCTGCGGTTTCAGCTTCGGCGACGGCTGCAACACCAGCGGCGTTACCCCAACCAATCTATTCGGTTCCAAGAACCCGCGCCGTCGCAAATTTCCGGTGCCCGTAGTCGCGGAAACGATCGATCACAAGGATGCGACCTAAGGAGAGCAACATGCTGACATTCAAGGTCATCGCCGCCTTGCTGCATTACCCAGACGAGGCGCTGCTGGCGCACGGTGAGGACATGCGCCAAGTGCTCGCGCGAGAAAAATTGCTACGACGCGCCGAATACGACGCCGTCGCCGACTTTATCGCTCGACTGTGCGAACAGGAGCTGCTCGACGCACAGTCGGCCTACGTCGACACGTTCGACCGCGGACGCGCACGCTCGCTGTACTTGTTCGAGCATGTACATGGCGAGTCGCGCGACCGTGGTCAGGCCATGATCGAGCTGCTGCAAACCTATCGCCGGGCAGGCTTCGAAATTGCGGTGCCAGAACTGCCCGATTACATCCCGCTGTTCCTGGAATTCCTCTCGACACAAACGCCTGCGCAGGCGCAGGACTGGCTCGCTGCAACCGGGCAGCTGATGCAGCTACTGCACGCTCGCCTCGCGACGCGCGGCAGCGACTATGCGGCATTGTTCGCCCCACTCGTCCGCCTAGCCGGTCTCGACCCAGAAGCCGCAGACATCCATCACCAGGCAGGTGCCGAGACGCCTGACGATACGCCTCAGGCGCTCGACCAGGTTTGGCAGGAGACGCCAGTCACCTTCGGCGGCCCAGACGACACCTGCACCTCCGTCCACAAGTCCAGCGATGAGGCACAGCCCGTGCACTGGCACGCTGCGCAGACCCGATGACAGGAGACAACCCATGGACTATCTAAACAACTTGCTGTTCGGTTACTACCCCTACATCGCCGGCACGGTATTTCTGGTAGGCAGTGTCGTGCGATTCGACATGAGTCAATACACCTGGAAAACCAACTCCAGCCAGATCGTGGACAACACGCCCCGCTTCCGGTTGGGCAACAATCTGTTTCACGTTGGCATCCTGTTCCTGTTCTTCGGGCACCTCGTCGGCCTGCTGATGCCGCATGCTCTTTATCCTTATCTCGGCATGACTGCAGGCTCCAAACAAGTGATCGCGATGGTCACCGGCGGGCTGTTCGGACTGTTCGCTGCGGTCGGCGGCGCAATCCTACTCCTGCGCCGTCTCACCAATCCTCGGGTACGCGCTCAAAGCTCGCAGATGGACATCCCCATTCTCATCATCCTCTACGTGCAACTGCTACTCGGCCTGCTCACCATCCCGTTCTCGGCCGCGCATCTGGACGGGTCGATGATGATCGTGCTCAGCGACTGGGCGCAGCGCATCGTCACCTTCCAGCCCGGTGCCGCCACACTCGTGGCCGGCGTCCCCTGGATCTATAAAATCCACCTGTTCCTCGGCTTGACCGTCTTCCTATTGTTCCCCTTCACGCGTTTGGTACACATCTGGAGCGCACCGGTCTGGTACCTCGGCCGCCGTTACCAGATCGTACGCAAACGCCAGGCCTGAGGAAGCCGTCATGACCCTGCTCATCAATGGCATCGAAATAAACGAACGCGCGATCAACGTCGAATCCGCATACCACGATCACCCCGACATCGCCGAACGCCAGCATCAGGCCGCCCTCGCATTGGTCATCCGCTCGCTGCTGTTGCAAGAAGCCACAACGCAGAAAATCGACGAACCGGACCCGCCGCACGGAGACACGGGGGAAGATGAAGACGAAGCCCATGAGGACGGCCTGATCAGAACCCTGCTCGCGCGCGAGGTGCGCACACCGGAGGCCGATGAACAAAGCTGCCGCACCTATTACGCGGCCAACACCGAGCGCTTTCGCGAACCCGACGCCTACGAGGTCTCGCACATCCTGGTGGTGGCCCTGCCGGATGACGAACCCGCACGCGCCAGCGCCCGGCAACGGGCACAAATCTGCCTCGATGCCCTGCTCGCCGATCCGTCAGGTTTCGCCGCGGCCGCCCTTGCAACCTCCGCCTGCCCATCGGCATCGAATGGCGGTAGCCTCGGGTACATCTCACGCGGCCAGACCGTGCCCGAATTCGAGGCAGACCTCGCGTGCATGAGCGTCGGCCGAATCCACTCGAAACTGGTCGAATCCCGCTACGGCTTCCATATCGTCCGCCTCGACGAACGCATCCACGGGCAACAACTGCCATTCGTGGCCGTGCATGCCCGCATCGCCGCCTACCTCACCGAGTCCGTCTACCGCCGCGCTGTCTCCCAATACATCCAGCACCTCGCGGCAAGGGCCGACATCCAGGGTATCGACCTGCGGATCGACACCCTGCAATAAACCGTTATGCTCCCGATCATTCAGCACATCTGGAAACCGCTGAAATAATGGAGAATATCCGATTTAAACTGGTACTTTCTTTTTAGGTCGTAATATCGGTCATTGGTTGAAAACGACCAGGATCAGGAAATCTATTAGGCTTTATGAACGACTGCCACCTACATGGCAGAATGCGTGCTCTCGACCCCAAGCAGCCTGTTGTCTTTCTAGGTGTCGATGGCCGGTGTCCAAACTGAAGCAGTCAACAATGGCTGGAAAGTGTATATAGAACCGGTGTCGATTCAGCCACAGCCCCCGCAGATGAATAAGCGATGATCGCAGCGTTCACGGCATACCAACTCAGGCTGCTATGCTCAACACAAGCATTACGGGTATCTCGTTACAATGCATACGGATGACTTGCTTTCGTCTGCGTGCAGTACTTCTCGCGACTGGTTGCGGGCATCTTCTTTTTCCCATGTGCAATGAAACATGCGTCACCCCTTAAAATTCACGGATAAATCGGGACGAATCTATAATCACCCTGGAAAGGGTGATCGGGATGAGACTGGAATAGGTAGCCTAATCGCGTGGAAAGCACGTGCATTTTACTTAGCGCCCCATTTCAGCCAATACGCACCGCACTGCGCTCGTCATACTTGACAGATCCTGCGGCTCGATCACATAGGGTGGCATCATATAAATCAAACGGTCAAAAGGCCGTAGCCAGATTCCAGCCTCGACGAAGCGCTGTGTCAGCCAGCTCGGGTCCACGGGATTGTGCATCTCGACTACACCCGTTGCGCCGAGCACCCGCACGTCACGCACACCAGGGAGTTTGGCGCACGCGGTAAGTTCAGCACGCAGCTGCTGTTCGATATTTTGTACCCTGCACTGCCAGCCAGACTCACACAACAGGTCAATGCTCGCTGTAGCCACCGCGCAGGCGAGAGGGTTGGCCATGAATGTCGGTCCGTGCATGAAGCAGCCGGCACCACCGCGAGAAATGGTCTCGGCCACCTCGGTGGTGGTCAGAGTGGCGGCCAGAGTCAAGTAGCCACCGGTCAGTGCCTTACCTAAGCAGAGAATGTCCGGAACGATGTCCGCGTGTTCACAGGCAAATAGCTTGCCGGTGCGGCCGAAGCCAGTAGCGATCTCGTCTGTGATCAACAACACGTCATGCACGTCACACAGGGCACGCACCTGCCGCAGGTATTCAGGATGGTAGAACCACATGCCGCCCGCTCCTTGGATGATGGGCTCCAGAATTACCGCCGCGAGCGCATCCGCATGCTCTTCGATCAAATGCGCGAATTCGGTGATGTCGTCTGGATCCCATGGCTCGCCGAACCGGCAGCGGGGCCGCGGTGCAAAGAACTGCTGCGGGAGCACTCCTTTGAACAAATGGTGCATGCCGACGCTCGGATCGCACACCGACATGGCGGCGAAGGTGTCGCCGTGATAGCCCCCAGCGAGCGCTAGCAACCGGTGCTTGCTTGACCGCCCCCGCGCCTGCCAGTACTGGATCGCCATTTTGATGGCCACTTCCACTGATACCGAGCCTGAATCGCACAGGAAGACTTTCTCGAGCGGATCGGGTGTCAACGCCACCAGCCGGCGCGCCAAATCGATGGCCGTCGGGTGGGTCAGGCCCCCGAACATGACATGCGCCATACGCTTGAGCTGCTCTTCCAGCGCGCGGTTGAGCCGGGGATGATTATAGCCGTGGATCACAGCCCACCACGAAGCCATACCGTCGATCAGTTCACGCCCATCGGCCAGTTTCAAGCGGACCCCCTCGGCGGAAGCCACGGGCCAAGGCGGCGCCGGATTGATCATCGTGGCGTAGGGGTGCCAAAGATGATCGCGCTCGAAGGCCAGCGCGTCGGCCCACCAAGACTCCGTCGACTGCGAACCAGTAGCCTCGACGTCACCGCGCGGCCGAGTTTCCGAAGTTCCTGGCTTTTGAGTCCCTCCTGCCATGAGCTTCAATCCGTCACCGCGCCCTTGGCCGCGGACGACACCAGCCGCGCGTATTTCGCCAGCACACCGGGTGTGTAACGCGGCGGGGGCGGCCACCAGGCTTTGCGTCGGCGCGCGATTTCTTCGTCGGGAACATTGAGCTGAAGCAAACGTCGTTCCCCGTCCAGGGTAATCGAGTCGCCCTCATTGACTAGGGCGATGGTGCCCCTCACCGCCGCTTCCGGCGCGACGTGACCGACCACCATGCCGTAGGTGCCGCCGGAAAATCGTCCGTCGGTAACGAGCCCGACGCTGTCGCCCAGACCTTGGCCGACGAGGGCAGCGGTGGGCGACAGCATCTCGCGCATGCCAGGCCCCCTCTTGGGGCCTTCGTAGCGGATCACCACCACTTCACCAAGATGGATCTTGCGTTCGAGAATTGCCTCCATGCACGCCTCTTCCGAGTCGAACACGCGCGCCGGACCGGTGATCTTCGGGACCTGTACGCCGCTGGTTTTGGCGAGCGCCCCCTCGACCGCGAGATTCCCCCGGAGGATAGTCAGATGGCCATGTGGGTACATCGGGCGGCTCCAGGGCCGGATAACATCCTGTGAGACGGCAGGTTCCTCTGGCACGTCGCGCAGCACTTCGGTTAGGGTCCGCCCGGTCACGGTTAACGCGTCGCCGTGTAACAGTCCGTGGGCGAGCAGCACCTTCATCGCCTGCGGGAGGCCTCCCGCGCGGTGTAGGTCGGTAGTGACATACCGCCCGGACGGTTTCAGATCGCAAAGCACCGGTACGCGTCGGCTAAATTCATCGAAATCGTCAAGCGTGAGCCTCACTCCGGCGGCATGCGTGATCGCTGGCAGGTACAGCACGGCGTTGGTCGAGCCGCCGAGCGCCATCAGCACGGCCAGGGCGTTCTCGAAGGCAGCACGGCTGAGGAGGTCGCGTGGCAGTATCTGTTGTTCGATCGCGCTGACCAGAACCCTCGCGGACTGCGCGGCGTTCTCGGCCTTTTCCGCGTCAGTCGCCGCCATGGTCGAAGAATACGGCAGGCTCATGCCCATCGCTTCGAAAAGCGCGGCCATGGTATTGGCGGTTTACATACCACCACAGGAGCCCGCGCTTGGGCAGGCTCATCGTTCAATCTCCAGTAACGCCGTCTCGCTGATCTTGCCCGCGATGCGCTCGCCGACAGCCTCGAAGACACTCACGATGGTGAGGTCGCGACCTTGATAGCGGCCCGGTTTGATGGTGCCGCCGTAGACGAAGATCGCCGGAATGTTCATGCGCGCGATGGCGATCATCGCGCCCGGCATATTCTTATCGCACCCGCCGGTGGCGAGCACACCGTCAAGGCTTTGGCCCTGGCAGACCGTTTCGATCGCGTTCGCGATCACCTCGCGCGACACCAGCGAGTACTTCATGCCCTCTGTACCCATGGCGATGCCATCGGATATGGTGATGGTGCCAAAGGTTTGCGGCATTGCACCGGCCTCCCGCAAGGCGGCCTCGGCGCGTGACACGAGTGACTCTATACCAATGTTGCAGGGCGTGATGGTGCTATGTGCGTTCGCCACGCCCACAATAGGTTTTTCGAAATCAAGATCGTCGAATCCAACCGCGCGCAGCAACGCCCGATTGGGAGAGCGCTGTAGGCCGTGCGTAACGATTTTGCTCCTGTAATTTTTAAACATGATTCATCTCACGATGCACGATTCCGCTCGTTTTGGCTCGCCTGATTTCTTGAGGCGTGGTGTGGTTGGTGAGATACAGCGTCATCAGTGGCTCGAAAGATAGGCCTGCGGCCTGTTGCGTCGCCAGAATGCGGTTACGGTAGGCGCGGGCAGTGTCGACTGTGCGCACGGGCGGACCGAGATTGGGCATGACCATGGCACAAGCAAACCGCCGCGCCGTGTCGGGGAGCACCGAGGCCAACACCTCTCCGTCTCGCAGGTGCACGTGCCAGTCGTCAGGCCGGGTTAGCACAAGTCGGCTTCCGGCAGGCTCCCGGCCTATTCCAGGGTTCTGCATTCGCCTCGCCTCCAGGGTCCGCGGCTGCGGCCGATCGTACGCACCCGCGCGCCCCCCAAGTCGACCGCGTGGCTCAGCCGGTCACGAAGCGTTTGGCCGATGCCGACGACCGTCGACATCACCGCTATTGATTGGCTAGACACAGGTGCGGAACCCGTCCGCTGAAGGGCTGCTGCCCGATGCGCCTTTGGGAGAAATCGAGGGTCCTCGTTCGTCAGGAAAAACTCCCTTCGTGGATAAGCGAGCCAGACGTCGACTCTGGGTGAACTGCAGGCCATCTCGAACCCTTGTCGATCGATCATCGAAGATTTACCTTCTTGTTCAATGAATAATACAGCGCCCATCAGGGGTTACAGTAGTCGCAGCGACCCGGGTCCGCGTAGTGATTCAAGGGACGCTCGCGTATGATCCGATGTTCGCACTTGAGACAGCCATGGATCTCTGCGCGTACCTCCCGAGTTGGCGCCCCGCAGTCACCACAAGGTAGTCCTTCGACTCGTTCGACAACCCAGAATCCAGGTGTACCGCAGGCAGGACATTGGGAGCGAAGCTTCTTCACCAAATCCTCAGCTGCAAGTCGGATGTTGTCCATACGCGTGGGATTGGCGTGGGCACGCAAATCAACCTCAAGAAATACACGACCGCTTGCCGACTGCCTGGCCGCCCAAACGTAGGCGATTTCAAGTTCTGGCCAATTGGTTATCCCCTTGCGAATACGTGGATCGCCCTCACCTTCTGGCCTCAGTATCAGATGATGCGTGGGGAAACCAGCCTCGCGGGCGAACATCTCAGCGGCTGCCCAGTTTTCCGCTAGGTGATGAGCGTTATTCGCTTTGCCCTGTGTCACACCAACTACTTCGATTCCGCGTAAGTCATCAATAAAAATCAAGAATTCCACATTCCAAGGAAATATTCCCGCGAATGGGTCAGGCCCAAAAGAACCCTCGCTCGCCAATCCCAGCGACAAACCAGCGATCTCCATACCAATCCGAGCCTTCCTTCGCGCCGCCTCAATCTGTGTGCCCGCACGCGGAATATCGCGCGCGAAGGTGCCAAGGAGATCGGTATCATAATCACTCACATGCTCCACCTTGCAACCCAATGCGTCATTCATTACTGAGGAAACTACCTGCTCTTTACCGTGCTGAGTGAGTAGCGCGACCTGCTGCCCCGCATAAGAGGTGAGGCTGATTTCAGACGAACTCATTGGAATCACCTCGCAGACCATATGCTGTGTAGTAGTAACGCATATCTTCGAACCATCCTCATGCCCGGAGACCAGTGTCACTCAAAAAAACCAACGCATTTTACTAAGCCATTAGCAAGTTTCATGCGGCATATTAAACGTTTGGGTCTTGAATATATTTCATGTCATGTTCAGGTAATTTTTACAGCATCCGCATGAGCTGAACCATGGCCACCGTCAATTGCACTTTTGTGCGCGCGGGTGCTTGTGAACCCGCTATCTGTTTGAAATCCGCATTCAATTATTCTTCCGGTTGCATAGAGCCGGATCTATTGGGAGCCCACAGAGTCGGGGGGGGGGGGGGGGGGGGGGGGGGGGGGCCGGCTGCTAAAATGACCCATGCAAGACGCCCCAAGCGACAATCAGATCCGTTTCTGGACATAGTCACATCAGCCACCTCGAATATCCTCACAGTCTACGGCGACTGATGCGGGCTATTTGCTGTCCAGAGAGATAGATCAGTTTTCAAGAAATCCTCATGGGGAACATAGTGTGAACTGCCCGAGGAAAAACCAACCCCTACCATGCCGTTATAAATATTCACCGAACCCGTTAGCAAATAGAGCAAATCATTGCTGTTACGTAACCTTTTCATTCGGTTAAGAATACGGCGAATATCATCCGGGGCAATCAATGCATTTTCAGGATACGAGCGCTTTGGGTAAGCAAGACAACTATCTGGATCAACGAGATTTTCCACCGTCATGAGGCGATATCGGTAGGGATCATCGATCTGCCAGAGAATAGTTTGGCCGCTCGAAAAATGTAACTTCACATGGTGCACCCCATGAAACAACATAAGTTCATCTATAACACTAGACACGACGTCTATATTTTCATCCAGCTTACTGTTCCGTCTTGCATTACCGGCCAAGGCAATAGTATCGCTTGAGTCGCCAACAAAATGCCTGGTCCGTCGAGGTTCTTCATATATCTGGTGACTCTGTGGTAAATCGCGCAAAGCAAAGTCAGCACCCATAAAGCCGATATGCTTGCCTTGCGCATCTCGCACAAAATAAACTACTGTCATCGATGGCCTTAATGCGTGCTCACTAATGTAAGCACCGCACAACAAAAAATCCGCTGCCAGCACACCTTCTTCTGTATAGGGCCACTGCTGATAGTGCGTCTCACGTTGTTTATCTAAAAAACACGGCACCGACAATGCTTCACGCATGTAAGGCCGGTCCGAACGATCGCGGCCGAAATGCTTCGTGATCAAGCCTTCTCGACTCATGCTGGAACTGATTTGCATCCCATCTCTGTCCATTGCATAGAGATATTTGCAATATGGAACCGAGGGGAAAGCCTCCGTCAAAAAAGTATCCAATGCTGTTCTTGTATCCCGAGGCTTGATACTCTCAGTCAACTCCTGACCACATCGCATGCTAACTTGGCGCAGCGGCTCATAAAGAAGATTCATCAGCAGCTCTCTCTGCCGCGTTACGACGCTGGAGAGATGTTCTTTTTGGGTAGCATAGCCGGACATCCCGGCTTCAGTTGAGCCGGAGCTGCCATTGCTGTGTTCGTTAGGAAATACTGCCATGGCTCAATGCCTCCGATTACCGTATTCTCGAATTTTCCAATATGTCGGGGTGATCGGTGTCACCTCCGCCAAAGCGAACAGCCGAAGGGTTTTCGACCTAAATCGCGATCCACTGCCCGGTGGCTTTCCGGTGGTAGATCGCCCCTTCTGGAGAAATCTGCTGGATACTGAGCCAACGGTTACCTACGAGTTGTCGCAATATTTCATTACCCTCAATAATTTTGTCCATTTCCTCTCTCGGCGCTTCAATAAAAGCCGATAGACGCAGGGGTTCATGCTGCAGACCGCTGTTA
Source organism: Acidihalobacter yilgarnensis (assembly GCF_001753245.1). NCBI lineage: Bacteria > Pseudomonadati > Pseudomonadota > Gammaproteobacteria > Chromatiales > Ectothiorhodospiraceae > Acidihalobacter > Acidihalobacter yilgarnensis. The sequence continues at coordinate 1,052,121 of NZ_CP017415.1, read as the reverse complement.
CTATCGCGCAGGGACTGCTCCGACAGACCGATGCGCAGGTCGCCGCCATTGCCTTCAAGAACACCGAGTGTACCGCCCACGACGTTATGCAATACCTTGTTGCCACAGCCCTGACGTTGGTTGTCTACCGTCGAACCGTAGTACTGCAGGTTGATCCAGTTGGCCACGACCAGCGGAGCCGTCATGATCAAGGTAAGGACAGCGAAGCCTGGATCTTTTACGGCGTCGTAATCGTGGAGAAATGCTCGCCCTGCGAGATTCATTTCGCGAGTTCGCCAGCGGGGTGCAGCTATGAAAGCGGCATTGCCCGCCAAGGCCCATTCCGGGCGAACCTGAGACCAATCTCGACCGCGAAAAATCATATTTTGCGTCACGGCCTGAGAATCCCGTAAGTCTGGCTCCAGACGCGACATTCTCTCCAGACGCGTGAGATTGGCGGCCTGCTCCTGGGCCGCGCGAAATTCGGCGAGCGTCTGGGCGTCTAACCGCGGATCGTTCAACCCTCCTAGGATTTCCACACGATCGGTTGTCGTATCGTGGAGTGCCGGAAGAAAGCAGCATCGTTCGTCCAGATCCCAACCCTTGGCCACCAGAACCTGCCGCACCTGTGGATCGTTGAGGAGGCTAGCTGCCGCTTTGGCGTTCACTTCCCCCGTCTGACCTGCGCAAGCCCCGCAATCCAGGCCCGCCCGATGCGGATTGTTGGTAGTGGAGCTGCCGTGCCCGACGAGGAGCACGATGGGCGCCACACCCTGATTCAGGCCCAGTCCCGTGAGAATGAACTCGGCCATTGCCACGCGCTCGTCAAGACTCATAGACGCGGGCAGGGCGCACTGCAAACTGGCTCGCTCCGCTGCCGTGAGTCCGGCCTCATCGGGTGGCTGGGATGGGCGGTGCCAACCCAATGTATCCGCGAGTAGACGTCCAACGTAGGACAACCCTGCCGTCTCGACGAAGGAAAAGCACGAAGCCGCTGAAAGCTTGAAATGCTTCCACTCCGCACTCCGACGCAAGCGGCGGAAGCGACGCTGAAAGATCGGTTCCAACCCCTGCTCTTCCACATGGACCTGCGGGTTTAGCAGCACCGGCGTTTGGGTTCTGGGCGCGTAATCTCCCTGTCGGCGATAGTCCAGCATCACCCCGAAGAAGCCCGCAAAGCCGATGGTCTCTAGGCTGGGCATGGCACTTTCCAGGTGACGACGATAGACCTCCGAGCGCACATCGATGCAGAAGGCCGCCTGCACTAAGGGACGTGTCGTAGCGATTTTCTTACCTGCCGGACGCCTGCGAATGCTGGCCGCCACCACACGCCGGTAGGCGATTTCCGAGGCCTGGAGCAAAGCCTCTCCGCGCAGAGCATCTTCCGCATCGGCGCTTTTGTCAGCCAGAATCCAGCCCTGGAGTTGCTGATGCCAGCGCTCCAGCGCCTTGGGGCGCGCCGTCTGGTGCAAGAGTGCTTCCCATACCATACGAATAGCCAGCAAATCCGCCAGATCCGCGTGACTTTCTCCCTGCATTTCGGCCTGCCAGAGGAGATACCGGCACCAGCTGGCCCAGCCATTGACGGATTTCAGCAGCACCAGGAGATAGGCCTCTTCCGCAACCTTGGGTATCCCAAGCGTCCGCACCGCCCAGTGCCGCGCCGCAGCGCCATCAGGAGAAAGGTGCAGTAAGAGCGGCCGGATGGCCTTTAGCCCCAGCGGCGAGAGACTGCGATCCATCAGCGTATACTGTCGCCAAGCGCCAAAGAGCCCCATGCCCGCGTCCTTGGGGAACTGCCACAAGGATTGCCCGCGATCGTAGTAGGCGGCGAGAAATCGACTGATCTGCTCCACTACATACTGGGAGATAGAGGCGTGCCCGCGCCGGTCCAGGAGTTCAGGCAAGGTCGGCAGGCGCATGGACGGCTCGGAGGTCCCCCAGAGATAGTCCCTCCACTCCTCCTCGTCCGTACTGAGACCGAGGCTCTCCGCAGCCTGCAGAATGTCCGGCAGGGGAAGTTTGCCGTTTTGGACTCGATCGGCATACCAGCGCCGATCCATAATCACCCGCTCGCCTACCGTCCCCTGCAGCTGGGCAGCCGCCTCGGAAAAGAGCTGGTCCGCGAAGCCCCAGTACGGGTTGACTGCGACGAAACTGTCCAAGGGCCAGACTGGCGCGATCCGGCGCATGACCCGATCGAAAAGTTGCTCTGTGGATCCTTTGTCTGCTGCATTCATTAGGCACCTCCTGAATTGGTGGGGTCTTCCTGATTCCGCGCTATGGACTGCATGGATTCCAGTGCCAGATTTTTGCGGGGGAGCTCAATGCCCACCTTCTCCGACCAGAAGCCATGAGAGAATTGATCTACCCAGTAATCCACATACAGACCGTTATAAAGGTGGGTAAAGAGAGCCATCTGCAGACCTTGGGACAATTGGGCGCGGCCTGGGCCCTGCAGCCAACTGAGGAGCAGGAAACTGACAGCTGATAGCACCACGAGCCCCAGGTAAGCATCAGTGCCAGATTCCGCTGGGATCGCCATATCCCCGGCAAAGCCCCAGACGAAGAGGGTGTGCAGAATGAGGTAGAGCAAACCCATGCTCGCTGCGACTCCCAAGGCCATGATGCGATCGGCTAGGGCATCGAACTGGAAGCTCTTGACCAGAATTTGGGAAACCGCCACCGCCACGATGACGACCAGAGCAATCCAGACAGGATCACGGACCGGGTTCTCCCCAAAAATCCAGGCACTGCCGCCGGAGATGATCACCCCGAGGGCTACCGCCACCATCCAGAAGCCCATACTGGGGATCTTTTTCCCCCCTGGCGGCACCTGCCGCAGCTGATCCGTGACACTGCCCGAGGACAGGAAGGCGTGAGCTTTGTACAGGGAGTGTCCGATCAGGTGCAGGAGCGCCAAGGGGAAGAGTCCAAGCCCCAATTCCAGAGACATAAAGCCCAACTGCGCCGTGGTGGACCAGGCCAGCATGGACTTGATAGTCGTCTGGGTAGTCATGACCAAAGAAGCGATGACCACCGTCAGGAGTCCAACCGCACCTAGAAAGAGCAACGCATCGGGCTCTCGGACAAGAAGCGGGCTTGTACGTAGGGCGATAATGGCACCGCTGTAGACCACGCCGGCATGCATGAGAGCAGAGACGGGCGTGGGTGCCTCCATGACCTGAATCAGCCAACCCTGGAAGGGAAAGTGCGCACTCTTCAGAATCATCGCCCCAACGATTAACCAAGCTGCCACCTGCAGGGAAACGGGTAGGCTCCCCGTCCGTTTCGCGAACTGACTGATGACATCGAACTGCAAACTCCCGACGCTGTGACCAATTAAGATGGTGGCCAGCACCAGACAGATATCTGCCGTCCGACTGAAGATCGACTTCTTGTGCGCAGCCATGACGGCCTTGGGACGATCACCATAGAACTTGAGCAAGCGGTGCAGGCTAAAGCCCGTGGCGATGATCCCCAAAGTGAAGAGGCCGATATTGCCGGCAATCACCACCAGCAGAAAAAATCCGGCCGTGAAGGCCATCAAACGGGCAAAGCGTGCCTGTTGGGGATCTCCGTCCAAATATTGCACGCTGTATTGGGCAATCATGACAATGACGAAGGACACCAAGGTGGCTAGGGCTAGGGTCAGGGTGTTGACGGCAATGGAAAAGGGCAAGTTAAAGCCCATGCTTGGAATGGGCAGACCAGCTAGATCAAGACTGGCCCGCGCACCCAGGAAGAAGCTCAGATCAGCAGCCAGGGCTGCCACGAGCGCGATGAGCGCCGCCCAACGAACCCGATTGCGGGTGTTCAAAGCCGCGTGACGGGTGGCTTGTGCCCGTGGCAGGGCCGCCAAGAGCAGCCCCGCAGGCATCACCGCCAGCAAAGCGCCGGTGAGCCAATCCATTGGATATGTTCCATTCATATGCGCCCCTCAGATGAAGTAACCGAGGGAGACTATAGCGACAGGGTTGTATTTATTCTAATTGCGATAAACAACACAATAGTTTTATTATTATAAATAAATGTCGCCTACATGTTCCATGTTTTGGTCCAAAGCAGGGCCGTCTACTGGGAGATACGCGATATTCCGTCACAGATATCGGGACAAATCCGGCCACAAATCCACCAGGCGACGGGTGATGAAGTCACCCTGGGAGGTGGAGAATTCCAGGAACTTCTGGGCGGTCAGGGACAGGCGCTTGCCGCTGGGATAGACCAAATACCATTTGCGGAGAATTGGAAAGCCTTCCACATCCAAAATCTGGATGGGTCCGCTCGTCCCCTCCAGAGCTAGAGAATGGATGGAAAGGATGGAAATGCCCAAGCCGCTTGCAACAGCGTGCTTGATGGCCTCATTACTGCCCAATTCCATGACGATATCAGGTTTTAGACCCTTTTCCGCAAAAAGCCTAAGATAGGCATGACGGGTACCGGAACCGGGCTCGCGAGCGAGAAAAGGCACCTCAGCTATGGCCGCCAGAGGCAGTGGCGTGGGTTCAAGGGTAAGAGGATGAGCACGATGCGCCATGACCGTGATTGGATTGTGGGCAAAGGGAATGGCTTCCACATCCACTTCATCATCTGGCACTTGCCCCATGATGTAGAGATCGTCTTCATTGTTCTGTATGCGCGTGATGATCTCGTCACGATTGCTGACCTTCATGGCGAACTGAAGACCCGGATAACGCTCACCAAAGGCGGCCAATATTTCCGGTGCGATGTATTTTGCGGTGGTAACGACCCCAAGACGCAATTTACCTCGGCGCAGCCCTTTGCGATCGGCAATTTGCGTGTCGAGATTCTCGAAGGTGCGGAATAACTCCTGACACGCCACGAAAAGATCCTGGCCGACATCGGTAGGTCGGATATTCCGACCAATCTGCTCAAAGAGAGGAAGGCCAACGACCTCTCCCAATTTCTTCATCTGAATGGAAATCGTGGGTTGCGCCAGGAAAAGCTCGTCCGCTGCCTTGGTGAAACTCCCGTTGCGAATGGCCGCAGCGAATATTTGCAACTGACGGAAGGTGACGTGCCGCAGGAGCGATGTGGGCTGGAGATTTTTCATCTTCGATGCATCTCATAGACGACAACAGGCCTCTCGGACTTTTACCAGGTGACATTCCCGGCCTTTTCCTTTGAGCTCATAGCGATCTCTTCAATACACTTTTCAGTCATATTATCACACCGGTCAGTCAAGACAGGTTAGGCTGTCGATCACATGTGCAGAAGAGTACCTGCGTCCATCGCAAAGCCACTCGAACAATAATTAAGCGAGATATACAGCTAATCCGAATTATTCAAAAAACAGGCAAATACTATTGCAAGAGGCTTAAGCGAGTCCACTAATGGGTAACTCGCAACCACCGGCTATGGCTATTGCGAACTGAAAGTCAGGATACGCGTCGACTGAACGGCGCGTCCTTACTCGGGCTCTAGCTTAAAATCATCGTTCGGCCTCGGTGTTGGCCACCGACGCTTCCTGGCGATCCGCGCTGGCGATCTGGCCGAGATAAAGCTCGATGCTCTCGTCGATCTGTTCAAGCCGGCGCTTCAACTTGGCCCTGGTGAAATTCTTGTCGTGGTTGTTCACCGCCTTGAACTTGCTGCCGTCTATCGCCACGAAGGGCTCCATGAACAGCGCCAGCTTGCGGCATAGCATCACGAACTCGCGACAGACCCGACGAATCGCTTCGCCATTGTCCTGTCGGAAGTCGGCAATCGTCTTGAAGTCCGGGGCCAGACGACCGATGGTACACGGTAACTGAGCGGCGTTGTTGCTAGCCCCCATAGAATCAACGGCAGCTATTTGTTTGATAAGCAGTCGTTCGAGACGATTGCTACAACTGCCGGCGCATGCTCCGGAGGCCGTTCCTATGAGCTCTTTAAACGCGTCTCGAGCACTTTGATCGGCACCGGTTTGCCGAATCAGTAACTCTGGTAATGCACGCAACCATTCTGCTCCACTTTACCGTTGCGCGTCACAAGCGAACGGCGACAGGGCGTATCGCTTGTCACCTCTCAGGTGGGCTGTGTCGCATTTGCCTTGCGCAGCGGCGCGAGCCACGCCCGTTCCGCCTGCTCCAACACCAGTTCCGAAAACGCCTGCGCCGCAGCACTCAGCCGCTTGCCTTCCCTCTGCACGAGATACCACTGCCGCTTGAGCGGGAAATTCACGACGTCCAGCACGCACAGCAAGCCAGAGGCCAGTTCCGCCTGCACGGTATGCAACGACACCAAACCTACCCCCAGCCCTGCCTCCACGGCCTGTTTGATGGCCTCGTTCTTGTTCATCTCCATCGCCGGCCTGAACGGTAGTCGCTGCTGGATTAAGAAATTTTCCAGGGCGCTGCGCGTGCCAGAACCCTGCTCGCGCACCACCAGTGGCTCCTTGATCAGACGGGCCACGGGAATGTCGGCTACCTGCGACAACGGGTGATTGGGTGCGGCCACGATGACCAGCGGGTTTTCCATGAACGCCCGGGCGCTCAACGCCAGCCCCTCCGGCGGCGTTCCCATGAGCGCGAGATCGCTGGTGTTCTCGCTTAGGTGCCGCAGTAGGGCCTCGCGGTTGACCACGTTCAGGCTCAGCTGCACGTCCGGGTGCAGGTCGCGGAACATGGCCATCAGCCGCGCAGCGAAGACGCTCGCCGTGCTGGCCGCGGAAACCGTGAGTGTGCCGCCCTTCAGGCCCTTTAGGTCGGCTAACGATTGTTCGAGATTGGCCAGTTCGCGCATCACTGCCTCGGCGCTGCGCAAGGTTTCGTAGCCGGCCTCGGTGAGCTGGATCTTTTTACCGTCGTACTCGAACAGGGCGGTACCGAGAACCCCCTCCATCTGCTTGATCTGCATCGAAACGGCCGGCTGTGTGAGATGAACCTCTTTACTAGCGCGCGAGAAGCTTCCGCAGCGGGCCACGGCCTGGAGAATATCGAGTTGGCGGAGGGTAATTTTAATCATCAGAGATACTTTGAGGTAATACAAATAACTCTGAATATACCTTATAGACCTTATTCATTATAGTGCTTTCCTGTCGCATCACCCTAAGACATTGACGTCGCTACGATAAATTTTGGAGGAAAGACATGGCTAATGATCAATCCAACCGCTACGCCAATCTGGATCTCAAGGAAGAGGACCTCATCGCCAGCGGGCAACACATCCTGGTAGCCTACAAGATGAAACCCAAAGCGGGCTATGGCTACCTGGCCACCGCCGCCCACTTTGCAGCGGAATCTTCCACCGGCACCAACGTCGAGGTGTCCACCACCGACGAGTTCACCAAGGGCGTAGACGCGCTGGTCTACTACATCGACGAGTCCGACGAGGAAATGCGCATCGCGTATCCGATCGAGCTCTTTGATCGCAACGTCACCGACGGCCGCTTCATGATCGTCTCCTTTCTGACCCTGGCGATCGGCAACAACCAGGGCATGGGCGACGTCGAATACGGCAAGATGATCGACTTTCACGTGCCCGAACGCGCCATTCAAATGTTCGACGGCCCGTCCACTGACATTACCAACCTGTGGCGCATCCTCGGCCGCCCGATGAAGGATGGCGGCTACATTGCCGGCACCATCATCAAGCCCAAGCTGGGCCTGCGCCCCGAGCCTTTCGCCCAGGCGGCGTACCAGTTCTGGCTCGGCGGCGATTTCATCAAGAACGACGAACCGCAGGGCAACCAAGTATTCGCCCCGGTCAAGAAGACCATTCCCCTGGTCTACGACGCGATGAAGCGCGCGCAGGACGAAACCGGCGAAGCCAAGCTGTTCTCCATGAACATCACCGCCGACGATCACTACGAAATGATGGCCCGCGCCGATTTCGCGCTGGAGGTCTTCGGTCCCGACGCCGACAAGCTGGCCTTCCTGGTGGACGGCTACGTGGGTGGCCCCGGCATGGTGACCACCGCCCGTCGCCAGTATCCCAACCAGTACCTGCACTACCACCGTGCCGGTCACGGTGCGGTGACCTCGCCCAGCTCGAACCGCGGCTATTCCGCCTTTGTGCTAGCCAAGATGTCCCGCCTGCAGGGTGCCTCCGGCATCCACGTCGGCACCATGGGCTACGGCAAGATGGAAGGCGAGGCGGACGACAAAATCATCGCCTACATGATCGAGCGCGACGAGAGCCAGGGCCCGGTCTACTACCAGAAGTGGTACGGCATGAAGCCCACTACACCGATCATCTCCGGCGGCATGAACGCGCTGCGCCTGCCCGGCTTCTTCGAGAACCTAGGCCACGGCAACGTGATCAACACCGCCGGCGGTGGCGCCTATGGCCACATCGATTCCCCGGCAGCCGGCGCCAAGTCGCTACGCCAGGCCTACGAGTGTTGGAAGGCCGGCGCCGACCCGATTGAGTGGGCCAAAGAGCACAACGAGTTCGCCCGCGCCTTCGAATCCTTCCCGGGCGACGCCGACCAGCTGTACCCCGGTTGGCGCGACAAGCTCAGCGCGCACAAATAAGTCGCGCACCAAACGCGGCACGCCCCCGGTTCGCCGAGGGCGTTTCCCCCGGAAGCCCCGCAGGCGGGGCGACCGGTTTCTCGATGGAGGGCGGTCATGACGATCGACGTGCAACAGTATCTGATCCGGCAGGAGCCCTATTACCAGCCCCAGGGCCGGGAAGTGCAGCTTTACGAGGCGGCCTACCGCAACCGATTGCCGGTCATGGTCAAGGGTCCCACCGGCTGCGGCAAATCGCGCTTCATCGAATACATGGCGTGGAAGCTCGACCGGCCGCTGATCACCGTCGCCTGCAACGAGGACATGACCGCGTCCGACCTCGTCGGCCGCTATCTGCTGGAGGCGGACGGCACCCGCTGGATCGACGGCCCGCTCACCACCGCCGCGCGCATCGGTGCAATCTGCTATCTGGACGAGGTCGTCGAGGCCCGTCAGGACACCACCGTGGTGATCCACCCGCTCACCGACCATCGCCGCACCCTGCCGCTCGACAAGAAGGGCGAGCTGATCGTGGCGCACCCCGACTTTCAGCTGGTGATCTCCTACAACCCCGGCTACCAGTCGCTAATGAAGGATCTCAAGCAGTCCACCAAGCAGCGCTTCGCCGCGTTCGATTTCGACTACCCCGATGCCGAGTTGGAAACCGCCATTCTGGCCCGCGAGGCCGGCATCGCCGCGGAACTGGCCGGCAGGCTGGTGAAGGTCGGCCTGGCTGCGCGCAACCTCAAGGGACATGGCCTTGACGAGGGCATTTCCACACGCCTGCTGGTATACGCCGCAAAATTGATCAACGACGGCGTCGATGCGGGCGACGCCTGCCGCATGGCACTGGTGCGGCCGATCACCGATGACGCAGACATCCGCGATACCCTGGACAACGCCATCGACGCAATCTTCGCGTAAGGCCCGGCCGTGGACCGCGACAGTGCACAACTGCAGTCAGCGACGCAGGCCTACCGAGCACGCCTCGACACGCGCTTCCCTCAAGTAAACGAAGTGTTCGAGGGCTGCCTGCAGGAGGCGCTCGCGGTGCTTTCGCCCGCAGGCGTCGACGCCTACCTCGAAGCCGGGCGCAGCATCGGCAAGCTGGGACGTGGCGTCGAGCCCCTTCTGGCCTTTCTGGAGGCCTGGCCCGCAACCGCGCAAAACGTCGGCGAGGAAACCCTGCCGGCGGTGATGACGCTGGTCCGGCACATACAGAAGTCGCCCAACGGCCAGGCCATCGCCCCCTTCCTGCAAACGCTGGCGGCGATTGCGCGTCGACTGCAGTCCGCCGAGGCGCTGCAGCACTACCTCGACATCGTGCTGGACCTCATGGAGCGCACCACCGGCTCCATCCACGGCCATCACACCACCTATTCCAGCCCAGGACTGCCGAACTTTCTCGCCCAGACGCCCGCCTTGCTGGCCCAGCTCAGTCCGGCCGGACTCGCGCGCTGGGTCGACTACGGTGTCCTCAACTACGCCACGCACCCGGATCGCCAGCAGGATTATTTCAGCCTGCAGTCGGCCGACGCGCGCGCCGTGCTGCAGCGCGAACGCGACGGCACCCTGCTAGTCGACGTGGAGCGGCGGCTAGACCTCTACCTGCGCGGCCTGTGGCATGACAACGATCTGCTGATCCCCTATTCCACCGCTTTCGACGAACTGCGTAAGCCGGTGCCCTACTACGACCATCTCGGTATCCGTCTGCCCGACGTGCAGCACGACGCCGGCGGCATCCGGGGGATCGACCGCTACCGCGCCATGCTCGCCCACATCGCCGGCCATCGGCGCTGGTCGTCGCCACAGATCGCCGACAACTGGAGCCCGTTCCAGCGCATGGCGGTGGAGTTCTTCGAGGACTGCCGCATCGAGACGCTACTGATCCGCGAGTATCCCGGGCTGCGGCGTTTATTCCTCGCTCTGCACCCCCACCCTGTCGAGGGCGCCTGCGACCCGGAAACCACCTCCTGCCTGCGCCATCGCCTCGCGATGCTGTCGCGCGCGCTGCTCGACCCGGATCACGGCTACCGCGACGCCGACCTCAACGACTATGTCGCGCGCTTCCACGCACTGCTTGCCACGGGCGAGTCCTCGACCGCCGGGATCGTCTCGCTGGCCCTTGCCTACGTCACCAAGACCCGGCGGCAGAGCGACCAGTACGCCAGGGTGCATTTCGACGACACCGTGATCGAATACCGCGACGACAACCGCCACCTGTGGCGTTTCATCGAAGAAGGTGACGAGGAGGAAACCTTTAGCGAAGAACGCAAACAGGCGGAAGTTGAGGAAATCCGTGGCCTGCCGCCGCGGCACTATCCGGAATGGGACTACGTCAGCCGCACCTACCGCCCGGACTGGGTGTGCGTGTACGAGGCGCTGCACCCATCCGGCGATGCCGCCGTCATCGAACGCCTGCTGCAAAAACACGCCCTGCTCGCTCGGCACCTGAAGCGGGTACTGGATCTGCTCAAGCCGCAGGACAAGGTACGCATCCGCTACCAGGAAGAAGGCAGCGAACTGGATCTCGACATCGCCATCCGCTCGCTGATCGACTTTCGCGCCGGCGCCGTTCCCGATCCGCGCATCAACATGAGCCACCGCACCGCGGGCCGCGACATCGCCGTCACCCTGCTGCTCGACCTGTCGGAATCCCTCAACGAAAAGGTCGCAGGCAGCGAGCAAACCATTCTCGAACTCTCGCAGGAAGCCGTGTCGCTGCTCGCCTGGGCCATCGAACGTCTAGGCGACCCGCTGGCCATCGCAGGTTTCCATTCCAACACCCGCCACGACGTGCGCTACCAGCACATCAAGGGCTTCGGCGAACACTGGGACGACACCGTCAAGGCGCGCCTCGCAGCGCTGCGAGCGGGTTACTCCACGCGCATGGGCGCGGCGATGCGCCACGCCGCGCACTATCTGGGCGCGCGCCAGGCCGACAAAAAACTGCTCCTGATACTCACCGACGGCGAACCCGCCGACGTCGACGTGCAGGACAACCGCCTGCTCATCGAAGACGCCCGCCAGGCGGTCAAGGAACTCGACCGCGAGGGCATCTTCACCTACTGCATTAGTATCGACACTCGAGCCAACGACTACGTCACCGACATCTTCGGCCACCGTTACACCGTCATCGACAATATCCAGCGCCTACCCGAAAAACTCCCCGAACTGTTTATGGCGTTGACGAAATAGCAGGATTGGGATTTCCATATAGTTTACCTCACGCCACTGCTGGGGCCGCGACGAGGACCTTACCATTTTCCCTTAAGGGCTTCCTTGCGAATCTCCGAAACCAGACGCTCTTTGGCGTACGTCTTCTTGAGCCGGCGGTTCTCGTCCTCCAACTCCTTCAGGCGGGCCATCAGGGAAGCATCCATGCCGCCGTACTTGGACCGCCATTTGTAAAAACTGGCGCTGCTCATGCCATGTTCGCGGTACAGCTCGGGAACGGGCACCCCGTTTTACGCTTGCTTGAGGATCGCCAGTATCTGGCTGTCCGAAAATCGCGATTTCTTTATGCAGAATTTCCTGCGTGCTAGGTGGCGAGAAAATTCTACTTTTGAGCACCGCTACTTTTCGGGGGATTACCGGTTTCAAGACACCCATAAAAAAACCCCTCCCGCCATGGACGGGAGGGGCTCGGTTTAAACCCCGATCACTGCTCGCGAACGGCACGCCAGATAGCTTGATAGGCGGTCATTTTCTCGCCCTTCAGACCCGGCATGTAATACAAACGCTTCCACTGCTCGGCGGTAGGCTGCACCAGCGGCGACTTGAGCACCTTGTCGAGATACGGGTGCGAGGCCGCATTGGGGCTGGCGTAAACATTATAATTCGACAATTCGGCACCGACCTTGGCGTCGAGAATGAAGTTAATGAATTTGTAGGCCAGCTCGGGATTAGGTGCGTGCGCAGGGATCGCCATGTTGTCCACCCAGACTTCGGCGCCGCCCTTCGGGATGATGTACTTGATGTACTTGGTTGCCTTGGGGCTGCTTTCCTTTTCGTTGGCAAGATCGCCGTTATAGACAATACCGGCAGCAATCACACCCTTTTCCAACTGATGTAATGCGGGGGTGCCGTCGACGAAGCCGACAAAATTGTGACGCTTTTTGGTCTCGATCACGAGTTTTGCCGCGGCCTTCCACTCGTCGACCGTGTCACAGCCGAAGGTGTAACCAAGATAGGCGCAGGCGGCGTGCAGGGTATCCTGGCCTGTGCCGCCCATGAGTGCGAAGGGATAACTAGGATTGACCTTGGGATCGAACAGTATCCCCCAGGTCTGCGGCGGGTTCTTGAATTTGCGCGTGTCGTAGGCAAGCGCGGTGGTGCCCCACTGATAGGGGATCGCATACGCATCGTGTGGATCGTAGGCGGTGTTCTGGAACTCGGGCATCAGGTTTTTGAAATTGGGCAATTTGGATTTGTCGAGCTTGCTGAGCAGGCCGGCTGCGGCCATGCGCTCGATCATATAGCTGGAGGGCACGACTACGTCGTACTGTGAGGTGCCACCTGCCGTCAGTTTGGCCAGCAGCTCCGAATTCGATGAGTAATAAGTCTGCACGACCTTGACGTGATATTTGGCCTCGAATTGTTTGATGATCTTCGGGTTCATGTACTCGGTCCAATTGAACAGATACAACGTCTGTTCGGCCGAGGCCAGAGCGGGCAGCGCCGCGATCGACAGGAACAACAGGCTTTTTTTCAGGAATTGCATCTTCGATATCCCCCTTCAGAGGCAGTCAGCTGGGCGGTTACGGGTTGGACGACAGATGCCCGTGTCGACGGGCTTGGAAAAGGGTTTGCGCCAGCGCTATCAGCAGTACGGCACCGATCATCAGGCTGGCAATGGCATTGGTTTCCGGGGTGACGCCATGGCGGGCGATACTCCCCCAAATATAGATCGGCAGCGTGACGCTGCCAGGGCCGCTGGTGAAAAAGCTGATCACGAAATCGTCCAGCGACAACGTGAAGGCCAGCAGAAAACCGGCGATCAAGGATGGCTTGAGCACCGGCAACCAGAAGGCGTAGATGCTTTTGAGGGGCGAGGCGTACAGGTCGGAAGCGGCATGGACCAGATTGCGGTCGAGGCCGACCAGACGCGCGTAGACCACCAGCGCAACATAGGGTATTTCGAAGCTAACGTGGGCGATGCCCATGGTCACGAGGCCAGCTTGCGGCCAGCCGAGGAACTCGTGCATGTAGTTGAAGAACACCATCTGCGAGATGCCATAAATAACGTCGGGCATCACGATGGGCAAGTACACGATGAGCGCCAGGATGGCGAACCCACGCCCGCGATAACGATGCAGCCCGACGGCAAGCAGCGCACCCAACACTGTGCCCAGCGCGGCGGAGCCGAGTCCGAGTTCGAGCGAGCGAGCGAAGCAGGGCATGAAGCATACCGCCCTGCTCCCAGACGCGCGCGTACCAGTCGAGAGTGAAGCCCGTGAGGTTGACTGCCGCCGCCTCTGGCTCGAAGGAAAATGCCACCACAATGAACAGCGGCAGCCAGAGGAATGCCAGCGTCGCGATGGCCACTCCTTGCGTCAGGCGCGTCACGGACGAGACGCGGCTCATAACAGATTCGCCTCGCCGGCGTTAAGGCGCCGAGCCATGCGCCGGAAAACCAACAAGCCGCCGAAGGTAAAGGCCAGCATCACCAGGGTAAGCGCTGCGCCGAAGGGCCAGTTGGGCAGAGAACTGAACTGCTGCGCGATGAGATTGCCGAGCAGCATCGAGCGATCTCCACCCAGCAGCTGCGGCACGATATAGGCACCGAAGGCGGGGATGGCGACCAGGATGATGCCGGCGAGCAGACCGGGCACGGTTTGCGGGAAGATACCGTGGCGAAACACACGCCAGCCGCTTGCGTAGAGGTCGCGCACGGCATCCACCAGGCGCCAGTCGAGTTTCTCTACCGAGGCATAGATCGGCAGGACCATATAAGGCAGGTAGTTGTAGACCAAGCCCATAGACACCGCGAAACTGCTGGGGTAAAGCCCCATGTGCTGTGGTAGCAGGCCCAGCGTGGTGGCCAGGTTCGACAGCCAGGTGCCCGGCGCAAGAATCTGCATCCAGGCATAGGTACGCACGACCTGGTTGGTCCATGAAGGCACGATCACCAGGAGCAACAACACTGGCCGGTAGCGCGATTGGGCTCGGGCAATGAAAAAGGCCAGCGGATAGGCGAGGAGCACGGTCGCCACCGTGGTGTAAGCGGCCTGCATCAACGAACGCCCAACCACCTGCAGGTTGCCTGGGCTCCAGCCGAGGAAGCTGTAGCCGGCAACCTGAACGAAGGCCTTGTCGGTCAGCGGCAACGTGGGCTGGCCGTACTGTCCATTGGTCATGAAGGCCAGCAGCCCCATGAGAAGGCTCGGCAGGAACAGAAACAACGTGATCCAGGTGACGCCGGGACCGACGCTAAGCATCAAGTGCAAGCCACGGCGCAGTGAGGTATTCATCGATGACAGCTCCGGAGCTCGGCCATGCGGGTCAGCGCTCGGCCAGAGGAATCACGTCGCGCGGGTGCACCTGCACCTGGACACGATCGCCCTCCTCCGGCAAATGGGTCGCGTAGGACTGGTGAGCAATCATCGCGATCAGTGCGGTGCCATTGATATCCAGCGTATAGCGACTACCCGCCCCCAGATAAATCCGCTCGATCACGCGCGCCTCGAAGCGATTGCAATTCTCGTCACTGATGCCGTCCAGACTCAGGCGTTCCGGGCGCACCATCACCTGACTCAAACCGGCCGGCGCCGCTTCGTGCAAGCGCAGGCGACCGATGGGTGTATCCACCTCATGGCCGGAAGCAGCACTGACGCGCAGGCTGTTGGCTTGTCCCAGAAATTCAGCGACATAGGCCGTGCGCGGACGCTCGTAAAGCTCGGTCACGCCGCCGACCTGTTCTACCCGGCCCTCGCGCATCACCGCGATGCGATCAGACAAGGTCAAGGCCTCGGCCTGATCGTGCGTTACCAGTATGAAGGTCATGCCGAGACGGCGTTGGGTACGCTTGAGTTCGAGCTGCAGCTCGGCACGCAGCTTGGCATCCAGCGCCGAGAGTGGTTCATCGAGCAGCAATATCTGAGGTTCGTTGACCAACGCCCTCGCTAGCGCGACGCGCTGCTGCTGACCACCCGAAAGCTGCTCCGGCCGGCGTTCCGCCAACGCCTCGATATGCATGAAGGCCAACATTTCCGCCACCTTGCGCTGGCGTGTGGCCTTTTCCATCCCCTGCATGCGCAGCCCAAAGGCGACGTTATCCGCCACGTTGAGATGCGGAAACAAGGCATAGGATTGGAACACCGTGTTCACCTTGCGAGCATGCGCGGCCTGGCCGGTCACCTGCTGACCGTCGATCAGTACGTCACCGCCGTCCGGACGTTCCAATCCGGCGATCAAGCGCAGCAGCGTGGTCTTACCGCAACCTGAAGGGCCGAGCAGCGTGAAAAATTCCCCCGGATGGATCTTGAGGTCCACGCCCGCCAGCGCCTGATGGCCATCGTATCGCTTGCTGAGGCTGACCACCTCCAAGCCCACGCCGGCTGCGGCACCGACATGCGTTGCCACGGCCGTCTGCCGATTCACCTCTGTGGCCACTTATCTCTCCCTTTGCTCGCCGATCAACGCCCCGCCACCCGTGTCCGCAACGCGGGCGACCGATGGAGCGCCGTATTTAGCTAACCAAGATACGTGCCAGATGATGGCAGCTTGCACCAATCAGCCCTCATTGATTGATTAAAATATTACACACTCCATAGCTAAATACACGGTTCACGAACATCAAGCGGATCTCATAACCCATAAACCGGGTCCAAACGACCTCTATTTAAAATCAGGGTTACGGTGACAGTGCGTCCTGTCGCAGGTTTATCTCCGAGGCACGGATACACGCGCCCCTGCTCAGCCCCCGATCACTTTGTCCTTAATACTAAACACAGCACCCGACTGGCGCGCCTAAATGCTCGTGCGCACCAAAACAGGGCGTTCATCGCGCATCAAATAACTTCATGCAGACGCGCAGCCGTCAGATCAAGACAACGTGCTGCCTTTTCAATCAATTCGTCGACCTGTTCCAGGGTCAGGACCAATGGGGGTGAGATGATCATGGTATCGCGCACCGCACGCATCACCAGCCCGTTATCCACACAGATATCACGACACAGAGTGCCGACTTTGCCCGCGGGCGCGAAATCCTGACGTGGCGACTTGGCGCGCACCAGCTCCAGCGCGGCAAGCATACCGACGCCACGCGTCTCGCCGACCAGCGGGTGATCTGCCAACTCGGCCCAACGCTTCTGCAGGTAGGGTCCCACCTCCGCACCAGCGCGCTCGATGATGCGTTCGTCACGCAGGATTCGCAGATTGGCGGCGGCCACTGCAGCGGCGACCGGGTGTCCAGAATAAGTGTAGCCGTGGAAGAACTCGCCCCCCTGATCGATGACGACCTCGGCCACCTTGTCGCTCACCATCACGCCACCGATGGGCTGATAGCCCGAGGATAAACCCTTGGCAATGGACATCAGATCGGGCTCGATGCCGTAATACTGGGAACCGAACCAGGTACCCAATCGACCGAAGCCGGTAATGACCTCGTCGGCCACGAACAGAATGTCCCGCTCGGCACAGATGCGCTTGATCTCCGGCCAGTAACTGTCTGGCGGGATAATGACGCCACCGGCGCCCTGAATCGGCTCGGCGATGAAGGCGGCGACGTTGCACTCGCCCAATTCGTCGATCTTGCGTTCCAGGGCTCGCGCCGCGCGCAGGCCGAACTCGGCCGGGTCCATCTCGGGCGCGACGCCAAAGTGATACGGCTGCTCGATGTGCACGATACCGGGGATCGGCAGATCGCCCTGCGCGTGCATGGCCTTCATGCCGCTCAGACTGGCACCGGCAACCGTGCTGCCGTGATAGGCATTATCGCGGGCGATGATGATTTTCTTGTAGGGTTTGCCCTTGAGCTTCCAGTAGTAACGCACCATGCGCAGCACGGTATCGTTGGATTCCGAGCCGGAACCGGTAAAGAAAACATGATTGAGGTGCGGCGGCGTCAGTTCGGCGAGCAATGCGGACAATTCCACCGCCGGGGGCGTCGAGCACTGGAAAAAATTGTTGTAGTAAGGCAGTTCCTGCATCTGCGCATAAGCGGCCTCGGCCAGCTCCTTGCGGCCATAACCGATGTTCACGCACCAAAGCCCGGCCATGCCATCGAGCAGCTTGTGGCCCTCCGAATCCCAGATGTAGCAGCCCTCGGCACGGGTGATGATGCGCGAGCCCTTGGCGTTGAGCGCCTTGTAGTCGGTGAAGGGGTGCAAGTGGTGCGCGCGATCCTGCTGCTGCCAACTGTCGGTAGTGCCCGCGGCTGCGGTTGCGTCGTGTGACATGAGACTCTCCGTCAATATTGAATCGGTCGCACCTGCCCGCTTGCCGGTCAGACCGCGAGCAGCAGGAACTCCCGCTCCCAGGAGCTGATCACCCGGAAGAAGGTTTCGTATTCCTTGCGTTTGATCGCACCGTATACGCGCACGAAACGCTCGCCCAGCAATGCCTGCAAGGGGGCGCATTCATCCAGATTGTGCAGCGACTCCTCCAGGCTGCGCGGCAAACCGAAGGGCAATTCGTACGCGCTGCCCTTCTGCTCCGCACGCGGTTCCAGGCGCTCAATGCAGCCGAGCAGACCGCAGGCCAGCGTCGCCGCCAGCGCCAAATAGGGGTTGGCGTCGGCACCGGCGACGCGGTTCTCCACACGCATCGCGTGCGCCGGCGCGAAGGGCACACGCAGGCCGACGGTACGGTTGTCCATGCCCCAGTCGGCATTGATCGGCGCGGATTCATGGCGCGCGATACGGCGGTAGGAATTGACGTTGGGGGCAAAAAACGACATCGCGTCAGGCAAATAGCGCTGCAGGCCACCGATGTAATGGCGGAAAAATTCGCTCATGCCACCGTTTTCATCGGCGAAGAGATTTTTGCCGGTGACGCTGTCGACCACGCTCTGATGGATGTGCATGGCGCTGCCGGGTTCGTTCTCCAGCGGCTTGGCCATGAAGGTCGCGTACATGTCGTGGCGCATCGCCGCTTCACGCACGGTACGCTTGAACAGGAACACCTGATCGGCCAGCGACAGCGCTTCGCCGTGCAGGAAATTGATCTCCATCTGCGCCGCGCCCGACTCGTGAATCAGCGTGTCGATGTCGAGTTCCTGCGCCTCGCAATAATCGTAAATATCTTCGAACAGCGGATCGAATTCGTTGACCGCGTCGATGCCGTAAGACTGCCGGGCTCGCTCTGGCCGCCCGGAGCGGCCGATCGGCGGCTCCAATGGGTAATCGGGATCGATATTGCGCTTGACCAGGAAGAATTCCAGTTCGGGCGCGACCACGGGACGCCAGCCCCGACTCTCGTATTGCGCGAGCACGCGCTTGAGAACCTCGCGCGGAGCAATATCGACCGGTGTGCCGTCGCGCAGGAAGCAGTCGTGAATCACCTGCGCAGTGGGATCTGCCGCCCAAGGCACCATGCGTAATGTATTCGTGTCGGGCTTCAAGATCATGTCGATTTCGCGCGGATCGACGATGTTTTCGTCGTCCGGCCAATCGCCCGTCACGGTCTGGATGAACAGCTGCTCCGGCAGACGCAAGCCCAGCTCCTTGCAGAATTTGCCGGCGGGGATAATCTTGCCGCGTGCGTTGCCGGTCATATCCGGCACCAGACATTCGACCTCGGTGATACGCCGTTCCGCGAACCAGCCGTTGATGTAATCCATGTCTTGCTGATCCATGCTCATCACCCTCCTGTCTGCCTGCGAAGTCGACAAGCATCGCCGAACGCGATGAACATGGCCATCGAAACCGGATTTTCGGTCGCATGCCACTCAGGGTGCCACTGCACCGCCAAGTTGAAACCCGGGGCCGAAGGGACCGTGAAGGCCTCAACCAGCCCGTCGTCGGCGACGGCCTCGGCGCGCAGGCCGGGCGCGAGTCGATCCACGCCCTGCCAATGCAAGGAATTGACCAGTATCCGCGGTTGCCCGAGCAAATCCGCCAGCAAGCCACCGGGGAGGATGCTCACCTCGTGCGACGGGCCGTACTGCACCTCCAGCGACTGCGTCGTATCCTCGCGATGATCCTGCATGCCGGGCAATTCTTGTACGCGTTGATGCAAACTGCCGCCCAAGGCGACGTTCATTTCCTGCAAACCGCGGCAAATGGCGAAGATCGGCACGCCTCGCGCGAGTGCGGCCTGAATCAGCGGCAACGTGAATGCATCGCGGGCGGGATCATGCGCCGTATCCGGGGCGCTAGGCGGACCGTCATAGTGATGTGGCTCGACGTTCGATGGACTACCCGGCAGCAGAATGCCATCCACCCGTCCCAGCACGTCATCGAAGCTAAGCTGCTCCGCCATCACCGGCAGAATAAAGGGCAAACCGCCCACCACATCGGTCACGGCGCGCAGGTATTTTTCCGCAGCGGCATGAAACACATGTGGGCCCAACAGGCGGGCATCGGCGGGGATGGCGATCAGAGGTTTACGATCAGACATTCGAACCACCATTGTTAAGTTTTTTAAACATATCATCGCCATCAAAACGAAACAAGCCGATCACAATCAAGCATGGCGCGCACAATCCAGCACCTCTCAAGACACCCACAATCCGTCTCATCAGTACCACTATTCGTTCTGTCAGGCGAGATTTCGGCCGATCCAGTAGCAATCCATACAAACAGCGAGGCAACTCGCTTGACAAGCCATAAGGAGACCAAGACTATAAGGATATTAAACAATCAGGGCTCCCCACGATGTCCGCGAACGATCCGAAACACCCCCACCCGGAGGTCGCTGCGTTTCTGCAGGCCCACCCGGATATCGAAGCGCTCGATCTCATCGTTCCAGACGTCAACGGTATTCTACGGGGCAAGCGCATTGAGCTGTCTGCGCTGAACAAAATCTACACCGACGGCGTCAATTTGCCAGGCTCGGTGTTCGCGGCCGACATCACCGGCGACACCGCCGAGGAAACCGGCTTGGGTTTCGAGATCGGCGACGCAGACCAGATTTGTTTCCCGGTAGTCGGCAGCCTATGTCGCGCCCCCTGGCATCGACGCCCAATGGGCCAGCTGTTGCTTGGCATGTACGATGAACAGGGCCAGCCCTACTTCGCCGATCCGCGTCACCGACTGGCAGCTGTTCTGGCGCGTTTTCGAGACGAACTGGGGCTAACGCCAGTGGTCGCAGTCGAGCTTGAGTTCTACCTGATCGATCGTGAACGGGGTGCCGACGGCGCGCCGCAGCCGCCAATTTCGCCAGTCAGCGGCGAGCGCGAACACAAGACCCAGGTCTACGGCATCACCGAACTGGACGACTACGGCGCCTTCCTCGACGAGGTGGACATTACCTGCCGCGCGCAAGGCATCCCGGCCGATACCGCCGTGGCCGAATATGCCCCCGGACAGTACGAAATCAATCTCAAGCACCAGTCCGATCCGCTCGCGGCCTGCGACCACGCCATACTGCTCAAGCGCGTCGTGCGCAGCGTCGCTCAGCGTCACGGCATGTACGCCACCTTCATGGCCAAGCCCTACGCTGATCTGCCCGGCAGCGGCACCCACATCCATGTCAGCTTGCTCGACGCCGATGGCCATAATGTCTTCAGCAATGGCGGCACGCTCGGCAGCCCTCTGCTGCGACATGCCCTGGGTGGATTGATCGAAACCATGCCAGAATCCATGGCTTTGTGTGCGCCGAACGCCAATTCCTATCGCCGCTTCCGCGAGGAAACCTTCGTCCCGCTGACGCCGGCCTGGGCCTACAACAACCGCACCACCGCATTGCGCATTCCCGCGGGCCCCGATCACGCCCGCCGCCTGGAACACCGCGTGGCCGGTGCCGACGCCAACCCCTATTTATTGACGACGCTGGTCCTTGCCGGCATCCATCACGGCCTGACGCAACAGTGCGAGCCGGGTGAACCGATTACCGGCAACGCCTACGCCCAGCTCGAACCGAGCCTCCCGATCACCTGGTTGGATGCGCTGCGCGCCCTTGAACAGGCGCGTATCCTGCCCACCTATCTCGGCGCGGACTTCATCAAGGTCTACCTCGCCAATAAGCACACCGAGCGGGCAAAATTCCGCCACCACATTTCCTCGCTGGAACACGCCTGGTATCTGCACACCGTCTAGGCACGCCATCTACGGAGTTCCGCATGAGTCAGGTGTCACACGCCGATTCCTATTACGCCGCGACCCAACGTTACGACGTTCACCATCCCGCACTGGCGGAGGACATCGACGTCGACGTCTGTGTAATCGGCGCCGGCATCACCGGCAGTTCGGCCGCCCTGCATCTTGCCGAGCGCGGCTACCGCGTGGCCATGATCGAGGCCCAGCGCGTCGGCTGGGGCGCATCCGGGCGCAGCGGCGGCCAGAAGATCGCCGGCTTCGGCTGCGACATGAGCAAATTACGGCGTATCGTCGGCGCCGATGATGCCAGGCGCCTGTGGGACATGTCCGTCGAAGCCGTCCAGCTGCTCGACGAGCGGGTCGAGCGTCATGCCATCCCCTGCGACCCCGTAGCCGGGCACCTGCACGTCGGCCTCAAGCCGCGCCACGAACGCGAACTCGAACAATGGCACGAGGAACTCGAAGGCGTGTACGGCTACACCGGCCTCGAAATCCTCCGCGGCGAAGCCCTCCAGGCCCAGGTCGGCAGCCCGCTCTACACCAGCGGCCTATACGACCCGCACAGCGGCCACATCCACCCACTCAATTACACCCTGGGCCTCGCCGAGGCCGCGCATGAGGCCGGCGCACAGCTATTCGAATCCACTCCCGCCACGCGCATAGAACACGGCACCACCGCGACCGTATACACGCCCGGCGGCCGCATCCGTGCGCGCCACGTAATCCTCGGTGCCAACGCCTATATCGACGGCCTCGCGCCCGTGTTGCGGCGGCGCATCATGCCGGTGGGCACCTATATCGTCGCCACTGAACCGCTCGGCGAAGAACGCGCCCGCCGACTGCTGCCCACCAATGCCGCGGTCGCCGACATGAATTTCGTGCTCGACTACTTCCGTCTCTCAGCCGACCATCGCCTGCTGTTCGGCGGGCGCGTCTCCTATTCACGCATCGAACCGCTGAGCATCCGCCGCTCCATCCGCGCGCGCATGATCAAGGTATTCCCCGAACTCGCCGACGTTGGCATCGACTACGCTTGGGGCGGCTACGTCGCCATCACCCACAACCGCGCGCCGCACTTTGGGCGACTGGCCGACAACGTGTATTTCGCGCAAGGCTTTTCCGGCCACGGCATCGCGCTGACCGGCCTCGCCGGCAAACTCATGGCCGAGGCCATCGCCGGCCGCGAGGAACGCTTCGACATCTTCACCCGCATCCCACACATGCCCTTCCCCGGCGGAGAATGGTTCCGCACCCCGGCCCTGGTCGCAGCCATGACCTGGGCACGCATCAGGGATGCGCTGCCCTAATCATCCATAGCCATAGCCGCTCACGCGTTTACTCGGCGTCATGAAGAGAACAAGGAGAGAATAAATCGATAGACAGATGGTGGACGTGGTCACAATACAATTGTGATGTGACGTACCATCATGTCGATAGGTTATTTTGACGGTTTTCTAAAGATGTTTGCCGGAAATCATGGGGCCCAGCAGCATTCTCAATGCATGGGCAATGCACCCCGGCATAAAACCAGACATCTTGTTTTTTCTCCTGCGGGTACCCCGCCTGGTACTCCAGCAAAAAACCATGCCCACACACTTCCGTCAAATAATTCTCCGTCTGCTCCTAACAACCGAATTCTCTCAAAAACCAGAATCCCGAGAATCGGGACGTGAGAATTTTAGCGTAGCCCTATCACATCCAACGTATTGCACTTGCGGAAATCGCAAATGTGCAAAATTTAGGCATCGAGAATCTACGTTCGGATCGAGGTTGTGGATTAAATGGCTTGCGCCGGCGCGGCCCGAGAAAATTGAAGAGTCCTTTAAAAAAATTCGAAAACCTCACGGAAAAGGATGCACATCGAACATGGGCGGACTGCGCACAGAAAAGCGAGACCTCATGCTCACAGCACGCATCATCGGCCTGCTCACCCTCAACACAAGGCCAGTCAGGTAGTTTCGTAGCGTCAATCGCGCAAGTCATAGCCTGTCTGGACATCATATCGCTCTCGTTAAATTTTAGTCTTTTTATCAAGAAAGCAATAATCGTGCTAGCAAATGACTAGACACATCACCCAGACCGCCCCACAACATCTGCGATAACCTTATCACATTGATTTTTATTGGCTAATAACAATAATTTTAATATTGCGCCGCAGATGACGATATCAAACACAGACGAGCGAATACGAGCTTTTATGACATTCTCGTGTAAAGAATCCCGACTAAACATCTCAATGAGTGACAGACATACATTGATTTTTGGACATCCCCCGTGCGATTCATCATCTCAACGACATCATGGCGGATGCCACTCGCCCCATTTTCTGCATCATTAAGCTCGGCAATCCGCAACAGAAAAAACACATCACCCGCCGGAATCGAATAGTGAACTACAACGACAGGCCAAGATGGTATCTATACCTCACTTCAGGCAACGGCCATAACAGAGATTACCCACGATTTCAGGTGAGAATCTGATCCGGATCTCCCGAATCGATTATTCCGCGCGCCAGAACTGGCTTGTGAGGAACATCCCTCTGCCTCATATCTTCCGAGCTGATGCAAAAAAATGTTCCTTGCTAATTTCCCGCCCCACTCTCAAACGATGCGCGGAGCTATCCGTGTGTGACATCGGCCGCCACTGTCGAGCAACCATGAATAACGAAGGTGGAACACGTTATTTATCAACTCCACCGTGGCGCTCGCCGCGATTCCCATTTCATCTGTAAGACGATAAGCGACACGCGTTCGACAACAACCTGCCGGCACGAAAAACAGGATCACACGCGGGCCCCATGCTCGCGCAAAAAGGAGATACCTCCTTGCGGATGATTAGCGAGTCTCTCCGCTCCCGTCGTAGCCGCTCAGCGCCCCATACAGCTCCGGCCGCCGATCGCGGAACACGCCCCAGGCGCGTCGGGCCTCGCCGATGGCGTCGAGGTCGAAGCTGGCGGTAAGAATGGTTTGGTCGGAGCGACCGGCCTCGGCGACCTTCGCGCCGAGGTGATCGGTGATGAATGAGGAACCGTAGAAAGTCAGTTCACAGCTTCGGCCGTGCTCGACGCCGATGCGGTTGGAGGCAACCAGCGGCAGGATGTTCGCGCCGGCATGGCCCTGCATCACGCGCTGCCAATGGTCGCGCGAGTCGAGTTCGGGTTCTTCGGGTTCCGAACCGATGGCGGTGGGATAGAGTAGGATTTCAGCGCCCATCAGGGCCATGCTACGCGCGGCCTCGGGGAACCATTGATCCCAGCAGATACCGACGCCGAGCGCGCCGTGGTGCGTCTGCCAGACTTTGAAGCCAGTGTCTCCCGGCGAAAAATAGAACTTCTCCTGGTAGCCGGGGCCGTCAGGGATATGCGACTTGCGGTAGAAGCCGAGCACGCTTCCATCCGCGTCGACCATGGCCAGCGAGTTGAAGAAGGCATTGCCGGCGCGTTCGAAGAAGGACAGCGGCAACACCACGCCCAGTTCGGCGGCAAGCGCGCTCATGCGCGCGATCATGGGGTTGTCCGCGAACGGCTGTGCCAGTAAGAAATGCGCTGGCAGCTGCTCCTTACAGAAATAAGGCCCCTCGAACAACTCCTGGATGAGCACGATCTGCGCGCCCCTGCCTGCGGCCTCGCGGATCAGGCCTTCGGCACGATCGATGTTGGCCTCACGGTCTTCGCTGCAGGCCATCTGAGTGGCCGCCACGGTTACGGTTCGCATGTCGGTTCCTTAAAAGAGGTGCGATGTACGGCATTATCCGTCAGCCGCCCCCAGCGCCCAAGGGGTGGGGGCGGCGTGCGAACTCAGCGGGTCAGATCGATCCAGGTCGCCTTGAGCTCGACATATTTGTCGATCGCGTGCAGCGACTTGTCGCGGCCGTTGCCGGACTGTTTGTAGCCGCCGAAGGGCACGGTCATGTCACCTTCGTCGAAGCAGTTGACCCACACGCTGCCGGCACGCAGACGGCGGGCCACGCGGTGGCCGCGGCTGAGGTTGGAGGTCCATACTGCGGCGGCCAGTCCGTAGGGTGAGTCATTGGCGATGTGCAGGGCCTCATCCTCGTTCTCGAAGGTAATGGTCGAGAGCACCGGACCGAAGATTTCCTCGCGGGCGATCTTCATGTCGTTGGTGACGTTGTCGAAGATGGTCGGCGCGATGAAATAGCCACCGCTCTCGGTGAGCACGCGCTCGCCGCCCAGGCGCAGGGTCGCGCCACCCGCACGCCCAGCCTCGATGTAGCCCATCACGCGGTCAAGCTGGATGTCGTCGACGATGGCGCCCATGCGCGTGGCCGGATCGAGCGGGTCGCCTGGCTGCATGGCCTCACCGGCGGCGATCACCTTCTCCAGGAAGGCGTCCTTAATAGAAGCTTCGACCAGCAGGCGCGAGCCGGCGGTGCACATCTCGCCCTGGTTATAGAAGATACCGAAGGCGGCGGCGCGCGCGGCGGCATCGATGTCCGGGCAGTCGGCAAAGACGATGTGCGGGGTCTTGCCGCCGCACTCCATCCACGCACGCTTGAGATTCGACTGGCCGGCGTACTGCATGATCTGCTTGCCGACGGCAGTCGAGCCGGTGAAGGCCACGCAGTCCACGTCCATGTGCAGGGCGAGCGCCTTGCCCACCGTGCCACCGAAACCGGGCAACACGTTGAACACGCCGTCCGGGATGCCCGCCTCCTGCGCCAGCACGGCAACCCGAATGGCGGTCAGCGGCGCCTTCTCCGAGGGCTTGAGGATCACCGAGTTGCCGGCGGCGAGCGCGGGACCGAACTTCCATGAGGCCATCAAGATGGGAAAGTTCCAGGGCACAATGGCGGCGACCACGCCGACCGGCTCGCGCGTGATCAGGCCGAGGGCGTCGTCCGGGGTCGGTGCGACCTCGTCGTAAAGCTTGTCCACGGCCTCGCCATTGAAGCGCACGCAGCGCGCCGCTGCGGGGATGTCGATGACAGTGGTGTCGCCAATGGGTTTCCCGGCGTCTAGGGATTCGAGCAGCGCCAGTTCCTCGGCATGATCCTCGATCAGCTGCGCGAAGCGAATCAGCACCGTCTTGCGCTCGCGCGGCGCCATCCGTGACCAGGCGCCGGACTCGAAGGCGCGACGTGCGGCGACAACCGCACGCTCTGCGTCCTCGGCGTCGCACTCGGCGATACGCGCAAGCACCGCGCCGGTGGCCGGGTCGATGCAGTCGAAGGTTTTGCCCGACGCGGCGTCAACGTAGCGCCCATCAACGAAGGCCCTACCCTCGATTGTCAGCGCCGCCGCCTTGGCGCGCCACTCGGCATGCGTGTGCTTGCTGCTCATGATGTACTCCTTCGAAGATACGCAATGACGCCCCGCCGGACGGCGGTCGGCGCCGGTTCAAAAGGTCGGCGGGCTATTGGCGCTGACGATCTCGGCCTCCTCGATGCCGGGATTTCGGAATCGATGCGGAATGCGACTCTCAAAATAATAGGCGTCGCCAGGCTCAAGCACCCGCGTCTCACTGCCCACGGTGATCTCCATGCGGCCACGCACCACCACGCCGGCCTCTTCGCCTTCGTGCTGGAGCATATCTTCTCCGGTATCCGCACCCGGTGCGTAGACCTCGCGCAACATCGACATCTGTCGGTTCTTGCGGGCGGCGGCCACCAGAAACAGGTTCACCGGTCCATTACCTAGGTCCGGCATCGCGGCGCGTTCGAAAAATACCTGCACCGGCCCGCCGAAGTCCTGGGTGAAGAAATCCGCGATCGAGATGGCCAGGCCGTCGAGAATCTTCTTGAGGGAGCCGATGGATGGACTCACGCGGTCCTGCTCGATCTGCGAGATCATGCCGTTGGTCACGCCCGCTCGCTTGGCCAGCTCGCGTTGGGAAAGGCCGTAAAGCTCGCGCAGTGCGCGCAGGCGGGCACCTACCTCCATGCCGACACTCCTCGTCCAAACAAACAAAATAATAAACGCAATGCTAACAGAGAATGGCATTTTTGAGCCAATAGCGGCAGCGTTGTTTATTTTATTTAACATGCCTTAGAATTCACGAACACCGACCCCACCCGAGGAATTGCGGCATGAGCCCGTCTGATCGCCATCAGTCCATCGCCCAGGATCGTCAGCAGCGCGAGGCGTTCTGGATGCCCTTCACCGCCAACCGCCAATTCAAGGACGACCCACGCCTCCTGGTCGCCGCCGAAGGCGTGCATTACACCACTGCCGACGGCCGCCAGATACTCGACGGCCAGGCCGGACTGTGGTGCGTGAATGCCGGTCACGGCCGCCGCCGTATCGTCGAGGCCGTGCAACGCCAGCTCTCCGAGCTGGATTTCGCGCCGACCTTCAACATGGGACATCCCCTGCCCTTCGAGCTGGCCAACCGTCTCGTCGAGATCACGCCGGGCGATCTGAACTACGCCTTCTTCACCAACTCGGGTTCCGAATCGGTGGATACCGCGCTCAAGATCGCCATCGGTTACCACCGCGCGCGCGGTGAGGGCAGCCGGCAACGCTTGATCGGACGCGAGAAGGGCTACCACGGCGTCAACTTCGGCGGCGCCTCGGTCGGCGGCATCGTCGGCAACCGCAAACAGTTCGGCACCTTGCTCCCCGGCGTGGATCATCTGCCGCACACCCTGAACATCACGGCCAACGCCTTCACGCGCGGCCTGCCCGCCGAGGGCGGTGCGGAGCTTGCCGAAGCACTGGAGCGCCTGGTCGGCCTGCACGACGCTTCGACCATCGCTGCCGTCATCGTCGAACCGGTCGCCGGTTCAGCCGGCGTGGTGCTGCCGCCCAAGGGGTATCTCAAGCGTCTACGCGAGATCTGCGACCGTCACGGCATCCTGCTGATCTTCGATGAGGTCATCACCGGCTTCGGCCGCCTCGGCACACCTTTCGCCGCCGACTACTTCGACGTGCTGCCGGACATCATGACCACCGCCAAGGGGCTGACCAACGGCAACATCCCGATGGGTGCAGTGTTCGTCCGCCCACATATCTACGAAGCCTTCATGCAGGGCCCCGAACAGTTCATCGAGCTGGCCCACGGCTACACTTACTCGGGACACCCCGTTGCCGCCGCGGCAGCGCTGGCCACTCTGGACATCTACGCCGAGGAAGGCCTGCTCACGCGCGGCGCCGCACTCGCTCCGCACCTGGAGGAAGCCGTGCATGGACTCCGTGATTTACCCAACGTCATCGATGTACGCAACATCGGCCTGGTGGCCGGCATCGAGCTGGCGCCACGCCCCGGTGAGCCGGGCAAGCGCGGCTTCGAGATACACCGCCGCTGCTTCGAACAAGGCGCCCTGGTTCGTTACACCGGCGACATCATCGCCCTGTCGCCACCGCTGATCATCAATCCAACGCAGATCGGGGAACTGATCGACATCGTTGCCGAAGCCATACGCGAAACCGCCTGAACGGCGGCACAGCAAGAGGAGAAGCAAAATGATCATCGGACTGCCCAAAGAGATCAAAAATCACGAATACCGCGTCGGCCTGACGCCCACTGGGGTGCGCGAGCTCACCACGCGCGGACACCGGGTACTCGTTGAACGCGGCGCCGGTGCCGGTGTGGGCCTGGACGACACTGCCTACGAAGCGGCCGGCGCGCAGCTCGTCGAAAGCGCCGAAACCGTGTTCGGCAAGGCCGAGATGGTGGTCAAGGTCAAGGAACCGCAGCCGAACGAATGCGCCTTGCTGCGCCCAGGACAAATCCTATTCACCTACCTGCACCTCGCCCCCGACCCTGAACAGACGCGCTTGCTGGTGGACTCGGATGCCATCGCCATCGCCTACGAAACCGTCACCGACGCCCACGGCGGGCTGCCGCTGCTCGCACCCATGAGCGAAGTGGCCGGGCGCATGGCCGTGCAGGCCGGCGCGCATGCCCTGGAGAAGGCTCAAGGCGGGCGCGGTGTGCTGCTCGGCGGCGTGCCCGGCGTGACGCCGGCGAACGTCGCCATCATTGGCGGCGGCGTGGTCGGCGTGAATGCCGCACGCATGGCCCTCGGCCTCGGTGCCGACGTCACCGTGCTCGACCGCGACCTCGACCGCCTCAAGGCCCTGGATGCGCAATACGGCCCGCACCTGAAGACGCTCTACTCCACTACCGACACGCTCGAAGCCACGGTGTTCGCGGCCGATCTCGTCATCGGCGCGGTGCTGATTCCCGGCGCTGCCGCACCCAAGCTGGTCACCCGAGCGATGCTTTCGCGCATGCGCCCCGGTGCCGTGGTGGTCGACGTCGCCATCGATCAGGGCGGCTGCTTCGAGACCAGCCGGCCGACCACCCATCAGGAACCAATCTACGTGGTCGACGGCGTGGTCCACTACTGCGTCGCCAACATGCCTGGCGGCGTGGCGCGCACCGCGACCTTCGCGCTGACCAACGCCACCCTGCCCTATGTGCTGGCGCTCGCCGACAAGGGCTACCGCCAGGCCTTGCACGACGACCCGCACCTGCGTGCCGGACTGAACGTGCATCGAGGCGCTGTCACCCACCCCGCCGTGGCGCGCGACCTGGGCTATGCTTACCGCCCCGCGTCGGACGCCCTCGCGGCCTAGTACACAGACAACGGATCCGGCACAGACCGGACCATTCACCGATCGAAGAGGCTGACATGAACGAAACACCCGCCACGAGCGCCGAAGTCGCGCTGCTCGGCCATTATCTCGACGGCCGTCGCACAGTCGGCACCAGCGGGCGACACGCCGATGTCTGCAACCCGGCGACCGGCCACGTGCAGGCCCGCGTTGCCCTCGCCGACGCCGCCGAGACCGAGCGCGCCATCGCGCGCGCCGCCGACGCCGCACCGGGCTGGGCCGCCACCACACCGCTACGCCGCGCACGCGTGATGTTCCGCTTCAAGGCCTTGCTGGAACAGCATGCCGACGAAATCGCCCGGCTGATCTCGCGCGAACATGGCAAGACCGTGCCCGACGCCCTCGGCGAGCTGACCCGTGGCATCGAGGTTGTCGAGTTCGCCTGCGGCATCCCGCAGCTGCTCAAGGGCGAGATGAGCGAAGACGTGGGCACCGGCGTCGACAGTTGGTCGCTGCGCCAACCGCTCGGCGTCGTCGCCGGCATCACGCCCTTCAATTTCCCGGCAATGGTGCCAATGTGGATGTTTCCGGTGGCGCTGGCAGCCGGCAATGCCTTCATCCTCAAGCCCTCGGAAAAAGACCCCAGTTGCCCGCTGCGGCTGGCAGAACTGCTCACCGAAGCCGGTCTACCCGACGGCGTTTTCTCGGTGGTCAACGGCGACAAGGTCGCGGTAGACACCCTGCTCACCGACCCGCGCATCGGTGCCGTCAGCTTCGTCGGTTCCACCCCGATCGCGCGCTATATCTACGAAACCGGCAGCGCCCACGGCAAGCGCGTGCAAGCCCTTGGCGGCGCCAAGAATCATATGCTGGTAATGCCGGACGCCGACCTCGACCAGACCGTCGACGCCCTGATCGGATCAGCCTACGGCTCTGCCGGCGAGCGCTGCATGGCGATTTCGGTGGCGGTCGCGGTGGGCGGTATCGCCGATGCCTTGGTCGGGCGACTGACCGAGCGCGCCCGCGCGCTCAAGATCGGCCCCGGCGATGCCGAGGGCGTGGAGATGGGGCCCCTGGTCACCCGCGAACACCTCGAACGCGTGAAGTCCTACGTCGATCTCGGCATCAAGGAAGGCGCCACACTGGTAGTAGACGGCCGCAGCTGCTCGGTACCTGGTCACGAGGACGGCTTCTTCCTCGGCGGTTGCCTGTTCGACCACGTCACCTCCGAGATGCGCATCTACCAAGAAGAGATATTCGGGCCGGTACTGATAGTAGTGCGTGTACCGGACTTCGATACCGGCATTCGCCTGGTCAACGAACACGCCTTCGGCAACGGCACCGCCATCTTCACTCGCGACGGCGGCACGGCGCGACGCTTCTCGCACGCCGTACAGGCCGGCATGGTCGGTATCAATGTGCCGATCCCGGTCCCGATGGCCTTTCACAGCTTCGGCGGCTGGAAACAATCGCTGTTCGGCGACCTGCATATGCATGGGCCGGACGGGGTACGCTTCTATACCCGGCTCAAGACCGTGACCGCACGCTGGCCTTCGCAAGCGACCGGCAGCGAATTTCAGATGCCCGTGCACAAGTGACGCCCGGCCCGGCGGTACCGCCGGGCGGCGAATGACCTACGGCCCCGCACCGCGGGGCCGTATCATTACGGAACCCTAGACCCACGGACCCCAAATGACCCTATTCTCCGCCGCGCTGCTGTTCTTCCTGGTGATGGACCCGTTCGGCAACATTCCGTTGTTCCTGAGCGCCCTCAAGCAGACACCGCGCGCGCGCCAGCCGCGCGTAATCGTGCGCGAAATGTTGATCGCACTGGCCATCCTGCTGACCTTCATGTTCTTTGGCCAACAGCTGATGCACCTCTTGCAGGTCTCGCCCTCGGCTCTGGGCGTGGCCGGCGGCGTGGTCTTGTTCCTGATCGCGCTGAAGATGGTGTTTCCCGAGTCCGGCAGCCTGCATGAGCAGATCGACGGGGAGCCGCTGGTGGTGCCCCTGGCCGTCCCGCTGATCGCCGGCCCCTCGGCTATCTCGGCGACCATGCTGATCGCCAGCCGCCAGCCCGGCGACTGGCCGCTGTGGACCGGCGCACTGCTCATTGCCTGGGCCGCCAGCGGCCTGATTCTGCTGACCGCCACCCGTCTGTCGCGGCACCTCGGCGCGCGAGGGCTGGCCGCCCTGGAGCGCCTGATGGGGCTGATCCTGACGGTGATCGCCGTGCAGATGCTGATGAGCGGCATCGCCCAGTTTCTGCACCTCACGGGCGCGGCTCACCCAGCCCTGTGATCCATCAGCTCCGGCTCGCTGCCAAGTAATGTAGCGCGGGCTTCCTCGGGATCGAGCATCGCACTGGCGCGTGCCAGGAAGATGATGGCCAAACTGAAGATCGCGATGATCACCATACCCCAGGGATAGACGATGTCACCCAGCCCTCCGGTCAGCGATTTGGGCCCCAGGTAGGTGATTAGCCACATGCCGACGAAATACGGCAACAGCCACCAGGCGCCGCGCCACTCCAGATGCGACAGGCTACGCCGCATCGCCAGCTCGTAGACCAGGAAGATGGCGAAGAACACCGCCAGCATGCCGAACAGGAAGTCATCGGTACCCGCACCGCTCCAGTAAATGATGTAGTTGGAGACAATGAAGGCGACCGGCGCCACCAGCCAGGGCCAGCGCAGCAGGAAGGGTCGGCCATGATCGCCCACCGGCAGGGTCTTGCGCAGGCTGAGCAACACCACCGGACCGATGCCGTAAGACAACACCGTCACCGAAGAGATGTAACCGACCAGCTTCTGCCAGGACGGGAAGGGAAAGAAAAAGAACACGCCGAAGGCATAGGTCACCAGCAGCCCCACCCAGGGGACACCGCCGGCGGTGACGCGGCTGAACAGCGAAGTCATCAGCCCCTCGTTGCCGGTGGCATAGACCACGCGCGAGGCCGTGGTGCTGTAGATGATGCCAGTGCCGCCGGGCGAGATCACCGCGTCGATATAGAGCAGCAGGGCCAGCCAGCCGAGGCCTGCCAGTGCCGCCATACCGGCGAACGGACCGGCGATGCCCGCGAAGTGCAGATTGGCCCAGCCGTGGCTGATGCTGCCGGGCGCGACGCCGTAAATCATCGCCAGTTGCAACAGCAAGTAGAGGCCAAGTGCGAGCACTACGGAGCCGATCACCGCCACCGGGATGGTCCGTTTCGGATCGCGCGACTCGCCGGCCAGCTCCACCGCCTGGCGAAAACCGAGATAGCTGAACACGATGCCGGAGGTGGCCACCGCCGAGAGCACCCCCTGCGAGCCATAGGGCGCGAAACCCTGCACCGAGCCGTTACCGGTATGGAAGGAAAACAACAGCAATGCGAGGATCGTGATCGCCGGCACCGCCAGCTTCCACCACACCAGCGTGGTATTGATGCGCAGCAGCCAGCGGATGCCGAAGCTATTGAGCAACACGAAACCGCCCAGCATCGCCGCCGCCACGAAGAAGCCCATGGTCGTGAGCACACCGGTGTGCGGCGCCACCAGACCGTGCAGATAGTTATTGGCGTAACTGAGCACCGCCATCACCTCGACCGGCGGTACCGAGACATAGCCCAGAAACACCACCCAACTCATGACCATGGCCATGAGATTGCCGTGGCTGAGCTTGGGAAAGGCCACCACCGCGCCGGCGCGCGGAAAAGCGGTCGCCAACTCGGCGTAGACAAAGGCCAGCAGCAGGATCGCGAACCCACCGATCACCCAGGACAGCAGGCTTGCAGGACCGGCAGCCTTGGCCGCGTTGAGCGGGCCGAACAACCAGCCCGAACCGATCATGCCGCCCAGACTGGCGAACAACAAACTCAGCATGCCCGCCTCACGGCGTAGCTTGCCGGCACTGGCGCTCACGCGTATTGCATCGTGTGTCACGGCCATATCTCGTTCCTCCACAATAAAGGTTCAGGTCGCCACGCGAGCGGTGGCGACCGACATCCCCCCTATTGCCGTCTATCTGGCATAGACATCTGCAATACCCATACCGTTTCATGGGTCACTGGCGGCCAGATCATAGGCCACGCGACATGCCGGGACGCGCAACCCGCGCATCCAAACGATTCGCAAGCAATTGTTTTGATTAGAAATACCAATGGAATCGCAAAATCCGGCCTACCAACGGCCGGATTTGTCGTGGCCATCTGGCCGCGGCGAGTCTTGCGCGACCCCCATCGGGGCAACGCGCCCTCTTTTCGGGCGTTCGTGAGACTTAAACCAATCTGGGGACGACGTCGGGAAATCCGCACGGCCTCTTAGCTGTGGACAGCGCGCGCAGATGCGGACGCAACAAACGCAGCGCCGATGTACAGATCTGTGCCTCAACCTGCGTATCACTCGTCAGACACAGACCCAGTAGATCGATCGTTGGCAAATCGCCGAGGGCACGACCCAGTGCAAGCGTCTCGGCAAGGCCGATGGCATGGCCGGACAAAGGCGCGGCCATGCGCACGAATGAGGCCTCGTCATACCAGGCTGCCGGCACTGTCGCGCCCATCACCGCATCAATGAGAATCGCGTGTTCCAGGCCGCGGAGCTGTTCAATCAGGTTCGGCCCTGGCCGGTCGCAGGCTTCAAGTATCATCCCACCGGAGGAATACCCCGCGTCGAGCGGTCGAGAGCGGAGTCGTTCGATCACCGTCCAGGCGATACGGTCGCCGCCGAAGGGTGAACCGATGCCAATGACCGCGAGACGCCTCACGCGCGGCGCATATCCAGGCGCAGGAAGTGCGTGGCGCAGGAGATACAGGGATCGTAGCTACGGATGACCTGCTCGCCGCGCAGGCGTAGAACCTCGTCGGGCTGCTCCAGCCCCAGACGTTCCAGCGACTGGCGTAGATCGGCCTCGATGCGCGCCTGGTTCTGGCTAGTCGGCGGCACGATGCGTGCACTGCGCACATGTCCCATATCGTCCAGCTCGTAGCGGTGCCAAAGGAGACCGCGCGGCGCCTCAGTGGCTCCGAAGCCCAACCCGGCACGCGGCGCGACCACAGTTCCCGCCGACGCTGGCTCGACATAATCGGCAAGCAGGCGCGCGGCTTCGCCGATGGCGAAGGTGATCTCCGCCGCGCGGGCAATCAGGCTATGGAAGGGATTGCGGCTGGGTAGGCGCAACCCCGCCGCGTGCAAGCGGTCGCGCAGCGCCGCGGGCAGGCGGTCGTGGTTCAGATTCAGACGCGCGAGCGGGCCGACCATGTAGGGCTCCCCGTGGTGCAGCGCGTGCAGCGCGGTGGAATGCGGCACCTGAAGCTCGTGGAAATGGGCCTCGAAGGCCTCGGCGCCGATATCCAGCCTGCGGTCGCTGACGATGCGCCCGCCCGCCATCGGATAGCCGTGCGGGTGGCGCAGGGCCACGCTGACGAAGTCCTGGTCGGCGTCTGGCACTGGCAGCGCCAGCGCCCAATCGAGTAGGGCGTCAGTGTCTGCGCACGCCGCATCAAGTCGCAATCGCAGTTCGGCCACCGCCGCCGGTGACGGCGCCCGGTGGAACCCCCCCACACGGGCACCAACGGGATGCACCGAACGGCCGCCGAAAAGCCGGATCAGGTCGTTGCCCAATGCCTGCAGGCGCAAGCCCCGGCGCACCAGCTCCGGGTACGCCTGGGCCAGTTCGACCACGTTGCCGTAGCCGAGAAAATCGGGCGCGGCGAGCAGATGAATGTGTAGGGCATGGCTCTGTATCCACTCGCCGCAGTAGAACACCCGCCGCATGCGCGATACCCAGTCGTCGATCTCGATGCCCATGGCCTGCTCCAGGGCCGCAACCGCACTCATCTGATAGGCCACCGGGCAAATGCCGCAGATACGCGCGACCGCGTCCGGCACCTCGTCGTAGCCACGCCCCTCCAGCAGCTTCTCGAACAGTCGCGGAGGCTCATAGATGCGTAGTTCCAGACGTTCGATCCGCCCATCGCGCGCCTCGATCGACAAGGCACCCTCGCCCTCCACCCGCGCGAGCACCGGCACCTCGATCCGAATCTCGCGCCGCTCAGTCATCGTGATTGCCTCTCCGGCGTTGACCGGCCTCCAAAAATACCGGGGCCTGGCTATTGATGAAGTGAAAACGACGAGCGATCGCTTCGTCGACCAGTCCCAGGCCGGCGAAGCGGCGGCCGAGCGCTTGTGTGTTGGGGTGCTCGGCCGGGCCGTAGCAGCCGTAGCAATCCCGCCCGAAGCGCGGGCATAGGGCACCGCAGCCGGTACGCGTGACCGGCCCCAGGCAGGGCGCGCCGCGCGTCACCATCACGCATACGGCCTGCTGGCGCTTGCATTCAAGGCACAGGCTCTCGTCAGGCACCGCCGGTGGCGCCCCCGCGAGCAGACTGCCGATGGCCGTCAGCACCTGATGCCCGCTGACCGGACAGCCCCATAATTCCAGATCGACGTGCACGTGATCGCGGATCGGCGAGACATTCGCCAGACTGGAAATATATTCCGGTCGCGCATACACCGAAGACAACCATTCGTCGCCGTCGGTGAAATTGCGCAGCGCCTGGATGCCACCTGCGGTGGCGCAAGCGCCCAGCGTGACCAAAAAGCGACTATGGGCGCGGATGCGCACGATGCGCGCGCGGTCCTCCGCTGTGGACACGCTACCCTCGATCAGCGCGATGTCGACCGCCGCCTCCGGATCGACGGGACCGGCCTCCGCAAAATGCACCAGTTCCACCCGTTCGGCCAACCGCAGCAAAGCGTCGCCCGCATTAAGCAGGGCGAGCTGGCAGCCGTCGCAGGAGCTGAATTTGTGCACCGCCATACGCGGCCTGCGGCCGGGTTCGTCGGTTCTTGCAGGGTCGTCATTCATCGTCACAAACTCCGATGCTGCAACCAGGGCGCCAGCACCGGATAGGGGAACACCGGGCCGTCGCGGCAGACGAACAGCGGCCCGAGCTGGCAGTGGCCGCAGTGACCTACCGCGCAGTGCATGTTGCGCTCCATGCTCAGCCACAACCGCTCGGCCGGCATGCCGTCGTCCAACAGTCGCTCGGCCACCGCCTTCATCATCGGCTCGGGCCCGCACATCAGCGCGTGCGCCTTGGCGTGATCGAATTCGGCGTGATCGAGCAGCACCGTGACCGGGCCCACGTCCCAGGCCCAGTGCGGCCCGCCGACGTCCGCCGCCAGCCACACCTGGGTGTCCGGCGCGCGGGCCCAGGCCTCGTAGCGCTGGCGCCAGATCAGGTCCTCGGCATGCTTGACGCCCTGGATGATGACCAGCCGCCCGAATCGCTCGCGCCGGCGCATGACGTAATCGATTACCGACACGACCGGGGCGCAGCCCAGACCCCCGGTCACCAGCACGACGTCGTCACCCATAGCCGCGTCGAGCGGCCAGCCGCGCCCATAAGGGCCGCGCAATCCCACGACATCACCGACACGCAGCGCCGACAAGGCATGTGTCACCCGCCCGACCGCGCGAATCGTATGGTCGATAAACGCGCCCTCCTCCGGGTCGGAAATGATCGAAATGGGCACTTCGCCGACACCATGCAGCCCGATCATGTTGAACTGCCCCGGTGCACTGCAGTAAGTCGACTGCAAATCCTCATCGGCAAAACGCAGGCGCAGAGTAAAGATGCTGGCCGATTCCTGCACACGCTCAACGATCTCCGCAGCCGCTGGCAACTGGGATAGGCTCATGGCGCAACACCTTCGCCATCGTCGCACAGGACTGCCACCTCGGCGGTCAGGTCAATGCCCACCGGACACCACGCGATGCAGCGGCCACACCCCACGCAGCCGGACCGCCCGTACTGGTCGTGCCAGGTGGCCAGCTTGTGGATCAGCCATTGGCGGTAGCGCGCAAGCGTGTCGGCGCGCACGACAATGCCGTGCAAACGACTGTGCCCAGCGGTGAAGCAGGAATCCCACTGGCGGAAATGTTCACTGACACTCCCGTCGCTGACCGGCTCCTCGATCTCAGCGTTGCAGAAACAGGTCGGGCAGACCGCCGTGCAGTTGCCGCAAGACAGGCAGCGCTCGGCCACGACCTGCCAATGCGGATCCTCAATCCGCGCCAACAAGGCCGGGCGCAGATCGCGTGCAGGCAGCCGACGGGTCTGCGCCGCTGCGGCCGCAGCCACGCCTGCTCGGGCCTCGTCCCTTTGCGCCTCGGCGGGGACAGCGAGCGGCAACGATGCCAGCACCTCGGCGCCCGCATTGCTCCCGGACGTCACGACGAAGCCTGCATCGATCTCATGCAAGGCCAGGTCGAAGCCCTTCGCGGCCTCGGGGCCGTCCCCCGTCGACACGCAGAAACAGGTATCCGCCGGATGCGTGCAGTGGACCGCGACCAAGAACAAAGACTCGCGCCGCGCGCGATAGGCCGGATCGGCATACGGTTCGCGCAGAAAATGGCGATCCTGCAGGTCTAGCGCAGCCAGATCGCAGGCACGCACACCGATCACCGCGGTGGGACGTGTCGTATGCGCCGCGGCGCCGAAATGCAGCCCATTGGCAGGTGCGTGCCAACTCGTCCAGAGACGTTCGCGCGGGCTGAATACCAAGGGCTTGAGCGCCTGCGGCCCGTTGGCCCAGGCGAACTGGCGCTCAGCGGATGAAGCCGCGTTCAGCGCATAGGCGCCGGGGGATTGGGCATCGCGCACGCCGGTGGGCAGATCGGCGGCGGTCGCGATCGGCGCGTAGACGATGGCGCCGTCGCGAACCCGCGGTCCGATGACCTCGCGGCCGTCGCGGCGCAGCACCTCAATCAGCCGGTCCAGACCGTCCCGCGGCAGGAAACCCGGTTCACTCGCCATGCGTCTCCTCGCAGCTGCAGCACCGTTCATATGACGCACGTACACCCTGCGCGTCACAGACCCTTGGATTCAAGGCGCCTGCCCGGTCGAAATCAACCCAACTGTCAGCAAATCTGATCCACATCAAGAATAGTTGGCAGCCGGGACCGCAGCACTAACATGGTGCCAACGCCTGCATACGGTCGACACGCGTGCCGGCAACCGGGATTGACGACCGGCACAATCCGGCCTAACGCCCAGAGTCCATTGCCATGCATGCACATGACTGACGGAATGCGGATTACCACAAAGAGACCGCGACCCGTCCGCGCGACGTCCTGGCCCGCTTCGGCGGCGAGGAATTTGCCCTCCTACTGCCGGAAACGGACGCCGACGCGGCAAAGGCCATCGCCGGACGCTGCATCCGCCTGATCGCAGCGCGGGAAATACCCCACGAAGCCTCGCCCATCGGCCCGCTCGTCACCGTCAGCATCGGCGTGGGCACCACCCACACCTTCACCGAGGACGAACCCAGGCGCTTCGTCGATTTCGTGGACGGCTTGCTTTACCAGGCCAAACACAACGGCCGGAACCGGATCGAATCGGGAACGATGTAGGCGTCTGTGGCGAAAAGGGAAAATCAACACCTGTGTAGTGCTCGTGCGTTATCTATTAAGAAGGGATAAGAAGGGATGAAGATGGCGCAGCGAAGATTGGGATAGTCTGGAAACGGCCACAAGCGGACTTCGCATTCATCTAATTTCATGGCGGCTAACTAATTGCGGATTCAACCGGTGGATGCAACACGCTAGATTCTGAGTAGGGATCAGGAGTGTTGCCATGAAGCAAAGGCCGAGGATTTATTACACTGAGCAGCAGAAGGCGTTGATGTGGGAGCGTTGGCGCAAGAGCGAGTCACTTCAGCGGATCGCCCAGCTTTTTGGTCGCAACCATTCTTCTGTAGAGGGGGTTTTGAGCCGGACAGGCGGGATCGAGCCTCGTCGGCGACACCGCTCCAGGTTGGCCCTGACTTTAGCCGAACGCGAGGAGATCTCCCGAGGGATTGTGTCAGGACGGTCCGTCCGGTCGATTGCAGCGTCCCTCAAACGTTCACCGTCCATCGTCAGCCGTGAGATCCGTCGCAATGGATGCCGCAGGAGCTACCGGGCGGCACCGGCCGATCAGGCGGCCTGGGATCGGGCGCTGCACCCCAAAGCCTGTAAACTGGTGAAGCATCGGGAACTGGCCGCCTTGTAGCCCAGGGGCTCCGCGCCTGGTGGCCACCGCAGCAGATTGCCGGCTGGCTCAAACGCACCTACCCGGACGACGAGCACTACCAGGTGTCGCACGAAACGATCTATCGCAGTCTCTTTATCCAGGCGCGCGGGGCACTGAAGAAGGAGCTTCAGGCGGATCTGCGGCGCACGCGGGCGATGCGGCGATCAAGACACTATACCCAGAAAACGCCCGATCACGGCCGGATCGTGGGAGCGGTTTCGATCAGGGAGAGACCGGCCGAAGCAGCAGATCGGGCTGTTCCGGGGCACTGGGAAGGCGACCTACTTTTTGGGGACCGTGACAGCCAAATCGCCACACTGGTTGAGCGGCATTCCCGTTACGTCATGCTGGTCAAAGTACCCAGCAAGGACAGTGAAACGGTGATTAATGCACTGATCAAACAGGCGCATCAACTCCCGCAGGCGCTGTATCGGTCTCTGACCTGGGACCGGGGAAAGGAGATGGCCCAGCATCGGCGATTTCCTCTGGCCACTGATATACAGGTTTATTTCTGCGATCCACACAATCCCTGGCAACGCGGATCGAACGAAAATACCAACGGGCTGCTCAGGCAATATTTTCCCAAAGGGACCGATCTATCGGAATATTCACAGGCCAGGCTCAATTCGGTGGCCAAACAATTAAATTCTCGCCCGAGAAAAACCCTAAACTATGAAACACCGGCTGAACGTTTTAACCAATTCGTTGCGTCGATCGGTTGAATCCGCAGTCGAAAGCACCCATTACACATAAGCCCTTTTCAATTGCTCTTCAGAATCCTCATTGCAGCCTGTAAGCCGAATGACACGCAACGCATGTTTCGATCATCCTGGAGAGCACACGTAACGGAGGCTTGAGGTTGCCGGTAGCCGCGGCATCCTGGGCCGAGATGGCAAATTCGGCCGCTCTTTGGTGCATGAGCGCACCCAGCTTCATCATGCCATGCGGCATGTATTTCGCCTCTTCCGCCATTTGGTGGCCGTGCATGGACGACATACCCAGGGCTGCGGTGGCGATCTCGGCTGCTTTTTCGAATCTGCCGTTGGCCAGCTCCTGCTGAATTTCGGCCACCCCTTGAAGATGCATGCGCATCGTGGACAGGGTTTGGCGCTTCAGCATGGGCGGAAACATCACCTCGATACGCGAATCGGGCTTGGCGGGGTGTGCCGGGGGAATCTGCGGCGAGGCGTGGGCATACGATGCGGTCACAAATCCGCCCAACAGGACCCCGGCCAGACGAAATTTTGGATTCATAACAAAAGCTCCACGAAAAGGGTTCCCGAGCGCAGGGCTCGGATATTTTTCATTCAATAAACGCGCTCAACCGGCTTTATGCGGATAATTGCCCGGGAAAATCAATCATCGCTTGCACAGCGAAGCCCTTCCTCGCCTGGATCGATATG
Source organism: Acidihalobacter yilgarnensis (assembly GCF_001753245.1). Classification (NCBI taxonomy): domain Bacteria; kingdom Pseudomonadati; phylum Pseudomonadota; class Gammaproteobacteria; order Chromatiales; family Ectothiorhodospiraceae; genus Acidihalobacter; species Acidihalobacter yilgarnensis. The sequence continues at coordinate 1,010,503 of NZ_CP017415.1, read as the reverse complement.
TCGACTGGCCGGCGCGACACATACGCCCACTCCGCTTGCCTGCTAGCACCGCCACCGCGTGCAAGGCTTTCGCGGTAGTATGGCCCTGTCCCGCCCGCGGCCATGCTCGGCCGGGCGGTCCGTCATCAACCCGGTTCCCTGCCGTGAAACGACCCGAACGCAGCGAAGACTCGACGGATGCCTCGGAGATCGTGTGGATGGACGTCATCCACAAGATGGACGAGACGTACGAGAATCTGGTCCGCTACCAGATCGAGCTGGAGCAGAAGAATACCGAGCTGGAGGAGGTGCAGACCTTCATCGCCAGCGTGCAGTCGTCGATGACCGACGTGATGATCGTGTGCGACGTCGAGGGGCGGATTCAGCAGGTCAACAAGTCGCTTGAGGCGCTGACGGGGCGCGCGGCGGCGGACTGGGTCGGACAGCCGTTGAGCGAGCTGTTCGCGCCCTCCTCCAAGGCGCTGGCCGAGAGCTTCAAGGAACGCCTGCTCAAGCAGCCGGTGCACGACTGCGAGGTCAGCATGATCGGCACCGAGGAGACGGTCCCCCTGTCACTCAACTGCAGCACGCGCTTCGACCCGCGCCGACGGCCGGTCGGCGCCGTGCTCATCGGGCGACCGGTCGGCGAGCTGCGCCGCGCCTACGAGGCGCTCAACAAGGCGCACGACCAGCTCAAGGAGGCGCAGAAGAATCTGGTGCAGGCCGAGAAGATGGCCTCGCTGGGCCGCCTCGTGGCGGGCGTGGCGCACGAGCTGAACAACCCGATCAGCTTTGTCTACGGCAACGTCCACGTGCTCCAGCGCTATGTGCACAAGCTCGACGAATACCTCGCTGCGATCCACGCCGGCGACCTGGACGAGGCGCTGGAGGCGCAGCGCAAGCGCCTGCGCATCGACAAGATCCTCGCCGATCTGGCGCCGCTGATGGAGGGCACCCTGGAGGGCGCCGAGCGGGTGCGCGATCTGGTCGAGGATCTGCGCCGCTTTTCCGGCGGGCAGAAATCGCGCAGCGCGAGCTTCGACCTGTCCCACGTGGTCAAGACCGCGGCGCACTGGGTGCTCAAGGGCGCCCGCCGCGAGATCGACGTGCGCATCGACCTGCCCGAACCCTTTCTCGCCGTGGGGCATGCCGGGCAGCTGCATCAGGTGGTCATGAATCTGGTGCAGAACGCGGTCGACGCGGTGGCCGAACATCCCGCCCCGCAACTGCGCGTGCGCGGCGGCGTCGCCGCGGACATGCTCTGGCTAGAAATCCACGACAACGGCCCCGGCGTCGCGCCCGCTGACCTGGAGCACATCTTCGAACCCTTCTTCACCCGCAAGCCGGTGGGCCAGGGAACGGGGCTCGGCCTGTCGATCAGCTACGGCATCGTCACTGAGCACGGCGGCACGCTGCGCGCCGGGGCGAGCGACCTGGGCGGGGCGATATTCCGCATCGAACTGCCGCGCGAGGCCGCCGACGGCGGCGAGGCGGAAGCGCCATGAGCGGCGGCGCGCGGATGAACCTGCTATGGCTGCAATCCGGCGGCTGCGGCGGCTGCACGATGTCGCTGCTCTGCGCCGACACGCCCGACCTGCTCACCCGGCTGGACACCTCGGGCATCGACCTGCTCTGGCATCCTTCGCTCAGCGAGGCGGGAATGGACGAGGCCCTGCGGCTGCTCGAGGATATCCGCTCCGGCCGCCAGCGGCTGGACGCACTGTGCGTCGAGGGCTCGCTGCTGCGCGGCCCGCACGGCACCGGGCGCTTCCACATGCTCGCCGGCACCGGGCGGCCGATGATCGAGTGGGTGCGCGAGCTCGCCGCGGTGGCGCGCTACTGCGTGGCCGTCGGCAGCTGCGCCGCCTTCGGCGGGGTCACCGCGGGCGGCTCCAATCCCACGGACGCCTGCGGCCTGCAGTACGACGGGCGTTACCCCGGCGGGCTGCTGGGCAAGGACTACCGTTCCAGCGCCGGCCTGCCAGCGATCAACGTCGCCGGCTGCCCCACCCACCCGGACTGGGTGCTGGACACGCTGCACCTGCTCGCGCGCGGCGAACTCGGCGCGGACGATCTGGACGACCTGGCACGCCCGCGCATGTATACCGATCTCCTGGCGCACCACGGCTGCCCGCGCAACGAGTTCTACGAATACAAGGCCAGCGCCATCGAGCCCTCGGACCTCGGCTGCCTAATGGAGCACCTGGGCTGCATGGGCACCCAGGCGCAGGCGGACTGCAATGTGCGCACCTGGAACGGCGAGGGTTCGTGCACCCGGGGCGGCTACGCATGCATCAACTGCACCGCGCCCGAGTTCGAGGAGCCGGGCCACGCCTTCCTGCGCACGCCGACCGTGGCCGGCATCCCGCTCGGCCTACCCACCGACATGCCCAAGGCCTGGTTCATCGCGCTCAGCTCGCTGGCCAAAGCGGCCACACCGCAGCGCATCAAGGAAAACGCCCGCGCGGATCACGTCGTCGCCCGCCCCGGGCGCAAGCCGGACAGGAAATAGGTCCCGTGGCGCGGCAGATCGTGGGCCCGTTCAACCGAGTCGAGGGCGACCTCGAAGTGCAGCTCGACGTCGGCGACGGCCAGGTCGACGCAGCCTGGGTGAACTCGCCGCTGTACCGCGGCTTCGAGCAGATCCTGCTGGGCAAGATTCCCGGGGACGCTCTGGTCTATGCGCCGCGGGTCTGCGGCATCTGTTCGGTCTCGCAGTCGGTGGCTGCGGCGTTCGCGCTGGGCGACGCCTACCGCGCGGAAACCCCGCCCAACGGCATCCTCGCGCTCGACCTGATCCATGCCGCGGAAAACCTGATCGACCACCTGACTCACTTCTACCTGTTCTTCATGCCGGACTTCGCGCGCCCCGAATACGCCGCCCAGCCCTGGCACGCCGACATCCACGCGCGCTTTCGCGCCGTCGAGGGCAGCGCCGCACCCGAGTTCCTGCAGGCGCGCACCGCGTTCATGCACCTCATGGGCCTGCTGGCCGGCAAGTGGCCGCACAGCCTCGCCATCCAGCCCGGCGGCTGCACCCGAGCGGTATCCGCGCGCGAGCGCCTGCATCTGGGCAACGTCGTCGGCGCCTTCCGCCGATTCCTGGAACAACGGGTCTTCGCCGCACCCCTGGACGAGATCGTCGCCCTCGACAGCCGCGACGCGCTGCAGCACTGGCAGGCGGCACAGGCCGGGCAGCCCGGCGATCTCGCCCGCTTCCTCGCCCTCGGCGAGGCCCTCGGACTGCACACCCTGGGCCGCGCCGCCGACCGCTTCATGAGCTTCGGCGCCTACCGCGAAGCTGACGGGGCACCGCTCTTCGCGCGCGGCGTGTGGCGCGACGGCAGCCTGCACTCACTCGACGTCGACGGCATCGCCGAGGACGTCAGCCACAGCTGGATGGCGGGCGACACGGCACCGCCGCGCACGGCGCGCACCCTGCCCGACCCGGGGCGCGAAGGCGCCTACACTTGGTGCAAGGCGCCGCGCCTGCACGGCAAGGCGGTCGAGGTCGGCGCGCTCGCGCGCCAGCTCGTCGACGGCCATCCGCTGATTTGCGACCTCGTCGCCGCCACCGGCGGCAACGTGCTCACCCGTGTCGTCGCGCGCCTGCTGGAAAGCGCGCGCATCCTGCTGGCGATGCAGCGCTGGACCGATGCACTGGTTCCGGGCGAACCGTTCCACAACCCCGCCGCCCCGCTGGCCGACGCCGAGGGCATCGGCCTGACCGAGGCGGCGCGCGGCAGTCTCGGGCACTGGTTGCGGATCGAGGGCGGACGCATCCGCAACTACCAGATCGTCTCGCCCACCACCTGGAATTTCTCGCCGCGCGACGCCGCCGGCCAACCCGGCGCGCTGGAGCAGGCGCTGACCGGGACGCCAGTGGACTCGCCGCGCCATCCGCGGAAGATCGCCGTCCAGCATGTGGTCCGCTCCTTCGACCCCTGCATGGTGTGCACGGCGCACTGACGACGACGCTGACAATCCGCTAACCAGACAGACCCTTGCAAATCGGAAAGTAACTTTCCACCCCAATCTGCACCTCAAAATTCATTAGATCGGCTAATTGATTGATGTCAATGGGATTCCCGCCACTGGCCCGTTTAGTGCTTTGACCCCTCCCAAGGCGGGACGCCGACGACACGAGACCATCAAGCTCGGCGTCCTCTCCTAAGAACCCGCGAATCGATCCGCGACTGCCAGCGCCCGCTCTGCCGTGGGGTGGGCGCAGAGGGAGGAGTACATGGCGATAGAAACCTTCTACGACGTGATGCGTCGCCAGGGCATCAGCCGACGCAGCTTTCTCAAGTTCTGCAGCCTGACCGCCACCTCGCTGGGCCTCAGCCCGGCCTTCGTGCCGAAGATCGCGTGGGCGATGGAGAACAAGCCGCGCACGCCGGTGCTGTGGATGCACGGCCTGGAATGCACCTGCTGCTCCGAATCGTTCATCCGCTCCGGACATCCGCTGGCCAAGGACGTCATCCTGTCGATGATCTCGCTGGATTACGACGACACCCTGATGGCCTCCGCCGGGCATCAGGCCGAGGCCTGCCTGCAGGAGACCATCGAAAAGCACAAGGGCAACTACATCCTCGCGGTCGAAGGCAATCCGCCGCTCAACGAGGACGGCATGTACTGCATCGTCGGCGGCAAGCCCTTCGTGGAAAAACTGCGCTACGCCGCGGCGCACGCCAAGCACGTGATCGCCTGGGGTGCCTGCGCATCCTGGGGCTGCGTGCAGGCCGCGCGACCCAACCCGACACGCGCCACGCCGATCCACAAGGTGATCACCGACAAGCCGGTGATCAAGGTGCCGGGCTGCCCGCCGATCGCCGAGGTGATGACCGGCGTCATCACCTACATGCTCACCTTCGGCCACCCGCCAGCGCTCGACCGCCAAGGGCGGCCGAAGATGTTCTACGGCCAGCGCATCCACGACAAGTGCTACCGCCGCGCGCACTTCGACGCCGGCGAGTTCGTCGAGTCCTGGGACGATCGCGCCGCGCGCGAGGGCTATTGCCTGTACAAGATGGGCTGCAAGGGACCGACCACCTACAACGCCTGCTCCACCGTGCGCTGGAACGGCGACACCTCGTTCCCCATCCAGTCCGGGCACGGCTGCCTGGGCTGCTCCGAGGACGGGTTCTGGGACAAGGGCTCGTTCTACGACCGCCTGACCCGCGTCAACGGCTTCGGCATCGATGCCAACGCCGACCAGATCGGCGGCATTGCCGCGGGCGGCGTGGGCGCAGCGGCGGTGGCGCATGCCGCAGTCACCGCGGTAATCCGCGCACGCCACAAGCCGCATCAGCCGAAGCAGGATGAACACCACGGAGACAAGAGCGAATGAGCGTCATCAAGACCCCCAACGGCTTCACCCTGAACGACGGCGGCCGCCGCGTCGTGGTCGATCCGGTCACCCGGATCGAGGGCCACATGCGCTGCGAGGTCAACGTCGACGACCACAACGTGATCCGCAACGCCGTCTCCACCGGCACCATGTGGCGCGGGCTGGAAGTGATCCTCAAGGGCCGCGACCCACGCGACGCCTGGGCCTTCACCGAAAGGATCTGCGGCGTGTGCACCGGCACGCACGCGCTGACCTCCGTGCGCGCGGTGGAGGACGCCCTCGACATCAAGATCCCCGAGAACGCGAACACCATCCGCAACATCATGCAGCTGATGCTGCAGGTGCACGACCACCTGGTGCACTTCTATCACCTGCACGCGCTGGACTGGGTGGACGTGGTCAGCGCGCTCAAGGCCGACCCCAAGGCGACCTCCACGCTGGCGCAAAGCCTTTCGCCGTGGCCGAATTCGTCGCCGGGCTATTTCCGCGACGTGCAGAACCGCCTCAAGCGCTTCGTCGAGAGCGGCCAGCTCGGCCTGTTCAAGAACGGCTACTGGGGCAGCCCGGCGTACAAGCTGCCGCCCGAAGGCAACCTGATGGCGGTGACGCACTACCTGGAGGCGCTCGACTTCCAGCGCGAGATCGTCAAGATCCACGCCGTGTACGGCGGCAAGAACCCGCATCCGAACTGGCTGGTCGGCGGCGTGCCCTGCGCGATCAACATGGACGAGTCGATGGCCGCCGGCGCGCCGGTCAACATGGTGCGCCTCAACCTGGTCTCGGAGATCATCAACCGCTCCATCGACTTCATCGATCAGGTCTACCTGCCGGACATCCGCGCCGTGGCCATGTTCTACAAGGACTGGCTCTACGGCGGCGGCCTGTCCAGCCAGAGCGTGCTCGCCTACGGCGACATCCCGGAACACGCCAACGACTACTCGCCCTCGAACCTGCTGATGCCCAGCGGTGCCATCATCAACGGCGATCTCAAGCGCGTGTACGACATCGACCTGCGCGACCTACATCAGGTGCAGGAGTTCGTCGACCACTCCTGGTACAAATACCCGCAACCCAACGAGGGCCTGCATCCCTGGGTGGGCATCACCGACCCCGACTTCGTGCTCGGCCCCAACACCAAGGGGAGCAAGACCGACATCCAGCAGATCGACGAGAGCGCGAAATACTCCTGGATCAAGGCGCCGCGCTGGAAGGGGCACGCCATGGAAGTTGGCCCGCTGGCCCGTCACATCATCGGCTACGTCAAGGGCATGCCGGACTACAAGGAGCCGGTGGACAAGTTCCTGAGCGACGTCGGACTGCCCTTCGAGGCGCTGTTCTCGACGCTGGGACGCACCGCCGCACGAGCCCTGGAAGCCTCCTGGTCGGCGCACAAGATGCGCTATTTCCAGGACAAGCTGATGGCCAACCTCAAGGCCGGCGACAGCGCCACCGCCAACGTCGACAAGTGGGAGCCCTCGAGCTGGCCCAAGGAAGCCAAGGGCGTCGGCTTCACGGAGGCGCCGCGCGGCGCGCTGGGTCACTGGATCAAGATCCGCGACACCAAGATCGACAGCTATCAGGCCGTGGTCCCGACCACCTGGAACGGTTCGCCGCGCGACCCGGAGGGCAACATCGGCGCCTTCGAGGCCTCGCTGATGAACACCCCGATGGCCAACCCCGAGCAGCCGGTCGAGATCCTGCGCACCCTGCACAGCTTCGACCCCTGCCTGGCCTGCTCGACGCACGTGATGTCGCCGAGCGGCGAGGAGCTGACCCGGGTCAAGGTGCGCTGAGCGCGTCCACAACCGATCACCGGGCGCCCACAGAACCGGACGCCCGGCAGCGCAGGAGGGTACATCCGTGAGCGAAACCGCAAGCACCAAGCCGGTCTACGTGTACGAAGCCCCGGTGCGCCTGTGGCACTGGATCAATGCCGGGGCGATCACCGTGCTGGCGATCACCGGCTATCTGATCGGCAGCCCGCCGCCCTCGCTGTCCGGGCAGGCCAGCCAGCACTACCTGATGGGCGACATCCGCTTCATCCATTTCACCGCGGCCTACATTTTCACCATCGGCCTCCTGGGTCGCATGTACTGGGCCTTCGTCGGCAACCGCTACTCGCGCGAGCTGTTCCTGCCGCCGGTGTTCAGCGGCGAATGGTGGCGCGGGCTGTTCTTCGAGCTGCGCTGGTATCTCTTCCTGGAGCGCAAGCCACATGACTTCGTCGGCCACAATCCGCTGGCCCAGATCGCCATGTTTTGCATGTTCGTGCTCGGCAGCCTGTTCATGATCTGCACCGGCTTCGCCCTCTACGCCGAGGAGCTGGGCCCGCACAGCTGGGCCGAGTCGCTGTTCGGCTGGGTGGTGCCACTGTTCGGCGGCAACCCGCAGACGGTGCACACCTGGCACCACCTGGGCATGTGGTTCCTGATCTGCTTCGTCATCGCCCACGTGTACATCGCCGTGCGCGAGGACATCGTCTCGCGCCAGACCATGGTCAGCACCATGATCAACGGCTGGCGGGTGTTCAAGGACCGCGGCTCCGAGTGAGCCGCCGCGACCGGGAGAGTGTCATGGAGAACGCCATGCCCACCGAAACCGCCGCCCCGCCGCAGGTGCTGATCCTCGGCATCGGCAACGTGCTCTGGGCCGATGAGGGTTTCGGCGTACGCGCCGTCGAGGGCCTTCATCGCGACTACCATTTCCCCGGCAACGTGCACCTGCTCGACGGCGGCACCCAGGGGCTTTACCTGCTCGAACACGTGCAGGACGCCGACATCCTGATCGTGTTCGACGCCGTCGACTACGGCCTGCCGCCCGGCACGCTGAAGCTGATCCGCGACGCCGAGGTGCCGCGCTTCATGGGCGCGAAGAAGATGAGCCTGCATCAGGCCGGCTTCGAGGAGGTGCTGGCGGTGGCCGAGCTCACCAATCGTCTGCCGCGTCATCTGGTGCTCATCGGCGTGCAGCCGGTGGAACTAGAGGACTACGGCGGCAGCCTGCGTCGCGCGGTGAAGGCGCAGATCGCCCCCGCGATCGGTCATGCCCTCGACTGTCTGGCTGCCTTCGGCGTGCACTATGCCCCGCGTCCCGTCCCGCTGCCGCCCGGCGCCGGGCTGACCGGAGCGGAACTCGACATCGACGACTACGAATCGCGCCGCCCCGACGCCGCCCAGGCCTTCCGCCACGGCGACCCCCGCTTCCTGAAATCCGCCGACTGAGGGACGCGAGCATGTGCATCGGCATACCCATGCGCATCGTGGCCGTCGACGCCGACGGCACCGCCTGGTGCGAACGCGACGGCGAACGCCGCGCCATCGACGTCAGCCTGGTCGGCCCACAACCCGTCGGCACCTGGCTGCTGGTATTCCTCGACGCGGCCCGCGAGGTGCTGGACGAAGCGCATGCGCGACACATCGCACAGGCCCTGGACGGCCTCGCCGCGGCGCTCGCCGGCGAGGATTTCGAACACTTCTTCAGCGATCTCATCGACCGCGAACCGGAACTGCCGGAGCATCTGCGCCCCGCGACCGCGGCGACTCATAACCACGAGGATTGACCACCATGGACATGCCATTGATCGACCGGCTCACCCAGACACTTGGCTACACCCTGCTCGACGCCGACAATTTCGAGGACTTCGTCGCCGCTGCGCCGCAATGCGTGCTGTTCTTCACCGAAGACCCCGCGAGCTTCCCGGAAAGCAACGACGTCGCGGTCATCTTGCCGGAAATCGCGCGCCGCTTCGCCGGCCGGCTGGTGCCCGCCGTGGTCGCCCGCGGCTATGAACGCGAGATCGACAAGCGCTACGGCGTGCGCGAATGGCCGGCCCTGGTATTCCTGCGCGAGGGCGAGTATCTCGGCGCCATCGCACGCGTGCAGAACTGGCAGGACTACGTCGCCGCCATCGAGGAAATCCTCGCCGGCGACACCCACCGCCCGCCAGGCATCGGCATTCCGGTGGTCGGCCAGCCCTATGCAGAGGAGACACGCGCATGAAACCCATCGACATCCCCATCGTCGCCCTGGGCCCGGGCACGCAGACCGGCGAGGACGAGGAGGTCCTGTCCTATCCCGATCTGCCCCGGGAAATGGACACCTATCTGCCGCCGCCGCTGCCCGAGCCCGAAACCCTGGCACGCGCCCCGCGCACCCTGGATCCGCTGCAGCAGGTACTCGCGCTGCTGGAACGTCCGCGCACCGACACCGCCGCGCAGTCCGTCGACGTCACCGGTCTCGGCGGCGAGGAACGCGAACTGCTCAACCAGATCCTGGGCGAGGGCGAAGTCAGCATCCTGCTGCGCGGCGCGGACGAATGGCTGATTCAGGAATCCGTGTTCGCGGGCGTGTGGCGCGTGAGCCACCCCGCATCGGGGCTGGACCGCATCGAGATCGGCAGCATTCCCACTGCGGTGCTCGAACACGGTCTCGCCGGAGCACGCCGCGAGCTCGTCGCGCCCGCAGAGATGCCGCCGCCCGGTGTGATCAACGCCCGTCCGCTGCTGGCCGAACTGGCCGGCCACCAGGCCGCGTACCGCCCGGGCATGGAGCCGCACGTGATCAACTTCACCCTGCTGCCGCACACGCCGGAGGACCTGGCGTATCTGGAGGCGCAACTAGGTGAGGGCCGTACGCTGATCCTCTCGCGCGGCTACGGCAACTGCCGCATCACCGCCACCGGCGTCGCGCACGTGTGGTGGGTGCAGTATTTCAACTCGGTCGACGCGATAATCCTCAACACCCTGGAAGTCGTCGACGTGCCCGCGGTGGCACTGGCCGCGCGCGAGGATCTGGAAGACACCGCAGAACGCCTGCGCGAGGTGCTGGAGGCGACACAATGAGCACTCCGCTCAAGACCTTCGAGGGCTCATTTCTCGGCGATACCGGCAAGATCGGAGACGATGCACGCATGGAATGCAAGATCTGCTGGTACGTCTACGACCCGACCGAGGGCGATCCCGTGTGGCAGATCCCGCAGGGTACACCCTTCTCCGCCCTGCCCGAGCACTGGCGCTGTCCCGAGTGCGACGGCAGCAAAGAGCAGTTCATGGTACTGACGCAAGACTGATGCCCTCGCCTCCCGCCGCCGTCGCCCGCCTCGAAGAGACCTTCCACCGCATCGAACGCGAACGGATGCGCGACATGCCGCTGCTCAACCCGGCGTTGCGGGTGGAGGCGATTGACTTCCGGGCCCAGGGCGACGGCTGGCTGGGCGCATTGATCACGCCCTGGTTCATCAACCTCGTCATCCTGCCGCGTGATGGTGCGGCCTGGGATGCGCTCGCGCCGACGGCGACCGTGCGCGAGAGCCTGCCCATGGGCGAATGCGAATTCCTCGTCGGCCGCGACGAAGAGCTGGGTACGTACAAAAGCTGCGCGCTGTTCTCCCCGGCCCTTGAATTCGAGGACCAGGAGGCCGCACGCGCCACGGCGCGCGCCGCGCTGGATACCGTCCGGGCCGCGCCGACGTCGGCACCGGCAGAACGCGAATCCATCGGCCTCAGCCGCCGCGCCTTCCTGCGCGGCGAATTCCGCCGCACGCCGCCATGAGCGCGCCGCACGCCGTCGACCCGGCCGGCCGGCTGCACATCGTGCTCGAACACGACGCGGCCGGCATCGTCGCGGTCGACATCCGCTCCACCCGCCCGGCATACGCCTCCCGCGCGCTGATCGGGCGCACGCCCGCCGAGGCCGTGCGCCTCGCCCCGCTGCTGTTCAGCCTGTGCGGCGGCGCTCAGCGCGTGGCCGCGCTCGCCGCCTGCGCCGACGCCCAGGGCATCGAGGCGACACCCGCCGAGCGCGATGCACGCGGCTTCGCACTGGAACTGGAGCGCGTGCGCGAACATGCCCTGCGTCTGCTCATGGACTGGCCGCAGGCACTCGGCCTGGAGGCCTGGCGCGACGACGCGGCACAGCTGTTTGCCCTGCACCGCCGGATGGCCGACGCCGGCGAGGATGGTCTCCAGGCGACGCGGGAGGCGTCACGGGCGCTGGAAGCCTTCGTGCGCCGGCGGGTGCTGAGCGACGTGGCCAGCTGGACCGCACTGACGGAAACGGACGGCGAGGCCGACGGCACCGGACAAACCGCGCTGGAGCGTCTGCTGCGCCGTCTGGCGGCATGTGGCTGGCAGGCGCTCGGCGCCGGTACCGGCAGTGTCCCGCTGGAGGCCTTCGACCAGGCCGAATGGCGGTCGCGTCTCGCGCATGCGGCGGCCAGCTACGCGCTGTTCCCGCACATCGACGGCGAGGCGCGCGAAACCACGCCCTACTCGCGTCAGCGCGAGGCGCCGGCAGTGGCCGCCGCGACGCGACGCTGGGGCGAGGGCCTCATCGCGCGTCTGCTGGCGCTGGCCTGCGAGTTGGATTTTTCCCTGGCAAAGTTGCAGGATTACCTGGAACGGTCGGTCGACGTCTCTCCGCCCCAGGCGGCGGAAGGCGCGCCGGACGCATCGGGCGAGGGAATCGGCATCGTGCAAGCTGCCAGAGGCCAACTGATACACCGCGTTTCGCTGTCGCAGGGACGCATCCGGGACTATCGGATCGTGGCGCCCACGGAATGGAACTTCCACCCGCGCGCCGCCGCCGCCCGTGCCCTCTCCCGCCTGCCGTTCCGCGACGCGGAAAGCTGTGCGGCGCAGGCGCGCGCGCTGATCTGCGCCGTCGACCCCTGCGTCGAATACGAACTGGACATCCGCCGCCATGCATGAAATGTCATTATGCGAGGGCATCGTGCAGGTGTTGCAGCAGGAGGCCGAGCGCCAGTCGTTCCACAAGGTCAACCGTGTGCGTCTGGAGATCGGCGCGCTAGCGGGGGTCGAGCTTTCCGCGCTGCGCTTCGGCTTCGACGTGGTCTCGCGCGGCACGCTGGCCGAGGGTGCCGCGCTGGAAATCATCGAGCAGCCCGCCACCGCCTGGTGCCTGATGTGCATGCGGCCGGTGACGATCCAGCAGCGGTATGATCCCTGCCCCGAGTGCGGCGCCTACCAGTTGCAGGTCACCGAGGGCGAGGAACTGAAAATCAAGGATCTGGAGGTGGAGTGACATGTGTACCGTATGCGGTTGCGGCGAAGGCGAAGCCAAGCTGGAAGGAAAGGCCCATACCCACGATCACGGGCATGAGCACGACCACGAACATACCCACGATCATAATCATGAGCATGCCCATGCCGGCGACGGCCATCTGCACTACGGCCGCGGCCCTGCGCACGCCCACGCACCCGGCCTCAGCCAATCGCGCATGGTGCAGATCGAGCGCGACATCCTGAGCAAGAACGACGAGTACGCGGCGGCCAACCGTGCGCGATTCGCCGCCCAGGGCATCCTGGCGCTGAACCTCGTCTCCAGCCCCGGCTCCGGCAAGACCACGCTGCTGGTGGAGACCCTCAAGCGCCTGCAGGGCCGTTTCCCGCTGGGCGTGATCGAGGGCGACCAGCAGACCAGCAACGACGCCGACCGCATCCGCGCCACCGGCGCCCCGGCGATCCAGGTCAATACCGGCAAGGGCTGCCACCTCGACGCGCACATGGTCGGCCACGCGCTCGACCACCTCGACGCGGCGGCGCAGGGCGTGCTGTTCATCGAGAACGTCGGCAATCTGGTGTGCCCGGCCGGTTTCGACCTGGGCGAGGCGCACAAGGTGGTGATCCTGTCCGCCACCGAGGGCGAGGACAAGCCGCTCAAGTACCCGGACATGTTCCACGCCGCCGACCTCATGGTGCTGAACAAGACCGACCTGCTGCCCTACGTCGACTTCGACGTCGAGCGTTGCGTGGAATATGTGCGGCGGGTCAATCCCGGAATCGAGATCCTGCAACTCTCGGCGCGCAGCGGCGAGGGCATGGACGCCTGGCTGGCCTGGATCGAGGCCGAACGCGCGGCGACGCTGCGCGGCCGGCTCGCCGCCCTCGAAGCCGAGGCGGCCGCGCTCAGGGACGCGCTCGCCTGATGCCGGACGAGGCCGCCACGCGCCCCTGCGTACTCGTCGTCGACGACGAGCCGCGCTCGGTCGAAACCATCGCCCGGGTGCTGGACGACGAGTTCGAGGTGCTCCCCGCGCAGGGAGCAGCGCAGGCGTTGCGCGCGATGGAGACGCGTCCCGTGCAGGTCGTCCTGGCCGACCAGCGCATGCCCGAGACCACCGGCATCGAGCTGCTCACGCAGCTGCGCGAGCACTGGCCCGAAGCGGTGCGCATCATCATTTCCGGCTTCACCGAGGCCGACGACATCATCGCCGGCATCAACGACGCGGGCATCTACCAGTACATCACCAAGCCGTGGCACCCCGACGCGCTGCTGCTCACCGTACGCAACGCCGCCCGCCTTCATGCGCTGCAGCGCGACAATGCCCACCTCGCCCAGGAACTCAGGCTGAGCGCGGACGACCTTGCACGGCGCGGCGACGCCTGCCGCCAGGAGTTGCGCCGCCGCTTCCGCTTCGACGAGATCGTGCGCGCGCCCGACAGCCCGCTGCACGCGGCCGTGGCGCAGGTCGCGCAGATGGCACCCCACGACGTTTCCGTGTTGATCACCGGTGAGTCGGGCACCGGCAAGGAGCTGTTCGCCCGCGCCCTGCACTACAACAGCCACCGCGCCGACCGCCCCTTCGTGGCCGAGAACTGCGGCGCGATCCCCAACGAACTGCTCGAATCCGAGCTGTTCGGACACGTCCGGGGCGCCTACACCGGAGCCGTCGCCGACCGCACCGGGCTGTTCGAGGAGGCCGACGGCGGCACCCTGTTCCTCGACGAGATCGGAGAGATCAGCCCCGAATTCCAGGTCAAGCTGCTGCGCGTGCTGCAAAGCGGCGAGTTCCGCCAGGTCGGCAGCAACCGCATGCGTCACACCGACGTGCGCATCGTCGCCGCCAGCAACCGCGACCTCGCGCAGGAGGTGCGCGCCGGCCGTTTCCGCGCCGACCTGTACTACCGCATCGCCGAAATGAGCCTGCACCTGCCGCCGTTGCGCGAACGCCCCGGCGACATGGAAGCGCTGGCGGACCACCTGCTCGCCCGCCTCGCGCGTGCCCTCGGCAAGCCCGGCCCCGGCCGTCTGTCCGCGGAGAGCCTGGAGTGCCTGCGCGACTACGCCTGGCCAGGCAACGTGCGCGAGCTGAGCAACGTGCTCAAGCGCATGCTGGTGTTGAGCGCCGATGCGCAGCTCGGGCCGGAGCTGCTGCCGCCGCATGTGCTGCGCGGCGGCACGGACGAGGCCGACTTCATGATGCCGCCGTCCGAGGACCCGGGCGTGGCCACGCTGCGCGAGCGCGTGGAAAACCTGGAGGCGGCCATTCTGAGCGAGACGCTGCTGCGCCATCGCTGGAACAAGAGCCGCGCGGCCGAGGAGCTAGGGCTGTCGCGCGTCGGCCTGCGCAGCAAGCTCGAACGCTACGGGCTGGAGCGCAAGCTCGACAGCTGACAAGGATGAGAGAGACGAACGCATGAAGCTGATCGGCCAGGCCCTGCACGGCATTCCGCGACGCCCGCTGGCCGCGCTGCTGGCCGTGCTCGCGGCGTGCAACCTGCTGACCTGGCTCGGCGCCTTCGAACTGGCCGCGGTGCAGCCCGGGATCCACGCTCTGGCCGGCCTGGCCTGGATCTTCGGCGCGCGTCACGCCTTCGACGTGGATCACATTGCCGCCATCGACAACGTCACCCGCAAGCTGCGCCAGGAAGGCCGGCGCCCGGTGGCGGTGGGTTTCTTCTTCGCCCTCGGCCATTCCAGCGTGGTGGTCGCGCTGTCCGCCGCCATCGCGCTCGGCGCGCGCGGCGCGGAAGGCGATTTCGGCATGTTGAAGCACTTCGGCAGCCTGTTCGGCACCGGCGTCTCCGCCGCCTTCCTCACCCTGATCGGCCTGCTCAACCTCGCCGTGCTGCTGCCCCTGCTTCGGCGCTGTCGGGCGCACCGCCGCGGCGACGCCGGCCCGCTGCGCGAGGAGGAGATCGAGGACCTGCTCGACCGCCGCGGTCTGTTCGCGCGCGGCTTCCGCTTCCTCAACCGGCGCATCGACCGCAGTTGGAAGATGTACCCGCTGGGCGTGCTGTTCGGTCTCGGTTTCGACACTGCCACCGAGGTCGCCATTCTCGGCCTGTCCGCCACCCTGGCCACGCATGCCGGCATGCCGCTGTGGGGTATCATGATCTTCCCCTTCCTGTTCACCGCAGGCATGACGCTGATGGACTCGCTGGACGGCCTGATCATGCTGCGCGCCTACCACTGGGCGCTGTCCGACGCGGTGCGCCGGCTTTACTTCAACACCCTGATCACCGCCATGGCGGTGGGCACGGCGCTGCTCATCGGCACGCTGGAATGGCTGCAGCTCCTCGCCCCGCACCTCGGCCGCGGCGTCGCCCCGCGCTGGCTGCTGAACCTCGATTTCGGCACCCTGGGCCTTGCCGTCGTCGCCGCCATGCTCGCGGTCTGGGCGCTCGCCTTCGCGCACTACCGTCTGCGCGTCGCCCCGCGCACCGCACTCGCGGCCGACGGCGACTGACACCCAAGGAGATTCCGCCATGTGCCTCGGCATTCCCATGCAGATCGTCGAAATCAACGGCTATAACGCACGCTGCGAGGCCAAGGGCGTGGAACGCGACGTCAGCCTGTTCATGCTGCAGGACGAGACCGTCGCCGTCGGCGATCACGTCATGGTCCACGTCGGCTATGCCCTACAGAAACTCACCGCCGAGGAGGCGCGCTCGACCTGGGAACTGCTCGACCAGATCATCGACAGCTCCGAGGCCTGAGCGCGGAGCGCCCATGACCCAGACCACCGCGCAGACCTGGCTGACCCGTATCCGCGAACTGGCGCTGCCGCGCCCCATCAGGCTGATGAACGTCTGCGGCGGCCACGAGCGCAGCATCAGCTTCTCCGGCATCCGCGGCGCGCTGCCGCCCGGCATCGAGATCATTCCCGGCCCTGGCTGCCCGGTCTGCGTCTGCCCGGAGGAAGATTTGTACGATGCCATCCGCCTGAGCCTGGAGGAGGATATCGTGCTGGTCGCCTTCGGCGACATGCTGCGCGTGCCGGTCAACGTGCCCAAGGGCGAACCCCGCTCGCTCGAACAGGCCCGCGCCGCGGGTGCGGACGTGCGCGCCATCGCCTCGCCGCAGGAGGCCGCCGCCATCGCCCGCGCCGAGCCCGGCAAACCGGTGGTGTTCTTCGTCGCCGGCTTCGAAACCACCACCGCCCCGGTCGCCGCGATGCTGGCCGAGGGGGTGCCGGACAACCTGCTGATCTTGCTCGCCGCGCGGCTGACCTGGCCGGCCGTGGCCATGCTGCTAGATTCTGGCGAGGCAGCCTTCGACGCGCTGATCGCCCCCGGCCACGTCGCCACCGTGATGGGTCCCGAGGAATGGTCCTTCGTGATCGATCGCCACCGCATGCCCGCGGCGATCGCCGGCTTCACCCCGGAAAGCCTGCTCGCCGCCACCTACTCGGTGCTGCGCCAGGCCATCGAGGGCAAACCCTTCCTCGACAACTGCTACCCCGAGCTGGTCCGCCCCGGCGGCAACCCCACGGCCCGGCGCTGGCTGAACGAGGTGATGCAGGTCGAGGACGCCAACTGGCGCGGCATCGGTATCATCCCCGATTCCGGCTTCACCCCGCGCCCAGCTTGGCAGCATCTTGACGCACGGCGCGTCTTCCCAGCCCCCGAGGGAGCCAGGCGCCGCGCTGGCGAGATGCCGCCCGGCTGCGATTGCGCGGCCGTAGTCCTGGGCAAGATTTACCCGGACCAGTGCCGCCTCTACGGCCGCGCCTGCACCCCGCGCAGCCCCATCGGCCCCTGCATGGTCTCCGACGAAGGCGCCTGCCGCATCTGGTGGTCGTCGGGGCTGCGCGAGCCGCGGAGCGCCTGAATGGACTCGCAGCGCTTCGTCATCGGCGGGCGCGTACAGGGTGTCGGGTTCCGCCCCTTCGTCTACCGCCTCGCGCACCGCCTCGGCCTTGCCGGCTCGGTGCGCAACGGTGCCGGCGTGGTGGAGATCGAGGCCCACGGCGACGACGTCGCGCTGGCGGCCTTCGCCGAAGCGCTGATGGCCGAGGCGCCGGCCATCGCTTGCCCGCTACTGCTCGAACGCGGCACTCCAGGCCCGGTTGATGATACCGACGGCGGCTTCCGCATCCTGCCCAGCCGCGCCGGCGAGGCCCCGCGCAACCACGTCCCGCCGGATTACTTCACCTGCCCCGACTGTCTTACCGAATTCGCCGATCCGGGCAACCGGCGCTACCGCTACCCCTTCATCAACTGCACCCAATGCGGGCCACGCTACACACTGATCCGCGCCCTGCCTTACGACCGCGCGGCCACCACCATGGCAGGCTTCGCGCTGTGTCCCGACTGCCGCCGCGAGTACGAGGACCCACTCGACCGCCGTTTCCACGCAGAACCGGTGGCCTGCCCGACATGCGGGCCGCGACTGGAATACGTCGTTGGCGGCGAACGCATCATGGGCAACGAAGCTGCGCTGGCCGCCGCCGTCGGCATGCTGCATGCCGACGCGACCGTCGCGGTCAAGGGCATCGGCGGCTACCACCTGCTGTGCGACGCGCGCAGCGAGGTCGCCGTCGCCCGGCTGCGCTCGCGCAAGCTGCGCCCGCACAAGCCGTTGGCTGTTCTCTTCGCCGAGGACCTGCGCGACCTGCACCGCGCCGCCGCACTCTCTCCCGCGCACGAGGCAGCGTTGCGCGCGGCCGAGCGGCCCATCGTGCTCGTGCCGCTGCGCACCGGGCACGATCTCGCGCCCTCCCTCTGTCCCGGCCTGGACGAACTCGGCGTGCTGCTGCCCTATAGCCCGCTCCATCACCTGCTTGCGACGGACTTCGGCGGGCCGCTGGTCGCCACCTCTGCCAACCTCAGCGGCGAGCCGGTCCTCACCGACGAGACCGAGGCCGAAAGCCGGCTCGCGGGCGTGGCCGATGCCTTTCTGCACCACAACCGCCTCATTGAGCGTCCGGCCGACGATTCCGTGCTACGCGTCGTCGACGGGCGTCCACGTCCGCTGCGCCTCGGCCGTGGATTGGCCCCGCTCGAACTCGATCTGCCGCAACCGCTGGCGCATCCGCTGCTCGCCGTGGGTGGCCACCTGAAGAACACCGTCGCGCTGGCTTGGGAGAACCGCGTCGTCGTCTCGCCGCATCTGGGCGACCTCGACAGCCCGCGCGCCCGCGACCTCTTCACGCGCACCATCGACGACCTGCAGCGACTCTACGGCGTGCGCGCCGAGGCCGTGATCTGCGACGCGCACCCGGACTATGCGAGCACGCGCTGGGCCGCCGCCCAGGCGCTGCCGATGTACCGCATCTGGCATCACCACGCCCACGCCTCCGCCGTGGCCGGCGAACATCCCGCCTACGGCCGCTGGCTGACCTTCGCCTGGGACGGTGTCGGCCTCGGTCCCGACGGCACGCTGTGGGGCGGCGAAACGCTGTACGGTGCACCGGGCCGATGGCGGCGCGTAGGCAGCCTGCGCCCCTTCCGCCTGCCGGGCGCCGGGCGCGCCGGGCGCGAACCCTGGCGCAGCGCCGCCGCCCTGTGCTGGGAGGTGGGCTTGCCGTGGTCGTTCGGCGGTGAGATGGCAGCAGGCGATGTCGCGCTCCTGCGCGGCGCCTGGGAGCACGACCTCAACTGCCACCGCAGCAGTGCCGCCGGACGCGTCTTCGACGCCGCCGCCGCGCTGCTCGGGCTGGTCCGCGAGGCAAGCTTCGAAGGCCAAGGCCCGATGTACCTGGAAGCCCTCGCGGCGGCCCAGGCCGGAACGGTCGAGGCCGTCACACTGCCGCTGGCACAGGACGACGACGGTCTGTGGATCACTGACTGGGCGCCGCTACTGCCCCTGCTCGACGACCCCGCACGCGTGCCTGCCGACAAGGCGGCCTGCGTGCACGAAAGCCTGGCCCGGGCCATCCTCGCCCAAGCGCTTGTCCTGCGCGAACGGCAACAAATCGATGCCATCGCGCTGACCGGCGGCGTGTTCCAGAACCGCCTGCTCGCTGAGCGCGCGCTGATCCTGCTCGCCACGGAAGGCTTCGCCGCGCACCTCGGCGAATGTGTCCCCTCCAACGACGCCGGCCTGAGCTTCGGGCAGGTGATCGAGTACGCGGCAACGGTCTCGAATTCCCCTTGAATATCCGAGATTTTCAATCTTCAAAACATTGCGTTACCGCAAATTCCGCGCAACCGAACGAAGGGACACAGCGCCATGCAGGATACCCACATCTCCCTCGCCCACGGCAACGGCGGGCGCTACATGCGCGAACTGATCGAAGAACTGTTTGCCCGTCATCTGGCCAACCCGCACCTCGACGTGGACGCCGACGCGGTCGCAATTCCGCTGCCGCCCGGCGAGGTGCTCGTGACCACCGACGGTTTCACCGTGCAGCCGCTGGAATTTCCGGGCGGCGACATCGGCGCGCTAGCGGTGCACGGCACGGTCAACGACCTCGCGGTCGCCGGTGCCCGCCCCTGCTATCTCACACTCAACGTCTTCGTCGAGGAAGGTTTCGAGATCGCCACCCTCGATCGCATTGTGGCGAGCCTCGCGCACGCGGCGCAGGAGGCCGGCGTGGTGGTGGCTGCGGGCGACACCAAGGTACTGCCTCGCGGCGAGGGTGGCGGGCTATATCTCGCCACCACCGGCGTGGGCGTGCGCGCACCGGGACGGCGCCTCGGCCTGCGCGAGGTGCGCGCCGGCGACCGCGTGCTGGTCAGCGGCCCGGTGGGCGACCACGGCGTGGCGGTGATGCTCGCGCGTGAGCAGTTCGGCCTGCGCGGCGAACTACGCTCCGACGCCGCCAGCGTGCTGCCGCTGACCGAGACCCTGCTCGGCATCGACGGCCTGCGCTTCATGCGCGATCCCACGCGCGGCGGACTCGCCACCGTCGCCAACGAAATCGTGCGCGCCAGCGGCCTGAACCTGCACCTCAATGAGGCGCAGATCCCGGTGCGCGAACCGGTACGCGCGGTCTGCGAAATGCTCGGCTACGATCCGCTCTACCTCGCCTGCGAAGGCCGCGTGGTCGCGGTCGTCGCACCCGAAACAGCCGAGACAGCCCTCGCCGCCTGGCGCGAGCTGCCCAGCGGCACTGAGGCCGCGCTGATCGGCAACCTGAACAAAGCCCAGACCCGCGCCCGCGTCATCCTGCGCACCCCGCTCGGCGGCGAACGCGTACTGGAAGAACTGGAAGACGACCCATTGCCGCGTATCTGTTGATAAGCGTGATCAGCGGACAAGACAATGACAATTCAGCCATGTCATCGAAGGTAAGATACGGAGCAACGGGTATGTCTCAAATCGGCCAAAAGCGGACACTTGATTTTGCGCTCGTAGTAAGCTCCGACCTTCGAATTCAGTTTTTTTGAATCGACTCGATGCAACCTGCAAAATGATGAGCTGAACCCTAACCCCCTGGCGCAGATGAAAACACCATTCGATGTGCAAAGCGAACGAGGC
This sequence comes from Acidihalobacter yilgarnensis, assembly GCF_001753245.1. Classification (NCBI taxonomy): domain Bacteria; kingdom Pseudomonadati; phylum Pseudomonadota; class Gammaproteobacteria; order Chromatiales; family Ectothiorhodospiraceae; genus Acidihalobacter; species Acidihalobacter yilgarnensis. Next base: position 989,727 of record NZ_CP017415.1, on the reverse strand, counting down.
TCGACCTGGCATCGCTGGGACCCTCACATCCACACGCCCGGCACAGCCCTGAACGACCAGTACGCTGGTCCAGATCCTTGGGCAGCGTTCCTGGATGCCATCGAAGCGTCGAATCCGCCGATTCGCGCGATGGGTATCACCGACTACTTCGGCATTGAACGCTACGAGCAGGTCGTCGACGAAAAACGCCGCGAGCGTTTGTCTGGTGTGGGTTTGATATTCCCCAACGTCGAGTTGCGACTGGGCATCGAAACCGCGAAGGCATCGGCGGTCAACATCCACCTGCTCTTCTCGCCGCATGATGCCGACCACGTTGATCGGATAAAGCGCTTCCTGCTGGAGTTCGAGTTCTCCTACCTGGGCGAGTTCTACCGCTGCCAACGCAGCGACCTCATCCGCCTGGGCCGCGCCCATAAACCAGATCTGACAGACGACGACGCGGCCCGGTCCGAAGGTGCCAATCAGTTCAAAGTGAACTTCGACCAGCTCAAGCAGGCATGGTCAAAAAACGAGTGGATCAAGAAGAACACCCTAATCGCCGTCGCCGGCGGAGAGAAAGACGGCACCTCAGGTCTGCGGGACGCCACCGCCTCGTTCGCGGCGCAGCGCAAGAACGTCGAGGGCCTTGCCCACATCATCTTCAGCGCCAATCCCAAGCAAGTGCGCTTCTGGCTGGGCAAGGAATCGGCCACCGTCGAAGAACTCGAAAGGCAGTACAACGGATGCAAGCCTTGCCTGCACGGGTCGGACGCCCATTCGCTCGCCAAGGCCGGGCAGCCTGACGGCGACCGCCGCTGCTGGATCAAGGGCGACCTGATGTTCGACTCGCTGCGCCAAGCCTGCATCGAACCCGAAGAACGTGTTTTCATCGGCACAGAGCCACCGCGCGGCGCATTGGACAGCCACACCATCAACTCGCTGACTGTGACGAACGCGCCCTGGATCGCGAACGGTACCGTTGAACTGAACGCGGGACTGGTTGCCGTGATCGGCGCGCGGGGCTCGGGAAAGACCGCCTTGGCCGATCTGATTGCGGCCGGCGGTCTTGCGCTCTCCCCTCACTTGAACGAGCGCTCCTTCATCCTGCGCGCGAAACAACACCTCGGTGACAGTAAAGCCGAACTGCAATGGGCGTCTGGCGAAACAACCGGCAACGACCTCGCCAAGACTGACATGGAGGACCTCCTGGCCAGCCCGTATGTCCAGTATCTGTCGCAGCAGTTCGTCGACCAGCTCTGCTCGGCGGAAGGCTTGAACGATGCGTTGGTCACGGAGATCGAGCGTGTGATCTTCAATGCGCACCCGCTCAACGAACGTCAAGGCGCCGACTCCTTCCAGGAGTTACTTGGCCTTCGTCTGGAAACATCGCGCCTGAAGCGAAAACGCCAGCAACAGGCTTTGACCAGGGCGTCCGCAGACCTCACCGACGAACGTGTCAAGAAGGACGGCATCAAGGCGCTCGAGAAGGACCGGGACGAGAAGAAGCGTGCAATCGATAAGGACAAGACCGACCGCAAGTCTCTGGTTGCCAAGGGCAACGAAGAGCGCGCGAGGCGCCATGAACAGGTTTCGCGGGCGGTCGATGCGAAGCGACAACTGGTAGATCAAGCCAAGCGGCGACACCAGGCTCTGCTTCACTTGCAAAACGACGTTCGCGACTTCCGCACCCGTCAGGCGTCCTCTCTGCTCGCCGACCTGAAGCAAGAGCGTGAGCATGCCGGCCTCAGTGCCACCGATTGGGAAGCGTTCAGGCTCGACTACGCCGGCCCGGTTGACAAGTTGCTGACCGAGCGCATCGAACAGGCCAACCTGTCTGTGGCCGCGCTGCAAGGCTCCGCGAAAACCGATCCTGTGCCTCAGGCTACTCCCGATCCGGCCGTCGCGCTGATCCCCGCGGACGCCAACCTCGCGGATGAATCGCTCTCGCTTCTTGAGCGGGAGCTCGCTCGCCTGAGCACGCTGGTCGGTGTCGACGCGCAAAACGTCAAACGCTTCACCACCGTCTCGGACAAGATCACCAAAGCCGAGGCCGCGCTGACCAAGGTGCTCCAGCAGATCGAGCGCACTCAAGGTGCAGACGAGCGCATCCGCGCTCTGGTCGATGCGCGGCGCAGCGCCTATGCCGCCATCTTCGAAGCCATCGTTGAAGAAGAACTGGAACTTGCGGATCTCTACGCGCCCATCAAGGAACGCATCGATGAGGCGGCCGGCTCCTTGTCGAAATTGTCGTTCTCGGTGCGTCGAAATGTGGACCTTGCGCTCTGGGCCGCCAAGGGTGAAGCTCTGTTGGATCTTCGGACCAACGGCCCGTTCAAGGGGCGCGGTGAGTTGCTACGGGCGGCGCGCGCCGGGCTGATGGCGGAATGGGCAACCGGTGACGCTGCGCAAGCCGCTACAGCCTTGCTCAATTTCGTCAAGGCCAATGAGGCGGCGCTACGGACCCACATGCCGGAGAACACCGAGTTCCGCGCATGGGCACGCAACATTTCGGACTGGCTGTACAGCACCGATCACATCACTGTCGGCTACGGCTTGCAGTATGACGGCGTAGATATCGAACAGTTGTCACCTGGCACGCGCGGCATCGTCTTGCTTCTGCTGTACTTGGCGATAGATGCGGAAGATGACCGACCACTGATCATCGATCAGCCTGAAGAGAACTTGGACCCTCAATCCATCTATCAAGAGTTAGTGCATCGCTTCCGCGACGCCAAGAAGCGGCGCCAGATCGTGATCGTGACGCATAACGCCAACTTGGTGGTGAACACCGATGCGGATCAGGTGATCGTGGCACAGTGCGGACCGCACAGGCCCGGTCAGTTACCGCTCATTACGTATGAGAGCGGGAGTCTCGAAAACCCGCTCATCCGGCAGCACGTGTGCGACATCCTCGAAGGTGGAGAGCGTGCCTTCAAGGAGCGCGCCAAGCGTTTGCGGGTGACTATTTGATAACGACTAGTGGGAACAGACTGCGAAGCTCTTACCGCAATCCGACTTGCTTTTTGCTCTCGATGGCGATTATCAGCCAATCCCTGGTCAAAGAACGCTGCGGGCGCTCGATGAAAGTGGCGACTCTCTATTGTAGTGTCGCTATTTGTGATGAGCCTCTGGCAGTCCGCTTAGGGTCGAACTCAGCCGTTGTCGGCTCCCGACCAACCCAGCAGTGGCCGCATCCATGATTAACTGCCCAACTATAGAAGTGACCGCGGCGACAGCCTGACTCACTCATGATCCCGACGGGTGCGGATGCCGCCTGGATTCACCCGACTCGTTCGGCATGCTCTCTGCATGCGGTACACTCCCTCGCTGGACCGAGCCGAACGATGATTGCCAGACATGACTCACTGCCGTACCGTCATCTTTACCGACCTCGACCATACCCTGCTCGACGCCAACGGCGGTCTGGCGCAGGCTGCGCCGTTCATCCGACATCTCTCGGCGCGTGGTATTCCCGTGATCCCGGCCACCAGTAAAACGGCCGCAGAGGTGATGACGCTATGGCGCCGCTGGCGGCTGTGCGGTCCTGCGGTGGTCGAAAACGGCGCGGCGCTGTGCTTGCCGCGAGCGGGCCGCGGCGGCTGGCGCATCCAGAGACTCACGCCCTGGCGATATGCCAGTATTCGCGCCCTGATCCGCGGGCTGCGTTCGCCCCTGGATCTGCCGCTGGAAGGCTTCGGTGACTGGTCGCTGGAAACCATCTGTCGCCTGACCGGGCTGTCGCCGATCAATGCGCTGGCCGCGCGCACGCGCATGGCCTCGGAACCCCTGCGCTGGGAGGGTCCGGTTGATCAACGCCTGACCGAACGCCTCCACGAAGCGGGTCTGACCGCGTTACAGGGTGGCCGTTTTCTCACCGTGCAACCGGCCAACATCGACAAGGCGTGGGGGGCTGCCGTACTCTTGAATCATCTGCGCTCTGACGGCAACTGGCCGCGCGTGATCGCCCTTGGCGACGCGCCCAATGATCGCCGTCTGCTTGAAATGGCGGATCGAGCGGCCTGCCTGCCCGGCCCCAGGCCGTTGCCCGACGAGGTATCCTGTCTACGCGCCCGCAACGCCGGACCCGCCGGCTGGATCGAGGCGCTCACACGTTTGGGAGTGGCGTGAACCATGGCGGACTTTCACCAGGGCGGCACCATCGCCACACTGCACGACCTCGGCACCCGTAGCCTGGAGGATTTGGAGCGCACGCTGTGCGGCTATAACGAAAAGCGCCCGCTGGCACTGCTGATTCCCGCACTCTACTCCGAGCTGGAGGGACCGGCGCTGTCGAACATCGTCGATCACATCGCAAAAATCCCTTATCTGTCTGCAGTCGTGATTGGCCTGGATCAAGCGGATGAGTCCCAGTTCCATGCGGCCAAGACATTTTTTTCCCGCCTGCCGCAGCCACTGCACCTGCTCTGGAACGATGGTCCTCGACTGCGTGCCATTCACGAACACCTCGATGCCGCCGGTCTCGCGCCGAATCAGCCGGGCAAGGGTCGCAACGTCTGGTACTGTCTCGGCTATATTGCAGCCACCGGGATCGCCGAAGCGGTCGCGGTACACGATGCGGACATTCTCACCTACGACCGCGCCCTGCCCGCGCGTCTGCTATACCCCGTTGCCGTCCCCGATTTCGGCTTTCGCTTCTGCAAGGGCTATTACCCGCGCGTCGCCGACAACCGCCTTGGCGGTCGCGTCTCTCGGCTGTTTTTCACGCCGCTGATTCGCAGCCTCGCCCAGATTCTCGGGCCCACTAACTATCTCGATTTCCTCGACGGCTTCCGCTACCCCCTGTCAGGCGAGTTCGCGCTGCATACGGACGAGATCCCACGCCTGCGCATCCCCCGGATTGGGGGCTGGAAGTCGGCCTGCTATCCGAAATCTATCGCAATCTGAACAGCCGCCAAGTCTGCCAGGTAGACATCGCGGCACGCTACGATCACAAGCATCAGCCGATGTCCGAAGACAACGCCATGACAGGGCTCGCGCGTATGAGTCGCGAGATCGCGGTTTCCGTATTCCGCAAGCTCGCCACCGAGGGTGTGGTGCTGGCGCCCGAGACCTTCCGCACACTCAAGGCGGCCTATCTACGGACGGCACTCGACCTCGTCCAGCGTTATCAGGCTGACGCGGAACTCAATGGGCTGGAATTCAATTTTCACGCGGAGGAGGCTGCCGTCGAAACCTTTACCCGCGCCGTGATCGAGGCTGGGGACACCTTTCTGGCCAGTCCGTTCGAACCGCCCTATATTCCCAGCTGGAGCCGGGTCACCAGCGCCTACCCCGACATACCGGCAGCACTGGCTAAGGCCGTAGCCGAGGACAATGGACACGTCGGCGCGTAATCCGGCCGACTCAGACCGCCTTGAGCCAAAGCGCGGCATAGGCTGGCAACCGAATGAGCCCTCGCGGACAAGCGATACGCCGGTTGCCGATCACGTCTACCAGACTCTGGCGCCCTTCACCGCCACACAGCGGCGCCACATCGGCCTCACGCGTCTCGGGCGTGAAGTTGAAGAGGCATAGGACAGGTACGGCCTGACTGCCCGGCTCGGCACGCGGCGTGCGCAGCACCGCAAATATGCCATCCTCGGTATCGAGCACCCGCTGTCCCGCCTCGGGGTGAAAGGCACGATGGGCGCGCCGCAACGTCAGCCGTCGCACGATCTCGTTCAGACAGCGTATCTGGACCGACCCTTCGCGCGCCAGCAGCGCGTTAAGCTCGCCGTAATCCCAGCGCCGACGGTTGATCGCCCGGGTCTGGCCGCTGCGCTCGACACCGAGCAAATCGCTTTCGGTAGCGATCAACGACTGCACGTACAGCGCCGGCACGCCCTGCAACGACAGCGCCACGGTCTGGGCGAGCAGGAATCGCGCAAGCTGCGCGGCCTCGCCATCGTCGCCGCCCAGCGCCGTGAAATAGCTGATGTTGAGTTCGTAGGGCGCGTCGCGTCCGTCCGGCAGTCGACGCATCGACACGTAGCCTCCGCGCTCACGCATCCGTCGCAGCAGCGCATCGCGGTCAGCCTCGGACACCAGACCTTCCAACGGGCGCAATCCGACCCCATCGTGCGAAGCCGTAAAATTCACATAACCGCCGCCGACGGGCGGCGGCGGCAGTTCGGCGGCCCAGGTCTGTAGTGCGGCGGTGCGCCCGAGCGTCAATGCATACAGCAACAAAGGCGCCAGACTGAACTGGTAAATCAAATGTGCCTCATTACCCTCACCGAAATAACTCAGGTTTTCCACCTGCGGGACATTGGTTTCGGTGAGCAGCAGCGTGCCCGGCACCGCCGCATCGACAATCAAGCGCAGGCATTTCACCACCGCATGCGTCTCGGGCAGATTGATGCACGGCGTACCCAGGGTTTTCCATAGATAGGCCACTGCATCCAGACGTACCACCCGCGCGCCACGCCGGATGTAGGTCAACAGAATTCGGACGTATTCCAACAGCACCGCCGGGTTCGCAAAATCGAGATCGACCTGATCCGCACTGAAGGTGGTCCACACCCAGCGCGATCCCTGATCGCGCACCTCGACGGGCGTCAATAACGGGCTATTGCGCGGGCGTGTGACCAGGGCCAGGCGCGGATCGGCCGGATCGGCCTCGACGAAATAGTCGCGCCCCGGTGCCTCGCCGCGGATATAGTCCTGGAACCAAAGATGACTGCGTGAGCAGTGATTCAGCACCAGATCCAGCGTCAGCCCGTACTGCTCGCCGATCTTGGCCACGTCTTCCCAGCCGCCAAGCTCCGGGCTGACTTCGAGGTAATTGACCACGGAAAAACCGTCGTCGGAGCTATAGGGAAAGATCGGCAGCAGATGAACCAAGCTGATCGCATCGCCGACATGCGTCTTCAAAAAACGTAACAAGGTGCCGAGAGGCGGTTCGCCCGGCGCGCTGAAGGTATTGCCATAGGTAATCAGCAGGGCATCGCGCTCAGACAACGCGGGCCAGGTTCGGGTCTTCGCCGAGGGGATTTCATCTTCTGCCAGCAACCCTTCGAGCGCCGTGAGCGTGTCCTGGGCTGCTTCGCACCCATATAGTGCGCTCAGTAGCTCGGTTGCCCGGTCTTTGACGTCTCTCGACAGTGACATGGAATCCTCCGGCGTGCGTTGACCCTGCAGAAGACCTAGCAGGATGCTTGCCAGCGCATATCGAGAGGCAGCCGCCGGACCCGCGCATACGGGCCCGGCGTGGTGTGTTAGCCGGCGTTTGCCTTGAGGGGATTGCGCAACACGATGTTTTGCTCGCGATCTGGGCCAGTCGAAATCAGATCGATCGGGATGCCCGCCAGCGCCTGGATTCGTTCAAGATAGGTTTTGGCGGCCTGGGGTAGCGCTTCATAACGGGTGATACCGACTGTGTTGGACTGCCAGCCGGGCAATTCCTCATAAATCGGCCGACAGGTGGCCAGTGATTCTGCCCCGCTTGGCGGCAGCTCGTAACGCTCGCCGTCGCAATCGTAGCCCACGCAGATGCGCAACGATTCCAAGCCATCAAGCACATCGAGCTTGGTCATACACAAACCGGAAATGCTGTTGATCTGGATGGCGCGTCGTAACGCCACCGCATCGAACCAACCGCAGCGCCGCGCACGGCCAGTGGTGGCACCGAATTCATGTCCGCGACGCGCCAAATGCTCGCCCATTTCGTCCATTAACTCGGTCGGAAAGGGCCCTGCGCCGACGCGCGTGGTGTAGGCCTTGGTGATGCCCAGTACGTAATCCAGGGACAACGGCCCGACGCCGGTGCCGGTACTCGCGCCACCCGCCGTCGTGTTGGACGAGGTCACGAAGGGATAGGTGCCATGGTCGATATCGAGCAACGTGCCCTGCGCGCCCTCAAAGAGCACACTGCGCCCCTCGGCACGCAACTCGGATAGGCGCAACGAAACATCAATCACCAATGGGCGGATGATTTCCGCTTGTGCCAGACAATCATCCAGGATGCGCTGGAAATCCAGCACATCGGTCTTGAAGTAGTGCTTGAGCACGAAGTTATGGTAATCGAGCACCTCACCCAGCTTGGCGGCCAGCCGCTCGCGATGGAACAGATCGCTGACGCGCAATCCACGCCTCGCAACCTTGTCCTCATAGGCAGGCCCGATGCCTCGGCCGGTGGTGCCGATGGCCGCACTGCCTCGAGCCTGTTCGCGCGCGAGATCGAGCGAGACGTGATAAGGCAGGATCAGCTGGGCAGCATCGGAGATGCGCAGACGCTCGGCCACCGGCACGCCGCGTGCGGACAGCATCGCCATTTCCTCCAGCAATGCGGTAGGCGACAGCACCACCCCATTACCGATCAAACACTCGACGCCCTCGCGCAGGATGCCCGATGGAATCAGGTGCAGTACCGTTTTCTCGCCATCGATAACCAGGGTATGCCCTGCGTTATGCCCTCCCTGGAAGCGCGCGACAGCCGCCACTTCATCGGTCAATAGGTCGACGATCTTACCCTTGCCCTCGTCACCCCACTGACTCCCCAATACAACGACGAACTTGCCCATTAATTCACTTCCGTCAGCAGCCATTGATCGCCATGGCGAACCAGTATCTGGTCGCAGCCCATGGCCCTTGCATCGCCCTGTTGCCCACACAGCGCGCGAATGACGATGCGACCTTCGTCGCGCAACCGTCGTATTTCATCGTCCAGTGCGGCATTTCCTTCCGCCGGCGCATAAATGCGCGCTGTAGCTGCTATGTCTTCCCGCGCACCGGCTTCGAGCAGACCCTCAAGGTCGGCGCTGAATCCGGTGGCTGGACGAGCCCGGCCGAAGGCCTTGCCGATACCGTCATAGCGTCCGCCGCGCGCCAACTCCTGCCCACGCCCAGGAACGTAGGCGGCATAAACCAACCCCGAATGATAGTGATAACCACGCAATTCGCCCAGATCGAAACACAGCTCTACATCGGGCGCTTCATGGCGAATGGCCGCCGCTACATCATCGAGATAATCCAATGCGGCGTCGATACGCGCATCCACGCCGGCGAAACGTTCGCGCGCCTGCAGCAACACCTCCGCACCGCCATTAAGGTTAGCCAAGTCCAGAAAACGCCTGCGATGGATCTCGCCCAAACCGCTCGCCGCAAGTTGCTCGCTCATTTCGGCGACGGCCTTGCGTTGCAGAAGTTCAAACAACTCCGTCTCGATTTCCGGCTCCAGGCGTGCGGCCTCCACCAGACACCGGAAGATATCGATATGCCCAAGATCGACATGCACACGGCCAATGCCGCAAGCCTTCAATGTGGCCAGCATCAGTCGGATGATCTCGACGTCACTGTCGATACCGGCATGCCCATAAAGCTCGGCGCCCACCTGCAGCGGGCTGCGTGTTCCGCCCAGCCCCTGCGGACGCGTCCGTAGCACACGCGCCATGTAACACAGACGCACGGGTACTTCGCGATGCAGACGGTGCGCATCGATACGCGCGACCTGTGGCGTAATGTCCGCACGCACGCCCATCAGTCGGCCATTAAGCTGATCGGTCAACTTGAAGGTTTCGAGATCCAATTCACGTCCTGCACCGGTTAGCAGGGATTCCAGGTATTCAATGAGAGGAGGAATGACCAGTTCGTAGCCCCACACGCGGTACATATCCAACAGCTCGCGGCGCACGCGCTCAAGCTGGGCCGCCGCCGGCGGTAGGGTTTCTTCGATGCCCTCCGGCAACAGCCAGTATGCGGGGTCATTCATACCACGTCCTCGTACAACCGTTTCCGACGCCGAGTTGCCAACTCAGCGGTGAAAGAGATAGATGATTAACAGGCCGGAAAGCATACTGGAGAGGCCAATGATGCGCAGCACACGATTGGGCAATTGCACCAGTTGCAGGAGGGTACGCCTCAACCCATTGGGGCTGATGAACGGGAAAATACCCTCGAGCACAAAGACCAGGCCCAGGGCCACTAGCAAGTGAGTCCACATGTCCTGGCCTTTTAAACGGTGGGATTGTCGGCAGAGCAGCGGTGCGCGACCGCGCACCGCTGCTCTGCCTTGGCATGCAACCTTGTCGTCACGACCCTATGCCTATCGTTTGCCGATGCCTTCAGCCTGATTGAAGAAGCGGAAAAACTGAGAATCAGGCTCCAGAACAAGCACATTGTCCTTGCTATTGAAGCTTTGACGATAGGCCTGCAGGCTTCGGTAGAAGGCGTAGAAATTTGGATTCTGATCATAGGCCTTGGCATAGATCTCGGCGGCTGTGGCATCGCCCTGGCCGCGCAGCATCTGCGCCTGTCGGTAGGCATTGGCCAAAATCACTGAGTGTTCGCGGTCGGCATTGGCGCGAATGCGTTCAGCCGCTTCCTTACCGCGCGCCCGGAAATCGGCGGCGACACGAGCACGCTCGGCTTCCATACGTTTGTACACGGAATTGGCCACTTCGGCCGGCAGGTCGATGCTGACGATGCGCACGTCCTGCACCTCGATACCGAGTTGCTTGGCCGATTTTGTGGCCTCGGTATTCAGCGTATTCATGATCTCGCTGCGCTCACCGGACACCGCTTCCTGAATGGTGCGTTTACCGAATTCGCTGCGCAGTCCATCCTTCATGATCTGCGAGAGGCGCGTCAGCGCACGCTGCTCGTCACCTCGCGTTGAGCGGTAATATTGGCCGAGATTGGCGATGCGCCACTTCACGAAGAAGTCGACCATCACGTTCTTCTTCTCGCTGGTGAGGAAGCGCTCCGGCTGGGAATTGAGCGTCAACAGACGCGCATCGAACTTGCGTACCGTTTCGATCAACGGCCATTTGAAATGCAGACCCGGCTTGATGTCGGTTTGCTTGATCTCGCCGAGCTTGAACAGCATGGCGCGTTGATCCTGCTGCACGGTATAGGCCGACATGTAGACCAGCAGGGCCGCCACGACGACCACAATCCCAAAAATGCGTACCTTCATTGTCAATGGACCTCCCGGTTACGCAGATCACGCCGCTGACGTTCCGCCTGCATGGGGCCGGCATCTGCAGCTGCTGCACTCGAGGCCACCGCTGCAGGATCCTGAGCCGTGCTGCTCGTGCCCTTGGGCAGATTATTGAGCGGCAAGTACAGGATGTTTTTACCCTTGCTGTCGATCAACACCTTGGAGCTGTTTTCAAGCACCGATTGCATGGTGTCGAGGTACAGGCGTTCTCGCGTAACCTTCGGCGCCTTTTCGTATTCCTTGAGCAATTGGTCGAAGCGTGAGGCATCACCCTGCGCGCGTGCGACCACACGTTGCTTGTAGGCCTGCGCCTCTTCCTGTTCGCGTGCTGCCTGACCACGTGCTTGCGGGATCACGGTATTCGCGTAGCCATCGGCCTCATTGCGATATCGCACCTCGTCCTCACGCGCCTTGATGGCATCAGCAAAGGCACTCTGCACCTGCTCTGGCGGCTGCGCATCCTGCAGATTCACCTTGATGACCTCCAAGCCGATCTTGTAGCCATCGAGGGTATGTTGCATCAGCGCCTGAGTTCGCAACGCGATATCCGCGCGGCCTTCGCCCACCACATAATCCATCTTGCTCTTGCCCACGATCTCGCGGATCGCGCTGACCAGCACGTCGCGCAAGGTTTGATTGGGGTCGCGAACGTTGAACAGATATTCCTCGGCATTCTTGACGCGATATTGCGCCGACACATCGACATCGACGATGTTTTCGTCTTGGGTCAACATGACCGCCTTGCTCTGCTCGCTGCGGTTCTGGTCGATATCGACCACATGTACCTGCTCGATGGGATAGGGCAAGTGCCAATGCGGCCCCGGCAGACTGGTTTCGGTGAAGGCGCCAAAGCGCAGCACGACCCCGCGCTCGCCCGGACCCACAATGTAAAATCCAGAGGCAAGCCAAGCTACGAGCGCCACCACGACAGCCAGCAGAATGGCAGGCGTGGGACTGCCACCGCCACTGCCACCAGTGCGCAGTTTGTCGATTAGTCGTCGCAGCCATTTTTCAAGATCCAACGGATTGGAAGAGCCTCCCCCGCTCCGTCGCCCGTTTCCCCAAGGGTCCTGATTGCCCGAATTGTTCTTACCTGGCTCGTTCCAGGGCATTGATCACTCCAGATTGGATGGTCGAATGTCTCATGCGTTGCGACGGAACGGCGCCGGTCGGCCCGCGTGCGGCCGAAGCGACGCATTGTAAGACCCCCTCATAGGGGTCGCAAGCGTAGTACCTCTGGATTTCCGGTTTCGCTGACCCAAGCATCATAGCGCCTACGCGGCAACCGTACCTCAAGATCGCTGCCACCGGCATCGTCCACGCGCTCATCCAGCACGGCACCTAGACCGAACAACCGAGCACGCTGACGGCCGGCCGACGCCGGGAGATGCACCCAGCCATGCACAACCTCCGGCATGAAATATTCTCGCAGGGCTGCCAATAATTCCTCAATACCCGCTCCCGTCTGCGCCGACACCCAGGCCTTCACCGGTCGCCCTTCGGCGTCACGGTCGATGCGCGGGGTCACGTCCAGGCGGTCAATCTTATTGAAGACACGCAGCATCGGCACCTCATCCGCACCGATCTCGGCGAGCACCTGATCGACGTCGCTCTCCGTACGGTTGTGCTCCGGGTTACTCGCATCGATGACATGCAACAACAAATCCGCCTCCCGCGTTTCCTGGAGTGTGGCATGAAATGCGGCCACCAGCTCGTGCGGCAGTTCGCGCACGAAACCAACCGTATCGGCCAACACCAAGGCACTGACCGCATCAAGCTCGACCCGGCGCAAGGTCGGATCCAGTGTTGCAAACAACTGATCGGCAGCGTAAACCCCGGCCTGGCTGAGCCGGTTGAACAGGGTTGATTTGCCAGCATTGGTATAGCCCACCAGCGCGACAGCCGGTAGCTCGGCCTTCTTGCGCGCCTGACGCCCCTGCTGTCGCTGCCGCCGAACCTTATCCAGGCGCCGGAGAATTTGCTTGATCCGATCGCCCAACAAGCGGCGATCAGTTTCCAACTGGGTTTCACCCGGACCACGCAGGCCGATGCCGCCCTTCTGGCGCTCAAGATGAGTCCAGCCCCGCACCAAGCGGGTCGATAGATGGTTGAGTTGCGCCAGTTCGACCTGGAGCTTGCCTTCGTGCGAGCGGGCCCGCTGGGCGAAGATATCGAGAATCAACCCGGTACGATCAAGGACGCGGGCCTTGAATTTGGCCTCGAGATTGCGCTCCTGGCTCGGGCTGAGTACACGGCTGAATATGACCAGTTCCGCGTCGTCAGCAATCACGGCATCGGCGATCTCGTCGGCCTTGCCCGTCCCGATAAAATATTTCGGGTCTGGGCTATGGCGCTTCACATCGATGACACGGGCAATCGTGGCGCCGGCGGAACGGGCGAGCTCGATGAACTCATCGCGCTCGCCCGGTTCGGCAAGGCCGGCAACATCCACCTGTACGAGGATCGCCGTCTCGCCACTACGTGGTCGTTCAAACAACGTGGATGTCGCTCCGCTTATTCGGCATCGCCTTCTTCATCGACGTCATCTATGGGCAACCGGACTGGACGCGAAGGCACAATGGTTGATATCGCGTGTTTGTAGACCATCTGGCTGACACTGTTTTTGAGCAAAACAACAAACTGGTCAAAGGACTCGATTTGTCCTTGCAGCTTGATACCGTTGACGAGAAAGATCGCGACCGGCACGCGTTCCTTACGCAACAGATTCAAAAACGGTTCCTGCAGGGTATGCCCTTTAGACATTAAACTGGCTCCTTATTGTTGGATACCGATGGCGCATGTCCACTCGGCCCTTCGGTGGATAATATTAGCACGCGGCATCGCCACACATGGCACGTTTGCCGAGGCTTAACTGCCTCCCTCGATAAACTGCGCGACCTGCGCGCTGAGCTTCGACAGCTCGACGGCCTCGGCGTTCACGCGTATTAATGCGTGATCGCCGCGCAGCCAGGTCATTTGTCGCTTGGCCAATTGCCGTGTCGCCACAACAGCCTTTTCGATCATCGTCTGCCGATCCCATTCGCCTGCCAGATAACACCAAATCTGGCGATAGCCGACGGCGCGCATCGAAGGCAGAGCCGGGTTCAGATCGCCCCTGTGATATAGGTCCGCTACTTCATTTATCAAGCCTTCGACCAACATCTTTTCGAAACGTTGACGAATGCGCCGATGAAGACTCTCCCGATCATCAGGCACCAAACCAAGGCGTAACAACCGGTATGGCAAGCCGGCAACACCGCCAGACTGTTGCGAAGACAAAGGCCGCCCAGTCAACCGGATGACCTCCAGCGCCCGCTGCAAACGCTGCGGATCGTTGCGGTGGATACGGTCGGCAGCGGCGGGATCGAGGCGCACCAACTCCTCGTGCAGGGCTTCCCAACCCCGCTCCGCGGCCTCTGCCGCGATCCGCGCACGCATCTCGGGGTCGGCTGCCGGCAATACAGACAAACCCGATTCCAGCGCCCGGAAATACAATAGTGTTCCGCCGGTCAGCAACGGTATCCGACCCGCCGCAGTTATCTGCGCCATCTCGCGCAAGGCATCCGCACGGAAGCGCGCCGCGGAATAGACTTCAAGCGGGTCGAGTATATCGATCAGGCGATGCGGCGCCTCGGCCAGCAACTCACGGGAGGGCTTGGCGGTACCGATGTCCATGCCACGATAGATCAGTGCCGAATCGACACTGACGATCTCTACGGGGAAGCGACGCACCAACTCCAGCGCGAGATCCGTCTTGCCGCTCGCCGTCGGCCCCATCAACAGGATGGCCGGCGGCAGATCGGCGGCTGCTTGCGCGCCAGACACGAATCAACGCCCGCGCAGGAACAGGCGATCGAGTTCGCCCAAGCTCATCTGCACCCAGGTTGGCCGCCCGTGGTTGCACTGATCGCTGCGCTCGGTGCGCTCCATGTCGCGCAGCAAACTGTTCATTTCGTCCAGCGTCAAACGCCGATTGGCGCGCACCGACCCGTGGCAAGCCATGGTAGACAACACCTCATTGACTTCCGCCTCCACGCGCAGGCTGTCGCCGTATTCGACGACATCTCCGAGCACATCGCGCAACAGCTGAGCAACGTCAGCACCAGCCAGCAGTGCGGGCACGGCACGCACACGCAGCGACTCCGGGCCAAGCCGGTCGATCTCCAGCCCGAGTCGGGCCAGCAAATCTCGGACAGATTCGGCCGCATCCGCTTCTCGACGGCTCACGGCAACCGTCGCCGGCAACAGTAGCGGCTGACGCCGCACCCCCTCGATACCGTAGGCGGTCTTGAGTCGTTCGTAGGTAATGCGTTCGTGAGCGGCATGCATGTCGACCAGCACCAGGCCATTGGCGTTTTCCGCCAGGACATAGACACCGCCGAGCTGTGCCAGGGCGAATCCCAGCGGCGGCACGTCGCCGGCCACTTCCGGTTTCCCGCTCGGTGCAGCAGCATAAAGGCGCCCGAAGGCGGCCAACTGCTCTCCCACCCCGCCGACAGCCCCCACCCCGCCCGATCGGTACGAGTGACCGGCTGGCGTGGGTACGCCCAAGTCGAATCCAGGACCGGGACGCAATGGTGATTGCGACATCTCCGGACTCAGGTACGTCTCCCTCACCGGCGAAGCAGGGAGGACGCCTTCCGCGGCACGACGCCCGGCAATCGCTTCCTTGAGGCTGTGGTGCAAGTAATCATGCACCAAACGCGAATCGCGAAAACGCACCTCCGCCTTGGCGGGATGGGCATTGACATCGACCCCGGCCGGATCCATATCCAGAAACAACACATAGGCCGGATGGCGACCGTGGAACAGCACATCCTGGTAAGCCAAACGGACGGCGTGCGATACCAATTTATCGCGCACCATGCGCCCGTTGACGTAGAAATACTGCAGATCGGCCTGTCCGCGCGAAAAGGTCGGCGCACCCAGCCAGCCCCACAGACGCATCCCGGCACCTTCATGTTCAATCAGATTCGATTGCGCCAGAAAGGCCTCGCTACATACCGAAGCCACGCGTTGCGCCTGGGCTTCAGCCTCTTCCGCCTTACGCAACTCGAACTGCGTCTTCCCGTTATGGCTCATACGCACGGCCACATCAAAGCGGCTTAGCGCGATACGGCGCACCACCTCCTCGATATGCTGATACTCCGTGCGCTCGGTACGTAGGAACTTGCGGCGCGCCGGCACATTGAAGAACAGGTCACGCACCTCGACGGTCGTGCCCTGCGGGTGCGCCGCGGGCTCGGGGCGGTGAACTGCTCCCGACCGTCGCCGCGCAGACGCCAGCCAGCCGATTCGCCCGCCGTGCAGGAGGTCAGCGTCAGGCGAGACACCGAGGCGATACTCGGCAGCGCTTCTCCTCGAAAACCCAGGCTGCGCACCTGTTCCAGGTCGTCCAGTGAAGCGATTTTGCTAGTTGCATGGCGCGACAACGCCAATGCCATCTCATCTCGGGGAATCCCGCAGCCATTGTCGCGGATGCGCATCAGGCGCTGCCCACCCTGCTCGATATCAAGCTCGATCCGATCAGCGCCGGCATCGAGGCTGTTCTCCAGCAATTCCTTGATCACGGACGCAGGACGATCAACCACCTCGCCGGCGGCGATCTGATTGATGAGTTGCGGCGGCAATCGGCGGATGGACATCGGCATTGGCGGTAGGGCGTTCGAATACGCCCGGCATTATGCCATGCCGCCCGCTATCCGCGACGGGCGCCGGCCCAAATGGCCGGCGGGATCTCTTCCGGGGCTAACCGAACTCGTGCAAGACGCGCCCACGCTCGGCGAAGATCGTACCGGGCGGCGCATGATGTTCGAAATAGTCCTTGACGCCCCCGAGCAACGCACCAGCCATATTGGCCCGGAAACGCGGGGTACGCAGGCGGCGTTCCTCTGCGGGATTGGAGATAAACGCCGTTTCCACCAGCGCAGAGGGGATATCCGGCGATTTGAGTACCACGAAGGACGCCCGCTCCACGGTGTTCGAATGCATGCGAATCACGCGATCAATGCTGCCCTTGAGCTTGTCGCCCAATTTGAAGCTGGCCTCGCGCGTGGCCGATTGCGCCAGATCGACCAGTACCGAGGCGACCAGATTATCTTTATTGGATAGATTCACTCCGGCCACGCGGTCGACATCATTCTGGCGCTCTGCGAGCAGACGGGCCGCCTCGGAAGAGGCGCCGTGCTCGGAAAGCACATAAACGGTCGAACCCTTGGGATAGCGATACGGCGAAGCATCCGCATGGATCGAGACGAACAAATCGGCGCGATGCTTACGGGCCTTGGCCAGGCGTCCACGCAAGGTGACGAAATAATCGCTTTTACGAGTCATGAAGGCTTGCATGCCGGGCT
Source organism: Acidihalobacter yilgarnensis (assembly GCF_001753245.1). Lineage (NCBI taxonomy): Bacteria > Pseudomonadati > Pseudomonadota > Gammaproteobacteria > Chromatiales > Ectothiorhodospiraceae > Acidihalobacter > Acidihalobacter yilgarnensis. The sequence continues at coordinate 972,456 of NZ_CP017415.1, read as the reverse complement.
CGCGATTGATCAGTGCCTCAAGGCGTCGCGCCATATCAAGTACCACGGTCTTTTCATAGGTGCCGCGCTTGCCGATTGCGCCCGGGTCCTTACCGCCATGCCCAGGATCGATGCAAATCACCACATCGCGTAACGGCCGCTGCGGTTGCGCCTGGGCTGCCGTGATCACTGGCTGGGGCTTACCCACGGAAACGGCCGACAGATCCACTACCACCTGATAATTGCGCGATCCGCGCCCCGGCTTGACCAAAAAGCTACTGGCATCAGCGTCGGCTTTAAGGTCCAGCACCACGCGCAGGTCGGAACGACCGCGCGCCGCATGGCGGATATCCCGCACCAGCGGGCTTGACGCAAACCGCATGGCACCGGCCGCGCGGGCATTGTCGAAATCGATAACCACCCGGTCGGGGTGACTCAGGGTGAACAGCGAGTGCTGGACCGGGCCGCTGAGATCGAAAATCACGCGGGTTTTGCCGCCGGACTCGCTCAAGTGCACTCCCTTGACCAGCACCGCGGTGCTGGCAAAGGCGCTGGGGCTGATCACGGTCATGGCGGCCATCCCGGAAATCCCCAGCATCCGGCGCAGAAAGTCGCGACGATCTGAATCTTCGGTCGAGTGGCTCATGAATATTCTCCTACGTTCCGCAAGGCAACAGGACGATCAACGACACGTAGCCGATGTGCCCATATCATTTGCCATCGAAACCGAGAATGCAAGTGCAAAAGTTATATTTTTTATGTAGATAGACGATATACCTACGCTCTTACATTACATCAATACTTATCAGAACACTCCGTCCTTTCTCACCTTCGGCGAGCAATCTGGCGTGCCGTCCGGCGCCATCAGTCGCCAAATGGATATCCAGATCCGCCGCCGGGAGCATGCCTGCGCCCCGCTCCGGCCACTCGATCAGACAGAGGGAATCGCCGTCGAGGTAATCGCGCAGCCCGATGGCCTCCAGCTCCTCCGGGTCCGCGAGACGATATAGATCAAAGTGAAACACGCGCCGGCCGTCTATCTCATAAGGCTCGACCAAGGTATAGGTCGGACTTCTCACCGCACCGGCGTGTCCGAGCGCTCGCAGCAAGGCGCGCGCCAAGGTCGTCTTGCCAGCACCGAGATTGCCATGCAGAAACACCAGCGCATTTCGTGGCAAGGCACGCGCCAGCGCGGCACCCAGATGTTCGGTCGCGGCTTCGTCAGCGAGCGCCAGCTCAAGCCCGTCATCAACGCCCCGATTCAGGTTCATGCTTCCTTCATCCATCAAGTCCGTTCACCAATCTCCGCAGCCAGGGCAATAAATCGGTTGCAAGCAAACCCCGTTCGCCCGTCACCGCCGCGCGATCACCCGCCACGGCATGCAAACACACCCCCTCTTCCGCCGCCGCGATCGGCGATCGCCCTTGGGCGATCAGTCCGGCAATCACACCGGTCAAGATATCGCCCATGCCGCCGGAAGCCATACCCGGATTGCCCGCAGCGCAGAGCGCGACCCGAGTATCGGTACGGATAAGCGTGCCCGCGCCCTTGAGCACAATCGAGCCGCCGTAACGCTCGCTCAGGCGCGCCGCCGCCTCGAAGCGGTCGGCCTGTACCGTGCCGACAGTCCAGCCGAGCAAACGGCCCGCCTCGCCCGGATGAGGCGTTATCACCCAATCGTCACGTCGATGAGGGCTGGCCGCAAGCAGGTTGAGGGCATCGGCGTCGACCACCAGCGGGCAGCGGGCGGCGAGCGCGGCCTGCCACATCTCGCGCCCCCAGACCGCCGTCGACAACCCCGGACCGATCGCGACCACATCTGCCGCCGCAATTGCCTCCCGAAGCGCGCCCCCGTCCGCCACGCCTCGCACCATCAGCTCCCAGCATCCGACGTTGAGCATCGCAGCATGTGCCGGATGCGTAGCCACGGTCACCAGGCCCGCACCCACGCGCAGGGCAGCCTCCCCCGCCATCCGTGCCGCACCGGCAAAACCTGGTGCGCCGCCGATCACCAGCACTCGGCCATGATCGCCCTTGTGGCTGTCTGGCCTGCGCGGTGGCAGCGCCGAGGCACACTGACGCAACCAGGCGGTCGGGGCTTCGTCGGCTAGCGCCTCCGCGGGCAGACTAAGGTCTTCCAGACTTACCTCGCCGACATAGTCGCGCGCACGGCCCGTGTATAGACCGCGCTTGCGCACGATGAAGCTCACCGTCTCGACCGCGCGCACGATCGCACCACCGGGGCAATGCCCCGTATCGGCATCCACCCCTGAAGGTACGTCCAGAGACATCACAGGGGCGACACGACTCAGCGCCGCCACGGCCGTCCTGGCATCACCTTCCGGTGTGCGCTTGAGACCAATGCCAAAAACAGCGTCGACATACACATCGGCCTCCGGCAGAACCGCCGGCACGGGTTCGATCCCATCGCCCGAGGCCAGCCATTCGGCCAGGGCCCCAGCGGCCTCACTGCCCGCCTTCGGGCCCGGGCCCGCAATGAAGACCTGCACGCTCAGGCCCGCCGCCCGCGCAACACGCGCAAGCACCAGACCATCCCCACCGTTATTACCGCTCCCGCACACCACGCACAATCGCAAGGCCAAGGGCCAGCGGCGGCGCAATCGAGCGAACGCCAACGCACCGGCGCGCGCCATCAGTACCGGGCCCGGCAAACCGAACGACTCGCTGGCACGCCGGTCGATCCGACGCGCCTGCTCAACCGTATAAAGGGGCAGACGCAGTATTTGCATGCGTGTCAGTATACCGCCGAAGCCCTCTCCCTCATCGCCGATACTCATCATGGATGCCACCGTTCCAGACCCCGTCAGCCTCGCCGCCGATATCAAAGCCTGGGGACGCGCGCTCGGCTTCGGCGCGATCGGCATTACCGATATCGACCTTGAACAGGCAGAGGGTCATCTGCACGAGTGGCTCACGCGAGGCTTTCACGGCGAGATGGACTACATGGCGCGCCACGGCCGCAAGCGTAGCCGTCCCGCCGAACTGCTACCCGGCACCCTGCGGGTCATTTCAGTGCGCATGGATTATCTACCGCCGGCGGGCGCCGAAGCCGAGGCCGTGCTCAATGTCCCTACCGCAGGCTACGTGTCGCGCTACGCATTGGGCCGCGACTATCACAAGGTGATGCGCCGGCGGCTGCAGCAGCTAGCCGACCGCATCGAGGCGAAGATTGGCCCCTTCGGATACCGCGCCTTCACCGACAGCGCGCCGGTCCTGGAAAAACCGCTCGCGCAAAAGGCCGGGCTCGGCTGGATCGGCAAGCACACCAACCTACTCGCGCGTGAGGCGGGGTCCTGGTTCTTCCTGGGTGAGCTGTATACCGATCTTCCCCTGCCCGTCGACAGCCCCATCGCGTCCCACTGCGGCAATTGCCGCGCGTGCATCGACATCTGCCCAACGCAGGCCATCGTCGCCCCCTATCAGCTGGATGCGCGCCGCTGTATTTCCTATCTGACCATCGAGCTCAAGGGCGCCATTCCCGAGCCCTTGCGCCCGTTGATCGGCAACCGCATCTACGGCTGCGACGACTGCCAGCTCGTCTGCCCGTGGAATCGCTTCGCACGACCCAGCAACGAACCCGATTTCGCACCACGCCATGGACTCGACGCGCCGCGCCTGATCGATCTATTCGCCTGGCGCGAGGATGAATTCCTCGCGCGCACCGAGGGGTCGGCCATCCGCCGTATCGGACACGAACGCTGGCTACGCAACATCGCCGTTGCGCTGGGCAACGCTCCGCACAGCGCCGGCATCATCGAGGCTCTGCGCGCGCGCGCGGACCATCCCTCAGCATTGGTCCGCGAACACGTCGCCTGGGCACTGGCGCGTCACACATAAATCCAGCAACGTTTCGCCCCGTATTCGATCGGTTTTCAGCCGCCGGTTGATTTAGGGCAACGCTGAAAAAGTCTCTTACCTCTGCGAAAATTGAGTTGCCCTGACAACCAATTGGGATCGTAACGATGAAACAGCAGACACTGGCGATGGCAGCGGACTCAGGCGAAGGATTCGAGGTCTATCGGCGGGCGACGCGTCGTGATGTGTTTCTATCGACGATGGAGGAACTCGTGCCGTGGTCCGCGTCGTGTGCGGTGATCGAGCCCCACTACCCGAAGGCAGGGAAGGGTCGTCCACCGGTGGGGCTGGAACGGATGCTGCGGATGTACTTCGTGCAGCACGGGTTCAACCTGGCTGACGAGGCGTGTGAAGAAGCGCTGCTGGACAGCACGTCGCTGAGGCGATTCGTGGGCATTGATCTGGGCCGCGAGCGGGTCCCGGACGGAACGACCCTGCTGAAGTTTCGTCGCCTGTTGGAGCAGCACGACCTGGGTGCGGCGTTGTTCGCACAGGTCAATCAGACCCTGCAGGATCGGGGCCTGAAGGTCGGTACTGGAACGATCGTCGACGCCACGATCATCGGTGCGCCGAGCTCGACCAAGAATGCCCACAAGACACGCGATCCCGACATGCATCAGACCCGCAAGGGCCAACAGTGGTATTTCGGTATGAAGCTACACATCGGTGTGGACAATCGTACCGGCCTGGTGCACAGCGCGGCGGTCACCGCCGCCAACGTGCACGACAAACACCTGCTCGCGGACCCGCTGCACGGCGAGGAGCGTCGAGTCTATGGCGATAGTGCCTACGCCAGTCAAAAAGCGCTGATTCGGGCGCATGCCCCTCGGGCGAAGGACTTTACCAATCGACGCATCAGCAAGCGTGGTGAAATTGCCGAGGCCGAACGTTTGCGTAACCGCAACAAATCGCGGATCCGCGCCCGAGTCGAGCACGTCTTTGCGGTGGTGAAACGGCTGTGGGGGTTCAGCAAAGTGCGCTACCGGGGTTTGGACAAGAATGCCAACCGCAGCTTCGTGGTCCTCGGGTTAGCTAACCTGTACCTATCACGGACCCGAGTACCCACCTGATAGCGCGTTGAGGGCCCACAACGTACCTCAAGGCGCGAGAAGGGTGAAAACCGAGAGCAAAAAACCGGGATCTAGACGTCTGATCAGGGGCAAAACTGATCAACCTTGAGGGTTGATTGATTGTGACGACTTATTCAGCGTTGCCTTAGGTCGCGCCTGACGGGATCGACGGATGACAGATCCGGATTATCTTCTACACTTGTTGGGGCACGGATTAGCAACGGAGCAATCCCATGTCCACGCAGCGCCTGCATTCATTGCCTTCGCAACATGCCACCCTTCAGCCTTTGCCTGAAGGAGATGCCGTCGCGCAATACACCATCTCCCAGATCCACCGCATCCAGCTCGCCCGTGGCGAAGCCGCCTGCTTTCGCACCGACGCGCGCTATACCTGCCGCAAATTGGGTTGCCCCCTTGGGGCGGAATGTCGTCGGCGGATTGCCGCCTGGCGACGCTGATCACGCTCTGCCCCCTGGGCCGAAGCCGCTCCAGGGGGCAGAGTGTGATCCCCCACGGATTGCCCTTAAGGCCGCGCAGTGCCTCGGCACTGATAGACAAATCCACGCTTAGCCACTGCGCGACCCTGGGACGAGCAAAGAATCATAACCACCTCACAAGAATTTTCTGACCCGTGGGTCGCTGCCGACCGGCTAGCGTCGCCTCACTTCATCTAAAAGCCTAATCGTCATCGTCACTGGCCACGAAGTGGCTCATCGGCGCGTGCTGGCGATTAGCCAGGGCCCTCAGATAGCGGAGGGTATGGTCATAACTCGCACGACCCTTGGTGGCGATCCATTCCTGGCGCATCTGTTCGGGACCGGGGACTTTGAGCAGGCTGGTCGGGGTATAGCGATCATCGGCCTTGGGCGGCGGTTCGCCTGCATCCGGGCGCAAGTGGGTACGCAACCAGGCGGCGGTCACCGTTTGGCCACTCGCGCCGGCCAAGCGGCGCAGCAACTTGCCGTCGGGACAGACGCCGGGATTGTAGGCCACCGGCACCTGCATCGGATGCACGGGCACCTCGCTATCATCTGAGTGTTCGCGCCACAGACCTCGAATGACTGCCGCATTCGCATCCCACTGCGACATCGGCGGCAAATCCAGAATGGCCTCGATCGTGCGGATGAGGTTGACCTGCGAATAGCGCGTGGTGACCTGGGTATGACGCACCCAAGGGCCGAGGACGGCCGTGAAGGTGCGATGGGCGTCGATGTGGTCAGCACCGGACTGCGCATCATCCTCGGTGACGAACACCAGCATATGCTTCCACTGCGACGTGGTGCTCAGGTAATGCACGATCTGCGCGGTCGCTTGGTCACTGTTCGCGACGTAGTAATCAGGCGTGTAATAGCAGGGGCTGCGCCCAGCGGTATGGTCGTCGGGTAGCCAGATATAGATGAAATGCGGCAGATCGCCGGCATGCTGGCGCATCCAGTCGACAGCGACGTGCGCACGCTGAGTATCGAGGATCATGCGGTCCCAGCCGGGAAAATTCACGGCCAGGTGCGCGCGCATCGCGGGTGCGATGACCCCAGCCTCGTTGCGGGAGACGAACTCACCGAAATCCTCAAAACTGACGTGATGCGCCAGTAGGCTGTTGAACAGATACAGCCGCTCGGGATAGGCAATCCATGGGTTGGACCAGCGCCCAAGCTTGGGCAGGTCCGTGTAGATGGCATAGGGATTGGCCGCGCCACCGGGGATGCCGCCGGTACCATCGGCCAGCTTGGCGGGCACCAGCGACTGGGTCCAGCCGGGATTCGGGACGAGCCCTCGACCTGAGTAGTACTGCGGCCAGGTGCGCTGCACGAAGTCAGAGTCGCTGGCGCCGGTAACCCACTGATGCCCCTGGGCAGTCACTTCACCATCGGCATAGAAATTGTCGAATAGGGCGTAACGGTCAGCCCAAGCGAAAAGATTGGGCAATTCGCGAGGGCCGTAGAGCGCGAGCCTGGAATCGGCCCAGCGGCCGGCTGCCTTGTAGTCGCCCAGCTCCTCGTCGAAGGTCTTGTTTTCGCGCAGGATGAAGACCACATAGCGGATATGGCTGCGCAAGCGCCGCGTCACCTCGCGATTGGCCTGCCCGAGCGCCTCGCGCTGGCCAAGCGCGAAACCATTGTCGGACAGCGCCACCTTCGTCAACCGAGACAGCTCGGCATCGATGCGCGCATAGCTGATGCGCTGCAGAGTACCCGGCATCATCGTACCGACCCACTGGTGCTCAAGATTGGGACCACTGCCCAAGCCTTTGGCGGCGGCGATGTAGAGGGCGTCAGGCCCGGCCGCGAGCCCGGTCGGGTACCAGGCGGTCGGAATCAAACCGAGACGTCGCCCGCTGGTGAGATCGAATACGGCAACGTCGTTATTGCCGGCATTGGCGACGAACAACCGACCGCCGTGAATGGCCACGGCATCCGGGTAGCTGCCCGGTGGCGCACCCGAATAAGGTGCATCGTCGAAGGTACGCACGACCTTGAGGCTCCGGGTATCGACCTCGACTGCTTCATCGAGATTGGCGGCGACGAACACGATGTCGTCAGTACCCGGCACGGTTACGAGCGCGGTCGGATGTATCCCCGGATCGGCGTTATCCGGCCCCGTGGTCGGCCCCACGCAAACCCTCCCGAGCGGCTTGAGGCTCCGTGCGTCCAGTACGCGCACCCCGCAGCCGCCCCAATCGCTGACAACCAGCCGATGGCCGCGATCGGTCAGCACCGGCGCAAACGGATAAGGTCCGGCGTTGGCGTATTGGGTCGCGCCAGTATCAAGATCGATACGCGCCACGGCATTGCTCAATAAGCCGGTGACGTAGGCGTGGCGGCCATCTTGGTCCACGGCCACCCCGTCGGGATAGAAGTGATACGCCCCGCCACGCGAGCCTTGATAGCGGTAGGGATACTGATCCTTGGGAAAGGCATGATAGGCAAGCGCGTAGCGGCGCAGCACCTTGAAACCATCATGCCCAACGTGCAGTGCGAGCAGTCCGTCGCTGACGCCACCAGCGGCATAGATCCTGCCATCCATACCCGCAGCCAGACCTTGAAAGAAATCCTGGTGAGCGACTCGAATCACGCCTATTGCAGCGACGTTGTCGGGTATCTCGCCCTTGAAACCACTCACCTGCCCCAAGCGCCGCAGATCGCGAGCATCGTAAGCGGTCACCGTCTGCGTATGCGTGGCGCCACTGGCCAACACATACGCAGCCTTACCGGCAACCACGACCGAGGTGGCGAAGTTCGGTGTGCCCACGAGCGTGCCAACCGGACTGACTCGCCGCCCGGTCGCAATCACATGCGTGATCGCCGACAGATCATCCAGCCGACTGATCACTGGCGCTCCCTCTATCCTGCCGCTGTCGGCACGCGCCGCAGTCGACAAAACCAACACCCCCATCAATAAGCCAGTGACGCATCGGATCGACCGGTAGCCAAATTCCGACAACATGGACGGGACTCCTTTCCGCTTAATTGCTTGAGTTGATTTGCACGACGACCTCGAAGGTTCGGGGCGCGGTGCCGAAGGACTTGGGAAACGGCGGGTAGCGGAGCTGGCCGACGGTCTTGAGGGCGTCATGGCGGAGCAGCGGGTTGGCGCCGCCTGTGACCACCTGTACCTCCTGCGCGGCACCGCCCTGCGGGCCGAGCACGAAGCGCACGCGCACGCTGCCCGACAGGCCGAGCTGGCGCACCATCTCGCCGACCACCACGTTGTTCTGGATCAGCACGTGCAGCGCCTGGCTGTAGGCGGCAATCGCCGACGGGCTGGGGCCGGAGACCGGCGCTACCCGCGGTGCCGGCGCCTTGGCCTTGACCACCTGCGGCGCCGGGTGCGGCACCACGTGCGGATGCGGCGCGGGTTTGGGTACTGGCTTGGGCTTGGGTACCACGTGGTGGATCGGACGGGGCTTGGGCTGGTGGTGCACCACCGGCTTGGGCTTGATCTTCTTGGGGATCACGATCGCCGGCTTGGGGATCGGCGGTGGCGGTACGATCCTGGGCACCGGCACGGGCTTGGGTGGCGCCGGAGGCGGCAGTTTGACGAACTGCACCGTGGTCACCTGCTGCGGCATGGCCGGCGGCGGTGGCGTCGGGGCGTGGTGCCACGGCCACAGCAGCAGCACGACGATCAGGCCTTCGATCACGAGCGCGATGACCAGCGCCCGCGGTAGCCCGAGCCGCGGCGGCGACCATGGCCCGAGGTTCGGCGCCAGCGCGCTCATGGGGCGGCCGGGGCCAGGGTGGCAGAACCACTACTAGCGGTCGCACCGCCTGTGCGCGTGGCCAGGCCGATCTTGCTGATGCCGAGCTCGCGCACCGCATTCATCACCCCGGTCAGCTCCGCCACCGTGGCCTTGCCATCGCTGGCGATGATCACGCTCACCGTGGCCTTGTCCTTGAGCGCCGACAGATCCGTCTTCAGCGTGGCCAGCGTCACCGTCTGATCCTGGTAGCGCACCACGCCCTGTGCCGTCACGCCGACGATCACGCTCTTGTGCGGCAGATGGGTCGCCGTGCTCGCACTCGGCAGGTGTAGCTTGACCCCGGTGTTGGGGATCATGTGCAGCACCATCAGGACGAAGAACACCAGCAGGAACATCATGATGTCGATCATCGGGATGATGTTCAGCCGCGGCTCCTGATGCTCGAAGTAGCGGGAACGATCCATCTCAGACGCCCTCGGCCTTGCGCGTGTCACCCAGTCCCAGGTGTCCACTGAGCGCGCTGCGTGATTCGAAGTGCTCGGCCCCCACTTCGTGCGCCTTGACGCCCTCGCCGAAGAAGCGATTGAGCAGCAGCAGGCGGATCAGGTCGAGCTGGTGCATCGCCAGGCGCAGGCGCTTGTTGAGCAGGTTCAGGAATAGTACGGAGATGATGGCAATGAACAAGCCCATGCCAGTCGAGACCAACGCGTCGGCGATACCACCGGTGGCCTTGACCGCCGCACCGGCACTGCCGAGGACGTTGAAGGTGTCGATCATGCCGATGATGGTGCCGAACAGCCCCAGCAGCGGCCCCAGGGTCGCCGCCGTGTCGAGTAGCCACAGGTATTGATCCAGCCGCGGCATCGACCACAACACCTCTTCGTCGAGGTGCTGCGACAGGGCCTCCGGGGTGGCGGCGTTGGAGGCCACCGCCTGCAGGATCAGGCGCCCCTGCAGGGTGTGCGCATACTCATCCCCGAGTGCCTTCAAGCCGCGCACATCGCGGTAGCCCAGCGCACGCAGCGATTCTTCCACTCGACTGCCCGCGCCCAGCACCCGGTAGTAAAACCACACCCGATCCACTATCACCGCTACCGCTATCAGCAGTAACAGTGCCATCAGAATCGGCAGGCCGCCTGATAACTTGATTAAATGCGTGATCAGCTCCATTTCAAAAACACCCTCGCAATTTGAACAACGGCCGGCAGGTACATTCGAACAATTTCCGTCGGTCACCGCGCGCGTCAAAATGTCGCACCCAGTGGCCAGACTGATACCTGATGTTATTGACTGGTGGGCTTGCGTTTCGTTCTATGAATAAATTGTTAAAACGACGCATTGACGGCCACACCTATGAATCTCGGCGCTCCCTCCTGCACCCGTTCATAATTCCCGCTTGCGCCCTGACTGCCATGCACATCGGCATAGGCGATGTACTGGGTATCCGCGATGTTATCCAGATAGGCCGAGAACTTGATCTTCTTGACATAGTCGCCGTGGGGTTCCCAGGTGTATGCGGCCGTCAAATCGGTTACTGAATATGAAGAAATTGTGACACCGCTGGTCGTGCCACCGTTGTAGGCAATGTACTGTCTGCCGACGAAATGAGAACTGAGGCTTGCATACCAACCCGAGTGATGATAGGACAACCCAAGATTCGCCGTGTACTCGGGCACGTCAGGCCGCCACATGCCTGCGGTTACCGTGCCGTTATTGCCGGTGAAATTCTTGGTGTATTTAGCGTCTGTGTAACCGTAATTGCCTTCGATGGAAAGATGCGCGAACAAGGGTTTTTCAACCGCAACAGTAAAGCCCTTATAGGCGGCCGTACCGGAATTGTATTCCGTGGTCACACCGGTCACATTACTGTACGAATAGCTGAATACCTGGTTGAACAAACGATCAAAAACGGAAACCGACGCCTTGCCGAAACGGCTACTGTAGCGGATACCGGCATCGATGCTATCGACATATTCCGGCACCACCGTCACCGGCGATGGGATCGGTGAACTACCGATCACGCTGTATAGCGCGCTGATATTCGGCGCCTTGTAAGTGCGTCCGTAATTGGCATAAACCTCCACCGGTTTGATTGGACTGAAGGTCGCCCCCAACGAAGGCTCTGCCCAAGTGAAGGTCTTACTGACAGCGCCGCCGTAGCTGTAGTAATAACCCTGGGCATCAGATGAAAACATTGAGACATGCACATACTTGACGCCAGGATAGATATGCAGCCGGCCATTCATTAGCGACATATCGTCCTGTATATAGGCATCCCAATAATCCTTGCCGTCATGCTCCAACCAGGCATTGTTATAACCCATAATCATGGGCACTGGCGATGCACCGTACCAACCCTCGGTTGAATAATCCTTGGCCTGCAGGACCATGCTGCCGAAGGTTACAGTATTCGACGGCAGCAACAAGGTGATATGTGCCTTGCTGCCGATATTGTGATAATTATCGATATAACGCTGATATTGCGTCCCGGCATGTGCTGAACCGAACATCTGCGTCGCTAGGTTATTGTTGTAAACATTGAAATTAGATCCATAACCGTCAAGCGCCGAGGAACTCTTCAGCGTCGTCGGCAAACCATAGCCCATGTAACTGTTGTTGTAGGCAGCATTCGCATAGGCAGTTCGATCATTTTGGGTATTATTATAGAAAAACTTAAATCCACCCACCGCGACGGGGTTGAGCAATGACTTAATCCCCAAAATAATATGCGTGGTATGTGAGCGCACAATATTGTCGACGACGCCTTTGGGGTATTGATAGTCACGCCCATACTGGTTGATCAACGCCAAGGGGATTAGATCAGGCATGCGTGCCTTTTCATCGTTATGAATAACGATCAGGCTCAGCTTGGAAAGGCCTTCATTGAATGGTTGAATCGCAGCCAGATAATAGGAATTCAAATGCGCGTAGACCTGACGCTGAAAGCCAGTCTCATTCGTATGACCATAGCGTGCCAGCAAACGAAATCCATCCAGGGATTTGATCGCTCCACTATTGGCCTGCATGCTTACCGAGTTATTCCCGCCCTGCCGCGCATAGGATCCGCCACTCAAACCGACGTCAACACCCGACTTCAGACTCGGCATTTTGGGTGAAAAATTGATCGTCCCACCGAGAGAGTTGAGTGAATTCTGTTGCGGTGTATTGGCGCCGCTGTAAACCTGTACGCCAGAGATCTGCCCCGTGGTCATCGGCGTTACCGCATGGTCGTCACCTTGGCCGTAAACTCCACCCAGAAACGTATTGATGATAGGCACGCCATCGAATGTAGAGCCCACCTGCGAACTACTGAATCCATTCAACGTAAAGGCAGTATCACCCGACAGCAAATTACCAGGCCCCACACTCATCACATTGAACCCTGGAATATTCTTCAGGATCGAAAGCAGATTGCTCGATGGGCTGGTATGTTCCACCTTGGTCTTACTCACTGTAGCGACCGCCTTTTCGGGAAGTACCGCTTTAATCACCTTCTTGATTTGCGTGACAGATTTTCCACCATCGTCCTGTCCGTATGCAGCAGGCACGATCCCGCCGAGCATCACCACACCCACGCCCAATGCCGCTACGCCACCCAACACCCCCTTACCCTTGATACTCACTGCCCATCCTCCATGGTTATTTCATTGAAGCGCTAGAACGCGCCTCGCATCCAAGGGGAGAATGGTATTCTGGCAATGGTTAACTAATCGTTAAGACAACATGACAGTAATGAGAAATTATTTCCTTATCCAATGAAAACAACAAACAACGAACTATTAGAAAATTGCGCTGCCGGACCGGCTTTGCCGTATGGGGCAACCAACCTCTCGCCGTCTTCCTCTGCTCCAAGCTCATGAGCAAAACATCAAACGTCTTCCCACACGCTTCATAGCGTGCGCGATTCAGATCATCGAAGTGTCATCGCGGGGCGATGCGCCATCGGCAAGCAAGCGAGGTGCATCATCCTTGAGGTGGATACCCGTCAAGCCCCGACGGCGCGCCTCCAGGAGCAAGTACACGAGCTTGCGAGCAGCAGCGTCACACGCAAGGCCCTCGGGACGAATATTGCTGACGCAATTGCGCTCGGCGTTGCTACGCCCCGGGCGCGGGCGATACGTCAAATAAACACCGAGACTGTCCGGAGAACTCAGTCCCGGTCACTCGCCAATGAGTACGACAACAAGTTCGGCATTCAATGCATGCCCCACCGCATCTCCCATGGCAACGCGCGCCTGTCGCGCGACCACCAGTGGGCCGATATGCCAATGTTCAGCATGCAACGCAGGCAGCGCCGCCGCCAGCAATGCGGGCGCGTGGCGCTCTACCGCCATAAACGACAAGCCATCGGCGATGGCGAACGCGACATCACAACCAGCCGTCGCGCCCGACTCGGCTGCCAGATCGCGCGTGTGGACAAGGTCAATTCACGCCCCAGATTCGTCGCTGCAAATACGTCGCGCGATCAGGCGCATTGCTCGATATAGACCGCATGGGCAGATCGAATATCGCCAATTGTGCGAACAGAGTGGTGACATCAAGCGGGCGGTGTACCGCATCGCGCGCCTGGGCATGCGCCAAGCGAAAATCCAGCAGCGTTTGTGTAGGTTGACTGCTCCCAACGCGCCCCAGGGCGATACGCGCATCGGTGTAACGACGTAAAAAGGCCTATGACCTGCTGTGGCGACCGGCGCTCACAGGCCTGCTGACTTCAGCGCCTGTTCTGTCTGTGGCATGAGCCTCATTCCAGGCCGTCGGCACGACGTTGTATCCGGAATTGACGACGTGGAGGGCTCACAAACCAACCGCGCCGACTCACTCCGTAGATCAGACCATCCGCCTCCAGTTTGATCAGGGCTGCGCGCAGGGTTTGACGCGAAACATGCAATTCTTCACTGAGTTGACGCTCGGAAACCAGCTGCACCCCGGGTTTGAGTTGACCATCCACGATTTGCCCAGCAATATACTCGACGGCATCCTGATAGCCTGACATCCATCAATCCTCTTGAGATTTTCCGTAGGCAGAACATGCCGCGCTCATGAACGGAGGCCTGTTGCCGGCTTACGTTTGACGCTGGGCAAGTCACCTACACATCTGGGGAGGTATCTTAGCGGCAGCCTCCCACAGACATACGCCAGCAGGGCGATCACGCCGTACTCGCGAATTTCAGGAACAAGCGCGTCAATCGCTCAGGCAGATATTCCACTTGGTCTAGCACAAGATAGTGAGCCAGGCCGAAGATGCGCGATACGTAGACATCCGCCCGAGGGTCCAGGCTGACGCAAAACACCTGAACGCCTTGCCGACGCGCCTGCATCACGGCATGGCGTGCATCGGAGACCAGGTGATCCGGGTTGAATACATCAATATCCGCGGGTACCCCGTCGGTTACCACGAGCAATAATCGGTGGCTTCCCGTTTCGGCAGCCAGCGAGGCCGTCGCATGTCGGATCGCTGCCCCCATCCGTGTCGATCCGCCGCCCGTCAGACCATACAGCCGGCCACGTGCCTCGGCATCGAAATCTTCGTCGAAGCCCTTCACGCGCAGATAGTCGATTTCATGGCGCCCATTCGAACGGAATCCGGCCACCGCCAATGGGTGCCCCAATCCATCCACTGTCTGCCCAAGCAGAAGAACGGCCTCGCGGGCAAGATCGAGCACCCGTCGACCGACTGCCGATACCGGCGTATTAACGGACTCGGACAAATCCAGCAGTAACGACGTGTTCAGTGACGAGTCGTTCTGTATCCGTCTACGCTGATAGACGTAGGCATCGGGCACGCGGCCAGTCCGCCATTCGGCCAACACGCGGATGGCAGCATCCAGGTCCAGATCGTCGCCACTTTCCTGCGCCCGCAAGCGCACTATCCGGCGCATGCGCAGGGCACCTATTACGTTGCGTAGACGGCGTAGCAACACCTGGCGCTCCCCCAGCGCGCGCTCCGCTTCGACGGTATCCGAAGTGGGTGCGGACTGCTCGCGTACCGTGCACCAGTTCTGGCGCTCGAATCCCAGATCCTCAAACCATTCGGGGTAGCGCATGCGGTTCGGCTCTGGGCAGGGCGCGGTCGAT
The DNA here is from genome assembly GCF_001753245.1 of Acidihalobacter yilgarnensis. Lineage (NCBI taxonomy): Bacteria > Pseudomonadati > Pseudomonadota > Gammaproteobacteria > Chromatiales > Ectothiorhodospiraceae > Acidihalobacter > Acidihalobacter yilgarnensis. The sequence goes on along the minus strand of NZ_CP017415.1, from coordinate 957,254 downwards.
TGATAGAAAGACAGGCTCGCATCATCCGATGTCACCTCTACCCGGTAACCCACATCGCCACCCTCACCCGTCAGAGCGATTTCCGAGAAGGCGAGCCGACGCCCTTCTGTGGCCTCTTCCAAAAAGGCCTCTGGACGACTTGCGGGCATACACTCTGCCGCATTCTGGGCATCCTCGGACAGCGTTTCGCGCACCTGCAGCCACAGATGTCGATTATCGTCCCGATAACTCGCCAATAGCGGCAACGTCCCGCCCTCGTCCATTGCCAAACGCATCTGCCCGAGATCGTGAGCCAGGCGCAAGCCAATCTCACGCGAAATAGTCGGATCCTCCATGCACGCGCGTCTTTCTAAAAACAGTCCCACGCCCTTGTCAATCCAAAAATCGCCGCGATAGGCCGCCTCTGGCGCCAGTAACGCCTTGGATAATTGCCAAATCAGCGCCGGGAACGGCATTGCTGTCGACGGTTTCGGGGGGAGTAACGATGCCCACAGGTATCGAAGTCGGGGAAAACGCTGAATGGCAAGATACTCGACACGCGCATCCTCGATCAGCTCGACCAACAGGCGCTGGCGCGGTTTGAGGTCCTGCGCATCGAAGGCGTGGGAGTAGATCGCATGCGCAGCGGCGTGTACCGCAGCGGCGCGGTAATGCGCCATTGCCGACACCTCCTCGCCTGCTTCGATCCTGGACGGCAGATGGATGGTGTCTCCACGCAAACAAGGACGTTGCGTCAAAGGCGATGTAGCATCGTCACTCAGCGGCTCGATGGCGAAATCCCGGCCCCATAATGCGATCAAATAAAGCTGCAGACGATAACGCACGTCATCCAGCAGTACTGCCGCGCACCCGTCCCTAACGCACGCTTCCGCGACCGCTGGCTCATGACCTCGCACTGACATGAATTCGACCGACAAGTTATTCTCTCAGCCATCTCGGTTCCGCAAACCCAGATGGCTTATGGGTCACTTCAACTTGCGAGCAGTGACTTGAGTGCATCGCTAGAATATTTTGTAGCCTTGCATGAATCACACTCTCCGAATGGTCAATTGCGCATCAATACGCGGTACGCTTGCCACCCGATACGGCCATCAACACCGTATAGACGACGTCACCCACCAGACTGTGAAAATTGCGACAGATAAATGCTGGGTAAATTTATCGACAAGGAATGCCATGCGTATTTTTTCCGCGCAGGATCGCAGCGATCCCGTCGCTGCGATCCTGAATATTGCGTCTTTATTACTTATTCTTCCAGGCGGTCATTTATGTCCGCCAAGCGTTTCCTCATTAGGGATGCCTACAATCGGGCATTCGGCGGTACCAGGCGTGCTACGGGTTATTTTTTCCACATTTTCACGTGCCAGTGCAGGGTCGGTCACCCAGGTTTTATAAAACTCGTAGGGACATTCCAGTGCACCATTAATGTCGTCACCCGAATTGATCATGCCGGTATAGCCGCGGTGCAGAAGCTTATAGAGATGATTTTCAGACTGACCATGCTTTCGCGAATCACGAATCTGGGAGACGGAAAGCTCGGCATACTGGATACCGTATTCCTCTTCGCCGCATTCACCGAGCGTACGGCCATCGAAACCGACAATCGCGGAATGACCGAAATAGGAATACACGCCGTCGAAGCCGGTGGCGTTCGCTACCGCAACATAGCTGTTATTCATCCAGGCCATCGCCTTGGCGACGACGACTTGCTGTTCTTTGGAGGGATACATGTAACCTTGGCAACGCACGATGAGTTCTGCGCCCTTCATTGCGCAGTCGCGCCAGATTTCCGGGTAATTGCCGTCATCGCAGATAATCAAACTGACCATCAGTCCCTTCGGCCCTTCGGTCACATAGGTTTTACCACCCGGATACCAACCTTCGATTGGGCACCAGGGCATGATCTTGCGATATTTCTGCACGATTTCGCCCTGATCGTTGATCAGTATCAGTGTGTTATAAGGTGCTTTATTGGGATGCTCCTCATGACACTCCCCGGTCAACGAAAACACACCCCAAGTTTTTGCCTTGCGACAGGCCGCGGAAAATATTTCGGTTTCAGAACCAGGCACCGAAGAGGCGGTTTCATACATTTCCTTGGCATCGTACATAATGCCGTGGGTGCTATATTCCGGGAAAATAACCAGATCCATACCCGGCAGCCCCTGCTTCATGCCCACCACCATATCGGCGATCTTGTGGGCGTTCTCCAGGACCTCCGCACGTGTATGCAAGCGCGGCATTTTATAATTCACAACGGCAACGCCGACCGTATCCGCGCTGGATGAAATATCACCGTGTCTCATGACAGAAATCTCTCCGAATAAATGGAATGGCAATCGAATGTTCGGGCATCACCCGACGATCGCATTGACCTTCATAGTGAGCAGCAACGCCAGCGCGCTCGCATGCCGATGTCAGTGCCCCAACATCCATGGTCGAGCACCCGCCGCCCCGGTCTTCATCTGGCTTCCGGCAGTCCCGCCTCGCGAGATGCGCGTATCGTTCACACGCTTGACGACGGCGCTATTGCAAGTGTGGCTACCGTGGCAACCGCAACCCCGTGTGGATGTTCGGGCAGGCGCATGTGCGCTCTTTTCGCTGCGTGTATGTGCCTGCCTGAGGGCCGAAGACATCAAAGCCAGTGCGGGCGCGCCGATCACACGGGATGCCGACCCACCACACATTGGGCAGGATGCGGGCTCGGCCGAGCGATTGATTGCGGCAAACTCGGAAAATTCGCCGCAACTGGGACAGGCGTAGTCATATAGAGGCATCGTTGTCTCCCTCGATCTGTAATCAGCTGGTGGAAGCAAGGCTGACGCCGGGTTCGACCATGATCTGCGGGCCGGCTGCGCTCGGATTGGGATCGAAATCGAAGATGCCTGTCGGCAGCCAAAGCGTCGCGCAGGCATTCGGAATATCAACGATTCCGCTGATATGCCCCTGTACCGGCGCGGTGCCCAGGATCGCGTACGCCTGTTCGCCGGAATAACCGAATTTCTTCAAGTATTCGATCGCATTCAGACAGGCCTGCTTGTATGCGACATGGGCATCCAGATAGAACTGCTTGCCATTCTCGTCGACGGAAATACCCTCGAAGATCAGATAATCTTCGTATTTCGGTGATAATGGACTGGGCTTGAAGACAGGGTTTTTGATGCCGTATTTGGCCACACCACCCTTGATCAAACTGACGCGCAAATCGAGATAACCAGCCATTTCGATGGCGCCGCAGAAGGAAATCTCGCCGTCGCCCTGGGAGAAGTGAATATCGCCCATGGACAGGCCCGCACCGTTGACGTAAACCGGGAAATAAACCTTGGAGCCCTTAGTGAGATCCTTGATGTCGCAATTACCGCCATGCTCGCGTGGCGGCACGGTGCGCGCACCTTCTTTCGCCGCCTTCACGGCCGCTTCCCCCGTCATGCGGCCCATCAGCGCGGTTTCCTCATAGGGCAGCGCTGCCAAAGGCGGTACTCGATCCGGGTCGGTGGCAACCAGGGCGCCCTCGCGCTTGTTCCATTCGGCAAGCAGCTCTTGCGACGGTAGGCAGCCGATCAAGCCCGGATGCATCACGCCAGCGAATTCGACGTTGGGAATGTGACGCGAGGAGGTATAGATACCATGGAAATCCCAGCAGGATTTCTTCGCCTCGGGATAGTGGTCCGTGAGAAACCCGCCGCCATTCTCGAAGGCGAAGAGTCCATTGAATCCCCAGGCTGAATCCGGCAGCACGCCAACGTCAAGAATATCGACTACCAACAGATCGCCCGGCTCGGCGCCCTCGACCCCGATCGGACCACTGAGATAATGCACCTTGGTCAGATCGACGTCGCGCACATCGTTGGCGCTGTCGTTGTTTCCGATCTGCCCGCCGGTCCAATCAATGCACTCGATGCGGAACTCAGCGCCCGGCTTCACCACCGCGACCATTGGAATGTCGGGGTGCCAGCGATTGTGTAATACGTCGGCCTGCTCCTCCGGCGTCTTGTTCAAATCAACCTTGATTAAGGTTTCCATTGTATTTCTCCCTAGACGAAGCGGTTTTCGGATATGCGCGGCTTTTCGTGTGCACCGCCGCTTGTAGGGCGGCGCACACGGGTTCGTGGAGAAAATTTAGCCGCAGCGCTCGGGCATGGTGACTACCGGCATGCCGTTGATCGTGTCTGGCTTTTTGCACATGTCATGGCAGGAGGATTCCAGTGAGCAGCACAACGAGCAGATCGGGCCCTGATGGTGCGGGCAGCAAGCCATGTCTTCCTTCTCGTACTCGAAACCGCAGGAGCTGCAGTTCAGTACATCGTGGTGCGTGCCCGCGTGGTAGTGCGGGTCGCGTGCGATGTAGTATTTGCCTTGGGTGATGATCGCGATAATCGGTGACAGCACGAAGGCCACACCGAGCGCGATGAAGGTCGAGAACGCCTGTGCATAGGCACCGAAGAAATCGAAGAAGGCCAGGATGGAAATAATGGAGGCGATCACCATCGAGCCGAAACCAACCGGATTGAAGTTGTACAGATGCGCGCGCTTGAACTCGATATAGGACGGGCTCAGCTTGAGCAACGGCTTGTTGATGACAAGATCCGCAACCACCGCACCCACCCAAGCCACCGCGACGTTCGAATAAAAGCCGAGGATGTGCCCGAGTACACTGAACATATTGGCTTCCATCAGCGTTAGCGAAATGCCGACATTGAAGAAGATCCAGACCACACGGCCCGGATGGGTGTGCAGCGTGCGCGAGAAGAAATTGGACCAGGACAGCGAACCCGAATAGGCATTGGTGACGTTGATCTTGATCTGCGACAGGATCACAAAGAAGGTCGCGACGGTCAGCGCGGCAAAGGCGCTGGGGAAGATGTAATGAAAGCCGGTGACATACATCTGGATCGGCTCGTTCGCCTGTGCCAACGGCGTGCCGTGGGAGGCTGCCACCGAGGCGAACAACGAACCCATCAGCTGTTTGCTGGCGCCCAGAATGACCCAACCCGGACCGGCCAGCATCACCGCCAACCACCACTTCCAGGCGCTGCCGGGCTTCTTCGCAGGCATGAAACGCAGATAATCGGCCTGTTCGCCGATCTGCGCGATCAACGACAGCGCGATACCGGCAGCACCGCCGAACAACAGCGGATTGAAACCGGATGACGGCGCATGCCCTGCAAACGAGGTCCAGTCGGCAAGCGCCTTGTGGTCACCGAACAACACCGCGATCAGCGGTGCGAACAACAGGGTAATCCAGATCGGCTGCGTCCAAACCTGTAGCTTGGACAACAGGGTCATGCCGAATACGACCAGCGGAATGATGATCAGCGACGCCAGTGCGTAGCCCCAAGGCAGGGGTATGTGGAAATACAGATACAAGGCCTGTGCCATGATCGAACCTTCAAGCGCGAAGAATATGAAGGTGAACGAGGCGTAGATGACCGAGGTGATTGTCGAGCCCAAATAACCAAAACCCGCGCCACGGGTCAGCAGATCAACGTCGACGTTGTATTTCGCCGAATAGTAGGCGATCGGAATACCCGTCAGGAAAATAACCAGCGCGGCGGCGAGAATGCCCCATAGCGCGTTGGTGAAGCCAAACTGGATCGCCAACGAGCCGCCGATGGCCTGGTCTGCAAGATACGCAATGCCGCCGAGTGCCGTGGATGCCACTGCAAACTCGGACCATTTCCTGAACGAAGTGGGTGCATAGCGCAGCGAATAATCTTCAAGGACTGGATTGCTGACGAATTTATTGAACGAACGTCCGCTCGCTCGCCCCTTGGGTATTGCCGTTGATGGTGTGCTCATGATTCGCTTCCTCAACTGTGACTGGATCCCGCAAACTCGGCCTCAAAAGCCGATGCCGACGCTGGAAAGACTGCCCGGAGGTCGCCGCATGCCCCTGCAAATCCACGACCGGCACTGCAGGATGTCGACAAGTACTCTTGCGCATCACCCAGCCAATCCCGGTCAGCCCGCGACAGCAGGGCCTCACGCCGACGATAAGCAGCTTACAAATCCCCATCCGCTGCCGGAATACGTCATTTGCCTCACTATACAAAACACCCAAAAAACGGATTAATTTATTGAATAAAAAGGAATTAAATTATTCCAAGTGACGCCAAGTACGTCATCCGACGTATAGTGAGATATGCAGGTCCACCGCATGCTGATTCACGGGGGTCTCCGGCTGAGAAGGGGCGGCAGTGTCCGCGGTTACACACGGGACAGCTGACGTGAGCAGCGTCCGGGGCACACATCATTCGGGAACAGGGTGAATATGAAGGGTCCACGCGGCGCTGCGGCGCCCGGGGTTGCACCGCAGAGACGGGTCATCAAGATCCGCCGCGACTACAAATCCTGGGTAGCCGACGAAACGCTTGAAGATTACGCCCTGCGCTACACCGCACGGACCTTCCGCAAGTGGTCTATTTTCCGCGTCGCCAATACGGCCTTCGGCGCGGTCTCGTTCCTGGCACTGGAAGCCATCGGCGGCACCCTTGCGGTGCAGTACGGATTCATCAATACCTTCTGGGCAGCATTGGCCGTGGCCCTCATGGTATTCATGACCAGCCTGCCCATTGCCTATTACGCGGCCAAATACAATCTCGATATGGACCTACTGACCCGCGGCGCGGGCTTCGGATATATCGGGTCGACGATCACCTCACTGATATACGCCTCGTTCACCTTCATATTCTTCGCCATTGAAGCCACGATCATGGCCCAGGCGCTGCACCTCTATCTGGGTGTCGCCATCACGCCGTCCTACCTGTTCAGCGCCCTCATCGTGCTCCCGCTGGTCGGTTACGGCATCACCGTAATCAACCGCCTGCAGATCTGGACGCAGCCGTTATGGCTGTTCCTGCTCGTCCTGCCCTATATCTGCGTGCTCTGGAAGGACCCCGGCGTCATCCAGCAGCTCATGGCCTTCGGTGGCGAAAGTGGCACCGGCGGACATTTCAATCTGCTCGCCTTCGGCGCCGCCACCAGCGTCACCCTCGCCCTGATCGCGCAAATCGGCGAACAGGTCGACTACCTGCGCTTCATGCCACCCCTCAAGGCGGGAAACCGTCTGCGCTGGTTCACTGGAGTGATCTTCGCGGGCCCCGGCTGGATCGTCTTCGGAGCCTTCAAGCTCATGGCTGGCGCACTGCTCGCCTACCTCGCCCTGCGCACCGGCTTCACCGCTGCCGAGGCCAAACAGCCGGCGGTCATGTACAAGGTCGGTTTCGGTTATGTCTTCGACTCCCCTGCCTGGACACTTGCCGTCGCTGCGCTGTTCGTGGTGGTTTCGCAGATCAAGATCAACGTCACCAACGCTTACGCCGGCTCCCTGGCCTGGTCCAATTTTTTCGCACGCATCACCCACAGCCACCCCGGCCGTATCGTCTGGCTGGTATTCAACGTTCTGATCGCCCTACTGCTGATGGAAATGGGCGTGTTCGACGCCCTGGAACATGTCCTTGGGCTGTACTCGAACATCGCGATCAGCTGGGTCGGCGCACTGGTCGCCGATCTCGTGATCAACAAACCGTTGGGCCTCAGTCCGCCCGGCATCGAATTCAAGCGTGCCTATCTCTATGACATCAACCCAGTCGGTATCGGTGCCCTGCTGATTGCCTCCACCTTATCCATCGTGGCGTTCTCGGGTTGGCTGGGGCCCCTCGCACAGTCTTTTTCGGCCTTTATCGCCCTCGGCACTGCCTTCGTCGTCGCCCCGGTCATTGCCTGGCTGACCCGTGGCCGCTACTACCTCGCACGCACGCCGGAACAGCCCGAGGAGGCAAAGGCCCAGCGCTGCGTCATCTGCGAGAAGGAATACGAGGGCGAGGATATGGCCACTTGCCCCGCCTATCGTGGCCCGATCTGCTCGCTGTGCTGCACGCTTGATGCCCGCTGCCACGACCTGTGTCGGCCCGGCGCCGGCTTGCCCGAGCAGTTCGTCAATGCCCTGCATTGGCTGCTACCGCGCCCGCTGTCGGCGCGCATCAACACACGTCTCGGTTACTACCTGCTCCTGATCCTGACCACCGCCCTGGCGCTGGGCATCATGCTTTCGCTGCTCTACCTGCAGCAGGCCACCGGCGCGGCCGACCCTTCGACGCTGGCCGCGCTACGCTCTATCCTGCTCAAATTCTATGTGGTACTGCTGATGTTCGCTGCGGCCGGTTGCTGGTGGCTGGTGCTCACCGTCGAAAGCCGTTATGTCGCGCAGGACGAATCCAACCGGCAGACCCATCTATTGATGAACGAAATCGAGGCGCATCGCCAGACCGATGCGCAATTACAGACCGCCATTCAGGTTGCCGAACGCGCCAATCAGGCCAAAAGCCGCTATCTGACGGGTATCAGTCACGAGTTACGCACACCGCTCAACAGCATCCTGGGCTATGCACAGATCGTCGAACACGACCCGCAGGTACCAGCCAATCGACGCGAGGCCATGCGTGTCATCCGCCGCAGCGGCGAACACCTGGTGTCCTTGATCGACGGTCTACTCGACATTTCCAAGATCGAGGCCGGGAAGCTAGCCATCGAGCAAGAACAGATCCACTTCCCACAACATGTCGCCCAGCTCGCCGACATGTTCCGCCTGCAGGCAAGCGAAAAAGGGATCGAATTCGTCTACGAGGTCCACAACGAGCTACCCAAGGTCGTTCGCATCGACAAGAAACGCCTTGGACAGATTCTGATCAACATCCTGGGCAACGCCATCAAGTTCACCGACCGAGGGCGTGTGGTTTTCCGCCTGTACTATCGCGGCGAAATGGCACGCTTCGAAATCGAAGACTCCGGTATCGGTATCTCAGACGCCGATAGAGAACGTATTTTCCTACCCTTCGAGCGCGGCGATAACGCCGCGGGATATGCCAGCAGCAGCGCCGGCCTCGGCTTGACCATCGCAAGTATGCTAACCACGCTGATGGGCGGTGAACTGACCGTACACGGCCTCAAAACCGGCGGCAGTCTGTTCCGGCTCCGCCTGTTTCTGCCTGAAGTACGCGATCCAGGGCATATGACGATCCTACCGCCACCGGACGTCACCGGTTATGTCGGGCAGCGGCGGCGCATCCTGGTCGTCGATGACCAGGTAGTTGATCGCGGCCTCCTGCTGAGTGTGCTCAGACCGCTCGGTTTCGAGGTTGTCGAGGCCGAGTCGGGTGTCGATGCACTGCGTGCCGTCGCCGCCTTCCAGCCGGATATCATATTCATGGATCTCAATATGCCGGGACTTGGCGGTTGGGAAACCGGCCGACTGCTGCGTGAAAACGCCCTGTCTGTGGCCCCAATTTTGGTCATCTCCGCGAACGTGCAAGAGCGGGGGCGCGACAACGCGGCGGGCATTACACACGACGACTTCCTGAGCAAACCGGTAGACATCGATGCCCTGCTCGGCCGCCTGCAGGCGCGGCTGGGCCTTGAATGGATCACCCGGCGCGACATTCATCAGGCCGTCGGCACGCAACCGGTCGCCGAGGCATTGGCCCGCGAAGCCCTCCCATTGTCGTCGCCACAGATTCGCCCAGACGCGGAAATCTTGCGCGAACTACACGACCTCGGCAGCCTCGGCCATATCCGAGGCATACTCGAGCGCCTGGATGCGCTTGAGCAGGGAGATGCGCGGCTTGTCGCGTTTACGCAACGCCTACGCCTGCATGTGCAGCATTTTCGGCTGAACGATTACATGCGACAGCTGGAGCGTACCGATCAAGATGTATAACTCGGCAACAGGTACAGGCACCGTGTTACTCGTCGACGACGCACCGGACAACCTCCAGGTGATCCACGACAGCCTGCAGGAGCAGGGCTACGACGTCCGCGTGGCCACCGACGGCTTTGCTGCGATCGAAAGCGTCCGACGTCTGGCGCCCGACGTGATCGTGCTGGATGCCCGCATGCCCGGCATCGATGGCTTCGAGACTTGCCGACGGCTCAAGCAAGGCCTGGAAACGCGCGACATTCCGGTGATTTTCATGACCGGCCTGAGCGATACCGAGCACATCGTGCAGGGCTTTCAGGTCGGCGGTGTCGACTACGTGACCAAGCCTGTCGTGATTGACGAGCTGCTGGCGCGCATTGCCACGCACATGCATCGTGCCCGCCTAATGACCCATACCCGCTCGGCGATCGATTCAGCCGGTCGCGCCATCGTCGCCTTCGACGCGCGACATAAAATTGCCTGGGCCACGCCACTTGCCCAGCGCTGGCTGCAACCGCTGGTGGACGACGACCGTCTGCCGCTACCGCTGCGTCACTGGCTGCAAGGCTCGGACGTCATGGAAACGCCCTATGCCCTGTGGCACGGGGGCGAACGCCTGCTGTTCAGCCTCATCGAACCGGGCTTGCTCTGCATCCAGCGCCACGCCGCCTTGCCCGAACCCGAGGTTTTGGCGCGCAGCTATCCGTTGACCACGCGTGAGGCCGAAGTGCTCTACTGGGTAACGCTGGGGAAGACCAATCGAGAGATCGGCGAGATCCTCGATATCAGCCCACGCACGGTGAACAAGCACCTGGAGCATGTATTCGAAAAACTCGGGGTCGAAACGCGGACGGCGGCAGCCTCGCTGGTGCTCAGTCGCGGGCACAGCTAAGCGCGCGCCACGCGCCGCTCAACGTACTGCGCGCAGATACTCGGTGCGCGTTTCCGGGATGGGGTACAGCTCGTCCAGGCTGAGACTGCGGCCGTCTTCGCCGACGATACGACAGTGCATACGCCCGAGCTGCCGTGGCTGCCCAACGCCGCAGGAATGCGCAATGATGCCGACCTCGCGCACGATTTCGCGGGCATAGTGGGCAACCCGCTCGGCCTTGAGCGTGGGATCGAGCCCTTTCTGCAGGCGAGGATCGTGGGTCGTGATCCCGGTCGGGCAATGATTGGTGTGACAGCGTAGCGACTGGATACAGCCGAGTGCGAACATGTATCCGCGCGCCGAAGTCACGAAGTCGGCCCCCACGCAGAGCGCCCAGGCAACGTCGGCGGGATTGATCAACTTACCCGAGGCGATCACCTTCACGCGCTCGTGCAGACCGTATTCGTGCAGCTTGTCGACCAGCATCGGCAGGCTCTCGCGCAGCGGCAGCCCCATGTAATCCATCAGGCTAACCGGCGCCGACCCGGTACCACCCTCGGCGCTGTCCAGAGTGATGAAATCCGGCGCACTGCCGATCCCTCTACGACAGATCAACGAGAAAAGATCATCCAGCCACCCATAGGCGCCAAGCACGCATTTGAAACCGACCGGTTTGCCGGTTATGTCGCGCACGTGCGCGATCAGATCGAGCAAGGCCTCTTCGCTGTCAATTTCGGGAAAGCGGTTTGGACTGATCGAATCCACACCGATCGGAATCCCGCGAACGCTGGCGACCTCCGGTGTTACCTTGGCCGCGGGCAGAATGCCACCCTTACCCGGCTTTGCACCTTGACTGAGCTTGAGTTCGAACATGCGCACCTGGGGATAGGCCGCAACCGCACGCAGCCGCTCGTCACTGAGGCTACCGTCCGGCTCGCGCACGCCGTACTTAGCGGTACCGATCTGGAATACCAGGTCGCAGCCGCTCGCCAGATGCTCCGGCGCCAGACCGCCCTCACCAGTATTCAGCCAGCAGCCCGCCTCGCGCGCACCCGCCGCCAGAGCTTGGATTGCCGGGCGCGAGATCGCGCCGTAGCTCATTCCGGAAATATTGAATACCGAGGCGGTTACATAGGGTTCTCGGCATCCGGCACCGACGGTGACCGGTCCGGGCACCGCGATATCCTGCTCCAACATGGGGAAGGGGCAGTTGACGAACAGTAGCGTGCCCGTCTGGCGCAAATCGCGCGTCGAGCCGAAGGACTGGTTGGTGTTGAGCGCCTTAGCGGCGCGATAGACCCAGGCGCGCTGCGCACGATTGAAGGGCATTTCCTCGCGGTCCATCGCGAAAAAATATTGGCGGAAGAATGTTCCCAGGGTTTCAAAGAGATTGCGGAAGCGCCCGATGACCGGATAATTGTGACGAATAGCGTGCCGGGTTTGGGTCGCGTCGAGGATATACAGCACGATGATCGAGGCCATCAGCAGGCCCAGCGCAAAAATGAAGATCACCGCGAGGATCCAGACCAGATCCATCAATATACGAGACGCCTCTATCGCCACACCCCCCCCAACCATCCGATTCAGATCCCGGCACGCACCCGGTATGTCAGGAGCATAGCGCACACATGACGCCCGCCGCAGAGCGGCCCTCAGGTTGAGTGCGATCCGCCGGGAGTCGCGCGTTGATGTTTGTAGTAGGCGATCAAACCATTGGTCGAACTGTCGTGGGTGTCGACCACTGCGTCCCCGCCGAGCTCGGGCAGTATGGCCTTGGCCAACTGCTTGCCCAGCTCGACACCCCATTGGTCGAAGGAGTCGATGCCCCAGATAACCCCCTGCACGAAGATTTTGTGCTCATACAGGGCCGTCAGCATGCCCAGGGCATGAGGCGTGATACGGCGCAGCATCAGGCTGTTGCTCGGGTGGTTACCCAGCATGACCTTGTGTCGCGCGAGACGTTCTATCTCCTCGGCGGGCAACCCCTGCCCACGCAGCTCTTCGCGTACCTCCTCCAGCGTACGCCCACGCATCAACGCCTCCGGCTGGGCGAAGAAATTCGATAGCAGGATGTCATGGTGCGCGCCGACCGGATTGTGCGAAATCGCGGGCGCGATGAAATCGCAAGGAATGAGACGCGTGCCCTGGTGAATCAACTGATAAAAAGCGTGCTGGCCGTTGGTACCCGGCTCGCCCCAGACCACCGGCCCGGTCTGCCAGTCCACCGGACGCCCCTCGCGGTCGACATGCTTGCCGTTGCTCTCCATGTCGCCCTGCTGGAAATAAGCGGGGAAGCGGTGCAGGTATTGGTCATAGGGCAGGATGGCGTGGGTCTCGGCGCCGAAGAAATTGATGTACCACACACCGAGCAGGGCGAGAATCACTGGCATACTGGCCTCAAGCGGCGCCGTACGGAAGTGTTCGTCCATACGGTGTGCTCCCGCCAGCAGGTCCTCGAAGGCATCCATACCCAGATAGAGCGCGATTGACAGGCCGATGCTCGACCACAGCGAGTAGCGCCCTCCAACCCAATCCCAGAACGCAAACATATTGGCGGTGTCGATGCCGAAGGCGTGCACCGCCTCGGCGTTGGTGGACACAGCAACGAAGTGCCGCGCCACCGCGGCCTCATCACCGAAGTAATCGAGTAGCCACGCGCGCGCGGTATGCGCGTTGGTCAGGGTTTCCTGGGTGGTAAAGGTCTTGGAAGCGACGACGAACAGCACTTGCTCCGGTGCAACCTGACGCAGCGTTTCAAGAATGTCCGTACCATCGATATTGGATACGAAATGCATCCGAATACGCGGGTGGGCGTAGGGACGCAAGGCCTCGCAGACCATCTCCGGTCCCAGGTGGGAGCCGCCAATGCCGATATTGACGACATCGGTGATCTCGTCGCCGGCGAAGCCGCGCCAAACCCCGGTTTGCACTGCTTCGACGAACTCGCGCATCTGTGTCAGGACGGCCTGGACGCCGGGCATGACGTCCTCACCGGCCACGCGAATCGGGCGGCCGGTGCGATTACGCAGGGCGACATGCAACACCGCCCGGCCCTCGCTCACGTTGATCGCCTCTCCCGCGAACATGCGGTCGCGCCAACCACCCACATCGCGATCGCCGGCGAGCCTAAACAACAGCGCCAGGGTTTCGTCCGTAATGCGGTTCTTCGAATAATCGAGCAGCAAATCGTCGAGCTGTAACGAAAAGCGCTCGAAGCGCACGGGGTCGGCAGCAAACAGTTCACGCATGTGGGTATCGCGGATCGCCGCATGATGCCGTGCCAGATCCTGCCATACGGGCAGCTCGTTCAATCGCATTGCCTTGCTCATCGGCGCTTGTCCTCGTCAGCTTCGACCGGCAGGGAAACCTCATTGCGCCAACGTTGATCGTCGCGGTCGAACAATCGGTTTGCCTCTCGCGGCCCCCAGGTACCCGCCGAATAAGTGTGGATAAAGTCGCGCTCGGTAGCCCAGACGCGCAGCACCGGATCGACCACCTGCCAAGCCCAAGCAACCTCGTCGTAGCGCAGAAACAACGAATGATCGCCCGCGATCACATCCAGCAACAAGGCCTCGTAAGCGTCGAGCGGCGTCCCATCCGGGTCGTAGCTCGCGTCGAGCTGCACGGTGCGCGTACGCATCTCCAGACCGGTCTCCTTGACCTGGATCTCCATGCGCAGACACTCCTCTGGCTGGATGCCGAGCAGTACCCAGTTGGGGGATAGCTGCTCGATCGCGGTCTCGCGGAAAAGTTGTTGCGGCGGGTGCTTGAAGCGCACGCTGACCATCGAACGGTTGGCCGCCATGCGCTTGCCGGTACGCAAGTAAAAGGGCACGTTACGCCAGCGCCAATTGTCGATATAAAGCTTGAGTGCGGCGAAGGTTTCGGTGGTGCTCCCGGGCGCCACGCCCTCCTCATCGACGTAACCGGGCACCCGTTCACCGCCGGTCGTACCGGCCGCGTACTGGGCACGAAAGGCGTGCGCATGCACCGCTGCCTGCGGGATCGGGCGGATGGAACGCAGGACCTTCACCTTCTCGTCGCGCAGGGCCTCGGCCTCCATCACCGCCGGCGGCTCCATCGCCACCAGGGTGAGCATCTGCATCAGATGGCTCTGAATCATGTCGCGCAGCGCGCCCGCGTTGTCATAATACTCTGCCCGACCGCCGGTACCTTGGGATTCCGCATGCACGATCTGCACATGGTCGATGTAGTTGCGATTCCACAACGGTTCGAGCAGCAGATTGGCGAAGCGAAAAACCAGGATATTCTGGATCGTGCCCTTGCCCAGGTAGTGGTCGATGCGGAATACCTGCTCCTCCGCAAAACAACGGTGCAGGCGCTGGTCGAGCATCTGTGCGCTCTCGAGGTCGTAACCAAAAGGTTTTTCGACCACCAGCCGCCGCCAACCACTGCCTTCCTGGCTAAGCCCGGTTTCGGAAAGATATTGGCTGACCACGCCAAAATCGGCCGGCGGAATGGCCATGTAGAAGACTACATTCGGCGAAAAACCGGGCTCTGAGGTCACGCGTGTACTGAGTGCCTCGTAACACGTGCGCTCACCCAGATCGCCCTTGACGAAATGCAGGCGTCCGGCAAAACGCTCGAACGCGCCCTCGTCAGGTGGTTCGCCCCGCACCCGCTGCCGCAGGCTGGTGACCACTTCGCCACGCCAATGTGCGTCGTCCCAGTCACGGCGACCGATTCCAATCACATTCAGCCCTTCAGGCAGACGACCAGCGCGATCCAAATGGTAAAGTGCGGGGAGCAATTTATTCTCGGCAAGATTGCCAGTAGCGCCGAAGATGACGAAGGTGCAGGGATCGACCATCGAAAGAGCCTCCAGGGGCTGGGGGAGATGGTTTCGGCCCGGACATGACTGCGTGGCACTCGCCACGCCTATCACGTTCCGGCACACTTTCACACGAGATCGGGGCAAATGGTCGCAGCCCTCACACGGGAACACAACCGAGCATACTCATATCTGCCCTGACCTCCATATACTCAGACAATCCAAAAGACAAAGCGATCCTCGAATATAGACAGCCTGGAATATAGACGGCCAGATCCGGGCTGACCGGCCGGTCCGGCCGGTGCAGCACCACCCTTTCATACCCAAGAAGACATATGCGAATACTCTTTGCGAGCAGTGAGGCCCACCCCCTGATCAAGACTGGTGGGCTAGCCGATGTCAGCGGCAGTCTGCCGCAGGCGCTTGCCGGCTTGGGGCACGATGTACGCCTTGTCCTCCCCGCCTACCCGGCTATCAAACGCGCACGACGCTGGAAATCGCTAGGTACTCCGCCACTCAATGGCAAACCCAGCGAATGGCAACTCCTTTCCGGTACTCTGCCCGGCACCCGCCTGCCAGTCTATCTGGTGGACGCTCCACTGTATTTCGAGCGCGCCGGCAATCCCTATCGCGCACCCGACGGGCGCGACTGGCAGGACAATCACCTGCGCTTCGGGCTTTTCGGACGTGCGATCGCGGCGCTGGCCATGGGCGAGGCCGATCTGCGCTGGCGGCCCGAGCTACTGCACTGCAACGACTGGCAAACAGGCCTTGCACCGGCGCTATTGAACGGGCGCGCCGAACGCCCTGCCACCGTATTCACCATCCATAACCTCGCATATCAAGGCCTATTCCCTCCCGAGGCGTTGCACGAACTCGACCTACCCCAGACACTGTGGCGTCCCGATGGGCTTGAATTTTATGGCCAGTTATCCTTTATCAAAGGCGGATTGGTTTTCGCCGATCGCATTACCACCGTCAGCCCGACTTATGCCAAAGAGATTCTCACGCCAGATTTCGGTTACGGGCTCGAAGGCCTGCTCACCCACCGCGTCGATGTACTCAGCGGCATTATCAACGGTATCGATGAAACCGCTTGGAATCCCCGTACCGACACCTATCTGCCAACCCCCTTCGATCCAATCGACGAGGTTGCCAAACGCCAATGCCGCGCGAGTTTGTGCGAGGCACTCGATCTAAACGAATCCGAGCACGCCCCCCACTGCTCGGACTCATCGGACGCCTGGTGGAACAAAAGGGCATCGACCTCGTCATCGCCGCGATCGAGCCGCTACTGGCACAAGGCCGCGCCCGCGCCGTCATCCTCGGTAGCGGCGAACGACGCTTCGAGCTCGCGCTGAGTGCACTGGCCACGCGCTATCCCGATCGCCTCGCGGTCCGTATCGGTTACGACGAAACATTGGCACATCATATCGAGGCCGGCGCAGATGCCTTTCTGATGCCTTCGCGATTCGAACCCTGCGGGCTGAATCAGATGTACAGCCTACGCTACGGCACACCGCCACTGGCTCACCGTACCGGTGGCCTCGCCGACACCATCATCGATGCCACACCCGATCATCTCGCCGCCGGCACCGCCAATGGCTTTCTGTTCGACGCGCCAAGCGCCGAGGCCCTTGGAGCAGGCCTGGAACGTCTACTCGTCCTCTGGAACACCCCCGACTGGGAGATACTGATTCGTAGTGGCACACGGTCGGATTTCAGCTGGACACGCAGTGCGCAAGCTTATTCAACACTATATAAATCAATAAGCTAGCCATGAACTGCTTAACAAAACCAGTAAAATCCGTATAATCCTGGCCTCCGCGCCCACACCCGGTTGAGTCCTGCGCACGGCAATCCCGCCCTGCGAGACGATCCCGGACGCCATGAGCCATCCGACATGCCAGACACAGCAGTGAGCCCCTCGGGGTCCTACGACAAGATTCTGCGTGCCCGTGTGAAACTTCTCGGTGCGCTGCTCGGTGAGGTTCTGCGCACACACGCCGGACATCGCGTCTACGCCGCCGTCGAAACCTTGCGCAAGGGCTACATCAGTCTGCGACGCGAGGAAGACCCCGTCCGGCGCGAGCGCCTGATGACCTTCATCGGCCGCCTGGACAGCGACACGCTCGAAGAGGTCATTCGTGCCTTCAGCACCTACTTCAGCTTGGTCAATATCGCAGAAGAGGACTTCGCTCACCGCTGGCGGCGCCAGCAGATCGACCGCGGCCTGCGGCTCTGGCAAGGTTCGTTCGCGCAAACCGTGGAGGAAATGCGCGAGCATGGTGTGACGCCCGTACAAATGCAGGCACTGCTTGATCGGCTGTGCTACAACCCGGTCATCACCGCGCATCCCACCGAGGCGCGGCGGCGCACCATCATGGAAGCCTTACGGCGCGTCTTCCTCGCCAACGACCGCCTCAGTCTGCGGCGCTGGGGCAAGACCGAACGCGACCGAATCATGGAGCGCCTGCGCACCGAAATACTGACCTTGTGGCGAACCGACGAGGTCCGTACGCGACGCCCCGAGGTCCGCGACGAGATCGGCAATGGCCTGTACTATTTCCGAGAGAGCCTGTTCGATGCGCTGCCCACTACCTACCGCTATCTGGAACAGGCGGTCACCCGTTGCTACGGCCCGGACGCTGTACGCATACCCAGTTTCATCAGTTTCGGCTCATGGATCGGCGGGGACCGCGATGGCAACCCCAACGTCAAACCGGAAACCACTGCTCTGGCGATGCGCCTGCAGATGCGTGAAATCCTGGAGGAATACCACCGCCGACTGGTCGACCTGAGCAAGCGCCTGATACATTCCAGCCGGTTGTGCCAACCTTCTGCTGCCTTTCTTGAAAGCCTGGAACAGGACCGCACCCTTGGCGGCGAGGATTACGAAAACGAGACCCGACGCCGCTTCGGACACGAACCCTACCGGCGCAAGCTTTACACCATGCGCTACCGGCTACGTCTCAACCTCGAGTCCGTACGCAAGCGCATCGCCAATGCAGGGCACACGGTAGCACCCGGCGCATACGGTGGCCCGGAAGAACTACTGGCCGACCTGCAACTGATCCGTGAATCCCTGATCAGCCATGGCGACCATCTGATCGCCAACGCCGAACTGCAGGATCTGATCCGCCTGGTCGAGACCTTCGGCTTCCACCTGTTAGCCTTGGACGTGCGCCAAGAATCGAGCGTACACAGCCATACCGTCCATGCAATCGCAACCCAGATATTCTCCGGGTGCGACTATGCATCCCTCGACGAACCCGGACGTCAACGACAACTCGCCGCATGGCTCTCCGCACCCGAACTGCCTCCGGTTAACGCTACGGCACTGGACGAGCGCGCCCAGGAAACGCTGGAAACGATGCACACCATCGCGCGGCTCCGCCAGGAAGCCGGCAGTGAAGCGTTCGGCAGCTACGTGATTTCGATGACCCATACGGCAAGCCACGTTCTGGAGGTGCTATTCCTCGCACGTCTTGCCGGGCTTTGCGGCCCGGGTGGACGGGAGCGATTCTGCCATCTGCGCGTTTCCCCCTTGTTTGAGACCATCGAGGATCTGGAGCAGACCGAAGCCGTTCTTTCACAACTCTTCGATATCCCGGTTTACCGCGATATGCTGCAAGCCTCGGGCAACATCCAAGAAATCATGCTCGGCTATTCCGACTCCTGCAAGGACGGCGGCATCCTCGCCTCCACCTGGGGGCTTTATGCGGCACAGAAGAAGATCCTCGCGATCACCCAGCGTCACCAAGTACGCTGCCGACTGTTCCATGGCCGCGGCGGTACCGTCGGTCGCGGGGGCGGCCCGACCCATGAGTCCATCATGGCGCAACCTCCCGGCACCGTGCAGGGGCAGATCAAATTCACCGAACAAGGCGAGGTGCTGTACTACCGATACGGCAACCCCGAAACCGCGATCTACGAACTGACCATGGGCTGCACCGGCTTGATGAAAGCCAGCCTTAGTTTGATCCAGGAAGTCGCCGAGGACCGCCCGCCTTATCTGGAGGTGGCCGCCGCCCTCGGCGAATTCGGCGAAGAGGCCTATCGCGATCTGATCGACCGGACACCGGGCCTGCTCGATTACTTCTACGAAGTCACTCCCGTCAGCGAGATCGGCCAGCTCAATATCGGCTCCCGCCCCTCGCATCGCAGCCAGGGCGACCGCAGCAAGCGTTCGATCCGCGCCATCCCCTGGGTCTTCGGCTGGGCGCAATCTCGCCACACCATCCCGGCCTGGTACGGCATCGGCTCAGCCCTGAAACGCTGGCGAGGCGAAGACCCGGAGCGCCTGACCTGCCTACGCCGCATGTATGCCGAATGGCCATTCTTCCGCTCGCTACTGTCCAATACCCAAATGTCGCTCTACAAGGCCGATATGCGTATTGCCCAGGAATACATCGCGCTCAGCCAGCACCGCGAGCAGTCGCAGGTAATCTATGACCAGATCCACGAGGAATATATCTGTACAGTCAATGAGATACTGCTCGTCATCGACAACGATAATCTGCTGGCGGAGAATCCAACGCTGGCGCTATCGCTGACCCGACGCGATCCCTACCTCGACCCCCTCAATCACATCCAAATCACGCTGCTCAAGCGAGTGCGTGACGAAACCCAAGAGACGGACGCGCGCACGCGCTGGCTCAATCCGTTACTACGCACCATCAACGCCATCGCCACCGGTCAGCGCAATACTGGGTAAGCGCTAGCGTGCACTGGACAACCTAACCATCAGTGCGCTTTACTTGGGCTAGGGTAGCGGGCTCTCCCTAAGGCGCGTACCGATTGCACGCCGTCCCGAAGGAGATGCAATGCTGAAGACTGCTTGACGCCTCGCGTGTCGCGGATCTCTGGCGTAGCGTCCGCTCAGGGCGGTGAGCTTTCCAGTCGAAAATGGCGTCTCAAGCGAGCCTGCAGCGCTTGCCCCACCGGCGACGCCAGGTCCTCGACCACGGGTGGCCCAGACATGGCACCCGCACAGCCTGCAGAATCGCGATCACTGGCAGTGGACCAGGACCCACACACATCGACATGTCATCGGGGAGGGCTAATCTTGGGTGGCAATAGGCAAGCAACAGCCATCAGCAGCAATACGCGGCATGGCCGAAAAGCCGGCAACGCTGATGTCATCAGTTGACCCGGCGCTCACTACCCCTCGGGAAATTCCTTCGCGTGCCACAGATCTGGCCTACGACCACTCACTCTCCAGCATTCATTTGCCGCGCACGCGTACGTCCATACAGTCGAACAAATGGATTGTGGATAGTATTGCGGTCACGCCAGAACACGTCCGCATTCGCTATCGGATACGGCAACATGCCAGTCAGTTACATGCCATCTCAAACATGGATACCTACCGGCACAACTTCCCAATTAATGGTCAACCGGCAACAAGCCTCGAATTTCGCAACGTCGGTAGAACTTCGGCCGCTATAAACCGCCACCAAACATCAGGTCATATTAATGCTAGCCACAAAGAATTTCGGCAATCACCTATCCAAGGGGATCGCAATCCTCGTTGCACTTCAGGCAAGCATCGCCTTTGGCTCAGTCTATCTAGCCACCTGGATAAGAATGCACGGATCCGAACGCCTGCATGCCATGGTGCACGGACTATTCATGCATTCGCTTATTTTCGCCCTCGGCATGACACTTTGTCTTTTCGCAATAGGCCTATACCGACATCAGATCAGAGGCACTGTCGACCAAATCATTTTACAAGTACTGGTGGCTGTCGGACTGGCCGCAGTGATGCTATCCGTCATTTATTACATCTTCCCTTCCTTATACATAGGCCGAGGAATCATGGCCCTGGCGGGGCTGATTTCATTTGCTGGCATCGCTAGCACGCATATCCTCTTCATTTCCGCGCTCGACCAAGAAGCCTTCAAGCGGCGCGTCCTCCTCTACGGAGCCGGCAAGAATGCAAGCAGCCTTCTGGAACGCATGCAACGCAAATCAGATCGGCGACTATTCAGAATCATTGGCTGCATACCTGCAACCGACGAAACGATACAAGTGACCAATGAAATCGTAATTCCACTGGCTGGCGACAGCATTGCAAAAATTGCGCACGCCAACAAAGTTGAAGAAATCATTGTCGTCCCCGATGAACGTCGCCTATCGCTACCCGTAGACGACCTGCTCAAACTCAAGCTTGAAGGCGTCCGAATTTCCAATGCAGTAACATTTTACGAGCGATATATGGGGAAATTGCAAACCGACTTGATGAATCCAACCTGGATTGTTTTCTCAGATGGCTTCGAGCAAAGCCGCGGGAAACAAGTCATCAAGCGTGCTTTCGACCTAGTGCTATCACTCGCCATCTTGGCGTTATCATGGCCAATCATGTTAGCCGCCATCCTCGCCATCTGGATCGAAGATGGCTTCAATAAGCCAGTGCTGTACAAGCAGATACGCGTCGGTTACAAGGGAAAACTGTTTCAGATCTTAAAATTACGCAGTATGCGGCCGGATGCAGAAGCCGATGGCAAGGCTCGCTGGGCCAACACTAATGACAACCGCGTCACGCGTGTAGGTGCATTCATCCGAAAATACCGCATAGATGAACTGCCTCAACTTTTCAATATATTTCTAGGTCACATGAGCCTCGTCGGCCCCCGCCCGGAACGTCCTGAGTTTGTTGAAAACCTCCGCAAAGAAATCAATTACTACGATCTGAGGCACCGAGTAAGACCTGGTGTAACAGGATGGGCACAACTCTCATATCCATATGGAGCCAATGACCGTGACGCCCTTGAAAAACTGCAATTCGATTTATATTACGCAAAAAATGCCAACTTAATTCTCGATCTCTATATATTATTGGGAACCGTCGAAGTCATCCTCCTAGGGAAAGGCGGAAGATAACACCCAGCCAGATAGCTCGGATCACACACGGCACCATTGCAAATGCAAAACTCGAATAAAAGGCACTAATGCATACATCTAACTGGATCATGGCGACAAGCTACGGCATAGGAACCATTGCATTCCTAGGCTTGCTCACCTTCCAGATTTTCAATTGGGGTCGTCAATCACTCGGGATCGCACTGATTGCAGCCTGCGCATTGAATATCCTCTGGCTGGCTACCGCTGCATTGTGGTCCATCTACCCCACTTTTTTACCATGGCCCGCCGTCATCATCAGCGAAGCGATCCGTGATGGTGGATGGTTGTATTTACTATCGACGCTTTTGCAACGAACTGACGATAGACACAATTGGATTGCCATCCTGCCCTACATAGCTGCACTTGCGCCCATTGCATGGATTTCATATGTATTTGTGCCATCCCTGAGCATACCCAGCGGATTATCAGACATCACTACAACGCTGCCGAATAACCTAATTTCAGGTGGCTTGGTCATCTCCATCATCGAACTGGCGCTACTTGAACAAGTGTGTCGCAATATAGCCCCAGAACGGCGTTGGGCATTGAAATATTTATGTATTGGGATTGGCATCCAAGTCGGATATGACATATTTTTATATTCGGAGGCGCTCCTCTATCACAGAATAAGTGCTGCATTTTGGGATGCCAGAGGAGCCGTAGTCGCCATGGCCGCCCCCATGCTGATGATTGCCACTACCAGAAATCCGCAATGGACCAGAAATTTCCTCATCTCACGCCAGGCCGCATTTCGTACAGCGACACTCCTCAGCGTAGGCACATACCTCATTACGATTTCGGCAGGTGGCTATTACATACGTTACTGGGGGGCACATGGGGAAAATTTTGGCTTATTCTTTTCATTTCGGCGTCACTTATTGCACTTCTTATATTGCTTTCGTCTGGAAAAATGAGGGCGACCGCTCGCGTCTTTCTTGTAAAAAATTTCTTCACTTATCAATATGACTACAGAGTCGAATGGTATCGATTAATAAACCGACTCTACCGGATCGATGACCTTTCATCACCCTATGAAAAAGCGATCAAGGCACTAGCCGAAATCGTCGATAGTCCGGGCGGGGCCATATGGGCAAAACAAGATCAGGAAAAATATTTCAAGCCCATATCAAACTGGAACTTTCCATTACCAGAGAATACACACACATCACCCGAAAGCCCACTTGTTAAACTACTAACTGAGCATAACTGGATCATAGACTCGAGGAATGATAACAATCCAAGCGATTCGAGAAATCACTACCCGGAATGGTTGATATCGCTCAACCAATGGTGGCTAATCATACCCTTATCGCATGAATCCAAACTCATATCATTCGTCATCCTTACCGAATCGCGTGCGCCCCATAACTTAAGTTGGGAAGATCTAGACCTTCTTAAAACTGCGGCACAGCAAATTGCCGCATACCTTGCGCAATATGAAATTTCGCAGTCATTGTCACAAGCACGGCAATTCCAAACATTCAACCAACTCAGCACGTTTCTGATGCACGACCTCAAAAACCTTATCGCACAACAATCCCTACTGGTTCAGAATGCCAATAGGCATAAACACAACCCAGTTTTTGTTGACGATATGATCGCAACAATCGACGATTCAGTTCAGCGGATGTCACATATACTCAATCAACTTCAAGATGGAAAAGAATCCAGACGAAAAGCTAAATTTAAAATTGGAAAGCTGATAGAAAATGCCATCTCAACCAGTCATGACAGGCTACCGTGTCCAACGCTCAAAATCGATGCGCACACTTCGAACATGGAGATCGTCATCGACAATCACGCATTCGCAATGGTGTTACTACATCTCATACGCAATGCACAGGATGCATGTACAAATGACGACACCATTGAAATTCACATCACGGTCCAGGCACCCTACATCATGATAGATGTCAGCGATACCGGCTGTGGAATGACCCAGGATTTTATCCGCAATCGGCTTTTTACCCCTTTCGATTCAACAAAATCATCACGTGGTATGGGTATTGGTGCCTATCAGGCACGCACGTTTGCTAGGCTACATGGTGGCGATGTTGAAGTTGAAAGTGATCCAGGTGTCGGTACAAAATTTCGCCTATGGTTCCTCACCACACCCATCTCAGACGATTCACTAGAAGCCGAAACGAACTCATGAATCCAGATTCACAGGGCTTATTAGTAGTTGAAGACGACCCGGGCCTGATGCGTCAGCTACGCTGGTCGCTTGAAAAATATGCACCGCATTTCGCCGATACCCGTCAATCCGCCCTCACGCAAATCAGGTTACATCACCCTTCTGTGGTCCTACAGGATCTCGGCTTACCACCTGATGCCAATGGAATCGAAGAAGGCATAGCAACCCTGCAGGAAATATTGGCATATGCACCGGATACAAAGGTGATAGTCGTCACGGGAAATGGGGACCAAACAAGTGCCGTGCGTGCAATCGGATTGGGTGCTTGGGATTTTTATCAAAAACCGCTCGAC
Organism: Acidihalobacter yilgarnensis; assembly: GCF_001753245.1. Classification (NCBI taxonomy): domain Bacteria; kingdom Pseudomonadati; phylum Pseudomonadota; class Gammaproteobacteria; order Chromatiales; family Ectothiorhodospiraceae; genus Acidihalobacter; species Acidihalobacter yilgarnensis. The sequence continues at coordinate 932,504 of NZ_CP017415.1, read as the reverse complement.
ATCGACATTTTAAATATCATTATTGATCGCGCACAGCACATCTGGTCGCTGGAGCACGAATACAAATCGCTAAGCCAATCTTCAAAATCAGCTTTGGCCGGCTTAATCGCTAGCAGCCAAAGCATGCTAGGTATTGTACGCCTTATCGAAAAAGTTGGCCCCACTCAGGCAACCACGTTAATTATTGGCGAAACTGGAACTGGTAAAGAGGTTATAGCCAGGTCACTACATGAACTTAGCACGCATAAGCATGGAAAATTCGTTGCCATAAATTGTGCATCCATCCCTGACAATTTACTCGAAAGCGAATTATTTGGTCATGAAAAAGGGGCTTTCACCGGCGCAGTAAAACAAACACCAGGAAAAATTGAAAGTGCCCACGAGGGTACGCTGTTTCTCGACGAAATTGGTGATATGCCCGTGGAACTTCAAGCCAAAATGTTGCGTTTTTTGCAAGAACGAGTCATCGAGCGAATTGGCGGCCGAACTGAAATCCCCATTAACACAAGAATTTTATGTGCTACGCATCAAAACCTTCAAGAACGTATCAAGGATGGCCTGTTCAGAGAAGATCTCTACTACCGCATCAGTGAAATCACGATCGACGTTCCCCCGTTGCGGGAACGGAACGGTGATTCGATACCCATAGCTCAATCTATTTTGCGGCAGGCGTCGCTCAAACATGCGCGCTCAATGAGAGGCTTTACGTCAGATGCCATACTAGCCATTGAAACCTACCCATGGCCAGGTAATGTCCGAGAACTCGAAAATCGCATAAATCGAGCGGTCATCATGGCCGAGGGAAAAATGGTCAGCAGTCAAGACCTGGGTCTTTCAAAACCCGCCAGCGGTATGCTGCCTACACTTAAAGAAATCCGTTTTTCAGCAGAACACGAAGCCCTTGAGCGCATACTTGCCATTTCGGAAGGAAATCTCACCCGCGCCGCGGATTTATTAGGGGTATCGAGACCCACTCTCTACGATCTGCTGAAACGTCATAATATACATCAAGACTAACCAATAAATCAGACACAGGACCCTAACATGAAAATTTCTCGATCTCTCTTTAAGAGATTATCTATTCCGCTTATTTTTGCCCTATCCCTCTCCGGATGCGGTTCAAATTCCACACCGCAGACACAACTTCAAAAAGCACACGAATATCTAGAATCCGGCAAAAACAGAGCAGCACTGATAGAGCTAAAAAGCCTCATCAACAAAACTCCAGCGTATGCGCCAGCACGAGTTGCATTGGGCGCACTCCTGTTGAGCCTCGGCGATCCTGAGGCGGCAATCGCACAGTTGAAACAAGCACAAAAGCTCGGTGCCACACCTCTTGAGTACGAACTACCACTTGCAACTGCACTGATTCAGATTTCGGATTACAAATCAGCACTTGCTGTATTGCATCCTGACCAGACCTCGAGCCCCGGACAAAAAGCCGACATCTATGCAGCTCAAGGAGACGCGGAGACCGGATTAAAAAACACTCAGAAAGCAAACGAACTCTATTCAATGGCCCTGGATACAGACCCAAAAAACTCTCGCGCGCTGGCAGGCCAAGCCAATCTTGCCCTGCAAAACAGCGACACGATTCTAGCCATTAAAACCGCTGACCGTGCGATAGCTGTAGATAGCAAAAATGCGCAGGCATGGCTTGTCAAAGGATATGCGGAATACGATCAACAACGCATCCAAAATTCAGCTGAAAGCTTCTTGAAAGCATTGTCGATAGGATCACCAAGCATATCGCCGGAACAGATTTTTATTGCCCATGGGAAACTCGCACAAGTACAAATTGCTCTCGGACAAAGATCCGAAGCCATGGCTAACATTGAAACCATGTTAAAGGTAGCTCCACATGCTGGCTACCCAAACTATCTAAAAGGTTTACTCGCGTATGAAATGAAGGACTACCCAATAGCAGCCAAGCATCTCCAAATCGCACTTAACTCAAATCCTTACAATACAAATGCACTTACTCTGCTCGGCGCAAGTGAAATGGCCCAAGAGCAAGATATACTCGCCGCAAATCACTTGGTAGGAGCATTAGCACAAAATCCGGGAGATTTGACAGCAAGAAGGATGCTGGCATCTCTGCAAATAAAATCCGGTGATAATGCACAAGCTATAAAGACCATTACCGAGGGCGCGCCCCCAAACACAGCCGCCAGCCTAATTTTATCTTTATTTTCTTCCCCAGAGCAAGCAATTAAGACCCTATCCAACATACAGGCATCTGCATCTGAAAATTCAGATTCAAATACCATACGTCTTGCTTTAGCCCAAGCACTCATGCTCGATCACAAACAAGGAGAAGCGCTTTCCATATTAAATGATATCAAAAATAATGAGCATGGACAACTGAACACATTGAGCCTGAAAGCCGCAGCCTATGTCCGTGAAAAACAATTCGCTAAGGCGATAGCTATTGCACATGATATCGAGCGCCGTCATCCAAACAATCCAGACGCGCTACAACTATCCGCCGCCATCTTCACTCTTTCAAATGCAAACCAACAAGCAGAACAGACCCTTGCTTCTGGATTAAAATATTCTCCGAAAAATACCGCGATCACCAATCAACTTGGCGACCTAAAATTACGCGAAGGAAAAATTAATGGCGCCGAAAAATATTACAAGCTAACAATCAGTAACGACGCCGGCAATCTTACAGCCCTAATGGCCTTAGCAAGAATATCTGCGAACCGCAACGAAACCAACGCGGCGATGAAGTGGTTAGAGCGCGCACATACGAGCAACCCAAAATCTATTCAGCCCATCCTTGCTATTACACAGTTTCAACTTGCCACCGGCCACGCAACCGCTGCACTTGATACTATCCAAAAAGCTGTTGCACTTGCACCAGGAAATCCCAGAATACTCACTTTGATGGCTAACACACAGCTCGCCAACCATCAAGATGAAAATGCTCTAAATACCTTCACGACAATACATCAGGCAGAACCATTAAATCCTTATTTCAGTCTAAATATGGCTTCCGTGCAGGCAAAACTCAAGCAATGGGGTGCTGCTGAAAAAACCCTAAAAGAAATCATCAAAATAAAACCAGATTTCATACCTGGCCTAAGAGCGCTCGCACTTACCCAATGGCACAACAAAGAAATCAAGGCCGCTTTTTTGACAACTGAAACGCTCTCAAAACTACCCAATGGAAAAGCTGACGCTGCCGCACTGAACGGGCAACTCTACAGCATGAGTGGCAACTATTCAGCTGCTCAACAAGCATATAAAGAAGCGATCTCCATCCGCCCATCTCGAGATTTGGCATTAGCTGCATTCACCGTTAATGTTCGTGCCCGCACCAAAGAACCAGAACAACCACTGCTAACTTGGCTCAAATCAAACCCTGCAGATTCTGTCGTACGTTTTGCATTAGCCGGTTATTACTTAACAAATGGCGATGACAAATCCGCAGAACAACAATATCAGATCGCCCTTAAAAGCAACCCAAAAAACCCCGTTATTTTGAATAATCTTGCTTGGATCCGCTCAAAATACGGGGATCAAGATGCCATTAGACTTGCAGACGAAGCTCACAATTTAGACCCCAACAACCCCCTCATCAGCGACACTTATGGATGGATATTGGTCCAGTTCAAACATCCAAAATCAGCGCTACCGTTGCTTCAGGATGCAGCAAAAAAAGTACCCAGCAGCGGTACCATTCAATACCATTATGCAGTTGCGCTTGCAGACACCGGTAATGAAGAAAAAGCATCCTCCATACTAAAATCCATTATCAAAAATAAAGATAATTTCCCTGAAAAAATGGCCGCGAAATCACTTCTCAAGAAATTGGAACCTTCATAGTAAATGGTAATCCGCCCTACAAAGTAGTAGCGTTCAGAAGTGGAATTTTCCGATACTCACCGGTAAGGAGATTCCGCATGAAGAAATCGCGATACACGGACAGCCAGATCATCAGCATTCTCAAGCAGGCCGAGGCCGGCACGCCCGTGCCTGAGCTGTGCCGCGAGCACGACATGAGCAGCGCCACGTTCTACAAGTGGCGGGCCAAGTACGGCGGCATGGACGCTTCGCTGATGGCCCGCCTGAAGGAGCTGGAGGACGAGAACCGGCGACTGAAGAAGATGTACGCCGAGGAGCGTCTGGTTTCGGAGATTCGCAAGGAAGCCCTTGAGGGAAAATGGTAAGGCCCTCTTCGCGCCGGGAGAGGGCCCAAGACTGTGTGGCGCAACGGGCTATCAGCATCGGCCTGGCCTGCCGTGCGTTTGGGATCAGTCAGACATGCTATCGGTATCAAGCGAAGCTGTCGGAAGAGAACGCGCGCATCGCCGACTGGCTGGTTCGGCTGACGCACAAGCAGCGCAACTGGGGCTTTGGGCTGTGCTTTCTGCACCTGCGCAACGTCAAGGGCTTTGCCTGGAATCACAAGCGCGTGTACCGCATCTACCGGGCGCTGGCGCTCAATCTGCGGATCAAGCCCAAGCGACGGATCGTGCGCGACAAGCCCGAGCCATTGGCCGTGCCCGAGGCGATCAACCAGAGCTGGTCGATGGATTTCATGCACGACAGCTTACAGGATGGGCGCCCGTATCGGCTGTTCAACGTCATTGACGACTACAACCGCGAAGGATTGTGCATCGAGGCCGACTTCTCGCTACCGGCCGAACGGGTTGTGCGGGCGCTGGATCGGGTCATCGAATGGCGCGGCAAGCCGCGGGCGATCCGCTGCGATAACGTGCTAACTGTAGAGTCAAGCGCTGAGGTACAGGCGAAAGCAGCCTAGGCCGTGCTGGACGTCCTTGAATGGCTGTATCCGCCGCTATCGAACGATGCCCGTGGGCTTCCACGATCGAAAAGATCCCCTGATCTAACCATAGTGAACACGAGGTCCGCCAAGCGGCCTCGACCGTGCTTAAAACAGCATGGGGTCCCGTGGAAGGCCCGAACATTATCTACGGGATCCTAATCGGTCCCAACGGCCCTACAGAGAGGGGTCGATCCACGGGGCAAACTCGTTTCGAAATAACAGCGGTACGTGGTTCGATGCTTGACCAGGCTGTAAGCGACCCGCGCCATCTTGGCCGCGACCGCCGTCAACGCTTTGCGTTTGCGATCGGCGTTGAGCGGGTCGGGTTGCACATAACGCTCGTACTTTTGCCGGAAGCTGTTCTCACGCATGCGCACGGCGATGGTGGCGGCGAACCAGAAGGCGAAGCGCAGTCTGGCGTTGCCGCGCTTGGACAACTTCTCCTGGCCACGGAACTGGCCTGATTGCGACTTGGACAAGTCCAGGCCGCAGTACTTGAGAAACTGCCGGTGATGGGAAAAACGGCGCAAATCGCCTGCCTCGGCCAAGATAGTGAGGGCGAGCACAGGCCCTATACCGGGAATGGATCGCAACGACTCGTAATCGGGGCGTCCCTGCAGCAGGCGATGCGCGGTCTCGGCCAGGGCCTCGCGTTGTTCGATCAGTTGCTGATAACGGCGCAGTTGGAGCCGAAACGTCTCGATGGCCACATCGTCGCCAGCGATCGGCAAGCCAACGCTGGTACACGCCGTATCGTACAGTTCCCGAATCCACGAGCGTTTGTTGACCTTGCGCCCAACCACGTCCCAGGCCTCGCGCTCGAACGCCTCAAAGGACAACGCACGCACTGAGGCCGCCGTCGGGAAACGGATCAGGAAGCGTGCAAACCACTCCGCCTGCGTGGAGTGGAAGTAGCGTTCGCTCTCCGGGAAATACAGCGGCAAATAGTGTGTCATCAGGCTGTGTTGGAGCCGCGTTCGGGCCAGACTGATCTGGTAGTGGGTTTTGGACAGCTCCTGCAGCCCATGGTGGCCGGCGATTAGCGGATCGACATAGCGCTGAGTAACGCCCTGCTTGAGCAGGGCGAGGATCACTGCGGCATCCTTCGGGTCGTTCTTATCCCACGAGTTGAACAGCGCCTCGCGGTAACGAGCGCCAGCGATCGAGGAAACCAGGCAGACATCGAAACCCTCCTTGAGCAAACGGTACGCCAGTGTCCGGTGGCAATCCCCGGTCGGTTCAAAGGCGATACGAACCGGAGCAGGGCACAAATGCAGCAGATCGACCAACCGCTGATGGTCTTCCTGCAAGCTGTTCATCCGGAAGCGCCGATGCTTGCCATCAGGCGTTTCGATGAGAACGGCATGGGTACGCTTGGCAATATCGATCGCCACCCAGGTGGCCGCTGGCGTAGCATCATTGCGGGTAGTCATCATCGCGAATCTCCTGTGGTGTGTGAGAACCCTCAGGATGCTCTTCTCGATGATGGCTGCCCAACGGCTCATGCTTCGATATGTACTATGGGCCCGAGTTTATCAGCCACGCGTTCGCCGACTGGGCAGCTAAGCACGGCATTGCGCTCAACTTCATCCAACCCGGCAAACCGCAGCAGAACGCCTATATCGAGCGCTACAATCGCACCGTGCGCTACGACTGGTTGAACCAATACCTGTTCGAGTCGATCCACGAGGTCCAAAACTTCGCCACCCGCTGGCTCTGGACCTACAACCACGAACGGCCAAACATGGCCCTCGGAGGCATCACCCCAAAACAGAAGCTCGCCCTGGTGGCTTAACCCTTCCATTTCTGAACATCGCTAAAAATGGGGGGATTACCCCCAAAGTTACTTCATCGCCAGATTACCACTGCATAAACAATAAAAAGGCGCCCACTTGGGGCGCCTCAAGTACTCTCCCATGTGTGACTTCAAGTCATACGGGGAGGATATTCAATTGCAGCTCAGTCGCGGCGGTAACGTGACTGGCGGAAGCGCAGCCCCATCAAACCGACCATCAGTAGGCCAAGTCCCATCATGCCAAGGTCACTCGGCTCAGGCACCGCATTATAATTCGCGGTCATGACCTGATTTTGCACTACCGTATTACCCGCCGAGTGATTGTAAGTCATGGTCAGCAGGAAGGCAGCCAGGTTGTTTGTAAGCCCGTCCGTATACGACGGGATGAAGTAAGGTGCAGCAGGACCACCTGTTGCATCCAGCAGACCGGCACCGAAACCGCTGTAAGTCTGCGCAGTCGTACCCACCGCCGTACCAAAGATCTGGCCTGTTTCACCATTGACAAGGCTGGTATGACCCGCCGCCTGCAACCACAAGCTTCCGTCCGTCACGTTCGCAGCCGCCATACTCTGCGCGGAACCATTGTACGTAAAGGTTGGGTTGGCGTAGAAATACGCATTCACATTGTCCAGAATGATCTTGTTACCATTGGTAGCCGTCGGATCAAACTTAGTCACATCGCCGGTAAAGTAATAGGTCAACTGACAGGCAGTGCCGCCGGCGCAATAGCTAGAGGCGGAGTTGTTGAAGCTGTTGACGATACCCCAACCCGTAACCGTCTGGCCTGTTCCACTCACCAATGTTTCCCAACCGTTGGTGCTAGTAAAACCGTTCCCAGCGGGCAAGTTAATACCATCAATGGCCGTTGCCGATGCCGTCTGAGCCATCCCCATGGCCCCCGCCATAATCAAGCCACTGAGAATCAATCTGCTTTTTTGTAAGCTTTTCATCGCGTTAAACCTCCAGAAATACAGTGAAATACGTTGCGCAGCAGAGCTGCCTGATCCGATGTACCTTAGCCCGGCCCATCCAAAATCAACCTCGCCACCATGGATAAAGCATTTATCGGGCCAGCATGGGCCTGTCCGGCAATATTAAGCGCAACCATCTGTTATATATAATGATTTTTCATAAGCCTCAGACGCTTCACTGAATGATTTCAGGAGAGGCCATACCAACACGTAAAGAATATCGACAAGGTGTCCGCTCAATATATTGACTGAACCCAATGGCCACACTCGCCTACTACCCTCGTGTCATGCTAAAGGTCGTATACATCCACTCAAATCGATTGAATGTGATCAGACTGGCGTAAGAAATTTCGACGCATCGCTTCATATGTGTGCATGGCGATCACGCTTCCATCAAAAGATCTACGACCTCACGGCGCGCGTTACGCATCGGCGGTCTACTGGCATCCGCCTGACCCACCCGCAAAAAAACCAAACCGACTCCCGACTTAGAAATCGATTCCACGCTCGCTTTCAATGATTGACGACGACGCTCCAGGCGGGATTCGATAGGCACCGTGCCGTAAGCGGCCGCCCCCAATGCAGCGAAGGGTTGCACAGCCAGGCCGAGTGCCGTTGCTCTCAGCCAAAAACGCTCCAACAGGCGCCCCGAAGCTAAAACGTGGGAGCGCTGGAGCGACTCTGCGGTCAATAGAAAAAGGAGCGGGGATTTTGATACTGGCAGATAGGCGCCACGCCAGGCGAGCATTGAAGCTGCGCCAAGGACATTGAGGCTGCGCATTATGGGCCAGTACTGCAACGCCGTGAACGGTAGGCGAAGCAAACGCTCGATAAACAGCGTTCCTGGTGCAAGCCCTTCCGCGCATGTTTGGTGCCAACCGACATCGAACCGTATAGCCCTGAAGAGTTCCGCATGTAAGGTTCGGCTGGAAAAACGCAATCCCTCAGCCCGCATCAGGATACGTGAGGCACGCGCCCTGGCTTCGCCAGCCGGAATCAGCTGGATACGGGCAGTACCATCATCTATGCCAACCGATTGCAGCCGCACTACTGAGGATTCGGCGACCGGGCCCCATGGGAAGCGCCTATCCGTATGCCGACAAGGAATCACCGCGGCCAAATCAACGTCCAGTTTCGGTGCTGCACTCCAAGTGATGATCGCCACCTTACGTGGCTCATGATCGAGTTCTGGCATCAGCGCCACATGAGATACATAACCCAAGGCGCTAGCTTGGATACAAATATTTTCTATACAGGCACCCAGCGCAAGATCGCTCAATAAATACGATGAATCTGAATCATGCCCGGATCGCTCTTCGTCGATCCACAATTCAAGTGCGCCCCCTCGCCAGCGTAACTGCCAGGGCTGTGAATTATCGGCCGATGGTGCGGCAACGGCCGCAGCCAATATTTTCTCGCGCGTTGGCGTCAGCGAACCCATGCTACGTTTGCCCCCAGATACACCCTTAAACCAATGGCCGCATAACCGCTTCGGTGACATGGATTCGGCTCCTTTCGCGAGGCAAGCCGCCATCATCAGCAAATAGCATATACAGCATACTCATGACGTCATCCCCTAGCCTTTTTCATACACCATAGGGAACAACCGGACACTTGACGCTTATCAAGTAAATATCAAGCGAATATACCGCCACTACATGATTAATTAACCCATTAATTTTTTTGCACATGAACGACACATCCAGAGGCGACCCTGTCAGAAACACCAATTTTTTTCACGAGAATCGACGACCTGACAAATTTGTGCTGCCGTTTATGTGAAATCAATCGTTGCGCGCGTCAAGCATGACGGTGGAAGTTTTATCGAACCACTCAACTCAGACAACACTAGGTGATAATCAACGTGACCTATAACGATCGATCAGATCCGCCAAATGCAGGTGCAATTGCTCTTCGAAATCTTCCAACTGCTTTCCAAAGACACTGAGATATTGAAACGCCTGCGCGCGATTGAGACGCTTGTTGGTCAATTGATATTCGATCTCAGCTAAGGATTTATCGTTTCTCGGCAGAAACGTCCAGCATGTAAAGCCGGGGTCAACGATTTCGAATTCAGTTTCTGCGAAACGGCAAAACGCATCGATATGCTCGGCTCCAGTGGCGCCGAGACAACCAGGTTCGATTCGCACGATGACCTGGATTTTTTTGTCTTGCGACGGTGGGACTATCGATATCATGCTTGCGTCGCTCATATTGCCGACCACCATGCAGCGGAGCTGCGGCAGCAGCGTTTGGGACGCACATGCGTCCTCCTTTAGCTTAGCAGTTGATTCATCAGATGCCGGAAGCCCTGAACCCACGACGGACGCCCTTGGAAGTATAACGACGACCGCAGCTGCTGCTCTGCAAGGATCAAGAATCGAATACGATTACCAGACCAGATCATCCGGTATCGGGTGATCCTTGTAGGCCGGATCCTCATCCTCATCGCTCAGTGCGTCAGCACGGATGATCTTGACCTTGGGATCAAGCACTTGCAAAGGCTCCACCTGTGCGGCGTCAATCACGTAGTAGCGCTCATTGCGCGGCACGATCACCAACGCACCGTCGGCCAGCATCTGCCTTTGCGCCGCCGTCACCCATATTTTGCGCACCGCGGCGCCTTCTTGAAAGTGATACGGCGTCTCGCCATCACCCGCATTGACACGCTGTTCGCGCAGAAAGCGGCGCACGGCCTCGCGCTGTGCCTTGTCGAGATGGGCATAGGGGCTAGGCGTCTGTGCGGGATTGCTCGCTTTCGCTGCTTTACCCCCGTTCGTCGGTTTCGACCGGACACGTGCAGCGCTAGGTTCTGGCGTAGGTTTGCGGCGCGGTGGGCGAGTATCCTCTGTTACCCGTCGCTCACGTTTACGTTCTGCGTCCGCTCGCTTGGGTTTGCGTGGAGACGGCTCACGTCGCGGTTTATCATCCGCCACCTTGACCTGATCCTCCGTTATCAATCCCGCTTTGAGCAGTTGATCGCGCAACGCGTTATTCATGCCAACATCCTCACCATCGGACCTAATCCGGTTCAAATTGCTCGTAGATATCGCCAGAGCACTGGCTCTGGCGTAGATAATACAACGCACCCGACCCGCTGGGCGGTGTATGCGCGCTGTGCAGGGGCAACCCCAACCAAGCGCCAAGTGCCGGGGCCGTACGACACGTCACCTGCCGCGCGCAACGAACCTTCAAGCACGAAGCATTCCACGCTCGAAGGAAAAGTCAGCCTGGGCAGTATGGTGGCAGACGCCAGACGCGCCAAGGTCGCGGTAGCACGGCAGTAAGCTCAAACCGGATACGTCGATACCGGCACACCATGTCGCCATGGCATACGCAGACTGTCGCCGCCGCGCACCGCCTGCACCAGGGTACTGACGCAGGCCGACCGCGAATTCCCACCCGGACGCCGAATAAGGCGCGTGCACAACGCCTTCCGGCTTGAGCAACCCACTACCTGCCGGGTAATCGCCTCGCTCATCCGAGAACACACCCGAACGCATAAAAAATGCCTCATCGGCAGAATGTGGATGCGCGCTAAGGCACCTTCCTGGTGCATAGCGCACCACACCGATGACCGAACCAGATTCGCCCCCCATACGATATAACGGCTTATGCCGCCGGGCCGCCCCGCCCGGGCTCAGGCTCGCCTGCCGATCAACTCGGACACCGTCGACAAAGGCGCGCAACGTTGGATTCGCATTCATGTCATTTTGCGCCGGCGGTAAGGCCTTCACTCGCTACACCTCACCGTGCGGCGCCTCAGTCGGCACTAGACGCTCGGCCAATGCCAGGGCGTTGTTGATGCAATCCCCAACCGCGACACCACCGTGCCAATTAGCCGCAGCGTGGATGTCTGGCAAGGCCGCCAAGCCCTGCTCGATCATTGCCATCCGTTCCAGATGACCGACCGTGTACTGGGGGATGGCTTGCGGCCAGCGATTCACCGCACTGAACGCAGGCGTTCCAATTACGCCCAGCAAGGGTTGTAGATCCTGGACCACGCGCGCGACTAGGGCGGCGTCCTCATGCGCGGGTGCCCCAGGATTGCGGGCACCACCAATGAAGGCCGTCAGCAGTACGTGGCCAGCAGGCGCCCGACCTGGGAACAGTGTTGACGAGAACAGGACGCCCAGCGTCTCGCACCCTTCTCGCCGCGGAATCAGAAGCCCAAAACCGTCCAGCGGATGCCTGATCTGCTCCCGCGCAAAGCCGAGCGCGAGGCTGACGACGCCCGGATATTCGACGGCACGCAAACGAGTCGCGAGGTCAAGATCGAATGGCTCCAGCAATTCTGCCGCCACAAAGGCTGGGGTAGCCAAGATGAGAGTCGATCCAGACTCAATGCCCTTGGATGTTTCCGCTACCCAATGCCGATCAGTGCGTCGTAAAGCGGTCACTGGGGTGTTGGTGGCCAGCGCACTACCCAGCGCCGAAGCCAATGCTGCAGGCAGTTCGCCAACGCCGCCTCGAAAGCTGATCAATCGCCCCTGCGGCACCGGCCCACTAGCACGTCCTTGCCTGGCGCGCCGCAGGGCGCCTCGGAAGAGCGAACCCGCCTCCGCCTCAAGCGCATAGATACGCCCAGTCGCCGCACGCACCGAAAGCCGCTCAGGATCTCCTGCATAGACACCGGACACAAAGGGGTCAACCGCCCAGTCGAGAAACTCCGGCCCCAACCGTCGCCGGACAAAACTCGCAACGCTCTCGTCGGTTTCCGCGTGTCCCCGCCAAGGCTCGCTCAGCAGGCGAAGCTTGGCGCGCAGACTGAACAACGGCGTACGCAAAAAAGCCAGCGGACTGGCGGGCAAGGCGATCATGCGCCCAGCGCGTGTCACATAACGGCGTTGGGCCAAGGGATTTGCTTCAACGGCGTGCCCCCGCAGATCGAGTGCGTCGATCAAACGGCTCAACCCCTCTCCACGATCGAGTAGGGAATTGGGGCCGGCATCCGACAGGTAGCCATCGGTCAGACGGCTACGGATTTTCCCGCCCGCCGTCGTGCCGGCTTCCAGTATGCGGACGCGCGCGCCGCGTCGGTGCAGCGACCAGGCCAGTGTCAGGCCGGATATACCCGCACCGACGATAAGAAAATCGTTCATGCAGCGATCATCAGGAATATGCGCGGACCTACCTTGTACCCGATTCCGAACAATATTGCCAAACCGGCGTCGGGTAGCGCAGCCCGGCAGGATCGTTCTACACTCGCCGGGCTATGAAGGCGCATGCCCACCACTCACACCCGATCACTTCACGCCATGACTGCTACATCCGCGATCGCTTGGCTCGATGACTGCGAATTTCGCCATTCGTATCGAGCGAAGCGCCTGCGCATCAGCGTATCACCGCGTAGCGGGGTGGTCGTAACGCTCCCCCCCGGTATCAGTCGCGCGCGCGCGCTGGCCTTCGTCGAAACGCAGCGCGAGTGGATTGAACGGCAACTCGCGCGCCTGCCGCCGCCCACGCCTCCGGGTCCACCCGAGCGCGTGGCGTTACCGGCACTGGGGCTCGATCTGGCCGTACACTTCGTATCGGAAAGCCGGGAACGTCCACATCTGCGCGAAACGTGTAACGGCCTGTATCTGACTGGCGACTGGCGCACGCATGACGTCTGGCGGACGCTGTTCACCAATTGGTTGCGTACCCGCGCTCATGCGGCCTACCTGCCGGTAATCGCCGAACAGGCCGAGCGAATGGGCTTGCGCCACGGACGTGTGAGTGTGCGTCTGCAACGGACTCGATGGGGTAGCTGCAACCGGCACGGCGACATCAGCCTGAACGCCAAGCTGCTGTTGCTGAGCCCAGCGCTGATGCGGCACGTCATCATTCACGAGCTCGCGCATATCCGCCATCTCGACCACTCACCCGCCTTCTGGGCCGTCGTCGAAGCTGCCGACCCGGCTTGGCGCAGCCACCGTCGCGCGCTGTGTCAGGCCTCGTCGTCACTGCCCGGATGGCTGGAACACTAGGCCGCCCGATCTATATTTGTACTGGAGTTTGAAACATGACCAAAACCGTATTCGTTACCGGCGCCACCTCCGGCTTCGGCGAGGCTATCGCCAGGCGCTTCGCACAAGCCGGCTGCCATGTCATCGCCAGCGGCCGCCGTAGTGATCGCCTCGAAGCACTGGTCGATTCCTTGCCCGACGCGACCCTGTTACCGCTGACGCTAGACGTGCGAGACCGCGCGGGTGTCGAAAGCGCTGTCGCCAACCTTCCGCCAATGTTCGCCGACATCGACATCCTGGTGAACAATGCGGGGCTCGCGCTCGGCCTAGAACCTGCTCAACGAGCTGACCTCAATGAATGGGAGGCGATGGTCGACACCAACATCAAGGGTCTAATGACGGTGACCAGAACGGTGCTGCCTGGCATGTGCGAGCGCTCACGTGGACACGTAATCAACCTTGGCTCAGTCGCAGCCAGTTGGCCTTATCCCGGTGGTAATTGTTATGGCGCGACCAAGGCCTTTGTTCAGCAATTTTCGCGCAATCTCCGCGCCGACCTGTTAGGGACCGGCATACGCGTAACCAACATCGAACCAGGGATGGCCGAGACTGAATTCTCCCTGGTGCGTTTCAAGGGGAATGCCGAACAGGCTGAATCGGTCTACGCGGGCACGCGACCGCTGCTCGCCGAAGACATCGCCGAGGCCGTACATTGGGTCACCGAGCTACCCGCACATGTGAACATCAACACGCTGGAAATCATGCCGACCGATCAGGCATGGGGGCCTTTTGCGGTCCACCGCGAGACACGTTAAGCGCCCCGCGTACGCCACTAGGTTTCAATCGCTGCCGTTCTCGCTCTTGTTGTCACCCTCGTCGTCGTCATCGCGGCGACGGCGATTCTTGGTGCGATACACCACGTTGACCGGCTTACGCGCGCCAGGGGCCACCGAAAAACCGTAGTCTGCGGAATATTGCACCGGTTCGTTCGGCTGCGGCCCGCGCGGCTCGACCGGTGCTGCCTTGGCGGGACCACCTGGCCCAGAGGCATAATCACTAGGGAAACGCACCCCTGAGGGGCGCCGCCCCCGGCCACCTTGTCCCGGCTGCTGGGCACCACCACCGGCCACCACGCGGCGTCCAGGTCCGCGTAGCCCGCCTTTAGCCGGCTTGCCAGCCGTTTTGGCAGGCGCCTGCGCAGCGGGTTTCTGTCCGTTACCGTTACCGTTGTTACTCTGACGAGGGGGACGCGGACCACGCGGCGGCTTGCCCACCGCACTGGATTTATTGCCTTGGGCGCCATTGCCGTTATTGCCGTTATTGCCCGACCCCGAACGGCGCGAACCCCGCGAAGATTTGGCACGCGGGGCATGTGCTCGCGGTTGCGCGTCAGTGTCACCCAGTCCCGCCGGTTGTCTTTCGTCCTCGTCGAGATCGTCGATATCTTCGGCGGAAGCAGATTCGGTCGTGGGTAGCGCCGGTGCGCTCACTGCCGGAGCGGCTAGCTCGGCTGCCAACCCCACACGCTGGGGATCACGCGTCAACCGCGCAGCCAACAGGCCCACGGCGTCGTTGGGCGCATCGGAGAGGATTATGGTCTGCTCGAGATTCGAGCCGCCGGCATCCACAAGGCTATAGATCTCGCTGCCCAAACCCATATCCAGCATCTGATCGGCCTTGTCGAGCAACAGCAGTTTAAGACGCTCGAACGGCACTCGCCCACGACGAATATGATCCATCAGACGTCCTGGCGTAGCCACCAATATGTCGAGTGGGCGGCGCAGCAATTGATGTTGGGTCGGGTAAGGCCTGCCACCGACCACCGTGCCAAAGCGTAAACGGGTATCGTGTCCGAGCTGTTTGATCATGCGGCCAACCTGCATGGCCTGATCCCGCGTTGGCGCCAATACCAATGCACGTGGGCCACGTCCTTCGGGGGGTGCTTGTGCCAACAGGTGTTGCATTAGGCCCAGCAGATAACCCGTTGTACCACCGCTGCCCGCAGGACTGACAGCCAGCACATCGCGCCCGGCCAGTACCGCGGAAATCAATTGAGATTGCATCTCGTTGGGGGCGACAAGTCCAAGTTCCTCAATCGCTGCCAACAAGGGGTCCGCGAGCGTCAAGTCTGCAAATGATTCTGCCAAGATAGTTTTCCTCTTTCCAAGCGATCACCCGCCATGGCGGGGAATACCTACATGGCCCCAAACGAGGAGACACCGGGTTGGCTCACGCCATAAACGGTTTGGCTCTCGCCGAGGCGGAAACACGTATTCATCCGGTCGGCAATCGCCGAAATCCGGTGGATGGATTACCCGAACAGGTTTTGAAGTCTTTCATTCGCCTTAAAATTCAAAAGACGCTTCAGGTCCACAGGCGCGGGTGGGTTGCGAACGGCCCAGGTTGCAACCCCGAACGACGGGTCCCGTGGAGCAATCACCAATCACCGGGCCAAGGGGCGCCAGGACTGGGACGGGTGTGGCGGACGAATATATACCAACGCGCAAAACGCACTGTTTGAGCCGCGCACTATACGCCCCATCCGCGACGATCACCAGTCAATCCTTATACGCTCTGTACCAGATAGCATCAACGTCGTATCCGCTATGATCCAGGCGCTCGCAGATCATCCGTTTGTGGACGCTTCCAATTGCTCCCAACGGGCAAAAGCGATGCCTAATTCGGTAGCGATCCCCTCCAGACGAAGCCGTGTTTCGCGTACGCCCTCGGCATCACGATACAGCTCGGGCTTGCCCAGTGCAGTTTCAAGGGCAGCCTGCTCTCGCTCCAACTCGGCGATCCGTTCGGGCAGCAGCTCCAGTTCTCTCTGATCCTTATAGCTCAATTTGCGCGCCGCTTTGAGGGATGCGGGCTGCGTGCCTCGCCCAACCGTCGCTACAGAGGCAGCGGTTGGCGGCGCGGAGACCAATGCCTGTGGACGCTGGCGCAACCAGTCCTGATATCCTCCCACGTACTCCACGAAGCGACCCTCGCCCTCGAAGGCCAGGGTGCTGGTCACCACGTTGTCGAGGAAGGCGCGGTCATGGCTCACCAAAATCAAGGTGCCGCTGTATTCCACGAGCAAACCCTCAAGCAACTCCAGTGTCTCCACATCGAGATCGTTGGTGGGTTCGTCCATGATCAACAGGTTTGCCTGACGCGTGAACAGCTTCGCCAACAACAAGCGATTACGTTCTCCGCCGGAAAGTGCTCGGATGGGTGTACGCGCCCGCAATGGGCTGAACAGAAAATCCTGCAAATACCCCATGATGTGCTTGGACTGCCCGTTGATGGTGACCTGGGTACTCCCTTCGCCCACCGCATCGACGACGGTACTGTTGGGATCAAGCTGCTCACGCTGCTGATCGAAGTAGGCCACGGCAAGTTGCGTACCTAGGCGCACGCTGCCGGAGTCCGGCTGCAATGCACCGGTGAGCAAACGCAGCAACGTGGTCTTGCCGGCACCATTGGGGCCGATGATGCCGAGCTTGTCACCACGCAAGAGCGTCAAATTAAGGTCGCGGATCACCGCCCGTCCTCCGAGCGCGACCTGCGCAGCCTCGGCCTCCGCAACCAGGCGTCCGGAGGCACCACCGGCATCGACGGCAAGGCGCACCTGTCCGCCACGCTCGCGGCGCTCGCGGTGCGCCTCACGCATCGCCTTGAGCGCGCGGACCCGACCTTCATTACGCGTACGTCTAGCCTTGATACCCTGCCGTATCCAGGTTTCTTCGATAGCCAGTCGCCGGTCGAACTCGGCAGACTGAGCGGCTTCGTTCTCCAGATCCTCGGCCTTGCGCAGCAGATAGCCCGCATAATCGGTGGCATAGCGCGTCAATTGACCGCGGTCGAGATCAAGTACGGCCGTCGCCAAGGCAGCCGCGAAGGCCCGATCATGGGTCACCAGCATCACACTGCCAGCGAAATTGCGCAAAAAACCCTCCAGCCACTCGATGGCTTCGATATCAAGGTGGTTGGTAGGTTCATCGAGCAACAGCATCTCAGGATCACTGACCAACGCGCGGCCGAGCAGCACGCGGCGCTTGAGGCCACCAGAGAGCGATTCGAAAGCAACCTCGCCCGGCAATTCCAGTCGCGAAATCACCGCATCGACTCGCGCCCCCAGGGTCCAGCCATCCTTCGCCTCAAGGCTGTGTTGCACGCGCTCCAGACGATCCAGGTCGGCCACCTCGGCGCTGGCGCCAAGCGCCTCGCTCAGGCGGTGGAATTCGGCCAAGAGCGCACCAAGTTCTCCAAGGCCATCCGCAACCACCTCATAAACCGTACCGCGAACGTCAACGGGAATTTCCTGTCCAAGATAGGCGATGCGCAGGGCGCCGCGGCACACGATCTCACCACTGTCTGGCTGCAGCTCGCCCGCGATCAAGCGCATCAACGTCGACTTGCCTGCGCCGTTACGCCCAACCAAGCACAGGCGCTCGTGGGGTTCGACATTAAGATCGACGCGATCAAGCAGCGGAGCACCGCCCAGAGTGAGGGTGACGGCTCGCAGGGTCAGCAATGACATAGGGTCGAATCTCAAAAGTACAGCGAAGGGTGGCGACATCTTAGCAGACAGCAGGCCGTCGCCACCGGACAGAAAGCTCACGTTCCGAAAGGAGTCACGACATGCCAACACAGCGACTGCACCCCCATCCCCTGCAGGCCGGCACGACCGTGGCCATTTGCAAAACCTGTCTACCGGAGCACGTCTCAGCAGACAATCCGGCACTGGACGTGATGACCGACCTGCAGCGCATCAAGGCGGTAACCACCGTCGACGGCGCCAGCCTGGACAATGCGCATCAACGGATGATCCATACCGGTGTGCGCCTGTTGCTGGTATTGGACCGCAACGGCGCGGTCGTCGGCTTGATCACCGATCGAGACCTGATGGGTGAAAAACCCATGACCATGGCCGCCCGCGAGCATATTTCCCATGATCAACTGCGGGTTGAGCACATCATGACCTCAGCGGCAGAGGTACAGGTGATGGACATGCGCGAGGTGGAGCGGGCGCGGGTATCGGATGTAGTGCAAGCGTTACGCGAGGCCGACCGACAACATGCCCTGGTCGTCGAGCACGATACGCACGGCGGGCCGGTCGTGCGCGGCGTGTTTTCGCTCAGCCAGATTGGACGCCAGATGGGAACCGAACTCAAACCTTCCGGCATTGCACAGAGCGTGGCCGAACTGGAGCACCTGATTCATCACTGATGATGCGGGGCCCGGCACCTCAATCCATCAATCCCAGGCGAAGGCGCTCATCGACAGCGTGCCGAAGCCAAAGGAACGGTGTAATACCCGGCCATTCGGGTCGTATGCCGCACCCAGGGCCACCGGCAAGGGTAGATAGTGTTCGGGGGTCGGGTGGTTGCGCCGCGCTTCAGGCGCAGCTTCGAGGTAGGCGACCAGCGCCGCTTCGTCCCCAGTCGTCACTGCCGCGCACAACCAATCGTCGAAATCGCCGGCATAAGCGACCGGCGGCTCCCCCTCCGACGATTGGCGCAGGTCGGCAAGATTGTGGGTGGCACCGCCACTCGCCAGGATCAACACACCTTCATCACGCAAGCCACGCAGCGCCCTGCCCAATCGCAGGTGGTGGCCGGCATCCCGCATCGGTTGTACGGAAAGCTGTACCACCGGAATATCCGCTTCTGGATACATCAACATCAGCGGCACCCAGGCACCATGGTCGAAGCCGCGCTCGCCATCCATCGCTGCCATAAATCCCGCGCCGTTCAACAGCGCAAGCGCCTGCGCAGCCAAGGCAGGATCACCGGCCGCTGGATAGCGCTGTTCATAGAGCATCGGCGGGAAATTATAGAAATCGTGAATAGTGGGCGGCCAGGAAGCGCCGCCCAGCATAGGATCGCCGGTTTCCCAGTGCGCCGACACGCACAGAATCGCGCGCGGCCGGTACTCGACGCCCAGCGCCCGCAAGAACTCACGCACACGACTCGGCTCGAACGGCATCATCGGGGAGCCATGGGAGACGAACAGGCTCGGTGCACGGGCACTCACCCTGAACCTCAGCGCTTGTCTTCGAGTTGACTGACGTCGCGTACCGCGCCGCGCGAGGCCGAGGTAGTCATCGCCGCATAGGCGCGCAACGCGGGCGATACCTCGCGCGTGCGGTTCGCTGGCTTCCAGGCTGCTGCGCCGCGCGCCTCCATGGCCGCACGCCGGCTCTCCAGCACCTCGTCGCTGACCGCGATGCGGATGCTCCGCGCCGGAATATCGATCTCGATCCGGTCGCCCGGTTCAATCAAACCGATCGCGCCACCCTCACCAGCCTCTGGCGACACATGGCCGATCGACAATCCGGAGGTGCCGCCGGAGAAGCGTCCGTCGGTGATCAACGCACAGGCCTTGCCCAGACCCTGCGATTTCAGGTAACTGGTGGGATAGAGCATTTCCTGCATGCCCGGCCCCCCTCGCGGCCCTTCGTAGCGGATGATAACCACATCGCCGGCCTTGATCGCGCCATCGAGAATCTTCTCAACCGCCTCCTCTTGGCTTTCGCAGACGACCGCCGGGCCGGAAAAGCGCAGGATGGATGCGTCAACACCCGCGGTCTTGACCACGCAACCGTCAACCGCGAGATTGCCGTAAAGCACGGCGAGGCCACCGTCTCGACTATAGGCATGCGCGATATCTCGAATGCAGCCGTTTTCACGGTCGAGGTCGAGCGTCGGCCAACGCTTGTCCTGGCTGAAGGCCTGTTGCGTAGGCACATTGCCGGGCCCGGCGCGATACAACGTGGTCACGGCCTCATCGCGTGTCCGGCACACGTCCCAAGTATCCAGCGCCTCGCTCATGCTCGCGCTGTGTACCGTGGGCACGTCGCGATGTAACAATCCGCCGCGATCCAGTTCGCCGAGCAAGCCCATCACGCCACCGGCACGATGCACGTCTTCCATGTGATACAGCGGAGTAGAAGGCGCAACCTTGCACAGATTGGGTACCTGGCGCGACAGACGATCCATGTCGCTCATCGTGAAATCAACACCGGCTTCTTCGGCGGCAGCCAGCAAATGCAACACGGTATTGGTCGATCCACCCATGGCAATGTCCAGGCTCATCGCGTTCTCGAAGGCCTCGAAGGTAGCGATGGCACGCGGTAATACCTGGGTATCGTCCTGTTCGTAATAGCGACGCGCCAGCTCGACCACTTGGCGCCCGGCGCGGCGAAATAACGCCTCGCGATCAGCGTGCGTGGCCAACAGCGAACCGTTACCCGGCAGCGATAACCCCAGCGCCTCAGTCAGACAGTTCATGGAGTTCGCGGTAAACATGCCAGAACAGGACCCACAGGTTGGGCAGGCCGAACGCTCCATGATGTCCACATCCTCATCGCTCTCATGCGGATTGGCGGCCGATACCATGGCGTCGACGAGATCGAGGTGCACGGTCTTGCCGCCGATCACTGCCTTGCCGGATTCCATGGGCCCGCCGGAGACGAATACCGTGGGGATGTTCAGCCGCAGTGCGGCATTGAGCATGCCGGGCGTGATTTTGTCGCAGTTGGAGATACACACCAGCGCATCGGCACAGTGCGCATTGACCATGTATTCCACGGCATCGGCGATCAGCTCGCGCGAGGGCAGAGAATAGAGCATGCCGCCGTGACCCATGGCGATGCCGTCGTCAACGGCGATGGTATTGAACTCTTTGGCCACACCACCGGCCGCCTCGATCTCACGCGCAACCAGCTGGCCGAGATCCTTGAGGTGCACGTGACCCGGCACAAACTGGGTAAACGAGTTGGCGATCGCAATGATCGGTTTATTGAAGTCGCCGTCCTTCATGCCGGTGGCGCGCCACAAGGCGCGCGCGCCCGCCATGTTTCGGCCGCGGGTAGTGGTCCATGAACGGTATTGCGGCATGTCAAACCTCTGGGCTAGCGGTATCCGGGCCGCACGCGCGGCCATGAAACGGCCAGTTTAGACCGAATCGGGACCATCTCGCCAAACCTCTCGTGCTATCCACCTACGCCAACACGAAACAATGCGCCCACACCAGCGGTCACACCCATGGCCAAAGCCCCCCAGAACGCCACGCGAACGGCACCGACCAGCGCAGGCGCACCACCGGTGCGCGCAGCCAACGCGCCGAGCACGGCAAGAAACACCAATGATGCGGCAGCCACCCACACGGCGAGTACTGCGGTAGGCGCCAACAATGCAGCGATCAGTGGCAGGCCCGCGCCGACCGAGAAGGTCGCGGCAGAGGTCAATGCCGCCTGCACCGGACGGGCGTTCAGCACCTCGGAGATACCTAACTCATCACGCGCATGCGCGGCCAGCGCATCCCCGGCCATCAACTGATCGGCGACCTGCTCGGCCAGCGCCCGATCTAAACCACGCGTGACATAAATCGCAGCCAATTCGGCACGTTCATGCGGTTCGTTGGTCGCCAGTTCATGACGTTCTCGCTCGATATCGGCATGCTCGGTATCAGCCTGGGAACTCACTGATACATATTCTCCAGCGGCCATCGACATCGCCCCGGCCATCAAACCCGCACCACCGGCAACCAGGACCGCCGAATGCGATGCATTCGAGGCGGCCACGCCCAGAATCAGGCTAGCAGTGGAAATAATGCCGTCATTCGCACCCAAAACGGCGGCTCGTAACCAGCCAATGCGCTGCGTCCGATGGGTTTCACGGTGGGTTGTGGTCACTCTAAATACTCCGAAATCAACAAGGTAATGGTGCAAGGGTGGCGATGAGGTTACGCCGACCACGAATATAACATTCGCAACGCGGTATGCATGGCGAATATTACGTTACGGACGATAGCAGACACGCTCCGGCAGCAGCCTCTCAATAATAAAAACCCACCGAAATCCGCATGCGATTACGAACACTCTAGGCTATCCACTGAACGAATTCGATCACGATCAGTCGCATGAATAGCCAGGGGCGATTTTTTCACCCTAAATTCGATGGAAATTGCAGTCGGTTTCATGTCCAATCAAAATCCCATTATCGGCATCAACATGCGCAAGGCAAGTACCACGCAAGGCAATTTGAAGCCATGATGAAGATGGGCCATAAAATGTGCATCACCACACGATTCCACCCTGAGTTCTTCGACTTCGAGCAGCCCACCCAAACCGACACACTCCCCATGGCCAGGCGTTACGGGGGGTATATCAGTCGGCATGCACGATACGCCACGCCCTATCGGAATGTATCAATGCACCGTGTGGCAGGACGTTCATTCTCACGCAATGAATACATCACGATAATTTCAATGAAATTCATGAATTATGCGACAGGTCCCTCGATATGCTGATCGAGCGCATCTGGGAGCCTTATTGTGAAGTGGTGAAATCAGATTTACCGAGAATTCCGTACATGACCGACACGCCTTGTGCGCTCGGCAGCACCTTCGCACGTGAAGCCCTGACGTCCAAGATCGCGTCGGCATCGAAACGTGTCATAGCCGATCATTGGGTGGCGCACAACCACGAAAGTGATGTTGATAAAACACCGCACAAACCTTCGCCTGAACGGAGGAAAACGTACCGAACATGAATGGCTGGTCCTACGCGAACCATAATGAGCAAATCGAAAAATCTTGTGATGCACAGGTGCTGGCCAGTGTCCTGACCGACAGGCGTCCCGTGGCTATCGGCGAGCACCTCGCCAAACCACTGTAAGCGTCGCGCGCCACGGGGAACGGAGCAAAATCCGCTTTCGGATTGCGGCAGATGCGGTGCCTGCAACGCAGCACATCATTGAAAAAGGAGAACGATATATGACGCCACCCAGCATGCCTGAGCACCTAGGACAAAGCCCGAACCCGCTTGTGTCATCCAGATCCAGACTGCCGGGAAACCTATCGTATTGAATACGCGCGCGCCCGTGGCGAGCACCGATCCACACGGTCATCGTGACAATGCCCGTGGTGGTCTTGGCGTGGTCACGCTCACGCTGATGACCGCAGCACTGTTCCTGACCCTGCGCAACATGCCAATGATGGCCGCGACGGGGTTGCAGATGGTGTTCTTCAACGCGGTCACGGTATTCGCCTTTCTCATACCCATTGCGCTGGTATCAGCAGAGCTGGCCACCACTTGGCCGCGCAATGGCGTGTTCCACTGGGTCGAGGAGGCCTTCGGCACACGTTGGGGTTTCGTCGCGGTTTGGTTGCAGTGGGTGCAAAGTCTATTCGGCATCACCTCCATTCTGTCTTACGTCGCCGCCAGCCTCGCCTGGGCAATTGACCCCAAATTGGCGAGCGACCGCTATTTCATCGTCGCCGTGATCTTGGTCGTATATTGGACGGCAACGCTGGTCAATCTGCGCGGCACACGTGCCTCCGGATTGATCTCCAGCGTGTGCCTGGGTGCCGGCGTATTGCTGCCGAGCCTGGTGCTCATCGCCCTTGCCACGTGGTACGTCATCCAGGGCCATCCGCTGCACCTGAACCTCTCATCGGCCGCATCGAATTGGCTACCACTCGCCCACCCGCAGCAATCGCTGGTGCTGTTTCTGAGCTTCATCTTCGGCGTGGTCGGCATCGAGGTTTCCGCCAGCCATGCGCGCGAAGTGCGCAACGTACGCCGAAACTATCCGATGGCCGTGTTTGCCGCCGCCGTGCTCGGTTTTGCGGTAACGCTGCTGGGCGGACTGGCGGTAGCGGCGATCATTCCGGTTCAACAGCTCGACTTGGTCTCGGGCGCCACGCAAGCCCTCGCCCGGCTGCTCGATCTCGCCCATCTGCCGGCTCTCGCGCCGGTATTCGCGCTACTGGTGGCCTTCGGCGCCGCGGGTCAAGTCAGTACCTGGGTGGTAGGCCCAATCAAGGGGTTATGGGCCGCGGGGTGTGCTGGAAATCTGCCGCGACCACTCCAAGCCGTGAACGCACACGGAGTACCGCGTAACCTGCTCGTCGTCCAATCGCTGGCCATGAGCACGGTGGCCCTGATATTTCTCATCGTACCCTCGGTGAATACCGCCTTCCTCCTGCTCACTTCGGCGGCGGTCGTGCTCTATGCAGCCATGTATCTCATGCTGTTTGCTGCTGCCATCCGCCTGCGTTACAGCGAACCCGACGCGCCCCGCCCCTACCGCGTGCCGGGCGGGCGCACCTGGGGCCTATGGTTGGTTGCCGGCACCGGTTTTGCCACTACGCTTGCGTGCCTGTTGATCGGCTTGCTGCCGCCCGGTAGCGGTATTGCCGAGGATGCCTACACACCGGCCATGCTCGCCACCCTCACCATCATGCTCATCATCCCCCTGCTGCTTCACCGCTGGCGCCGTCCCACCTGGACAATCGCCGCCAAACCGGAGTAACTCGAACATGGTCAAGAAATTACTACCAGATACCGATCTCGCCCCCACCTATGGCTCCCGCGCCATGTCCGAGCCGGTGCCGAAATATGCCTTGCCGGATGGTGAGATGGCGCCGCAAACCGCCTATCAACTGATCCACGATGAACTCATGCTCGACGGCAACGCACGCCTCAATCTGGCCACCTTCGTCACCACCTGGATGGAGCCTGAGGCTGAGCGATTGATGGCCGAGACCTTCGACAAAAACATGATCGACAAGGATGAGTACCCACAAACCGCCGAGATCGAGACCCGCTGCGTCAACATGATCGCGCGTCTATTCAACGTCCCTGATGACGGTGCGGCGGTAGGCGTGTCGGCAATCGGCTCCAGCGAGGCAGTGATGCTCGCCGGCATGGCGCTCAAGTGGCGCTGGCGCGCGCGCCGCGAGGCCTCCGGCAAGTCTGCCGACAAACCCAATCTGATCCTCGGCGCCAACGTGCAGGTCGTGTGGGAAAAATTCTGTCGCTACTGGGAGGTCGAACCGCGCTACATCCCCATGCGTGAGGGACGCTACGTGATCACGCCGGAGGAGGTGCTTGAGCGTATCGACGAAAACACCATCGGTATTGTGGCCATCCTCGGCACTACCTTCACCGGCGAGTTCGAACCCATCGAGGCGATTCACGATGCCGTGGTCGCGCACAACAAAACGCATGGCCTGGTCGTACCGCTGCACATAGACGCCGCGAGCGGCGGTTTCGTCGCACCCTTCATTCACCCGGACCTGCGCTGGGACTTCCGCCTGCCCAACGTCGTCTCCATCAACGCATCGGGCCACAAATACGGCCTGGTCTACCCCGGCGTCGGCTGGGCCGTATGGCGTAGCCAGGAGCACCTGCCCGAGGACCTGGTGTTCCACGTCAACTACCTCGGCGGCGACATGCCCACGTTTACCCTCAATTTTTCCCGCCCCGGCAACCAGATCGTCGGCCAGTACTACAATTTCCTCCGTCTCGGCCGAAAGGGCTATACGCGTATCATGTCAACGCTGCGGGACACGGCCACCGAACTCGCCGCGCGCATCTCCAAGCTCGGCCCCTTCGACCTGCTTAGCGACGGTAGTGCGATTCCGGTCTTCGCCTTTCGCCTCAAGGATGCTTCACGCTACTCGGTATACGATGTTTCCGAGCGCCTACGTATACGCGGCTGGCAGGTACCCGCATACACCATGCCGCCAGAGGCCCAGAACATCGCCGTACTGCGTGTGGTCATACGCGAGGGCTTCTCGCGCGACATGGCTGACCTGCTGCTGAACGACCTATCCAAGGTAGTCGACGAACTCTCGGCATCGCCGCCCACCCACCCCAAAACCGCGGACGGACGCTTCCACCACGGCTGATGAGTACCAGGGCGGCATGGCATTGTTCGCAGAATGTGCTATGCCAATAGACGGCCGCTTCGGCTGTATCCATCCGTAAGGGGAAGACTCATGACGATATCGATCAGCAAGTTGCGCGGCATGAACCAAGCATTGGCGGACAAACTCAAAAAGAGCGGTATCAGCCAATCCGACAAACTGCTCGAGGCGGCAGCTACGCCGGCCGGACGCAAGCGGCTTGCCGCCGATACCAGCACTCGCGAGCGCGACATCTTGGAACTCGCCAATCGCGCCGACCTTGCCCGGATCAAGGGTGTCGCGGGCGTCTTCGGAGACCTGCTCGAACAAGCCGGAGTAGATACGGTCAAGGAACTGGCTACGCGCCGACCCGACAACCTTCATACCAAGATGTGCGAAGTCAACACGCAGCACAAAGTTGCCGGGCGGGCACCCACACTCGGGGAAATCGAAAGCTGGGTGGCCGAAGCCAAAAGGATCGGCGGCAAGTTGCAATATTGATACCAGTCAATGCGGGCAAGCAAAGCCCTATGCTTCGTTTGCCCGCATTGCCCGGCAGGTGTCCACCGATGCGAAGGTCCCCATTAGGTATGGCGGGCACCATGGCATCCCATAACACCTCTGTGCTGGAGGATTTGATAGTTTGCCACCTGAATGGCTACTTGACCCTGGCTTGCATCGGCGACAACGATACGCGGATAGCCAACGGGTCATCGGCTGCGCCTCACGATGTCGATGCACCGCCCTCGGCAACAAGACGACGCAAGCTTTGTACGACTCGATCGGCGGTATGCCCATCCCAAAACTGCGGCGGCACGGCATCCACTCGCGGCGTACTTGGCAAGGTGTCGACGGCCGTACGCAGTTGTGAAGGCCGCAGCAAGCGGTTAGTGCCGTGCGTGACCGTGATCGGCCGCTCGGTATTCTCACGGAGCGTTAGGCAGGGAATACCGAGATAGGTCGTTTCCTCCTGAATCCCACCGGAATCCGTGATGACGACTGACGCACCGACCACCAGGTTCATGAACTGGATGTAGCCCAGAGGCTCCAGCAAGGTCACTGCGGCATGACACTCCAGCTCAGCCAGCAGACCGGCGGCGACAAGCCGACCACGCGTTCTAGGGTGAACCGGGAACACGAGCGGCACCCGCTCACTCACCGCAATCAGTTCGTTCACCAACATCTGCAACGTCTGCGGATTATCCACATTCGAGGGCCGGTGTAAGGTCACAATCCCATAGGCCGCATGGTCGAGTCCGAGAGATTGGCGTGTCGTATCGGTTTCTATTTTTTCGCGCAGCAGTTCGAACGAATCGATCATGATGTTACCGACGAATTCGATCCGGCTCTCGGGTACACCCTCGGCCTTGAGATTCTCATCCGCATCGGGGGATGGAGTCCACAACATATCGGCAATCGAATCGGTCACCAGCCGGTTGATTTCCTCCGGCATGCTACGATCACGACTGCGCAAACCAGCCTCAAGATGGGCGACGTGGATTCCAAGTTTCACGCCCACCAACGTACACGCCATGGTCGAATTCACATCACCCACGACGATGATTCTATCTGGCGGGGCCTCAAGACAGACTTTTTCATAGGCCAGCATGACACCCGCTGTCTGCTCCGCATGCGTGCCACTACCGACATTCAGGTGCAGATGTGGCTTCGGCAAATTGAAATCCGTAAAAAACGTATCCGACATATTTTTGTCGTAATGCTGTCCGGTGTGAACAAGGCGCACGTTGCACCATGGCTCCCTGATCAGCGCGTGATACAACGGCGCCACTTTCATGAAATTCGGGCGTGCCGCGGCGATCAGATCTACGGTAACGGTCGACATAGACGCTCCCTGTAATGGGCAGTAGTGACATGAGCATGCCTGGATATGCATCGAAGTGCATCGGGCACTCCACCGCCCGGCTAACATTACCCGACCCAGGTTTCATTTTCTTCACTTGTTGGACGATGACATCGTGCGCCATCGACCTCCGATCTGACGTTTCGAATAGCGTAATTGACTCGCCGGCGCACCCACCCCGAATCCGCGCCACCCCCCTTCTATGCATATACCATTCGCTCATACTGGAGCCAGCCGGTCCATCAGTTCATGCAATTGTGCCGCACCCGCTCGTCTCGAGTAATGCATCACGGCATCACGACTGATCGGTTTGAACGACGCCTGACGAATACCATCAACAAATTCAAGCAGACGATTTGCGATGGCCTCGCTATCCAGGATATTCGCCGTCAGACCCGCGCCCTCTCGCCTGATCAGAGCTGCGGTATCTCCTGCCTCATCCACCAGCCCCAGCACCGGATTTCCGACACGGAAATATTCGTATATCTTGGCTGGCACCTGGGCGTTGAATTCACTGCCCTGGAAAAGCAGCAAACCGTCAGCTGCCGATTGCTCTGCAAGCGCCGAGCCACGATCCGTGCCTGGCGCCAACTCGACGACGTCTCCCAGGCCATATCGCGCCACCATTTTCGCAAACATTGGCTCGGACCCGCTGGCGCGCAGGATAACCCGCAATGCTGCGGGTACCAGTCTCCCATCACTCAGTAATGAACTGATTGCCCTGAAAAACGCCTCGGGATTGCGGCCTCGCGGATACAACACGCCGCTGTGCACCAGGACGACCGGTTCGCCAATAGCCTTCGGCACTGGCTCACGTGCCCAAGCGAGCCCGGAGAAAGCCTCCTCGTCAAAGCCATTCGGAATGACGACGAAGGGACCATGTTCGATATCCGCATAACGCGCCTCGTACAACGCACGCGCACCCTGCGTGACAAAAACGCATGCACTGGCCTGCCGGACCGTCTCGCGCTCCACCCATGCGAGTGTCTTCGCGGTCAAGCGTTTCTCTTGTCCAACGGGCGCGGCAACCGGATCCCGAAAATCGGCAATCCAGGGAATACCCGATCGTTTGTGCAAACTTGCTGCGATCAAATGCGACGTGGCGATCGGATAAGTCGACCAGATGACGCGTGGCTTGTCGCGTGCGACGATACGCATGCCACAGCGCACTGCCGACACCCACCACGAACTCCAGCGGTCAGGTTGGGCAAGCCATAATGGGTAGCGACCCCGAATACCGATATGACGTCTGATATCCAGGGCAAAGGTCCTCACTACCTCGCATGAAGATGGCACCATGCCAAGCGTCGAGGGATCTCGTCTCGGATAAGCTAGGGCACGTGGGGTCAGTACAACCACTTGTTGACCTGATTCCCCCAAATAACGCGCCATACCCAAGGTACGCAGAGCGCCACTGACTTCGGCGGAAGGCGGAAAGTGGTAGGCAATCATCAAAACCTTATCGCTCAAATTTCCTCCTGCGTTACACCTGTCAAACACCCGCCACGATAATTCCGAATAATTTTAGCGAAGCCATCATGCAAAACGCCGTGACATTGACCAATCGTCGCACACCAGCTGTTTTTTTGATTATTACAATTCCACGGTTTTAGGCATGAAATTTCGATAGCAGAAAATATTTTCCGCCTAAAATCAAGTAATCGAATAGATATTCACTAATACAAGAGAACATGGACCGATTCTGTCCCTCCCAGGGCATCGACCAATCTTCGAGTTCCAGCATAATGAGATGCACGCCTCCGACCCACAGCACCTTCTGAATCAGACATGCCACGGCCGCCCGGCAATCGTCTGCGCCTTATCAGGCTAGCACCCAATAGACCCACCACAGACCAGCGACCCAAATCAACAGGACCGGTAGTACCGCCCTGCGAATCGAGAACGAAGTGATCCGCCAGGCGTAATCGAACGTGAGCAGGACAACCGTTGTGACGAGTGCTGCGCCCGCGACCACATTCCATAAATTCATCGGGTATCGCTCCTTGCCTTAGCGATCACTGTCTCACCCGCCCAAACCCGCTCCCCCAGCCTCACCAAAACCGGCCAGTCTTCGGGCAGCTCCAGCACCACTGTACTGCCCAGCAATATCTTGCCGATGCGCTGACCGCGCGCGACGTGTTCACCCACACGGACCCACGCCTCCAAACGCCTGGCCGCCAGGCTGGTAATCAACCGAATCGCCACCGGGCCGTGTGCGGTGCGTAACGCAATTCGCTTCTGTACCGGGCATGTCTTTTCCTGGAGGAATGCAAAATCCCGTCCCTCCCCATCCATATAATCGCTGCCCGCATCTTCAATCGACTCCACCACGCCATCCAGTGGATTGCGCTGAATGTGCATATCCCAGAAACTCAGTGCCACCACCAAATAGCGGGTGCCATTTCGCGTCTCCAGCGAGGTAATCAAACCATCGGCTGGCGCCACCAGGCCAGGTTCCGCCGGCACTTGGCGCTCGGGATCACGATAGAAATAGCGCAAATAGGTTTTGTCAAAACCGCCTTCTCGCAACCATTTTCGGATCAATCCCTCGGGCCAGCGCTGCCGCGCTGGCAGCCAGCGTCGGATCAATGGTGATGGATAGGGGAAATTCAATGCCCACAATGACAATGCAATCGCGCAGGCGGACAGTATTAAAAGGTCGATCAACAGCATTGAGTCAGTCAGTCGATAAGTGTTTTAGGAAATCCATATTGCGGAAAAATATCCGCTAGGCCTGATACTGTAATTCCTCGATAACGCGCTGGGATAAACCCTGATAACGGCCTCCCTCGAAGCGGCAGTAGCCTGCAAAATGCACAAAGGCATTCCCATTCCCCATCTGTGGTGGGCAAGTTGCATACTTCGGATGTGGCAACACGCGACTTCCCGGCATGTTCGCTATCAGAAAATTACTCATGAATTGTTCGGTTCCCCACTCGCTCCAGCGCGCGCCCAATACCGCTGAAAATCGTGCCGACCACTGCGCGATGGCATCCACATTCAGCCCTCCCATAGGGATTCCAGTAAACCCGGAACACCCTCTGACATACCGTAGGCTGTCAGCACCCGCCAGTTGTCCCAGCGCCATTTCAGCGGCTACCTGGATGTGTGTATCGCCCTCACGTTGAAAGCTTTGCGCATTGCGACTGGCTTCATCGGCCCCAATCAAATGCGTGCCTTGCGCGGAACCCAGGGCAAAGGGGATACCTTCACGCGCTGTCTGCACAACTTCGTCAATCGAGCCCACGGTCAGCGTGTCGGCATCCAGTTGGATCGTATAACCTTCGCCGCTCAAGGTCGCAAGTGCCGCAAGACGCTCCCAGGTTCCGCCAGTGGGATATTTCGAGCTTTGGTAATCGCCCAGCTCCAGTATTTCAACGAATGGAATGTGTTCATGTAGAGCGGCAAGCTCTGCAGCGCCCAGTGTGCCGTCATTGAGTACATAGACCCGAGACGGTGGGCAATGACGTGCAAACGACTTGAGCGCGGTCAAGTACATGTGAAGGTCCATCGACCTGATCATCGAAAGCACCGCAGGGCCCGTACTCTCGGTTTTCTGCAACGGGGGGGTCGCCAATATTTTTCGCTGCGCGATATCCAGTTTACGCCGGGCCATGCGATTTCTGATTCGATAGAACATCCCTTCTCCCCATAAGCCCACATCCGCACTCATACCTGTGCGGAAACTCGGTTATAGCATAGTGTCATTGCAATAAGCAGGTGGGAATCCGATGCATATTCTGCCGGCACACAGCTCCTGGAGTGATATTTGGGGCTGGATGACGAGCGAAGGGAGAATCCGGTCACCAGCATCCGATTGAGAAATGCCCCATGTAGCGATGGAGGCACCTCGTCACCGCACCGGGGCTCCCGGTTCAGCCGTGCCCGGTGGTAGCCAGGCGTTGCAAGTGCTTACGGGCGCCAGCGACCAGCGTAGCCGGCAGACCATTTTGTTCGGCGATGATCAAGCCAAGAGACTTACCCGGCACGCCAATGCGCAACTCGTAGGTCGGGCGCATCGTTTCCGCATCGAAGTGCATAGACGCGTTGCGCACGCCCTCCCGATCAGCCGCATAGTCCTTGAGCGGCGATAGATGTGTATTGACCACACCCTGTACGCCACGTGCGCCAAGCTCATCAAGCACCGCCATCGCCAGTGCGGCCCCCTCTTCCGGATCGGTGCCCGTACCCAATTCATCCAGTAATACCAGGGTATGCCCGTCGGCCTCGTTGAGCACCCGTTTGAGCACCTCGACGTGGCCGGCAAAGGTCGACAGGTGATGATGCAGGCTCTGGTGATCGCCGACGTCGACGATCAGCCGCGCATAACGGCCGACGATACAGTCACGCTCAGCAGGTATATGCAAGCCGCAGTAGGCCATGGCAACCAGTAACCCCAGGGTCTTGAGCGCGACGGTCTTGCCGCCGGTGTTTGGTCCGGTGATTACCAATAAGCGGTCGCGATCATCGAGACGTACCGATAGGGGCACGGGCTGCGGGCCAGTACCGTCAGCAAATTGGACGAGCAACAGCGGATGATAGGCCTCATTCAACTCAACCTCGGCCGAGTCGGTCAGCCGTGGCGCGTGCGCATTCATGGCTTGACTAAGCCGACCTGCTGCCAGTGCCAGATCGATCCAGGTCAGCGCCGCAATCATTGCCTGCAAGGCATCCACATGCGTGCGTACCTGTGCCGTGATATCGCGGAACAGACGCTGCTGCTCGGTACCGATGCGGCCCATCACCGCCTCCAGCCGATTGTTGACCGGTACGGCTTCCATCGGCTCTATCGCCACATCGCGCCCACCCAGCGCGCTGCCACGGCGCACGCCTTTGATACGCTCGGCTTCGGCCACCCGCACGACCACCACCGTGCGTTCGTTCTGCCAACTGACCTTTTCTACATTTTCGAACAATTCGCTGACGTCGGCACGCTGCATACGCTTACGTACCACCGCCTCGGCCTCCTCGCGCAATTGGCGACGCTCGACGAACAACGCCGCCAGCGCTTCGTTCGCGTCGTCGCGCAGACTACCAGCGCCGACAAGCGTCCGATTAAGGCGCTCGACCAGCGCGGTAGGTGGCTGTAAATCATCGAGCCGTCCAGGG
Source organism: Acidihalobacter yilgarnensis (assembly GCF_001753245.1). Classification (NCBI taxonomy): domain Bacteria; kingdom Pseudomonadati; phylum Pseudomonadota; class Gammaproteobacteria; order Chromatiales; family Ectothiorhodospiraceae; genus Acidihalobacter; species Acidihalobacter yilgarnensis. The sequence continues at coordinate 899,335 of NZ_CP017415.1, read as the reverse complement.
AATATCGCCGCATCCTGCTGCAGCGCTCCGGCCAGTCGCGCGCAACCTGCCATCACCTCCTGCAGGTTGAACAATGCCTGGCCGGATAGCGAAGCACCAACCGTTGCGGCCTGCCGCAACGCAGCACGGATATCCGGCAACGCGCCCAATGGCGGGCGCCGACCGGCATCGAGCAGCAACCGGGCAACATCGACCGCACGCTGCATACGACGCGCGACTTCAATATCTGGCGCCGGCTCCAGGCCACGCGCGGCATCGGCACCGTAGGGCGTGGCACTCAACCGCTCCAGCAGGCGTCGGATAGCGTTGAATTCCAGTGGTTTGAGGTCGGCGTGCATGAAAACCCTCCGGAAGGCTGCGCGGCTCAGGCCTTTTGATACATTGCCAGATAATCCTTGCGCGGCATCGGCGACACTCGCGCCGTCGCCAACACGTCGGACAAGTGATCGGGCGAGCTGATGCCGATCAGTGCGGTACCAAGACCTGGCGTTGATCGGTTGAACTGCATCGCGCGTTGCGCGGGATTGGCCAACGCGGCCAGACGCTCGGCCACCGGCCCAACCGACTGATCGGCCAGATGGCCCTTGAACAGGGTGTGGCTGGCCATCATGTAGATTTCGAGCTGATAGGCTGCCTGCAGCGGCGAGGCAACATTGCCCTGTCCGGTGGCGGTATTGAATCGCGTGAAGCCTTCGGACATCACCTGATTGAAGGGCAACATCGCGATCTTGAAGTGGTGGCGGGCCCGCGCATCGCCGGTCACCTGCTGTGCGGCGCGCTCGGCCAGCCCAACCATCGCGGTCAGCGACTCGAACATCGGGCTGTCGGTCTCCACCCGCAGGCCCTCAAAGGTGCTGATGCCATACACACGCAATCGTTTCTCTTGCACGGCACGCTCGAGCATCTCGAACACAGCGGCCAGCTTACGGTGCGTTGCCTCTTTGCCGATTTCTGGAATATGCACCTCCGGCTGATCGACGAGGAAGGCATCGAGCGTCTCCACACCCATCAGATGCCGCGACAATTCCAGTTGGTAGTTGATATAGGCCGGCGTCAACAGATGCGCGCCCTTGGCCAGATCGTCACGCGTACCGAGCCCCGCCGTAACGATTTCGCGCTCGAACCAGGCCGGCAAGTCGGCCGGCATCCCGCCGCGCAAGGTTAGGAAACCACCCTTGGACATCAGGAACATAGCCTCGCGCGGCACGCCCTGCGCCGCCGCCGCGCGGATACCTGCACCCACCGCCGCCAATGAGCGTCCGTAACGGTAATGGGCGCCGGTATCGATCACGTTGATGCCCTTGATCAAGGCCTCCGCGACAACCGCCGCGATACGGGCATCCACCGCCGGCTCGGCGCCGCCGCCAAAGCTGCCCACGCCGAGGCTAGACAGTCGCATGCGCGCGCGCATGAAGTCGCTGTAATGTCCTTCGGCGGCATCGCCGGCCTCAACATGAGCCTGGGCGTAGGCCTGTGTCGCCTTGGCGTTGGCATATCCGGGTAGCAATGCGCTGGCGGCAGAATCTATGGTCACGGTCTTTCGAATTCCCTGGTCAATTGTGAGCAGACTAGCAGAATGCGTCGCGATGGCTCGTGGCGGAACGGAATACGGGGTGACTGTCCAACAGGCGGCCGACCCGTCCAACGATATCCGTACGCACCGGACCGGTCTGCGGACGGTCCAGGCGGCTGGTCAGCAGTTCGCGATAAGGCGTGCCGGCACGCTCGATCTGCTCATCTTCGTCGTCATCCTCCGGATCCTCCGCCCCCCAGCGCACCTCGGCCAGCAGCACCTGGGCCTTCGCCGGCAGCTCGGCCGGCAGCACTCGCCCGCTGAGCAACCCCCAGACGCCGGTCCAGCAACGCGCGAGTACGAGGGGGTGATAACCACCGCCACCGATCACCAGCAGGCGCGGGGTGCCATCGGCGTGGCACGGCGCGTCGGCGTGAATACGGGCGACTACTTCAAGAAAGGCCTGCGTCGACAGGCGGAATTTGCCCAGCGGGTCGGGCATGATCGGATCCGTACCGGCCTGCAGCACGATCGCATCGGGACGCACCGCCTCCAGCACCGCCGGCCACACGCGCTCAAAGGCATACCGGTATTCGTCGTCGTGCGTACCCGGCGGCAGCGGCAAGTTGATGGCGTTGCCCCGCCCGCCAATGTCCTCGCTCCTCCCACCGGCGAAGGGATAGGCCCTGTCGGTATCCATGTGCAATGACAGGGTAAAGGCCTGCGCGTCGTCACGCAGGGCATGCTCCACACCGTCGCCGTGGTGCGCGTCGATGTCGACGTAAAGCACGCGTAGCCCTGCGCGGCGCAAGCGGATAACCGCCAGCGCCGCGTCGTTGAAATAGCAGAAACCCTGTGCGCGATCGGGCATCGCGTGGTGCATACCGCCCGCTGGGCTGAAGGCAACACGGCCCGCCAGCAGTTGTTCAGCACCCTGGATACTGCCGCCGGTCGCGGTAGCTGGCGTGGCGAAGAAGTCGTGAAAATACGGGTTTTCGAGATTGCCGATATTGTGCCGCTGACGGTAGGTGTCGGTTACCTTGCCCATGGCCTCGCAACACTGTATCGCGGCAACATATTCGCGGGTATGAAACCACTCCAACTCCGACACGGATGCACGCCGCGACTCCACATACTCACCCTCGTCCAGCGCGCCATAGCTACGAATCACGTCCAGCATCAACGACACTCGCGGAATGTCGAGTGGGTGATTGTTGCCATAGCTGTGACGCCGGTAGCGTGCAGCGGCAATGAGTACCGCACGCGCTGGCTTGGTCTGCCTTTCAGTCATCGACGCAGCCTCAGATAGATTTCCGGCAAGCGTGCTGGCAGCTCGTCCACGCGGTCGATCAAGGTGTAGTGGCCCGGTCCGAAAATCGCCGGCAAATAATCGCCACCACTGGGGTCGAGGGTGATACAGAAGGGGTGGATACCCGCATCGCGAGCCTCCTTCATCGCCATGCGCGTGTCGTCGTTGAGATAGCGCGGGTCGCCGCCATCGTCATAATCGGCCGGCCGACCGTCGGTGAGCAATAGCAGCAGACGGTGATGACTATCGACGCTGGCAAAGCGCCGGATCGAGTGACGAATCGCCGCACCCATACGGCTGGCCAGACGCCCTGACAATGCCGCCAAGCGGGCGTTGAGTTCACCGCCCGAGGGCTCGGCGAAGTCCTTCACCACATAGTAATTGACGTTGTCGTGATGCTTGGAGGCAAAGCCGCTGATCGCGTAGGGATCGCCCAGACTGGTGATCGCCTCCGAGAACAGGATCAGTCCTGAGCGGATACGGTCAATCACTTTACCCTGTCCGCTCGGATGGCGTGCCATGATTGAGGTGGACAGGTCGGCAAGTAGCATGACGGCAGTATCGCGGTGCTGTGCCGCGCGACGGCGGTAAATCAAACCTTCCGGCGACAACCCCGCGCGTTTCTCGGTCACGTAGGATACGGTGGCCTCCATGTCGAGGTCGTCTCCATCGGGCTGGCGGCGCAGTGGCGCAGGGCGACTGGGACGCTGCATTTCCAGCGCCGACCGCAGACGTTTGAGCACACCGGCATGCTCGCTCAGAATGCGCTCCGCGCGCTTGAACGCGGTTTCCGTCAGTCGTGATTCATGGACCCTGGCCCAGTCGTGCAAATAGCGCTGTTCACGGTAGTCCCATTCCGGATAGGGAATGCCACCGGGCGGCGCCTTTCGCGTCGCACCTCGCCCGTTGATGTGCTTGGCCGGCATCGGGATACCGGTGCCGATACGTCCGCCGCTGCCAGAGGTATTCTCGCGCGACTGGTTGATATCGGCGTCCGGGTCGTCCTGACGTTGACCCGGCGCCTGTTGCGGCTGATCCTCGCGTTGGCGCTCGCGCGTAGCCTTGTGCTCTGAATAAGCATCGGCATGCGGCGCATCGTGCAGCACCTCGTAGCGCGGGCGCGGATAGACCGCAAGTCCGGTATTGAGGCCGTGGGCCGGCAGATAGGCCAGATCGCGATCCGCTGCGTCCAGCTCTGGAAAAGATGTGTCTGCGAACAGCACTATGGCCACCTCATAGGCATCCAGCAGACGCGCCTGTGGCCGGGTCAGCAAGGCAAGGCGTGCATCCAAGGCCTCGCCCGCGATGACCGCGCGTAGCTGCACGCGCGCGAAGTCATAGAAGTAACCCGCGGCACCCGCCGGCGTCTCGGCTCGATCCAGCAAACGGGTCAGACGGCTGAAGTAACCCGGCACCAACGCGCCGAGGCGACTGTCAACACGCAGGTCCTCGCATAGGTCGAACAACACCTGAAAACGGAACAGGCGCTCGCCGAATTCGGCAAACAAGGGTCGCCAGGTGATGCGTTGATCGTCGTCGAGCGGCGGATGCGCCATGCCTCGCGCCTCGAACAGGGCCTCTACCTCCTCGCCTGCGTAGGTATCGAAACGCAGATGCGCCGCGGTGTGTAGCGCGGCGGCGATGGCCTCGTCGCGATCCGCAAGTACTGCCGGCATCAACAGTGAACGGCCGTCGCAGAGCATCATCGGCGCTCCCTTGCCGGGACGCCAATCGCTGTCGGCCAACGGGATCAATTCATCGAACCAGGCGAGCAACAGCATCTGTAGAAAGCGGCTGTGCTGACGCGGTCGGTAACCCGGCAGCTCGTCCAGCAGATAACGCAAGCCTTCCTCGTTGGCTAGACGGAAATAAGCCTCGCCGCGCGAGCGCCCCGACTGCATCAGATCAGCGCCTCGCCGCGCCCAGGGTTCCAACCCAGGCGTGCCAACCACATTGCGGGCCACCAAGGCTCCGGGAAGATAGGTTTCCAGCGTCAACCTGCGGGCGTCGTAGAGCCGCTCGGCAGGTGCCAACAGTGCCTCGATTCCGGACAGTCCCTCACCATCGGCCAAGCGGGCATAGTCGGCCTCGAAGTAGACGCGGCCATCCTCGATGCTGCGTGTGCACCAGCGTCGCCCGGTATCGAACCAGCCCTGCACGCCCGCCTCACCCCATTCTTCAAATATGTGCCCGGCTTGTGCCAGATAGCCATCCAGGGCGTACCAGGAATTCACCCACTCGCGAAAAGTCTGCGCGTGATCGGTCCAGCGGCGGATGTCTGGCCACAATGCCACCAGCTCGGGGGTACGGCGCATGAAGGCCTTGCCCGCCTCACGGTCGTGAAAAAAAAGGTCTCGTGCCGCCTCCAGCCAATGGAGTCGCGTCTGCGCATCGGCATTCGCCAGCGAGGGCAGCGCCGCGCGCGCATCGCGCTGAGCCACGAAGCTGACATCCTCAAGGTGCTGCAGCACCTCTTCGCAGCGGACCAGCGCTTCCGATTCCGGCAATGGGGAACTCATGCGCCGGCCGCGCTCAGGCTGCCGGGCCGAGATGCGCCTCGAATATTTCCTCCAGCGCTTCAACCAGGGAGGGATCGTCCGTGATCGGAGCAATCATCGCCGCCCGCGCGGCGACACGTGGCGACAGACCGGCACTGATCAGTTCGGCGGCATAACACAGCACACGCGTCGAGGTCGCCTCTTCCAACCCATGCTCCTTGAGCGCCCGGGCACGTCGACCGGCAGCCACCAGACGCTCGATCAGCGCAACATCCTGGCAGCTTGATTCGCCAGCAACGATACGGCGTTCGATCTCTTCATCCGGATAATCGAAGTTGATACCGACGAAACGTTGCTTGGTAGAGGGTTTGAGGTCCTTAAGTGCGGTCTGGTAGCCGGGGTTGTAGGAGATCACCAGCATGAAATCGTCGTGTGCCTCGATGAAGCGGCTTTTCTTGTCGAGCGGCAATTGACGTCGGTGATCGGTCAGCGGGTGGATCACGACCGTGGTATCGGTACGCGCCTCGACGATCTCATCCAGATAGCAGATCGCGCCTTCCTTGACTGCACGCGTCAACGGTCCGTCCTGCCACACCGTTTCATCACCCTGCAGCAGGAATCGTCCGACAAGATCAGAGCTGGTCAGATCTTCATGGCAAGCCACCGTCACCAGCGGGCGTCGCAAGCTATGGGCCATGTGCTCCAGAAAGCGGGTCTTGCCGCAGCCAGTGGGGCCCTTGAGCATCACTGGCAGGCGCTTTGAATAGGCCGCACGGAAAATTTCGATCTCGTCCGTCTGTGGCAGATAAAACGGCGCCTTCGCAGCCACCGGTTGCTGAATTACGTCGCGCTCGACGCCGCGCTCATGCTTGACCCTGTTGTCCATCGTCGGTCCTCGTCCGCTGGCATGCGCCTATCGACGCATGCTCGATTTGAAGTACCCGGCAGCCCGCCCCGCCGACACCATACCGTGTGCCGGCGGCAGCGATGCGAAGGCCTCAGGGGAGGCGATGCTCCTGACTGCAGCGGGTATACAGATACAGATACAAGTGCCGCGCGGTCCGCACGGCCATGTGCGCCGGCCGTGTCGGCAGCGCCTCCGCCTTACCCATTTCTAGGCAATTGCGGTAGTAGACCAGTTCCCTGACATTGTCTCTCACTGCATTCAGGCTAGGATCGCCTTTTACGAAGGCACGCAATTTCTCAAGTAGATCGTCCGTTTCCGGCATCGGCTTACCGACATGCCCGGCATAGGCCGCCATCAAATCCCCGGCAACCCCGGCGGCTCGCCCGAGCAGATCATCGAAGTCGGCCATCGCATCGGCCCCCGCGATCTGGGCCTCCAACGTACGAATGTGCGTATCGATGGCGACAAAGCGTTCAGCCAGTTGACTATTTCTATCCATGCGAGGCAATCGTCTTACTGCGGTGTATGGGGGTGAATATTTCACCGTACGTGGTATTATTTCACGTTTATATCATAACCTACTAATATGCTCGACAATACCCTAACCACGGGAGTCACCATGAAACTGGTCAAACTCGTCAAGCTGAACAACCTGCAATACAACGCCAACCGCGACCCGAACGTCTACCGCCGCCCCATCAACAAAGAGTTCCGTCTACAAGCCTTGCTCGACGGCCAGGGAACTGCCAAGTGCAACTTCACCGTCGACGGCGAGAACAAGGGCAATGCCACAGTGAACCTGCCCGGCACCTTCGAATGCAAATTCAGCTACAAGGCCCCCGGCTCATATGTCGGCAAGCTGGTCATCGAAGGCAATGGCGAGACTTACAGCCAGGACATCCGCATCGATGTCATCGAACATGCCTGGATCGGCTGAAGCCTGAAGTACGTGCGGCTGCCATCTCGGGGCCGCGCGCGAACACTCACTCGCCCCAATCGTACTGACGGAAGAATTCCGGCAGGCGCTCCACCATTTCATCTCGCCCGAAAAAACGATCCGCGCGTGCAATCCGCATTTCGTCTTGTATGGCCTCATCCCCGCCAAAGCAGAAAACCCCAAGGTTGATCTGATACTGCTGCCGCAGGATACGGATCACATCAAGAGGATCAAAGGCATCGATTTCGTCAAGATCCAGCAGCAAGAATCTATGCAACAATACTTCATGCCACTCACCCAACTGATCGAGATCGGTCGCCGACACGCACGTCCACTCGGCAGGTGTATGCGTCTTGAATCTATCCAGTATCGCCTGATCGCCCGTCATCACGATGTATTTGCGCATCATGCGCGTGGCGATGGTCGGTTCAGCCATTTGCTGCTCTCCTGCTAATATCGATATGCCGTCAGGCGTCCTGCCCCAAACTCCGGCACAGGCCCTCGACTCGAAGTACCAGCGATTGGGCCATCGCCTCAGAAAGACCGTGCGCCAACGCCTGCTCATACACGAGCCGCCCTCCCGCCAGCGGCCGGCCCACGCAGGCTTGCAGCACGGTATCGATGCGATGGTCGGCACTCGCCGCACGCATCACACTTCCGCCACGCCAAAGCAGCCTCAGCCAGGGAGAGGTCGTATCTTCCAATAAATAAGTTTCTCGATTGATCTTCAGCCCACCACGCACCAAACGCCGCCCACCTAGCTCAAGTGATTGACGCAACTCGTGTTCGACAGCCGCTATAGCGGCATTTTGCACTGCGTCGGGCCGCGCAAGCACCGTATCCCAGCGCGTATCGCAGACGGCCCGCAGCACATCGGCAAATCGGGTAGCGCGCTGAGCGTATCCCAAGGACAGCAGATCGGTCATGCCTTCGGCAAGCGCTTCACGCAACCAAGTCTGGAACCCTCGGCTCGAGCAATCCACGCAAGCCGCAAAGCTCTCCGCATCAAAGCGCTCGAGTATGCTGGCGCCAAAGACTATCGCCTGCCCGATGGAAGCGGCGCCGCTGCCCAGCAACTTGCGCCCAGCGCACCACAGATCCTGTCCACCCACGCGCGTAACCGTCACGCCCACTTGCGCATACGCCTCGACCAGCACGTCAAGACACGTGTCGAACAAAGCTCCGTGCGAACGTGGTGCCAATCCTCGCGGGAAGATGAAAAACAGACAGAGTTGCCGGCTGTCGACCCAGACCGTGCCACCACCCAACGCTCTTTGTACAACCGGGATCCGGCGCATGCGACAATAATTGAGATCCAGTTCTGCATCGGCGTACTGGCTCGCGCCCAAGGCAATATGCCCCTGATCGGCTCGCGCCAGGACCAGCCAAGCTTCATCGCCCTCGCCCAATGAAGCCGCCAGTCCCGCATAGCTGGCATGCAAGGCGTAGGGCGACAACCAGCCTGCATCATAGAACTTGAGACGCGACAAGCGGGCTAACGCGGATCGCTTGGGACTTCGCCTTCCGCAGCGTCCTCGCCCGCTGTTTCTTTAGGCTCCTTTGGGCGGTAAAACTCGCCAAAATAGAAGTCGCGTCGACGAAGATCTTGGTACAGGAGCGCGCGCTCTTCAACGCCCTGCTGCAATATCCGGGACAACGCCAATGCCTGTTCGCCATCGACAATGTGCATCTGCCCAACCAAGTCCTTGTCTGTATCCAGGAAGTGCTCCTGGAAATCATCTGGATATTCGCAGTACAGCAAAAAGGACTCGCACTTCTCATCGAGTGGATCGAGCGATTGCATCACGATCTTTCCAAGCCAAGCCAGACGCGCCATCTGGTTGAACTGATGGATATCGAATTTTTTGCCCTTTTTATATTTATTCAGCTCATTGCGAATCTCGCCCAGATTGCTGATCTTGATCGATTTCATACGGCGCTCCGAGGATGTTCGAGCGGTCATTCTGGCCGATCACCCACACAAAGAAAACCCCGGGTGAGCCGGGGTTAGTCGGATCGAATAAATTTATACCTGCCGAATCAAAACAAAGACTCACTGTATGAACCGCCGGTGGCCTTGGCAAGTGCCCGGTGCACTGCTGCCGGCGCAGACATCAAGGTCATAAAGGAGTGGTCACCCATCATCGATAGACCCGGAAAGAAAACGGCCATGCGGAAACGCATGTTCAATGCTTCGACCTTGGTGCCCTTCACGAGTATCTGGTACGGCAGATACGCCGTTCCCTTGAGCTTCTGGAAGTCGACAACGGACATCTGATAGGCATCGTTGACGTTCTGATTATTCTTGTCATCCATCGAAACCCCAAATACCGTCTGATCCGTACCGGGGATATTCAGCTCGTACAGGAAATGTATACCGTGAGCCCCTGCATCCAGCATCTCCTTGATCTTCGATACCGCTTTGGCATGAGAGCTGAAGTCATTGAGGTGATAGGGCTCATCGAAATACTCCATACCGAAGGTATAGTGGTAGTGCTCGAGCTGATCGGCAGTCAAGCCGTTGGCACCAAACGACTCCTGCTCACCCAACGCCTTCGCTAGCATCGTCTTCACCGGTGCAAGATCAGCCTTCATCCGATAAGCGTACTGCACGTAGAGCGGATTGACATAGGCAACCTGAATTTGGCCATCCGTCTGTGTCACAGAGACCCGCATGACTGCACCATAGCCACCCCGCGGCGTCTTGGCCGCATCAGCTAACAAATCAGCATTGGTCACGATGAAAATCGTTGCCGCCTGATAGGGGTGATAGCTACCTAAATCCGGGTTATAGGTCCCGACAACATCGAATCCGGCCTGCGTCAGTGCCGAGCGAACCTTTTCAACTTCCATGTGGAAATCTCCCGCACCCACAGACGCGAGGATAAAGGGTTTATAAGTTTGCGCCGCCATTGCGACGCTTGACGACACCAATAATACGGACAGGAAAATGAACCGTAGTAATTTTGCAGTGAACATCATATTCATCCTCCAAATGCATTCTAGTTATAGACAAAGCCGGCACTTTGCTTTTCACACAAAAAAGGGCCATGTCTCCATGGCCCTTTGAAAAAACGGTTGCGAGATATTGAATCTCAGAACTTGTAGCCGATATTAAATGAAACGGCCTGTTCCGAAAGAGATATTTTCTGCCCCTTACTTGGGTCAGTCATGCTCGCAGTCATCGGCGCGGTATAAGTTTTCTTTGGTGCATACATGTAGGCACCACCGACCGTCCAACGATTGTTCAGATCATAGGTGAAACCTGCGGTGTAATGCGTCTCCACGATAGCCGGCAGAATGATGTTGTAAGCAACTGCATTACTGTCGATCGGTGACTTGGCGTAATTGTAGCCAGCGCGCACTTGGAAATGAGGGTTCACATAATAATTGGCCGCAATCGCAACCACGGTCTGATTTTTCCACTTCGGCGTAAAGCCCGTGAAATCCTGCGGACCGGTGATGCTCAAGTTATTCATCACGCTCTTCCAGTCAATCCACTTGAGCTGTGCGCTGATCGCCAGCGCACTGCTGGGACGCATGGTACCGCCCACCGTCAGCGTCTGCGGTGTTTTCATGGTCAGCGTGTACTTGCCACCGGGGAATTGATAACTGCCGGGCGCACTCGGGCTCGCACCACCCGGCACCGTAATATCGCCGGGCGCCAGATTGTAATTGAGCTTATAGGTCTGCGAACTCGTGTAAGCGGCACCTACCGTCCACATCGGATTGATTTTATAAAGCAAGCCCAAGGTCACGCCGAGCCCGAAAGCGCTCGCTGAGCGGGTCATATTGATGCTGTATGGGCCGTAAGCCGTGCCACCTGCCGGCGAAGGTGCCGCAGCAAAACCGTATGACTGCAGAAATGAGGCCGACATGTAACCAATATCCAACGCCGCACCGAGACTCAATCTGTCGTTCACCTTCCAAGCCAACGCCGGGGCCATCTGCCATAAGGCAATATTGCTGTATCCGCTGAATGATGAACCCGACATCACGCCGTTAGCCGTATACGGATAATCCACGCCCATGCCGGAAGTCCCGTACATGCCGCCACCGAAGTAGACATTGGAGCCCTGCGAGGTAGGCGCCGACCAACCCAGGGCAGGTACACCGTACATATTGCTATCGCTAGATATTTTCTTACCGCCGGTTGCCGCGTTGTTCACGTCGCGCGTGGGCATGAACGCTTCCATGCTGAAATCAGTTTGCGGCTGCACCTCGGTCATACCGGCGGGATTGGAAATTGCCGTCATCGCCGAACCCGGGTCGGCGACAACCGCACCCGCCATACCCATCTGGTAAGCGCCGATACCGATGAGATTGTAACCGTTTGTGGCATGCGCTGCGCCGCCAAGGCCCAAGGCAGCTGCAATCGAGGTGGCGATCAGTGAGCGTTTGAGAACATGCTTCATCGAATCCTCCGGAGTCCTGTTTTAATCGACAATTTATTAGTTATGTCTAATATTCAGATTTAACTCGCGTTCTTCAGCGATTCAAGACTAAACCTTGTCGCAAAAATGTCAAACAGGCTTCACTAATATAACGATGTGCGCCATTCCATCACCCAATAATCGACCTCAAAGGCCACACGTGGTGGGAAGGAAATTACTGCGGCAAGACAAAAATATGTTTATAGCGATCATTTTGCAGGCCCGTCAGGACCCATATATTCGTTAGGCAGCTGCGCTTATAATTATTTTTTCATGCTGCATAAGTAGAATAGCTTCGGTGTGCCTTCGGCCCTGCTGCGCAGAATAATTCGTAGCTGATCGTTTGAGCTTGTGCAGCCACCAGATCGGCCGCCACGCTACCGCCCCAGAATGTGACGGAATCGCCCGGTCGACAATCGACGCTGCCCAGATCGATTGCCAGCATGTCCATTGAAACGCGCCCGACGATTGACCCAGGCTGGCCAGCGATCGCCACCGGCGTGCCATTCGCCGCATGTCGCGGGTATCCATCGCCATAACCCATGGCCACGATACCGACGCGCAACGGCACGGGACATCGGTACGTACCTCCGTAACCTATTGAATCGCCCGCTTGGTATGTATGGATGGCGATCAACGGCGCCTCCAGCGACATCACCGGCCGCAAACCGAGTGAGGTAGCCGGCGTGTCGTTCAACGGAGAAGCACCGTATAACATAATTCCAGGCCGAACCCAGTCTGCATGCGCCTCGGAATGCGTCAAAATCCCTGCCGAATTGCATAGACTGCGCTCGCCGACAAGCCCTTGCGTGGTCCGCACGAAACACCCGATTTGCTGAGCGGTCATCGCCGAACCAGGCTCGTCTGCACACGCGAAGTGCGTGAGATAACGGAGGTTTGGGTCCACCATCGGCAACTTGGCAAGCAGCGCCGTCACGTTGGCCACCTCGTGCGGCGCGAAACCGATGCGGTGCATACCCGTATCTATCTTGAGCCACACGGACAGTCCGCCCTGCGGCCCAAACGTCCGCGAGGCGAGTCGCTCGATCTGGCAAGGTTCGTGGATCACGACATCCAGGGCATGAGCACTGGCCGCAGACAACTCGTCGTCATTTTTGAATCCCTGCATCACGACGATGCGTCCTGCAATCCCGGCGGCGCGCAAGGCAAGTCCCTCGGGTACGCACGCGACCCCCAGACCGTCGGCCAGATCCGCCAATGCCCGCGATATCGGCAGCAAACCATGCCCGTAGGCATCGGCCTTCACCATTGCCAGCAAGCGGCTATTGGGTGCCAGTGAGCGTATATGCCGGCAATTATGCCTTAACGCATCGAGATCGATTCTGGCCTGCGCGGCACGCGCCAACGAACTCACTCGAATCCCCCGCTGCCCCCGCCGCCATAGACATCCGAAATGTGGTTCTCGAAGCGCGTGAACTGCCCCAAGAAGGTCAGGCGCGCCATGCCGATTGGCCCGTTACGCTGCTTGGCGATAATGATTTCGGCCGTACCTTTGTCCGGGCTGTCTTCATTGTAAACCTCGTCACGATAGATGAATGCGATAAGGTCAGCATCCTGCTCGATAGCACCGGATTCACGCAGATCGGACATGACGGGACGCTTGTTCGGGCGCTGTTCCAAACTCCGATTGAGCTGTGAAAGGGCAATCACGGGCACACCCAGCTCCTTAGCCACGGCCTTGAGCGAACGCGAAATTTCCGAAATTTCGGTGGCCCGATTCTCGCGCGTACTTGGCACCTGCATGAGCTGGAGGTAATCGATCACGATCAGCCCCAGGCCGTGCTCCCGCTTGAGGCGGCGCGCGCGGGCACGCAACTCAGTCGGCGTCAGCGCGGGCGTATCATCGATAAATAGCGGCACATCGGTCAGCATCTGCACCGCGCTGGTCAGCCTCGGCCAGTCCTGCTCGTCGAGACGGCCGGTGCGCAAACGGTGCTGATCGATGCGCCCCAAGGAGGACAGCATACGCATGGTGAGCTGCTCGCCCGGCATCTCCATGCTGAAGATTGCGACCGGCGTGCGATGCTTAACCGCGGCGTATTCGGCGATATTCATCGCGAAAGTCGTCTTGCCCATCGAGGGCCGGCCCGCAACGATAACCAGATCGCCGGGTTGGAAGCCCGAGGTGCGCTCATCGATCTCGTCATAACCAGTAGCGACGCCGGTAATCGCATCCTGACGCTCGTGGAGCATCTCGATACGGTCGAGTGCGGGACGCAGCAACTGCTTGATACTCGTGAAGCCTTCACGCCCTCGCACGCCACGCTCAGCGATCTCGAAGACGGCCTTCTCGGCCTCATCCAGAAGCGCTCTGGAGTCGCGCCCTTCTGGATTGAAGGCACTATCCGCCACACGCGTGCCGACACTGATGAGCTGACGCAGAATCGAGCGTTCGCGCACGATATCCGCATAGGCCCGGATATTGGCCGCACTAGGGGTGTCGCGGGCGAGTACGCCGAGATAGGCCAGCCCCCCGGCCTGCTCCAGGTCACTCGTGCGTTCAAGCGCCTCGGACAGCGTCACAACGTCGACTGGCTGGTTCTGCGATGCCAGACGTTCAGCTGCGCGGAAAATCAGTCGGTGATCAAATCGGTAGAAATCGACTTCATTGATACGGTCTGCGACTTGGTCCCAGCTCGAATTATCCAGCATCAGACCGCCCAAGACGGCCTGCTCCGCTTCGATTGAATGAGGCGGAACGCGCAAGGCATCGGTGGCGGACTGGTCGCCGCGCGATTTAGAAATCACTTCGGCCATAAGCCCATGCGGCAAATACTCAGTATGGAAAGGCCGGATATCGGATCGCCGAATTCACACACTTGCGGCCCCGAGTCAGGCCGTAAGCCATTCCCCGACGCCCCAATCACTACCCGTAGTGGAACCCCGTTCACGATCCGCCCGGATCGTGAACGGGGCGTCCAAAATCAGGCGGCGGATTCGCCGTTAACCACTACCTTGATGGCAACATTGATGTCGGAGTGCAGATGCAGCTCGACCTCATATTCACCAACCTGACGCAGGGCACCTTCCGGTAAGCGGACTTCCTTGCGTTCGATCTCAACACCGGCAGCGGTCACCGCATCGGCGATATCCTGGGTGCCGATCGAGCCAAAAAGCTTGCCTTCGGCCCCCGCCAGCGCACTCAGGGTGATTACCATGCCCTCAATCTTACCGCGACGCGCTTCGGCAACGGCCATTGCTTCGGCTGAAATCTTCTCGAGATCCGCACGACGTGCCTCGAATTCCGCCATATTCGCGGGCGTGGCGTATTTGGCCCTACCGGTCGGGATCAGGTAGTTGCGAGCATAGCCCGACTTGACCTTGACCTTATCGCCGAGACCGCCCAGATTTTCTACCTTGTCTAACAGGATGATTTCCATGATAGCTACCCTAAAGATTCAATAAAACCCAATTTCAGGCATCATGCGCCACGCTTGAAGCGACCACGCAGATCCGCAAAGCTGTCGATCACACCCACCGCCGCGAGCAAGCTGCCCATCTGCGGCGGTGCCAGAAACAACAGTACGTACAGGCCAAACAGCCAGCCGATACTCATGCCACCCTGCTTCACCAGTCCGTGCAACAGACCGATGGCCTGCAGCAGAAAAGGCGTCAGAACAACCATGGCCAGCTCGACAAACAAGGCATTGTGCATCACCAACACCAACACGACCAGCAACGCCGCCACACCCGCCAACCAATGGCTAAGTCTCCAGGCCGTGTACTCGCCACGAAAGCCGCCTGGATTGAACAACGAAGCCTGCCAGGCCCGGGCCAACATCAGACTCAGGGACACGCTTAATACTAAGGACATGGCAAATGCCCCGGTAGCGTAATGTGCCGCCCGCTCGATGGTCGTTGACACGTCCGTCGGCGACATCCCTGCACGCTGCAAGAGCCCGCTCAGCCCCTGCTGCAGTACCCCCAACCACATTTCGGTAGTGTTGGGCACCAGCAGATGCACACCTAAAACCACGACCAAGCCGATTGCCGCCAAGGTGGTCATAACCCATGACCATGATGCGGTACGGCGCAACAGCTGCGCAAACAACAACACCGGCAGCCATTGTGCGACGGCGTATATCGCGCCTGCGACCGGCGCACTCAGTATCAAACCCGCCAGCACCGCCATCGCGACGCCACCCCAGCCCATGACGATCAATCCCTGATCGATGCCATGGCGCAGGACAACCAGCCCAACCACCGCCGCACTGACCAGCGCGGCGGGGGAAATACGACACCGATCATCGCCAGCGAGACGGCGATGACAACGGCTTGCATCCGCCCCGACATAACGAATGCGGCAAGGCGGTGCATCAGCACCGGCGTGATCTCAACTTGGCGAGTCGATCAATGCTGATCCGAGTAGGGCAGCAGCGCCAGAAAACGAGCGCGCTTGACCGCCTGGGCCAGCTGGCGCTGGTAACGTGCGCTCGTGCCGGTCACACGGCTCGGCACGATTTTGCCGGTTTCCGTGACATAGCCCTTGAGCATATTGAGATCTTTGTAATCGATACGCGCAATACCTTCGGCGGTAAAGCGGCAGTAACGGCGGCGACGAAAAAATCGTGACATGGGTATTTACCTCAGTTCGGTTTGATGGCGGCGCAATAGCCCGCCGGTGCAATACTCAGGCGGCGCTATCGCCTTCTTCGCGCGTATCATCCGAGCTCACATCCGCATCAGAATCGGAATCACCACGTGCCGGGCGCGAGTCACTGGAATCACCTTCGTCCTTGGATTTAACCAACGGGGACGCTTCGGTGATCGCCTGATTTTCACGGACCACCAGCTTGCGCAGCACTGCATCGTTGAACCTGAAGGCGGTTTCCAGCTCAGCCAGCGCCGCGTCACTGCACTCGATGTTCATGAGCACGTAGTGCGCCTTATGCACCTTGTTGATGGGATAGGCCAACTGACGCCGACCCCAGTCCTCAAGACGGTGGATCGTGCCGCCGTCACCTTCGATCATGCCGCGATACCGCTCGATCATGGCGGGAACCTGTTCGCTCTGGTCTGGGTGGACCAGGAATACCACTTCATAGTGACGCATGGACTTAAAAGCTCCTTACGGGTTACAAGCCTCCCGCCATGTAGCGGTGAGGCAAGGAGAAGCAGGACGCTACTCGCGCCCGGCATAAAGGGGCAGTGATTCTACGAGCGAATGAGTATCCAGGCAAGCCCGGACGCATGAATCGATACCTCGCAGCACTGGATCAGAGAGCCTAGCCGCGCAGGGTATCCCGACCGGCTTGCTTGGCTTCGTACAGGGATTTGTCGGCACGCTCGACCAAGGCTGGAATCGTGTCCGACTGGCCATCCCATGCGGCAAGGCCGAATGACGCGGTGAGGCGGACCTGCTCACCCTTGAAATGGGTGGGTGCATTTGAAAGTCCAAGCCGCACACGCTCCGCAATCTCGCGGGCGGATTCGAGTACGGTTGCCGGGAACAGGATGAGAAACTCTTCGCCCCCCCACCGACCGAGCACATCCGCGCGGCGTAGTTTTGTGCGCAGCAGCTTGGCGATGATCTGCAGGGCGCGGTCCCCGCTGGTATGACCAAAACGGTCATTGATCTGCTTGAAATGATCAATATCGACCAGCGCAACCGAAAAAACCTCTCCCTGTCGACCCGCCCGCGCCTCCTCCTCCTCGAGACGCTCATCCAACGCGCGCCGGTTAGGTAGCGCCGTCAGCATATCGATACGCGCCTCTCGATGTGTCTGCGCCAGGCTCCGGCTGAGCTGATCGCGCTCGGCTTCCAGCGAACGTAGACGCCCCAACAACTCCTGGGCCGCCTGATCGGATTGACTGATGGCATCCTCGCCGAGGCCGCGCAAAGTCAGCAGATCGTCGGTCAAGCTGTGTAGTCGCCTATCGATCGCGGTTCTCAGACTATCGATATCGGTTGCCACCTGGCTTTCTGAGAGCAGATCTTTCACCGAAGTCTCGATATGACGATTGACCTCACCAGCCTGAATCAGCAGGTCGCGCCGACGACTATCTCGTTCGCTGAACGTCTTTTCCAATACGTCGAGGCGCCCAACCAGATCACCGAGAAACCGACATATTTCACCACGTTCTTGATCGATCGAGGAAAATCCGCGTTCGATCAAATCCGCGAGGGCATCCACATCAACCAGCTGACGACCGGCGAATTGGTTGCGCTGTCGGTCACGCTCGGCGGCCAATGCATCCGGCCAGCCTGGTACTTCGTATAACGTGTTCGCCAGCACTCGCAAATCTCGCTGCAACATCTGAAGCCGCTCGCCCAAGGCCGCCTCGAGCTTCGCCAGAACTCGGCCGATGCCCGCGGAATCGGTCAATGCATCGGGATCGCTCGGCATGACATCGAGCAGCGCCTCCAATCGTCCGATTGCAGATCCCAGACTGTCCAGATCTGGGCCTGGCGCCACCTCCGCGAGGAGATCGTCTATCAACGAAGACAGCGTCTCCGTCTCTGCCTCGAAACGCCCGGCCTGCAAAGCGTCCCCAAAGCTCTTGAGCAGACCAGAGAGTTCTGGCTGAGTGGCGGAAAGCTTGAGCACCATGTTCGCAAGCAGCCGCATGCCAGCCGCGCGATCACGCTGCCAATCGGTCTCAGCGGCATCGAATTCCTGCACCAGCTGCCGATAGCGCTCGCGATACCCATCATCGCCACCGGCATCGCCTGTGGCGTCATCTAGTGGATCATCATTCTCGCCAACCGTCCTCATACCTCGCCCACCTGCTGAAACCGGGTGTCCGCCACGCCCGCTTACTTGAATATAGCCGCTGAATATAGCCGCCCATTCGGCGCGGATGTCACGACCTGATACGGGTGGGCGCGACAATACCCTGGCGCACCACTTCAAACAGGCACACACCAGCCGCAACAGAGACATTCAGACTTTCCATAGCGGGACTGAGCGGAATGCGAACCACGACGTCGCAGGCCTCCGTAGTCAAGCGACGTAGCCCCTCACCCTCGGCACCGAGCACGATGGCATGCGCCCCCTTCAAGTCCTGCTCATACAGACTCGACTCCGCGCTGCCTGCCGTCCCAACCACCCAGACACCACGCGCCTTCAGCGCCTCCAGCGTACGTACCAGATTGGTCACCGGCACGAAGGGAATAATTTCGGCGGCACCTGATGCCGCCTTGCGCGCGGCCGGCGTCAAAGGTGCCGCACGGTCGCGTGGCGCAACCACCGCGATCGCCCCCGCCGCCGCAGCGGTACGCAGGCAGGCACCCAGGTTATGCGGATCGGTCACACCGTCCAACACCAGCAACAGCGGACGCTCGGCAGACTCGACGAGATCGAGCAGATCACCCTCGCCGGGTGGCGGGGGCGGTCGGTAGTCGGCTACCACCCCCTGATGGCGCCCATCGGGAGCACGCCGGTCCAGCGCTTTCTTCGAGGTGCGCTGCACCGCAATTCCCGCCTGCTCCGCCAATTCAGCGAGCGTCCGGAGTCGACGATCGTCCCGCGCGGCGTCCAACCAAATGACCTTGATACGCTCTGGATCGTTGCGCAGCGCCGACTCGACGGCATTGATGCCGTGGAGCAACTCGCTCATCGACGTCCTCGACGGCTCTTGCGACGACGCTTGCTGCGTGACGGCGCGCCCTCTTCTCCGCCGTCGGCGGCCGCAGCACGCACCGCTTCCTCGGGTACGAAATCGATCTTGCGCTCGTCAAGATCGACACGGGCAATGCGTACGTTCATCTGATCGCCAATACGATAGATCCGACCACTGCGTTCGCCACGCAGGCATTGGCCCACCGGATCGAAGCGATAATAATCGTTGCTCAGCGAGGTCACATGCACCAGCCCTTCGACGTACACATCTCGCAGCTGCACGAACACGCCGAAGCCCGTTACCGTACTGACCAGCCCCTCGAATACCTGCCCAACCTTATCCAGCATGAATTCACACTTGAGCCAGTCGACGGCGTCGCGCACGGCATCGTCCGCGCGTCGCTCTGCCATTGAGCAGTGCTCGCCCAGACCAACCATGTCGTTGCGATCGTAATCGAAATTACCCGGTGTCCCACCGCCGGCGACATGACGGATGGCGCGGTGCACCAGCAAATCGGGGTAGCGTCGGATTGGCGATGTGAAATGGGCATAGGCCGGCAGAGCCAATCCGAAATGTCCTTCGTTATCAGGACTATAAACCGCCTGCTGCAGCGTACGCAGCAGCATAGTCTGAATCAGCCCGGCCTCTGGGCGCGCCGCCGCAAGCTTGAGCACCGCGGCGAAATCTTTGGGCTTGGGCGTTTCGCCGCCGCCGAGGTTTAGCCCCATACCGGCCAGAAAGGCGCGCAAATCGTCGATCCGATCAGCCTTGGGCCCACCGTGCACGCGGTAGAGTGCGGGCATCTTGTGCTTGGCCAACAACCGTGCCGCAGCCACGTTGGCCAGAATCATGCATTCTTCTATCAGTCGATGGGCATTGTTGCGCTGCACCGGCACGATGCGCTCGATCTTGCGACCTTCGCCAAAGACGATGCGGGTCTCCTGGGTGTCGAAATCGATTGCACCGCGGCGGCGGCGCGCCTTATCCAGCACCCGATAGAGCGCATACAACGCGTCCAGATGCGCGACCAGACCCGGATGCTCGGCACGGGCCGAATCGTCGCCCTCGACCACCATCGCGGCCACCTGCGTATAGGTCAGGCGTGCCGCTGAGCGAATCACTGCTTCGTAAAAACGGTATTCCTTCAGCGCTCCGCCCTTGGAAACAGACATATCCGCCACCAACGCCAGGCGATCCACCTTCGGGTTAAGCGAACACAAACCGTTCGACAGGGTCTCGGGCAGCATCGGGATCACCTGCCCCGGGAAGTAGACGGAAGTACCCCGGCGACGTCCCTCGTTGTCCAGCGCGCTGCCCGGTGAGACATAATGGCTGACATCGGCAATGGCCACGATCAGGCGCCACCCACCCTCGCCGTCCGGCTCGCAGTACACCGCATCGTCAAAGTCCTTTGCGTCCTCGCCATCGATGGTCACCAAGGGCGTCTGGCGCAGATCCACGCGATTCTGCTTTGCTTCTGGCGCTACGTGCTCACCATAGCGCTGAGCCTCGGCCAGTACGTCTTCGGACCATTGGTGCGGCAGCTCGTGACTGCGGATGGCGATATCGATCTCCATGCCGGGATCCATATGCTCGCCCAACACCTCGATCACCCGCCCAATCGGTGGCGAGTGACGGCTTGGCTGCTCCACGATAGCGGCCAGCACGATATGCCCCGGCTGCGCGTCAGCGCGATCGTCCGGCGGGATCATTACATTCAACGGAATCCGCTTGTTGTCCGGGGCCACAAAGGCCATGCCGCGTTCCTCGCAGAAACGGCCGACGACCTGACGCGTATTCCGCTCCAGCACCTCGACCACGGCCCCCTCCTGGCGTCCGCGATGATCCAACCCCATCACTCGAGCGACCGCGCGGTCGCCGTGGAAGAGGCCGCTCATTTGGCGTGGCGAGAGGAATATATCGTCGCCACCCTCGTCGGGCACCATGAAACCAAACCCGTCCGGATGTGCAATCACGCGCCCGCGGATCAAACCCTTTTCCGTGACGGGCAAAAACGCCCCCACGCGATTACGTACGAGCTGCCCATCCCGCTGCATGGCCCGCAAGCGGCGATCCAACGCCTCCAGATCCACAGCCTCCGAGAGCTGTAACGCGCCGGATAGGTCGTCGAAGCGCATCGGCCCCTCCCCTTCCGCCAGTACCTGTAGAATCAGCTCACGGCTGGGAATCGGCCGCTCATATTTGGACGATTCACGATCGAGGTGGGGGTCTTTTAAGCCATTTTTTGTACGTTTGGTCATAAGTATCCATTCAAAGGCACCCGATCCCGGCCTCATACCGGACCAAGATCGAACGCAAAGAGCAATCCTGGCATCATAATGGATTGACAAGCAGAAATGGGCGCTGTAGATTTCGCGCTCGTTTGCGGCACTGCTGCAATGCCGAGGTGGCGAAACTGGTAGACGCGCTAGCTTCAGGTGCTAGTGGGGGAAACCCCGTGGAGGTTCAAGTCCTCTCCTCGGCACCATCCAAGATATCACACAACTACCCAAACACCTCAACAAAGCCTTCCAAATCAGGCGCTTGGTGAGAAAACCCGTGCCAACAACTCGCGCCGCACCAAAGCGCCCCAATCCCTCAAGTTAGCGCGGCAAGTCTCTCGCTTTTCCACCCCGCCACGAGATGCAGCCCGGCCTGCACATCTAACCCGCCACACGCTACCATGCGCAAACGGCTTATCCGAAGCCGCAACCCGACACTCGGGCACGAGTAACGGGCGGGAGCATCCTCATGGACATCCGCTGCAAACGCATATACGAACACCCAGCGCCGCTTGATGGGCATCGAGTCCTAGTGGACCGACTGTGGCCGCGTGGCATTCGGCGCACCGAGGCGCAACTCGAATTATGGCTTCCCGAGATCGCACCCTCCAACGAACTACGGCGCTGGTTCGCGCACGAACCACAGCGCTTCGATGAATTCACCCAACGTTACCGTCTGGAACTCGCGGGTCAGGCCGAGCGCCTCGGACAACTGCGCGCGCTCGCCGAAACAGGCACGCTGACTCTTCTTTACGCCACGCGCGATGACCGGCGCAACAATGCCTGCGTGCTCGCGGATCAACTGCGTGCGTCAGAATGCAGAAAATCATAATATTACCAATATTTATTCACGTATAAATCATAATATTTATAAATCCACTCAACAGTGGCATGCTTGGCACAAGCCCTGACCAATAACTCACAAATGGGACACGCACCTGCGTGATCCAAATCGGGCGAAGCAACCACATCAAGCAAAATGGGCAAGCATTCCGGCTCTCGCGAATTTCCATCGCGGTGAACGGGAAGCGGCAAGGTCATATCGCCAACCCAACTCTAGAGCAAGGGGTCACATGAAAAACAAATCTCTGAATTTCAAATTCGGGCTGATGGGCGCCTCGATCGCCGCCGTGCTGCTCATCTCTTTTGCTCTGATCATTGCCAACGCCGATAGGATTAGAGTTGATAGCGCCAACCTCAGACACCGCGACATTCCGATTATGGAATACGCCTACCAGATGCAGATCTCGGTCATTCAGGTGCAGCAGTTCTTTTCCGATGCTGGCGCAATGCGACAACAGGATAGCCTACAGGACGACCTGAAATCGGCAGCCGAATATCGCGACCGTTTTCACGCCCTCATCGACAAACTGATCGCACTCAATCCGGAACGCAGGAATGAGTACCATTCGATGCTAACCAAATTCGACCGCTACTATCAGGTCGGCAAGGATATGGCCGACGCCTATGTCAACCAAGGGACAGCGGCCGGCAACCAATTAATGACCGGATTCGACAGTGCCGCCGGCAGCATCTTCGAAACAGTAAACCCGTTCCTCACGTCCAGCCAAGGCAAGGCGCACGCGCTACTCGCACAACAACAAGCCACCGTGGTTAGTACGCAATGGACACTCATTTTCGCGCTGCTCGTCATACTCGCTGTACTCACAGCAAGCGGCGCTGCCCTATTCCGCATCGTTCGCAAAATCCCCGTTGTCTCATCCGAACTCAATCGGATCGCATCCGGCGACCTGGGTGGCAAGGAACTCACGCATCACAGCCAAGATGAAATCGGGCAGCTGTGCTCCGGACTCAACGCGATGCGCACGCAGTTGAAGACGATCATGCGCGACGTTTCAGAATCATCGACCCACATCGCAACATTCTCGACCCAACTTTCCGCCTCGATCGGTCAAACGGAAAATGCAATTTCCAAGCAGGTATCCGAAATCTCCCAAATCGCCGCCGCAATGCACGAAATGAGCGCTACGTCACACGAAGTTGCCAAAAACGCCACCGATTCGGCTAGCGCAGCACAACAAGCCAACCAGGAAGTTGATGCCGGGAATCATGCCGTCGAGGAAGCAATTCAAGCGATACGCTCGGCTGCAAACGACATCGAGAACGTCTCCAGCGTCATCTATCAGGTCGACAAGAGCAGTGATGAAATCGGAACCATACTAGACGTCATCCGGGACATCACCGACCAAACCAATCTGCTGGCACTGAATGCAGCCATAGAAGCCGCTCGAGCGGGTGAGATGGGCCGAGGCTTTGCCGTCGTATCCGATGAAGTCCGCACGCTTGCCAAACGGACGCAGCAATCGACCCAGGAAATCCAGAACATGATTGCAAACCTGCAGGCAGCGGCCAAAAATGCCGTAAAAGCCATGAAGGTCAGCCAGCAAGGCGTCGAACGCAGCGTCACTCTCGCTGGCACATCGGGTGATCGCCTGACCGCCATTTCGGGCGCTGTCGGAAAAATATCGGACATGACCACACAAATTGCCACCGCAGCCGAGGAGCAGAGCGCCGTCACCACTGAAATGAACGAAAACATATCGAACATCAGCGTTGCAACCGAACAAACCGAGGAATCCGCTCACCAGATCGCAGAAGCCGGCCGCAAAATGTCCGATCTCGCAACCGAGCTGCAGCGGTTGGTATCAAAATTCAGGGTATAAACGCAGCAACACTTCATACACTCAATACCCGGTTCGACAGCCCGCCGCAGCGGGCTACAAGCAAAACAGGGCAGACGATAGGCCTGCGTGCACGGTCATCAGCGCGCGCAGTGGCCTAGCGGAGAATCCCGGTAAGCACAAGGCAATGTACCTACCGGACGAACTTCAAGCGTAAGGCGCGCTAAATAAAAACATCACAGGCGTGCGTCATGCTACCCGGCGTTATCGCATCCCACGATGCTCAACCATCGGATATGGTGTAAAGCTTGCCTCGCCGTGGGATTCCGCCGGGCCATGGACACATAGGAGATTCACATGCGCTTCACCCACGCCCTCGTCCCCGCGCTGCTGCTCGCCGCCGGGACCGCGCACGCCGACACCCTCACCCCGATCAAGCACGTCGTGGTGATCTACCAGGAGAACGTCTCCTTCGATCACTATTTCGCGACCTACCCCAAGGCCGCCAACCCGCCGGGCGAGCCGACCTTCCATGCGCTACCGGGCACGCCAAAGGTGAACAACCTCGCCCATGCGGGGCTACTCACGCACAATCCCAACGCGTTGAATCCTGCCAACGGCGCGGATGCCACGGAGCCCTTCCGCCTCGACCGCACACAGGCGGCCACCGCCGACCAGAACCACGCCTACACCGCCGAACAACTAGCCTACGACGGCGGCAAGGCCGACCTGTTCCCGAAATACACCGGCAAGGGCACGTCCGGCGGCGCCGGCGCCTTCGGCACCAAGGGCCAAGTCATGGGTTATTTCGACGGCAACACGGTGATGGCCATGTGGCAGTACGCCCAGCACTTCGCGATGAGCGACAACGCCTACACCGACACCTACGGCCCCTCGACGCCGGGCGCGCTGGAAGTGGTCTCAGGGCAGACCGACGGCCTCAAGCTCGTGCACACCACGCACAAGCCGTTCCGCATGGACGCCTACTCGTACTACATCAAGGACGGACAGGGCGGCTACACCCTGATCAACGACGTCGATCCGGCCTACGACGTGTGCTCCAACGCCAAGAACCAGGTGATGCTGGAAGGCCGCAACATCGGCGACCTGCTCAACGCCAAGGACATCACCTGGGGCGGGTTCATGGGCGGCTTCGACCTCAAGGCCAAGAACGCCAACGGCACCACCGGCTGCAAGCGCAGCACCTATTCCGCCACCGTGCATGAAACGGTGAAGGACTACATTCCGCACCACGACTGGTTCCAGTACTTCAAGTCGACCGCCAACCCCACCCACGCGCGCCCCAGCTCGATCGCCGCCATCGGCCATACCTACGAGCCCGGCACGCACAAGCGCGACCCGGCCAACCACGAGTACGCGCTGCGCGACTTCTTTGCCGCGGTCAAGACAGGCCACTACCCGGCGGTGAGCTACCTTAAGGCACCGGCTTACGAGGATGGCCACGCCGGCTACTCCGACCCGCTAGACGAGCAGGCCTTCGTCACCCACGTGGTCAACTTCCTCGAGCACCAGCCCGGCTGGAAGGACACCGCCGTAATCGTCACCTGGGACGACTCCGACGGCTGGTACGATCACGCCTTCGCCTATACCACCAACCCGTCCTTCGACGCGCAGGCCGACCAGCTCGACGGCGCGGGGCATTGCGGGCGCGGCACGCCGATGGCGGGCCTGCGCGGCAAACCGGTCAACGGCCGCTGCGGCCCCGGCACACGTATTCCCTTCCTGGTGATCTCGCCCTGGGCCAAGCAGAACTACGTGGCTCACACGCGCGTCTCACAGGCGTCCGTGGTGCGTTTCATCGAGGACAATTGGCTCGGCGGCACGCGCCTCGGCGGCGGCTCGTTCGACGCCAGCGCGGGCAGCATCATGGACATGTTCGACTTCACCGGCAAAGGCGACGCGCCCAAGCTGTTCCTGAACGAAAAGACCGGCACGCCGGTCGTCCACAGCTGATCCCGACCGGCCCGGCACCGCAGCGACGCGGTGCCGGGCCACGGCTTCGCACGACATGTTTCGTCACGACCGACCGAGCCGCCGGCTACGCCGCACGCTGGGTGTCGCGGCCGTATTCGCGCTGCTCGCCGGCGCCTATGCGCTGATCGAACCCGTCGTCGCCTTCTACCCACTGATTCCGCTCGCCTCCTGGCTGCACCACCCCGTCGACACCTGGCGCCTTGCCCACGGCGAGAACCCGCACCCGGTCCGCCTGATGCGCCCACCCGTCGCACCGCTATCGGCCATGGCCCGGCTCGGTCGGGACCTCTTCTACGACCGCACCCTGTCCGGCTCCGGACGCATGTCCTGCGCCAGCTGCCACAGCCCGCAGCACGCCTACGGCCCGCCGGGCGATGCCGCGGTCATGTTCGGCGGCCCGGACGGTCAGTCCCCCGGCTACCGTGCCGTACCCAGCCTGATGTACCTGGAACGCCAGCCGCCCTTCAGCGTCGGGCCGGACAACGCCGTCAACGAGACCCTAACCCTGCGCCAGAAGATCGCGCGCAGCGTCGGTGCGCCGCGTCTGACCAAGACCGCCGGCGACACCGCCGGCACCGCGCACAACCTCGTGCCGCAGGGCGGCCTGTTCTGGGACGGACGTGTCGACACCCTGCAGCAGCAGGCCGACGGTCCGCTGTTCAACACCTTCGAGATGGACGCAGGCTCGCCGCAACAGGTCGCCGCACGGCTCGCCGTCTCGCCCTATGCCCGCGACTTCCGCCGCCTGTTCGGCCCCGGCATCTTCGACAATCCGAATTTCCTGGTCTCCGAGGCGCTTTTCGCGCTCGCCCGCTATCAGATCGAGGACCCGAGCTTCCACCCCTACCGCAGCCGCTACGACGCCTGGCTGGGCGGCAAGGCCCGGCTGGATAGCGCCGAGCTACGCGGCTATCTCTTGTTCAACGATCCCGCCAAGGGCGACTGCGCAGCCTGTCATGTGGACCGGCCGACACCCGACGGCCTGCCGCCATTGTTTACCGACCACCAGTACGAGGCGCTCGGCGTGCCGCGCAACCCCGCCATCCCGGCCAACCGTGACCCGCACTACTACGACCTCGGTCTGTGCGGGCCCTTCCGCAAGGATCTGGCCCGGCAGCACCGATATTGCGGCCTTTTCCTCACGCCCACGTTGCGCAACGTCGCCACGCGCCATACGTTTTTCCACAACGGGGTCTACCACACCCTGATGCAGGTGCTGGCTTTCTACAACTTCCGCGACACCGACCCAGAACGGATCTATCCGCGCGACGCACAGGGCCGCGTCGAGAAATTCAACGATCTCCCGACCGACGACCGCGGCAACGTCGATACCATCGACCCGCCCCTCAACCGCCACGCCGGCGAACGCCCTGCCCTCACCCGCCGCGACATGCAGGACATCGTCGCCTTCCTCGGCACGCTGACCGACCGGCCAGACACACAAGCATCAGCGGGTGAAAAAGCAATCATGTCTGGACACCACAAGAATGAGCGATAGAGAGCGGGTATCCGGAATCCAGTTCGGAAACCAGACGCTGACATCACAGCGCTCCATCCTTGAATTAAATCGGAATTGATTGGGTATCCTGCGAGACTGCTATCGGCCAACCTCTGCCGGTCGAAATCTTCGCGTCGTCGTTGTTTGAATGACCGGTTCTTGTGGAAATTCGGTAATCAAATTTGGTCTGTATAATGGGTTTGCTAATTGACAAGGAATACCCATGTTTGTGTACTTGAGCCATGAGTGAAACAACCGCCGCCCCACCGCCCTCGCCTCTGCCGGGCATGCCAGGGTACGTTCGGCCACCTAAGCTCCCGACGAGTATGCCACCCGGCTATATGTCGCCATCGACTCGTGGAGTTCTTATTCATTATGCCGTGCCAGCCGGGGCACTGATTGTCGCGCTTATTGCTTTGTATCTGCTTAGAAAGCAATTGAAACGGCTGTGGCAATACGTCACGACTAATAAGCCGAAAGTGGTGTGGTGGATCACCGCAGCGATTATCGCGTTACAGTTATTCAATCCGCCGAACATGCCGTTGACCGTTGGAGTTATCGGTGTCCACATTGATTCGTTTCAGCTGTTAGTTCGGATCATTGGTATCACAATCCTAGGCTTCATCGTCGCGAATCAGGTTAAGTAGCTACTCTTGCGACATAACCCTCGACTTCTGATCGCGATTGATAATGGGGAGATTGCCCTTGGACCCCGACGAAACGAAGGTTAAGGACTACCTCGAAGAGCGTGGGTTCATCGTGGAGCGTTTCCCCAAGGAGGACACACGCGTAGGAAAAACACCTGACTTTCAGGTATTTCGGAACGGTGAGTTCCTGTTTTATTGCGAAGTCAAATCTAGCTCTCAAAATCAGTGGCTCGACGAACAGCTAAAGCATGCGGTTCCTGGTGAGCTGGTGGGCGGCGGAAGAAGCGACCCAATATTCAACCGCCTTGAAAATCACATCCATGGGGCCATGAAGCAGTTTGATGCAGTGAACGAAGGCCAAACACATCCAAATGTTCTTGTGTTTGTGAATCACGACGTTATGTGCGGCTTCAACGACCTGCTTGCAGTAATAACGGGAAATTTCTACGCTGACGATGGAACAGTACACCCGATTTATCGGAAATTCTCAAACGGTCGCATTAAGAATGAAAAAGAAAGGGTTCATCTGTATATTTGGCTAGACGATCATAAGCCGCCTCGTATGGTGTTCAGCGAGACAGAAGAAACCCTTCATGCGACACTGTGCGCTGCGTTTGATGTTGGGCAGAATGAAATCAAGCAAATCGGCTCCTAATGCCGCCATCAGATCGAGCAGCGAAAGGTGGCGATCCTTCGTTGCACTGTCTCTCAACGCCGGATGTTGTGAGCGTTCATCGGCGGCTTACTGACTTACAACCGACGGATTATAAGCCGTCACGCAACTGGCCGGAGAGGGTCGAGTCCTAACGTTTTAGATCAACGCTGGGCCCGGAGATTTACCAAGAATGTACTGAATCGCTTCGCCGTCAATTTCATGACCCAATACTCAATCACATAAAAAAACGGCCCGGGCTGCTGTTGCAGTCCGGGCCGTGATTGTCCACAGATGGCGTCCCCAAGGGGATTCGAACCCCTGTTACCGCCGTGAAAGGGCGGTGTCCTGGGCCTCTAGACGATGGGGACAATGATACTGGTCACGCTCGCCTTGACGTCTTCTTCTTTTCGTCAGCGACGCGGACCGAAAAGCAGGGCGGTCATCACGCCGGTAAACAGGGTCAGAAACCCGACCGGCACCATGGTGAAGAAAAACTCCGCAGGCCGTTCGTCTCCGCGCACCATGTAGTAAAAACCGGCAATGATACCGATAGCCGTCAATGCCGCGCCCAGGTATGCCAGGACTCTACCCAAACGGCGCATCACGACTCTCCGCCCTCAAAATTTGGTGGAGCTAGGCGGGATCGAACCGCCGACCTCCTGCATGCCATGCAGGCGCTCTCCCAGCTGAGCTATAGCCCCGTACGAACGGAGGCGCGTACTTTAAAGGCTGCCTCCCAAACCGTCAAGCCTGATTTTCCGCAATATAGCGAAGCGCGCGGTCGATACCATTCAGTGTGCGGTCACGCCCGAGCAATACCAGTGTCTGATCGATGGGCGGGGAAACGCTACCGCCGGTGCAGGCTACCCGTAAGGGTTGCGCCACCTTGCCCATACCGAGTTCAAGCGCTTGTGCCACGGCCTCGACACAAGCATTGATGGCTGCCGCGTCCCATACCAATAACCCGACCAGCGCCTCGCGCAATGCCCTGAGTGCCGGTTCGGTTGCAGCGGTCAGATTTTTGGACGCGGCCTTGGCATCGTAGGTGTCGAAATCGCGATAGAAGATCACGCTGCCGTCGGCCATTTCCACCAGCGTCTTGCAACGCTCGCGCAGGGCCACAACCACCCCCTCGAGCGCCGGCCCATCGCTCGGATCGACACCGCGTTGGCCGAGGTGCCACCCCAGGTGCCGCGCAACGTGTTCCGGCGGGCTGTTTTTGAAGTAGTGCTGATTCAGCCACAGCAGCTTCTGGTGGTTCAGCGCCGAGGCGGCCTTATTCACCGCGTTCAGGTCGAACAACTCGATCATCTCGTCGAGCGAGAAGACCTCCTGATCGCCGTGCGACCAGCCTAGCCGGACGAGGTAATTGAGCACCACCTCTGGCAGCAGCCCCATATCACGGTACTCCATTACGCTGGCCGCGCCCGTACGCTTGGATAGTTTCTTGCCGTCTTCACCGAGGATCATGGCGACGTGGGCATATTGCGGGATCGTCGCGCCCAGCGCGCGCAGGATGTTGATCTGCCGTGGCGTGTTGTTGATGTGATCGTCGCCGCGCACAACATGGGTGATCGCCATATCCATGTCGTCGACCACCACGGTGAGATTGTAGGTCGGCGTGCCATCCGAACGCGCGATGATGAGGTCGTCGAGCTCCGTGTTGTCAAACACGATGGGGCCATGGATCAGATCGTCGACGATCACCTTGCCCTCGTCCGGATTGCGAAAGCGCACGACCGGGTTGACGCCCTCGCGTGGCGCATCGCGGTGCCGGCAGCGCCCGTCGTAGCGCGGCTTCTCGCCGCGTGCGCGCTGCGCCTCGCGCATCTCGTCCAGCTCCTCGCGACTGCAGTAGCAGTGGTAAGCGTTCCCGGCCGCCAGCAGGCGGTCTACCACCTCCTTATAGCGGTCGAAGCGCTGGGTCTGGTAGAACGGGCCCTCATCGTATTCCAGCCCCAGCCAAGCCATACCTTCGAGGATAGCGTTGACCGACTCGGCATTTGATCGCTCCAGGTCGGTGTCCTCGATGCGCAGCACGAAGACACCGCCATGCTTGCGGGCATGTAACCAGGAAAACAGCGCGGTACGCGCGCCGCCAATGTGCAGATAGCCGGTGGGGCTGGGGGCAAAGCGGGTGCGAACGGTCATGGCGATACCAGTTTGATTCGGGAAAGGGCGCGATAGTAACAAACACACAACCCGGCGCGCAGGACGCTCGGATCAGACCGGGAGCCAACCTGCGTGGACCACGAGCTGCATCACGATGAGCGCGTAAAGGCCGGCGAACACATCGTCCATGACGATACCAACGCCCCCGTGCAGCTGGCGGTCTGCCCAGTTGGCCGGCCAGGGTTTGAGCACGTCGAAGATACGGAATAAGACAAAACCAGCGGTCACCCAAATCCAGCCGCGTGGGGCTGCAGCCATGGTGATGAAGTAACCCACAATCTCGTCCCAGACAATACCGCGATGATCGTGTACACCCAGCATCGCGGAAGACCGCCCGCAAATCCAGAACCCCGCAACCATAGCCAGCAGCGTGATCAGAACATAAGCATAAAGGGGCAGCGGCGCCAGCAGCAGATACAGCGGTATCGCCACCAACGTCCCTGCCGTCCCCGGCGCCACCGGCGACAGGCCGGAACCAAACCCGAAGGCAAGAAAGTGCGCTGGATGACCGAAGACGGTACGCACGGGCGGATGTTCGAAAGGACGCATGGATCAAGACTCCCGAAAGTGATCGTAACCACGGTGGCTGAAGGCGAATGGGTTGCCCTGAGCGTCGATCAAACGCAGACCTGGTACCGCTTCGACCCGACCAATCCGCGTGTATGGCGGTAATCGCTCGGCGTATCGAGCCAGATCCGCTTCGCAACCGGGCGGTAGCGTGAAGGCCAGCTCGTAGTCGTCGCCGGCGGTCAGCGCCAAGCGACCGTGCGGATCGGCCAGGCGTACGGCATCGCTACGCGGCAGTCGATCAAGCTCGACTCGTGCGCCAACGCCGCTGGCCTCAAGCAGATGCCCGAGGTCGGCCGCCAGTCCGTCCGAGATATCGATCGCCGCACTGGCCAGCCCGCGCAGGGCCAACCCGGTCTCGATGCGAGGCTCGGGGCGGTTAAGGCGTGCCAGCAGGGCCTCGCGGTGCGCCGGATCGACCTGTATGCGCGATTGCACCACGGCAAGCCCGAGGCCAGCATCGCCAAGCGTGCCGGTGACATAAATGTCGTCGCCCGGCCTTGCGCCAGTGCGACGCAGCGCCTCGCCCTCTGGTACCCAACCGAGCGCTTGCACGGTGATACAGAGCGGGCCACGCGTGGTGTCGCCGCCGACCAGGGCGACGCGGTGGCGGGCAGCGAGTGCATAAAAACCCTCCGCGAAGGCATACAACCAGCGGTCGTCGACCTTGGGCAGGGAAATAGCAAGTGTGACCCAAGCGGGTTCGGCACCCATCGCGGCCAGATCGCTGAGGTTTACCGCCAATGATTTGTGGCCGATGTCCTCGGGAGCGGTTTGCTCCGGAAAGTGCACGCCGGCGATCAGCGTATCCACCGTAGCGACCAGCACCTGCCCGGACGGCGGGCGTAACAACGCCGCATCGTCGCCCACGCCCAGGCACACATCGTCGCGCGGCGGACAGCGTGAGAAGTGGCGGGCGATCAAGTCGAATTCGCCGGACATGGCGACCTCGCAGGTGGTGTGCCTCAGCGTATGCCGCCGGTCTCGACGGCGCGCAGCTGGCGCACCGCTTTGTCCAACACGCCATTGATGAAGCGGTGACCTTGCTCCGCACCAAAAACCTTGGCCAGATCCACCGCCTCATTGATGACCACGCGATAGGGCACGTCGAGACGTTGCATCATTTCGTAGCCAGCGAGCCTGAGGATGGCACGCTCGACCGGGTCGACACGGTCCAGCGGACGATCGAGATAGGGCGCGATGGCCGCGTCGATCGCCTGCAAATGTTCCGGCACGCCCAACAGCAACTCGCGGAAATAGTCCATGTCTGCATCACCCAGGGGACGCTCCTCTTTGAACTGGGCGAGGATGTCCTTGGGATGGTCGCCGGTGAGCTGCCACTGATACAGCGACTGCACGGCAAGCCGGCGCGCCGCATGGCGAGCGCGGCTGAGCTGGCGGGCGCTCTGGCGGGGGGCTTCGGGCTCAGTCATTCAACTGGCGCAGCAGGCTGACCATTTCCAGCGCCGTCATGCCAGCGTCCCAACCCTTGTTACCCGCCTTGGTGCCCGCGCGCTCGATGGCCTGTTCGATGGTGTCCGTGGTGAGCACGCCGTTGATTACTGGCAGGCTTGCCTGCAGGGCGAGTCCCGCCAAACCCTTGGCGCTTTCGCCGGCAACATAATCAAAGTGCGGGGTGGCCCCGCGGATGACCGCACCCAGGGCGATAACCGCATCGTAACGTGCACGTCGCGCCATGGCCTGCACGACCAGCGGCAGCTCGAAGGCGCCCGGCACGCGAACCACCTCGATATCCGTTTCGGCCACGCCGTGACGCTTGAGTGCATCGACCGCGCCTTCGAGGAGGCGCTCCACGATAAAGCCGTTGAAGCGGGCAACGGCAATGCCGAAAACCGCTTGATCAACATGGAAATCGCCTTCAAAAACCTTGAGTTGTGACATGTGCCGTTCCCGCATTATCGCGATACAATGGGCGCGAATCATAGCACAGCACCCGCCGCGCGCGCAAGCCCGGCACCCCTTGCCCAACATAGATCGCGGCGGCAACGCCCTTGAAATCGCCGCGTCCTTCGAAGCCACGGAACTACCCACCCTCATCCGCCACGAACGCATCCGTGTATACCCAGGCATTGCCTTGGAGCTCCGACCCGGCCAACTTGATTAGCACCGCGCGACGGCATACCTTTGGACCCCGCCCCTCCGTACCGGAACCCGATCATGCTGCCGCTCAGCCCCGAGGAACGCGCCCGCATCACCGCGGTCATCCTGGCCGGTGGCCTTGGGCGTCGCATGGGTGGGCAAGACAAGGGACTGACCCACCTCGCCGGCCGACCGATGGCGGCCCATGTCCTTGAGCGGCTCATCCCTCAGGTCGGCACCGTGATCGTCAACGCCAACCGCAATACAGCCGAATATGGACGCCTCGGCCCCCCCGTACTCAGTGATCGTCTGAGCGACTTTCAAGGCCCGCTGGCCGGCGTGGCCTGCGCCCTTGCCCACACCCACACCCCGCTGCTGCTCACCGTGCCTTGCGACAGTCCGTTGTTACCTGTTGATCTGGCCACCCGCCTCTATCGCGCCCTCGCTGCGGCCGACGCCGAGGTGGCCGTAGCCCACGATGGCGAACGTATTCACCCCGTATTCGCACTGCTGCGCGGCGAGCTGCGCGCCTCGCTGGAAGCCTATCTCGCCGCCGGCGAGCGCAAGATCGAGCGCTGGTTCGACACTCGGCACTGCATCGCAGTCGACTGTGCCGACGTCGTCGATGCCTTCCTGAACATCAACGACGCCGACGCGCTTGCCGACCTCGAAGAGCGCCTGCGACGCGCACCCGCGGAGCCTACACAACGGAGATCCGCCCCATGAACGCCCGCCCGACCTCACCGTCCAGCTGCCAGAACCCGCAGGACGATGCCCTGCCCTTCGAGGAAGCGCGTGATCGCATCCTCGCTGCAGTTCGCCCACTCGAAGCCGCCGAACGCCTGCCGCTACGCACCGCGCTCGGCCGCGTACTGGCACACGATGTCGTCAGCGCAATCGACGTTCCGCCGTACACCAATTCCGCGATGGACGGTTACGCCCTGCGCGCCGCCGACCTGCCATCACACACGACGCAGAACATCTCCTTGCGCCTCGCTGGCCAATCCCTTGCCGGCGTGGGCTATCGCGCCGAAATTGCGCCCGGTGAATGCGTGCGCATCACCACCGGCGCCCTACTGCCGCCGGGCGCCGACACCGTGGTCATTCAAGAAGACGTCACCGTGAGCGAAGGACGCGTGACCATCGGCAGCGGGCACCGAGCCGGACAGAACATCCGCCTGGCCGGCGAGGATCTGGCGCGCGGCGCAGTCGCGCTACCGCGTGGACATCGCCTGAATCCCGCCGATCTCGGCCTACTTGCCTCACTCGGCTGCCCCGAAATCGACGCGCTGCGCCGCCCGCGTGTGGCCTTCCTGTCCACCGGGGACGAGCTGCGCGGCCTCGGCCGTCCGCTCGGCGAAGGCGAAATCCACGACAGCAATCGCTACACCCTGTTCGGCGCCCTGACGCGTCTCGGCGTGGACGTGCATGATCTGGGTGTCGTGCCGGACCGGCCTGATGCCCTGCGCGAAGCCTTCTCGACGGCCGCCGCCACGCATGACGTCGTGATCAGCACCGGCGGCGTCTCCGTCGGCGACGCGGACCATACCCGTGAGGTACTGGCCACACTGGGCACGATAGGATTCTGGCGCATCGCCATCCGCCCCGGTCGGCCACTGGCCTTCGGACACATCGGCGACACCTTGTTCTTCGGCTTGCCCGGCAACCCGGTGGCGGTGATGGTGACCTTCTATCAGCTCGTCCAGCCCGCGCTGGTAAGGCTCAGTGGTGCAACGCCAAATCCTCGCCGCCAACTGCGTGCCCGGGCGCTGGAACCCATGCGCAAACGTCGCGGGCGCACCGAATTCCTGCGTGGCCAGATCGAAACCGGGGGCGACGGTGAAATCGGAGTACACCTGACCGGAGCGCAAGGTTCCGGGGTATTACGATCGATGAGCCTCGCCGACTGCTTCGTGATCCTCGACAACGACCGTGGACCGGTCGATACCGGCGAATGGGTCATGGTCGAGCCCTTTTGCGATTTCGTCTAAACCTGCCATCGCGGTTGATCCACGCGCGCCATACCAGTGCGTGCTCGCTGCTTCACGCACATACATGATGCAACCCCACCTCATCGCGACCATTCCGCACCTGCACACAAACACCAAAAACCAACAAATCCACTCGATATTTAAATAATAACCACACCTGGTTTAATTATTGCTTTACTCATAAGTCAGTAGATTAGGGAACAAATGGCGTCGACTTCGGTCATAATTGGGTATGAAGAACGATGGACGGACATTGACCCGCGAGACGCTGGAAGCGATGCGCTTCATGGCGCTGGAGCGGATGGCGGAAGGCGAATCGCCGGCAGCGGTCTCGGCGTCGTTCGGGATGCACCGGACTTGGGCGTACAAGGTACGGCTGAAGGTGCGCGGGCGCGGCCAAGGCAAGCGGGCCCTACAGTTGCGGCGGGCACCCGGGCGGCGCCGGAAGTTGACCGATGCCCAAGGACGGCAAGTGTTCCGGTGGGTCAACGGCAAGAACCCGCGGCAGTATGGCTTCGACTTCGGTTTATGGACACGCCAGATCGTGCGCGAACTGATCGCACAGCGATTGGGCGTTTCGCTGAGCTTGGCCTCAGTGGGCGCGTTGCTGGCGCGGGTCGGCTTGACTGCGCAAAAGCCACTCCAGCGTGCGTATCAGAGGGACCCTGACGCGATCGAGCGCTGGCAACGGGAAACCTATCCGGCGATCCTTGATTCGATCTTTCTTCAAGCATCCAACTGTTGCCTATATTCCTGACTCCTGAGTAAAAGCCCGACCCCCAGCGACGGGCGGCCATGCAGGCGGGATCAATGACGATTCCGAAAACAAACAGCGGCGTTTCCCGCGCAGACAGTGCGGGTAGCGCTTTTTTTTGCCTGGAATCAAGACCACGGAAATCATTATGAAAAAATTATTAATCAAAACTTATATTGCAAGCGGATCACTTGCGCTCTGTGCATTTGGAGGATGGTTTCAGCAATGCCAAGCGGCCACTGACGCCATGATGTCAGCCGGCACGCTGGATCTGAACGTCAGGCCGCGCTACGAACAACTCAAACAACACGGCAAGCAGCAGGCAAATGCACAGACGATTCGCACACTACTCGGCTATCAAACCGGAGCGTTCCATCATTGGTATGCCAATCTTCAATTTATCGATGTCAGCAGCCTCGACACCCAGTACAACAGTGTCCTCAATAAAAATGCCGCTTATTCCGTCATTCCGGACCCACAGGCCACGGCGATCAATCAAGCCTTCGTAGGCTATCAAGGCCTCGATCACACCAGCGTCAAAATTGGCAGACAAATCATAATCTTGGGAGACGCCCGCTTTGTCGGCAATGTTGGCTTCAGACAAAACATGCAAACCTACGATGCCGCAACGATCGAAAACACCGCAATTCCAGGCCTGGATCTCTTCGCTGGATATAGCTGGCGCATCAAGAATATCTTCAATCAGCTCGTGCCCATGAAAACCACGCTCGCGGACCTCAGTTACGAAGTACTACCCGGCAATCGCATGGGTATTTACGGTTATTGGTATGCGAATACATCGCCGCATCCAGTCACCGGGCAGGCGGGCTGTTATCTACCTGGCGGACCGGATGCTTGCAACAGCGGCATCGTCGGTGCTAGCTGGCATGGGGAGGCCACGCTCGCCCCAGATACCCATTTGCTATATACCGCCGCCTACGCAAAACAACTGCCTTATCATGGCGGTCCCGCAGCGATCAATGCGGAATATACCCATCTGGCAGCCGGCCTGAACTGGCAGGCATTGACCGGCCGGTTTTCCTATATGTTGATGAGCAGTAATTCGAATGGGACTTACGGCTTTCAGACGCCGCTGGCTACCAAGCACGCCTATAACGGCTGGGCTGAAATATTTCTCACCACTCCAATAACCGGCCTAAAAAGTTACGAGTACACCCTGGCGGCGAAAATCGGCAAGGCGAACCTCATGGCCGATTATTATCGTTTCAGCGCAGCGCGCGGCAGCCTCCATTACGGAGACGAGGTCGACCTATCGCTCACGGGGAAATTGCTCAAGAATGTTTCCGGCGGTATTCAGTATGCCGATTACCGTGCCGATAAATTCGCGGTCAACACCCAGGCTGCTTGGGCCTATCTGGATTATAACTTCCGGACTTGATGGGGACGCTACGGTCCGGGGCAACCATCGGCCCGGATCGTAGCGTAGCGACGACCTCAGGCGCCGACATATTCCGTCACTTCCAGACCGAAGCCGCCAAGGCCATGCATGCGCTTGGGCGCACTCAGCAGACACATGCGCCTGACACCCAGATCGCGCAATATCTGCGCACCGATGCCATAGGTCCGCAACTCCTGCGGAGTAGCTGGCTTCTCCTCTGTCGACGCGGTATCGACCCCCTGTAGGCCAAGACTGCGAATACGCTTGACCATTTCGCGCGGATCTTCTGGATGACACAACACAACCACCACACCGCCCTCAGTACCCACCCGCCGCAGTGCGTCGCGCAGCGGCCAACCCAATGGCGAGGTGGTGAATGGGATGCGGTCGTTGATGGCGTCGGTCACATGCACGCGCACCAGCGTCGATTCGTCGGGATGAATGCTGCCTCGGCTCAATGCCATGTGCACGGCACGGCTGCCCAACTCCTGATAGGCCGTCAGCGTGAATTCGCCGAATTCGGTCTCTACTGCCGTCTCGGCGACGCGCTCGATGGTGTGTTCGTTCGCCAGACGATAACGGATCAGATCCTCGATGGTACCGATTTTGAGGCCGTGTTCGGCCGCAATGCGTTCGAGGTCCGGGCGGCGTGCCATGCTGCCGTCCTCGTTGAGCACTTCGACGATCACTGCCGCCGGCTCGAAACCGGCCAGACGCGCGAGATCCACGCCCGCCTCGGTGTGCCCGGCACGGGTTAGCACACCGCCGGGCTGCGCCATCAGCGGAAAGATGTGGCCCGGCTGCACGATGTCCAGGGGTTGCGCGTTAGGCGCTACGGCCATGCGTACGGTATGCGCACGATCATAGGCCGAGATACCGGTGGTCACGCCCTCGGCGGCCTCAATGGACAAGGTGAAATTGGTGCCGTGCTGGTCACCCGTGCTCGCCACCATCAGCGGCAGGTTGAGTTGCCGGCAACGCTCGCGCGTCATCGGTAGGCAGATCAGCCCGCGACCATAACGCGCCATGAAGTTGATGTCTTCCGGTCGCACCAGCGAAGCCACCATCAGCAAATCGCCCTCGTTCTCGCGATCCTCGTCGTCCATGATGACGACCATTTTGCCCTGGCGCAGGTCGTCCAGGATTTCATCGATACTATTCAGGGCCATTGCGCTGCCTTCAGTCCGTGTCCGTCAGATAGCCATGTCTGGCCAGTAATTCGCGCGTGATGGCGCCACCCTCTCGGGCCGCGCCATCGCCCAGTAGCAGTCGTTCCAGGTAACGTGCGATGACATCCACCTCCAGGTTCACCGACTGACCGACACGGGCCTGTCCGAGGGTGGTCTTTTCCAGCGTATGCGGGACGATATTGATGTCGAAGCGCGCACCATCCACGTCATTCACGGTCAGGCTGATGCCATCGACGCAGATTGAGCCTTTTTCCGCGATATAGCGTGCAAGTCGGTCCGGTGCGCGCAACACAAAGCGTACCGAGCGCGCATCGGCGCGACGCTCGACGATCTCGCCCACACCATCGACGTGGCCGCTGACCAAATGCCCGCCAAGTCGTGTCGTGGGCCTCATCGCCAATTCCAGATTGAGCGACGCGCCCACACCGAGCGCACCCAGGGTGCTGCGTGACAATGTCTCGGCCGAAACGTCGGCCGCGAAGGCCCCCGATTGCAACTCGACAGCCGTCAGACAGACGCCGTTGACCGCGATGCTGTCGCCGACCGACGCGTCGGTAAGGTCCAGCCCAGCCACGTCGATGACCAGGCGAGCATCGCCGCCGCGCGGCGTCACACGGCGCAGCGAGCCGACCGCTTCGATAATGCCTGTGAACATACCGTCAGTCTCTTTGCAGTTGGGCAATCAAACGCCAGTCGTCACCGACACGGCGTGCCTGGGAGATTTCCAGATGCGTCCGTTCACCTATGGATTCAAGCGCCGGCAGGGCGAATACCGCACGCGCACCGCCCCCCAGCAGGTGCGGCGCAACGTAAATCACCAGTTCGTCCGCCAAGCCTTCCCGGACCAGCGCACCGGCCAGCGTGGCGCCCGCCTCCACGTGTATCTCGTTGATACCGCGCCGTGCGAGCAGACGCAGCACCTCGGGCAAATCCAGACCCCGCCCGACCTTCGCCGCCGGGACGCTGGCGACCTCGGCCCCGCGCGACTCCAGGGTTTTCCGTGTCGCCGGCGACACCCGGCCCTCCGCGGCGATCACCAGCACTTGTCCCGGCAGGCGAAACAATCGGGCCTCGGGCGACACGCGCAGATCGCTGTCGAGTATCACCCGCAACGGCTGCGCCACGATCCCGTCGATGCCCAAGTCGGCGGCTTCGAGGCGCACATTCAGGCTCGGATCGTCGGCCAGCACCGTGTCGACGCCAGTGAGCACCGCATCCGCCCGCGCGCGCCAACGCTGCACGTCCTGGCGCGCGGCGGCGCCAGTGATCCAGCGGCTCTCGCCAGTGGCGAGCGCGGTGCAGGCATCCAGACTCATCGCGCTCTTCACGCGCACCCAGGGCACGCCGCGCGTCATGCGATTAATAAAGCCAGGGTTGATTGCCTGCGCCGAGCTTTCCAGCAACCCGCTGGACACTTCGATACCGGCTGCCGACAGCTGTGCGAGCCCACGCCCGGCGACCAATGGATTCGGATCACGCATGGCCGCAACCACACGCGTCACCCCCGCCTCGATCAACGCGTCCGCGCAGGGCGGTGTA
The DNA here is from genome assembly GCF_001753245.1 of Acidihalobacter yilgarnensis. Classification (NCBI taxonomy): domain Bacteria; kingdom Pseudomonadati; phylum Pseudomonadota; class Gammaproteobacteria; order Chromatiales; family Ectothiorhodospiraceae; genus Acidihalobacter; species Acidihalobacter yilgarnensis. The sequence continues at coordinate 858,723 of NZ_CP017415.1, read as the reverse complement.
CGCCCGTGATGACAGCAGGGTTCCAGCGACACATAGGCCGTGGCGCCGCGCGCCTGCGAACCGGCGATGCGCAAGGCATGCGCCTCCGCATGCGGTTCGCCTGCACGTGCGTGAAAACCCTCCCCGACCACGACTCCGTCGCGCACCAGCACGCAGCCGACACGCGGGTTCGGGTGGGTGGTATATAGGCCTCGCCGCGCCAAGCGCAGCGCCCGGCTCATGTATTCAGCATCGGCAGGTGTGAAGGGCATGTGCTCAGCCGCCGCCCAGTGGCCGATCGTCCGCTTCCAGCAATGGCATCTGATCCTCGCGCGCCGCAGGTGGCGGCTCGCGCTCCAGCCGTTCAATCACCTCGCGGAAGGCCGTGACATCCTCGAAGCTCATATAAACGGAAGCAAAGCGCACGTAGGCAACCTCGTCGAGCGCGCGCAATTCGTCCATCACCCAATCGCCGATGCGTTGGGCGTCCACCTCGCGCTCGCCCTGCGCGAGTACGTGGCGTTTGATGCGGTTGATCGCCGCCTCAACCAGCTCGGTCGGCACCGGACGCTTTTCCAGCGCATGCAGCATGCCACCGCGCAACTTGGTCTCGCTGAATGGCTCTCGCGCGCCGCCGCGCTTGATCACGCGCGGCAGGTTCAGCTCCGCGGTTTCATAGGTGGTGAAACGCTCGCTGCAGGCCACACACTCGCGGCGACGACGCACCTGGTCGCCTTCATTCGACAACCGTGAATCAATCACCCGAGTGTCGGGGTGCTGGCAGAAGGGGCAGCGCACGGCGGCGGCGCGTCGTCCGGCGCCTTATTCGCCGTACACCGGGAAGCGACGGCACAGCGCCATCGCCTGCTCACGCACCGAGGCCTCGACCGACTCATCTCCGAGGTTATCGAGTACGTCGCACATCCAGCCGGCCAACGATGCGCATTCCGCCTCGCCGAAACCGCGCGTGGTCGCCGCCGGGGTGCCGATGCGCAGGCCGCTGGTGACGAAAGGCTTCTGCGGATCGTTGGGCACCGCGTTTTTGTTCACCGTGATATGCGCACGCTCCAGTGCCGCCTCTGCATCCTTGCCGGTCAGCCCTCGGGTAATCAGGCTGAGCAGGAACAGATGGTTGTCGGTGCCGCCGGAGACGACGTCATAGCCGCGCTCGATGAACACCTTCGCCATCGCCCGCGCATTCACCACGACCTGCTTCTGATAGTCCTTGAATCCGGGTTCCAGCGCCTCCTTGAAGGCCACCGCCTTGGCCGCGATCACGTGCATCAGCGGTCCGCCCTGGGTGCCGGGGAAGATCGCGGAATTGAGCTTCTTCTCGATCTCTGGGTTTGCTTTGGCCAAGATCAGGCCGCCGCGCGGGCCGCGCAGGGTCTTGTGCGTGGTCGATGTGGTCACGTCGGCGATCCCAACCGGGCTGGGATACACGCCCGCAGCGACCAGCCCAGCGACGTGGGCCATGTCGACCATCAGGTAGGCACCCACCTCGTCGGCGATATCGCGGAAACGTTGCCAGTTGACGATGCGCGAATAGGCTGAGAAGCCGGCTACGATCATGCGCGGACGGTGCTCTAGCGCCAAACGGCGTACCTCGTCGTAATCGATCTCACCGGTCAGGACATCGATGCCGTATTGCACCGCGTGGTAAGTCTTGCCCGAGAAACTGACCTTGGCACCGTGGGTCAAATGCCCGCCGTGGGCGAGGCTCATGCCGAGCACCGTGTCGCCGGGGTTGAGCAGCGCCATGTAGACCGCGCCGTTGGCCTGCGAGCCGGAGTGCGGCTGCACGTTGGCGTAATCGGCGCCGAAGAGCTGCTTGGCGCGGTCGATGGCGAGCTGTTCTGCGATGTCCACGAACTCGCAGCCGCCGTAATAGCGCTTGCCCGGATAGCCTTCGGCGTATTTATTGGTGAGCACCGAACCCTGCGCCTCGAGCACGCGGGGGCTTGCGTAGTTCTCCGAGGCGATCAGCTCAATATATTCTTCCTGCCGCCGGGCTTCGCCCTCGATGGAGCTCCACAGCTCGTCGTCGTATCCGGCAATACCCATATGAATCGAAAACATCGGCCGTCCCTCGGAAATCCTGGCTGGAAAAGCGGTGCAGTATACGCCTATCCGCCGCCCCTCACAGCACGGCCGGCTGGGTCCAAGCGAGCTCAGCCCCGCTCGATCAGCACCACCGCATGCGCTGCCACGCCCTCCTCGCGGCCGGTGAAGCCCAGTCGCTCGGTTGTCGTTGCCTTCACGTTCACCCGCTCGGGCTCGATCGCCAGATCCGCTGCCAAGTGGGTGCGCATCGCCTCAATGTGTGGCGCCAGCTTCGGCATCTGCGCGATCACCGTGCAATCCACGTTGCCCACGCGCCAGCCGCGCTCCACCAACTTCTGCAGTACCGCCCGTAGCAGCGCGCGGCTATCCGCCCCCGCGTAGCGCGGGTCCGTATCCGGGAAGTGTCGCCCGATGTCGCCCAGCGCCGCCGCACCGATCAACGCATCGCACAGCGCGTGGATCAGCACGTCGCCGTCCGAATGCGCCTTGAACGCCCGGTCGTGCGGCACGCGCACCCCGCCGAGCATCAGGTAATCACCCGCTTCGAAGGCGTGAACGTCGTAACCGTGGCCGATGCGAATATCCGCCATGTCCATATGCTCCAGTATCAATGATGTGTTCGAATTACATATTCAAAGGGCTACCCACGCTACGCCCGCCTTTGTTCATGACAGGGGTATAGATCATCGTCGTAGCCACATCCTTGTGACCGAGCAATTCTTGAATAGTGCGGATATCCTGCCCGCGCTCTGGCAAATGCGTGACAAAGAAGTGGCGTAGTGTATGCGGTGCGGCCCACTTGACGATACCCGCAACCCGCACCGCTTTTTTCATTGCACGCTGCAACAATTTCGCATCGATGCGCTGACACCATTCGACGCCGTTGCACGTATCCAGCGAATAACTCCCCACGGGAAACACATACTGCCACGGTAATCCCCCCACGGATTAGCGGTTTCCAGAAGTGAAATTCTCTCGTAATCTGACCCGAGTAGGTTCCATGAAGAAGCCCCATCTCACCGATAGCCAGATCATCGCCGTGCTCAATCACACGTTGAACTGATGGGATGGCCCCCTTTCTGCCAGGACAGCAAAAAAGTGCCAGACTGAGAGGAACATGCCGCATCAGCACGCGGCCCAGCGACCTCAAACTTCAGCCGCATGGAATTTGTTTCGAAAACGCCCTCTATGAACGTTACGCCGAGCCACATCAGGCCAGGAATAGACTTGTATTTACGCCCGTCTTCAAGAGCGTCCTCTGAAGCCAAGTTCCCCGTAAGGAATTAGCCCCAGGAACATTCGGGCGATGGACTGCAAAGATGTCAAACAACGCGCTCCAAGGGACGCCGCAAAAAGCACAGCGCCCCTGAGCTTGATCATTAGGTCATTCATGGACAGTTTCACACTGGCATCTCTTGGTATCGTATACGTATCGATTATTGCGTTGATGGCGCCATTTGAAGCACAGGCCCTACGAAGGGAGTCAATGCAGCTAGGGAGGAAGCTCGGTTGGCTCCCAGCACTTTTGTTTGGGCTCTACTCCATTGCACTCAGCATGACGACCTTTGTGGTTGTGTTCGCCAGTATCGGGTTGGGAATCCCGTATCTACTCGGCAATATGGTTGGCCTTCCTTGGCTTACGAGCCTTCCAGGCCTCGCCCTAGGATTCTTTGCTGCGAGAGCAGCAAACAAGAGATTGACCGCTTTCTTGCTTAATTCACGACACACAAATGCCTGACAGCTCACTGAGTGATGACCTAACGACTCATTCGAGGTGGGCAACTTCGGTGCCGCCCAATTCAAGCGCCACAAGAACAATTGAATATCAACATCAACTGAAAGACAAGCAACAGATACAGATAAGGCCTGAGCATGAGATCCATATAAAACCCACCCCAAAATTAACCCTGCAAAGCAATGGGATTGGCATGCATATTTCTGAAAATACATTCATCACAAAACTACTTGTTAAAAAGTTCAGAATTTTCTCTTTCGATGACATTAACAAATTCGTACACTCAACCAATGAAGCGCTAGACAGCCACACCTAAAAACCCCACTTGTCGACACAAAATTTCAACACGCCTAGACAGATAAAATGATAAACAATAAATCAACGAATCCTGCATTAAATAAAATTACGCCCTCAAAATTAAGCGTGATAAAAATCAATCCCGCACTTGATTTTCGTTTGCGATAGAGCTTAAGTGTTACGGATGAAGTTGACGGAGGGATCAAGCTTGAATATGCCCTATAAGGAGCCGCTCCAGAGCGATCAAAATATGTCGGAATACCTTTTACATACACAACAACCACGCCAACACACCTTGACTCTAAACAGCGGCGTGAGCGCGCTCACGAGGCAGCGAGGTGTTTATGTACATTCCGCCTAGCTTCAACACGGTCACGCCCTATTTTTTCGTAAAGGACGCAGATCAGTTCATTACATTCCTGGTCGAAGCATTTGGTGGTACCGAGGTGCTTCGCAGCCTACGCCCAGACGGACGTATCGCCAACGCACAGGTTCGTATCGGCACGTCCATGATTATGGCAAGTGAGGCAAGCGGTCGCTATGCGCCCATGCCAACCGCTTGCTATATCTACGTCGATGACGCCGATAACGCTATGGTGCAGGCGCTTGCTGCCGGTGGCGCTCTGGAAATGGAGGTCAGCGACATGCCGTATGGTGATCGGCAGGGCGGCATAAAAGATCCATTTGGTAACATATGGTGGATCTCTCAACGCGTGGTGAAGGCTCCTTACGCCACATGAAGTAATGAGCGTTTGCGTTCGCTCAAATGGACGGCTAGGCCGTCGCTTAATTCAAGCATCAGACCTACACGAAGGACATGAAATCGCTGATGCCATGGAATATTGTTGCAAACAACAGCATCTATGTAAGGCGTATACGCTATTTTTAGTCTAACTTTGTGGAGCAAACCCCATGTCTTTAGATCGCCGGCAACTTCTCAAACTCATGGCTGGAAGTGTGGCTGCAGGCTTACTCACCACTTCCGCGCTAACTCGAGCAGCAACCAAACACAACATCAAAGCCATTGCTTTTGACGGCTTCCCTATATTTGATCCGAGACCAATTTTTGGATTATCCAAAACACTATATCCAGAGCAAGGAAACCCACTCGCCAAGCTCTGGTTCACCAAAATATTTGGCTATACGTGGCTACGCACAGCAGGCGATCATTATAAGGATTTTAATTCTGTTATTGAGGAGGCCCTAATATTTTCTGCGGAAAGCCTAAAACTCGACTTGACGCCAGAAAAGAAAGAACAATTAATGGGAATTTGGTTGAACTTGAAACCTTGGCCAGATGTCGAACCAGCCCTTGAATTACTCAATAAAAACAATATTCGACTTGGTTTTCTTTCAAATCTAACTGAAGAAATGCTGAGAATCAACGCGAAAAATTCAAATATAGGAGATGCATTTGAATTTTATCTTAGCACTGACAGGGTCCAAGCCTACAAACCAAGCGCTCGGGCATACCAAATGGGGGTCGACGCGTTTGCTCTCCCTAAAGAAAACATAGCCTTCGCGGCTTTTGCGGGATGGGATGCGGCAGGTGCCAAATGGTTTGGCTATCCTACAGTTTGGGTTAACAGACTGGGGAGCCCCACAGAGAAACTGGGCGTCAAACCCGATCGCATAGGAAAAGGCATGGATCAATTAGTTAATTTTACATTAACCTAAAGATTAAATTGTGGTCCGGGGTTAACAATAAGGTCCAGCGGACAACTCAATGCAGCGCAAATTTTTAATTTTAAAAAAACGCGCCATTTTGAATTTCTACTGAGCAAGGTGTCTTACGCGCGGCGATCCGGCCCATCCTTTCATATTTCCATCTCTGACGGGATGTCCTGGCTGATCAGCTGCAGTTACAGCGCCCTCCCCCAGGGAGGCACAGTTTTGTCGATTGGCTTATGAATGCTGTCGCGACCGACTGAAAATCATCCTTCTCAGCGCTTACCACCTCACTACCTTTCGCCTCTGGTCAACGCCTATCGCGGCAAGGAAATGTGGTCAGCAATTTCTGTTCTTCATCGAAGATAAATTCGCCCGATGATACGCGACCCGGCAAACCGCTACACCCATCGCGGTTTTATAGGCAATGCGGTCGACATCACTTAATCGACGCATCACCATGCACGACAAGAAATCGGTTGCCGACAGAATGCTTCGGTCTGAAAATATAATGACAAGAATACCAGCACATGCTTCCGCAGCACCTGCCCGACTGTCATGCACAGGGTCTCTGGGCAACTACTTGGAACGTGACTATATTGATAAATGACCAAATGGCCAGTCAGGACACACCCATGCGCCGCAAAGGTAAAATCACGAACTGGATCGACGACAAGGGCTTCGGCTTCATCACACCTAGCGATGGCGGCGAACAGATTTTCGTGCACATTACGTCTTTTGATCGAACACAGGGACGTCCTGCTGCAAAAGCATCCGTGACGTACGAGCTTAAAGGCGACTCGCGTGGACGCGTGCGTGCGGAAAATGTGAAATTCTCTGGTCGCTCCCTGAGGAGGTGCGCCGCAGCGGGATGGCGACTATCCACCATCGCCATACCGCTGGCATTCCTTGCCTGTGTCGTCGCTTTGTCCCTAACTGCAGAATTAACGCATGAAATCATGTGGCTCTATTTGCTCGCCAGCCCGATCACTTTCCTGCTCTATGCAAAAGACAAATCCGCGGCAAAAACGAACCGCCGGCGTACTCCTGAAAATAGACTCCATCTGTTTGCTTTGATAGGTGGCTGGCCGGGTGCCTGGGTTGCCCAGCAACTACTCAGACACAAATCCAGGAAACGCTCATTTCGCGTGTTTTTCTGGGTGACCGTGGTCATCAACTGCGGTGCTCTGGTCTGGATTTCGACCCCAGAAGGAGCACAGATCGTCAAATCCACATTAGATTTCGCCTCTGCGCTGCTGCCACAACACACGCACATTGAATGGGCCAAATAGCTCTCTACACATTCGACAATGGCATGCGCGACGCCACCCGGGTAACCGAAAATAAGCCTTTTCCAGAGTACCTCAATCCTATTTTTCGCGCCGCGTGAGATGGGGCATCACAAGTTAATGCGAGGCATTCATCTTGAGGGTAGGTTGAATGTATCGGAAAACCGACCAGCTTCATTATTTGTTCGGAACCGATTGCTTCTTCATCCGCTAGGCGAGCCTACCTCAGGCGAACACGCCGAACACCCAGTGGGTCATCCGCCGATCACGTCCGCCCCGCCATGCAGGGCCGCAATGAGCGGGCAAGCTGCCTCTTCATGCTGTCCGGCGCAGCGCTCGACCAGGCCAGCCAGCGCCGCTTCCATACGCGTCAGATCCTGCAGCCGTTCGCGCACATCTCGCAAACGCTGGGCTGCGAGCAGCGCGGCCTCCTCGCAGTGCGCACCGTCGTCCAGGTGCAGCAGATGTCCAATTTCCTCCAGGTTGAAACCGATCCGCTGGGCGGATTTGATGAATTTCAACCGCGCGACGTCGGCCTCGCCATAGCGACGGACGCTGCCCGGCGGGCGCGTCGGTTTGCCGAGGAGACCCTTTCGCTGATAGAAACGGATGGTCTCGATTCCGACGCCAGCGGCCTTCGCGAAGCCGCCGATAGTCAGGGATGCCAGGCTGTTCGTCATCGTCATGTCCGTAGTCAAGTACGGAGCTGAGTCTACGCGATCATGGCGGCGACGCAAGCGCGCCGACTTGACAGCCTACCGGCGACTGGCTAGGGAATAAGGCTGGCGGGAGGCGGCGCAGGCAGGGATACGATGACGCCCCCGAATAACAAACGAGGGGGAATCGGCACATGGATAGAAAATACCTGTTTACCGCGCTGGTCTACGCTATCGTCGGCCTGGGGCTGGGCATTCACATGGCCGCCTCGCAAGATCACGGCCAACTCGTCACGCATGCCCACATCATGCTGCTCGGCTTCGTGGTGTCGTTCTTCTACGCGCTCTGCCATAAACTCTGGCTTCACGAAGCGAACTGCCGACTGGCTACCCTACAATTCTATGCCCACCAAGCCGGCACGCTGGTGCTACTCATCTGCCTGTTCCTGCTTTATGCCAGGTGGGTACCCGAGCCGGTGCTCGGGCCGATACTCGGGATCGCCTCGGTCACCGTGCTGCTCGGCATGCTGGCCATGGCGGTGATGGTGGTCATGCGACGCGCGCCTGGCGACTGAGGTGCACACGCCCCCCGGCACGCAACTGGCGCTGTCGGAATCCGGTGGCTTGCTCGGCACGAAAACATCGATCACCTCCGAGTGATAGCCGGCGTCCCGTCCTGCTCCGCGCGCTAAATCCCCCTACGGCGCCCGCCTTCATAATCGCGGCCACCGTCCTTACCTCCGAGCGCCGACGCCCCCTCCGATCATCCCCGAAAATCCGCTGCACTCGGCAACCGCCACGGGCATGGGCTGTGCCACCTGTCAGTGGTTCGCGCGCGTGCCCCGACCCACTCCCTGTCGCTGCTGCCGCCTCCATTCACAGCCGACACGGTGCATCTCCCCCGTACTTTCGCGCCATAAACAGGATCTATGAAACCTTCACCACAACCCGGTGTCGATATATTTGTGTATAAAAATCAATTTTTTCCATATGTTTTTATACACATTCCAACAATATTCGCAAGGCTACCGACCGGTGCCCTTGCTCATGGAGGTACGACCATGTACAGACACTCGATGAAAACTGCACGCTCCACACACTCCGCACCCGCATTGGCCGCAATACTGGCCACGCTGGCACTACCGGCGACCATACCAGTGGCTCTTGCTGCCATGCCGCAGCCGCAATCGGCAACCAACCATGTCGCGACCCGGGCGTTGATGGGTAATCCGCAAACGCCGGAAGGCCGTTACGTCGCAATGCATGACGTCGCGACCGGCATGCCGCACGTGGCCACGGCACTGATCCCCAACGCACTGAACGCGCGGGCGTTACTGGGCGATCCGCAAACACCCGAGGGACGTTACGTCGGGCCTCGCCCGGCAGCGTCGATGAGCCACACGGCTACCGTCGCGATGGCGCCTTCCGCGCTCACGACCCGGGCCCTGATGGGCGATCCCGAAACCCCCGGAGCCAGGTTCGGTTGATCCAGACCGAATCCCACTCAGCCCGAATCGGCAGACGTTAGCGCCACCGGCCCCCGCCGGTGGCGCCCAGACAAGGTTTCGCCACCGTGAGCCCTGAACCCTCATTCTCCCAGACGAGACGCCCTGCGCCGACGACGGCACAACACACACCGACCAGGGCCTTCCCGCACTCACGCACCGTAGCCGTACCGCGCCTGTTTTGCCGCACGCGGCTGTCGTTTACCATGCCTGCACGTAACGTACGGGCATACGCCTGCGCATACGCTCCCTTACCCGGTAGCCTGGCGTCGATCAACACCGCCTTGCTCAACCCAAGCGGCCGACTGTTCGTACAGACCCAGCACCCGGTATTCGCCACGGGCGATCAGGCTTACCACGACGGCTAGCGCACTGGCCCGTGGAGCGGGTGCAGCGCCGGACTTTTGCAACCCGCGCCCTATGCGCCCTAATATTTCAGCACCCTCGGCAGCTGACTGGAACTCCTGACGGATTGTTGCTTCCAATTACTGGCGCTCTACGAACCGATACACTCGCGCACCGAGCGCCCGGCCTCTCGCTCAGGTCCGCGCCACGCCATCTTCCCGGCGCGCAAGCAGACAAAACCAACGCAGAAAATCGACATGAACACCACCGTCAACATCGGTCTGATCGGCGACTACAACCCGAACGTGGCCGCCCACCGCGCCATTCCTTACGCTCTGGCACAAGCTTCCGACAAGCTCGGTCTCGGTATCGGCTTCGAATGGGTGCCCACCGAGGAAATCAGCGCGGCCGAGCGCATCGCCGGCTTCGACGGACTCTGGTGTGTGCCCGCCAGCCCCTACCGCAATATGGACGGTGCTCTCCTCGCCATCCGCCACGCACGCGAAAACGGCACTCCTTATCTCGGCACCTGCGGCGGCTGCCAGCACGCCATCCTGGAATACGCCCGCAACGTGCTCGGCTGGGCCGATGCCGACCATGCCGAAACCGCGCCCGATGCCGCACGGGTGGTCATCGCGCCACTGGCCTGCGCGCTGATCGAAGCCACCGGCACGGTCGATCTGACCCCCGGCAGCCGACTCGCGGCCATCTACGGCGATCTGCGCGCCACGGCGGAATACCGCTGCAGCTTCGGCTTGAGCGAGGTGTTCCGTAAAGAATTGCTACGCGGCCCTCTGCGCCTGACGGCGACCGACGCCGACAATGGCGAGGTGCGCGCGGTGGAACTAGACGATCACCCGTTCTTCGTCGCCACGCTGTTTCAGCCCGAACGCGTCGCATTGCGCGGCGAATCCGCGCCGCTCGTCAGCGCCTTCGCATCAGCGTGCGCCCAATGACTCCGAACAACACAACCGAGAGAATACGGCAGCGGTGATCAAGTCCCTCTACATCGCCAATAAATCCCGCGGGACACAGCAGGCGCTGCCCGAAATCCGCCTGATCGCCGGCCGCGGCATCATTGGCGACCGCAATTTCGACAAGAGCCGGTGGCCAGGGCAGAACATCACCTTCGTCGAGACGGAGGAGATCGCGCGCTACAACACGGCCTACAGGCAGGTCATTGCCGAACACGCAACGCGTCGCAACGTGATCACCGAAGGCGTGCGCCTAAACGAACTGATGGGACGTGAATTTCGCATCGGCGGCGTGCGCTTCCGCGGCGTCGAGCTGTGCGAGCCCTGCGCTTTTCTTGGTGAGCTGCTGGCCAATGATGGCACGACTCAAAAGGACGTCATCAAGGCCTGGATCGGTCATGGTGGTCTGCGCGCGAACGTGCTATCGGATGGAACAATGAAGGTGGGCATGCACTTTGAATTCGATTGACGATCACCCTGACGCCCACTCGAGCCACGCCGGATGCCTCACTGTTTCGCCGGATCGGGCTAAAATAACGGTCACACGGAACCGATACCTTCCCGGAGAACAACAGATGTTCGACATCCAGAACTACGGTAGTTTCATCGCCGCCATCCTCGTGTTTCAGCTCATTCCGGGCGCCGGCACCATTGCCATCCTCAACGCGACCGCACGCAACGGCGTCGGCGCAGGCCTGGGCGCGGTGTTCGGCACACTGTGCGGGGATTTCGTGTATATGCTCGCCGCGATGGCTGGACTCGCGGCCGTGATGCACGCCAATCCGGAGCTGTTCCGCGCAATACAGTGGTTTGGCGCAGGCTACCTGATCTGGATGGGCATTCAGTTGCTGCGCAAACCGGTGAACGAAGTAGCGACCGGATCCGAAGCGGACAAATCGGGCTGGACCTATTTCCGGCAGGCGCTGGCCGTAAGCCTCACCAACCCCAAGGTGATGCTGTTCTTCGTCGCCTTTTTCCCGCTATTCCTGAGTCCGACGGCCAGCCACACGACGCTGATCCCCATGATGGTGTATGTCACGCTTATCAGTCTCCTCTATCAGGCGGGGCTGGTGTTGCTCGGCAATTCGGTGGCGAAACGACTCAAGAGTCTGCCCTTCGCCCGCAAATTGGCTACGCGGCTGGCAGGTCTCGCGCTGATCGGTTTCGGTATTAAGCTCGCATCAAGTAACCCGTAAACCCACCCTCCGAGCCGCGTCCCACTTCAGCCATTCAAACGGGTTCACCCTGCGCGACGACGTAACGATCGCGCCCGGCGCGCTTGCCTTCATAAAGCGCCATATCAGCGCGCTCGACCGCACTGGCAAAGCTCTCGTTTACGCCGACCTCCGCAACACCCTGGGTTATCGTGACATGAAGAGTGGCGCCTTCGTCCAGGGTGATTGGAGTGCTCCTGATGGCCTCATGGATACGTCTCGATGCATGAATTTGACAATCGAGCTTCGGGCAGCGCAGCAGTATCAAAAATTCTTCGCCACCATAGCGATACAAGGATTCATTTTCACGAACCGTGGCGGTTAACCTAGCCGCGATTTGCCGCAGCGCAGCATCGCCGACTCCATGTCCATAGGTGTCGTTGATATCCTTAAAGTGATCGACGTCGATGAGCACGACAAACAGTCGTTCGCCGCGACGCTTGGCATCCTTCCGAAAAATATCAAATGCATCATCGATCCCAAATCGCATTGGCAGGTCGGTCAGCGGATCACGTCTGGCCACGGTCGTGAGTACGAGGGTCTTGATTTTCGATAACAGCGTAATCAACTCGGCTTGTGTTTTCTCAAATGTTTTCAAATCACTCTCTTGCCCTTTTCGACCAGCAATCAAGTCTTCACAGAGGATGCGTATCGCGTTATGCATTTCAAGATGATTTCTTTCTATACAGTTGGCTGCATTGGCATCGACGAGATCAAAAAAACCTCTTTCCTTGTTAAACCAAATCCCAAACTGACACAGTGTATGCGCGTTATGTCTCAACACGTCATTTCCAGGCGATTCTCCAAGAACGGCGCAACGCAGGATTCTGCGCGTCCAATCCATGTGCGTATCGATCGCCTTATCGAGCCCTCCTACAAAAATATCCGTTTTATTTTCAAGCGTTTTTTTCGGTTCGTTTGTCACGATTTATTATTGACCCTCAGTCACGAAATGGAATGTGATCGTGATATTCCTTCAACTGCAGTGCTTAAGCATAAACCAGCAAGACAAGATATACATTCCCAAGCAACCCTGCCAACCCATCTGACCCCGGTTCATCTTATCCCGCACGCAGGTAGCCAATAGGCGCACCTGATGGGTTTAGATATCAAGATGGCCACCGGCGTGCGCAAACAGTACTTGTAGGCGGGCTGGATCGAGCGCCTCGACACGGCGTCCACCGCACCCGCTCATCGTGAAGATCCCGGCCCATAGCGGGCGCAACAACGCCGTCGACGGATGTGGCAAAATGCCAGCCTGTACGCACCGCATCGCCCTCCATGAGCTTCGTGTAACTCATCGTCACACCAGGCACATCGATAATGACATTGAGAGGCCCAGGCAGACCGGGGATGGGCAGACCGAGACCGCGGGCGCAAGGACGCCCGCCAGGGCTGTGTGAGGCAAAACGGTCATCGGGTATATCCTTATGTTTTTCGCCAGTCACCTTCTGGTGATCGGTGGATCATCGCACTCAACCTCGCCCGAGCAAGGCCCCCAGCACGCCGCGCATGAGCTGGCGACCGAGCTGACTGCCAATGCTTCGCGCGGCACTTTTGACCAAGGCCTCACCAGCCGACTGCCGGCGGCTGGCCGCCGGGACGCGCTTGCGCGCGGCAGCGGTCTTGGCTTTGGCCTCGGCGCGGGCCTGCGCGGCACTTTCGGTCTGCCGCTGCTGTGCGCGGCGATTAAGCTCCTCGTAGGCGGAGTCGCGATCCTGCACCGCATCATAGCGCCCGGACAACGGCGAACGCCCGATGACTTCGCGCCGCTCCTCTGGGCTCAGCGGACCGATACGCGAATGTGGCGGCACGATCAACGTGCGTTCGACCGCCTGCGGACGCCCCTTAGCATCGAGACAGGAAACCAATGCCTCGCCGGTGCCCAGATCGGTTAGCACCGCGGCCACATCGAGGTCTGGATTCGAGGGGAAATTTTCAGCCGCCGCGCGAATGGCCTTGCGATCCTTGGGTGTGAATGCGCGCAGAGCATGCTGTAGCTTAAGGCCGAGCTGGCCAAGTACGTCGTCGGGCACGTCCGTCGGGCTTTGCGTCACGAAATAGATACCCACGCCCTTGGAGCGGATGAGGCGCACCACTTGTTCGATTTTTTCCTGTAACGCACGCGGCGCATTCTCGAACAGCAGGTGCGCCTCGTCGAAGAAAAACACCAGTCGCGGCAGTGGCGCATCACCCACCTCGGGCAAATCCTCGAACAACTCGGCGAGCAACCACAACAGAAATGCGCTGTACAGACGCGGTGCCTGGCTATATAACCGTGTCGCATCGAGCAGACTGATCACGCCGCGCCCGGAAAAATCGCGCTGCATGAGATCGGCCAGATGCAGTGCAGGTTCACCGAAAAAATGATCACCGCCCTGCTCATCCAACACCAGCAAGCGACGCTGGATGGCGGCGATACTAGAGGATGCGAGCAAGCCATAGGCCTGCGAAAGCGTGGCGCGATTCTCGCTCAGCCAGCTCAACAGGGCGCGTAAATCCTTGAGATCGAGCAGCAACAGACCTTGTTCGTCGGCAATGCGGAAGGCCGCGTAAAGCACACCTTCCTGCGTCTCGTTGAGCTCGAGCAAATTGGCGAGCAACAATGGCCCCATTTCCGAGACCGTCGTGCGAATGGGGTGGCCGGTTTCCCCGAACAGGTCCCAGAACAGCACCGGCGACGCCTCGGCCCGGTAATCTGGAACCGGAATACCGTCCACCCGCGCCTGAATCTTCGGATGGGGCGCCGCCGCAGCGGCAAGACCCGAGAGATCTCCCTTGATATCCGCCGCGAATACCGGCACATCCAGACGCGAGAAACCCTCGGCGAGAATCTGCAGACTGACCGTCTTGCCCGTGCCGGTCGCCCCGGCGATCAAGCCGTGGCGGTTGCTCATGCGCGCCAACTGCATCACCTGTGTGCCCGACGCGCCGCCCACCAAGACCTCTTCCGCTGTGCTATTCATGCCGTCCCCCTTGCCCATGGCGACCCGCGCTCACCCGCAATCGGACGATGCGGCGGCCTTCGCCTCAACGCTAGTATAGGGAGCGATTCGCGATCACCCACAACCCTGCGGCTATATTCCCGCAAACAAAGTCGCGAATAGGCCCTTTTGCCAGGCGTAGCGCGCAATCATGATCATGCACATCGATACGATCAGCGGCCTAATCAGACGCGCCCCGCCACGCACCATCATGTGCGAACCGAGCCAGGCACCGAATATCTGCCCCGCCACCATCACACCGCCGACAAACCACAACACCTTGCCGCCCAACGCGAAGACGCCTAGTGAGGCGATATTGCTGGCAAAATTCAGCAATTTGGCCCGCGCCGTCGCCGCAACCAGTGGCTGTCCGCGTAGGGCGACCCCGGCCAACGCAAAGAATGATCCGGTCCCTGGTCCGAAGAAACCGTCATAGGCACCGATCAACGGCAGCATCAGATTGCGGTAGAGCGGCAGCCCCATGCGCGGCCGGCGTTCGATCTCGCCCGCCTGCGGCGCGAGCAGGAAATACACGCCAATGAGCGTCAGCACCAGTGGAATCGCCACGTCCAGCGCCCCCGCATGCACGAACTGCACAGCCACCGCACCCAGCGCCGCGCCGACAAAGACAACGGCAAACAAACCGCGAATCTCATGCCATTGCACCAACCGCCGCCGCAGCATGGCGAAGGACGCAGTCAGCGTGCCGAAGCTACCCTGCAGCTTGTTCGTTGCCAGCGCATGTACCGGCGGCACCTGCGCGAGCAGGAGCACCGGCAAGGTGATCAGACCGCCGCCACCCGCCAACGTGTCGACGAAACCAGCCAGTACCGCAGCTGAAAACAATAATGCGAGCAATTCCAGGCTTAGATGCGGGTCCATCCCTTCTCTCGTTTTCGTTCAGCAAGTTGGGGTGCTGGAATGTGATTCCGCCCCCCACCTGCACGATGTTTATACTATCAGTCAATGGAAAAGGGGCATCCGCCGGTTGGCCGAGCATTCTGATGGGCATTCATTTCGGCTTCCCAAATTACTCCACGCAATCATGCCCCTGCTATCCGCCACGCTCACGGGAAATATCCATGAGCAAACTCACGTCTCTATTCAGCCCCATTCAGCCCCAACGTCGCCACGCTCGATAACGAACGCCGCACTATTACGCCAAACCGAACCGTGTTCATGGTCAATCCGTACT
This sequence comes from Acidihalobacter yilgarnensis, assembly GCF_001753245.1. Classification (NCBI taxonomy): domain Bacteria; kingdom Pseudomonadati; phylum Pseudomonadota; class Gammaproteobacteria; order Chromatiales; family Ectothiorhodospiraceae; genus Acidihalobacter; species Acidihalobacter yilgarnensis. The sequence continues at coordinate 842,818 of NZ_CP017415.1, read as the reverse complement.
AGCGCTACCCGCTGATTTGGCTGCAGGAGGAGGTACGCACACCCTGCATATGATCGAGAAAACCAGTAAAAAAATCCCCAACCAACGGCGTCAGCGCGCGTAACCGCCTTCCAAGCGACATTCCACACAGTTTTTACGCTATACCTCATGAGGATACGCTGCAGGCTCACCGTCGATCCCGGTGCATGCCCGCGTCCGAGTGGTGCATCGAGCCTGCATTCCCGCCCGCTTCCCTGCGGATGCAGGCGCCGCTGCGGCGGCACGCCGCATGCATTGCGTTTTTCAGGGGCCGCACCGCCCCGTCCCACAGGAGTCGCAGATCACGCCATGACCATCCGCTATCCCGATTCCCAGTTCATCGACACCGCCATCGGCTGGCGTCAACACCTCCACCGCCACCCGGAGCTTGCCTTCCGCGAATTCGAAACCGCCGCCTACGTCACCGAACGCCTACGCGAAGCCGGGTACGAGCCCCACTTCGGCATCGGCGGCACCGGCGTCGTCGCCCTGCTCCACGGCGAGCGCCCTGGCCCGACCATCGGCCTGCGCGCGGACATGGACGCGCTGCCGCTGACCGAGTGCGCGCAGCGCGAACACCGCTCCACCCGCGACGGCGTGATGCACGCCTGCGGGCACGACGGGCACACCGCAATGCTGCTCGGCGCCGCCAGCGCACTGGCCACCCGGCGCGACTTCGCTGGCACCGTGGCCTTCGTGTTCCAACCTGCCGAGGAGGGCGAAGCTGGCGCCCGCGCCATGCTCGAAGATCCGCGCTGGCCGAACTTCGGCATCGAACGTATCTACGGGTTGCACAACTGGCCCGACCTCCCGCTCGGCCAGTTCGCGGTGCTCGAAGGCCCATGCATGGCCGCCTCCGACGCCTGGGACATCCACCTGCGCGGCCGCGGCGGCCACGCCGGCTGGCCACACCGCACCCAGGACACCGCCGGCGCCACCGCCGCGCTGGTCGGCGCCCTGTCCGGGCTCACGCGACGCATCGCAGCCCCCACCGACCCGGCAGTGATCACCGTCACCCAGATCCATGCCGGCACTGCGTACAACGTGATCCCGGCCGAGGCGCACATCGCCGGCACCGTACGCACCCTGCAGCCGGACACCCAGGCGCGCATCCGCGAGGCGATGGAAGAAGCCGCCCGCAGTGTCGCCACGCTCTACGGCATGGAGATCGAACTCGACTACCGGCCGCAGTATCCGGTGACCTTCAACCACGCCGCCGAGGTCGTAGACCTGCGCCGCGCCACCGCGCGCGTCGCAGGTCTGCACGAGAGCGAAATCCCACCGACGCCCTCGATGGGCGCCGAGGATTTTTCCTTCTACACCCAGCGCCTGCCCGGCGCCTATCTCTGGCTGGGCGTACAGGACGCCGCGCATCCGTCCTCGCTGCACAGCTGCGCCTACGACTTCAACGATGCCGCCATCGGCCACGGCATCGGCCTGTGGCTCACGCTGGTCGAGGATCTGCTCGGCGGGAAGTAACGCCGCCTACGACGGACGGCTGGGAGCGGAAACCAGCGCGAAGCGTGCGCTTCGCGCTGGAGAGGCGGGGCCAGAACAGCCCCGTCAGTCGGGAGGGCTAACCGTTGGAGCCTTGCGCGCCGCCTTTGACGGCCATGCCGGAGGAGCCGAACTGGCTTTGCATGCCACCCTGACCGTACAGGCTGAGCTTGTGCTTCGTGCCACCGCTGTTACCGCCCGCACCCGCCGAGCCCGGCATCGTGCTTTGGCCGTGGGACGGCTTGGCGTACATCTTGAACGAACCATGCATATCAGGCCCGGCGCTCGCGCTGCTCTGCGATCCAGCAAACGCCGCCGTGCTCGCGAGCATGCCCATAGCCAGTGCGGCCCCCAAAATCATTCTCGCTGGTCGATGTCCAGACATGAAACCTCCTCTGTTGCCAAACAAAAGACCGGCGCACCCGAGGTCCGGGCGCCGGTGGGATCGCATCGAGCGACCCCGGCCTGTCGACAACAGGGAAGGCGAACGAGTTCCTGAACATCTGAATCCGGCCGCGTGCACCGACCGATTACGCCCGTCTCAGGGGCGCGTGGTGGGCAACAGGGGATACGCGCGCTGCCCCGCTCCGTCCTGCGACGGGTAATCCTGCTGCTGCGACTGCTGATCCTCGCGCTTGCGCTCGTCCTGTCGCGGGTGGCGGTCTTGTTGGCGCTGATCCTGCCGCTGATGATGCTCATCGTGCGGCGGCGCAGGCTCTCGACGCCGATCTACCTGCCCGGCCCGCCGCTGATCGCCCGGACGCCCACGGTCCGCTGGTGGATAGCGATCTGGATACGCTCCCACCGGTGGAGCCGGCGGCGGCATATGCTGCGGGTCATACCCACGCCCGTCGACAGAGCCCATCGGCTGCGCATAACGACCCCGCGGCGGCCCATCACGCCCGTCCCGGTGATCCTCATCATGCGACCTGCCACCATAGATCGGCACCACCGGATACAACACCGGACCTGGGTAACCCACCGGCACATCGCAACCGGCCAGCGTCGCGGTCGCGACCACCAGCCCGATCATCCATCCTGCCTGTGTTTTCATTCACTCTCCCGGTCAGAACATTCCGATAAGTGCTGGTTGGTCAGACCATGGGGATGGGGAAAAGTTGGGGGATAAAATGGCAACACGTCGCTGACCGATTATTCACATTCCCCCACCAGATCGTCGGCCAGTTTGCACTTTGCGGACGCTCTGAGCTGTTTAACAATCAGAAAATATCTAGCCAACTGGTGGCGACTTAGGACGAAGTCATCAACTTAATCGAATTTAAGTTAACCAATAATAATATCTGGCTCAGGCCTCGACTTGTCGCACTCCGAGAAATTTAATACGCAGAACGCGCGCCATAGAGGCCGCCATAGCGAATGATAGTTAATGCCACAATACGAGACCCAACCCCATTACGTGCTCTCGACCCCATTGCGTGCGTCAACCTCAGGATCTTGATTCGTGTCAGAAACCATACATAAAGCTCTATAGATGATTGGATTCAGAATCCAACCCCGGATATCCTCGATGTGCAAACCCATGAATTTCTCTTGCAAAGCACCTTGCCAGCTCAAAATCCACCAGCAGGAGACAGAACAGTCCATGGCTGAGTTGCGCAACTCGTGTGGTGGGTTTCAAATGTCCTGCCGAAGATGTCTTTGTAGGTCAATATGATGTTCCACGACTCTCGCGCTGCTGCTTGGCCGCCTGACCTTTCAGGCAGTGTTGTCAAACTAAGATTCAGCTCCTTGTGAATATCCCGTGAGAACAGGATACTCACCTCATCAATTTTATTACCTGCCGCGAGTACAATTCCCAGATTTTTTATTAATGGATTCTCACTCGATGGCAAAAAATAGATTTTCAGGAGAATGTCCGTTGCGGGCCCACTACCTACATTACTCAGCAGTCAGTAATATAGGCAACACTTGGGTGCCTGAAGAACGAGCGGATCAGATTCGGCTGTGCGGCCATGTTGGCGAGTTGAAACTGGATGCGATCTTCCAGACGTTCTCCGGCCCGCAACGGCCGGCGGGCATTGCCCGTGCGCTTGGCGTGGCTCCAGACCAGCTCGTCGGGATTGAGTTCGGGGCATAGCCGGGCAGGAAGTGCAACGTCAACTTGCCCTTTGACTTGGCGACATACGTTTTGACGGCGCGGGTCTTGTGCGCAGGCAGATTATCGAGGATCAGATGCAGCGGCTTGCGTCGGCCGCGCATCAGGCGCTGCAGGAAGGTCACGAACAGGTCGCCGTTCAAGCCGCCTTTGTAAGTCGCGAACCAGAACGCCCCCTTGGCACTGACCGCCGAGGCGGCACTGATCCCTTGCCGTTGTCCGGGCACCGAGACGACCGGCGTGTGTCCTTTGGCGCCCCAGGTCTTGCCGTGCACCGAGTCGGCACGAAAACCTGACTCGTCCCAAAAATAGATATCGGCCTTGTCCCGCTTGGCTTGGCGAGCAATCGCCGGATAGGTTTCCCGTTGCCAGCGCTCGATCGCGTCAGGGTCCCTCTGATACGCACGCTGGAGTGGCTTTTGCGCAGTCAAGCCGACCCGCGCCAGCAACGCGCCCACTGAGGCCAAGCTCAGCGAAACGCCCAATCGCTGTGCGATCAGTTCGCGCACGATCTGGCGTGTCCATAAACCGAAGTCGAAGCCATACTGCCGCGGGTTCTTGCCGTTGACCCACCGGAACACTTGCCGTCCTTGGGCATCGGTCAACTTCCGGCGCCGCCCGGGGGCCCGCCGCAACTGCAGGGCCCGCTTGCCTTGGCCGCGCCCGCGCGCCTTCAGCCGTACCTTGTACGCCCAAGTCCGGTGCATCCCGAACGACGCCGAGACCGCTGCCGGCGATTCGCCTTCCACCATCCGCTCCAGCGCCATGAAGCGCATCGCTTCCAGCGTCTCGCGGGTCAATGTCCGTCCATCGTTCTTCATACCCAATTATGACCGAAGTCGACGCCATTTGTTCCCTAATCTACTGACTTATGAGTAATCAGATGAGCCTTGATGACACAGTGATAATTATCATCACAACGAGAAACCATCACGATCTGGTTCCTTTTGGTAACATCCATGTGCTCATCGGAATATGCCTCCAGAACACAGACCGGACGAAAGTTATCCATGTGTTGTTCTTTTCCCTGATGGAGGGCATATCTCGATTGATTGATCGCCTTTCTGGTGAGTAATGCCATCCAAGCAGTGAAACTTGCAGCACACGCAGTCGCTATGGCTGAAATCTCGTTCCAGTCGATCATCTCAGATCACCTCATCCATCGGCTAGATATTGCGCAAACAAGGATCAGATCCCTTTTTGGATTTCAAGCCCCTGCGTGCAAAAAGTAGGGTCATGAAAAAATTAGGCTCAGGTCTCGCTTTGTTGCATTGACCCAGCGCGGCGCGCATATCCGAAGTCGTGCAATCCGACATTTGTTTCCCTTAAACATTACCACCTCACCCACCAATCATTAAATACCAGCGCAGGGTTTCGGGCACGAATCGGCTTCCTTGCCTTTGATCTGACTCGGCGACGCGCCCGAGTCCCTTTGTTCGACGCATCCCTGCGCCTCACTCCTCCGGGGCTTGCGCGATAGTTGCTCCCGGCGATTTTTTCTTCGCTCGCCCAAAGAAACCGGGGAAGGAATGTACCCGTTACGCCTTGTCCCTGCGGGCGAGGCAAGACGTAACGGGTATCAAGATCAAAGGCGAAGCCGCCTCGCGTCTGTGACGCGCTTCGCTTGTCCCTTATTTATCCCCTTATCGCCTTGCCTCGCGGGGATGCGGCTGGACGGGATCGGCCCGGAGGACCCGGGCCGAGCAGCCTGCGCCCGGATGGCGCTTGGCTGCGACCCCGGCCAGCCGTATTCACGCGAGGTTGCCCGTAGGGCCAAGGCGATTTGGGGCGAATTTCTTTGGTGACTTTCTTTGTTCGTCCAAAGAAAGTCACTCGCACGCCCGCGCCGGAGCCATGAAAGCACTCCGTCGCAGAAGGCGTGTGAAATCATGCCTCCGTTTCAACTAACAGCACCTTCAATCCCAGTTAACCGACGCGGATGGATGCTTCCAACAAATCGACCCGACTATCCCCACTCAAGTCACATAAAGAACACCACCGCTCAAGACGCGTGAAACAATCCCACCACAGTCGATAAACTGCCTCAGGGGTTCACAACCTCCCAAGCAAATAGAAATACCTTATCGACCCCATGGACACACAAAGGTTCACAACAACCGCCACGCTCCCGAGGACCACCTCATGCTGACCCTATTCGGCGCCGTCGCCGTAACCCTGATGATGCTGTTCTACGCGCTGGAGGCGCGCGCACCGAGGTTCACGCTGCTGTTCGCTCTTTCCTGTTTCGCGTCGTCGGCTTACGGCTGGCTGGCCGGCACCTGGCCATTCGGCGTGATCGAGCTGATTTGGGGCGGCATCGCCCTCTACAAGTGGCGCCAGCGGGTTCGCGAAGGTGCGGCCGCTGGCTGAAGGATCGCGCTCAGGTCGCCCCGCCGGGCATCGGCTCCCAAAGCTCACGCGCTTCGAATTGCGGAAGCACTTCAACCTCGTGCCGGGCATCCTCGCACCAGGCACGCACGTCCTGCTGCTCCAGGCAGTGTTGCACATAGGCCGCTGCATCGCCTGGCAGAGGCACACCGTAGGTGCGAAAGCGCAGTACGACCGGTATGTACATCGCGTCGGCAATCGTGAATTCACCGAACAGCCAGGGTCCGGCCGCCCCGAAGCGCGCCCGGCAATCCGCCCATAGCCCCGCAATGCGGGCGACTTCAGCCTCTATCTCGGGACCCGGCGAGCGCCACAGGAATTGTCCCCGTAGGTTCATCGGCAGGCCGGTACGCACGGCCTGAAAACCCGCATGCATCTCCGCACTGACCGCACGCGCCACCGCGCGCGCGGTCGAATCGGCCGGCCAACCGTGCCCGTCAAGCAGACTTTCCGACACGTATTCGCAGATCGCCAGCGAATCCCAGACTGCGAGATCGTCGTGCAGGAGTACCGGCACCTTGCCCGAGGGCGAATATCCTTCGATCAGTGCCGCTGAATCCGGGGTGTACAGCGGCACCCGAATTTCCTCGAAGGCAAGGCCGTGCCAACGCAACAGCAACCAGGGCCGAAGCGACCAGGAGGAATAATTCTTGTTGCCGATCACCAGCTTGAGCTTGCCCATAAGCATTCTCCCGATTGCCGCGTTGTCGCCGCGGGTTAGGACGCCCGCATTTCGATGCGACGTACGAATTCCTCCATCAAGGTCCGATAGAGGGCATCGCCCAGTACACCGTCCTCAACCCCGGCATCGATATTGGGGTTGTCATTGACCTCGATCACCACGACGTGGTCGCCATCCTGTTTGAGGTCGACGCCATAAAGACCGTCTCCTAATAATTTGGCTGCACGCAGCGCGGTCTTGACCACCTTGGTGGGCACTTCGTCGAGGTTCCAGGTCTTGAAGTTCCCAACCTGCGCACTACCGCCCTTGTCGTCGTGCTTGAGGATCTGCCAGTGTTTTTTGGACATGAAATACTGGCAAACGAACAATAGCTTGTTGTTGAGAATTCCTACGCGCCAGTCGAATTCGGTATACATGAATTCCTGCGCGAGGATCAGATCTGAATCCTTGAAGAACTGGCCGGCAAGGCGCTTGAGTTCAGCCGCGTTATTGGCTTTGACCACGCCGCGCGAGAACGAACCGTCCGGAATTTTGAGCACCATGGGAAAGCCCAGTGCTGCCTCCAACTCATTGAGGTTGTCGCGGCTGACAATGATGGTACGCGGGCGCGGAATACGGTGCGCCTTGAGCAGTTCGGCGAGATAGACCTTGTTGGTGCAGCGCAGGATCGAATCCGGGTCATCGATCACCACCATGCCTTCGCTCTCGGCTTTTTTGGCGAACTGGTAGGTGTAGTGATCGATGCTGGTGGTTTCGCGGATGAGCAGCGCATCGTATTCGGCGAGGCGCCCGTAGTCCTTGCGCGTGATCAGCTCGACGTCCACACCCACGGCCTTGCCCGCGCGCACCATCTGCGCCAACGCGCCACGGTTGGACGGCGGCAGCTTTTCGTCCGGGTTCTGCAGGATGGCCAGATCGTAGCGGTAACGCGTGCGGCTGCGCGGCTTGCGCCAGCGCCGCGCGAGAAAAACGCCTATGGCTTCGGCAAAAGCGGCTTGTTGCTCGACGGTCAGGGTCTGCAGGTGCACGGCCTGGATAGCGCTGATGCGCCATTCGCCTTGACGGCGCAGCTCTACGCGCAACACCGGACAACGGAAGGCATCAAATATCTGACGCGCCAGATCCTGCCACTCCGGCGCCGGCGTCTGCCCGAAGTAAAGCATCAGCTCCAAGCCGTTGACGATGACGTCCTGGCGTGTCCGCCCGACGGTCTTGCGCGCCAGGCGTTCGAGGTCGGCGGTGTCCAGGGTGTAAATCGCCTTGCGGCTCAGATCCTGGATGGTGCGCACGCTCGGGATCACCCGGTGCCCGCGCGCCTCGGCGAGCAGGGAAGTGTAGTAGCCCACGCTGAGATAACGGTAGGTGCGCGCAAGATTGATAACCTGCAGATCATCTTCCGCCCCATCCATGGCACCGCTCAGATAGTCGCGCACGGTGACGACCTTGAGCGCTGGATAACTATCCTTCCAGTCCGTCAGATTTTCGACGACAACAAGCGGTTCAGGCATGCGAGGGCTCCCTGCGGCTGACGATCAGAACGGCCTTGAGGCCGGCGCGGCCATAGCGGGTCATATGTTCGAACTCCTTCTGCAAAATCGGCATATTGATGGAATCGAGGGCAGTTTCACCCTGTTCGTAATCGATGAAGGGGTCGTGGACGTAGACGAAGCGTTCGTCGAAGCCGGTCACTACCACCCAGTGCGGAAATTTTTCGCCATAGATCTGATACGAGCTGATCAGCACCACCGGAATACTGCCCGCCTCGAAGCGCGACTTGAGCTCCGCCACACGCAAGGGGGTAAAGTTTATCGGCACTTCGTGAGTACGCAGTTCGTCGAGGAAGTCTTCCTGCACCAGGCGCATGACTTCTTTCTTGAGTTCGCTGCGCACCGAGTCGACCAGGAAATTCGCCCCGTCGCTAACGAATATCTCGACATCGAAGCCTCGATGCCAGGCCGATAGTGCCAGTCCGAAGGGACCACAACCACCATGTCCCGAGGTCATGAAGATCGTGGTCGCTTCGCGCCAGATACGCAGTTCCAGGGTGCGATTCATGGGTTGCCCCGACTGCAAGGTACTCATCGCCATCATCAGCGCGGCCGGCCCACAGGTGAAATCAAGCGTCTGTTCATAATAGGGCACGCCGACTTGCTCGGCCTTGAGGTGAGGCGCCAGCGACTTCTCAAAACGCAGCGCCTCCATGTGGTCCTCATAATAATCCGGCACCTGCGCGAACTGGCGATAGCCCAGGGCACGAAACAGCGCCAGCGAGGCTTCGTTGTCGCGCCGGATCTCAAGCCGCAAGCTGACCCGCCCTTCCGCTCGCGCCCGGTCCTCGGCGGCCTGTACCAGCGCGCGGCCCACCCCCTGGCCACGCAAGGCGTCGCTCACCGCGATCGAATAAATCCGCGCCATCGAGGTGCCCCGGCTGTAGAGCGTCAGCACGTAAGCGGCGGACACACCTTCGTGCTCGTGCACCAGCACGTCGGCGTGCGCCCGTAAAATCATGTATCGGAACTGGCGACGGCTCAGCCGGTCGGTCTGGAAGCAGCTTTCCTCCAGACGCAGCAAGGCATCGACATCGTCAAGCGTGGCGGGGCGGATCATTGGAGGGCAATCCTCGCAGTGCGGCGTGGGTCCGCCGGGTGACTTCACGCCGCAGGCTTCCAGCCGGCGTGCGCAACCGCCTATGCTATGACTTCACGCCCCCGACCGGAACCCTCTCGATGCCCGCGCCCTCGCTCGACCACATGCTCGCCGAACTAATCGCCACACCGACGGTAAGCAGCGTCTCGCCAGAATTCGACGGCGGTAACCTCGCGCTGGTGGAAAAACTCGCGGCCTGGCTGGAGGATGCCGGTTTTCGCGTCGAAATCATCCCGCTGGAGCACTTCCCGGATAAGGCCAACCTGATCGCGACCTTGGGCGAGGGCGAGGATGGCTTCGTGCTCTCAGGTCACACCGACACCGTGCCTTTTGACGACGGCCTGTGGACCCACGACCCATTCCGTCTGACCGCTGACAATGGACGCTTATACGGCCTTGGCACGGCCGACATGAAGAGCTTCCTGGCGCTCGCCATCGAGGCCGCACGCGGCCTCGATCCGGCACAGCTCAAACACCCGCTGATCATCGTTGGCACCGCCGATGAAGAAAGCAGTATGGATGGCGCTCGCATGCTCACGCGCCTGGGCCGCCCTCGCGCCCGCTACTGCGTCATCGGCGAGCCCACCGATCTGCGCCCGGTGCGCATGCACAAAGGCATCATCATGGAGGCCGTCCGTGTCACCGGCCGCAGCGGTCACTCAAGCGACCCCGACCGCGGGCGCAACGCGCTGGAAGGTATGTATCACGTCATGGGCGAGCTGCTCGCCTGGCGCGACGAATTGCGCGGGCACCATCACCCCGCCTTCGCCGTGCCCTACCCCACGCTCAATCTCGGGCACGTGCATGGCGGCGACAACCCCAACCGTATCTGTCCCAGCTGCGAGCTGCACTTCGATCTACGCCCGCTACCGGGGATGGAGATCGATGCCCTGCGCAGCGAATTGCAGCATCGCGTGGGTCGCGCGCTTGCCGGGCGCGGTCTCGCCTTCGAGACTCATCCCCTGTTCTGCGGCATCGAGGCCTTCGAGACGCCGGCGGACGCCACCTTGGTCACCATGCTCACGGAGCTGACCGGCCACCCGGCACAGGCCGTCGCCTTCGGCACCGAGGCGCCCTTCTTCCGCGATCTGGGCATCGAAACCGTGGTCATCGGCCCCGGCAGCATCGATCAAGCGCATCAGCCGGACGAGTACATCGAGCAGGCCGCGCTGGGGCAGACCGTCGATATCTTGCGGACGCTGATTCAGCGCTTGTGCGTAACGGCCTGAAGCCCATCCGCCCCAAGCGCACGCGCTGGGGAATTGGTTATAGTAATGCGTTATTTTCAATGATTGCCAAGGACCGCCCAGCGTGAGTCAAGCCGCTTCGCCCAGCCCGAATATCGCCTGGTTCCGTCATGCCGCGCCGTACATCCACGCCCATCGCGGCCGCACCTTTGTGGTCGCCTTCGGCGGCGAGGCCGTGGCAGACGCCACCTTCCACGATCTGGTCCACGACATCGCGCTACTCGCCAGCCTCGGCGTGCGCGTGGTGCTGGTGCACGGTGCGCGCCCGCAGATCGAGGCGCGACTCAAAGCGGCCGGCGGCGAGCTGCACTACGTCAACGGCCTGCGCGTCACCGACACCGAAGCCATGACCTCGGTCATCGCCGGCGCCGCCAGCGCACGCGCGGAGATCGAGGCGCGGCTGTCGATGAGCGTGGCCAACACGCCCATGTCCGGCATGCGCCTGACCGTGGTCGGCGGCAATCACGTGATCGCCAAGCCGGTCGGCGTGCGCGATGGCGTCGACTATCAGCACACCGGCGAGGTACGGCGTGTCGAGGCCGCCGCGATCCGGGCCCAGCTCGAACTCGGCCAGCTTGTGCTGATCTCGCCGCTCGGCTACTCGCCCACTGGCGAGATGTTCAACCTGAGCGCCGCCGAGATCGCCACCGCCGTGGCCTGCGCGCTACGCGCCGACAAGCTCATCTTCCTGGAAGAAACCGCAGGACTGCGCGACGCGCGCAGACGACCGCTGCGCCAGTTCGGACTGGCCGAAGCCCAGGCGTTGCTTGGCGGCCGTCGCCGCCTGACGGATGAAGCGCGCCAGCATCTGCGCGGCGCGATAGACGCCTGCCTCAACGGCGTGCGCCGCGCCCATCTGGTCGACCGGCGCATCGACGGCGCACTACTGCTGGAGCTGTATACCCGCGACGGCATCGGCACCCTGATTTCGGTCGGCGGCTACGAGCACCTGCGGCCGGCGATCATCGACGACGTCGGCGGCATCCTCTCCTTGATCGCGCCGCTGGAGGCCGAAGGCGTGCTGGTGCGCCGGTCGCGCGAGCAGCTCGAACTCGAAATTGGCCACTTCAGCGTCATCGAGCGCGACGGCCTCGTCATCGCCTGCGCCGCGCTTTACGGATTCCCCGACGAGGACGTCGGCGAACTGGCCTGCCTCGTGGTTCATTCGGACTACCGACACAACGGTCACGGCGACACCCTGCTCGGCCACATCGAAGAGCGGGCACGTGCGCAAGGCCTGCGTCGCCTCTTCGTGCTCACCACGCGCACCGCGCACTGGTTCCGCGAACGTGGCTTCGTACCGGGGCAGATCGATCATCTGCCTGTGGCCCGCCGGGCGCTCTACAACTACCAACGCAACTCGAGAATCTTCCTCAAGTCGCTGGATTAGGGGCTCCCTCTGGCCTTCGTACTGGCCACACCGGGCCGCAGAATTTACAATCGCCCCACTCGCTCGCGGGCGCCTTCGCGCCGGCCCCATCTTCATCAAATTCAGGAGACTCCCATGCGCATGCTGCATACCATGCTTCGTGTCGGCGACCTCGATCGCTCCATCGGCTTTTACACCGAAATGCTCGGCATGAAGCTGCTGCGCCGTCAGGAATACCCAGAGGGGCAATTCACCCTCGCCTTCGTCGGCTACGGTGACGAAGACAGCAACACCGTGTTGGAACTGACCTACAACTGGGACCAGGACCACTACGATCTCGGCTCGGGCTTCGGCCACGTCGCCATCGAGGTCGACGACATCTACCAAGCCGCCGAGGCGATTCGCGCGCGCGGCGGCAAGATTATCCGCGAGCCCGGTCCGATGAATGCCGGCAGCACGATTATCGCCTTCGTCGAGGACCCCGACGGCTACGCCATTGAGCTGCTGGGCGCGCGGCATTGAGTCACGCACCGACCCGCGGCAGCGGCTCGCCAGCCTGCGAACTCAAGGGCAGCCGCTTCACACTGTCGGTGCTCAATCTGCACAGCACTGATCTTGCCGCCATCGACGCCCAGCTCGCGGGCCTGCTGGCGCAGGCGCCTGGCTTTCTCGACCAGGCCCCCGTGGTACTTGAGCCCGGCCCCCTTGACGACCCGGACGCACTCGATCTGGACGCGTTAGCCGCGCTGTTGCGATCACACGCGCTGATCCCCGTCGCCCTGCGTGGCGGCAGTGACGCGCTACGTGCGCGCGCCGCGCGCGCCGGGTTGGCCATGATGCCAGGGTCGCCCTCCGCGTCGACGCCAACGCCGGCGCCGAACGCACAGACGGCCGAACCCGCCGAAACGCCGCATCAGGGAATGGCCGAAACAGGGCCGCGCACTATCACACGGCCAGTACGCTCGGGTCAGCAAATCTACGCCGAGGGAGGCGATCTGGTCATACTGGGCGCGGTTAGCGCCGGTGCCGAGGTCATTGCCGATGGCAGCATCCACGTTTACGGTGCACTACGAGGGCGAGCCCTCGCCGGCGCGCGCGGCAACGAATCGGCACGTATCTTCTGCCAGTCGCTCGAAGCCGAACTGCTCTCCATCGCCGGTTGCTACCGCGTACTCGATGCCCAACCGAGCGAGGCTCGGGGACGTCCAGCGCATGCTTGGCTCAACGGCGAACGCCTGATGATCGACATGCTCTGATATACTTCGCGCCGTTATGATCTATTCTGTGACAGGCGGGTGACGATCCCCGCTTGCCGGTGGGATTGCGGCTCGACCGACAACCCGCCCCACCCCGTCGGGACAGGCATCCCGCAACATCGCATCGACCTTTGGCACACTGGAGACACGCGTGGCCAGGATTATTGTCGTAACCTCGGGCAAGGGCGGCGTCGGCAAGACCACGACCGCCGCAGCTTTTTCCACCGGGCTCGCCCTGCGCGGGCACAAGACCGCCGTCATCGACTTCGATGTCGGCTTGCGCAACCTCGATCTCATCATGGGCTGCGAGCGACGCGTGGTGTATGACCTCATCAACGTCACCCAAGGCGAGGCCAACCTCAAGCAGGCGCTGATCCGCGACAAGCGCATCGATACCCTGCACATCCTCCCTGCCTCGCAAACGCGCGACAAGGATGCGCTCAGCCGCGAGGGTGTGGCGCGGGTGCTCCAGGAACTGCACGACATGGGCTTCGATTACGTCGTCTGCGATTCGCCAGCCGGTATCGAACAAGGCGCGCAGATGGCCCTGTATCACGCCGACGAGGCGCTGGTGGTCACCAATCCCGAGGTCTCGTCGGTGCGCGATTCCGACCGTATCCTCGGCATTTTGCAGAGCAAATCCAAGCGCGCCGAGGAAGGCATGGACCCGGTCAAGGAACACCTACTGATCACCCGCTACAACCCCGGCCGCGTCTCCTCTGGCGACATGCTCAGCATGGAGGATATCCTTGAAATTCTCGCCATCCCGCTGCTCGGCGTGATCCCTGAATCGCCTGCGGTGCTCAAGGCTTCGAATGCCGGCACCCCCGTCATTCTTGAGGACAAGACCGACGCGGGCCAGGCCTACACCGACGTAGTCGCCAGATTCCTCGGCGATGATCGGCCTCTCCGCTTCATCAAGACCGAGAAGCGCGGCCTCCTGAACCGACTGTTCGGATAACGCCATGGGCCTGTTCGATCTCTTCCGCAAGACCAAACCGACGACCAGCGCGCAGATCGCCAAGGAGCGCCTGCAGATCGTCATTTCCCACGAACGTGCTGCCCGAGGCAGTCCGGATTACCTGCCACGCCTCAAGCAGGACATCCTGGAGGTCATCCGCCGCTACCACGCCATTACCGACGAACAGGTCGATCTGCGCGTCGACAAGGCCGGTGGACGGGAAATTCTAGAATTGAACGTGACCCTGGCCAGCGAGACCAAACCGGCGAACTAAAACGTCGTGTGTGCCGGAAATCACGCGAGGGAACCAACATGAACGCAACCTCGGATTACCAACCACCGCTAGCGGTCTACTTCGATGAACTGGAAACCCGCTATGGCGACCAGTTCAGCTTCGACCGCCTCAGCGACGAGGAGCTGCTCACCCTTGAGCGGCTCGGGCGCGACGCCATTGAGCGCGACCGCAAGATCTCTGCCGTCGAGAAAGCCAACCTCAAGCCCCTGCTCACCCTCGTCGAGATGCATCGCCGCAAACGCGGCATCGAACCTGGCGCTAGCGGCAGCATTCACTAAGGCGAATGGCTAGGATTCCAGGCGCTCGATAGTGGACGAGGCCTGTGCATTGCGTTGGCGACGTGCGGCCCAGGCCTCGTCGATAACCAGGGGCAGAAAAATCACCAGATCATAAATCCGCACGGCTATCTGGCCGCCCAGATGAGCCGACCAGGCCAGCATCCGAGACAGCATGGCGAACAGCCCCAACACCGCTACCAACAGGCTCATCCCCACCTGACGACCGCTGCGCAACGCTGCTTCGAACGGCAACTCGGTCGCCAGCAGCAGCAGCGCGAGCAGGATGCTCAGACCTCCTGCGGCGAAGACCGGCGCTGCACCCGGCGGAACCGGGCCGACTGGCACAGGACTGCCGAAGACCACCAGTGCGGCCATGAATGCAAGCTGTAGAAAAACCAAGATCACAAGTACCGCCATGAGCCGACCGCGCACCCGTTCCTGCAAGACGCCGAGCCCAGGCAACAGCCGCGTCATACGTCCGAGCTCCAGCAAGAGCGCACCGAGCAGTATGGGCGCACTCACCAGTGCCCAAGCGCTGATTTCCGGTAACGACCACCCGAACACTTGCGGTTGCGCAGCGAGTAGGTGTGTCAGCGGAAGTTTCAGCAGTGAGAGCTCCCCTGCAACCAACACGCCGAAGCCACCGAGCATCAGTATTGCCAGCGTAAAGCGTGTCAGGTAGCGCAGCTGTAAAGCCAACCCTGGCACGGGCGGCTCGCTGCGTACGCGCTCGAACTCCCCCATATGCGTGTCGGTCAACGCTACGCGATCTGCCAGCTCCATCACCGTACGCTCCATGCGTTCGAGTATGGCTGCCGTCTTGCGCCATTGCGGTGCCGCACGGCGCAGCAACAGGTGACGCTTACGACTGGCGTAACGATATTCTTCCAGGGCATCGTGACTCGCGCGGGTCAGGGTCGAATGCATTGCATCTAGTATCTTGACCAGTGCCGGCTCCGCTCCACCCGACGTATGCGCCACCGCATCCACCGCCTCTAGCCAGTTGGGCGGAGCGGGTGGGATCTCAACGCTGGCATCGTAGTCGCGTTCGATGCGTGTGATCTGCTCGGTCGCCTGACGGTGCAGACTGGGATATTCGCCAAGTTCATTGCGTACAACATCGGCCAAACGCCGAAAATCTCGCGTCAGCCGTCGCTCTGCCTCCGCGCGGGCTGCGGCCTCCATCACCTCGGCTTGGAGGGATTGCCCGCTGCGCCGCAGTCGCCAGAGTAGCGCTGCCAGGCCACGAAGCGCGCGGGCCAGCGCCCGACTCAAACCCAGCAGCAATCGGTGCGCATGAGTCCTGGCGAGGTACAGGAGGACCAACGCAAACAATCCCCATAACACCATGGATTCCCAGATAAGCCCCGGTCCCAGCGACAACAGGTTGTAGACGTCCATTGTGATTCTCCGTTTCGCATTCGTAGTCGGACGGTCGTTTCGGATTCTAAGTTTACAAGGCTAATGTCCTGCCTGCTGGCATACCCTCTGTAGCATAGCTGCGCGCGCAAGCCTGACGAGATCAAGATGACGTCTCGGCTGATCGCCAATGCACAGATTGTGAATGAGAGCTAGACCTGGAAACTGGACGTATTCGTTCGCGACGGCCCATCGAGGCCATCGGCGGCGACCTGGCTGGACGCACCGCGGACATCGTCATCGATGCCGTTGGGCTGGTCTTCATGCCGGAGATGTTCGGCGATCAGGTCCACTTCCGCGAACCCGGCATGCCGGACAAGGCGGGCATCTCCAGCTTCATGGATATGCCGAATACTCGTCTGCTCGCGCTCAATATCGATGCGCTGGAGGCCAAGTATGCCCGTGCCGCGGAATGCTTGGTCGCCAATTTCGCCTTCTTTCTCGGTGCCAGCAATGACAATCTCGATGATATACGGCGCCTGCCGGTAGGCGCGGCCTGCGGCATCAAGGTCTTCATGGGCGCCTCCACCGGCAACATGCTGCTCGACTCAACCGATGTGCTTGAACGTATCTTCGCCGAGGCACCGGCGCTAATCGCTAATCGCTAACCACTGCGGGCACACACCGGCGTATCTCGCCAACGAGGCACGCTATCGCGAGCGCTACGACGAGGAAGTGCCCATCGCCGCCCACTCGCTGATACGCAGCGCCGAGACCTGTTACCTGTCCAGCGCGAGATGGCTGTGTCTCTGGCCCGCTACCACGGCGCCCCACTGCACGTATTGCATATCTCCACCGCACGGGAACTCGAACTGTTCGAGCCGGGCCCGATAGCCGACAAGTTGACCACCGCTGAGGCATGCGTGCACTTTCTGGCCTTCGACGACCGCGATTTCGAGCGCCTGGGTACGCAGATCATTCGAAGTACTCCGCGAAAACCCACTCTCTATAAGTGCGGCTGCTCGCCCTTCGTCGACTCCACCTTCCGCTCCAGCATCCAGGCCACGATCGTCAGCAGGCAGGTCGCCTATCGCAACGGCGGTGTCGACGATAATGGGCGCAGACAGTGTTTACGCTTCGGTAGCCAGCGCTGACGCGGTAGCGCATTCCAGTGCCTATTCAGACGTTGCCGGAGCCTGTTCTGCCTGCTGACGCCGCACGTCCTCGTGTACCTGCGCCATATCGATCTCACGCACCTTACCGATCACATCCTCCAGCTGACCAGCCGATAGCATGCCCGGTTGGGAAAACAAGATGACCTGCTCGCGGAAGATCATCAGGGTGGGAATCGACCGAATCTGGAAGGCTGCGGCAAGGCCCTGCTGCTCCTCCGTATTCACCTTCGAAAACACGATATCGGGATGATTCCCGGCCGCAGCCTCAAAGGTCGGCGCAAAGGCGCGGCAGGGCGCGCACCAGGGGGCCCAGAAATCGATAATCACGATGTCATTGTTCTGTATCGTCGGCTCGAAGTCGTCCTGGGTCAGTTCCATTACAGCCATGATGGCCTCCTCGTCTGTTGAGGGTTTATTAGCGTTTTATGATACAACAAGTCAGACAACCGACCAAATCCTGAGCGCAGAATCTAGCCTTGGTTCAGGCAAGCCCTCGACGCAGTGCGGTACGCAACTCGTCCAGACGCAGAAGCGGATCCTTCAGCTCATAGAGATGCTGCTTCGCTGCCGGTTGCAACGGCAGCAACTCAGTCAGCCGAGCGCCCACCCAAACCGCATCCTCATAGTGACCCTCCAAGGTGCTGAATGGGGGGCCCAATTGATCGAGCATACGTCGTAACAGCTCGGACAGGGTTAGCTGGTCTGCCGGCATTGGCACCGCGGCCTCCGACGGCAGCAAGGCGACCTCGGCGCGCAAGAGTCCGTTCGGTGCAGGTGCATAATCAAGTACGTGTAAACGCTGTTCGCCCTGCACCACGATACCGAGCAAGCCGTCAGCGCGGCGATCCCAGTCGACGATACGCACCATAGTACCGAAGCGGTAAATACGTGGTGCGGGACCGACTTCATCGCCAGATTCAATGAGACAGATTCCGAAACCGCTGTCGTCTCTTAGACAATCTCTGACCATGTCCAGATAACGCGCCTCGAAGATGCGCAGCGGCAACAGGCCCCCCGGGAAGAGCACGCTGTGCAGTGGAAATAAGGGCAGCGGCATACTCAGTCGCCTGCGCTGGGCTCGCCCCAGGGCGGCAACAGCCCTTGCGGCACCGACAAATGATCAAGCACACGGGCAACCATGAAATCGATTAAGTCCTCGATGCTTTGCGGGCGGTGATAGAACCCAGGATTGGCCGGCATCATCACCGCACCCATGCGGGTAAGTCTGAGCATGTTCTCCAGGTGAATCTCAGACAACGGGGTTTCCCGTAACACCACAATCAGGCGCCGGCGTTCCTTGAGCATCACATCGGCGGCGCGCTCGATCAACGAACGCGAAGCGCCTACCGCCACCGCGGACAACGTCCCCGTCGTGCAAGGGCAGATCACCATTGACTCAGGCGCCCCCGAACCACTGGCAACCGGTGCCGTCCACTGCTGCTCGCCGAAGACCTCGAGCTGGCCGGGCGCGGCGCCATAAAGCGCCGACAGCGTCCGTGCCAGTTCGGCGGGACGACCGGGCAAACTGAGATCGGTTTCCATGCCGATCACCACCCGTGCCGGTTGCGACAACATCAGATAAACATGCACATCGGCCTGGATCAGGCACTCCAGCAGGCGCAGGCCATACTGCACCCCGGAGGCACCGGTCATCGCCAGCGCAATACGCCGCCGTGTCGTTGCCGTATTCACGACCGCGCCTCGCGCTCGGCCAACGCTGCGCGAACCCTGGCCGGCAGACCACCGAAACCACCATTGCTCATGAATACGACGTGGTCACCAGGCACCAGCGTATCGACCAGCTCCGCGGCCAAGCGATCGATATCCGGTTCGACGCGTGCCCGCGTGCCCAATGCGGTGGCCACCTCATCCAACGACCAGCCAAGATCCGCCGGCCGATATAGCCAGCTTCGATCTGCCTCCCGCAGGGCAGCGGCAAGTCGATCCCGATGCACACCCATGCGCATGGTGTTGGACCGCGGCTCGAGCACCGCCACCAAGCGCGCGGCGCCAACGCGTGCGCGCAGCCCCTCCAGTGTTGTGGCGATCGCAGTGGGATGATGGGCAAAATCGTCGTACAGGTGTACGCCTGCCACCTCGCCCAACATTTCCAGACGACGGGCCACGCCGCGGAAGCCCGGCAACGCGTCTAATCCGACCGCGAGCGGCACCCCCGCATGGCGCGCGGCCAGTAATGCCGCGAGTGCATTGCTGGCATTATGGCGGCCGAGCAGATCCCACGACACCGCCCCCCGCGACTCGCCATCCTGCAATATCTCGAAGCGGCTCCCGTCGGGTCGCAAGAGGCGGACACGCCAGCCCTGGTCTCCCATCTCCGCCGCACCGAAATCCTCGGTGGGCGTCCAGCAGCCCTGTGCCAGCACGCCCCGCAGGCAGGCATCGTCCGTATTGTCGACGATCAGACCATTACCTGGCACGGTACGCACCAAATGGTGAAATTGCCGCTGTATCGCCTCGATATCGGGGAAGATGTCCGCATGATCGAACTCAAGATTGTTGAGCACCAGGGTCCGTGGACGATAATGTACGAACTTGGATCGCTTGTCGAAGAAAGCGGTATCGTATTCGTCGGCCTCGACCACAAAGAATGGGCTTTCCGTCAGACGCGCGGAAACGCCGAAATTCGCGGGCACGCCACCGATCAAAAACCCCGGCGACAGCCCGGCATGCTCCAGAATATGCGCCAGCAAGCTGGCCGTGGTGGTCTTACCGTGGGTCCCTGCCACCGCGAGCACCCAGCGTCCGCGCAGCACATGCTCGGCCAACCACTGCGGGCCCGAGGTATAGTCGATGCCGCGATCTAGCAGCGCCTCGACCACCGGCAAGCCGCGGCGCATGACGTTACCCACCACCACCTGATCCGGCACCGGCGCGAGCTGCTCTGGATCATAGCCCGTATGAACCTCAATACCCACGGCGGCAAGCTGGGTGCTCATCGGCGGGTACAGCGGCCCGTCCGCGCCACTGACGGTGTGCCCCGCCGCGCGCGCGAGCTGTGCGAGCCCGCCCATGAAGGTGCCGCCAATGCCCAGTATGTGTATATGCATGCGATTATTTATCCTGTCGCCCATGGACTGGCGTCAGCCGCCCATGGTGCCGCCGAAAAACCCGATGATCAGCAGCGATGCCGTGAACATGAAACCGAGCGCGGTCGCCACTCCAAGCCAACCCTGCCGCAAGTCCAGCGCGTGGCGAAAAATACGTCCGAATACGGCGATCATCCAGCCGAGCGTAATCAGATACGCGATAGCGGCGAACGGCGCCGGCGTTTCGGCGGCTTCAGCGTGATAAAGCGTGAGCAGTTGCGGCATCCAACAGCAGACCCATTACAGCACCGCTACCGGCCAACGCGGTGAGCGTCTGCACCAGACGCTGTGGATGCTGGGTCAGCATCAGCGCACCATAGACCCAAGCCACCAACACCGCCGTCTCGACCACGGCCTGCAACAGTCCGCCCCACCAACCCGAAAGCGGCAACACGTTGACGGCGCTCACCATCAGGTAAGCCGCAAGGCTGAACGCCATCCAGCCGAACGATGCCGGCATGTCCTGCGGCCCCGCTCGCATCATGCAGAGATTGAGTATGCGCTTGAGGAAACTGAGAAATGACACGGCGTCTGGCATGATACAAATTGTTTAGGATAACACGTGACTACCGCCCCATAATGATACGCCCCCCCTTCACACGCAAACACGGCGCGGCGAGCTTCCCCAAACGAAGCGGACACCGGCTGGATCTGCTTGTGGATGGACAGCGCTTCTTCCCGGCCATGCTTGAAACCATTGCCGAGGCACGTCAATACATCCTGATGGAGATGTATCTGTTCGAATCAGGCGCCTTGGCCGAGCGCTTCATTGATGCCTTGCTGGCGGCCGCCGCGCGCGATGTGACCGTGCGGCTGCTGATCGACGACTTCGGCGCCCTAGGCCTGCAAGCACAAGACCGATCGCGGCTCCGCGAGGGTGGCGTCACGCTCGCCTTCTACAATCCCCTTCGAGTGGGCCGGCTTTCCGCCAATTTGCACCGCGATCATCGCAAGTTGCTACTGGTCGATGGCCAGGTAGCCTTTACCGGCGGTAGCGGCATCACCGACGACTTCGATCCCACGGTCCGCCCGCAAGGCTGGTGGCATGATCTGATGTTACGCATCGAGGGTCCGGTAACAGCAGACTGGCAGCACTTATTCGAAAACGCTTGGCATCGATCGATTTCTGACGACGTACCGGCGCTGCCGAGGCCTGCACCCAGCGCCGCCGGTCCACACGTCGCGCGCGTGGTGGTTAACGATGGGCGTCGGCGCGACATCCAGCGCCGCCTGGCCCGCTGCATCACGCAGGCGCACCATCGAATATCGATCAGCGTCGCTTATTTCGTCCCGCCGCTACGCATTCGCGCGGCCCTACGACGCGCCGCCCTGCGCGGCGTCGAAGTACATTTGATCGTCCCCGGCCTCCACACCGACCATCAGGCGGCGCGCTATGCTGGAAGACGCTTCTACACGCAACTATTGCGCGCTGGCGTACACATCCACGAATACACGCCACGCTTCACCCACGTAAAGCTGATGATCTGCGACGACTGGGTGAGCCTTGGCTCGGCCAATCTCGACCACTGGACGCTGCGCTGGAACCTGGAGGCCAACCTGGAGGTGGACGGTGCATCGTTCGCGGAAGTCGCACAACTTGCCTTCGAGGATGATCTCGCACAAGCGCGCGAGATCACGCTGTCCGCATGGCGTGCGCGCAGCCGGCGTACGCGCATCAAGGAATGGTTCTGGAGCCTAATCAGCGGCTGGCTCGCGCGCCGGGGTCCGCCGGGGCGCGATCGACACAGACCTCGAACTCAACCCGCGCCGGAACGACGCGGGTGAGGTCCTCAGAACTCAGGCGGATCGGCCGCGCGCGGCCGCGATACGCAGACGTAGCGCGTTGAGCTTGATGAATCCCGCCGCGTCCTTCTGATCATAAGCGCCGGCATCGTCTTCAAAGGTCGCGATGCTGGCATCGAACAGACTGTCGTCGGACTTGCGCCCGACCACGCTGACGCCGCCCTTGTAGAGCTTGAGTCTCACCACACCGTTCACCGGTGTCTGTGAGATATCGATCATCGACTGTAGCATCCGCCGCTCCGGACTCCACCAGTAACCGTTGTAGATCAGGCTGGCGTAACGCGGCATCAACTCGTCCTTGAGGTGCGCCGCCTCGCGGTCCAGGGTAATGGATTCGATTGCGCGGTGCGCCTTGAGCAGAATTGTGCCACCGGGTGTTTCGTAGCAGCCGCGCGACTTCATGCCCACGTAACGGTTTTCGACGATATCAAGCCGGCCGATACCGTTGGCGCCACCGATCTTGTTGAGTGTCGTCAGCACCGTGGCCGGACTCATCGCCTCCCCATCAATGGCAACCACATCGCCTCGGGCAAAGGTGAGTTCAATATAGGCGGGGGTATCCGGCGCCTGCTCAGGCGCCACACTCCAGCGCCACATCGATTCCTCGGCTTCGGCCCAGGTATCCTCCAGAATGCCGCCTTCGTAAGAGATATGCAGCAAATTGGCGTCCATCGAGTACGGCGACTTGTGGCCATGGCGCTCGATAGGGATGCCATGCTGCTCGGCATAGGCCAGCAGACGCTCGCGCGAGGTCAAATCCCACTCGCGCCAAGGCGCGATCACCTGGATGCCCGGCTTCAGGGCATAAGCGCCCAGTTCGAAACGCACCTGATCGTTGCCCTTGCCGGTCGCGCCATGGGACACCGCGTCAGCGCCAGTCTGATTGGCGATCTCGACCAAGCGCTTGGCGATCAACGGACGCGCAATCGAGGTGCCCAGCAGGTACTCACCCTCGTAGATCGCATTGGCGCGGAACATCGGAAACACGAAGTCGCGCACGAATTCCTCGCGCAGATCCTCGATGTATATCTCCTTCACACCCAGCTGCTGCGCCTTGACACGCGCCGGCTCGACCTCCTCGCCCTGCCCAAGATCTGCAGTGAAGGTCACCACCTCGCAGCCATAGGTTTCCTGCAGCCACTTGAGAATCACAGAGGTGTCGAGGCCGCCTGAATAGGCGAGCACGATCTTGTTCACATCAGCCATGTTGCTTTGCTCCGCTTGAGTACGCATCCCCATCTTCGACGAAGGGGAAAAGGCGATTATAACTTAGCGTTGGCTCATCGGATAAGCAGCACCGAGACCCGGCGATTGCGCGCACGCCCCTGTGCTGTGCGGTTGGTCGCGACAGGGCTGTATTCGCCCTGGGAGGCGATCCGGATGGATTGCGTAACACCTTGGGCCTTGAGATATCCGGATACGGTTTCAGCTCGGCGCAAACCCAAACCGTAATTGGCATAGGCCGTACCAACATTGTCCGTATTGCCGGTGGCCCGAATAATACGGACACTACCGCCGAATATATGCAGATATTCGGCCAAGCGTCTCAAACGCGCCTTAACCTTGGCATTAAGCTGCGAGCTGCCGCTGGCAAAATGAATCATCGTTTTTTCATAGTCCGCGAAGCGCGCGGGCTTGAGACTTGCCGTGCACTTCTGCAGGCGCCTCATGGCGGCCGCGAATCGTAAGGACGACACCTCGGCGTGTATCTGCGCCTGATCGTCAATCGTGTAATCGAGGGCCGCGAAATGCCCTCGACGCAACGCCAACATCACCGCGCGCGCCGGCGACTCGCCAAAGCTCACAAGGTTGCCACCCGAGACGCTGTCGCTGGCCAGGGTACTGCGCGCTACCTCTTGCCCAGGCTGCCAGGGCGCCGCCTGCACGCGCAGGCGCATCGACTGCCCTTGATAAAGGCCCCTGCGTACACTGACCACGAAAGACAGATGGCCGTCGGCTCGCTGAATCAGACTCACTCGGCCGAAATCGGGTATCGATTGTTCAAGGCGACATTCGAACGGCCCGCTCCGTAAGTCCCAGCGCACATCGCTCATCGGGGCCGCGAAGGCCAACAGCGGAGCCGCGTGTACGCCCAAGGACGCCAACGAAATCACAGCCGTCAGGGCCGCTCGTATACGGGCATACATGTGTCATCAACTCCGATTCCGGACGATCAGAATATCGGCCGCCGACCCAAGACCTTTAACACCCAATGGCGGGAACGCGCATAATTAAACACTGTCGAAGCGATGTCGGGGATGCCCTACAGAACCCTCTCCGCCTCACCTGCACGACAAAAAATGGCAAAATAACCTGCCGCCACGGCAAGTCGTTAGGCGACATGACGCCCGACCCATCCCGTCGGATGAACTACTACACAAGCGAGGCCACGCAACATGTCCAACGCTGCAAGAACACTGCAAGACGCTACAACCGGAGTCGAACTCACCGCTGAACAACTGTCTGGCCTGGGCAAGATCGGGGAAACCGCCAATCAGGTCACCGATCTACTCAAAATGTCTCAGACCGTGCTGGAGGATCTACGTGACGGCATTGATGTGGATGCCATCGCCGATCGCATCGGCCCCGAGATGGAAGCACTGGTCCAGACGCTGGGCGAGATCATGCGCCTGATCGAGGTGGATTCCGTGCAGACACTGCACGAGAAGGTCCACGCGAGCGTTCAGACGCTACAGGCATCACACGTGATCGAAGCGGCGCCGGAGCTGCTGGCACTGATCGGCAGCCTGCACGATAGTGGCCTACTCAAGCTGCTACCGCCCATCCTGACCCAACTGGGCGGCGTTACGGACGGCATTGATGCAGACCGCCTGGGCGAGCGCATCGCCGGATTCAATGCCTCCCTGTCGTATTGGGCCGATAGTGCGCGGGAAGGACTGCGTATCGCCGGTGACCAGCTCGGCGAGCTCGATATCCCCGGGCAACTCGCCAAGCTTGAAGACCTCGCCGATCAATGGTGGCACATCGCCCTGCGTGCCAAGCGCTTGGCTCAGGGAGACGACGAAAGTCTCGGCGACCGCGTCGAATGGCTGCTGGGACATGCCGAACGGCTCAGCGCGCAAATCGGGCCCGTGGTCGGGGCGCTCGCCGAACTGGCGCCCGAAGCACTCAAGTCCATCGACTTTTCTACCATCGCCGCCAAGATCACCAGCGGCGCCATCGAATGGATCGAGGTCGGCGTACAGGCCCACAGCCTAGTCAAGGGCGATAGCGAATCACTGGCCGCACGCGTCCGCTTGATGCTCGAAGGCGCCCGAGAGGCCGGTCTTGATCAGATGATCCCCGATTTGATGGTCATGCTCGGCACGGTCAATCGGACGGGCCTACTGCGCAAAATGAACATGCTGCTGAGCACGCTCGAACCCCATATGCCCGCCGACGACGAACTCAAGCGTTGGTTGGAACAAGGTACCGTCCTGGCGCAGCGCTATCAACCTCAAATTGCCGGTGCACTACCCGCGCTCGATGGCGCACTCAAGGCCATGGAAGGTACCGAGAAGAAAGGTGGCGGCATCTTCGGCCTGCTCGGCATCGTATTCTCTCGCAAGACCCAATATGTCTTGCGCTTTGCGATCGAGTTCGCTTATCGCTTTCTGCGCGGAAACAAATAAGCATGTGCAAGACGGATAATCCCGGGCACTCTAGCGACCGCCCGGGATTATCTATCAAGATTTTTTCCGCCAATTACCTCTATTATCGAACCGATCGCCAACGACAAAGACTTTAGGTCGACAGCTAGAAAAACGGCTTCCGCAAAATCATGTATCGCCCGCAACAACGTGGCGTGGTTCCCATCAATGTGCCAGCATGTTGCGCGAATCACACGCAAGCCGCATCAATCTATCGACATCGTGCCTCCAGGCATGGGCAAGACCGTGATTCGAATGATGAATAGGTGGCGACCTATCCTCATCGCAGGACACCTTGATACTCGGAATTCCAAACACGGAGAGGTCATGCAGGGTTACCGCAACTATGTTATTAATGCCCTTGCCACCGCATAAGAATGCAACCGAACGAAGACAAAGGTATTGGCATGAATACACGGATATTCCCTCGCATGCTGCTCGCATGCCTGTTGGTAGCCCCAAGCCTCGCGCAAGCGGCCCAACCTCTGATTCTGACCGCTCCGCCGCGCGAAACGCCGGCCGCCGCAGAGCAGCTATATGGGCCGCTTGCCGCTGAACTGACCAAGCTCGTCGGCCAACCGGTCGTCTACAAATATCCCGGACTGTATATGGGCGACTGGGGCACCTATAGCCATCGCATGCAAAAAGGCGCCTTCACCTTCGTCTTCGACGGCCCTCAGTTCGTCTCTTGGCGCATGAAGTACTTGCACGATGTTCCGCTGGTCAGCCTGCCCGGGCATCTTGCCTATGTCGTCGCAACCTCAAATCCACAAATCAATGCGCTCAAAGATCTTATCGGCAGTCGCGTCTGCGGGCTTGACTCTCCAAACCTGTTAACGCTTAGCTTCATGAGCCGGTATAGCGACCCACTGCAACAACCGATCATCGTAGCCATCGACAGCGGCGGTTTCCCAGCGATCTACCGTGCCCAACTGGCTGGAAAATGCAGTACGGCGATCTATCGAGATTCATACTTCAAACACCATCTGAGCGCAGTTCAGCGCTCCAAGCTGCGGGTTATCTACACATCAGCCACACCAATGCCCAACCAAACACTGACGGCTAGCCCGGATATCCCTGCAGCCGCGCGCGCGCGCATTATCGCAGCACTGAGCAACCCCGAAGGCGCCAAGCCGGCTGCTCCAATTTTCCATCGATTCGCCAGGAGCGCAACCCATTTCATCCCCGCCGACCCTGCCGCCTTTCAGGGACTCTATGAATTGCTGACGCCACTTGGCTGGGTGTCAGGATGGGTGCCCAAACCGGACCCGAATGCCTCGCCCTGAAGGGCTTGGCAGGCCATCCCGGATCAACACAAGCGGGCATACGAAAACGGCAATATCGGCTTCAATGGTAGGGTATATGCCGTTACGCCCCCCCCGGCCCGTAAGACGCGTCACAACCGGCCATCGCCCCCTTCATCTCCGACGTCGGCACGCGCAACCCCTCCAGCAGGCTGATGTACGACATACCGAGCGAAGTGATCGTGACCAGGGATGGCGTCGGCGACTATCACTCGCATGCCGACAAGCTGAATTACTTCCCGCTGGTACTACACGGCCCTGGTTACGCAATTCCCAGCGGTCGGGACGGCATCGGATTTTTTTTACGAGCGCATGCAATGAGAAACCGGCGATGCCAGCGGCGGCACGGCCGGCTTTGGCGGCGCACCGGCTGCCGTTGATTTTGGCGATGGACTGAGCAACGGCGAGGTACTGGCCAGATCGACGCAAGCGGGCATTTCTAGCATCGTCAGCGATACCCACATCGATTTGATCAAAAGCTCGCAGCGGTCACCGAATCGCGTGTCTCCGAGCCGTCGATGCTATGGTTTTTCGGCATGGCACTCGCGGGTTTTGGTTTCACGTACTGCGTTGCAACCGTGCCGGCATGCTGAGTCAAGCCAGCTAACGTCAGCCGCACACTCAAGGTTCTGGAGCACTCAAGGTTCTCACGAGCCAGGTTTTGATTCTGGGCTGGCGGAAAGCACTGTCACAGCCCTCCGTCCATCCCAAGCTGATCCGATGCGATCAATATTTGCTCCCGATCCCCGATCCCCGGTGCACCACCGCCCGCCGCGCTCCGCAAAGGTCGAGGCAGGCCTTTCGCTCCAAGGTATCCAGGCGCCGAGCTAGCCACGCCTCGGCACATACAGGTCGGTAATAGTGCCCTCCGCCATCTCAGCGGCAAAATTCAGTGTTTCCGACAGCGTGGGGTGTGGATGCACCGTCAACGCCAGATCGCCGGCCTCGGCATCCATTTCCAGCGCCAATACTGCCTCGGCAATCAATTCGCCAGCATTCGGGCCTACGATGCCGGCCCCAAGTACGCGATGCGTCTCTGGATCGAACAATATCTTGGTCAGCCCCTCGTCGCGCCCCAGCGATAACGAGCGTCCACTCGCCGCCCACGGAAAGGCGCCCTTCTGGTAGGCAATACCCTGAGCCTTGGCTTCCGTCTCGGTCAGGCCCATCCAGGCGACCTCGGGATCGGTGTAGGCCACCGAAGGAATGGCGCGGGCATCGAAGTGCGACGGCTGCCCAGCGGCAACCTCAGCCGCCACCTTGCCCTCGTGCGTTGCCTTGTGTGCGAGCATGGGCTGGCCGACGACATCACCGATAGCGTAGATGTGCGGCACGTTGGTGCGTTGCTGGCTGTCGACTGCGATGAAACCGCGCTCGTCCACGCTCACGCCGGCCGCCTCGGCACCGATCGACTTACCGTTGGGCGAGCGCCCAACAGCTACCAGAACGCGATCGAACAGATCCTCGGCCGGCGCCTTGTCACCCTCGAATCGACACAGCAAGCCATCCTCACGTGGCTCGATCGCGGTCACCTGTGTCTTGAGGAAGATGCTTTCGTAGCGCGCCTTGATGCGCCGCTCCAGCGGCCGCACGATGTCACGGTCGGCGCCAGGGATGAGACCGTCGGCCAGTTCGACCACGCTGACCTTCGCGCCCAGGGCGTGGTAGACCGTGGCCATTTCCAGACCAATGATGCCGCCGCCGATCACCAGCAGGCGATCCGGTACTTCCTCGATCTCCAGCGCATCGGTGGAATCCATCACACGCGGATCGTCCCAGGGCACGAACGGCAGTTTGGCTACACGGGAACCCACAGCAATGATTGCCTGTTCGAAGCGAACCCGCTTCACACCCTCGGCGGTTTCCACCGACACCGTATTGGGTGAGGAGAATCGCCCCTCACCGTGCACGATCTGCACCTTGCGCTGCTTGGCCAGCTGCGCAAGGCCACCCGTAAGCTTGCCGATGATCCCGTCCTTGTAGGCGCGGATGGTACCGAGATCGATCTCAGGCGCACCGAAGCGCACGCCATGTTCGGCGAACTCGGCTGCCTCGTTGATCACCTGCGCGGTGTGCAACAACGCCTTGGAAGGGATACAGCCAACGTTGAGGCAGACGCCGCCGATCACCGCGTGGCGCTCCACCAGCACCACCCGCTTGCCGAGATCCGCCGCGCGGAAGGCCGCCGTGTAACCGCCGGGGCCGGAGCCGAGCACCAAAACCTCGGCCTCCCAATCCACGATGCCGTTTTCGTCTGCGGGAGCAGACGTCGCTGATGGGGTGACGGCAGAGTTGTCCGGCGGTGCTGTTGCCGCAGGTGTGGGCGCATCAGCTTCGCTGGGTTCCAAAGTCAGAATTGCGGCCCCTTGAGCGATACGGTCGCCCACTTTGACCAACAATTCATGTACCACGCCGCCCTGCGGCGCGGGAATTTCCATGCTGGCCTTGTCCGACTCCAAGGTGATCAGAGAAGCATCCGGAACGACGGTGTCGCCCGGCGCGACCAGTACCTCGATCACCTCGACGTCCTTAAAATCCCCAATATCAGGGACTGTTATGGTGATGATTTGACCCATGATCCGCGACTCCCGGAAGCACTAGAGCAGCATGCGTCGCGTATCGGACAGCAGCTTGCTCAGGAAGGTAGTGAAACGCGCGCCCAACGCGCCGTCTATGACGCGGTGGTCGTAGGACAGCGATAGCGGCAACATCAGGCGCGGCACGAACTCGCCGTCCTCGTAGACCGGCTGCCAACGTGCGCGCGATACGCCCAGAATGGCCACCTCGGGCGCATTGACGATGGGCGTAAACGCAGTGCCGCCGAGTCCGCCGAGACTGGAAATGGAGAAGCAGCCACCCTGCATGTCCGAGGGCTTGAGCTTCTTTTCACGCGCCTTGATCGAAATCTCGCCGAGCTCACGGGCCAGATCGATCAGACTCTTACGATCCACGTCGCGGATCACAGGCACGACGAGGCCATCGGCCGTATCGACGGCGATACCGATATGAAAATATTTTTTTAGAATCAGCTGCTGCTGAGTCGGATCCAGCGAAGCATTCACGCGCGGAAACTCGCGTAGCGCCGAAACCACTGCCTTCATCAGAAAGGCCAGCAGGGTCAGCTTCACGCCCCTGGCGGCATACTCCTCAACCATCTGCTTACGGAAGGATTCCAGCTCCGTCACATCGGCCTCATCGAACTGCGTGACGTGGGGCACCGTCACCCAGTTACGATGCAGATTCTGACCGGTCAGGCGGTTAATTTTGGTTAAGCCTTGCATCTCGATTTCGCCAAACTGACTGAAATCGATCTCAGGCATCGCCGCCACGCCAAGCCCACCCGTCGCGGCCCCCTGACTCAAGGCACGCTTAACGTAACCCTGCACGTCTTCGCGGAGCACGCGGCCCTTGGGGCCACTGCCACTCACCTCGCCAAGATCCACCCCCAGCTCACGCGCGAATCGCCGTACGGCAGGGCTTGCATGCGCCTTGCGGAATCGCCGTTCGTTCAGATGTGCCGTCGGTGAGGGCTTGGGCGTTGTGCCCTGCACGGAGGCCGGCGGGGAGGATATCGGGGGCGCATCGCTTGTCGGCGCAGACGGCTTACTCACTGCGGCAGCCGGCGGCGACGCCTCCGCTTTCGGTGCGGTGGCCGCGGGAACAGCCTCCGCCTGCGGCTCAAGCACCAAGATAGGCGAACCTTGCGCGACATGATCCCCCACCTTGACGCGCACCTCGCGCACCAGTCCACCCTCGGGGGCGGGAATCTCCATACTCGCCTTGTCCGACTCCAGCGTGATCAACGAGCTGTCGACCGAAATTACGTCGCCGGGGTTGACCAACACCTCAATGACCTCAACGGTCTTGAAGTCCCCGATATCGGGGACGCGAATTTCCTTCAATTCTGCCATGCGCTTGCTCCCGGGCTCGTCAGGCGGTGGTCGGATGCGGCTTGTTCGGATCCACACCATAAAGCGCTATAGCGCGGCTGACCTCTGTGGCCGAAATCGTGCCCTCGTCGGCCAGCGCCTTGAGCGCGGCGACCGCGACGTGGTAACGATCCACCTCGAAATATTTACGCAGCTGCTGGCGTGTATCGCTGCGGCCGAAGCCATCGGTCCCGAGCACCACGTAGCGCCCTGGTATCCAGGCCCGGATTTGGTCGGCGTACTGTTTGATGTAATCGGTGGCGACGACGAACGGCCCGGCACGTCCCTTGAGGCAAGCCGATACGTAGGCCTCGCGCGCAGGGGCCTCCGGGTGCAGGCGACTCCAGCGCTCGGCATCGTCCGCTTCGCGGCGGAGTTCGTTGAAGCTGGTCGCACTCCAGATATCCGCGGTCACACCGAAGTCCTGTTCCAGCAATTCAGCGGCGGCGATGACCTCACGCAGGATCGTACCGGAGCCAAGCAACTGTACCTTTTTCTTCTTGCGCCCTCCCTGCCGGAACAAGTACAGGCCCTTGATGATGCCTTCTTCCGCACCCTTGGGCATCGCCGGGTGGTGGTAGTTCTCGTTCATCACGGTGATGTAGTAGAAGACATTCTCCTGCTCGTCGTACATCCGGCGCATGCCGTCTTGCACGATCACCGCGAGCTCGTAAGCGAAGGTCGGGTCATAGCTGACGCAGTTGGGGATGAAACCGGCCATCACATGGCTATGGCCGTCCTGATGCTGCAAACCCTCTCCGGCCAGGGTGGTGCGCCCGGCGGTCGCGCCCATCAGGAAGCCGCGCGCCTGCATGTCGCCGGCGGCCCAGATGAAGTCGCCCACGCGCTGGAAGCCAAACATGGAGTAGAAGGTGAAGAACGGCACCATGTTCACGTCATGGTTGCTGTAGGCCGTGGCGGCGGCGATCCAAGAGGCGATCGCGCCGGCCTCGTTGAGGCCTTCTTCGATGATCTGACCGCTCTTGTCCTCCTTGTAGAACATGATCTGGTCCTTGTCCTCCGGCGTGTAGAGCTGGCCGACGGAGGAATAGATCCCGAGCTGCCGGAACATGCCTTCCATGCCGAAGGTACGCGCCTCGTCGGGAATGATCGGCACAATGTTCTTGCCGATTTTCTTGTCGCGGGTGAGCACGGTGAGCATGCGCACGAAGGCCATGGTGGTCGACAGTTCGCGGTCGCCACTGTCCTCCAGTAGCGGCGCGAATGCATCCAGGCCAGGCACCTCCAGCGGTGCTGCCAGCCGCTTACGCATTGGCAAGTAACCACCCAAGGCCTCACGACGTGCCCGCAGGTAGCGCATCTCTTCGCTGTCTTCGGCTGGGCGGAAGTACTTGCAAGCCACCACGTCCTCGTCAGACAGTGGGATGTCGAAGCGGTCGCGAAAGGCCAGCAGTTCCTCGTCGTGCAGCTTTTTCTGCTGATGGGTACGATTTTGCCCTTGTCCTGCGCGCCCCATACCATAGCCCTTGACGGTGTGCGCCAAAATGACCGTGGGTTCGCCGGTGTGTTTGGCCGCCGCCGCATAGGCCGCGTAGACCTTGTATGGATCGTGGCCCCCACGGTTCAGACGCCACACATCCTCGTCTGACATGGTCGCGACCATCGCCTTGAGCTCCGGATATTTGCCGAAGAAATGCTCGCGGACGTAGGCACCATCCTTGGATTTGTAATTTTGATACTCGCCGTCGACCGCCTCCATCATACGGCGCTGCAGCAGGCCGTCCTGGTCGCGTGCGAGCAACGGATCCCAGTAACGCCCCCAGAGCACCTTCAGGGCATTCCAGCCGGCCCCGCGGAACAGTGCCTCGAATTCCTGGACGACCTTGCCATTGCCGCGCACAGGCCCGTCCAGGCGCTGCAAGTTACAGTTGATGACGAAGATCAGATTGTCGAGTTTCTCGCGCGACGCCAGCGAGATACCGGCCATGCTCTCGGGCTCATCCATCTCGCCGTCACCGATGAAGCACCAGACCTTGCGGTCGCGCGTGTCGGCCAGACCGCGATCGCTCAAGTACTTCATGAAGCGAGCCTGATAGACCGCCTGCAACGGGCCAAGTCCCATCGAAACTGTAGGGAATTGCCAGAAGTCTGGCATCGACCAAGGATGTGGGTAAGAAGGAATACCCTTGCCGTCGACCTCTTGGCGGAAGTTGTCGAGCTGCTCCTCGCTCAGTCGACCTTCGAGGAAGGCGCGGGCATAGTTGCCTGGGGATGAATGCCCCTGAAAGTACACAAGATCACCACCGTGTTCATGCGTCGGCGCGCGCCAGAAATGGTTAAAGCCAACGTCATACAGCGTGGCGATGGAAGCAAAGCTGGCAATATGCCCACCCAGCTCGGAGCTCTTACGGTTGGCCTTGACGACCATGGCCAGCGCGTTCCAGCGGATCAGCGAGCGGATACGCCGCTCCATCGCCTGGTCGCCGGGTAGAATCGCTTCCAAATGCGGCGGGATCGTATTGACGTAAGCCGTGTTGGCGGAATATGGCAGGTAGGCACCTGAGCGGCGGGCCTTGTCTATCAGTTGTTCCAGCAGGTAATGCGCGCGTTCGACACCCTCCTGCTCGATCACGGATTCCAGTGCATCGATCCACTCCTGGGTCTCGATGGCATCGGCGTCCTGCAACTGGACATGAGTATTCATGGCGAACCTCCAAGCTTGGCGTTGGACCCTCACCGGATCCAGCGCAGGCGTGCACGCCCGACGTCAATGCGCCGGCCGTGCAACGGAATACGGGTGCCTTCAAGAAGCGGCGCCATCATCATGTTTTTTCCTGAGGTGGTCAAGAACCCTCCCAGCGACATAGCACGCCTAGGGCACATGAAACAACGATTCCCCCGCAGCATCCCGCTAGGGTAAGCTGGGTGATATGCCATATGCCACGAACCTGCCTCAAATGAGTGAATACGTCCCGATCGGCCAGCGCTTTCGCGGTTTCCTACCTGTAGTTGTCGATGTCGAAACAGGCGGTTTCAACGCCCAGACCGACGCCCTGCTGCAGATCGCTGCGATCACGCTGCGCATGGACGAGTCGGGCTACATCCATCGCGACCAGACGATCAGTCGCCATGTCGTACCCTTCGATGGCGCCAATCTCGAACCCGCGTCGCTGGAGGTCAACGGCATCGATCCTTGGCATCCGCTACGTCTGGCCATTCCCGAGAAAGAGGCCTTGAGCGACGTGTTCAAGGAAGTGCGACGCGCAGTCGGCGAGAACGAGTGCACCCGCGCCATCCTAGTGGGACATAACGCGGCCTTCGACCTAGGCTTCGTCAACGCCGCAGTCTCCCGCACCGGGCTGAAGCGCAACCCCTTTCATCCATTCAGCAATTTCGACACGGTCACACTCGCCGCGATGGCCTATGGTCAGACCGTGCTGGCGCGCGCCGTACGCGCGGCCGGGTTGGAGTGGAATACGGCGCAGGCGCATAGCGCGACCTATGATGCAGAGATGACCGCCGAACTGTTCTGCGGTGTACTCAATCGCTGGCAAAAAAGCCACGGACACACGATCGGCGAAGCGAACTGAAACTGCCTACCACGAGCAAGGCATCAAGGCACGCATTATACGGCGATAATCGTTTATTATGATCAACTACCAACCGTTCGCATAAGCGTGAGGGGGAACGTTGCCGCCGGAACTTAGCCTGATCGTCGTCGATGACATGCGCTTCTCCCGCGTGGTGCTCGAACAGAGCCTACGGAAGATCGGTTATACCGACATACGCTTGGCTCCCACCGGCGCCGAGGCGCTCAAAATGGCCACCGAGCGCCGCGCCGACGTGATCCTTGCCGACTGGGTTATGCCCGGCATGAGCGGGCTCGACCTGCTTGACGAAATTCGACGTCTGGACGAGCGCCGCCACTGGTATACCGCCGTCCTGCTGTTCACCGCCAAAGGCGAGAACGAGGCCTTACTTGAGGCCTTCAGGCGTGGCGTTGACGACTATCTGGTCAAGCCGCCGGAAGCCAATGCGCTCGCCGCCCGCGTCTACGGCGCGGGGCGTATTGCATCGCTACACAACGCCCTGCTGCAAACCGCCGATGCGGTCCAGGCCGCCAATCGCGAACTCATCGCCTCGAACCAGATAGACGCCCTGACCGGACTTGGCAATCGTCGTTATCTGGAACAGCGGATCGAGGCCATGCTGCGAGTGGCCCAGGCACGCCACGGCGGCGTCTGCGTCGCCCTGGTGGCCATCGACCATTTCAAGCGCATCAACGAGCGCTACAGCTACGACATCGGCGACGACATGCTAAACAACGTCGCCCTGCGTCTACGCAACGCGGTGAGACCCACCGATGTAATCACCCGCCACGGGGAAGATACCTTCGCAATCGCGATGGCCTATCAGGAACCGAGCCTGCCGCGCCCCGATCTGTTTGCCCGCCTCGTCGAAACCACAGGCATGCGCGCGTATCACAGCGACATGGGCGACATCGAGATCACGGTCTCGGTGGGCGCCCATTGTCACCATTCGGATCAGGCGATTGAGCCGCTAAGCACCTTCATCGGTGCAGCCGAGGACAATCTGGCCGCCGCCAAGGTGGCCGGACGCAACGGCTTCATTTACCGCTGAACCGACCACCCCAAATCCGAATTCAGATCAGGCCACCCCGCTGCTGCGCGTGATCGCGGCTTTCACGGCCGTCTCCAGTTCGCCGCTCTGGTACATCTCGAGCGTGATGTCGCACCCACCCACCAACTCGCCATTAATATAGAGCTGCGGGAAGGTTGGCCAATTGGCATAACGGGGCAGATTCTCGAACACTTCGGGGTCCGCCAATACATTCACGTAGGCAAAATCTTCGCTGCAGCGCTTGAGCGCCTCGGCTGTGCGACTGGAGAAGCCGCACATGGGAAACTGCGGCGTGCCCTTCATGAACAACACCACGGGATTGCTTTTCACCTGCTGGTCAATTCGTTCCATGACGTCCATGCGTCACCTCGTTCGGTCTGGTTTGGGAGCGGAAAGGAAATTCCGTGACGCAAGCAGTCTACCGCGTTAACCCGGAAAATTAAGCCCGCTGTTCACGCGGTTTTGCGGTCACGGCGTTAGACCGGCATCGTCGCCCGGGTGTCACGGTGTCACGGTAGAAACTCCAGATGCCAGAGTTTGTGACTTCGGATAGCCGTGATGCTGCCCTCAAGATCAGCCAATCGAGCATCAACATACGCGCATCAGGGCAGATCGGCTCTGGAAACGTCCGCGGCTTGACGGCACCCATCATGAAATAGAAGGCTTCGCCACGAACATATTTGCGCCGGCACCCCGAAATACCGCTTGGATCGGCCGATGACGCATCAGGCGTGCGCAACGGGCGAAAGCGCAGCGGTCTGTATGCAGCAGCCGTCCGATATCCGATTACGGACGGTCGTTTGCTGCGCCGGCATGACTGGCACCCCGGTGATGCAGAAATCGGGTTTCACATGGCCTCTAACGAAGTCTCGGCATGCCAAAACCATCTTTATCGGCACCCCGATTTAGTATGAAATTTTCGCGTAGCTGATAGTGGGCAGCCCCCTATGACGCATCGAGTATTCGACCCGTCATAGGGCATCTCCACCCAGGTGGCGTTGCAGCCACAACTCCAGCAAGGCCATATGCCAGAGCTTGTTGCCGCGAATGGCCGTGAAACTGTCCTCGCCCTCGGGATCCGCCAACAGCGCATCGACATACTCGCGTCGGAACAGACCGCGCTCCCGGCTCGCCTGCGAATTGACGATATCGGCCATGAAATCGAAGGCCTCCCCACGCACGTACTTGAGCGCGGGCACCGGGAAATACCCCTTGGGGCGGTCGATGACGGCATCTGGGATGCGCCCACGCGCGATCTGCTTGAGTACATATTTACCGCCGCCACGCAGCTTGAGTTCAGGTGGCATGCTCGCGGCCAGCTCGACGAGTTCGTGATCGAGGAAAGGCACACGCGCCTCCAAGCCCCAGGCCATGGTCATGTTGTCCACGCGCTTGACCGGATCGTCGACGATCAGCGTGGTGGTGTCGAGGCGCAGCACCTGATCGATGAATTCATCGGCACCGGGTTCGGCAAGACGCTCGGCGATATAGGCTGATGTGACATCCTCGGTGGCATAGGCGGGCATGACCGTGCGCAGGTATTCGGCATGGTCTCGGTCGAAATAGCGCGGCCGGAAACGCTCAATCGGCGTCCCCTGAGCCTCAGCCATTTGCGAATACCAGAAATAGCCGCCGAAGACCTCGTCCGCGCCCTGGCCGGATTGCACGGCCTTGACGTGACGCGACACTTGGCCGGATAGCAGATAGAAGGCCACCGCATCCTGCGCCACCATCGGCTCGGACATTTGATCGACCGCCTCGGGCAGGCGCGTAAGCACCTCGCCATTGGGAATTTCAAACTTGTAATGTTCGGTAGCGTAGCGTTCGGCAACCGGGTCTGAATACTCGAACTCGCTACCCTTTTCCTCGGGCTGATCCTCAAAACCCACGGTAAAGGTTTTGAGCTTGTCGACACCGGATTCGGCCAGCAAGGCCACCAACAGGCTGGAGTCCAGCCCACCAGAGAGCAGCACGCCGACCGGCACATCGGCAATGCGCATACGCCGCTCGACCGCCGTGCGTAAGGCACCGTGAACGGCCTCGATCCACTCCTGCTCGCTGCGCGGCTCGGCCGGGCGACGCGCCTCTAGCCGCCAATAGGCACGCATTTGCTGACGCCCGTCGGAGCCAATGCTCAACGTATGAGCGGGCGGCAGCTTGCGCACGCCCTTGAGCAAAGTCCGCGGTGCCGGTACCACGGCGTGTAGACTCAGATGGTGGTGCAGCGCGATCGGATCGATTCCACTGTCGACATCCCCCCCTGCCAGCAACGCCTGAACGTTGGAGGCGAATCGGAAACCATTGCGCGTTTCGCTGTAATACAGGGGCTTGATGCCCAGCCGATCCCGTGCCAGGAACAATCGCTGCGCACGCACGTCCCAGATGGCGAAGGCAAACATGCCAATCAGCCTTTCGACGCAGGCCTCTCCCCATTCCGCATAGGCCTTGAGAATGACCTCCGTATCTCCCGTGGAACGGAAGCTATGCCCTCTCCCGATCAGCTCATTGCGCAAGGCCGGATAGTTGTAGATGGTGCCGTTGAATACGATCGTGGCACCCGTCGCGGCATCGACCATCGGCTGGTCGGCTGCGGACGACAGATCAATGATCGCCAGC
The DNA here is from genome assembly GCF_001753245.1 of Acidihalobacter yilgarnensis. NCBI lineage: Bacteria > Pseudomonadati > Pseudomonadota > Gammaproteobacteria > Chromatiales > Ectothiorhodospiraceae > Acidihalobacter > Acidihalobacter yilgarnensis. The sequence continues at coordinate 804,520 of NZ_CP017415.1, read as the reverse complement.
CGGCGGTGGCCCAGCAGTACCGGCCCCTCGCGATAATGCCCCTCGTGATCGGGCCCGCGCCGACGCAGGCGGTCGAGCATGCGTTGCAAAACGGCCGACTCGGGAAGTCTGCCTCCAAAACCCAGTTCACCGGCGATCCCACACATAGCGTCCTCATCGGCAGTTCAAAGGCGAGGCATTATTGCATGTCCGACCTGCCTGGCCTATGTTAGGCACCCTCATCCAGAACGTCGGGCCGGGCGTCACGCCTGCCCACGCAGAAACCCCCGACAACCCAAAGGAGAAAATCAGATGGCCTTCGAACTGCCACCTCTGGCCTACGCCAAGAATGCCCTGGAACCCCATATTTCAGCCGAGACGCTGGAGTTCCATCACGACAAGCACCATGCCACCTACGTGGCCAATCTCAACAAGCTTGTGCCCGGCACCGAATTCGAGGGCGCCAGCCTGGAAGATATCATTCGCAAGGCGCCAGCCGGCGGTATCTTCAACAATGCCGCGCAGGTATGGAACCACACCTTCTATTTCAATGGTCTGTCGCCCAATGGCGGCGGCGAACCCACCGGCGCCCTGGCTGAGGCCATCACCAAGGCCTTTGGCGATTTTGCCTCGTTCAAGGAAAAATTCGCCCAGTCCGCTACCACCAACTTCGGCTCAGGCTGGACCTGGCTGGTCAAGAACGCCGCCGGTAACCTCGAAATCGTCAACACCGGCAATGCCGCCAACCCGCTGCGCGACGGTCTCACACCGTTGATGACCGTGGACGTCTGGGAGCATGCGTACTACATCGATTATCGCAACGCCCGCCCGAAATACCTGGAAGGCTGGTGGAATCTGGTCGACTGGTCCTTCGTCGCGAAGAACCTCGGCGCCTAATCGCACCAAGCCCCTGCCCAGCCACACGCTGGGCAGGGGCTTTTATTTCGGCGGACGACGCTTATAATCGGCTTTTCCGGCAGCCCGAGTGCTGCCGTTTTCGTTTATGGCGGCCTATACCCATGAGTGACACACTGATGCATACCTATGCACGGCTACCCGTCAGCTTCGTACGCGGCGAAGGTGCCTGGTTGTACGACGATCAGGGCACGGCATACCTGGATGCCCTTTCAGGCATCGCTGTCTGCGGACTCGGGCACGCACACCCTGCCATCGGGGCCGCATTGTCGGACCAGGCCGCCACGCTGTTGCATACCTCGAATCTGTACCACATTCCCCTGCAGGAGCGCCTGGGTGACCGCCTGTGTGCAATCGCACGCATGGACCGTGTGTTCTTCGGCAACTCCGGTGCCGAAGCCAACGAGGCCGCCATCAAGCTCGCACGCCTGCATGGACATCAGCGCGGGATCGACCTGCCCGAGATCGTGGTCATGGAAAACAGCTTCCACGGTCGCACCCTCGCGACACTCTCTGCTACCGGCAACCGCAAGGTTCAGGCCGGATTCGAACCGCTAGTGCGCGGCTTCGTGCGCGCGCCCTACGACGACATCGACGCGCTGCGCACCATCGCAGCCAATCGCCCCAATGTTGTGGCCGTACTCGTCGAGCCAATACAGGGCGAAGGTGGTATCCGCATCCCGTCAGAGACTTACCTGCCGGCCCTACGAGCGCTATGCGACGAATTCGGCTGGTTACTGATGCTCGATGAAATACAGACCGGCATGGGCCGGGCCGGGCGCTGGTTCGCGCACCAGCTCAGCGGCATCCGCCCCGATGTGATGACGGTCGCCAAGGCGCTGGGCAATGGCGTACCGATAGGCGCCTGCCTTGCACGCGGCCATGCCGCCGAAGTGCTCGGCCCCGGTAATCACGGCTCCACATTTGGCGGCAATCCCTTGGCCTGTCGCGCCGCGGAAGCGGTCATTGAGACCATCGAGACCCAGGGCCTGGTCGAGCGGGCCGCCGCACTCGGCACACACCTGCTTGACGCACTGCGCGAGCGCCTCGCCGGCCTGCCTGGAGTCGTAGCGATCCGCGGTTGCGGTCTGCTCCTCGGCATCGAACTCGACCGCCCGTGCGGCGCACTCGTGCAGCAGGCACTGGAACGTCACTTGCTCATCAATGTCACCGCCGGCAATGTGATCCGCCTACTGCCACCACTGGTGCTGGACGACATCCAGGCAAACACGCTGGTCACGACCCTCTGCGAGCTGATCGAGGACTTTCTGGCCACCTCCCCGGAGATTGCGCAAGCATGAAACGGCGCCACTTCCTGACCCTGGACGACCTGGACACGGACGAACTCCGTGCCGTGATCAAACGCGCGAGCGAGCTTAAAGCGATCCAGCACCGAGGTGATCGCCATGCCCCTCTACAGGGCAAAACCCTTGGCATGATCTTCGAAAAGGCCTCGACGCGTACCCGCGTATCCTTCGAGGTCGGCATGGCTCAGCTCGGCGGTCACGCCCTGTTTCTGTCGCCACGCGATACTCAACTCGGCCGCGGCGAACCGATCGAGGATACCGCCCGCGTCCTCTCGCGTATGGTCGACGTGGTCATGATCCGTACCTTCGCGCATGAAACGCTGGAACGCTTCGCCGCACACTCGCGGGTGCCGGTGATCAACGGCCTCAGCGACGACGTACATCCTTGTCAATTACTTGCCGACCTGCAGACCTATACCGAACACCGTGGCGACATCAGCGGCCGAACCGTCGCCTGGATCGGCGACGGCAACAACATGTGCCACTCCTGGATGAATGCCGCGCGCCTGCTCGACTTCCACCTTCGCATTGCTTGCCCCCCAGGCTACGAACCGGATACGCGCTTCATCGAGAAGGCCGGTGACCACGTCACCCTCATGCAGGATGCAAAACTCGCCGCTACGAATGCCGATCTTCTGGTCACCGACGTCTGGGCGAGCATGGGCCAGGAAGAGGAGCAGGCGCGGCGTGCCGAGGCCTTTACCGCCTACCAGATCGACGAAGCGGTGATGGCCTGCGCGGCACACGGCGCGCTATTCATGCACTGCCTGCCCGCGCACCGCGGAGAAGAAGTCGCTGCCGGCGTGATCGACGGTCCGCAAAGCGTCGTCTGGGATGAAGCGGAAAACCGCCTGCACGCGCAGAAGTCGCTACTGGAATTCCTGCTCGACGTTTCATTACGCGGATGAGTTCGCGCGGACCTCGTATCCGCATACTGCTCGGCACGGTTATCGCCCTAGGGCCGGGCAAAGCCGATCTGCTTGAAGCCATCGAATCCACCGGTTCCATCTCAGCGGCCGCGCGTCACATGAACATGTCTTACCGGCGTGCCTGGGTGCTGGTCGACACCATGAACCAAAGCTTCCGCACCCCTCTCGTTGATACCGCGACCGGCGGCAGCGGTGGCGGTGGCGCGCAGCTGACGCCAGGCGGGCGCGAAATCCTGCAACGCTATCGCAGCATGGAGCACAAGGCCCGCATGGCTATCGCCGACGATATCGAAGCACTTGAGCTGTTGCTCAATCCCCCGCGCGACCCGGAATAACCGTCTTCGCGCGGCGAGGCACTTCTCCTCTACTTCCAGAACGCCCATCGACTTCTTGAGCATCTGCGCGATGACGGTGACGGTCGCTATATACGGTGATATATTTCGAACCCAACGGCTCTATGATAGAGCCCCACCGAAGCCGACCGCGCCAACCAGGAATCACCTCATGCGTAAATCGCCATTCATACTGCTGCTCGGCCTGCTGACCGTCGCCTGCTCGGTGGCGCAGGCCAAGCCCACCCTGACCGTTGCCTATGCCGGCTCCATGGGCGTGGTGATGGACCGTCACATCGACCCAAACTTCGCACAGACCCATGATGCAAGTATCCACGGTATCGGCCAAGGCGCCTGGGCCTTGGCCCGGCTGCTGGCGGCGGGACAGCTACACGCCGACGTCTTCGTCTCGGTGACACCTGGGCCGATGCAGCTGCTGATCAGCGAGGGCTTGGTGCAGCACGCGGTACCGGTTGCGAGCACCCAAATGGTCATCGCGTATAGTCCTAAATCACGCTTCGCCGCGCGATTTGCCCAGGCTGCCCAAGGCAAGCAAGCCTGGTACCGGATACTGGAAAGCAAGGGATTGCGCTTTGGCCGCACCGATCCCGCGACCGACCCTCAGGGCCGCAACATCATCCTGAGCTTCCAGCTCGCCGCGTTGTACTACCGCCAACCCAATCTGGTGAAGACGATATTGGGCCCCTTGCGCAACCCGCGTCAGATATTTACCGAGCCATCACTGCTCAGTCGACTGGAGTCAGGACAGATCGATGCCGTGGCCGGTTATCTGAGTGCCGTGCGTTCCCATCATCTGCCCTATATCCGGCTACCCGATGAAATCAATCTGGGCGAACCGGCCTACATGCAAAGCTGGTACAACCGCGCCAGCTTCAGTGTCCAAGCGGCTGGTGGCAAAACTGTTCAGGTAAAACCCCAACCACTGGTATTCTATGCCGCCGTCCTGGGTAAGGCCCGCCACCCCCGACTGGCGCATGACTTCGTCAATTTCCTGCGCAGCCCTGCAGCACAAGCGATGTTCCACGCCACGGGCTATAGCCCGCCCCAGGGCCATCCACTTTCGTGAGCCGCGCGCGACATCTCCTTGCCGCCTGCGGTGGCCTCGGACTCGTCCTGCTGATTCTGCCCTTCGCCGGTTTGGTCCATTCCACCGAATGGACGCACTTCCGGCTGGTACCGGGCGATTTCGATGCCGTCCGGGTTTCGCTAATCTATACCGCTGCCGCACTGGCCATCATCATCGGGTTCGGGACCCCAGTCGCCTACTGGCTGGCTCGCCATCGATTCCACGGCAAGTGGCTTGCCGAACTGCTGATCCTGCTGCCGTTACTGACGCCGCCATTGGCGATGGGCATCTTGCTCAGTACGCTCTACGGACCCTATGGCTGGGCCGGCGCGCCGTTCGCGAAGATTGGCGTGGAACTCTCCAATTCCGCTTATGCTTTTGTGCTCGCCCAAGTCTATAGCGCCGCACCGTATTACATCGTCGCGGCCCGCGCTGCCTTCGAAGCGGTGCCCGGCGAGCTCGAACAGGTCGCCTTGACGCTTGGGAAAACACGTTGGCAATGCTTTGTCTCCGTCACACTCCCGCTAGCCAGACTCGGGCTGGCTGCTGGCGCGGCACTCGCCTGGGTACGCGCATTGGGCGAATTCGGCGTGGTCCTCATCATTGCCTACTTCCCCCAGGGAATCCCCGTGAAGCTCTGGGTCAACCTGCAGGACTACGGCCTGTCTGCGGTCTACCCGCTGCTATGGCTGTTCTTTCTGATCGCCATGCCCGTCCCTCTGCTGCTGGGCATACTATCCCGCCGACAGAGTGCACTCGGCACATGATCCGCATCGACTATCGCGTGCCTCAGCCGATCGCCCTCGACATTTCGTTGGACATCGAGGGCTTCTGTGTCCTGCTCGGGCGGAGTGGCGAAGGCAAAAGCACGCTGCTCAAGGCCGTCGCCGGTCTGCTCTCGGCACGCGGCACACCCTACGACAATCTGCCTCCAGAGCGGCGTCCGATTGGCTACCTACCCCAGGGTTATGCGCTCTTCCCCCACCTGAGCGTCTGGGAAAACATCGCCTTCGCATTGCGTGGTCCGAAATCGGCGCAACGCGCCGAGGCACAGACATTGCTTGAACGCGTCCGCCTCGCCGACCTCGCCGACCGCCGACCGCATACCCTTTCCGGCGGTCAACAGCAACGCATAGCGCTTGCCCGGGCACTGGCCAGGAAACCGGAACTGCTGCTGCTGGATGAGCCTACTTCGGCCCTGGACGCAACCACACGAGATCAGATTCTCGGCGAGTTGATCGAGTTGATCGGCGCCCTGGGTATCCCGGCACTCGCGGTCACGCACGACCCACATCTGGCCGCGATGGCGGATCGCATGGCGGTCCTGTCACGCGGGCGGATCGTCCAGCAAGGAACACCATCCGAGGTCTTCGGCGCCCCAGCGGGGGTCGAGGTAGCGCGGCTGGTCGGTTATCACAACCTGTTCGAGGGTAGGATTACGCAACGGACCCAAACGGAAACGCGCGTGTCTTGCGACGACATTGGCCTGAATGTGGCTTTGGCGCATGGCGCGCCTTCACACGGGCGGGTCATCCTTGCCCTGCGTGCCGATGATATTGACCTAGGATACGCGGATACCGTGCCCACGCATGGCCACAATCAACTACCCGCCCGCATCGCCCGCTTACGCATGCACGGGCTCGGCTTGCACCTGTGCTGTGATGCCGGCCTCGCCGTTGCCCTGGAGGTTCAAATTCCGAGGCGCACGCCTCGTCACGACCCTCTTCATGTCGGCAGTGAGGTCACGCTATCCTGCGCGCCCACTGCAATCAGGATGCTGCCGGCAGTCGACTAAACGAAGCCAGAAGCATCACTTGGCGTGTGGAGATTTACTCGAGGACTTGGCCACTTCATTCAGCAGGGTCGGGAAATCCGCTTTTGCAGGCGCGCCCTTGATAACCTTCGCCTTGCCATGCTTGTTAAGAAACACGATGGTAGGCACGACCTCTATACCCGTCTTCGTCAACAGTGCCTTGTTTTCGGCCAACTCACGACGCGTCTCGGCGGTCATCCGCGCCAGCGGCTTGAGCCCACCCAGCTTGCCGTGCGCACGCACGAAATGATCTTCGTTTTCCTTGAGCGCAGCGTTACGGTCATGAGCTTCCAGCATGGCCGCCGCCTTGCCCGGACTCGTCGGGGTCAATATTGCCACCGGCACCCAACGGAACTGGTAATGCTTCAGATAAGCTTGGGAGTCGACATATACCAAGTGGCAATAGGGACAATTGGGATCGAAAATAACGTAAATCACGCGATCGCCGTGCCCCTCCGCGATCCAGTGCGATTGTGCCGCTTCACGGATCAAGGCGGGCTCGCCGGATGCTGCCGCTTGCGACACCCCCGTGAGACCGAGCCAAAAACACAAACCCAACCACAGGGCACGCAGGGATGGGGCACGCAGTGCATGACAACTCACGATCATTCTCCAAGCGAACCGACCCCGCGGGGCCGGCGAATCGGCGGGCAATGATGCCTCTGGCACCTCCCGCCACATGCGGTGCCGCACCGATCAGCACGGCACCGCGGGTCATAGCGCTTAAGACAAAGCGCGGGCTTAAAGCCCGTAGTCCTTCGGGAAGGCGATACCCGGATTGTCCTTGACCCCGACCAGACGTGGGACATCGAGCTTGTCCACGCGGACATGTTTCTGGTCACGTAACCATTTGGCAAACACGTCCCATACTGGCGTGCCTTCGACCGGGCGGGATACGGCCGCCCATCCCGCAACCTTGTACTTCTTCTTCATGGACATCGGTTTGCCGCCAACATGCAGCTCCTTAATGCGGTGACCGATCTTTTTGTTCGGGTCCATCACGTACTGGATGTTGCCGACGCGAATCATGTCGCCACCTTGCTGATAGTAGGGATCCTTGTTGAACAGGTTGTCGCCGACATCCTCCATAATGGTCTTGATGGTCTCGCCGGTGTATTCGTTGATGGTTACCTGCGGATAGGTGATCGCCGTCTGCCCCATCACGTCGTCGAAGGTAATGGTTTCGCCCGGCAGCTTGGCGTAACCCCAGCGGAAACCTGGCGAGAACGCCGCCTCGGCATCCATCTCCTCCATCAGTGCCTGCACCAGCAGTTGATCGAAGGTGCCGTTGAAGTTGTCACGGCGGTACAGCAGGCTTTCCGTCACCGCGAGCGGCTCGGAGAGCTTCTTCTCGTAGGGCGCACGCACCTTCTGGATGTAGGCTGCCATTTCCTCGTCCGGTTTAATCAGATTGGAGAAGACCGGCATGTAGTGGAAGCGATAGCCCTTGAGACGACCCTTGCCGACGTCGAGATCGAAGCGGGCCAGGATCTTGCCGTTGGTCGATGTGTTGATGACCAAGGTGTTACCGATCTTGACCGGGCGCGGCCCCATGATGTCGTGGGTGTGGCCACCGAGGATGATGTCGATGCCCTTGACGTTGGCGGCCATCTTCATGTCGACGTCGGCGCCGTTATGCGAGAGCAGCACGATGAGATCGGCGGCGTGCTTCTGCTTGCACTCGTCGACCATCTTCTGCATGTGATCCTGCTTGATGCCGAAGGTCCAGTCGGGAATCATGTACCGCGGGTTGGCGATCGGCGTATATGGGAAGGCCTGACCGATGATCGCGATCTTGCGCCCACTCACCTCGCGGATCGTGTACGGCTTGAAGACCAGATCGCCCCAGGTGCTGTCGTTGACGTTCTGGGCCAGGAATTCGGCCTTGAGGTGCTTTTCGACCAGCTCTTTGACCCGCGCCTGACCGTAGGTGAACTCCCAGTGACCGACCATGGCATCCACGCCCATCAGGTTCTGCGCGCCCACCATGTCCGCGCCCTTGGTCCACAGCGAGGTGGCGGAACCCTGCCAAGTATCGCCGGCATCGAGCAGCAGCGTGCGATCCTTGCGCTCCTCGCGATAGCGCTTGATCAGGCTGGTCAGATGCGCGAAGCCGCCCATCTTGCCGTATTTATGCGCCAGTTCGGTGTAATCCAGGCAGTCGAAGGCGTAGGCGTCTTGGGTGCCGGCCATCTCATGGTAGAACTTGAGGAAGTGATCACCCGTCAGATGCGGCGGCCGGCCGATCGCCGCGCCGACGCCAATGTTGGTATCGGGTTCGCGCCAGTACACTGGATTGAGCTGAGCATGACAGTCCGTGAAGTGCAGCAGCGTCACGTTCCCGTAGTCGGGGATCGCATAAAAATCCTCGGCGCTTTTACCAGCCGCCTGTGCGAAGCGGGGGCTCAGGAAGCCGGCGATGCCTGCTACGGCCATCATTTGCATGAACTCTCGGCGCGATATACTCATGGGGTTGCGACCCTCCTAACTGCATTGGTATGAAATGCCTCGCCGGTCTGGCTGACGCAGTGTCGCCCGCACAAGGCACCGGTTATTCATCCTATAGACCACGGGGGCGTCACCCCAGGCTTTGTTGTTGGTGTACGGTTGCGTAAGACGTGGCGACGATTCGGTTTATTCCAGTTAAATTGCCACCACCTTGCCCATCCCCACCCTGATTCAGCATAAAGGATAGCCACCGCGTGAACGAACGTTTGCCCGCTCCTCATGAACAATCCGACGCTCTGCCATACTGCGTGCCCCCCCGATCAGCGCCATCATCCGTCGCGGGCAAGACGACTTCCTGGTCGAGGAAATCCCGCTGACCGAGCCCGAAGGCGAAGGTGAACACCTTTGGCTGCTGATCGAAAAACGCGGCGAAAACACCGATGATCTGGCGCGACGGCTGGCCCGCGCCACCGGCATTCCCCCTGCTGCGGTCGGTTATGCCGGACGTAAGGACAAGCACGCGATCGCGCGCCAGTGGTTCAGCCTGCACCTCCCCGGTCGTGATGACCCAACCGCAGAAACCCTGGCTGAAAGCAGTCTGCGAATACTTCGCCAAGCACGTCACTCTCGTAAGCTCAAGGTCGGGGCCTTGCGCGGCAATCGCTTCCGGCTGCGCTTATGTGACGTGACCGGGAATCGGGACGCGGTCACGGAGCGCATCCAACAGATCGCGATGCAAGGCGTGCCTAACTACTTTGGCGAACAGCGCTTTGGACGCGCCGGAGGTAACTTAGCCAGGGCTAGAGCCATGTTCGCGGGGCGCCCAGAGCGTGACCGCAACCGGCGCAGCTTGTACCTTTCGGCCGCCCGCAGCGCCTTGTTCAATGCCATTCTCGCCGAGCGCGTCCGACAGCACAGCTGGAATTGCTTACTGCCCGGCGAGGCAGTCCTGCTCGATGGCAGTCGCAGCTACTTTACGGCCACCCCAGGCGATGCTGCACTCGATCTGCGGCTCGCCGATTGGGACATACATCCCAGCGGCGCGCTATGGGGCACCGGCGAGCCACCCAGCAGTGGGGAGGCCAGGGCAATCGAGCATGCCGTTGCCGCGGACTTCCAAGACATTGCCGCGGGCCTGAGCGCCGCAGGTCTGCGACAGGAACGCAGACCACTGAGATTGAGGCCCAGCGAGCTGACTTGGGGCTGGGAAAACGACGGCCTCAGTCTGGTGCTCGATTTCAGCCTCCCGGCAGGCGCCTTCGCCACCACTGTGCTGAGGGAGATTGCAGACTACATAGACGTCGGCGGACGCGACCCAAGCGGCGTGGTGGGTACCACTCACGAACAGGCTCAATGAGCAATAGACGGACAACACATTGGACAAACCGTCACCACGGGACGCTGAGATGACTGACTTCGACAGTGTGATCGATGCTTGGGGTACCGATCACTTTGAAACCGAGATCAAACACGCGCTGACCCAGATGGGCCCCGAGGCGCTGCCCCTACAGCAGGGGCTCCGTGCCACTAGCTATGCGCTGGACGCCCCCATCGAGACAACGCTTCTCAAGACCGAGCGTCGTGGGGACAAGATTCGGGTAAAGGCGGGCGTTTTCTATACTGGCATCGTGGCGGGCTGCAGTTGCGCCGACGACCCCACTCCGATCGAACCCCAAAACGAATACTGCGAAATCCTGCTGGAACTTGATGTCGTGACCTTGGCCAGCAGGATTTCCCTATTGGGCTAAGACTCACAGAACACAGGCGGCGAACTCAATGCCCGGCCTTGCGAACCTCGTCCTCGATCTGCTCAGGGGTCACGTGGCGCACATCCTTGCCAAGAACCATATAGACCACATATTCCGCGATATTCTTGGCGTGATCGCCCACCCGCTCCAGGGCACGCGCGCACCACAGCACATCGATGCCTCGGCGAATATTACGTGGGTCTTCCATCATGTAGGTCACCAGCTGTCGGGTCAACCCGTCGTAGGCATCATCGATCACCTCGTCTCCGCGCACGACCTGCATGGCCAGCTCGACGTCCATACGTGCAAACGCGTCTAGCGCCTGATGTAGCGCTTCACGGGCGAGATCGCCCATGTAACGCAGCTCCTTGTAGCGATCGAGACGTTCCTGATTCGCCAACTCGATGGCCAAGCGGCCGATCTTTTCCGCCTTATCGCCTACGCGTTCAAGATCCGTGATCGTTTTGATGACCGTCATCACCAAGCGCAGATCCAGCGCCGCCGGCTGACGACGCGCCAGAATGCGCGAACACTCTTCGTCGATACTCAGCTCCATCCGATTGACCTGATAATCGGATTTTGCCGCCAGTTCACCCAGCGCGGCATCGCCATTGACCAATGCTTCGATCGCCTCGCCAACGTTTTTCTCGACGAGGCCACCCATGGTCAACACGCGGTTGCGCACATCCTCGAGCTCCGCGTTGAATTGCTGCGAGATGTGTTTCTTGAGCATGTCTTGATTCATCGACGTCACCTGATTGGGGGAAGGCCATCCGGGCCTATATGGCTATAATGGCAAACTCCATGTGGCCGTGCTAGCCTGCCAAGGGCGTAGCGGGCAGCTTCCCGGCTAGCCTACCCGAGGGATCATGACAGCGCCGTGACAACCAGTATCGGAATATCCCCAATGACCGCGGAGATCGACCTCGCAAGCAAAGATCTCTACATCAATCGCGAACTAAGCCTGCTCGAATTCAACCGTCGCGTGCTCGACTTGGCCAAGGATGCGAGCATCCCGCTTCTGGAGCGTCTGCGCTTTTTGTGTATATCGAGCACGAATCTCGACGAATTCTTCGAAATTCGGGTGTCCGGCCTCAAGCAACAGATCGCCCTTGGTGTATCCACGCCCGGCGCTGACGGGTTATCTGCCAACGAGCAGTTTGATCGCGTCAGTGTTCAGGCCCATGCCCTGGTCGACGACCAATACCGTATCTTTAACGAAGTATTGGTACCCGCTCTTGCGGAAAAGGGCATCCGCTTTGTGCGCCGCACGCACTGGAATACAGAACAGGCGGAATGGATCAAGCGCTACTTCAACCGAGAGCTACTGCCCGTGCTCAGTCCACTCGGTCTTGACCCCTCGCACCCCTTTCCGCGCACCCTCAACAAGAGCTTGAATTTCGTCATTACCCTGGAGGGCAAGGACGCCTTTGGGCGCGACAGCGGGCTTGCCATCGTACAGGCACCCCGCTCGTTACCCCGCCTGATCCGCCTGCCCGACGAAATTTCCCGTAGCGAGTATGGATTTGTATTCCTGTCATCCATCATCCATGCCCACGTCGGCGACCTCTTTCCTGGCATGAGGGTAACGGGGTGCTATCAATTCCGAGTCACCCGAAACAGCGACCTCTTCGTCGATGAAGAGGAAATCGATGACCTCTTGCATGCGCTCGAAGGGGAACTGCCATCTCGCAATTTCGGCGAGGCCGTGCGTCTTGAGGTGGCCGACAACTGCACCGCACATACCGCCGAATACTTGCTGCGTCAGTTCGGACTCGGACAAGCCGACCTGTTCCAGGTCAATGGCCCCGTCAACCTCAATCGCCTGCTCGCCGTAGTGGATCTGGTCGACCGAAACGACCTCAAATTCACGCCGTTCACACCGGTGCTGCCCACCGCGTTGCAGCTAGGCAGCAATTACTTCGAGGCCTTGGACAAGGGCGATGTCTTGCTGCATCATCCCTTTGAATCCTTCAATCCGGTGATCGAATTCATCCGTCAGGCCGCGCGCGACCCGGAAGTACTGGCAATCAAGCAAACGCTCTACCGCACGGGCGCCGGCTCGCGCATCGTCGGCCTCCTCGTCGAAGCCGCGCGCGCGGGCAAGGAAGTTACCGTCGTGGTCGAACTACGCGCACGCTTCGACGAAGCAGCCAATATCGAACTCGCCAGCCATCTGCAAGACGCCGGCGCACATGTGGTCTACGGCGTGGTCGGGTATAAGACCCACGCCAAGATATCAATGGTGGTTCGGCGCCATAAGGGACGCGTAAAGCGCTATGTCCATCTGGGTACCGGCAATTATCACGCTGGCACCGCGCGACACTACACGGACTTCGGCCTGTTCACGGCAGACAAGGTTATCGGGGAAGACGTACACAAAATATTCCAGCAACTCACCGGTCTGGGTCGTGTTTCACGCCCCAAAAAGTTACTGCAGGCTCCCTTCACCCTGCACAAGGGCATCCTTGCACGCATCAGCCGTGAAGCCGAGGCAGCCAAGGCCGGACGCCCATCCCGGATCATCGCCCGCATGAATGCACTGATCGATCCGCAGATCATCCAGGCTCTCTATCAGGCTTCGCGCGCTGGCGTATCAATCGACCTGATCGTGCGCGGTATTTGCTGCCTGCGCCCAGGCGTGCCTGGCGCCTCTGAAAACATCCGCGTCCGCTCGGTGCTTGGCCGCTTCCTTGAACACTCGCGCGTATTTTATTTCCAGAACGATGGCGCGGAGCCCGAAGTCTTCTGCTCATCGGCCGACTGGATGCCGCGTAATTTCTTTCGTCGTGTCGAAAGCGCATTTCCCATTGAGGATCGCAGCTTGGCCCAACGGGTCTACCACGAAGGTCTTGAAATTTATCTCAAGGACAATGCCCAAGCCTGGGTGCTGCAATCCGATGGCAGCTATCACCGCGTGGGCGGCGACCGTTCAAAACCACGTCCTGCACAGGGGCTGCTGCTGCAACAGATTAACGCTGCCGAACACACCTGACCCCCGTCCTTCGGAACCCTTTCGCGGCTGCCTGACGTGTTTTCAGGCAGCCGTCTACCAAGGAGAATCACCATGTCCCGACTGAGCCTACCGCTGTTCGCGCTTGCCCTCCCTCTGCTGCTGAGCGCATGCGCCGGTGCCCCCCTGCACCAGAATCAGGCAAACGAATGTTCGGATGGGTTACGCACCGCCTATTCGGAGCTCGAACAGGCCCGCGCGCACGGATTCGATGGCAGCGTGGAATGGACCAAGGCCGCCGGCCTGCTCACCGCGGCCAAGGTTCAGCAGCAATTCGGCAAATACCCGAACTGCATCAACAAGGTTCGCCGCGCACGCTACTACATACATCAAGCGCAAATGCCTCACTGAAGTCGGCGCCGCGCCCGGACACCCGCTCGTCAGGTCACGGCCAGTTTGAACTTCGCCCCGCGGAGGAACTGTCGCTCGTTCTCGATATCCGCCTCGATCAGGGGATGGGTCTCGCGCCAGGCGCTGTCCAGTCGCAGCGACAGAACGTCGCCGTCAACCTGAAGCGATAAAGTCTCAGGCAAGCCGTCAGGGACGCGACTGCGATGCAACACGACCGCTAGGCGCAATAGCGTCGACAGTCGCATGACGCGGCCGCGAAGTTCGGCCGGCAAGCACTCAAACAACCGCGGTGCGAATTTGCGACGATGCGTACGCACCAGAACCGCAAGAACCATCTGATCCTGCCGCGAAAAACCCGGCAGATCCGCATGTTCCAACAAATAAGCCCCGTGCTTGTGATACTCGCTATGCGCGACATCCAGGCCGATTTCATGCAGTTGCGCTGCCCAATTGAGGTGATCCGCGTCCTCTTCGTCCAATTGCCATGCTTCGCTCACTTGCGTGAGCAGCTCAGCTGCCGTCCGTGCGATACGCGCCGCATGATCAGCATCTACATGGTAGCGCTTCGAAAACCCCTGAACCGTGCGCAGGCGAACATCCTCGTGTCGAATGCGCCCCACAAGATCGTTAAGCACGCCTTCGCGGAGCGCCCCTGTCGCCGCCTCCATGCGTTCGATTCCCAGCGCTTCGAACACACCTTGTAGCACCGCCACACCTCCGGGAAAGACCGGCAATCGCTCACGACTGACCCCGGACAATTTTAATTTCCCTATCTCGCCGGCCTCAATGAATCGATCACGCAGAGCATGCAACGCCGCCAGCGTGATATATGCCCCCAAACCAGCCTCGCTGATTACGCGTTCCGTTGTGATGATCGTCCCTGATGCGCCGATGGCATGCCCCCACCCCATCTGCCGGTAGGACTCCACCAGCGGCTCCAGCTCCAGCCGGGCCGCCAACACCGCTCGTGACCAGTTTGGGGCGGTAATCTGCCCATCGGCGAACCATTCGGCGCTCGTGCTGACGCATCCCATGTATACGCTTTCCGTGATCAGGGTTTCATAGCCCTGGCCTATGATCAGCTCGGTGCTGCCGCCGCCAATGTCGACGACCAACCGCTGCTCATTACCCGCCGCTAGGGAATGCGCCACGCCCAGGTAGACCAAGCGAGCCTCTTCACGCCCAGCAATGACCTCAACGGGATGCCCGAGCGCCTCTGCCACTCGGTCGAGAAACACAGCGGAATTGCGCGCCTGGCGCAGCGTATTTGTACCTACTGCGCGTACGGAACCACGCGGAAATCCACGGATACGTTCCCCGAAACGCTGCAAGCACTCGATCGCCCGATTTTGTGCCTCAGCGGTGAGCTGATTCGACTCATCCAGCCCACCCGCGAGCCGGACCATCTCCTTGAGGCGATCAACCACACGCAGCTCGCCACCCGGCAAGACACTGGCGACGACCATATGAAAACTATTGGAGCCCAGGTCAATGGCAGCCACCGACTCAGGGACGCGGCGTTTAACCCACATGAATGTCGACCGGGTTAGAAGGCGGCCATGCCGCGAGGAAGCCGATTCTAACACGCACGGACATCAGGCCTAGGCGATATGTGACTCCCTGACTTTATGCACCACGCGAGCGGAGGGGAAGAGGCAAACAAACGCACTGCCCTCACCGGGACGACTGCGAATAACCAGTTTTGCGCCATGCCGCTGCAGCACGTGCTTGACGATTGCCAAGCCCAGACCTGTACCGCCCGTATCGCGAGAACGATCCTTGTTGACCCGGTAGAAGCGCTCGGTCAATCTCGGGATATGCTCGGGATCGATTCCGATGCCGGTATCGCGCACTTCGAAACTAGCACCCGCGCCATCCCTGACCCAACGCAGCGCGATCTCCCCTCCCATAGGCGTATAGCGCACAGCGTTCGAAACCAGGTTGGCAAATGCACTATGTAGCTCCTTGGCGTCGCCTCTCAACCAGAGCATTTCATCGATTTCGGCGCTGATCCGATGCCCTGCAGTGCCACTCAAGGCCTCTGCATCTTCCCTTAACGCGGATACCAGCCCCGGAATTGCAACCGCCGATTGTTCGCTAGCCATGGGCCCCTCGCCATCAAGCCGGGAAAGCATTAGCAAGTCTTCAATGATGCCCTGCATACGGGTCGCCTGGCCCTGCATATGCGACAACGAGCGTTTGAGGGGCGACGGGAACTCGTCCTCCATGTCTTCAAATGTCTCGAGATACCCCATCAGCACGGTTAGCGGCGTGCGTAGCTCATGGGATACGTTCGCGACGAAATCGCGGCGCATCTGCTCCAAGCGATAAAGATGGGAAATATCGCGTGCCGCCAGCAGCCGCTCGTGATTGCCAAAGGGAACGATACGCAAGCTCAGACGCACATCGTCGCGCACCGGTGAAGTGATCTCGATGGGTTCATGATAATCGCCCCCGGCCAGGTAACTGATGAAATCCGGGTGGCGAATCAGGTTGCTCAATCGCTGCCCGATATCCTGCGGATTACGGAGCCCAAACAAATCCGTCGCCGCCTCATTGAGCCAGCGAATTTCGTTGTTAGGGCCGATAACCACGGTGGCATCCGGCATTGCGGAAGTAAACTCGTTGAAACGCTCGAGCAGCGAAGCTAGGCGTTCCTTTCGCTTTCGATGACGCTTGCCGAAGCGATAGAGGCTGTCCACCAGCTCGCCCCACACACCCATCGCATCTGGCGGATTGCCGCGATCCTCCACATGCAGTATCCAGTGGTGGACACGATAAAGTTGATACAGATGGAAACACAGGGCGAATAACAAGCCTGCGAGCAGCATCCACACAAGCTGCCCGGCAATCCCGCCCAAAATCGCGGCCGCCAACAAGATGAGCGCCAGTCGGCCAAGCTCTGCAAGCCAGGCCTTTGTCATGACTCAATCTCGAGCGGAAAAGCGGTAACCCGCGCCGCGGACGGTCTGCACCAAGCTATCGTAACCATAGGGATTAAGTGCCTTGCGCAGGCGCAGGATGTGGACATCCACCGTGCGCTCCTCGACATATGCATTGCGTCCCCAGACGCGATCTAGCAGCTGCTCACGGCTGTACACCCGCTCTGGGTGGGCCATAAAAAACTGCAATAAACGAAACTCGGTAGGGCCCATTTCCAACTCGGTACCATCGGCCGTCACCCGATGGCTGGATCCGTCAAGCGCGAGCCCGGCAACCTCAAGTGGCTGCTCTCCCGGCTCCGGCTTCGCCCGACGCAATACCGCTCGTATCCGCGCCACCAGTTCACGCGGTGAGAAGGGCTTGGTCACATAGTCGTCCACACCCGCATCCAGACCACCGACCTTGTCATTTTCGTCGCCGCGCGCCGTCAACATGATAATCGGCAGTTCGCGCGTGTATTCCTCGCGCTTGAGACGGCGGGCATAGTCGATCCCGCTGACCCCTGGCAGCATCCAGTCGAGCAGCACAAGGTCCGGCAGGCGCTCCGCCAGCAGCGTCTGTGCCTGACCTACATCCGCCGCCTCGCGCACCTCGAGACCGGCACGCCCCAATGCAAATCCGACCATCTCGCGGATGGCTGGCTCGTCCTCCACTAGCAGGATGTCATTCGCCGTCATGTGTTTACCCGGTATGGCTTGAATCATCTTATTAGAGCCCACCAAGGTTACAGACCTGTTACATGCCGCCGCTTAAATGACCGCCACATGAACATTGCGTTGCGGTGCCGCGATCAGCAGCGAGAAATATTCATTCTCAGGTGCGTAGTGACCCTCAATCGCCATGCCCGCACGTGCCAGCAGCTGCGTCACAGATTCCAGCGTGAACTTGCGACTGATCTCTGTAAGTATGGTTTCGCCTGCAGCAAACCGCAACGTGGCGTCCAGCTCGTCGAGATGCACCTGTTGCTGAGTATCCGCGACCAGGTACATCTCGATACGCGCCGCATCTTCGTTGTATACGGCACGGTGGGCAAAGGCATCCGGTTGAAAATCTCCCCTCAGTTCGCGATTAAGCACATGCAATACATTGCGGTTGAACGCAGCGGTGATACCCTCGCCATCGTCGTAGGCTGCATGCAACACATGTACGGATTTGACCCGGTCGACGCCGAGTAACAGGCGATCCAGCGGCGACATCCGGACCGCGAGCTCGCGTAGCAATGTGATAGCCTCCCGCTCTTCGAAATTGCCCAGTGTCCCGCCCAGAAAGACATACAGGCAACCACCATCCGGGCACGGCAGATGATCAAGACCCGCCGAGTAATCGCCCAACAAGGGGTTGATTTCGAGCCAAGGGTAGTCGGTCATAAGGACCTCCCCCGTCTCTTCCAGTACCTCGCGGCAAACGTCGAATGGCCAGTAAATCATACCCTCCTGCCCCTCGCATGCGCTCAACAGGTGACGCGTCTTACGCGAGGTCCCGCTACCCAATTCGAGGATATGGCGCGGCTGTACCTTGCACATGATTTCACCCGCGTAGCGTGCCAGCAAGGCATCCTCGGTGCGGGTTGGATAGTAATCCTCGGTATCGCAGATACGATCGAATAATGCCGAGCCACGCGCGTCGTAGAAGTATTTTGGCGGCAAGGTGCGGGGTGGCTCGATCAAGCCTTCGCGCGCATCCTCCGCCAATGTTTTCACTCGTCGGGCTGGCCTCACCCGCTGACACCTTCCCTGTTCGTGGCTGATCACCATATATCCCGTCCCCGGATGCATGAGATGTCGCTTCAGGCTAACATGGGCACCAGATTGAGGACACCGCAAGAGGAAGCCCGCATGTGCCGGATCGCCGCCTATCTTGGCCCTGAAATTCCACTCGAAAGGCTCCTCATCGACCCCGAGCACAGCCTGCTCATTCAGTCTTGGGCGCCTCGCGAACTGCGTTTCGCGCGCCTCAATGCCGATGGCTTCGGCTTCGGCTGGTTCGATCGCGAAGGCCAGCCAGAGATTTACCTCAATCCTGCCCCGATATGGGCCGACCACAATTTGCCAACGCTGGCGCGCACACTACGCAGCGACCTCTGGCTGGCCATGGTCCGCAGCGCCACACCGGGATTCGGCAACCATATCGCCAATACCCAGCCCTACCGCGATGGCGAACTGCTCTTTACGCACAACGGTTATATTGAGCGCTTCCGCGAGACCGCCCGCCCAATTCTCCAGCGTGAGCTTTCCGCTGAGATCGAATCGGGGATACTTGGCAACACTGACTCCGAATATATCTTCGCGCTCATTCGGCAACTGCTCACGGACGACGAGGAATTGGCCATTGAGGCCGCTATCGGAGAGGCTCTGGGACTCATCGGCGACTGGGCTGGCGAAGGCGGCACTGCGCTGCTCAACCTCGTGATCAGCGACGGCGAACGCGTCTATGCCGCCCGACACGCGGTCAACGGCGAATGCCCCAGCCTGTATTACAGCATCGATGACGAACGCTTCCCGGAGGGTGCTCAATTAGTTGCCTCCGAGCCACTCAACGACCGTGCGTTCTGGCAAACCGTACCCGAACACCACATCCTGATTCTCGACCCGGATGCCCCACCGGAGTTACTCGCCCTATGACACCGTTGGCAATGCTGACGCAGTTCAGGGCGCTACATCGGCACCTGCTCGGCGTCGTCGGCACACTGAACGATACCGATTACCGCCAGCAATATCACTTCGATCTCAGCCCATGTGGCTGGCACCTCGGTCATTGCCTGTGGGTCGAGAATCACTGGTTGCGTGCGATTGTACAAGGCGACGCCCGACGCACCCGGGCCGACGCCCGTTACTATCAGCCCCAGTACAGCGCCAAACCCGAACGCGGCGCCAAACTACCGCACCAAGACCATCTGCTGAATACCGTTGCCGCCGGCTTTGAGGACAACATTCTGCTGCTCGCGGGCGAAGCGGGGCAGCTCGATCCAAAGCACCCACTGATGGTGGACAACTACCTGCCACTATTCCTGCTCCAGCATCACAGCCAACACCTTGAAACCCTGAGGATGGTGCTGACCCAGAGAGCGCTGTCGCGTCACCGCAACGCCTTCCATCCGCAAACCCGGCTACGACCCTCCGTCCTCGCGCGCGACGCCATCCCCATCGCAAGTGGCGACTACCCCATCGGCGGTTCCAAACCTCTAGCCTTCGATAATGAACTGAATGCGGGTTCCGCGCGCCTTGAGGCCAGTGCCATAGGCCTACGCCCCGTCAGCAACGCCGAGTACCTAGGATTCATTGAGGCCGGCGGCTATACCGACATGAACCTTTGGGAGGACGACGGTCGCGCATGGCTCAGCCAGCATCCGATCGAGGCACCCGATCACTGGCGCCGTGATGGCCGGGGCTGGTGGTATGGCATCGGCCTCGATGGCCCTCATGACCTTGAACCTCGCGCTGCCGTGTACGGGATCAACCTACACGAAGCACGCGCATTCGCACGTTGGGCGCAAGCCACATTGCCACACGAGCTTGCGTGGGAAACCGCCGCCCGACAGGGGCGGCTCTCACTGGCCGGACAAGTTTGGGAGTGGTGCGACAACACATTCTTTCCCTACGCCGGCTTCAAGCCATTCCCCTATCACGAATATTCTGCTCCGTGGTTCGACAGCGCGCACTACACACTACGTGGCGCCAGCCGCTTTACGCCTGCCCACACGCGCCGCCCCAGCTTTCGCAATTTTCACACCGCCGACAAGCGCCACATTTTCGCCGGAATGCGCCTCAGCTTCTAAAACATCGTTGTATTCCTGAGCAGACAAGTATAGTCTGACGGCTAATATATGTAATTCACATATATATACACATAGCATCCAATACCGAGGCCCCCATGACCGACCATACCCCAGCCCTTGAAAACATCTTGATTCGTGTCGCCGACACGCTGCGTCAACGTGGCCTGCTATTCCGCGGTGCCCACGCCAATCTTTCCGCTCGCGCAAACGATCGCATGTTGATCACCCGCGGCGGCTCGGTTGCCAACCTACGCACGGACGACCTTGCGTGGTTGCCGATTTCTGCGGAAGGCATGCAAGAAGGCTTCGACGCCAATCACCGCGAAATCATTGATATGCATACAAGGCTGTACCGACACAGGGCAGACATTGGCGCGATAGTCCACTGCCACCCTACGCACATTACCGCCTTCGCCGTCGCTCACCAGGCTATCCCCGCAGTATATGAACCCATGTTGCGTCAGGGCATGCACACCGATGTACCGGTCGTTGCATGGGCACCACGCGGCTCAACCGCTTCAGTCAACGGCATCCTTGAGGCATTCAACACGTCCTCTACCGTCGCCGTACTCCTGGCCAATCACGGCGTGCTGGTCACCGGCGCCACGGCAGATGACGCCCTCAACCGCTTGACCGCACTTGAAGAGGCCGCAGAACTGGTGATACATGCCCGCGCACTTGGTGGCGCCAAGGCGCTTCCAGAGATCGCCTACCGCGAAGTAGCCGATCGCATGCAGCAATTTCGGCAAGCTTCGTGAGCCCCAAGGAAACCAATCGCCAGGGTCGGCATCTGGCAAGTTTTGCGTTGCTCCTCCTCGCGGAGGAGCCAGCGCACGGACTTGGCCTGCACCGCGATATCAACACGCTACTCCCCGATGGCCTCAAGGTTGATGCCGGCAATCTATATCGGCTACTACGCGAAATGGAGGCGCGTGGCTCGTTGCGCTCCGGCTGGCGCACCGAAGGTGCCGGTGCTGCCCGACGCGTTTACGAGATCACGCCTGCCGGCCTCAAGGAGCTAGGCGAGTGGCGTGAAGACATCGCAAGACGGCGCGAGGCATTTGATCTCTTCATCCAACGATACGATGCCCTGGAAGTTCATTCGACCCCAACGCTCAAGGAAACCGCAACATGAATCAATCTCCCATTGAGACGCGCCATATCGATCTGTTTGGCAAGGTGCCCGATGGCGTGCGCCAGCGCATCGAATTAGCCCGTCTCGCTGGCCGCGAGTCCGCACTTGAGGCCATTGAAAATTTCCGCGACGCACTGATTCACCACAACCCACTCGAACGAAAAATCCAGCAAATGGTCCATCTGGGGATGTTGTTAGCACTTGGACGAGAGGCGCCCGCACAATTGCATGCGCACGCCGCCGTCAATGCCGGGGCAAGCCCAGCCGAGCTACATGGCGTCTGCGAGACCGCTGCGGTTGTCGGCGGCATGCCGGCCTATAGCCTCGGCGTACAGGTAGTCGGCGAGGCCCTCCGCGCCTCATCTGTCGCGACCGGAGAACACACACATGATTGAAACTGCACCAGTACTCGACACCACACCTGCATTCGTCAGATCAGTCGAACTCCGCTTGTCCGGCCCTGCGGCACGCGCGCTGGCCGCACGCGATCATCCTCTAACGGTACATTTGGAGCTGCTGTTCAGCTGCATGATCCGAAAACAGGTGTCATTTCCAGAATCTACTCACCCCGACGCACGGCCACTCGACTGCGGCAACAAGGCTGTACAAGCTTGGTTCCGCGCTGTCGGAACCAAGACTTGCCTGATCTCGGACCAGCCGGTACCGGATCTACAAACATTTCCGATCAAACGCATAGAACCATTCCTCCCTCGCTGGCTCCGCCTTGACTTCAAAGCCGGACAATGGCGCGGCGAATTCGGCTATGTCAGCCGCTGATCCAAACTATGACCGAGGTATCGATCATGCCGAATCGAACCGCTTCTCTGCCTCCTGTATCAGCCCCCATCGATGTCGACACTACGGATTTTGACCACGCCGTGATCGACACATCCGCCAGATTGCCCGTGCTCGTGGATTTTTGGGCACCTTGGTGAGAAGTGGACCCGGGAAATTGGACAGCCCGCTAAGTGCTCTCTCGGGTTATGCCGCCAGTCTGGCGGCGGATTCGTAGTACACGCTGTCGGGGGTGCGCCGGTCCAGTGACTGGTGCCGCCTCTCAGCGTTGTAGAAGGCCAGGTATCGCCCCAGTGACCTTCGTGCATCGGCGATATTGTCGTAGGCCTTCAGATACACCTCCTCATATTTCACGCTGCGCCACAGGCGCTCGACGAACACGTTATCGACCCACCGACCCTTGCCATCCATGCTGATGCGGATGCCATGGTGCTTGAGAACGCCGGTGAACGCCTCGCTCGTGAACTGACTCCCCTGGTCGGTATTGAAGATCTCCGGGGCGCCGTAGGCCTCGATCGCCTCCTCAAGCGCATCGACGCAGAAGCTCACATCGAGCGTGTTCGATACGCGCCAGGAGAGCACCTTGCGCGAGTGCCAGTCCATGATGGCCACCAGATACACAAAGCCCCGCGCCATCGGGATGTAGGTCACGTCGGTCGCCCAGACCTGGTTCGGGCGGTCGATAACCCGATCCCGCAGCAGGTACGGATAGACCTTGTGCGCCTGATTGGCCAAGCTGAGGTTGCGCTTCGGGTACTGTGCCCTCAGGTCCATCGTGCGCATCAGGCGCTGAACCCGCTTGCGGTTTACGCGGTGACCCTGGTCTTCCAACCAGTCGTGGATGCGTCGGCTGCCATAGAAAGGATACTTCAGGTGGCAGCGATCAATCAGCGCCATGAGTTCCAGTTCCTCGTCTGTAACCGGCTTGGCCACGCGGTAGAACGTCGAGCGCGGCAGGTCCAGCAACGCGCATTGCCGCCTTACCGGCAGCGGATCCTGACGATCTATCATTGCTTTCCTCTGGGCCCGTGAATCCGTTCGAGCCCGCGTTCTAAAAAATCATTCTCCATCGTCAGCTGGCCGATCTTGGCGTGCAACTGCTCAATGGTTTCGGCCGACTGTTCAGCCTTCTGTGCGCCCTTGCCGAACACATCCGAGGCGTTGCTCAGCAGCTGCTTCTTCCAGTCCGCGATCTGATTGGCATGTACATCGAACTTCTTGACCAACTCAGCCATCGTCAGGTCACCCTGTAGCGCTGCAAGCGCTACCTTGGCCTTGAACTCAGGCGAATGGTTTCGTCTTTTCCGTCTCATCGCTTCTCTCCAGAGCGTCTCGCTCATGATGAAGGAAGCACTTATCAGCGTTCAATCACTGTCCAATCAGGTGGGTCCAGTTCTGTGCGCCCCCTGCCGTATCATCGGCCCGATGATTGCCAAACTCGCAGATGACCCGTTCTTCACCGACAAGCTACGATTCGTCAAAGTCAATCTCGATGCCAACCCACAACTGCATCGGTTAAATCGCATACGTGGGATACCGGACGTACGGATTTATATTGACGGAGAGGTTGTCGATTCGTTTACCGGTGTGATCGCCGAGAACGAACTAAGAGCCTTCGTGGCAAAGTGGTTACCACACTAGCCACTAATATGGCGTACCACAACGTTTGTAGCGACGCAGCGCCAGACGTTAACCACTCGGTCACCTACAGAACCGCAACCATACTGCAGATATCTAGAAGCGCGTGTCCACCCGCCGAAGTCTGGAAGAATTCCCAACGCACGGAGAGACATAAAAACGCCACCGCGGGCCTGTGTCGGCGGCGGCGGCGCCCGTCCTTACCGACATTTATTACGGCGCGAATCTCATCTAACTTACGGGGTTACGCTGATTAACCCTTGAAGGCCTCTTCCGAATTGAGATAGGCATGTTCCTCTTGCGTACTCACACGACCGAGCAAAGCATTGCGATGTGGGAAGCGGCCAAAACGGCGTACAATTTCGCGGTGGTGTTTGGCGAACTTGAGATTGTCGAGCAGGCCTGCAACCTCGAATAGGCAAACGGATGCATCTTGATCAGCCAACACCTCGCTGTGCATCAAGGGCATATACATAAAGATGCGCTTCGACACCGGAAGTTTCTTGTCAAATCCTCGTGCTATCGACGCATGCACAAGTTGCACAGCTTCCCGTTCGCTCGAAAATGCCCGCGCGGAGCCACGAAACATGTTCAAAGGAAACTGATCCAGGATGATGGCCAGCGCCAAAGCCCCCTCAGGCGTATCACGCCAGGCAGCCATACCGCCAGCATGTGCCTGGCGCCACACCTCCTCATAACGCTGACGGATTTCAGCATCCAATTCAGGCGTCGCACAGAACCATTGAGCGCGTATCGATTCGGAGTACCAATACGCCAGAATTTGCTCTGGCGTTGTTTGTTGCAGTGTTTTTTGTATCATCACGAAGTGTACCGACAATCCACCAGCTTATCCTCACGAACTCTAGAGGAGCTCATGGAATACCGCACCGATTTCATATACAAGCCCCGATTTGACCTCATGTACACGAACCACCTCCACACGGGCATTCAAGGGCGGTATCGAAGAACTCCGAGAAGTGATGGAAAGATCCAAAACCGCGCCGATATCTAAAAATCGGCCTGTCTGGAACAACACACCACGGCCGCTTAAATTCCTTACTCGCCCTTGATCGATAACCGACCCATCCACAAGATGATAGCTAACGTCACAATCGATCGTCATGCGAATAAAGTCGCGTTTCTCATCATAGTCTCGCTTTTCATCCGACATCGCATACCCCTATTGGTCAGTCATGATCTCCATGAAAGCTCCGCACACAGAATAAATAATGATAGGCAATGCGGTGGGAAAATGCGCAAATAGCAGCTATTGCAAAACGTACGCAGTAGCGGGCCGCACCACCCTAATGGGTAGTATTCACAGTTGGGAATCGCATGAAAAGGATTGATTGTGTTTGCTAATTTTAAGAATGCAAGCTGAGCAAGGTACGGGAAGTACAGCAAGAACCGCTTTGAATGGTGCTGGCGGCAGGAATCGAACCCGCGACCTACTGATTACAAATCAGCCGCTCTACCAACTGAGCTACGCCAGCCATACGCATTGCGATTGTAGTCAACCAGATACCATTAAGTAAACTATGAAAGCGATTTAGCGCTCACTGGACAACTTCTATGTAATATCTGTAACTCTCCTGCCCCACCATTAACCCCTCGCCATTTATTGGAATCCAAAGGGACATTGCTGGATTGCACATAATCTAGCCAGTATAGCGTGACGGTTTGGTATTGAGTTGCAATACGAGCAGGGAAGCCCAAACCCTTCACTCTAGTGAGGCGACGCTCAGCACCGCGCTGCTCTTTGAACAATCCCAATGAAATTGCATTCGCATTCTGATTGCCTGCGACTATGAAATAGTCCAAGTAACCTTTTTTCTTCAATCTCCTAGCCACTCCTTGCGCCTGCGCCAATGAAGCATATGGAGGGAGATACACCCAGTATGCAGCAGCCGCCTGCTGATTTATCGCCCTTACAGAAACAGGCCTTACTTTGCCAAGCAAAATGGCTTTTGCTTTTATTAGGCTCGCCCGATTCGAAAATGGCCCCAATGAGAAACAGCTCTCATCGGCCAGACTATGTTCGGTGACAGCGCTCCGCTTTTTACTCAAAATGGCGTGCTGGATGCCATTCTTAGAAGGCGTATAACCTCTCGTATGCGATTCATTATCGGCTACAGGTTGTCTGGCAGCTGGCAATTCAACATGAACGACATCAAGCGCCATCACCTGGGGATTACCGCCAAATTTTTCGCCAGACTAAGATTTTGACTTCGACCGCCATCCGAGTCACGCAACCATAAAAACATAACATTCAGCAAAATCAACAATAAAAAAAGGGTTCGCATTCAACCCCCATCAATATATGCAGCAAGTCCCTTCAAAACGAGAAGCGGATCGTAAGTCACTTGACCATCGAAATAGTCATTCAATATCCCCCCATCCCCCCCGTCACATATATCCTTGGTCTCACTTCCATTCTTTCAAAAATAGCAGAAATCGCAGCAGAAATACCGCCCAACCAGGCGTACATTGCACCGCGATACATACATGAAACCGTATCTCGCTGAAAAGGAGAATTATTTAAATCATCTTTATTAATGAATGGTTTGTGTAGTCGTGGTATTTTTTCTCCCAAACAAGCAAGCATCATGTATTTACCTGGCATAATAACACCACCAAGGTGGATGCCATTGACTGAAACAGAATCGACAGTGGTCGCAGTGCCTGCATTGACGACAACCACAGCACTAGATGCATCAGAAAACGCGGCTGCGGAAGCAAAATACCGGTCCACCCCTAGTGCAGTATAGTCCGAGTAATTTGTTGCGAGCAGCGAAACGGCAGGCATTATGGAGTCAACGAATATCAGGGGCACACCAACCAACATGGACAGCACATCTTTAAATTGAGCCATGCGATTGCCATCTAAAACACATGACACAGCAATGCGGTCAGGATTTTTTTTGTGAATTATATTTAATATTGAATCTTTAAAATTAGCCAAATCACTCGCACACGCGCCAGCTCCATAAAAACAACCAAGCTCCCGGTAACACCATTTAACTCTTGTGTTACCGATATCCACAAGAAGATCGGTCATTGTATTCTCACACTCGTTTCCCCGGAGTAATACCTCGCTATTACACTGCCATGGAAAACTCTTAGACTTCCATCATCAAATACACCACCCGCCATTCCACGAAGCACCGTGCCATCCGCGTTTTTGATGACAATTTTTTTTCCATTCAAATAATCATAACTGCCCCAGCTCTGCACGACAGATTCTCCGCCTCGCATAAACAAATCAGAACAACTCTCAAACACTGAGCAAAAGATCTTCGAAGCTATATAATTCCTTTTTTCCAAACTATCTGGGTAGCACTCGCTTAAGGAGCCTGGCATTACAGCGCTAGAATCTACCACAGGGATTTCTCCCCCTATATTCAACCCAATACCAACAACCCAATATGTAACAGAATTTTTTACGACTCGTTCAACAAGAATGCCTGATATTTTTTTTTCACGCATCAAAATATCATTAGGCCACTTAATCCCTATCTCGCTTATGCCAATCCCTTTCAACGCATTTGCTACGGCAACCCCCATAGCCAGCGTTAATAATGAAGCGTTTTTCTCTGAAAATTCACCATTTTTTTCACTCCATAATAATGAAGCATATAGACCACTATTACCCGGCGATTCCCATTTCCGACCGAGGCGTCCTCTGCCATTTGTTTGCGATTCCGCGATGCAGATATCCCCTTTGCAAAGCCGCCCCGCAGTTAACTCATCCATCATCCATCGATTAGTTGAATGAATTTCATCATGAATGATGATTGCGTTGCAAATTGCGTTTGCGCTAGCTGACATTTCTGAACGTATCGCGGTAGCGCTCAATTTTTCTATAGATTCACAGTTGCTATCCATCGACATTTAGCGATTCAATACACGAGCTGTTATGATTACATGAGTACGCATAAGACTTACTAATCACGATACGGCATCATTACTATGCGATACGCCTCCATCATGGCTGCTGTGGTTGCCACAGCAGCATTGAATCTCACACATACCGCGAGAGCTGACGGCTATATATACATCTACAAACAGCCTAATGGTGCTTACCTTTTTACGGATAAAAACGTCAATAAGCATAACTATACTCTTCTCAAGAGAATGGGCAGACCAACCGCGACAGCATCATGTTTAGGCATCACACGCTCTATATTGAAAAAGCGCGCACGAGCGTATGCTCTTACTGTTGAAAGGATCGCGGCCAGTAACCGACTCGACCCACTACTTATGCGCGCCATAATAACAGTTGAATCGTGTTATGACGCACACGCGACATCGAGTGTGGGTGCACGAGGCCTCATGCAACTCATGCCCACAACCGGTGCGCACATGGGCATACATGACTTATACGATCCAATCAACAATTTAGAAGCCGGCATGCGTTATTTCAAGTCATTGATGCGGCGATTTTCAAACAACGTAAGACTTTCGCTCGCGGCATATAATGCTGGTCCGACAGCTGTCCTCAAATACGATGGCGTACCGCCTTACCCGGAGACACAAAATTACGTATCACGGGTCTTGGCTCATTATCGAAAACTAGTAAATGGCGGGTGATGATCTTTGCTGACAGATCACAATAGCTTGATATGCAATTATATTTTTCGGATTTAAAAAAAAACCCCGCTAGGCTTTACAGCCTAACGGGGTTTTCACTTAAGAGCCTGGCAGTGACCTACTTTCGCATGGAGAAGCCCCACACTATCATCGGCGCTGAATGGTTTCACTTCCGAGTTCGGGATGGGATCGGGTGGTTCCCATTCGCTATTGCCGCCAGGCAAACCGGTTCCAGCATCGCTGGGAATCTGAAAAGGCATTGGCGTTATCAAGTTGCATCAAACAGCAACCCAAACTATTTGGGTGTTATATGGTCAAGCCTCACGGGCAATTAGTACTGGTTAGCTTCATACATTACTGCACTTCCACACCCAGCCTATCAACCTTGTAGTCTTCAAGGGCCCTTTAGGGACCTCAAGGGTCCAGTGAGACCTCATCTCGAGGGGGGCTTCCCGCTTAGATGCTTTCAGCGGTTATCCCGTCCGTATATAGCTACCCGGCAATGCCACTGGCGTGACAACCGGAACACCAGAGATACGTCCACTCCGGTCCTCTCGTACTAGGAGCAGCTCCTCTCAAGTCTCAAACGCCCACGGCAGATAGGGACCGAACTGTCTCACGACGTTCTAAACCCAGCTCGCGTACCACTTTAAATGGCGAACAGCCATACCCTTGGGACCTGCTTCAGCCCCAGGATGTGATGAGCCGACATCGAGGTGCCAAACACCGCCGTCGATATGAACTCTTGGGCGGTATCAGCCTGTTATCCCCGGAGTACCTTTTATCCGTTGAGCGATGGCCCTTCCATACAGAGCCACCGGATCACTAAGACCTGCTTTCGCACCTGCTCGACGTGTCTGTCTCGCAGTCAAGCATCCTTATGCCTTTGCACTAAACGAACGATTTCCGACCGTTCTTAGGATACCTTCGCGCTCCTCCGTTACTCTTTAGGAGGAGACCGCCCCAGTCAAACTACCCACCATACACTGTCCCTGACCCGGATAACGGGCCTAGGTTAGAACTCCGAACATGCCAGGGTGGTATTTCAAGGGTGGCTCCACCAGAACTAGCGTCCCAGCTTCAAAGCCTCCCACCTATCCTACACAAGCAGGTTCAAAGTCCAGTGTAAAGCTGTAGTAAAGGTTCACGGGGTCTTTCCGTCTAGCCGCGGGTACACTGCATCTTCACAGCGATTTCAATTTCACTGAGTCTCGGGTAGAGACAGCGCCGCCATCGTTACGCCATTCGTGCAGGTCGGAACTTACCCGACAAGGAATTTCGCTACCTTAGGACCGTTATAGTTACGGCCGCCGTTTACCGGGGCTTCGATCAAGAGCTTCGCTTGCGCTAACCCCATCAATTAACCTTCCGGCACCGGGCAGGCGTCACACCCTATACGTCCTCTTTCGAGTTTGCAGAGTGCTGTGTTTTTAATAAACAGTCGCAGCGGCCTGGTTTCTGAGACCCCCTTCCGCTCGAGGCGCAAGCCTTTCACGTAATGGGGGCGTACCTTCTCCCGAAGTTACGGTACCATTTTGCCTAGTTCCTTTACCCGAGTTCTCTCAAGCGCCTTGGGATTCTCACCCTGCCCACCTGTGTCGGTTTCGGGTACGGTTCCTTGTTACCTGAAGCTTAGAGGATTTTCCTGGAAGTTTGGTATCAACCACTTCATCCCATAATGGGACTCGCCATCACGCCTCAGAATTGCATGTCCGGATTTGCCAAGACACACTCCCTACACGCTTAGACCGGGACAACCAACGCCCGGATGGTCTAACCTGCTTCGTCACCCCATCGCAGTAACAAAAAGTACAGGAATATTAACCTGTTTCCCATCGACTACGCATTTCTGCCTCGCCTTAGGGGCCGACTAACCCTGCGCCGATTAACGTTGCGCAGGAAACCTTGGGCTTTCGGCGGATGGGTTTTTCACCCATCTTATCGTTACTTATGTCAGCATTCGCACTTCTGATACCTCCAGCAAACCTTACAGTTCACCTTCGCAGGCGTACAGAACGCTCCCCTACCACTTGCGCATAGCGCAAATCCGCAGCTTCGGTACATGGCTTAGCCCCGTTGAATCTTCCGCGCAGGCCGACTCGACTAGTGAGCTATTACGCTTTCTTTAAAGGATGGCTGCTTCTAAGCCAACCTCCTAGCTGTCTATGCCTTCCCACATCGTTTTCCACTTAGCCATGATTTGGGGACCTTAGCTGGCGGTCTGGGTTGTTTCCCTCTCCACGACGGACGTTAGCACCCGCCGTGTGTCTCCCGTGATTGCACTTCTCGGTATTCGGAGTTTGCAATGGTTTGGTAAGTTCTTGTGAACCCCCTAGCCATAACAGTGCTCTACCCCGAGAGTGAGACACGAGGCGCTACCTAAATAGCTTTCGGGGAGAACCAGCTATCGCCGAGCTTGATTAGCCTTTCACTCCTATCCACAGCTCATCCCCGTCTTTTTCAACAGACGTGGGTTCGGTCCTCCAGTGGGAATTACCCCACCTTCAACCTGGCCATGGATAGATCGCCCGGCTTCGGGTCTACTCCCAGCGACTAATCGCCCTATTCAGACTCGGTTTCCCTACGGCTTCCCTATACGGTTAACCTTGCCACTGAAAGTAACTCGCTGACCCATTATACAAAAGGTACGCAGTCACACCATAAGGTGCTCCCACTGCTTGTACGCATACGGTTTCAGGTTCTATTTCACTCCCCTCTCCGGGGTTCTTTTCGCCTTTCCCTCACGGTACTGGTTCACTATCGGTCGGTAGGTAGTATTTAGCCTTGGAGGATGGTCCCCCCATGTTCAGACAGGATTTCACGTGTCCCGCCCTACTCGATTTCACCTGATATGCCTTTTCGTGTACGGGGCTATCACCCACTATGGCTGCACTTTCCAGAGCATTCCACTAAAACAAGTCAGGTTTAAGGGCTAATCCGCTTTCGCTCGCCGCTACTAACGGAATCTCGGTTGATTTCTTTTCCTCTGGGTACTTAGATGTTTCAATTCCCCAGGTTCGCTTCGTACACCTATGTATTCAGTGCACGATGATTATCTTACGATAATCGGGTTTCCCCATTCGGAAATCCCCGGATCAAAGTCAGTTTGCCGACTCCCCGAGGCTTATCGCAGGCTACCACGTCCTTCATCGCCTCCTACCGCCTAGGCATCCACCGTATGCGCTTAGTCGCTTGACCATATAACCCCAAAAAGTCTGGGAT